>NZ_CP133089.1:0-1213915 GCF_030908405.1 Aminobacterium sp. MB27-C1 | reverse complement strand
CAAAATGTTGATCAGCTAGTGCAGCTATAGTAGCTTCATGAGTAATAAGAATTACTCGGCACTTACATGAGAGTTCTTTGAGCTGATATCCTGCTAGTACTGCTGCCTTTCCTCCCAGTCCAGCCTCAACCTCATCAAAAACAAGAGTTTCCGGTAGCTGGTCTTCAGGAAGTGCAAGTTGCAATGCTAGAAGCAATCTACTTAATTCTCCACCTGATGCAATTTTCATAACTGGTGCTGGGGGCATTGTCCCACTTGCCATAAGAAAGGAAACATCATCGGCGCCGGAGCTTTTCATTTTTCCAAGATCAGTTAGTTTTATAGAAAATGAAATATCTTCCATAGCCATCTCTTTAAGTGATGCATTAACTGTTTTTTCGAGCTGAGAAGCTGTCAATTCTCTCTTTTTACGTAATTCCAATGCCAATCTGCTTGCTTCTTTTCTCAACGTTTTTGCTTCTTGTGCAACTTTTTCATAGTCTGCATAACTTGCTTTCAGCCATGTAAGATTAGCATCGGCTTCTTTACAATATATGATAAGTTCTTCAAGGGTTGTTACTTGTGCGATCCTTTTCAACTTACGTAACGTACCCAGCTTATTTTCTATTTTTTCACGTTCGTCAATAAGATCTTCCAGCGGCAATTTGGAAAGATGATCTGCCAATTTTTGTGAAAGTTTTTGTAAGTAAATAAGGGCGTCATTTCCAAGATCTTGATAGGCGCGTCCATCTTGACTTTCAGTAGATATGATTTGAGCTAAGTCCAAACATAATGTTTCGATGGCGTCTGCTAACCCCTCACCTGTTTTTCCCCCTGTTACACGGGCAAGAATTTGTTCTAACTTAGAGCGTTCTTCAATGCTTTTAGAAATTTCTTCAAGACGATTTTCCCAAAGTTCTTCACTTTGGGATTCTGGTGCGAGATTTTTGAAGACCTGAAGAATCTTATCTGCATTTTGATAGCGGTTGATAATATCTTTTTGTTTTCTTTCGATATTTCTAAGTTCTTTTTCTTTAGATACGGCCAGAGAAAAAAGAGATTGTAAATTGCATTTAATAGTGGCGATCCCTTCTCCCCCACAGCTGTCAAGAATATCTCTCTGCCTTTCTGAATCAAGAAGTTCAAGTTGTGCGAATTGACTTTGTATACGCAAAAGAGGCCCTGTAATACTATTAAAAAAAGAGAGAGGATATAGCTTCCCCTGGATATATGTTTTTCCCCGCCCATTGCGAGAAAAAACTCGCTTTATAAATAAATTCCCCTCTTCCGGAACAACTTCTTCTGGAAAAGAGAGAGAATCAGAACAAATGAACAATGCCTGAACTTCTGCTTCTTCTTCTCCTGCCCTGATTAGTTCAGTTTGTGCTCGTTTCCCGCTGGCAAACTCTAGCCCTCGTACTATGCTGCTTTTCCCAGCACCGCTTTCGCCAGTAATCGCAATAAAACGGCCAGTTAAACGTAAACGGGCAGTTTCAAGCCCCCCTATATTTCGTAACGAAAGCTCTTCGAGCACCAAACTCACTCCTTGTCTTCATTTCGTACTATTCCCTGTCCCCACTGTAGTTTTTCGTGAAGAAGGTCAAAGTATGTTCTTTGAGGCAAGACTATAACATTAACGAATTTATCTTTTGAGAGAGAAAGTTCAATACGATCTCCAGGTAATATTTCATATCCTAATTGTCCATCTTGGGTCAACATCAGATCTCGGTGACTCCCCTTGGGGATGAGATTTATGATGTCGTTTTCCCCCACGATTACAGGACGGGCATAGAGAGTGTGTGCGCAGATAGGAGCTAATACCATACAAGGAACATGAGGCGGAACAATAGGACCTCCAGCTGAGAGTGCATATGCAGTAGATCCTGTTGGTGTGGAAACTATAACTCCATCTGCAGGTAACATGTTAAAGTAATGGTTGCCAATACGGATCTCTATTGAAATGACTCGAGCGAAGGCTCCTTTTGTCAGAACGAGGTCATTAAGCGCATAAAGGGTATGCTTACGCCGCCCTTCTCTCCATATAATTCCTTCAAGAATCCGATGTTGCTGAAGGGAATAATCTCCCCGAAAAATTTGTTCAAGGTCTGATTCTGCTTCTTCAGGTTTCCCAGAAGCTAAAAAACCAAGATGCCCAAGGTTAATGCCATATAGGGCAATAGAGTGATTTAAGACATATCTGCTTGCACGCAAAAAGGTGCCATCACCACCGATAACAACGGCCATAGTAATACTACTTTTCCATTCGTTGTCAGGTGTGGCTTCCACCCCAAGAATAGAGCCTTCGTGAGGGGGAAAAAGAAAAGTCACGCCATTTTTTTTCCCCCATTTAAGGAGTTTTCTGGCCATGTCAAGGGCACCTTTTTTTTGGGTGTTGACGAGCATACCTATTTTCTTATCCATATGGTGTCCCTTCCCTTTCTATACCTTTCCTTTTATTCGTTTAAAATGTGATGGCTTTCTGTTACAAGACTTTCAAAGTTAATATCTCTATTATTTTCTCTTGTTTTTCTGAGATAGAACAAAAATTCTATATTCCCTTTAGGTCCTTTTATAGAAGACCATGTTGCGTCAATAAGATAAAGCTGTGTTTCTGTCTCAATAAAAGCTGCAACTTCCTCAAGTATCTCCTGATGTATTTCTGCTTTTCGCACAATTCCACCTTTACCAAGGCGCTCTTTACCTGCTTCAAACTGTGGTTTCACTAAACATATTATACTTCCTTCTTTTGCTAAAAGTTTCTCTACAACAGGCAAAAGCAGTTTTAAAGAAATAAAAGAAGCGTCTATAGTAATGATATCTAATGGCTCTTCAAAGTCTTTTGTCTCTAAATATCGAGCGTTGGTGCGTTCCATAACAATAACTCTGGAATCATTGCGCAATTTCCATGCCAACTGTCCGTATCCAACATCAACAGCGTATACTTTACGCGCCCCACGAGAGAGAAGCACGTCTGTAAAACCCCCTGTCGATGCACCAAGATCCATGCAGACTTTATTAAGAGGATTTTCAGGAAAAACCTCAAGTGCTCGCAAGAGTTTATAAGCACCTCTACTGACCCATTCCGTTTCTTTAATCTTTATTTCTAATGGAGCGTCTACAGGAAGCAGCGTTCCAGCTTTCTCAATCCTTTCGTGAGAAGAAAAGACTCGCCCTTCAAGAATGAGAGCTTGTGCTTTTGCTCGAGTTGAGGCGAGTTTTCTTTCAACTATAAGTTTATCGACTCGTTCTTTTTGCATTTTCTTTATACCAGTTCACCACTCTTTGCGCTGTAAGGCCACAAAATTCTCTTTGTAAATGTACTGTTCCATGTGGCACATATATATCAGGTATTCCTATAGGAGCTACTTTTGCTTTATATCCGTGTTCTGCAGCTCGTGAAGAAATTGCTTCACCTATGCCTCCGTTTTTATACCCTTCTTCCAAAATGACAACAAACGTATCATTCATAAGATGGGAATCGATAACAGGCCAATCCAGAGGTTTTATACTTCGTAAGTCTAATATAGCAGGAGTGGGGAGTCCTTCCTCAATTGCTTTTTGACGGCATTCAAAACATAACCCCACTGTTGACCCCATTCCGATAAGAGTCCATTCTCTTCCCTCTACAAGAAGTTCACTTCGGAACGGAGGAACGATGCTTTTCATATCTTCCTGACGATTGATTTCTTCTGGCGCTGTTCCTCTTGGATATCTGATAATAACTGGAGTATCTTGCGATAATCCATATTCGAACATTCTTTCCAAGTCTACTCTGTCTCGAGGTATAAACATTTGCATGTTAGGGATTGATCTACACCACGTAATATCGAAAAGTCCCTGATGTGTTTCTCCATCCTCCCCTACCAATCCGCCTCTATCAACAGCTAATACTACTGGAAGTTTTTGTAAGGCGACGTCATGTACCAGTTGATCCATGGCACGTTGCAAAAATGTCGAATATATAAAAACTACAGGACGAAGACCACCTGCTGCCATGCCTGCAGCCATGGTGAGCATATGTTCCTCAGCTATTCCTACATCAAAGAAACGATCAGGAAAACGAGATGCAAAATCTTCAAGTCGCGTACCATTTTTCATGGCAGCTGTAAGACAGACTATGCGAGAATCTTTTTCAGCCATAGCACAAAGTGTCTCAGTAGCAGACGCACTCCAACTTGTTCCAGACGATTTATTACCGAATCCGTTCACAGGAACGCCGTGATATGTGTCTGGATGTTCCTCTGCACATTGCAACCCTTTCCCTTTTTGGGTTACTACATGGATGAGAACAGATTTATGGTATCTTTTGGCCATTTCAAAAACGGTTTCCATTTCGTGAATATTGTGTCCATCGAAGGGACCCCAGTAATTAATATCGAGTTCGTCAAAAATGTTTTCAGGTTTGACTAGAGATTTTATTTGATCTTTTAACTTAGATAATACGTTTTCTATTGATTGCCCTTGAGGAATCGAAGCGCACGATTCCTTAATATATTTTTTAAGATTATTATATGCAGGGCTTGAGCTTAACTTGGCTAAATGAGAGGCAAATCCCCCTACTCGATGACTAATTGACATTTTATTGTCATTAAGTACATATATAACTTTTGTATGAGCATCTTTTGTGTAGTTTAACGCTTCAAAGGCCAACCCGTTTAGCAGGGCGCCATCTCCTATAACGGCAACGACATGATGGCCTTGATTCTGTATATCTCGAGCCTTAGCGTACCCTAGAGCAGCAGATAAAGAAGTACTACTATGTCCTACGTCGAAATGGTCACAAGGGCTTTCTTCTCTTTTGGGGAAGCCGCTTATCCCTCTCCACTCACGTAATGTGTGAAATGTGTTTTTTCTGCCGGTAAGAATTTTATATGCATATGTTTGATGACCAACATCAAAAACTATTTTATCGTCTAGAGGGTTAAACTGTCGAAGTAATGCAACTATAAGTTCAACTGTGCCAAGAGAAGAAGCGAGGTGCCCCCCGTTTTTAGAAACAACATTTATAATTTCTTCCCGTAAGTCTTGGCAAAGAATATCTAATGCCCCAGAGGACATATCTTTAAGGTCATGATAATCGTTTACTCTATCTAAAATATGCATCATTCTTGCAGAGAGAGCCTCCTTTTTCAGATCACCGGCTTCGTTCCGCAAGGGAAAGAGCAAGTTCTTGAAAAAACTCAGTATTTTTTCCTATTGAAGAAATAACGGCCGCAGCCTCTTCACTTTCTTGAAGTGCCATTTTTCGTGATTCTTCAATACCAAACTGTGTGACAAAAGTTGTTTTTTCTTGTTTTGCATCTTTCCCAGGGGTTTTCCCTAATTCTTCTGCCGTTGATGTTACATCTAGTATATCGTCAACAATCTGGAACGCCAAACCCAAATGGTTGCCATAATTTTCAAAGGCAGAAATTTGTTTGGAAGATGCGCCTCCTAAAATAGCTCCTGTGACAACTGCTGATTTTATAAGTATCGCAGTTTTTTGGAGTGCTATTTTTTTTACGAACAATGGGGATGGTTCAAAACTTTCGGGGTCAGTGTCGAGTACCTGGCCTCCGCATATTCCGAAAGGTCCTATAGCTTCAGCAAAAACAGAGAGTGCATGGATTATGGAAGAAGAAAGAAATCCTTCTTCTGAGAGTTTGCTAAGAGGATATTGAAAAGCCCACGCCAAAAGAGCGTCACCAGCAAGTATTGCCAAGGCATCGCCGAAAATAATATGGTTAGTTGGTTTGCCTCTTCGAAGAGAGTCATTATCCATAGCAGGGAGGTCATCATGAATTAATGATGCGGTATGCACCATCTCAAGGGCTATAGCCATGGAAAGAACTTTTTCCCTTATTCCTCCTACCGATTCTGCTGCTTGTAGACAGAGTACGGGGCGAAGCCTTTTTCCCCCCGCAAGGAGAGAATACGTCATTGATTGCCAAAGACGTTCAGGAATAGCGTCAGGCTTGCAGCTACAGAAGGAGCGGAGCTGTTCTTCAAAATATAGTCGATTTTTTTCAAGTTCGTTTTTCACAAAATCATTCATTTTCGTTCTCCACATTTTCAATGCTTAAAGGTTCTTCTTTCCCCGATTGGGTTAAAAGAACTATTTTTTGTTCCGCCTCTGTTAAGTACTTTTGGCACTCTTTGACTAAAGCAACTCCATGCTCAAAGAGCTCTAAAGCGTCTTCAAGAGGCAGCTCATCCTTTTCAAGAGTATGAACGATTTTTTGAATTTCTTCCAGTTTCTGACTAAAATTCATAATTGCTCCCCCTTTTTTTACATAGAACAATTGCTCTATTCACCTAACCTGTGATAAAATCCACCTGTTCGAACACTATTTCCTTCGGAGGAGGCGGAAAATCAATGGCTAGAGTTTGTGAATGTTGCGGCCGCGGTCCTGTTACAGGAAACGCAGTCAGCCATTCCAATCGTCATACAAGAAGACGTTGGCTTGTCAATCTGCAGAATGTGAAGGTTGACTTGGGCGCAGGCGAGACGCGACGTATGAAAATTTGTACAAAGTGCCTTAAATCTGGCAAAGTCAAGCGGGCTGTGTAATTCAGCCCGCTTTTTTTATTCTGCCCAGTAAAGATACACTGCGAGTCTTCCTTTGTCTACGTCAACTTGCAGATAGTCTTTTTTAAGTCTGTTGCTAATGGCGTAAGGGCGAGTTATTTTTAGTAAAACATTTTGTAACTCCCAATGAGTTCCTCGAATAAACACACCTTCTGCTTTTTCATCCAGAGCAAATAAAGAAACAACGTTCGGATATGGCAATTCAAAATGGAACGTTGCTTTATCTGGGCCGTTCAACAAAAAGAGCGCTTCTTTATGGTCGCAAAGACTCACTACATGAACGTTCCATTCTTGCGCCCAAAGAGCAGAATAAATATTGCTCCATGTGTGATCTAGACGCCCACCCCAACAACCTGTAATAACAACTTTGGCATCAGGGTATGTTTCTCCTATTCTTTTGAGTGTAAGTTGTAAATCCGTGTAATCTTTATCAACAGGGTATGTCTCAATACGAACCCCATTTTCTTCTGCCCATGCTCTACCTTCCAGGGAACTGCTATCACTATCTCCTATAAGACGATGAGGAATAATCTGCGCCTTCTTGCATATTTCAATGCCAGAGTCGGCGCACCATATTTCTTGGAATAGTGGAGATATTTGAGCAAGCCATTCAACTGAAGGTGCTTGGCCCCCTGCAATCAAGAGAATTGACGGATTTCCCCAAAGGTTGTTAGCAGTCAACTGCCAGCGACCTAAGTGAAAAGATAAAACATCTGAATTAGAGGTTCTCATCCATAATCTCCTTCGCTCGTTGTTCATCTACAAGTATTTCGCGCGGTTTTGACCCATCAGGTGGCCCCACGATGCCAAGCTGTTCCATCGTATCTATAAGTCGAGCTGCGCGAGTGAATCCTATGCGAAGCTGTCTTTGAAGACGACTGGCCGAAGCAATTCCTGTATCGAGAATAATTTGCATTGCTTCTTCAAGTAATGGATCGTCCGTAAAAGCTGAATCTACTCCATTGCCGCCGTTATCTCCCTGCTCCTCTATCTTTATATATTCGGGATCGCCGAAAAGATTTCTCATATAGTTGATCAAGTCGAGTGATTTCGCATCTTCAATAAAGGGCGATTGCAAGCGCACAGGTCGCGGATATCGGGGACTGACAAACAGCATATCGCCTTTTCCTAAGAGCTTTTCTGCTCCTGAGACGTCAATTATTGTTCTAGAATCTGCCTGTGATGGCAGTGTAAAAGCAACACGAGCAGGAATATTAGCTTTGATTAGTCCCGTAACGACGTTAACAGAAGGACGTTGTGTTGCGAGTAAAAGATGAATTCCAGTGGCACGAGCCATTTGCGCAAGGCGGCAGATGTAATCTTCTACATCCTTTTGAGCAGTAAACATCAGGTCTGCCAATTCATCTACAACTATAACGATATGAGGAAGTTTATCTTTAGGTAAAACTTTCCCATTATATCCTGCCAGATTTCGTACTCGCGCCTTAGCAAAAATATCATATCGCTGCTCCATTTCACGTACTGCCCATGCTAAAGCGTGGATAGCCTTTTTAGGCGATGTTACAGGTTTAGCTAACATGTGTGGTAAGTGTTCATATATACTTAATTCTACTCGTTTGGGGTCAATCATGAGGAATCTCAAATCCTCTGGTTTCCTGCAATAACAGAGTCCAGCTATGCAACTATTAACAAATACACTCTTTCCTGAGCCTGTTGTTCCGGCGACAAGAAGGTGAGGCAAATCTTCCAAACCAATAATGAGAGGTCTTGAGTCTACTCGTACCCCCATAGGTAAGGGAAGATTAAAGTCAGCTTGTCCAAAAGCTTGAGATTCGAGAATTCGACGCAGTGTTACTCCTTTTCTTTTGGGGTTAGGTATTTCCACTCCTACATATGTTTTGCCCGGAATTGGTGCTTCCACTCGCAATGCAGGAACTGCTAATGCGACAGCAAGGTCATTAGCTAATCCTGCTATTTTACTGACTTTAATACCAGGAGCTAGCTGGATCTGAAATTGAATGACTGTGGGGCCAATTACAATTTCAGCCAACTCTGCCTGCACGTCAAAATCAGCTAAGGTAGAAATAATAGCTTCTGCCTGCTCTTTGGCCTTTTGTTCGCCGCCATCCTGTACATGAGGTTCTGGAGCTCCAAAAAGATCAATAGGAGGAGGAAATTTCCCTTCTGCAACAGGAGGCTCTTTTCCTTCTCCATTTTCCATACTAATCTCTGGAAGAGCTTCTCCTTCTACAGGTGCAGAATCTTCTTCTTTGACGATCAGGCGTGCCTGGGAAGCAGGCTCAGCGACTTCGCTTTCTTGGATTGTGTCTTCTTCTGCCTCAGAAGTATTTATCTCTAAATCATCAAATTCTAGTTCCTCTTTTTCTTCATCATCTATTGGGTCTGTAGTGGCAGTTAGAAACGTAGGATCTGCCAAAGGCGTTTGTTCCGCCAAAGGCATTTGATCCGCTACAACTGTTTCTTCGTTGTTCAACATAAGTTCTGAAGGCTGTTCTTCTGTTACAGATTTGTCTGTTTTTTCATGAAAGAAGAGTTTCTTTATTTCTCTCATAAAGAAGGCTCCAAAAGCCAACACCATCTTTGTCTTTATGAAGCCATAGAGTACTGTAGAAGTAAAAAGAGAGGCGAAACAAAACAGAAGGGTTCCAAAGAAACCGCCGTTGACTAAAAAGAATTGAGTCAAATTATGTCCAAAAAAGCCGGGGTTAAGAATAGCCCATTGTTGGGCGCTCCCATATTTATTTAAAAGCCCTAACAAGAGAGCCCCTGAGATAAAAAGGAAAAGCGTTGCTAATGTTTGAGATGCTAGCTGATGTATCTTTTTTCGAAGCAGAACAGAAAGACAAACATAGGCTCCGAAGATGAGAAGAATAAGAATTGCCCCACCCGTTCTAGTCATAAGTGTTTGTCGTATATATTGACCGAATTCTCCAGTCCAGAAAGAAAAAAGAGATGCCATTACATAAATATCACCAACGAGCAAGAAAAAGAATATCAGGCGAATAAACGTATGTAGCCGGCGGATTCTTTCTTCCTTGATCCGTCGGATTTCATCAGTTTTTTGCTTTGGACGTCCGCGTTTTTTTTTCTTTTTAAAGAGCGTCATGGTTCGTCGTGTTGCCTCCAACTGTTAACTTTTTAATTAAAAGAGATGGTTGCCCATCTGTTACTGGCACCGCTTGCCCTGCCTTACCGCATGTACCAGGAAGAAAATGTAAATTATTTCCAACGGCAATAATATCCATAAGAGCTTCCGGCCCATTACCAGTAAGAAGGGCTCCTTTTACAGGGTGAAGTATTTGACCGCTTTTAATGAGATAGCCTTCGTTAACCTGAAAGACAAAATCTCCAGAAGTAGGGTTAACTTCTCCTCCGCCCATCTTTTTCACATAAAGACCATAGTTTATTTTCTGCAACATTTCTTCAAAATTGCTTTCTCCAGCCACAATAAATGTGTTACTCATACGAGGGATTGGTGGCTGTCTGTATGAACTTCGTCTTCCGTTTCCAGTAAGAGGTAAATTCTCTTTTAAAGCTGAAAGTTTATCTGTGAGATACATTTTTAAAATACCTTTATCTATTAAAACTGTTCGTTGAGATGGAACACCTTCATCATCAACAGAATAGCTTCCAAACAAGCCTATAATAGTTCCATCGTCAACCATTGTAACAAGAGGGCTGGCTACATACTCACCAATTTTCCCCCGAAAAACGGAGTAATCTTTTTGTATAATATCTGCTTCTAGGCTGTGCCCGCATGCTTCGTGAACCAGAGTCCCTCCAGCTTCTCCAGAAAGCAGAACAGGCATTGTTCCAGCAGGACAATCTGGGGCATCTAGCATTAGAAGAGCTTCATCAAGTGCTCTTTGTGACAGAATGTAAGGGTCATTTTGCTGCCAGAACTCTAAAGTTGGCGTAGCTTGAGCCGCACTTTCATATCCCGTCTGTATTTGTTCATTCTTTTCAACGACTACTTCCACGCTAAAACTTGTATACCATCTTTCTTCTTTTTGAAGAATTCCACCTTCCGTTACAATAGCAATTTGACGTTTAGAAAAACTGTAATTCATAGAAACTTGTGTAACTAAGGCACTTTTCCCACGTATTTTTTGATCAATATCATGAAAAAAATCTGGATTTTCCGGTTTTAGTAGTGATGATTGCTCAATAACTCTCTTCTCGTATTCTTCTTCAGGTGACGGTAATGTAAAGCGAATCCCCATGTTTTGGGCGGCCTTTTGAAGAGCATCAAGTCCGTCTTTTATTGTAACTCCTGGTGTGTGTGAAAAGGAAGTTAAATCATCAAAAAAAATTCGCGCACCTACTCCTTCGCGAAGGGAAGAGCTAGTTTCTTCTATTACACCATCTTCAAAAGAACAACTGTGACTTGAAGAAGATTCAAAATATATGTCCGAGTAATCTATTTTTGAACGATATAGTGTTTCGAATGCTTCCTTTAATGGGGTGATGATCATTCCTCTTGATCTTCCTCTCTTTTCTCGTATTCGACTATTTCTTCTATCTTAACAGGAATTCCTTCTTCAGAAAGTTTTTTCACGAGCAAATGCGCTTCCTTTGTTCGTTCTTGAGGAGAAAAGAGAGAGATGATCCCCTTTTGCGGATCATCCGTTCGAATAAATCCTATACCGTCATATTCAGAAACAATCCAGCTTATGAGAACAATAGAAGCTGGTTCAGTAGAAAGAACGAATTGTGTCATATCTTTAGGATCAATCACTTGTTTCACCGCCGTTTTCTCTTAATACGTCTAATATTTGCAAGATGCTCTTTATAGGTTTTAGCAAAGGCATGTCGCCCATCCTTTTCAACGACATAATATAGATATTCATTTTTTTCAGGGGTAAATGCAGCTTCCCATGAGGCGGCAGAAGGCACACAAATTGCTGTAGGAGGCAACCCCAAGTTCTTATAGGTATTATATGGTGATTCTAATTCAAGATGCTTGTATAGCACGCGTTGTAACGTCTCTCCCTTCCTTTTCCAGGCGTAGACAATGCTAGCGTCGATTTGGAGGGGCATTTTTTTCTCTAATCTGTTATATATCACTCCAGCTATTATCGCACGTTCATCATCTTGTTTAGCTTCTCTCTCAATAAGTGAAGCTATTATAGCTAATGAAGTGATATCTTTATCGTTGAACTTTTTTCCCCTTACTACTTTACCGAAATGACTCCACCAAAGTGAACTTCCTGATTTAATTAAGGCTGTAGGAGTCTTTTCTGCAACATAGTATGTGTCTGGTAGTAATAGGGCAACCCGTGTCTCTGCATCTGCGGGGAGATATTTTTCTAGAGTACTATCAAAAATGTTATCTTGTAAAAGAAGATTGGCTATATCCTTTGTCGTAATCTTTTCAAATTGTTCCGCTAACGAAAAGATATCTGATCCTGGTATGAGTGTTACTTTTTCATGAAAGGGGGTCGCTTCTCCCAATTGTTTGGCGACTTCCCAAGGCGAACCTTTTCGTATCATATAAATGCCCGTTTTTATTTTTCGGTCAATACCAAGTGTGGTCATCCATTTAGAGAGTTCTTTGGCATTCTCCACGACCCCTTCTTTTTCAAAATGTCGTGCAATTTCTTGTGCAGTCTGATTGGGAAGGACGAGTATTGAAATTGCTTCCCCTTCTCCTAAAGGAAATTCCTTATCCCACCACTGAGGAGATCGGGTGCATATAAAAAGAAGAAACGTTACGACAATTAGAAAGAACAGGGCATCAAAGATTTTACGCATGTTTGAACTCTCCTTTTATTCTGTAAGAGTGACTATATGATTTCCGCAATGGGCACAGTTACCTTTTTTATCAAGACCGAAAAGAAGGGTGTTGTATCCTCGACGTTCCATGATCATCGATCCACAAAGGGGACAAAAAGTTATAGCTGAAGATTGAACATTGCCAAGATAGACAAAGGACAAATGTTTCTTGGCCCGTTCCTGAGCCTCTTCTAAAAGATCAAGAGGTGTCGGAGCTTCATGCCATTTGTAGCAGGGAAAATATCTTGAGATATGCAAAACTATATTGGGAGATAGAGATGAAGCCCACTCTGAGAGAGGGTCTAGCCACTGAACATCCTTATGAATGCCAGGAACAATAAGGCTTGTAAGCTCTACATGCACATGGGCTTTAACCATAGATTCAACAGTATTTTTAACAGTAGTCAAATCACCACCGAGTAAAGAATATGTCGGAGCGTCAAAAGCTTTTACGTCAATATTGGCTGCATCTATGTAAGGAAGTAGCTCGTTTAATGGCTCTTCGCTAACCATTCCATTTGAAACAAGAACTACTGAAAATCCTTCTTTTTTCAATGCGTGCGCACTGTCGAGAATATATTCGTACCAGACAAAAGGTTCATTATATGTAAAGGAAACAGCTTGTAGATGCTTTCTTCTGGCAATATCTACTATTTCAGAAGGAGAGATATAGGTTAGGGGTATAGATTTGGAACATGTGGATATTTGCCAATTCTGACAAAAGGGACAATACATATTGCAACCTATGCTCCCTAGAGAAAGGATTGATGTTCCAGGATTCCAATGATAAAGAGGCTTCTTTTCTACTGGATCTATGGCTATAGATGATACAAGGCCGTAATTCAAAGAGACAAGGCCTGCATCTTTCTGATGCATTCGTACCCCGCAAATGCCTTTTTGCCCTTCTTCGAGAGTACAGTGATGAAAGCAAAGATCGCACGTAACAGAAGAGTTGTTACGGTGCCACCATGATGCTCTATAAGCCATAATTATTCTCCTCTCTCAAGATAACGGTCAACAGTAAAACGGTATATAGTGATATTACCATGAGAAGATATTCCGGCTTTTTGTAAAGCTATGTGAATCTGCCGCTCTACAGTATCCACACCATCAAGATCGGGAAGCAACACACCTTTTCTTACTCCATTAGAGACTATAATTCCGTAGATTTTTACGTCAAGTTCGTCTATCGAATGTACTTCCTCAGGCTCTGAAAGAATGTCGACAGAGACAACTATATTTTTTAGTTCATCTGGTTGCACAGGGAGAAAACGGGGGTCTTCCGTCGCAGCAGCTATAGCATTTGCAACTAACTCTTCACTAAGTGTCTGATGTACAGGTAGAATTGTTCCGATACAGCCTCTAAGATGGCCGTCCTTTGTTTTCAAAGAGACAAAACAGGCTCCCTTTTTATGTAAAGCTTCTAAAGGAGACCATAATTCAATTTCTCGTTGCGCTGGTTGTCTATCGTTCTGTATATATTCTTCAATAACGTTACGCGCAAACAACGGATACTCTTTTTTTTGAGGCGTAGCAATAGCTACAGCGTACCCTACTCCAAATGGAGCTTCATAAGAAATCATTTTTGAATGTGGTTCAGCAAGACCGAGATAAATCAAGACAGAACGAAGTCCACACTCCCCTGCTTCTTCTATAGTGCTTTCAGGTAAATTTAAAAGAAGTTGAGCGTCAGAGGTTTTTAAGGCTCTGACGACTTGTTCATCGAAAAAGGCTCCTAAAGGGGAATATCCTGCAGGTGCTCCAGGTATTACTCTATGAGAGAGATCGCCACTTGCAATAAGTCCCCACTGAAGGGTGTCTTGAAATTGGCGAAGTTCTTTTCCCATCTTGCTAGCCTCTTCCAATGTTAATCCAATAGGATTAGCAAGAATAATATCGGGTAGATTCCCCCATTGTTTATGAAAGAAATACAAAGGAACGATAGAGGCATGATCTAATGAGCCCGTTGCTTTTTTCATAACTTCTACAGGTACTATTTCTTTTAAAAAGTTGTAAATAGCCTCAAATTTTTCATGATTTCCTTTAGCATGCAACGATACTTCAGGTACCCCAAAAAGTGAGAGGTCTCCTTTGTACTCTGAAGACTCTACGAACAAAAGGCCCCGTGAGTATGGTGCATGTGGAGAAAGTATAAATAGAACGTCTGGTTTTTTCTCCTCAAGCTGTTGTGTTAGAGAAGTCATTCCCTGAATAGTTCGTATAGCTTCTTTTTCTTTGCCGCGCCCTACTTCTGGAACAATAATAGGTGGATGAGGAACGAGACAAGCCCATTTCCACATAATACCATCACCCTCCTTAACTTTTATTGAATCAGCATGGCGTCCCCAAAAGAAAAGAATCTATAATTCATTTTAACAGCTGTTTTGTAAGCTTCCATTACGTTGTCATATCCTGCTAACGCTGCTACAAGCATAAGCAGCGTACTTCGAGGAAGGTGAAAATTAGTAATAAGCCCGTCAATAACCGAAAAGTTATAGCCAGGGTAGATAAAGAGAGATGTATTTTTCTTCCCCTCATGAATGACGCTTTCGTCATGAGTCGCCATACTCTCTAACGTTCTTGCCACTGTTGTTCCAGAGGCAAGAATTCGCCGTCCTTCTCTTTTTGCTTTTCGAATAAAATCAGCTGTTTCTTTAGGAATTTCGCAATATTCCTCGTGAATAATATGTTTGCGTATATCTTCTACCTGAACTGGACGAAAAGTCCCGAGTCCTACATGAAGTGTAACCCAAGCAAAAGATATGCCATAATCTTTGGACAATTCACGAAGCTGTTCTTCTGTAAAATGCAAGCTGGCAGTAGGAGCAGCACACGATCCGTTGCGTTTGGCAAATACCGTCTGATAATCGGAAGCAGTAGCGTTTGTTTCTTTTATATATGGAGGAAAGGGAACTTCTCCAACATGTTCCAATAAAGAAAGTACATCGCAATTAGCTGGAAATTCAACTATTCTGATGCCATCTCTTAATATGTCTTGTATGCTGACAACTGTAGTATCATTAACAAACACCGTGCTACCTGGTTTTAATCTTCTGCCTGGCCGAAGCAACGCTTCCCAACGCTTCCAGTTCTTATCAAGCGGTTTGAGCAATAATATTTCTACATGCGCACTTCCCTTTTCTTTTATTCCGTGAAGCCGAGCTGGGATAACGCGAGTATCATTTAAAATAATGACATCCCCTTCTTTTAAAAACTTATTGAGTTCATAAAAGTGTGAGTGTGTCATTTTTCCTGTCTCTTTATCGAGCACTAAAAGTTTTGAATGATTCCTTGGTGAAACAGGATTTTGAGCTATACGTTCTTCAGGAAGATCGTATGCATAAGATTCTATATCATAAAGATTCGGAGCCATAAAACGTCATCGCCTTCTTATTTTCGAGTTAGAGTTGTACCTGGATAATAATGCTGCAGTATTTTAGCATATTTCCATCCTTGATCAGCAAGGTTTTTGGCTCCCCATTGAGACAGCCCCACACCGTGTCCCCATCCCTTCCCTGAAAAGACAAAAACTCCAGCAGATGATTTGTTAGCTTTCCTCTGCATAGGACGGTTTGTGACTGTTGACGTGTTCTTTTGAGGGATAGCTTTTTTGAGAGCTTTAAAGAGATATGTTTTTTTCTTTTCAGGATGCATCAGCATATCGATCATTTCATCGGCTGAAAAAGCTCCTTGTTGAGTAAGTGTAATCAATGTTTGCTCTTCTTCTGAAGATAGTGGAGCATTCGCATCTCCCAGATTATTGCGTTGTGGTTGTTGAACAACAGGTCTAGTTTCGCCATTGATCGTAAAGAATGTGCTTCGCAACACAGAAGGACCAACAGCCATCCTGAATTGATGAGTTTTTATTTCCCGTGTTCCCTGGCTCCCTTGAACTAAAAGCGTTACAGGGCGTCCAAAGGCATCTCTTGAGCCCACTCCTACATTAAGAACGTTTCCAACATTTATTCCTAATTTACTAAGGGCTGCCCGCACTTGTTGAGCGGAGAGCGTAAGATTCCATGACGAATAGGGAGATGTATACGGAATAGCTTCTTTTACTCCGCATAAGTATGGTATGGAACTACTCCATACTTCAGAAACATTGGCTGTCGCTCCTCCACTATCTGAATGGAAGGGAGTAAGAGCAAGCTGGGAACCGTATGCGACAACGACACCAGCTGTCTCTTTAACAGCTCTATCTGTTCGCGAAGTTTCTGCATTAACACCTCGATAAACCTGGCAATCTGGCGTGGCCGTAAGATCGAACCCCTTCTTTCCATACTTGCCCAAATTCTTGAGAGCATACGTTCGGGAAATAACTGCCTGAGCTTTCAGCGCTTCCAAATGCCATGCAGGGTTCGTTTCCATTTTTAAAACCCCACGCACATAGTCCTCTATATTGACAACGTTAATAATGTTGACAGAATTCCCGTTGTCAACAGCGCGAATAGCCCCCCTGTATTGGACCTTCTTAAAGTTTAAAAGGCCTTTTGAGGTTATTTCTAATGGTAATTTGAGAGTATGTTTTCCTATCGAGATTCTATTCTTCCCTGCATATCGCAAAGAAATAGCCTTATTAGCTTTGAATCTCTTCCCCTGACCATCTTTAAGGATTAAGGCTGAAGAAGAAGAAATAGTGGCTTGTGATACTCCAATACCAACTCCTATTCGAACAGTTTGTGCCGCAGCTTCTGCAATGAAAGAGTCGCCGATTGCAAAAGAAAGAACGAATATAGCAGCAAGGATGAGAGATCTACAGATTTTTTTCATAAGAACGTACGTTCCTCCTTCTCTCGATTTCTTTTTTTGAATTTATTATTTCATCCAACGTCCAATAATGTTCAAAACTACAGTTAACACGATACTCACAATAATCATTGTGGTGATAGGTGCAAAAACTGTAACATTTTTTCGCGTATACGTAATGTCTCCAGGCAATTTCCCAAAGGGGATATTTAACTTTGAAAAAACAAGGAAGAGGCTTCCCGCAATAATGAGAATTATCCCCGTGAAAATAAGACCTTTTCCTATTCCTTGCATGAGTCTGATTCCTCCTCTTGGTAGAATTCTAATTGCTTAGTAATATCCTCTGGAGGGTTCTTTCCAAGATATAAATATCCATTTTTAGTTGCCTTTCTACCTCGAGGTGTTCTTTCTATGAGACCTTTTTGAATAAGATATGGTTCGTATATGTCTTCTATGGTTTGTCCTTCTTCGTTTAATGCTGCCGCAATCGTTGAAAGTCCTACTGGTCCTCCATCAAAAAGTTCTACAATCACATGTAAAATTCTGCGGTCACCATCATCTAGCCCCAAAGAGTCGAGCCCAAGCATGTTAAGAGCAATCGATGCAATCGATGAGGTTATTGAGGATGATTGACGAACTTCAGCAACATCCCGAACCCTTTTAAGTAAACGTATAGCCACACGTGGTGTACCTCGAGAACGACGTGCTATTTCGTATGCAGCCTCTTCTTCTATTTTGACTCCAAGAACATGGGCGCCCCTTTGGACTATATCTGAAATCTCTTTTTCCTCATAAAGCTTGAGCTGTTCTACTATTCCGAATCGTGCACGAAGAGGGGATGTCAAGAGGCCAAGGCGCGTCGTTGCCCCAACAAGGGTAAAGGGAGGAAGGCTGAGACAGATATTGTTGGCAAGCGGGCCTTTTCCCACAATAATATGCAGACTAAAATCTTCCATACTCGGATAAAGAATCTCTTCGACATTTGCAGGTAAGCGGTGAATTTCATCAATAAAAAGAACGTCGTAAGGTTCGAGATTTGACAAAATAGCAGCAAGATCTCCTGCTTTTTCTAGCGCAGGACCAGTGGTTACACGAAGCTGACCACCCATTTCATGAGCAATAATCCCGGCAAGAGTTGTCTTACCAAGACCGGGAGGGCCGTAAAAAAGAATATGATCAAGCGCTTCTTTTCTTTGACGAGCAGCTTGTACAAATATTGAAAGTTTATCTTTAAGTTGTTGTTGCCCAACAAAATCTTGCAATGTTGAAGGGCGGAGTGTTATTTCTTCTTCGAAGGTTTTATTCTGAAGGTCGAAAAAGCTAGCCTTTTCTTCCGACACGTTTTTCACCTCAGTTTCTTTTTAGTTCACGAAGAGCTTGTTTAAGCAGTACTTCTTCCTTTGCTGTTTCAAACTCAGCGCCCATCTCTCTTTTAAGACGATTCATAACAGTGTAAACTTCGTTTTGAGTAAATCCCAGAGAACGAAGAGCAGCTGCAACCGTATTCTTAGCGAGCATTGTAGGTATAATCTCTTCTTCCTCTGCAAATTCTGCAATCATCTCTTCTGATAAGTGGCGTTTCAACTCGAAACACAAGCGTTCGGCAGTCTTTTTCCCTACTCCTGGAACCTGAAGAAAAGTATCAATATCAGAAGCGACGATCGAACGAACAACCTGAGATGGAGATAATGTGCGAAGTATAGCCAACCCTACTCTACCCCCAACTCCTTTTACAGTTATTAATTTTAAAAAGACGTCTCGTTCCAGCTCGCTTGAGAAGCCAAAAAGAGTTATTCCGCTTTCTGATACTTGTAAATATGTTGTCAATCGTACACTTTCACACTCTTCGCATAGCCGAAGCGCACTTCCTGAACAGAGAATATCTAAACCAAAGCCATTTACATCAAGTATAACGTTCTCTTGTGTTATCTGAAGAATTTTTCCCTCAACACTTCTTAGCAAGAAAAACCACCTGCTTTCGTTTTTCTACTAAAAGAATGAAGTGCGATACCTGTTAAAGCTATAGCAATGGCATCAGCTGCATCATCTGGTTGTGGAATCTCTTTTAAATTTAATAGCCGTTGCACCATCTTTTGAACTTGTTTTTTGTCGGCAGATCCAGAGCCGCAAACAGCTACTTTTATTTGTGAAGGTTTAGGTTCATACACAGGTAATTTATATTGAGAAGCCAGTAAAAGAATAATGCCCCGAGCTTGCCAAACGTATTCAGCAGTTGTTATATTACGTCCGAAGAAAAGTTTCTCTACTGACATAAAATCTGGGGAGCAGTTTTGAATCCGCTCCCCAAGTTTGTTGTAAATCATCTCAAGCCGCAAAGGCACGTCTGTTTTGGGTGGAGTTTCAATGCATCCATAATCTTCTGCAGAAAAACAATGTCCATCCTTCCGGACAAGGGCAAATCCTAAACGGCCTAACCCTGGATCTATTCCAATACAAGTTATAATTTGCTTTTTATTCAACTTGGGCCATAATTTCGTCCGGAATATCAAAGTTGGCATAGACATTCTGGATATCATCATGATCTTCAAGAGTCTCAAGCAATCTCAAGATTTTTTGTGCCTGCTCTATTGTTTCTATAGCAACTGTGTTATTGGGGATCATTTCAGCCTCTGCGCGTTCGACAGCGTATCCGGCATCTTCCAATGCTTTCTGGACGTCAGTTAAGGCTGAAGGAGTTGTAAATATAGTGTATCCCTCATCTGTTGCTTCAAAGTCTTCTGCTCCTGCATCAAGACAGGCAAGCATGATTGTTTCTTCGTCTATATTCTCACCCTTTACTTCAATGACACCTTTTCGTTCAAACATCCAGGCAACACAGCCGGATTCACCAAGGGCACCACCACCACGGGTAAGTATAGCTCGCATATCTGCTGCTGTTCTGTTTCTATTGTCAGTGAGTGCTTCTATCATAAGTGCTACACCGTTAGAGCCATAACCTTCATATGTAATTTCCTCGTACATGGCTCCTTCAATTTCTCCAGTTCCTCTCTTTATTGCTCTAGTGATATTCTCATTGGGAACACTTGCAGCTTTAGCTCTATCTATTGCTGTTTTAAGACGAACGTTCATTCCTGGATCGCCGCCACCTTCTTTGGCTGCAACAATAATCGCTCGTACTAGTTTCTGAAATAGATTTCCTCTCTTTGCATCTTGGGCTGCCTTTCTATGCTTTATGTTCGCCCACTTTGAATGTCCTGACACGAACAATCACCTCTTCTATAAAAATCGTTCCATTAATCTTTCGGTATTATGCAGACAGGTGGTAATTCCCGTTTATGCACAGATTGACGATATCTCTCTTCAATTCGTTGCCTAACACTTTCCTTGACGTTTCCTGTCGCTATATATTTATCAATATCGTCATATGTAAGTCCCATTTCATTCTCATCAGTTTGTCCTTTCCAAAGGCCTGCCGATGGCGGCTTTTGGATGATGTCTTCTGGTACCCTTAAATAGGCAGATGTCTCGCGTACTTCTTCTTTTAAAAGATCACCTAAGGGCCAGATGTCTGCTCCGGAATCACCATGTTTGGTGAAATAACCGGCAATAATTTCAGCCTTATTGCTTGTTCCGCATACAAGATATCCTTTGGATTGTGCAATAGCATAGAGTGTTGTCATTCGTAACCTGGGTTTTATGTTTGCCAGTGCGATGTGTCGAAGAGGCACAGAAGATTCTTCCAGCCCCTTAACGAGAGAATCGTACGTTGCGGAAAGATCTACTAAGGTAGAAGGAATAGAAAAAACATCTATAAGTTTTTCCGCATCTTGTTGATCCTCAGGCAAACTATGGCAGGGCATCATCACTCCCAGCATATTGCTTCCAAAGGTTCTTCGCAGTAATACGGCTACAAGGGCAGAATCAATACCGCCGCTTAACCCGACCACACATCCGTGGGCACCTGCTGATGAAACCTTATCTGCTAACCATTTTTCTATAGTCGCTACTATTTTTTTCGGAGAGCGAACGTATATTTGCATGATAGATTCCCTTTCCTTCCTTCTCCGTTTTGTCTCACTTATTCTAGCATATAGCTGAAATTTCGCCGAGATTATCAATTCTATCACGAAATCATGTTTCAACTGCAAAATTTGTTAGGTTTAGAATAACATCCAATTAAATAAACGGGGGAATGTATTAAAATCATTTATAATGAAGTAACTATTAGAGAGAGGAGGCTGTCTTGCGTTGGAAAAACTCGTTCGATTCGGAGTTGCAGTACCGGAATCCTTGCTAGAGGAATTTGATCACTGGATAAAGAGATCAGGAATACCTAACCGCTCAGGTGCAATACGACAGCTTATCAGACAGTCTATTTCCAGAAATCGTTGGGAAGAAGGATCGGGATCTGTTTTTGGAACACTGACGATTCTTTATGATCACCATTCCCATGACACTTCTGCAGAACTGACTCAAGTTCAACATGATTTTGGCGATGTGATTGTTTGTACAAGTCATGTACATCTTGACCATGACCATTGCCTTGAAGCTATTGTTTTAAGAGGGTCTGCTGAAAAAATACGTAAGCTCGTAAAAGCTGTTTCATCTATTAAAGGAATCAACACAGCAGATCCAGTTGTTACAACTACAATATAAAATATAAAAGGGCGGCAAACTGCCGCCCTTAACATTAAACTCCTCAACCCGATGAGCAGGAACCGCAAGAACCTCCGCATCCTTTTTTACCTAGAGACTCTCCTTCAAGGAGAATCAGAATTTTACTTCGGCATTTAGGACATTTTATGGAGGATCCATTTCCTTCCTGTTCAAAAATTTCTCCACAGGAAGCACATCGAAAGGTTCGTTTCGATTGTGTCAAAAGTTATCCCCCCTGCTATTTATTTCAGTCTATAATACCCCCTCAAGGTTTATGAGGCAAGTATATTTTTACTAGAGATTTCCTATTGTGGCCACCATTACGGCTTTGATTGTATGAAGACGGTTTTCTGCCTCATCAAATACCTTTGAAGCCCGTGATTCAAAAAGATCTTCCGTAACCTCTTTCCCTTTATACGCAGGAAGGCAGTGTAGGAAAATCGTCTTATCATTTCCGGTTGCTTTCATAAGTTTGAAGTTGACTTGATATGGGCGTAAAAGGGCTTCTCTCTCTTGCATCTGGGCTTCCTCACCCATTGATGCCCAAACATCAGTATAAATGGCATGAGCGCCTTTTACTGCTTTTATAGGATCTTCCTCAAGAGTAATTGTTCCTCCTGTTTTGTCTGCCATAGCGAGACATTCTTCGTATAATCCTTTGTCAGGAAATAGAGATGAAGGGGCTGCAATTACAAAATGGAGACCCAGTTTTGCCGAGCCTATCATCAATGAGTTAGCCATGTTGTTGCGCCCATCTCCAGCATAAACAAGTCGAATTCCCTCTAAATGGGCTCCAAAATTTTCTTGGAGAGTCAAGAAGTCCGCTAAAATTTGGGTTGGATGGTATGTATCAGTAAGACCGTTCCATACGGGTACACCGGCGTAGGCGGCCAGTTCGTCTACTGTTGCCTGCTTGAATCCACGAAATTCAATGCCATCAAACATTCTTCCGAGGACTCTAGCTGTGTCCTTTACATCTTCCTTCCCTCCAAAATGAATATCATTTTTCCCGAGATATTCAGCATGACCCCCCTCGTCAATACATGCCACTGTAAAAGCACAGCGAGTACGAGTTGAGGCTTTTTCAAATAACAAGGCAATGTTTTTCCCTTGAAGCAAATTCCCTCGAAGTCCGGCTCTTTTTTTGGCTTTCAACTGAGCCGCCAAGTCGAGAAGGTAGTAAATTTCTTGTTCTGTAAAATCTTTCAATGTCAAAAAATGTCTTCCCTTGAGACTTATAGGCATGCCTGTCTCTCCTCTCTTTATTCCTTATTATTTGAGTTTCTTTCTTTTCGAAGCATATCGACAAGTAAGGCTATTTTTTCTGGGATTTCATCGATAGAACATTCTCCTATAATATGGCCTTTCGTAAAAACCACCATGCCTGCAGGGGAGCCTGCAAAACCGATATCTGCATTCTTAGCTTCTCGTGGGCCATTAACTTCGCAGCCCATAACAGCTACAGTTAGTCCATCGGGTACATCTTTCAAATACGGTTTTATACGTTCTACTATTGACGCCACATCTATTCGTCGCCGGCCACATGTAGGACAGGAGATAAGATGAAATCCATGTTCCCTGAGTTCAAGAGAACGTAGAATTTCGTATCCCGCTTCAACTTCCTTGACTGGATCAGAGGTAAGACTGACTCTGAGCGTATCTCCAATCCCTTGAGCAAGCATAAGCGCAATTCCCGAAGCGCTGCGAACAAGCCCGGTGAGCCCAGGGCCAGCTTCAGTAATTCCAATGTGAAGAGGAAAATCTGGATATCGTTCACTTAATATTTTGTTGGCTCTCACCGTTTCTTTTACGCTTGTCGATTTAGCAGAAAGAATAATACGATTAAAGTTTTCTTTTAGCAATAATTGAAGTTGTTCCTCTACAGCTAAAACAAGAGCACAGGCTTTATCACCATGAGATTGCGCAAGTTGCCTTCCATTAATAGAGCCGCTATTGGCTCCTATTCGTATAACGACAGAACGTTCAGACGCTATATGAATAAGTTTTTGCAACTTGTGAAGCGGCATATTTCCAGGATTAATACGAATAGCTGGGCACCCAGCATCCATTGCTTCAATAGCTAAATCGGGATCAAAGTGTATATCAGCCATAAGTGGTATATCAATATCACTATTTAAGCGAGAAAGTTCGGTCTTCAAATCTTTGTGTGGAAAGGCCACCCTTACGAGCTCGCAACCTGCCTTTTGCAAGGCTTGACATTGTTCTAGAACACGATCATAACTTGATAGAGGTTCTTTAAGCATACTTTCTATCCGTATAGGTGCTTTATGGCCAATCACAAGTTTCTTTATAGTTACATTTCTTTCTGTCATTGCTATCCCTCTATATTACAAACTAAAGATTCGACTAATATCTTTCCATGTTATGAAAAGAATCAATGTAATGAGAAGTACAAAACCCGCAAAATGAATATAATTTTCTATCCGTTCAGGAAGACGCTTTCTCGTTATCATTTCGCCAAGGATAAAAACAAGGCGTCCTCCATCAAGTGCCGGGAACGGAAACAAGTTTATGAGACCAAGGTTAAGGTTAATAAGAGCCAGGAATGATAGAAAGGCCCATATTCCTTGTCTTGCTGCTTGTCCTGCCATAGTTGCTATTCCTATGGGGCCAGAGACTTCTACATCCTGAGTATGCAAAGCCCATCTGACTATACCTCGAATCATTTCTATGCTCATATTGATAGTATAAGAGAAGGCATTTCTCAAAGCAGAGAAAAAGCCGTATCGAACAATAGGTGGACGTATTCCAAGAAGCGGAGCGCCATATTTAGGGTCAAAAGATATCTCTACTCTTTTTTGAAAAACTTCGCCCTTTCTTTCTATCTCAAGAGTTAGCGGACCTTCTTTTGAACTATCCCTGATGGTTTTTGCCATATCTGGCCAATCTGAAACAGTAACTCCATTAATAGACCTGATTATATCGCCAGATTCCAGCCCGATTTCTTGGGCGGGCAAGTTGGGCATTATTTCTCCTACGACTGGAGCACTCATATCAAGAACGCCGTGGCCGGAGAGGAAAAGAGCAGTAAGGATCATAGCTAATAAAATATTAACCAACGGTCCATTAAGAAGAATGAGAAAACGTTGCCATGGTTTTTTGTCGTTAAAACCTTTTCCCTCATCTACTTTCTCGCCAGGCTGTTCTTCATCCATTCCTGCAAGGCGAACAAATCCGCCAATGGGAAAAGCTCGAACTGACCATAAGGTTTCGTCTTTACCCTTCTTCTGCCATATAACAGGACCCATTCCGAAAGCAAACTCATGAACATGTACTCCGCAGGCTTTTGCTGTTTTATAGTGTCCGTATTCATGGGAAACAACACAAATTCCTATGACTAAAATGAACGATAACAAACTAATCATGAAGTATTCTCTCCTTACTCTATTTCTCCAATGTCCGTACTATTGACTGTGCGGTTACTTTCCCCCATTGGAGAATCTGCAGACTCTCCTCAAGCGTTTCAGGCGCTTTCCCATTATAACTCGATAGAACTTTCTCTATCACTACGGGAATTTGCGTAAAATTTATTTTCTTTTTCATGAAAGCATCGACGGCAATTTCATCAGCTCCCACAAGAATAGCTGGGAAAGGACCTTTCTTACAGGCGACTTCTTTGGCAAGTGCAAGACTTGGAAAAAGACTTTCGTCTGGAGAATAAAAACTGATAGAAAGGGGGTCAAATGCTAAGGGTGCGACAAGTGGCATTGTGGGCAGACGTTCTGGATAGGCAAGAGCTGTTGCAGCAGCCATGCGCATATCAGGTGTTGATGCGACCATTTTTACAGTTCCATCTGAAAAATGTACAATGCCATGCACGATAGAGCCTGGACAAATTATTGCATGAACTTGCGTGTTGTCCAGGTTGAAAAGATACATAGCTTCTATTATTTCTATGCCTTTATTCATAAGAGTTGCGCTGTCAACAGTGACTTTATAGCCCATATTCCATACGGGATGAGATAAAGCCATCTCAGGAGTGACATACGAAAGCTTTTCTCGTGTATATGTTCTGAATGGGCCTCCAGAGGCTGTTAGAAATATCTCTTTGACATTTCGCACATTTTCTCCGATGAGACATTGCCATATAGCATTATGCTCGCTATCAAGAGGACGAAGCTGGTCTCTCCGTTTTACGAGAGGCATAACCCATGGTGCGGCAACAACGATACTTTCTTTATTGGCAAGAGAAACATTTTTGTCTGCATCGAGTGCTTTTTGCAAACTTCTAATGGCGTCTGTTCCAGATGAGGCAAAAACGACGTGATCAACATCTGGGTGAGTAACAATATATTCAAGATCTTCTTCTGACTCATAAATAGGCAGATCAGGATGGAGTTCCCGCAAAGAACGGGCAGCTTCATGATCTGTTAAAGCGACTCCAACCGGATGGAATTCGTTAATAAGCGAACTCATTTTTTTAATATTTTGATGAGCTACGAGAAAAGCAACTTTAAATTTTTCAGGATAGGTTCTGCATATGTCAAGAACAGATTTTCCAACACTTCCAGTAGCTCCAATAATAGCTAGTCGAGAAAGATTGTTTGTCAAAGGAGAATCACTCCAAACAGGAAAAATGTCAAAGTACCACTAATTAGAATACTGTCAAATCGGTCAAGAACTCCCCCATGTCCAGGGATAAGCCGCCCACTGTCTTTGACTTCGACTTCTCTCTTTATTAAAGATTCTGCCAAATCACCAAGTTGTCCAGCTAAACCGCAGATAATTCCTATATAAAGAAAAGGTAAAGGAGGCATTGCTGCGTAGTAGGCGATAAGTACAGAAAAGAGAATACTAGCGCCTGCCCCTCCAACAAAACCTTCCCAGGTTTTCTTAGGGCTTACCGCTTCACAAAATTTATTTTTTCCCCAACGTGTTCCTACAAGATAAGCTGCTACATCGCAGCTCCATGTGCATATAAACAGGGTGAAAAGCAAAAGCTTCCCTAAGGGGTGAAATCGTAAAAGGATCATATAACTCCAAGGGAAGATAATGTAGACAAGACCTGATAAAGTTCCTCCCAGATTCCAAATAGCATAGCTTGAATGGGAGAATTGACGGCGTAATATTTCAATGAAAAGAAGAATAAACGCGCAAAGAGTTAGCACAATTAGTACGGATACGGGGCGAATACGTTCTGTGGATGCAATGAGCACGAGAGCTCCAGATAATATTCCTATCCCCTTAGATACTCGAAACTTCTTCGATAGGAGTTGGTAAAACTCCCATAGCGAGAGTAAGGCAAGTGTTGAAGCGACTAGAAACCAAAGACGTCCTCCTACGAAAATAGATGAGAGAAGAATAGATGCTAGAACAATTCCGCTTAAAGAACGTAAGACAAGTTCTTTAGCTTTATCGTTTAATGCCACCATAACGGCGATCCCTCTTTTCATAGGAAAGTAATGCTTCTTTCAGAGCTTCTTCGTTGAAATCTGGCCAATATAGGGGAGAAAAATAAAGTTCACTATAACAGCCCTGCCATAGCCAAAAATTGCTGAGACGACATTCACCGCTCGTTCGTATAATGAGGTCAGGATCTGGTATATCGGGCAAATAAAGGTGAGACCGTATAGTTTCTTCTGTTATTTCTCCTGTGTAGCCCTCTCGTGTTATTTCTTGAACGGCATCTATTAGTTCCTGTCTTCCACCATAGTTTAGGCAAACAATAAGTTGAAGACGTTGAAAATCTTTAGTCTTTTCTTCTGCTTCGTGAATAATTTCTTGTATATCTTGAGGTAGATCCTGAATTCTGCCAGCAAAACGCAGACGAACATTTTCTTGAACAAGTTCTAGAATCTTTTTGCGAATATAATAACGGAAGAGAGACATAAGCCCCTTTACTTCTGTTTGAGGCCTTCTCCAATTTTCTGTAGAGAAAGCATACAAAGAAATATAAGGAATGCCCAAATTAGCAGCAGCCCTCACAGTTTTTTCAACAGCTTTTACTCCTGCCCTATGACCTAATAGTCGCGGAAGATGACGTTTTTGAGCCCATCTGCCATTGCCATCCATAATAATAGCTACATGCTGAAGCGACATCCTAGATTGTACCTCCCTGAGAGGAAGTGATGAGATCAAGCTTTTCCTTTACAGTGCGTATATCTTGCCACGTCAAGTCTTTAGGACTTCCTTTTTTTCTTGAATCATTTCTCAGGAGATAGCTTGGGTGGAACATTGGCATTAAATGTATGCCGCGCCATGTAAACCATCTTCCTCTAAGAGATGTTATTCCATCTGTAGTTTTGAGAAACCACTTTGTTGGGGTATTCCCAAGACTTACTATAATAGATGGACGTATAAGCGCTATTTGTGCTTCTAAATATGTATTACATGTCATCATTTCCTCTATGGAGGGAACTCTATTCTGTGGTGGACGACATTTCACTACATTTGTGATGTATACGTCTTTCCGCGAAATGTTTGCAGCTTTCAATATTTTTGTGAGCAACTGTCCTGCTTTGCCAACAAAGGGGCGACCTTGCGTATCTTCGTCGGCTCCTGGCCCTTCTCCAACAAACATAAGAGATGTATGAACAGATCCTTCTCCAAGAACAGCATTTGTTCTTGCCTGATGTAAGCCGCATTTAGAACAAGAAGCTACTTGGTGTAATAATTCTTGCCAGGCACTTTCTTGATGTTGTCTAATTTCCTCTTCAGTTGGTATGTAACATTCTTTTTCTGTCATTCTTGATACACTCCGTTTATCAATACGTTCACTTGTTTTATATCCATACCAGTAAAGTATCGGATTGCCCGAGCACTTTTCCAACATATTTTTTCGCCAATATTGAGGAAAGAGTTTTTTCCTAACGTTAATTTAACGATAACTGTTATTTCGAGAGATTCATCAACAGGGCGAACTTTAATTTCTTGAACAGTATGTACTTGCGCAGTACGTTCCGTCAAATATTTAACTATATCAATAATTGCTTGAGCATCAATACTTAGTTCACCGTAAAAATTAAATGGAGGACGCACGATTGTTCGTTCGCCCTCTTCCTTATCCACTGTTTTAAAGAGGTCTCTGAGATGGCCTACAAGTTTCCCCGCAAAATTTCGTCGTATCTGTGCACGAGAAACCGGAATAACGTGTTGTCCTTTTGTGAGACGTTCTTTTCGGGCATTTTTGATATCCTCTTCTGTTGCAACATCAGTTATTTTTATAAATTTTTCAGGTTGTGAAAGCGTTAAGGCTCGTATAATTTTTAGCGCCATAGCTGATGAGGTTGCAATGATCATAACCTTACAGGGAGCATGACTTTCTAAAAAGGAAAGAACCTCTTTGCGATGATCAGGAAATTCGAAAAGTGCACGACGAATGGCTCTAACAAGATTCTTTTCTGATTTTGCGCTTTTTCCCGTCATAATTCGTCCTTTTGAAATAACAAGGCCATCGTCAATAATGTAATCAACGTTATTGCTCTTCGCCACAAATTGGGCCCGCTGACTTTTTCCTGTTCCGGCAGGTCCTACAAAAGCAATAACACGAATAGATTTAATTAAGGCACTTTTTTTATCCCTGATAGTCGAATCCAATTTTCTTCATCACCTTATTTAATGCCGATAAAAATAATTCGTTTTGATGAGGTTGGCACACCGATATCTTCAAATGATCGGGAATGCCAAAATCTGAGCCGTTTGTAATGCGTATGCCTTCTTCAAGAAGCAAATAGTAAATAAGCTCTGCGTGAGGTGTCTGGAATGTAATGACATCGGTGTCACTCCCTCGTGTTTCAAGACCTAATTCACGCAACCCCTCTATCAACCGACTTTTAGATGCATTTATATTTTCTCTGAGTTTCCCATACCACTCTTTCTCTCTGAGAGCTGCTACAGTAGCTTCTTCAGCAAGCATGCTAATAGTGGAAACATCAGCGTAATAACTAAATTGCTTAGCAAGAGGACGAGAAAGTAATCCATATGAGATGTCTAGATTTTTCAGACCATAAAATGCAGAGAAATTACGTAAGATCAGAGCTTTCCCTGTTTGATGGAATACTCCACTGCCTCCTGAGAACAATAAAGAAGGAACCATGTCTGCGCTACGTTCATCGCAGATAAGAAATGCTCCGGCCCTCTCTAAACAAAAAAATAATTCCCGAAGCTCACTTTGAGATAAAGTATGTCCTGTAAAGCAATTAGGATTACTCACGACAACAATTTTTCCAGTTCCAGGACATGATTCGGAAAAAATATTTAAGTTTTGCTCTAGAGCTTTCCCGTAAGAAATTTCAATGATATTAAACCCGCGTTCTTTGAAACATTCTGAAATAATGCCATTTTTTTCGTAAGGGCATAAGAAATATGCTTCTGTAGCGCCCTTATTTTCTAGCATACGTAAAACGGGATGAAGAATCCCTTTCATCCCGTAACTTAATACTATTTCTTGTGGAGAAACACCCAACAGCTCTGAAAGAGTCTTTTTAAGAGAGACTTTTTTCCCCTTTTCCTCGCTATTAGTTGCGTCCAGGGTTTTTATAATAGCCTCCCGTACGGTCGGGGAAATTCCCCATTTTCCAGATACGAAATCCTCCACGCCTTAGGACTCCTCCTTCCTAACGGCACCATTAACTTTAGGCCCTAGTTGTTCTGTTGGAATAACTTCTACTCGCCCACCAAGTTGCTGGAGTTTTGTATCCATCTCTTCGTAACCACGCCAGACATGACCTATGTGATAGACACACGTTTCGTCTTGAGCTGCTAATCCTGCTAATATAAGGGCTGCACCAGCTCGCAGATCTGTGGCATTGACATCAGCTCCAACAAGATGATCGACGCCAGTCACAACAGCAGTGTTTCCTTGGAGTTCAATTTTTGCACCCATCCTGTTAAGTTCGTTAACATGTAAAAATCGAGCTTGGAAAACTCCTTCTTGAATAACACTGGCTCCATCAGCTAAGGCTAGTGTAGCCATAATCTGTGGCTGCAAGTCTGTAGGGAATCCAGGATATGGCATGGTTTTCAATGAAACGCCCTTAAGCCTTTCAATTGGATGCACAAGAACAGAGTCTTCTCTTACTGTAAAAGACGCTCCTCCCTCTTCTAATTTAGCTATGAGAGAATCTATGTGTTGCGGGATGATATCGTTAATTTTTATTTCTCCCCCGGTTATAATTCCGGCTAAAATATATGTGCATGTTTCAATCCTGTCAGGAATGACTGTGGTTTCAGAGTTTTGTAGTTCATCTACTCCCTTAATACGAACTACGCCTGTTCCATCCTCTTCTATTTGGGCACCCATCCTTTTTAAAGTTTGAACCAAATTAGTAATCTCCGGTTCGCGAGCTGTGTTTTCAAGTATAGTTTCTCCTTCTGCGAAAACAGCAGCCATTATTAAATTTTCTGTGGCTCCTACAGATGGGAAATCAAGATAAATACGGCATCCTTTCAGGCCATTGGCAGTTGCGTGTACAGCTCCGTGAATCAAGTCAATAGAGGCCCCCATTCGGGACAATCCCTTCAAGTGAAGGTCTATCGGTCTACTACCAATGGAACATCCTCCAGGTAAGGGAAGAACAGCACGACCGCAACGAGCAAGCAGCGGCCCTAAAACGAGAGAGGATGCTCTCATTTTGCGTACGAGATTTGTAGGTGTTTCCCAAGAGAGATCTTCGGGAACGGCAATAAACATTTCATCTTTTTCATACTGGATTTCAGCACCTAAATTTCGCAAAAGGTCGGCCATTGTAAGAACATCATGTAGCCGGGGTGCTTTGTGAATATGAAGGGTGCCTCCTTTCAGAAGGAGAGAGGCAGCCATAATAGGTAAAGCAGCATTTTTGGCTCCTTGTGCAGATATTTCCCCCTTAAGAGGAATTCCACCTGAAATTTTCATTTTATAATCCACGATGATCACTCCTGATTTCCTAAGTTCATTTTAAAAAGCAGACGTTTGGTTAAAAAAATTACTTACATAGCATTCTATTTTTTTTGCAGCGGTTCCGTCTCCAAATGGGCTTTCACTTCTTTTTATAAGATTATCATATTCTGTCCCATTCGAAAAAAGACGGAGTGTTTCTTTTACTATTCGTTCCTTATCCGTACCTACAAGAATTCCAGTTCCATGGTCTATTGCTTCTGGACGTTCTGATATATTTCTCATGATAAGTACAGGTTTTTTGAGATAAGAAGCTTCTTCTTGCACTCCACCACTGTCACTAAGAATAAGATAGCTTCGTTTCATAGCCTGAACAAAATCAGGGTAATCAAGGGGTTCTGTAAAAATAACGCGATCCATATTCCCTAAGAATTTTTTGATAACCTCTCTTACTGTTGGATTTTTATGAAGAGGAATCAGAAAATATACATCAGGAAGTTTTTCTAAAAGTACCTGTACCGCCTCGCATATGTTTTCTAAGGGCTTCCCCCATGATTCACGACGATGTGCAGTCATGAGGATAAGAGGTGCCTGAGAAGGTATGGAATACATCCTTTCAGGAGAGTTTCCCCGTTTTTCATTGACGGTCCATGCCAAAGCGTCTATTACAGTATTTCCTGTAACAAAAATCTGAGTTTCTGCTACTTTTTCTGACAGTAAATTGTCCTTCGCATTATTAGTAGGGGCAAAGAAAAGAGTAGTTAGTCGATCAGTAAGTATTCGATTTGCTTCTTCTGGAAATGGTTGGTCTAAATTTCCACTTCGCAATCCGGCTTCAACATGCCCAACGGGGATTTTTCGATAAAAAGCAGACATAGAAGCCCCTAAAGTTGTCGTTGTATCTCCATGTACCAAAACGAGATCCGGTTTTTCCTTATCATAAATTTCCCCTGTTCCGACGAGTACTCGAGAAGTAATATGATCTAATGTTTGTCGGTCTTTCATAATATGTAGATTGACATCAGCTTTAATGTCGAAGAAAGAAAGAGCTTGGTCGAGCATATCAGTATGCTGACCTGTGGCAAGAACAAATGTTCTGAAAGCGGGATTTTCCTTCAAAGCTAAAATGACTGGAGCCATTTTTATAGCTTCCGGTCGGGTTCCTATTACACATATGATTGTACGTTTCATTTTTTCCTCCTTGTTTTTACTGGGCAAACTGAGTGAAACAGAACAATCCCAGCATAAGCAAGGCTCCTTGAAGAAGAGCCATAATACAGAGGGTCGAAATTGGCGAAAAACCACGATCAAGCAGTTGATAATGTAAATGCCCTCTATCTGGCAAAAAAGGTGAACTTCGACGAATTAGACGACGAAGAATCGATGTAAGGGTATCCAAAACAGGAACCCCTCCCCATAAAAGTAGCAAAACTATAAGTTCTGCAGCGTTAAAGTGTGCGTAGCTCCCTTGCTGGTAAAAAGTATAAAGAAGCTGAGAAGCAAAAATATAGCCTAAAAGAGTACTGCCTCCATCCCCAAGAAAGGTTCTGGCTCGGGGAAAATTCCAATGTAATACTCCGATTGCTGTCGCTGCTATAGGCCACCACATATCTGGAATACCAATTTGAGAAGCTATCAATGCCGCAATAACAAACATAAAGAGACAAAGTCCGTTCAAACCATCAATTATATTATAAGCGCTTGTTACACCGGCGATCCAAATAATAAGTAATATTCTATAGGGAAAATATATATCTAAAGGCAACAATACGATGCTTGCTGCAAAAAAATGCAAAAACAGTCTGATTGTTGGATTTAAAGATTTAATATCATCCCAGTATCCACAAAGGAAAACAATAGTTGCTCCTGTGGAAGAAAGCTTAAGGAACAAACTATCAGGTGCTCCGAGGAGACCCCATAGTAGATATCCCATCCACAATACTATACCAGCACCGCGAGGAATAATCCCTAAATGGTGTTTTCTTCCGCCAGGAGTATCTATTATTCTGTATCTGTTAGATAACTTCATTGAGAGAGGAGTCATTCCAACTCCCCATCCCAACATCAGAATACAAATAAAAAGAAGTCGAATCACAGCGGCACTCTATACTATTTCGTTCCGAAAAGTCGATCCCCGGCATCACCTAAACCTGGGACAATATATCCGTGATCATTAAGGTGATCATCTAAGGCTGCAGCATATACGTCCACATCCGGATGGGTGCTGTGAACTTTTTCAACTCCCTCCGGAGCAGCGATAAGGCAAACAAGAGATACTTTGCGTGCTCCCTTGGCTTTAACAAGGCTGATTGCTGCTGTAGCAGATCCACCTGTTGCAAGCATGGGATCGAGGATAAAAATATCACGATCATCGATGTCATTAGGAAGTTTGCAATAATATTCAACTGGCTCAAGAGTTTCAGGATCTCTATATAATCCGATATGTCCCACTTTGGCGTTAGGAATAATCTGAAGAATTCCATCGACCATACCGAGTCCAGCTCGTAAAACTGGGACGATAGCAAGTTTTTTACCTTCGAGGGTATAACCGATTGTTTTTTCGATGGGTGTTTCAACTTCTACTTTTACAAGCGGTAAATCACGTGTAATCTCATAAACCATAAGTCCGGCTATTTCCTGAACAAGTTCTCTGAATTCTTTGACTGATGTGTTTTTGTTTCTGATAATACTTACTTTGTGTTGAACAAGAGGATGGTCAAATATTACAATTCGACCTTCTCCTTCATGAGAGCGGCTTGGGACTAACTTATTTTCAAAACGACGAATTTTCTCTATGCGTTTTTCGTGGCGATCTCCTTCAAATTCAGTTTCAAGCCAAGTGTCAGCAATATCAAAAGCTTGTTTTTCACTGATGATCCGACCACCCATTGAAAGTATATTCGAATTATTGTGGAGCCTACTTAAACGAGCTAATTCAGTAGTGTCACATAAAGCGGCGTAAGCGCCAGGTACTTTATTTGCGGCTATTGTCATGCCTATTCCGCTTCCACATACAAGAATTCCTCTATCAGTTTCATTTCCAGCGACGCTTTCCGCCACAGCGAATGCGATATCGGGATAATCGCAAGAAACAGAGTCAGTATCTGTACCATAATCAATAACAGTATGCCCATTCATTTCTAAATGTTTTTTAAGCGCAGATTTAACACAAAAACCAGCATGATCTGAGCCTAGAGCTATTTTCATTTCTTTACCCCCTGAGAGCCATAATTTTTTGATCCGCAATATAATAACACGTAAAAAGGAGTCTTTGCCGTATTTTAAACGGAAAAGACTCCTTTATTTTATACCCTTCCTTTTTCAGAATAAAACATTTTTAGCTCAAGAGGGTAAGCATAACGGACGCAGCGACGGCAGTGCCGATAACACCAGCCACGTTGGGTCCCATAGCGTGCATAAGCAGGAAGTTGCCAGGATTCTCTTTCTGACACATTCGCTGTACCACTCGTGCCGCCATGGGAACGGCAGAGACTCCAGCCGCTCCGATCATGGGGTTGATCTTCCCGCCGCTTACCACTTTCATGACCTGCCCCAGCAAAACGCCGCCAGCTGTGCTGCAGATGAAGGCAACGAGTCCCAGAACAATGATCTTGATCGTTCCCCAGGTGAGGAAGTATTCTGCGCTCATGGTTGCACCTACTGACAAGCCCAGGAAGATGGTGGTGGCGTTGAGAATCTCGTTCTGTGCCGCCTGGCTCAGTCGTTCTGTCACGCCGCATTCACGCAACAGGTTTCCGAACATGAGGATACCGATCAGAGGCACCGATGACGGGAGAAGCAATCCCGCAGAGACAGTACACACGATGGGAAAGAGCACCCGCTCCAGCTTGGAGACTGGTCGAAGCTGATCCATACGGATAGCCCGGTCAGCCTTGCTGGTGAAGAGCTTGATTACCGGCGGCTGGATGAGCGGCACCAGCGACATGTAGCTGTACGCCGCAACGGCCACCGCTCCCAGAATCTGGGGAGCCAGCTTCACCGTCAGGTAGATGCTCGTCGGGCCGTCCGCTCCGCCAATGATGGCGATGGATGCCGCCTCCTTCACGTTGAAGCCCATGAGCAGCGCTCCGAAGAGGGCGATGAATACGCCCAGCTGTGCGGCTGCTCCGAGCAGGAAGGTGATGGGATTGGCCAGAAGGGGCGCAAAGTCCGTCAAGGCCCCTATCCCCATAAAGATAATGACCGGATAGATCTCATGTTCCGTTCCGAAAAAGATATACCGCAAAAAGCCTCCGTCGTCCATGATTCCCGAGAGGGGAAGGTTCACCAGCAGGCAGCCGAATCCGATGGGGACCAGCAAGAGGGGTTCAAACCCCTTCACGATGGCCAGATAGAGCATAACAAAGGCCACCCCCAACATGATGACGTTGCCCCACGTGAGTCCCGAGAATCCCGAGGATCGAAGGATCGTTCCCAGTGAGTTTAGATAGACTTCCATAATCGCCTGTCTCCCTTCGGCTTAGCCGAGGACTACCAGGGCGTCTCCGGAATTGACGCTGTCCCCTTCCCGTGCCCGGATCTCTTTCACCGTACCGGCAGACGGGGCGGATATCTCATTCTCCATCTTCATGGCTTCGAGAATAAGAAGCACGTCTCCAGCATTGACTGTCGCGCCGACGCTGACACTTACACGAAGGATCTTGCCAGGCATGGGGGCTGACACTACTTCCCCCCCAGCTACGGGCGCTTCTGCAACTGGTGCCGGAGCAGGAGCTGCTGCCGGTGCGGGGGCCGGTGTTGGTGCCGGCGCTGGTGCTGGTACTGCCGCCTGAACTGGCGCTGCCGCCGGTGCCACAGGAGCGGTTACGGGCGCTCCACTGCCGAGTTCTTCCACTTCTACGTTGTAGCTTGTTCCGTCCACTGTCACTTTATAGAGTTTGCTCATTCTTTTCCCCTCCACACTGCTGTGTTGTCGTTGTCTTTACCGACCTGACCAGGTCTGGTTGTTTAAGCTTTCGAGCCCTTCCATGATGGCGCTCGATCTCCACAGGCTCACCCGTGGACCACGTCTCTTCGATGATGTGGTACCTGTCGCTTCGATGCTCGTGATGCGGCAGGGCCGGCCCGTTGCTTCCACTAACGCCGCTGTGATAACGGCTATAAGACGTTTCTGGTCTCCTGATGCCGACGGTACCGATACTGGCGCTGCCACAGGCGCTGATGCAGGCTTCGCTGCAGGTGCCGGAGGCGTGCCGCCATTCCCCTTCGGTGCCGTCGGGCTCGCCTTCACACCACCAAAATACTTGATGGCATAGATGATGGCCGTCAGCCCTCCCAAAACCAGAAAAACCGTGGAAAAGGCTATGAGCGCCAAGGTGATCGCCCCGCCTATTCCCGTCTCAAAATAGGTATGAAGATCTGTCACTGCTATCGCCCCTTCCTCGCACTAATGGGGCATGACGCCGTGCTTGCGTCTCGGTCGAAGTTCGCGCTTGTTCGCCGTTCCCTGTAATGCCAGGTAGATCTCGCGGCGTGTCTCTTCCGGCAATATGACCCGATCCACGTAGCCTCGCTCCGCCGCCACGTAGGGGTTGGCAAAGGCCTCTCTGTACTCCTCTATCTTCTTGTTCCGCTCCGCAACCTGGTCTTCCGCCTTTTCGATCTCTTTGCGGAACACGATGTTCGCTGCTCCTTCCGCTCCCATTACGGCAATCTCCGACTGGGGCCAGGCCAGAACCATGTCGGCTCCCAACGATTTGGAGCACATGCCGAGATAGGCACCGCCGTAGGCCTTTCGCAATACCACCGTGATCATGGGAACGGTGGCTTCGCTGTAGGCATAGAGAAGCTTCGCTCCGTGACGGATGATGCCACCCCACTCCTGCTCCGTGCCGGGAAGGTATCCTGGAACGTCTACAAAGGTGACGATGGGAATGTTGAAGGCGTCACAATGCCGAATGAAACGGCTCGCCTTGTCTGAGGCGTCTATGTCGAGGCAACCGGCCATGTTGGCCGCCTGATTGGCGATGATGCCTATCACTTCGCCACCGACGCGACCGTAGCCTGTGACCATGTTCTTGGCCCATAAAGGCTGTACTTCAAAAAAGTCTCCGTCGTCAACCACTTTCTCGATGACGTCGTGAACTCGATATCCCTTGTTCGGATTGGTGGGAACTACGTTGCGAAGTTCCGGCACAAGACGATTGGGATTGTCGTTCGTCTCTTTCCACGGGGCGTTGTCCACGTTGTTGCTGGGAAGATAGCTCAACAACTTCTTCACCTGAGAGAAGCACTCGACTTCACTCTTCGCCATGAAGTGGGCGTTGCCGCTCTTCGCGTTGTGGGTCAGCGCTCCGCCGAGAGATTCGCTGCTGACTTCCTCGCCCGTCACCGCCTTGATGACTGCCGGACCTGTTATGTGCATGATCCCCGTCTTCTCCACCATGAAAATGTAGTCTGTCAATGCTGGGCTGTAGACCGCTCCGCCTGCCGTGGGACCCATGATGATCGACAGCTGGGGAACGACGCCGCTCGCTATGGTGTTCCTGTAGAAAATCTTCCCGTAACCGTTCAGTGCGTCTACCGCTTCCTGAATCCTCGCTCCGCCGCTATCGTTGATGCCGATGACGGGCGAGCCGTTCTTCACGGCCAGATCCATAACCTTGCAGATCTTGTCTGCATGTTTCTCGCCGAGACTGCCTCCAAGGACGGTGAAGTCCTGGCTGAAGACATAGACTCGACGACCGTCAATCTCTCCATAGCCCGTCACAACGCCATCACCAGGGATGGTGTTGCTCTCAAGACCAAAACGATGGCAACGATGGGTGACCAGCTCGTCGAGTTCGATAAAGGTCCCTTCATCAAGAAGCTGCGCGATACGATCGCGCGCTGTCCCCTTCCCCTTCGATCGCTGCTTCTCTATGGCCTTCGCTCCACCGCCCTGCTGGGCCTCGGCGCGCTTGCGATCCAATTCTGCACAAAGTTCTTCGATACTCCGATTCGTCATAACTCTAGTTGCCCCCTCTCTTTCTATCCTTCATTTTTTACAACGTCGTGTAATATTGCATGTGCAACGGTATAGGGGTCTGTCTCTTTTTCAAGTATGGCTTCGATGTGTTCATTAGTCCCTTGGTTTTGCCAGGCTTTTTCAACTTTTTTAGCAATATCACGACTGAGGATTTCTCTTACTTCTTCAACCACTTTGTTTTTTTGTTTTCTTAAGCCTTGAGCACTCTCTTTAAGGAATTCGTGATGTTTTTCGATGCCTTCTACAAGTTCAGCTACCCCGTCTCCCTTTTCAGCTACGGTCATATTGATAGGTGGGTACCACGCTGTTTTACCAATAAGATCAAGCATAAGTTTGACTTCTGCCACTATCTTTTCGGCACCTGGCCGATCTGCTTTATTAACGACAAAAACATCAGCAATCTCCATAATGCCAGCTTTCATAATTTGAATATCATCACCCATGCCGGGGACAAGTACCAAACAAACAGTATCTGCCAATTTGACGATGTCTATTTCTGATTGTCCCACACCTACTGTTTCTATCAGAATAACATCTTTCCCACAGGCATCAAGAATTTTAACAGCTTCCCTTGTACTGCGGCTGACACCACCAAGAGAACCACGTGTTCCCATGCTGCGGATAAAAACATCTTTATCATTGGCATGGCGTTGCATACGAATTCGGTCTGCAAGTATGGCTCCCCCGCTAAAGGGACTTGATGGATCAACTGCAATAATTCCAACTGACTTGTCCTTTTTCCTAAATTCGGATATTAGTTTGTCAACTAAAGTGCTTTTCCCTGCACCTGGACTGCCCGTTATCCCTATGACAAGCGCCTTGCCTGTATGGGGATATAGATACTTCATAATCTCTTCGGTTTCTGGTGCTTCGTTTTCAACGAGAGAGATTATTCTGGCTAAAGCCCTGATATCACCATGTAAAGCTTTTTCTGCAAGCAAGCTCACAGCTAAACAGTCTCTTTCTGCCTTTTTTCAGCTACAGCTTTTTCAAGCCATTTAGCACACACAGAAGTTGGAGTGCCAGGTCCAAAAATTGCTCCGGCCCCCATTTCCAAAAGAGATGGGATATCACTTTCAGGTATGACGCCTCCTCCAAAAACAATAATGTCACTAGCGTTATTATCTTTTAAGAGGCTAATAATCTTTGAGAAATAGAAACTATGTGCTCCTGAGAGAATGCTAATACCTATAGCGTCAGCGTCTTCCTGGATTGCCGTATCGACAATCTGTTCAGGGGTTTGGCGGAGGCCTGTATAGATAACTTCCATGCCGGCATCACGAAGGGCTCTTGCAACTACTTTTGCGCCCCTATCATGACCATCAAGGCCTGGTTTTGCTATTACAACTCGGATTTTTTTCTCAGCCATAACTCATTCCTCCAGTTACAAAATGATATTTTCCGTATATTCTCCAAATTCTTCCCTCAGAATCCCGCAAATTTCACCCTCAGTAGCATAATTTCGAACAGCATCAATAATAAGGGGCATCATATTTTGAGATTCATCGCGTGCGGCTTTACGTATAGCTTCTAATGTGTCATGAACTTTGATATTATCGCGATTTTCTTTCATTTTCTTCAGATTTTTAATTTGGCGCTCTCCCACAGTTTCGTCGACTTTGAGAAGTTTCATATCTTTGTTGTTTTCTTCAATCTGGAACTTGTTTACACCTACGACAATAGCGTCGTTTGTTTCGATAGCTCTTTGATATGCATATGCTGCATCCTGTATATGTTTTTGCACATATCCTTTTTCTATGGCAACAAGCATTCCACCCATATCATCAATTTGATTAATATATTCTTCAGCTTTCTGTTGAATTTCATTTGTCAGACTTTCAATGACATAGCTGCCTGCAAGAGGATCAATAGTATTGGCCACGCCTGATTCATAGGCAATGATTTGCTGTGTTTTCAATGCTATGCCTACGCTCTTTTCAGAGGGCAGTGCCAATGCTTCATCCATACTATTGGTATGTAGCGACTGGGTACCACCTAATACTGCAGCAAGAGCCTGTAACGTTACTCGTACTATGTTGTTTTCGGGCTGTTGTGCTGTAAGGGTTGACCCACCTGTTTGAGTATGGAAACGAAGGGTCTGAGCTTTTTGATCAGTAACGCCAAAACGTTCTTTCATAATTTGAGCCCACATTCTCCGTGCAGCTCGGTATTTTGCCACTTCTTCGAGGAAATCATTATGAGCGTTGAAGAAGAAGGAAAGACGTTTTCCGAATACGTTAGGATCAAGTCCCTTTTTCTTTGCTGCCTCAACATAGGCAATACCGTCTGCCAACGTAAAGGCTATTTCTTGTGCTGCTGTACTACCTGCTTCTCGGATGTGATACCCGGAAATTGAAATAGTATTCCATTTAGGAACATTTTTACTGCAGAATTCGAAGATGTCCGTAATAAGACGCATGGATGGCTTAGGTGGGAATATATATGTTCCTCTAGCTATATACTCCTTCAAAATATCATTTTGAATGGTTCCAGCTAATTGGTTTGCAGGAACTCCTTGTTTTTCCCCAACGCAAATATACATAGCAAGAAGCACGCTTGCTGGAGCGTTGATTGTCATGGAAGTAGACACTTTGTCTAAAGGAATTTCATTGAATAAAACTTCCATATCGGCAAGGCTATCAATGGCCACTCCTACTTTTCCGCATTCTCCCTGAGCCATAGGATGGTCAGAATCATAGCCGATCTGTGTGGGCAAATCAAAAGCTACTGAAAGTCCTGTTGTTCCCTGTGAAAGAAGATACCGATATCTTTCATTTGATTCTTCAGCATTTCCAAAACCGGCATACTGACGCATTGTCCAAAGGCGTCCTCGGTATAACGTGGGCTGAACACCTCGTGTAAAAGGATATTCGCCAGGATAGTTGAGATCTTGTACATAGTTAAAATCTTTAAGATCAGAGGGGTCATAAACCCTCTTCAAATGTAAATTTCCACCTGTGTGGAATTCCTTTCGGCGTTCTGGCCGTTTTTCCAATACTTTTTCTACTTTTGCTTCATATTTTTTTCTTTGTTCCATTATTTCGGGGATATTTTTCTTATCATCAGTCACGATAACTCGCCTCCCATAAATAAAAATCTCTCTCCCGAAAAGCTTATTCCTTTACGGTTCTTATTTTTTATTTTGAATTAAATTTGGACAAAGCGGTAACCAATCTCGAGTTTGCAGTAAGCCGACATCCATATAAAGAGCAAGCATCGATTGATCAGGATATCCAGATATTTCCGGACTCTGTGGTAAGACTAGCGATAATTGAAGAAAATCGTTTTGAGGTTCAAAACTTTGTGCAAGTTCCAAAGAAGGCGCTACTATTCCACCTGTCAAGCTAGCGGCGCGCTCCATCCATAAAGTTGCATTTTTATCGGAGATAAAGAAAGAAAGAGTAACGCCATTATGTATGCAGAAAGATGTAAGTGTTAAAGCATCCTCTTTAGAGAGAGTAAAAGCATTCGATACTACAATATGTCGAAGGAAAGGTTTTTTATCATTCCAGATTAAATTCAATTTTTGATCGAGGTCTTGCTCCAAGGGAGCTTCAATCATTGCTATATTGTCATATTCTACAGGAAGTGGATATGAGACTACCGGTTTTAATGTCTGCTCATTCCAAATAGCAGAAGCGACAAATACATTGTTTTTTACATAACTGGTAAAGGGCGTCAAGAATGTTCCCTGTAGGGTTAACACGGTAGAGTCATCGCTTTGAAGGACATCAGGGTGCGAAACAGAGAAAAAGCCAGAAGCAGCAGAAACAAGAGGCACCGGATATGTTTCCCAATATGAATAACCGGCAACGTCAAGTATACCAATTTTATCTCTCATTCTGAATAAGGTCCATGCTCCAGGGAAAATTCCACATTCTGTTGCTTGGGAAAGGTCGAGACGATTAAAATCAATAATGTTATTGGATAATTGACCTTCATCAGATATGACAAACAGACTTCCATCAATGCCCCACTGAATATCTCGAGGCTGGCGTGATGAAAAGCAGGTATTTTCACCTGTTTCAGTATTATATATGATAATGCGCTCATTATTTCTATCTGCTATAGCTAAGAATTGTCCATAAACGTCAATGGCAACAGGCTCAAAAAGGCCCTCTAAAGAAGGTTGCCACGTCTTTCTTATTTTAAAGTCAGGATAGCTTAAAAAGATAATTTGACGGTTACTTGCATCTGTAATTGCAATTTCCCTTTCAGAAATCCAAGTAGCATCAGATATCATATGTGACAATTGATAAACTTTGTTAACTTTTATTTCATTATTGTTGCGTGTAATTTGATCAATTTCCCCCTTACGACTAAAAACTAAAAAAGAGTCAGGGGTAGCAAATAATGATGTAACGGGTTCATCCAAAGATACAGATTCTTTTGTCCCATTAGATACGTTTACTATTGATAGAGTGTTACCTATTTGATCAGTCAATAGGATAGTGTTGTTAAAAGATATTGTTTTTCCAAGACCTTTTATATTTAAAATCTCAAAGACAGGAAGATTGAAAGACTCTTTTATATTTTGAGAAGTAATAATCCACTGATTTTCTTCATGTTTCCCATTTAGGTACGTTTCGAGGTATTTTGTTTCATTCGTAATGTCTTCAACAAGCCGATGTGCAACTTGATCTTGAGGTCTTACTTCAAGATAGTAACGAAAAGAGCGTTTTGCTTCTTCGAGAAGACCCATTCGCTGAAGATTTAATCCCTTAAGGAAATAGTAATCAACCATATATGTGTTTAAATTTAAGGCTTTATCAAGGGCGATACATGACTTCCAATAGTCTGAATGCACATAGGATAGATATGCATCAAAAAAATATTTTTCCGCTTCCTGGCGTTTAGCCGTGGTAAGTGCAGAAGCTGGTAAAGATAAAAAAAAGAACGATGCAAAAAAGAGAAAAAAAAGTGTAAGATATTTTGATAGTTTGTTCATTACTCTACTTCACCCCCACGAAAGAATAGAAACCTAACATTATCGCACCTGCAAGCAGAAAACCCAAGAGCATGCGGAGATAGAAGATCCATAGTTTGCCGCCAGGAAGTTCCCCTCTTCCTATTTTGACAACGAGCCTAGCGACAAGGAGAGCCCCAATAAACATTCCAAGAGCCATAAGTGCATTTATATTTTCAGTCGGCATTAGAATCCCTCTTTAATAAAAATATTGAATAAAGATATTTTATCAAAAACAAGTAAAGTGTAACTCATATGAAACCACAAAATCGCCAATAAAATATATTGTGATAATTTTAACTATAAAATAAAAATGATAAAAATAGAAAAAAGAAAAGGCCGAAGGAAAAACCTTCGGCCCGAGGATATTTTTACTAGCCACGTATAGTCAATTCTTCTTGTTCCGTACTTTGATGAATTTGTTTGAGAACGGAGACAGCTACTTCTAAAGCTCTTTTACCGTCCATTATTCCTACCAGAGGCTGTTTCCCTTCTCTTACGCAGGTTACAAAATGTTGAAGTTCTAATTTAAGAGGCTCACTCTTAGGAAATACAGGATGCTCTATTACTTCTACGAGGTTACCGTTTTCATGTCGCACGCATCTGTTAATTGATACATCTTGAGTTTCATAGTTAATCGTTAAATATCGCTCCGGTTCCATGATTTCAAGCTGTCTAAGACGGCGTTCTGAAACTCGACTTACTAAGATATGTGCCATTGCTCCATTAGTAAAAGAAATTTGAGCTGAGGCTATATCTTCATGGTTCGTACGAATACAACGTCCTGTTGCTGAAATATTGGCAATTTCAGAATGAACCATAGACAAAATAATATCAATATCGTGAATCATTAGATCAAGTACAACGCCTACATCACTAATTCGCGAAGAAAAGGGACCTAAACGACGCGATTGGAGAAAAAGAGGTTCATGGACAATTTTAGATGTATATTGAACGGCGCTGTTAAATCTTTCTATGTGTCCAACCTGAAGAACTAAATCTCTTTTTGCTGCGACATTAAGAAGGTCTTCAGCTTCACTGACAGTAGTAGTAACTGGTTTTTCAATAAGAACATGAATACCATTTTCTAACGCTTTTTTCGCTATTTCATAATGAAGACATGTGGGTACCACTACACTTATAGCGTCTGGTCGTGCTTTTTCGATAAATTCGTCGAAATCTGAATAATATGGAACACCAAGGTTATCTCCTATAGCAACAGCTCGGGCTTCATTCTCATCAACAACTCCCACCAGTTGTGTGCCGAGAAGCTCGGTATATACTCTAGCATGGTGTTGCCCCAGATGCCCCACACCAATTACGCCTACACGTTGTAGGTCCATTTTGGGATCACTCCTCGCAACTTTTTCAGTGTTACTCTATAAGCCTTCTTTTATATTGTCACATAAAGAATGGTGAAAATGGCATGAACATTCTTTTTCTGACAACGATGCCAAGAGAAACATTCGCTCGCGCTTATCATTTTTTCGATAAGAATAACAATATTTACTGTCTCTATATGAACAGAAAGGTATCATTGTTATATTTGCTTCCAAGAGCTTCTTTTCTCTTAGCTGAGTTTCTATGGCTCCAGGCAGATCAAAATATACACGCTCATCTACCTTTTGCCAATGGTTAGATGAAATTTCTCTCTGACCTAAAGTCGTCCAATCATCATTTTGACTACGATAATAAAATTCTTTACTTATTCCAGGTCCTATCCATGCATAAACACGTTTCAAGTCAAGATCCATCTTTTGAGCAACGTAGTCTAGTCCGTTTCCTGCGATGTTTTGAACGGTTCCCTTATACCCTGAATGAAGAAGTAACACCCACGGACGAGGAAGCGGCGATGCAAGTATGACAGGTACACAATCTGCAAAACGAAGGCTTCCTTCGTAACAGGAATTTGTTAAAAACAGGCCATCGGCCGCAGGTCTATTGGGAATGCAAAAAGAGTCTTCCTCTGTGAGGATATTGATTCCGTGTACTTGTTGGGGAGCTATAAATTTTTTATCGCTATTTTCTTTTAAAAGGGAATAAACAGCTTCTCGAGAAAGCGCAGGATCTCCCATTGCTTTAGTTATGCCATTTCCCCTCATAAAAAGACGCGCAGAGAAAAATACGTTTTCTTTCGGGCATAGATATTCAAGGATATAATGTCCTTCTTTTTCTTGTAGAATAAATCCTTTAGAGCTCATTGCAAAAAGTAGCTTCCTGAAGAATAAAAGACTTTATATATCCGATAAGGTAAAGGCTGCCGCAACAAACGACGATGGAGCTATCTTGACAAGCATTATAAATGGCTTCACGTGGGTCTGAAATACCTTTAGGTGTGGAAGCCCAAGTATACTGCAATGCCTCTTTTCTTAAGAATTCTGCTTTAGCGGAACGTTCCATCTCTGGGACTTCAGTGCAGAAAAGATGAGGTTTGAGTCCACTTAATTTTTTTAAAGCGATATCATGTTCCTTGTCTTTCATAGAGGCATATACTATAGCAAGTTTTTCTTTGTCATTATTTATGCCAAGTGTCTTTAAACTTTCTACGAGTTTTGTGATTCCGTCATCATTGTGTGCTCCATCAAGTATGATTGGCGGCGTATGTTTTATAAGTTCCATTCTTCCAGGCCAACAAGTTTTAGCCAATCCCCTTCGTATGGATTGTTCCGTTATCTTATCCATCTTGTTTCTCAATATGTCCATAGATGCAAGCGCTACTGCACTATTGGCTATTTGATGAGTCCCAATTAATGGAGTATGAATGTCTGCGTAAACGTTTCCGTTGTTATGTGTCAACGTAAACGTTGCTCCTTGAAGCGATACATTTTTTGTTGAGACTGTATATGTTTCAGGAACAATTACTCCTTGAGTTTCTTTTTTTAGGCATTCAGTTTTGAAAAGACTACAGAGAGTGTGTGATCCTCCTGCAAAAAGAGCTGGAACGCCTTTACGGATAACAGCAAATTTTTCCATAGCTATAGCTTCAAGAGTATCTCCTAAATATTCCATATGATCTTTTGAGATAGGGGTTATTATTGTCAGAAGGACGTTGCCAAGGGTATTGGTTGCATCGAGTCTTCCCCCCATTCCAGCTTCTATAACGGCTATATCAACATCAAAAGATGCGATTAAAAGAAAAGCTGTTGCAGTGAAAATTTCAAAATATGTAGGAGGATCTAAAGCTAATTGGGCATTTTCTTTAACAGTGCTTATTACTTTTTGGGCAGCTTCTTCCCATTTTTCACATGAAAGTGCATGACCGTTTATAAGGAGCCGCTCCCCCATATGAACAAGATGCGGACTGGTATACATCGCTGTTCGCATACCGGATTCCCGCAAAATAGATTCTATGTATGCTGAAGTGGATCCTTTCCCATTTGTTCCTACTATATGTATAGCAGGAAAACTTTTTTCTGGGTGCCCCAAGCATTCAAACAATCTCGAAATACGCTCCAAGCCCGGGTGAATACCCGGGCTTGAAATTTGTTCCAGTTGATTTTCTATTTCAATGTAACGTGATCGTTCGTTCATTATTATGACCTTTTTAAACTCGCTATATTATCTAAAATTCTCTGATAGTGATTTTTGTTTTCTTCTAAACGAGTTCTTTCTTTTTCTACTACTTCTTCGGGAGCCTTAGATGTGAAGTTTTTATTAGCTAACTTTTTCTCCATCTTCTGCATGTCTTTTTCCAGATTTTTAAGTTCTTGCTCCAGACGTAAAATTTCAGCATCTATGTCAAGAAGGCTTCCCACTTCTAAACTAACTTCTCCAGAGCTCATAACAGATGCAAGACATCCGTGTGGTTTCTCTTCATTATCTGAAATAATGTCGACTCGTTCAACTTTGGCCAAGAGAGAGATCATATCCATATTATCTTTAACGAGAACCGTTAACGGTTCATTATTTGTTTGAAGGATAACGCGCTCTACTCTCTGCTGGGGAGCAACATGAGCTTCTGCCCTCAAGTTTCTGATAATGCGTATAACCTCTTGAAGAGTCGCCATTTCTACCAGAGAGTTATCAAATTTCATATCATCCGAAGCTTTAGGCCAATCAGAACGTTCTATAGATTCGTCGCTGAAACCAAAGGTATGCCATAGCTCTTCAGTGGCGAAGGGAATGAAGGGGTGGATGAGCTTTAATACTGTTTGGAATACATATTCAACAATGGCTTGAGTATCCCTTACTCTCGATTCTCCTTCGTCTCCCCTAAGAGCAGGTTTAGACATTTCAAGATACCAGTCACAAAGGTCTCCCCAAATGAAATCGTACATCATTCTCGCTGCTTCTCCGACGAAATACCCGTCAAGAAGCTTACTGATTTCTTCGATGACGTTTTGTGTCCGTGTTAGAATCCACTGATCATGAAGTCTCATGTTTTCTTTCTTTGGAAGCGGCTTAACTGCACAATCATCTTCGAGATTCATGAGAGCAAAGCGGCTCGCATTCCAAAGTTTATTCATGAAGAGACGATATGTTTCGATTTTGTTTGTGCTTAATAGTATATCGCGTCCCTGTACAGTCAGTGCTGCGAGGGTGAGACGGAGGGCATCTGCTCCATATTTGTCGATCATGGTAAGAGGATCAATAACATTGCCCTTAGATTTGCTCATTTTATGACCGTCTTCATCTCTTATAAGAGCATGAATATATACTTCCTTGAAAGGCTCCTTTTCTTGGAATTCAAGGCCCATCATAATCATTCTTGCAACCCAGAAGAAAATAATATCGAATGCAGTTACGAGCAGAGATGTAGGATAGAAATATTTAAGTTCTTCAGTGTTGTCAGGCCATCCTAGTGTTGAGAAAGGCCATAAAGCACTACTGAACCAAGTATCAAGAACATCCTCATCCTGATGGATATGAGAACTTCCACATTTTTCGCAAACTGAAGGATCTTCCTCAGCCACTGTAATATGTCCGCAATCATCGCAAGTCCATGCGGGAATACGATGTCCCCACCACAACTGCCTTGAAATACACCAATCACGGATATTTTCCATCCACTGGTAATAAATCTTTTGCCATTGCTCGGGAATCCATTTTATGTCTCCATTTTCTACAGCTTTTATTCCTGCATCGGCTAAAGGTTTTGCTTTAACGAACCATTGCTCTGAAAGGTATGGTTCTACCACTGTATGGCAGCGATAGCAGTGACCTACAGAATGATCCATTTCCTCAATTTTCTCTATAAATCCTTGCGATTTAAGGTCTTCTACAACACGTTCTCTAGCTTCCAGTACTGAAAGCCCCTTATAGGAAGGTGCATTTTCATTCATAAAACCATCAGCATCGATTACCTGAATCTGCTCAAGATTATGGCGTTGTCCAACAAGGAAGTCGTTAGGATCGTGGGCAGGAGTAATCTTTACGCATCCTGTTCCAAATTCTGGATCAACCATAATATCTTCAATAATAGGTATTTCTCGATCTGTAAGAGGAACACGGACTTTTTTGCCAATAAGATGACTATATTTTTCTGCTCTTGGATGGACAGCTATTGCTACATCTCCCAGTATGGTTTCTGGGCGTGTTGTAGCTACAATAAGAGCGCCTTCTCCCTCAACAAAGGGATATTTTACATAGTAAAAATGTCCTTTAACATCTTCGTGTTCCACTTCGATATCAGAAAGAGCGGTGTGACAGCGAGGGCACCAGTTAATAATATAACGACCCTTATATATAAGACCTTTTTTGTAAAGACGAACGAAAACAGTGCGAACAGCACGAGAGAGACCTTCATCAAGGGTAAATCTTTCTCTGTCCCAATCGCAAGAGTTCCCAAGCTTTTTCATTTGTTCAAGGATCCTATTGCCGTACTCCTCTTTCCATTCCCAAACTTTATTTACAAATTCTTCACGGCCGAGATCGTGTCTTGATATGCCATCTTTGGCAAGATTTCGTTCTACCACATTCTGAGTGGCGATTCCAGCATGGTCTGTTCCAGGCAGCCATAAAACGTTATAACCATTCATTCTTTTATATCGACAAACAATGTCTTGGAATGTGTTGTTGAAAGCATGTCCCATGTGAAGAGAGCCAGTAACATTAGGAGGAGGTATAACAATTGAAAAAGCCTCTTTAGATGGATCTACTTCAGCATGAAAAAGTCCCGTTTTTAGCCACCATGAATACCATTTATCCTCAATGGGCGTTGGATCGTAATTTTTTGCAATTTCTTTTGTACGAGTTGCCATTGAAAGTCCCCCTCCGTTAGATCTTTTACGTACTCGGAATTTAAAGTATTTACTCTCTATTGAGATAATTTGTCAAGAACTGTCGCAATTCTATTATTCCTGACTTAGATTGAGCTGAAACAATAAAAGGAACTTCAATAGATTTAAGCCCCTGCCTAATATAAGTATGCAACAGGCCTGTATGACGCCCCTTCGATATTTTATCTGCTTTCGTGAAAACAACGAGCACTGGGACTTCTGTTTGAGAAACCCAATCTTGCAGTTCTCTGTCTTTTTTTAGCAAACCGTGGCGAAAATCTACAAGATGAACAAGTAAACGTAGACTAGCTCTTTGCGTTATATATTGTCCAATAAGCGCTGCCCATTGTTCCTTTTCTTTATAACCCCTAGCAGCATAACCATAACCAGGTAAATCTACAAGAAAAAATTCTTTATCAGCCTTGATTTTATAAAAATTAACACTTCGAGTTTTTCCTGGAGTCCCTCCGACATGTGCGAGTTTACGCTCCATAAGGACATTAAGCAACATCGATTTCCCTACATTAGATCGTCCCGCAAAAGCTATTTCGGGGAGGCTTTCTGGCGGAAATTGTTTTTGATTAAAGGCTGTAGTTGACAACTCTGCTTTCCATCTTATGTTCATTCTTATCTCCGTTCTAAAGCAATGTCGAACACATCAGAAGCACAGTCAGCAAAATGGAATGTCAGATCTTGAGTTACCCACTGCTCCATTTCTTCTATATCGATTTTATTTGCACTTGGCAGTATGATCTGAAAAACTTTTTGTCGTTTTGCCGCCAGTATCTTTTCTCGTATTCCTCCAACTGGAAGAACCTTCCCTTGTAGGGATATTTCACCTGTCATAGCAACACCTGGAAGAATCTTTCTTCCACTTAAAACAGAAAGCATGGCTACAGCCATTGTGACTCCAGCTGATGGGCCATCTTTTGGAATCGCTCCTTCTGGAACATGAATGTGGATATCGATATTTTTCCAGTTGATGTGATCTATTCCCAAAGAAGTACTATGCGCCCTTAAAAAACCTAAAGCGGTTTGAGCGGATTCCTGCATAATGTTCCCTAAATTGCCAGTAAGGATGATGTCTCCCTTTCCTCTCATGCTTACCGTTTCGATTACTAGAACATCACCACCACTTTCAGTCCAGGCGAGTCCAACAACTGTACCTATCTGTTTTTCCTTTGGAACATGCACGTCATAAAGCCGCGGTGCTCCCAAATAGTCTTTTAGATCGTTAACGCCAATTTTTATCTTTTCTTGGAAATTATCTTTTCCCTCTTCAATAATATGGAGGGTTGTTTTTCTGCACAATGTTGCCAAATTTCTTTGCAGGCCCCTAACCCCAGCTTCCCGAGTATAGTCTCGAACTGTTTTCTCGATGGCTTTAGGTGTTATTTGAATCATATCTTCTGTTAAGCCATGCTCAGAGAATAAACGAGGCAATAAATGTTTTTTTGCTATATGTACTTTTTCTTCTGCAACATATCCAGGAAGTCTAATAACTTCCATTCTATCTAACAACGGGGCAGGGATAGTATGGATAACGTTAGCAGTTGTAATAAAGATGACATTACTCAAATCAAAAGCTGCCTCTAAATAGTGGTCTGTAAATTCACTATTTTGTGCAGGGTCTAGCACCTCTAACAATGCTGATGCCGGGTCGCCTCGAAAATCCTGACCGAGTTTATCAATTTCATCCATGAGCATAACAGGATTTTTCGTGCCTGCCTGTTTTATCTTTTGGATAATTCTTCCCGGCCTGGCTCCAACATAAGTTCTTCTGTGTCCACGAATTTCAGCTTCGTCTCGCATTCCACCAAGAGAGAAGTTGACAAAACGGCGGCCAAGAGCTCGTGCTATTGATTTTGCCAAAGAAGTTTTACCCACTCCAGGGGGGCCAACAAAACAAAGAACCTGTCCTTTTGCATCTTTTCCTGCCATTTGACGGACAGCTAGAAATTCAAGTATACGTTCTTTAACTTTAACAAGACCATAGTGATCTTCGTCAAGTATCTTCTTTGCTTTGGATATATCCAGGTTCTCTTCTGTTACTGTATTCCATGGCAAAGCAAGAAGCCAGTCAATGTATGTTCTTGAAACACTGGCTTCCGATGAAATTGGCGGCATCTTAGAAAGTCTGTCGACCTCTCGCTTTGCTTTTTCCCGAACTTCTTTAGGCATATCTGAAGCGTCTATTTTTTTTAGTAAGTTTTCAGTTTCAGAAGAGAAGTCTTCTTCACCAAGTTCTGTTTGGATAATCTTTAATTGCTCTCGAAGATAATATTCGCGATGCCCCTTCTCCATTTTTTGGCGAACTTGTTCCTGTATCGATTGCTCTAGCTGAAGAAGCTCAATCTCTTCCATTAAGGTCTTTATAAGTACCTTCATATATTTTTCAGGATTGGTAATGCCAAGCAAATCCTGCTTTTTCTCGGTTTGAATTCGAAGGTGCGATGCTACTATATCTGCTACTTCACAAGGGTGTTCTATATTTGAAATAGAAACAATTATTTCCTTAGGGATCTTCGTATGAAGAGAAACATATTTTTCAAAAAGTTCAAGAACACTTCTCTTCAGGGCTTCCATATTTTCTGGAAGAGCTGAATCCCATGATAGTGTCGAAACGAGTCCTTCGAAAGTTTCTTTTTCTTCTAAACTCTCGTTGAAAAAACCACGTTGCTTTCCCTCTACAAGAATCTTCACAGTTCCATCAGGTATGCGTATCATCTGAAGGATATAACAAATTGTTCCCACTGAGTAAAGATCCTCAAATTTGGGGTTTTCTGTCAAATGATCTTTTTGAGTAACAACGAATATAGGTTTTTCTTCAAGACTTGCCTTTTCAACAGTTTTCAAAGATCGTGGCCTTCCAATATAGAGGGGAACAATCACCCCAGGAAAGAGGACCAGATCTCGAACAGGAAGTATATAGCTATGTTCTGCGTTCGTTGGTTCCTTCGTCGTCACTTAGGCGACCTCCTCTTGCCCTTTTATTTTGATAATGGGAGAGGCTCCCTTCTCTACTACGTCTTTAGTTATAATAATTTTCTCAACTTCTTCCGATCGAGAGGGAATTTCATACATCAGATCAAGCATAAGGTATTCCATTATGGAACGTAAACCTCGTGCTCCAGTGTTCTTCTTACGAGCTTGACCTGCTATGGCACGAATGGCGTCTTGTTCAAAAAGAAGCTTAACGCCTTCTATCTCGAACGTTTTTTGATATTGCCGAATGAGAGCATTTTTAGGTTCAACAAGGATACGAGCCAATGCGTCTTCATCAAGTTCCTCTAAAGGAACAACAATAGGAAGACGGCCAATAAGTTCTGGGATAAAGCCAAAAGACATAAGATCTTCGGGCTGTACTTGGCGCATGAGTTCGTATTTGCGTCGATCTTTGACGCTTAGGACTTCTCCACCAAAACCTATCTTCTTTTTATTGACGCGCTGTCCTATAATTTCTTCTATGCCATCAAATGCTCCGCCACAAATAAAGAGAATATTTGTCGTGTCGATTTGTATAAAGTCCTGATAGGGATGTTTACGCCCACCCTTAGGTGGAACGTTTGAAAGAGTTCCTTCAAGAATTTTTAAAAGAGCCTGCTGAACACCTTCACCAGAGACGTCGCGTGTTATCGATGCAGATTCAGACTTGCGCGTTATCTTATCAAGCTCGTCTATATAGATAATGCCTCGTTCAGCAGCCTGAACGTCATAATCCGCAGCTTGAAGTAACCGCACAAGAATATTTTCGACGTCCTCTCCAACATAGCCTGCTTCGGTCAATGTTGTTGCATCAGCCATGGCAAAAGGCACATTAAGCTTTCTGGCAAGACTTTGCGCTAAAAGTGTTTTACCCGAGCCTGTAGGTCCGATGAGCAAAACATTACTTTTTTGCAGCTCTATGTCGCTATCCTCTTCTTGACGTGCACTGATACGTTTGTAGTGATTGTATACGGCTACAGAGAGCGTTTTCTTGGCATCATCTTGTCCGATAACATATTGATCAAGAAATGTTTTAACTTCAGCCGGTTTAGGTGTATCTTTTAATGAAAGAGTAAAAGACTTATTCTCTTTAACGAGTTCATCACTGACTTCTTCGTTAAGAATAAGATTGCATAAATGTACGCATTCGTCACATATATAGACACCTGGGCCAGCTATAAGTTTTCGAACTTCATCTTGCCCTTTGCCACAAAAGGAACAACGTAAATTCCCTTTGTTTTCTCCTTTTTCTTTGTCGTCGTATGTAAACATACACAGACCTCCTTATAACTGGGGGTATGAAACAGAAAGAAGGGAGCACCAACGCAAGGGCTCCCTTAGCAAAATTTTTAGGCCAACAGTTCTGGGAAATTCTAGGCTCTAGATTGAATAACCTTGTCAATTACATTATAAGCAAGAGCTTCTTCCGCTGACATAAAAAAGTCTCTGTCTGTATCAGCCTTTATTTTTTTCCGTGTCTGCCCCGTGTGCTTGACAAGTATATCATTGATTTTTTCACGTATCTTTAGAATTTCTTTTGTGTGAATTTCAATGTCTGTAGCTTGCCCTTGCGTCCCACCAAGAGGTTGATGAAGCATGACTCTTGCGTTGGGTAATGCTATACGTTTTCCTGCATTTCCTCCCGCAAGAAGCACGGCAGCCATACTAGCGGCTTGTCCTATACATATGGTGGAAACAGGGCACTTTATGTATTGCATCGTATCATATATAGCGAGACCGCTAGAGACGACTCCCCCCGGGCTGTTTATATAAAGATGTATATCTTTGTCAGGATCTTCACTTTCAAGAAAAAGTAACTGTGCGACCACAGTATTAGCTACTGTATCGTCAATTTCTGTTCCTAGAAAGACAATTCTATCTTTGAGAAGACGACTATAAATGTCATATGCTCGTTCTCCTCTGCCAGTTTGTTCTATAACCATTGGCACTAACATAATTCTTCACCACCTGTCTTCGCTAATGCCTTAAGAAAGAATAATGTGTTTACTCTGCTTTTTCTTCTTCAGCTTTAGCCGGTGTTAATTTATCTACTTCATTAATTTTTATTTTTTCGAGCAAGGCCTTTGTTGTCTTTTTGTAGCGGATTCTATTGCCCATCTCCATAACTCTATTCTGATCTTTAAAGATAGCCTTTAAAATATTATCAGAGCTTACGTTGTATGCTGTTGCAAGAGGTGCTACTTCAGACTCGAAGTCGGCTTTTTCAATAGAAACTTCGAAGTCTTCTGATAACGCATCAAGCACAAGATACTGTCGAACTGTTTTTTCAGCTTGTTCTTTTACTCTATTATCATACTCTTCCTGAGTCATTCCTGATTCAGCTAAAACATCATCCATGTTTTTCTGGAATCTTTTTTGAGCATTTTCTGCGTCTTCTTTCTGTATGTGCTCAATTTGCCGTTTGACCAATGTTTCAGGGAGTTCTACTGTGGCAAGCTCAGCTACTTTAACAACAGCGGCACTCTCTGCCATAGAGTCGCTTTCTTGTGTCATACGATCAATTAAACGGTTCTTAACTTCTTCACGGAAGTCTGCCTCGTTATCAACGGCTTTCCCGAGCATCTTCTCAAAGAAAGCAGCATCAAGTTCAGGATACTTCTTGACTTTAACCTGTTTGACAGTCATATCATACCGAACCTGTTTCCCTGCAACTTCGGGATCAGAATAATCTTTCTCAACATTAACAGTAGCAGAGACGCTGTCACCACTTACATGACCTTTCAATGCTTCTTTTACCTCTGCTCTTAATTCCTGGAGACCAAGGTCTACGTCTGCAGTGGCAGGGTCGTGAGATTTAAGGACAGAGCCATCTTCGTCAAGAACACTTGTTACATATTCGACTTCGACAACATCCTCATCCTCAGAGGCTCTATCAACATTTTCTAGCTCAGCATTCTGTTTTTGCATATTTTTAATGGCTTCATCAACCATTTCGTCTGTAACATTAACTTTCAATTTTTCTATCTCTATTGTTTCTAAATCAGGCAATTCTACTTCAGGTGTAACCTCAAATATCAAAGTGACTAAAACGTCGCTTCCTTCTTCCATTTTGTCAACTTTTAACTCTGGCTGGTCAATAAGATCTAATTCGTAATCTTGTACAATTTGATCTATTGCTGCAGGCATATATGATTCAAGAGCTTCAAAAAGAAGTCCCTCTTTACCAAGTCTCATCTCCAAGATTTTGCGAGGAACTCTCCCTTTTCTGAAGCCGGGAATATTTGCTTTTTGTGATAAATTCCTTACAGCCTTATTAACTTCCTTTTGAAACTCATCGGCTTCTATTTCTACCTTTATAGTTACAAAATTCTTTTCTTGAGATACAAGCTCGGATCTCATACTTAGCAACCCCTTTCAACTGGCGGACAACATTCCGTAGTATAACATATCAATATATGCAAATACATAAGGGCAGACCTCTCTTTATTTTTAGGTCTGCCTTCTTAAACCGCTAAGCATTGTACATGCTTTTTTTATAAATTGTAAAGGTAGAAGAAAAATATAATTTATAAATAAAATAAAAAGGCAGCACATTTTGTGCTGCCTTTATTCGCTTCAGAATTGTGAAGACAAAAACTAAAGCTTTACAACGTTAGCGGCCTGTTCCCCTTTAGGTCCTTCTACAATATCAAAAGAAACTTTCTGGCCTTCGTCGAGGGTTTTAAAACCATCGCTCTGAATAGCGCTGAAATGAACAAAAATGTCTTTGCCTTCGTCAGTTGTGATGAAGCCATAACCTTTTGACGCATTAAACCATTTGACTGTTCCCTGAGTTGTCAAAATACTGCCTCCTAGAATCTTTTGCATGTATTACTGATGGCGCCTATCAGCAAAACAACAATAAAGTATTTACAAATTGCTGTCAAGTAGCGATCGATACAGTTTTCACGTGACATTAACATTTTTTAAAAAACGTTCTATAAGGCGACGTGTAACCTCTTTTCTGAATGCAGGGGATTTCCTCGGATGTAGATTCTTTACCGCTTCATCTGCTGCTTTTTTTATGTATTCTTCAGAAAGGGGGTATCCTAACAGGGACTTTTCTACGTTATACAATCGTTCTGGGAACGCAGACATACTTCCAGCAGCAAATCTGATTTTCGTAATTTTGTGATTTTCATATGATAGATAACAACCTAAAGATATTCGGGAAAGAGTAAGCATAGCTCTTGAACCTCTTTTATAAAATTTCTGTATGGCATGTGGATCTGGAAGAGGCACTTTTATTGTTGTAAGAAGTTCATTACTTTGGCGAAGGGTTTTTCTATAACCGGTAAAAAACTTTTCGAGAGAAATAACTCTACTTCCCTTATGACTTCTTAATACAAGCTCTGCTCCTAATGCCAGTAGAATAACAGGCAAATCTGCTGCTCCCGAAGCTGTAATAATATTTCCCCCTATTGTGGCTCTGTTTTGAATAGCTACTGCTCCACATTGAGAAGCAGCATAACTAAGGGATGGTAAGTATCTTAAGATTAAGGGATGATACATAAGTTGTGTGTTCGTACACGTAGCACCTATGGATAAGCTCTTTTCGTCCTCGCTAAGGAGGATAGAACGTAGCTCTTGAATTGAATAGATATCTAAGATCTTTCGGGGGTGCGTTTTTTTATTTTTCATATCAGGGGCAATATCTGTCATTCCTGCCAATATTGTTATATCTTCATGCTGTGTAAGAAAATGAAGTGTGTCTTCAATATGTTGAGGAATAAAAACCCACTCTTTTTCCCTCTCCGATAAAGATGGTAAGAGAAAGTTATCATAGGTGATCTCTTCCTTTATAGATTCGCCGTAGTATTGTGCGGAGGCTCTCTCCACTGCTCTGAAGATAGCTTCATATCCAGTGCAACGACATAAGTTGCCTGCGAGTGCTTCTTTTATTTTCTCCCTATTGGGATGGTGATTTTTTATAAGCAAAGCTCGAGCAGCTAAGATCATACCAGGTGTGCAAAATCCACATTGAACTCCATTTTTGTCAATAAAAGCTTGTTGAAGAATATCCGGTTCACCATGTTGATCATCTAATCCTTCTATTGTCGTGAAGTGGTGCCCATGGGCTTGTATCGCCGGCAGCATGCATGAGTTTATGAGTTCTCCATCCATGAGCACTGCACAAGCCCCACACTCGCCTTCTCCACATCCTTCTTTTGTCCCAGTGAGTTTTAAATCCTCTCGTATAATATCGAGTAGCCTTTTTAAAGGGTGGACATTTAATATATACTTTTTATGATTAACGATAATATCAATAATCATTCTTCTCCACGCCTTTCTGAATAAGGTTGTTCTCAAGTTCAAAAAGCATTTCACCGGTTATTGGTATTTGTGAGGTAAAAAGAGAAGTTGCATTCCATACTGCAGAAGCAAGTGCAGGAGCACCTCCATCCATAGGCAATTCTCCAAGGCCTTTAGCTCCATAGGGCCCCGTAGGACTCTCAACTTCAGCAATGTGTGTATTAAATGCAGGTGTATCCATAGAAGTAGGGATAAGATACGCGTTAAGATGTCCTGAAACATATCGGCCATCTTCAATTTGTAAATTTTCGAGGTAACTATAACCGAGAGCTTGCAGCGCTCCTCCCTCTATTTGTCCGCGAGCTAAGACAGGATGAATAGCTTTACCAACTTCTGCTACTACTGTGCAGAGTGTCGGCTGTATTTCGTATGTGTCCATATTAACGTTAGTTTCTACTACATAAGCGATCCACGAATAATCTTTATACGCGGCTCCTCTATATGTTTCTTCATCCCATAAGAGATTAGGTGGAGGTGTATATTCTCCTTGGATTTCTAACTTCCCATGTTCTTGAACGTATCGATGTGCTATTTCGTCAAAATAAAATTTATGATTATCAGGAAGAGAAAAAACTCCATTGTTGTAATGAATTGAAGAGGTGGAAGTGTTGTGCCACAGAGCAAGATATTCTTCCAGCTTCCTGAGTAGCATTTGGCATGTTTTTTTTACTACACTCCCTACAAACATGGTTGTACGAGAAGCAACAGTTGGTCCGCTATCAGGGGTGTATGCCGTATTCGGTTGGTGATGAATTACCTTTTCGAAAGGTAATTCCAACGTTTCTGCAGCAATCATGGGCAAAACCGTTGCTGCTCCTTGCCCCATCTCTACGCTACTGACGTATATTCCAATTTTTTCATTTGGTTCATAAGAAATTTTGACTTTTCCCGCAATTTTTTCTTCTCCAGATCCAGTAAAACCTCCGCCATGAAATGCAAGAGCTACGCCAATACCCTTTTTAATACCGTTATCATTTATTTTATTGTAATAGGCGTATTCTTTTTCTTTCTTGAAGAAATGAGATTGTTTTAGCGCCTCTTCTAAAACGAGGGATGCATGAATAGAGTCCACTTTTTGGCCGAAAGGGAAAGTATCTCCATCTTTCATGATATTTTTTCTCCGAATTTCTACGGGAGATAATTGAAGTGTCTTTGCTATACGATCCATGTGACGCTCAATGGCAAAAGCACTTTGAGGAACGCCAAATCCTCTAAATGCTCCGTTAGGAGGAGTATTTGTTGCAACTACTCGACCCTCCAATGCAAAATTATCCATTCTGTATGGCCCCATAGCATGCAGTATAGAACGTTGCAAAACAACGATGCTCAGAGTGGTAAAAGCTCCTCCATCAAGTGAGAGATCTACTTCGGAAGCTACTATGGTTCCGTCTTTTTTGACCCCTGTCCTATGATAGATCAATGACGGATGACGTTTTGTTGTTCCTAAAATATCTTCCTCTCTATCGTAGATTATCTTGATTGGTCGTTGAGCTTTTAATGCAAGAAGAGAGGCGTGAAGAGCAAGCACTGAAGGGTAGTCCTCTTTTCCTCCAAAAGCGCCTCCTGTAACAGCTTGTTTTACAATGACTTTTTCATGAGTAAGATTGAGCCCCTTGCATAAAGCATTATGAACATAATAAGGGCATTGAAGAGAACCAATGACTTCCACGCAGTTTTCACCACATGGGCGTGCGATCATTCCCTGAGGTTCTAGATAGACGTGTTCCTGGTATCCAGTTCTGTAACAGCCTTCCACTATAAAGTCAGCCTTTTCAAATCCTTTTTTCGTATCGCCTGTTTGAATGCGATATTTTTCAATAATGTTTGTGTCACCATGAATGATCGTGTCTTTTTGTAGAGCTTCTTCAATTGTAAGGACCGGATGAAGAGGCGTAATATCTACGACTACTGAGGTAAGCGCTTGTTGTAGAATGTTATTATCTGGAGCGGCAATGAGAAGTATAGGTTGCTTCCAGTAAGAAATTTCTTTTTCCGCAAGAATAGGAAAATCATTTCTAACCATAGCAACAAAATTCGGCCCTGGAAGGTCTGTTGCTTGAACAACAACTACTTGTGTCCAATCAAAAGAAGAACTGAATGTTATCTTATTAATAACTCCTCGAACTTCTGAAGAGCGGAGGGTTCCCCCAACCCACATTCCAGGGATAGATATGTCATTGACATAAAGAGCTTTCCCAGTAACTTTATCGACTCCATCTTTTCTGGAGAATGTTTTCCCAACGATGGTCATTAATTAAGGCACCTCCTTAATGGCGAAGGTGTTTTACTGCGTCGATATATTTATTTTGTACATCATCTATAGATGAATAGCCATGTTTCTCAAGCCACTCTTCAATTTCTTGAGAGACTGTCCCATATATTGCTGAACCTTTTTTGAGAGCACCACTACAAATTTGCACAAGAGAGGCTCCTGCCATGAAAAACTTAATGGCATCTTCGCCCTTTTCTATTCCGCCGACGCCTATAACAGGTTTGGGTTGACTTATTGATGTTTCATAGACAATACGTAGAGCTATTGGAAGAATTGGAGGGCCTGACATCCATCCTTGTCCAAAAGTTGAACCTAATAAAGGTGACGGTTTTTCAACATCAAAATCTAAAACAGGCCCCAGAGAGTTAATAGCTACGAAGCCATCAACAAATGGAGATGCGGCTTTTGCAAGATTTTGAACGTCAAGGATGTTTGGAGAAATTTTCATCCAGATGGGAACAGATACAACATCTCTCAAACTTTTTGCTACATCTATAAGTGGGCTGATTTCATGTCCCACATAATGCGTTGAGAATTCAATAATGTCAGGATGTACATCACGTTCTAAAAGTTTTCCGAGAAACGTCACTTCTTGAGGTTTGTAACCTATTGAAACAATAAGGGGTAACCCTTTTTCTTTTATAGCATTAAAAATCGGCAACGAATCTTCAACGGGTTTTTCAGACCATGTTTCGCAGTTAATTAAACTTCCAAGAGGTCCCTTTCGTATTGTTGGCCTGGGGTCTTGAGCTGGAGAGACAGAAATGGTTTTGGTAACAATGCCTCCTGCTCCTCCTGAAATAGCTGCTAGTACATGATCTTTTGTGGCTACGTTAGGTCCGGCAGCAGTAAGAACTGGGCTTTTAAAGGTTACTCCGCATATGGTTCTTGCTAATCCGACCATGGAAATCCCTCCTTTTTCCCCGAGGAAAAACGTTTGTGTAGCTTACCTGCAACTCTTCGTATATCGTGAAAGACTGCTTCTTCATGCAGGGAAACAAATGAGCCATTTTGCCATATAATTTTCCCATTGCACATTGTAAGAAAAGCATTGCCTTGCCGTGCCCCAAAAATCAAATGTCCCATAATATTTGATTCATGAATTGGGGTGACTGGTTTATAGTCTAGAACTGTAATATCAGCAGGTTCACCAAATGCGAATATTCCCTGAAACCCCCACGTATTTCTTCTTATGAGTCGGGGCCATCCCCAAAATGTTCGTTCAAGACGTTCAAATGGTTCAGGAAACTCTTTTGAAGTAATGGCATAATTTCTTAGAGAGGCAATAATGTCGGAAGACATGCCATCAGTTCCTATGACGAATTTAGTAATTCTTTGACGATCCATTTGCCCAACCCTGTTATTAGCGTTTGATTCGGGATTTGTTACAACCCATGGAGATTTATTTGAAAGAATCTTGTAGTCTTCTTCAGATAAATGAATACAGTGAATAAGAAAGGAGTCTTTATTTAATAGGCCAAAGGAATCAAGACGATGAACGGGTCCCTTATATCCTAATTTCTGGCAATAGATAAGATCATCTTCTCCTTCTCCACAATGAATATGTATGGGAAGATTTTTAGGTTTTAGCTCTCGTATTTTATAAAGTGTCTTTTCTGAAAGTGTAAAATTAGCATGGAGGCCTAGCATTCCGTGAATGAAGGCATCTCGTTGGTGTTCTTGCCAGAACCTGATATTTTCTTCAATTTGCTCATTGACCTTTTCTTCTCCTGCTCGATCAGAAACTTCAAAACATAGAACGCCGCGAATTCCAACTTCTTTGAATGCATGAGCTATAAGTTCAAGGCTGCCTTTATCAGAACCCAGTGAGGCATGGTGATCAAATATAGATGTAACGCCACATTGTACGGAACGTATAATGCCATATAGGGCTGAAAAATATATTGCTTCCTCGTCGAGCAGAAAGTCAAGAGGCCACCATAAATTTTTTAAAATATCAGAGAACGATATTGTTTCTCCACGAGGTGTAAGCCCTGTTGCTAATGATGAATAAAGATGATGATGAAAGTTTGTCAGTCCAGGTATTATTAAGCGCCCTTCCACATCAACCACAGGAGTATCAGGCCACTTGCGACGCAAGGTCTCGCAGGAGCCTACTTCCATAATTTTCCTGTCTTCTATAAGAATTGCACCACACGGATAAAAAATATCGCCATCGGTTAAAGGGCCGTTCGCTATAATTTGTTTTGTCACGATATCACCCTCTTCCTGTGGCTTTGAGGGCATTCATAATTTTAGTGGGGGTAAAGGGGAGGTCGAAAAGTCGAATGTTTACCGCATCATAAATAGCATTGGCAATAGCTGGAGCAGGACCATTGATTCCAATTTCCGCTACTGACTTGGCTCCGTAAGGGCCATCTTCATCTGAGGAATTTACAATAATAGTTTGCATTTCAGGAATATCTGCAGCAGTGAAAATTTTGTAATCCCAGAAGGTGGAATTTAGAGCTCTTCCGCTTTTATCAAAACGAAGTTCCTCTGTAAGTGCAAAACTTATGCCGTTCACAACAGCACCTTCAATTTGTCCTTCCACTAATTTGGGATTTAGCGGCTGTCCACAATCGATAGCTGAAACAAATTTAACAACATGAACTTTGCCAGTTTTTTTATCTACTTCTACTTCCGCAAATTGAGCAATAAATGGAGGCGGCGATTGAGGGGAAACATGAGATGCGCCTGATTGAATCTGTATTTGTTTACTAGTATAAAAAGAATGTTGGCCAATTTGTTCGAAAGAAATGCTCTTTCCTGTCTTTTCATTGATAACGCAAGCTTCGTGAAGAGAGAGTTCTTCTTTGGGACAATCTAGCATTAGTGCTCCGTGTTCAATAATCTGTTTGACAATGTCTTGTGCGCAACGAAGCACAGCTCCACCAGAAATATATGTAGTTGAAGATGCATAAGCTCCTACATCGAAAGGTGTCATATCAGTGTCTGACGAAAGAATATGAATATAGTCGAGAGGAACTTGAAGTGTTTCTGCTGCTATTTGAGATAATACTGTATCGGAGCCAGTGCCAATATCGGTAGCTCCCACAAAGAGGAAGAAGGATCCGTCATCATTCATTTTCATATATGCGCTTCCCATATCTATGAGAGGGATGCCGGAACCTTGCATTGCGACAGCAACTCCTACTCCTCTAACAACATCTTTTTGAGTCTCTATTTTTTTATCCCGTTTCTGATACCAACCTATGGCTTTAGCTCCCTTATCGATACACTCAGAGAGTTTGCAACTTTTTACTACTTGTGCAACTCCTTCTTTTCCTTCACCAAGTGCTTCGAAGACAGCAGATGTTTCTTGTTCTTTAATATGCCATTTTTTTATATACTCAAGAATATCTTGATTAGTTTCTCTGCAAATTATGTCTAGATGTTGATTGAGAGCAAAATAGCCCTGAGTAGCTCCATATCCTCTATATGCACCTGCGATGGGGAGGTTTGTGTAAACAGATTTGCCCGAAAATTTCATGTTCGGTATTTTGTTCAGAAGAGGAAGCACCTTTGACCCTGCATTTGATAGAACAGTGAGTGCGTGGGGGCCATATGCTCCCGCATTCATTAGGGCATCCATTTCTAATGTCATAATTTGCCCATCTTCTTTAAATCCAGTACGTAGTTTCAGTCTAAAGGGATGTCGCGTTCGGGAAGAAACAAAAACTTCTTTACGGCTCAAAACCAGTTTTGAAGATCTCTTGGTTCGCAAACTTACCAAAGCGACAAGAGGTTCGAGAAAAACTTCCTGTTTTGTGCCAAATCCCCCTCCAATTCGGGGTTTTATTACTCGGATTCGGCGTATGGGTAGGCCAGTTACGTGGCTGACTATACGGCGTGCATGGAAAGGAACTTGGGTAGACGAAACAATGATAAGACGCCCTTTTTCATCGAATGAGGCTTGTGCCGAATGGGGTTCCATGGCGCAATGACTCACATATTGGGTTGTATATGTATGCTCTGTGACATGGGCAGATTCTGCGTATCCTTTTTCAATATCCCCATAGGAAAAGTCAGATTGTCCAGCCAGATTTTTTTCTGGGTTATAAGGAGCCGAGATAGGAGAAAACGCTTCTTTCCCGTGAATATGAGGCATATTTTCATCCATGGCTTTTTCTGCATCAAAATTTGTTTGGAGGCTACGATACGTTACTCTTATTTTTTTTAAAGCATCTTCGGCTTGTTTTTCTGTTTCTGCAACAACTGCTGCTACTCTATCTCCAACATATCTTACTGTTTTATCGAAAATGCGACAGTCGTAAGGGGAAGGTTCTGGAAATCCTTGCCCTGCCGTTGTAAATAAAGTGTCTGGTGTGTTCATAAATGAAAGAATATCTACAATGCCTGGCATCTTAGAAGCTTCTTCAATATCAATGTCGATTATTTCAGCAAAAGCTTCAGTAGAATAAAGTAACCGAATGATGAGGGGGTTGTTGACTTTCCAATCATCCGTATAAAGGGCTGAGCCAGTTGCCAAAGATATTCCATCAACTTTATCAAAGGATTTCCCGATGACATTATATTCAGACATTATTCTTCACCTTCTTTGCTGCTAGATGTACTGCTTTCAAAATCTTTATATACCCCGTACATCTACAGTAATTACCGTCAAGGGCGTTTATAATTTCTTCGTCTGAGGGAGAAGGATTTTTTTTCAAAAGGGCATATGTTGCTAAAACCATGCCAGGTGTGCAGAAACCGCATTGAACAGCGCCTGCTTCAACAAAAGCATCCTGTATGGGATGAGGCGAATGGATAGTTCCTAGCCCAGAAACCGTAGTTATTTTTTTATTGTTAACTGTCGCTGCCAATATCTGACATGAGTTTACCGGAACTTCGTCAAGAAGAATTGTGCAACATCCACAACTCCCCTCTTTGCAGCCACAGTGTACTTCCGTATAACCAGAAGACCGTAAAAGGTCTAAAAGAAGAGCGTCTTCTTCAAATTCAAGTTCTCTTTCTTTGCCGTTGATAACGAAAAATTTTTTCATTGGCTCTCCCCCTCCTTTAAAGAACGGAGACCTCTCTCTAGCCAGACCTTTGATATTTCATTGAGGTAGTGAGCCGAGCCTGACTGTTTATCGATAAAGTCTATTTCTGGTAATTCTTGAGCGTAGTCTTCAGGCGTTATTGTATTGATATGGAGCCCCAGAAGTTTTTCTTCTATCTCTTTTGCTTCATAAAAACGAGTTTTGTTTCCAGTAAAGATGATGCGAGCTTTTTCTATAGAGCCTTCAGAAATTTTGAGGATGATTGTTAATGTGAACGAAGGATAGTCAAAGGAAACACGCGTTTCCCTATAATAGAAATTCAGAGTTTTTATCGCAGGTACAATAATATGTGTAATAAGGCATTTATTTTGTTGTGAAAAGGTAGATATAAATTCAGATAAGGAAAAAGTCCGTTTTTGTGGCCATGCTACAGCTATTCTGGCATCAAGAGCTACGAGTGGGCCAAGTAAATCTGACCACGGTGGTAAAAAAGCAAGACTTCCTCCTATTGTTATTCTATTTCTGAGAGGCGTGGATGCAGCAAGAGCAAGTGCTTTTCCCAATACATTTTCAGGATCAATTTGAAGCAAAGCATCGCTTGCTTGAGCATATGTACATTGTGAACCAATAATAACTGTACTATCCTCTCTTTTAATAGTATTAAATGGGAGAGAAGACATATCGATCAAACCGTTGATTCCTTGTAAGCCACGTCGAAGAAGTCCCGTTCCTCCTCCATGAAGAAAAACTTCTTCTTGAGACAGCAGTTGCATAGCTTCTTCAATAGAAGTTGGATAAAACCATTTCATGGCTGCCATCATCTCCTTTTTACTTCGTTTATCTCAGTTTCCTTATGCCATAAACGCAGCTTATTAATAGGGGCGTTTCTGTAAATTGCAATAATTTCAGCCATGATGGAGATCGCTATTTCAGATGGGGTCTCTGCTTTGATAGAAAGGCCAATTGGCGTATATATTGAGTCAAGATACGAAAGTGATATTCCCTGTGCAACTAATTCTTGTCGCAGCTGCGTTACCTTTTTGGTCGATCCTATTACTCCTAGATATGCTGTGTTTTGATTTTCGAGTAACTTGATTGCTTCACCATCAAGAGCGTGACCTCTCGTTACAACTACAACAAAGGGAGGAGGTAAAAACGGAAGCCGTTTATGAATAGCATCGTCGAGAGAAGAACAGACAATTTGTATTTCTGAATTTTCCGTTTGTGGCAAAAATTTTAATCTATCGTCCCATAATGTCACTTTAAATCCACAAAAGGTAGCTATTTGTGCCAATGCTTTTCCTACATGGCCAGCACCTAAAATAATGAGATGAGGTTTTCCTGTCAGGTACTCCATAAAGACTGTTGCTTCTCCGCCGCATATAGCATCGTCAGGATTTTTCGCTTCAAATTTTTCAGAGTAGAGGGCTGTTTTTTCAGTTTCATTAAATAGAGCCAGCGCTCTTTTTATAACTCTATGTTCAAATATTCCTCCTCCGATAGTTCCTAAAATATTCCCATTTGGAAAGACAAACATGCGAGTTCCAGGTTTTTGCGGTGTTGATCCTTTGCTTTCTATGATGGTGCATAAAATGCCCTCTTCGCCTCGCTCTATTCGTTCGTAAATCTCTTTTAATATATAGGCAGTCATTCTTTATTCTCCTACATCAAGATTTCCATCTGTCAGTTTCTCGAATTCATTTTGTATATCGAGAGCTTTATGGAGACGCCTTAAGCCCTGTTTTGATGCCTGTCCTCCCTTCCATTTGCTCAAGACGTCGTCGATCCTTTCTTGAAGAGATACAATATTGAAATCTTTTACTATCTTATCGGCCAGATAGAGAATTTTAGTTTCAGTTGTGGCATCTTCAGGAATGTCCATATGGTTTTTTACTAACTCTGCTACGGCATCAAATCCCCAATTTTTAAGGAAAAAATAGCCTGCATTGGCGTGATGTGGCGATGTTCTGCAGATGTCATGCAAAAGAGCTGCTTTATCTACCAAAAGGAAATGACACGGATGAAAGGAAGAGACGGAAAGCGCTATATGACGGGCTACTTTCTGAACGACGCGGCAATGGCGAATGACTTTCTCGGGAGTTCGTGCAATGGAGAAGAGTTCTTCACACTCTTCTTCTGTAGGTATGGTGTGCGTATTCCAAGCATGAAGAGCTTTACGATAATCTTCAGGAGTGTCTATATCATAAAGAATAAATTGATCAGGAACAGAAAGCAACGAAGTAGAAGTATATTTTCTTAAAAATCCAGCCAGTCCGTCTTCGCCTGACCATGACAAGATATACGGAAGAAGATGCTTTGATAAGAGGGGCGGATGTCCTTTCTTCCCTTTAAAGACAGGAGTTAAGACAGGCATAGACGTGTCCCAATGGTGTAAGAGAGAGTGAATTGTACTAGATCGTACAAGAGGAATATCGCATGGATGAACAAAAAAAGCGGATACTTCAGAAGGAAGAGTCTGTACGCCACAAATAACGGAACTGAACATGCCGCCGGTGTCGTGATTTTTGTTATATGCTATTTTACAATGCAGATACCGGCACTCACGTTCAACTAGCTCTCTATAGGCTCCTGTAACAACAATAATATGAGAAACACCAGCATTTATATATGTTGTAACAAGATGGCTTAACAAGCTTTGCTTATTTATAGAGAGTAAAGGTTTACATTGCCCCATTCGAGTTGAAGATCCTGCTGCTAAAATAATCGCTGCAAATACAGGGACTTTCTTAGGCATGCATCCCCTCCTGAAAGGTTTAAATTTACTTATCATTATACGTAGCCATTAGGGGGAACTCAATAGCACAATTCTGCCTTTTTATTAAATTGCATCTTGTAAGAGGATGTTATAAGAAAAAATTTTTGAGGTAAAATAAATACATTTCAGCGACAGAGGAGGAATAAAGACAATGCCCATATTTATTATTCTTGCTGTTATTGCTGCATTAATTTTCTGGGCTATATCGATTTATAACCATCTTGTTCGTATGGTTAATTTGAAAGATGAGGCTTGGAGTGGTATTGACGTTCAGCTCAAACGTAGATTTGATCTCATTCCTAATCTTGTCGAAACTGTAAAAGGTTATGCTGCTCATGAAAAAGAGGTTTTTCAACGTGTTACCGAGGCTCGTTCAGCAATTACGAAAGCACACTCTTTACAAGAGCGTGCCGATTCTGAAAATATGCTATCTGGCGCTTTGAAATCTCTCTTTGCTGTAGCTGAAAATTACCCGGCGTTACAGGCTAATTCTAATTTTCTTCAACTTCAGGAAGAGCTTTCCTCTCTTGAGAATGACATACAAATGTCTCGTCGCTACTATAACGGCGCTGCGAGAGATTTTAATATTGCCATATCGACTTTTCCGGCTGTGCTCATAGCCCGAAATTTTGGTTATGAGAAGGCAGACTACTTTGAAGCAACAGAAGAAGCACGTACGACACCACATGTCTCTTTTTAACTTTATGCTATATCGAAAAAAACTTTCTTTTCTTCTTTTCGTATTGCCAATTTTGATCTTCATCCTTCCTTCTTATGTGCAAGCGGAAGAAAAAATTATTATGTTCTCTTCTCAAGCTAAAGTGAATGTTGATTCTTCCCTTGAAGTGAGAGAAGACATTACCGTGAATGTTGAAGGCGAACAAATACGCAGGGGGATTTTTCGCGATTTCCCCACGATATACAAAGACTCTTCAGGACGAACTGTACAGGTAGGTTTTTCGGTACAAGAAGCTTTACTTAATGGTAGAAAGATTCCTTACAAGGTAGAGTCTCGCTCTAATGGGGTTCGTATCTATCTTGGAGATCCAGAAAAGTTCGTTTCTTTAGGAGAGCAAACATATACTTTAGTCTATATAACTACAGGGCAGATAGGTTTTTTTGAAGAACATGACGAATTGTATTGGAATGTTACAGGTAATGCCTGGGACTTCCCAATAGAGAAGGTGAAATTCTCTGTTTCTATTCCTGAGAAAAGCCCTTTTTTGTCAATAGATATTTATACGGGGTTGCAGGGAGCAAAGGGAAGAAATGCCCAAGTATTTTCCGATAGTACAGTAGAAACAACAAAACCTCTTGCTCCAAAAGAAGGCCTCACTGTGGCCTATACGTGGCCGAAAGGGATTATAAATCAGCCTGAAAACCCACTGAGATATACGTTTTTTGAAAAGTTTGGTATGTGGTTCCTTTTCGGTACTCCTTTTCTCCTCTTGATTTATTATGTGATGATTTGGTCCCGTTGGGGAAAAGATCCTTATCGTAAACCTGTTATTCCTCTATTTTACCCTTCAAAAGACGTAAGCCCAGGTTTCTTACGGTATGTAGAACGTATGGGAATGGATAATGTTTGTTTTACTGCTGAAATACTTAACCTCGCTGTAAAAAAATTTATTGTTATTGAGGAATTGACGCTAGAAGAAGCAATGGAACGTCTCGGACAACTTCAAGAAAATGCTCTTCTAAGGGGAGTTGTTTCTTTTTCTTCTAGGTTGGCAGGGAAAAAATATTGTTTAAAGCGAATGTATAGCGAGACCGATGGGAAGATGCCCTGTAAAACCGAAGAAGAAGAGATTCTTATGTCTACTCTTTTTGATAATGGAAGAGATGAATTATTATTGCGTCAGGATAATCATAAAATTCTTAGTAATGCTAAGGACAAGTTAGAGAAACATTATCGGCAAAAAGCGAAACCTCTCTTTTCCAAAAACACGCTGCCATGGGCAAGTGGACTTTTGATCCCCATATTTATATGCCTGCTTCTGCGATGGGGAGGGCAAATTGACATGTCTCTTTTCTTATTGATTATGACGGGTCTAGTCTTATTTTTGGGCACCTTTTTCCTTTCTATTTGGAGGGCTTCCCGAGAAAGTGGCAGGATTCTGAAGAAAATATTTTCTTTTATTTTTGTTGTTATATTCGGGATAGGTTTTGTTGGCAGTTTTGTTATAGGAATGTGTGTGTGTGAATGGTATATGCTTCTCCCTCCCTTGATGACTGCTGTACTTGTAATTGTTTTCCGTAAACTTATGAAGGTGAGAACAGAAAAGGGTAACATTGTTCTTTCTGAGGCAGAAGGACTTGCCATGTATATGAAAACAGCGGAACGACATCGTTTGGAGATGTTTAATCCTCCAGAAGAGACACCTGAAGTATTTGAGAGTCTACTCCCCTATGCTTTTGCTTTGGATACCGCTGAAACCTGGGCGAATAAATTTGCAGATATTTTAGCCGAAAATGATTACCACCCAGTATGGTATTCAGGGAAAAATGCTTTTAGTTTTTACTCTGGAGATGCCTTGACAGGAATAACCTCTTCTATTTCTGATTCAATAGCCTCTGCGTCAACTGCTCCAGGATCGTCGAGTGGAAGAGGTGGCAGCGGTTCCTCTGGAGGCGGAGGCGGTGGCGGTGGTGGAGGCGGATGGTGACGTTCAGCTAGAAGTAAAGTAAGACCATCCAGTGTTATTACAGCACCGGATGGTCTATATTATTTTGTTTCTTTTTGATATGCCAGAATTGATAAGAATTCATATACAACATTGGCCGCCATATAAGTAGTTAATTCACCAAAGTCATAACATGGTGCTACTTCCACAAGGTCCATTCCCACAAAATTCAAGTCTTTTAATTGCCGTACCATATGTAACGATTCATACGAAGTGAAACCACCAACCTCTGGTGTGCCAGTTCCAGGTGCATAGGCAGGGTCTACAAAATCAATATCGAAAGTAAGAAATACAGGAGTATCCCCAATCCGTTCTAAGGCTATTTCTATCACTTTATCAATTCCGATTTCTCGTATTTTATGGGCAGGAATCAATTTCATACCAAGTTCAGCGGCAATTTTGTGCTCGTTGGGGTCATAGAGCGATCCTCTCATTCCCAGCTGGATAGAGTGTGCGGCGTCAATAAGCCCTTCTTCCAAAGCTCGACGAAAAGGGGTTCCATGATTATATTTTTCACCGAATACCGTGTCGCATAAATCAGAATGGGAATCAAAATGGATGATTGCTACAGGTCCATGTTTTTTTGCCACCGCACGTAGTTCTGCTAATGTTATGGAATGGTCACCGCCCAGAACTACTGGCATAGCATTATCATTGATGATGTTCTGAACACCTTTCTCTATCTGCATATATGTAGGGTGAATATATCCTGGTACGATATTAAAGTCACCAATATCGCCACCTTTAAGGCTATTCATAATATTAACCTGTAATATTACATTGTTAGGTTTCATCATGGCCGAAATTGCACGGATTCCCGAAGGTCCAAAGCGTGCTCCTGATCGATATGAGCTAGCAGTATCGAAGGGGGCGCCCGCTATTACAAAATCCAATCCTTTAGCTGTCTCTACCTTTGGCATACGCATAAAAGTTCCCGTATTGCAAAAGCGAGGAGACGATAAAGCACTGTCTGGTTGATTGTTTTCTAGCATTCATTATCCCTCCTATAATCCATATAGATTCATTGTTTGCATCATACTATGAAGCACGTGTGGGTAGTTATTTAAATACTTGATACCCTATATGTATTTTCATATAATCACATATGAAGGAGGAGATAGTAAATGAACCTTCAATACCTTGCTTATGTGGTAGAAATTTATCGTTGCGGCTCGATTAATAAAGCAGCACAAAATCTATGTATGTCCCAACCGAATTTGAGTACCGTGATTCGGAATTTTGAAAGCGAACTAGGATTTCAAATTTTTATGCGAAAGAATTCAGGAATAGAGATTACGCCTGAAGGCAGGATGTTGTTGCTTAGCGCTGAATTAATTTTAAGTGAAGTCGAAAAGATAAAACGAATCCCAAACGCTTTTTTAGAGAATCGTAATCTTTCCGTTTCTTGCACATATTCTTCTGCTTTGATGCAAAGTTTTCTTGATTTTAAAAAAAATAGTCCCGCTGGAAAAATACAGGATGCTTTTAAAGAAACAGGATTAATACAAACAATGCGAGATGTGGTGGAACAAAAATATCGTCTATCTATTATGTATTGTTTTAATAGTATGTATTCCAAACATAAAATAGATGCAAACAAATATAATCTTAAGATGGAGCTTATAGGAAAAGATATTCCTGTAGTAGCCATAGTTTCTTGCCGAAACCCTTTATCAAAAAAGGAAAATATTAATATAGATGAACTCCAGCATTTTCCTTTTGCTACATATGAAAATTTTGATTTTGACGATTGGTTAGGCCCTTTGGGCATTCAAAACAGTGGCAATATATTGTTTGTTTTCGACCGTGGTGGTCTTGTGGATACAGTGAGAAACAGTAATTATATTTCCATTGTAATTCCTGGAGTCCTCCCAAATGGATGTGCCTATCTTCCTATAGTCGGGACTGATTTAAAACTTGGAGTGTATCTATTATCTCCTAAATCGTATCAGCTTAATTTAAGAGAAAAACAACTGATAAAACACCTCAAAAGATCAATCCAGTCCATGATCAAAATTTGATTTTCTATTTCGGAAATAAAGTAGCTTCTTATTATATCTTGTAAAAGAAGCTAGCTATGCTAAAAATAAGGAAATTTAAAACGGCAAAGCTGTAATGTCTCTCGGATCAATATAAATACCAACACGGTCTCCTTCGGAAAAAGCTTTTGTTTCGTGGGAGTAAGGGATAAAAGCATGAATAAGATGCCCCGGTTCCAACTCTATTTCATATTCCATCTTATCTCCTACAAATACACAACTCCGAACAATTCCGTGAACAGTTGAATTTGCAGTCGGTTCCAAACGTATAGATTCTGGTCGTACAACGAGTGCAATCTCTTCTCCGATACTAAAATGCGTATGCATAGGATTCTGTATGGTAAGGTAATTCCCATATGTAAGAACATCCAAACTTTCATCATGAAAACTTTGTACTTTGCTATTAAAGATGTTGGCTTGCCCTATAAAATCAGCTACAAACAAAGTTTGGGGATGAGCATAAAGATCAAAAGGTGTTGCTACCTGTTCTATTCGACCTTTGTTAAGTACGACAATACGATCTGCAATAGTCAGTGCTTCTTTTTGGTCGTGAGTAACGTAAATACACGTTATTCCCAATTGCTTTTGTAGGCGCCTAATTTCAGTTCGCATATAGGTGCGAAGTTTAGCGTCAAGGTTGGAAAGTGGCTCGTCCATGAGAAGAAGATTAGGGTTAATGGCAAAAACTCGGGCTAAAGCTACTCGTTGCTGCTCTCCCCCTGAGAGTTGATTCGGAAAACGATTTTCAACGTTTTTTAGCCCTACCAGAGCCAGAACTTCAGCTACCTTATCGGTTATTTTCCTGTGAGTAGCACCTCGTACTTTGAGACCATAGCTTACATTATCAAAAACATTCATATGAGGGAAAAGAGCATAATTTTGAAAAACGAAACCAATATCTCGTTTGTTTGCGTCTATAGACGTGACATTTTTCCCATCAAAGTATATGTGTCCCTCTGTTGGAGTCTCAAAGCCAGCTATCATTCGTAGAATTGTTGTCTTCCCGCAACCAGATGGCCCCAAGAAAGTAACGAGTTCTCCCGCATTAATGTCTAAATGAATGTTATCGACAGCTTTAAAGCTTTCTTTCCCTTTTGTGAAAATCTTAGTTAGGTGCTGTAGTGATATGGATAGAGACATCTTTATGGCCTCCTCTATCTAGCTCGCATGTAATTAGGGTATATCAATCGGAACATAAGGGCTATAATCCCCATCGCTGCAAAAACGATCAAAACCAAAACAACCGAAAAAGCAGCGGCCTGCGCAAAAAGGAGTTCTGTAATGCACTCCAAAATACGTACTGTCAATAAACTCCATCGCACAGAGACTAAAAAGATGATAGCACTTACAGCTGTCATAGAAACAACAAAAAGATATCGCATGCCAGTTGTTACGGCAGGAGCAATAAGAGGAAGTGTCACTCTGAAAAATGTTGTTGCGCGAGAGGCTCCCAAGCTAAGTGAAGCTTCTTCAATAGACGTATCTATTTGTTGCATTGACGCAACTATTGCCCGTATCCCCGCGGCATCGTAACGAAAAGCACAAAGTGCAACAATAATAAACATAGTGCCTGTGAGTACGAGAGGTCCTGAATTGAAAGCAACAACATATGCTATACCTACGACTGTCCCTGGCAAAACATAGTTTAGCAGAGAAGTAAATTCTAGAGTTTTACGCCATGGAAGGTCTGGGCGACTGACTAAATAGCCTATACATATGCCTATTACACTGCCCAAAAAGGTTGAAGTTACTGCTATGAGTAGTGTGTCTTTTATTGCTTCTTTCCCAACAGTAAAAACGTAGACATAGTTTTCAAGAGTAAATGAATTATCAACTCCCCATACCTTTACGAGGGATCCGAAGAAAATCATTGAGTAGAGGAAAATTATAAAGAGCGAAATAATAGATATAAGAAGTAAGATGAGCGTTTCAAGTACAGTTCCTGCTCCTCGTGCAGATCCCCGACCTCCTGATTTGCCTGTTACTGTTACATAGCTGCGTTTTTCAATCCAGTAATGTTGAAGAAGATAGACTAAAAGTGCAGGTATGAGCAAGATAAATGAAAGAGTTGCTCCTCCTTGAAGATCATACATCCCAGTAATTTGAAGATAAGCTTGCGTTGTAAGAACGGGAAATGTGTGCCCCGCCATAACAAGGGGTGTAGCAAAATCTGCTAGAGAACAGCCAAAAAGAAGTAAAAAAGCATTAGCAATACCAGGTGCGCTCAACGGCAATGTAATGGTATGAAATGTACGCCATCTAGAGCTTCCCATACTCATAGCTGCATCTTCAAGATTTTGATCGATTGCGTTAAGAACAGCGGCAAGTGTCAGAAAGGCTATAGGAAAATATGTGAGGGTTTCCGCAAGCCATGTTCCCCAAAATCCGTAAATATTGAAATCTGGAATCCCTAATAGCTTTAAAAGTAGCCCATTGGGGCCTATTGCCAAAGTTAAAGCGATACTACTGGTAAATGGAGGTGAAACAAAGGGTAAAACGACTATGGCTCCAATAAACCACTTCACAATTCGTGGCAAAGATATCCGTGTTTCCGCAAAAGCAAAAATAAAACCCAAAAAAGTTCCACTAATAGCAACTGATGTTGCCAGAATAAGGCTATCTAAAAGTGCCTTCCTGTTATACCAATTTGTGAAAACTTCACTTAAATTACTTAGTGTAAAACTTCCTTCGACAATAAAAACGATATAAAGAAGCCGCATAAGCGGATATAAAACGAAAAGGCCCAATAGGGCCCATAATACAGCTAAGACAGGTATGAGCGATCTATCAAGCCTTTTCGTGTTGTTGCTACTTAAGTACTTCATTGATCCAACGTTCTACTAAGCGTTCACGATTTTCTCCAGCCCATTTAATGTCCAGTGGTAATACATTGACCTTAGACATGTCGAGCCCAGGGTTAGAAATCTTTACATTAGGATTACTAGGAATTAGATTTATTTGGCTCTCTTCGTAAATTCGTTGCATTCGTTCAGTAGATGCCCAATCTAAAAACTTTTTAGCAAGATCCGGATGTTTAGCTCCAGAAACCAAAGCCATAGCTTCAATACCTGCAACAACACCATCTACGGGATAACTAATTGCTATGTCATATCCTTTTTGCTGCATCTCCAGCGCATCAACGAGAAAGAAGATTCCTCCTGCTGCTTGTCCTCTTGCTATTGGTAAAGCGCCGCCTGCCCCACTTTTGGTGTAGACTTGAACATTTTTGTTTAAGTCTCTTTGATAGGAATATGCCTCATCTTCTCCCATGGCTTCAACAAGACTGAGAATACGATACATTGCTGTTCCCGACGTTCGTGCATCGGCCATTTGCAATTGACTCTTATAGGCTGGATTCAACAAATCTTTCCACGATGTTGGAGCTTCCAGACCATGATCTTTTAAAAATTTAGCGTTGAACATAAAACAGATAGGATCAATAGCTACTCCTGTCCAATAACCATTTTTATCTCTGAACTTTTCTGGTATCTGATTGCTTCCTTCTGGCATATATGGTTCGAAAAGCCCTTTGGGGATTCCATTAATGAAAGCCTCAGCCATATTTCCAAATACAACGTCAACTTGAGGGTTCTTTTTTTCTGCTTCAAGACGTGCTTGTACTTCTCCTGAAGAAAATCTCATCCAATTTACTTTGATGCCAGTTTCTTCGGTAAAGGCGCTAAAAACAGCATTCGCATAACGCTCTGACCATATTGTATATGCATTAAGTTCAGGTTGAGCAGCAAAAGAAATGCCCCCTAAAAGGATGGAACTTAATAGAGTAAGAAACAAAACTTTACTCCCGAATTTAAACGTAGTCATATTTTGCACACTCCCTCTTTATTATTTCACCGAATTATCTCGCCGAACAAATTAAATATACTCGTTATTTGTAGTTATAACTATAACCAGATTGGCTCTAAATCGTATGTAATCTGGCCCTATTGAAAAGAATGTAGTATACAGCTTGACACGGTTATTAAGTTTTCATACACTGAAACAGAAGCAGTTAAATCGAAATATTTTAAATTTTGAAAGGGGAGAAAATCTGGATGAAAAAAGTTATAATCTGCCTTTGTATTCTTTCTCTCTTCCTCTCTCTATCCCCCATTCCATCGAATGCAGCTGTTACTGGTGACGCTCCAATGAAGGGAAATGTTCCTCTTTTAATTACTAATGCTGGGCAGGGTCCTGGCGGAAAAATGGGAAGGCTTTTAGTAACAAGGTCTAAAGCTGTTACAGATTTTAAATATCTCTCTGAACCATGGCCAGAAGATATTAAGGCTGGCGGATTTAAAACGATAATGGTGATTATAGGTTCTTCGGCTAAGGGATTGGGCGCTTCTGGCATAACAATTGATGAGGAAATAGCCAGACTTAATAAAATAATGGAATCAGCAAAGGCCGATGGACTTCAAATCATAGCTTGCCACATTGAGGGAAACACTCGAAGAGGTAAGCCTGGAAGTGCTGATGAGCGATCTATAGATGCAATAGCTCCTTTTGCACATGCATTTATTGTAAAGAAAGATAGTAACGAAGACGGTCGTTTTACTGAATTAGCCAAAACAAACGGAGTCCCTTTAACAATTATTGACGAAACCCTGGATTTTATGAAAGTTGTCCAGGAAATGTATCAGTAAACAATAGTAGGCATCTATAATATGTCTATGTATGCTGAAACATCCATTGTACTGGCTGTCATGGTTGTTGTGTTTGCCCTGTGCAGCTGGAAGTTGAAGTCGCCTGAAATTTCTATGGTTATCACTGCTATTGCAGGGGCTTTTGCTGGGAAATTAGGCTTTCCAGTTCGCCTTCTTGTAGAAGGAACCTTCACTTATTTTGATGTAGGTCTTATCTTCGTAACAGCGTCTATTTTTGTTAACCTTTATTCTGATACTGGTGCGATGAATGCTCTGGTCAGAAAAATGGTCGATCGATTTTACGATACCAAGTGGGTTCTTTTCTCTATTCTAGCAGTGATCATGCTCATTCCAGGCGCTTTAACTGGTGCTGGAAGTGTTTCTATGTTTGTTGTCGGCGGGATGATAGCTACTGTTCTCCATTATATGGGGATCACTTCTGTTAAAACTACTGCATTTATTTACGTAACATCAATGCTGGCAGCTGTAGCTCCTCCCATTAATTTATGGGCCATGCTCATGGCGGCCCAAGCTAATATGCCCTATGTAGGTTTTACGATTCCCCTATTGGTTCCCATACTATTTATTACTGCCTTTGCCGTTATTTTTCTTCTTCGTGGAGGAACTCCTCAACCTAAAGCTAAGGTGCTTTCTGAATTACCTCCTATAGTTGACGGAATGAACTGGTTCAGAATAATTTTCCCCATGGGGACTTTCCTTGTTATTGTCCTTTTATCAAAATATGCTGCTTTTAATATGCCAACAGTAGGATTGCCTTTAAATTTTCTTATATGTGGTGGAATTTCTATCCTTTGCGATCCTCAGAAAAAGCCATTTTCCCATTGGTATGAAGTCCTTGTTAATACAATCGAACAGGTCTTCCCCCTTTTGGCAACAGTTATTAGCGTCGGGGTTTTGGTTAATATAATGACAGCAACTGGTGTGAGAGGCCTTATTGCCATAACTTTTGTAACTTTGCCAGTTACCTTTATATATCTTACTGCTATATTTTTCTTGCCGATGGCACAAGGTTCACTAAGTTATGGAAGCGCCATTATTTTAGGAACACCTCTTATTTTCCTTTTCAATTCTATCGGATTCAATGTAACAATTGTTGCTGCCGCTCTTAGCTTAATATTTCCTCTGGGGGATTGTATGCCTCCCTCCAGAATTTCGGGAAGAGTTGCTATTGAGGTTTCAGGTTATGAGGGAAGCTATATGTCTTTCCTACGGGCTATTGCCATCCCTGCTCTTTTCATGGGAATTACCGCTCTCATAATTCTGATGAATGCTAACTTTTTTAGCTTCCTTGTAATGAGATAAGGAGGGATTGATTTGCTAACTTTTTTAAATTCCATAATACATTCCATTTATTACCTCATTGCAGCTTTCCTCGGATTGTTACTACTTAGAAGTCTTTTTTTCAGAAAGACACGGAGAAGCATTATTTATGACATCGTTTATGCTTACACCTTGATACCCTTTCTCCTAAGGGTTTTACATATAAAGTAGGTGGGCATCGTGAGTATAGAAAAGTTATCTCAAAAAGAAATTATCAAAAAAATAATAATACTCGGTGTCGCTCTTCTTGTTGCTTTTCTCGGCGCGAGAGAATTTCTTGATCTACGAAATTTCCAAGAAACCATCGTAGTGTCAAATGATTTTACAAAAAAAGTAATGTTGAGCGATTATTTTGAAGGAATTAAAGATACCCCTGTAGATACTCCGGTTTACATTTTCGATTCTGGAGTTTCTGGTGGGACCCTCGTCTTTTTGGGAGGAACCCATCCTTACGAACCAGCAACAACACAATCTGCTTATGTAGCTATGGAAAACATTGAAATTGAAAAAGGGAGAGCTTTTATCATTCCTCATGCAAATATGAGTGCATCATATGTGGGAATGCTTGGTAATGCATACCCTAAGTTTTTCCATATTGAAACGGCATTTGGTCCCAAAAGATTTCGAATAGGAGATCGTTCAACGGACCCTCTCCATCAATGGCCAGATCCTTTTACGTACGTACACTATCCTTCAAAGCAAAATTTAGCCTATACAGATGCCAGGAACCTCAACAGAACCTTCCCTGGCAGACCAGACGGCAATCTAACTGAAAAACTTGCTTTCGCCATTATGGAGCTTATACGAAAGGAAAAAGCAGATCTCTTTTGTGATACACACGAAGCATCTCTCATGTATCCAGTTGTGAGCACCTATGTTGCTCATGACAACGCAATGGATATTGCAATGATGGCCTCTATGGAATTGAGTGCCAGAGATTTTCCTATGAAATGCGAGGCAAGTCCTAAGAAACTTCGTGGGCTTACCCATAGAGAGGTTGGAGATTTTTCTCCAGTACCAGAAGAAAATTACGAAGGGGTTCTTGCCGTACTGATGGAAACACAGGAACCTTTTATTGATCGTGTTGCAGGCAAAATAACTGAAGAACTCATGCTTGAAGGAAAAGATGAGTTTTTGCAGACTGCTTCAGAACACGGGCTGCTTTTCTGTGCTCCTGAATATGACATTGAGCGAGGAGCTCCGATGAAATACAGAGTTGGAAGACATCTGTCAAGTATTTTAGAACTCGTTCGACAAATGAATGATTTCTATCCAGAAAAAGAAATTATTCTAAGTTGGCCAGATTTTAACGATCTTATGGAAAATGATGTTGGACATTACTATCACGACCCTTCAAGAGCGGATCCACAAAAGGTGTTTTTAAATTAACAAAATCAAATAAAAGTGGCTCATAACAAAGGGGAGGTACAAGAATGGAGAAAAGAAAAAGATTACTATCGGTTTTTGTAGCTTTTGCTCTCGTTCTTCTCGTGGCATCTGTTTCCTTCGCGTGTACCATTGTTGCTGTAGGTAATAAGGCATCTATTGATGGAACGGCAATGATCACTCACAACGATGACTCGACAAGTGCCAACTTCAAACTTTGGATTATTCCTGAAAAAGACTGGCCCGCAGGATCTGTTCGTAAAATAATTATGAACGATCATGGATATGAGCCAGGTGAAGTTATGGGGGAAATGCCACAGGCTAAACATACTTATCGTTATTTCAAATCTCGTTATTCTTTCATGAACGAAATGGGTTTAGCTATGGGAGAATCAACATTTGGAACAGATAACCCAGAAGTTGAAAGAGTTATGGAGACTGAAAGCGACGGAATAATCGACTGCTGGTTTGCTCAGGATATTGCTCTTGAACGAGCTAAAACAGCGCGAGAAGCTGTCAGAATTATGGGCGACCTTGTTGAAAAATATGGATGGGCTGGCCCTGGTGAAACGATTAATATAACTGATGGCGATGAGGTATGGATTGCAGAATTTTACGGACGCGATGTTTGGTGCGCAGTTCGTATGCCAGATGATATGTTCTTTGTTGCTGCTAACCGTGCTCGTCTTCGTGACATAGACATTACCGATAAGAAAAATGTCATGCACTCCCCCAATATCGTATCTTTTGGCGTAAAGATGAAATGGATTAAGCCTACGGAAGTCAATGTAAAAAAATTCAGCCCAGCTGAAGTATATGCTCCTTATTGGGAACGACTCTACTCCACACGAAGAGTATGGAGAGCCCAGGAACTTGTAACTCCTTCTCTGAAACAGAGTCCAAGCGAGCACAATTACCCTCTCTTTGTAAAACCCGACAAGAAGCTCTCTGTTCACGATATCTTTAAACTTAAGGGCGACTATTATCAGGGAACAAAATATGATCTTACAAAAGGGCCGGCAGCTGGTCCCTGGGGGAACCCTATTCGCCATGCTAATAAGGGAAAAGGTGATTGGGAACGATCAATTAACATGCATAGAACGTGCTACATCCATATAGGACAGGTTCATCCTGGAATGCCAAGTAGATTAAAGGGCATTAGCTGGTTTGGATACGGTGCTCCTGATACGACGTACATTACCCCACTTTGGCCCATTATGACAAAACTCCCCAAATTTTATGAAGTAGGTTCTAGATTTGAGGATTTCCGAAGAGATTCTGGCTGGTGGGTTAATTCCTACGTTCAGGAAATGGCAACACTTCGTTATTGCGAAGCAATTAAAGAAATTTATGATTTCCGTGATCCTAAACTTAAGTATCAATATAGTGAAACTGCACAAGTTCAAAGAGATGCGGCAAAACTTTGGAATGCTGGCAAAAAGACACAAGCAATACAGCATATAACAGATTTTGCTTATAATAGGGCTGTTCGCTGGAACCAGGATTGGCTTAAACTTGGTGATCATTTACTTGGAAACTATGCCCTTGGATATCGTAACTTTAAAACAACTGGATATCCTGAAGAATGGAACAACTTCATTGGGTATGGTCCTCTTAAGAGATAGGCCTAAAATACGTACATTTTGTTAACAGTTTGTATCCTTATGGCTGCGGCGATTATGCTGCAGCCAATTTTATACTTTATTTTTTATCAAGGAAGAATGGGTATATATGAAAAAACTAGACGTGCGTTTTCATATTCTTGCTTTTATTTTACTTTTTGTTGCCCTTCAAGGGTTTTTTAAGCCAGGATTGCACAATAAACAGATTGAAGCAGCTGAAATTATGAAAAATTCTTTGTCTGTTATCAAAGAAAAGCGTCTTTCAATGAATATTCCTATAGATCATGTTTTAGATCCTAATATGACAGGCATTATAGGGGAAGAATTTACGCCCCTTACAACGACTCTTGGGGAAGTTGAAGATAAGCGCAGCTCTGCTAATCCTGATTTCGCCGCTATGATGGTAACATACTTAAATCAAGCAGGCTTAAAAAAGGGAGATATTGTTTGTATTGGTGCTAGTGGCTCATTCCCCGCACTTATACTCGCAACTCTTTCTGCTGCGCAGGCGCTGGATCTTCATCCATTAGTTATATATTCTATAGGGGCTTCAATGTATGGAGCCAACCTCCCACAGTTCACATTTTTAGATATGTTAAAAGAGATATCGAAACGGGGAATACTTCCTTTTAGTATTGTTGCTGTCTCTATGGGGGGGCATAATGATCTGGCTGAAGGAATGTTCTTCCCTGAAGCTCAAAAAGAAATACTGGAAATAGCTAAGCGATCAAGGCTCTATCTTATTAGTGAGCAAAAAATGGATGAAAGCATAAAGAGGAGACTTTCTATTTATAAAGAGGCTTCGAAAGGGGAAACTATTCAATGTTTTGTAAATATAGGCGGCGCGTCAGCTAATTTTGGAGATGGTGACGATTCGGTATCATTTCCGAATGGACTTGTACAAGATATTCCTTCTCTACCCAATGGGCCGCGTAAGGGGCTTATTTTTTACTTTATAGACAAAGGCATACCTGTAATTCATCTTCTAAATGTAAAGAAATTAGCACAAATGAACGGAATCCCTTATGACCCGGTTCCTTTTCCCAAAATTGGAACGTCGCAAGTCTTTAGGTAAGAAGTTTTTTGATCTCAGAGGAATATATGGAAAGGAAGCCGATAACTTTTCTAAATTGGTTGGTCTGAGACCTTTTTCTGTTTTCCTTATAGCTGTTGTTGAAAAGGAAGGACTTCTGGTGAGAAAGAAACTTGACTGAGTTTCTTTTTTTACATAATATTACTTAGATGCTTGGCTAACTGAGTAAATACAATGAGGGCTAAAATGGGTAAACTGACTGCAATATTTAAAGCACTGTCCGACCGGAATCGGCTACGGATTGTGTCAGCACTCATGAGGTGCAACGAGTTGTGTGCCTGTCGACTGACGGAGTTGATTCAAGTTACAGGTGCGACGGCCTCCCGACACATGGGAGTTCTGATTTCATCAGGGCTAGTGGACAGCCGAAAAGACGGCCGATGGGTTTATTACCGGCTTCGCCGGGAACAAAATGATCTTGCTACGTTGATTGATTGGGTTGAAGCACAATTAAGCAATGACCCGGATGTCGCTCTCGACGCAAAAACACTTGAGAGAATCACTTCGCGAGAGCCAGAGGATCTTTGCAGAAAACAGTGCGACGAGAAATGCTGTTCCGAATAAGGGGATTTAACAAATTTAGGAGATAGATCATGAGTAAAAAACTGAAAGTATTATTTCTGTGTACCCGGAATTCCTGCCGCAGCCAGATGGCAGAAGGCTGGGCCCGTCATCTGAAAGATGATGTTATCGAGGCTTATTCAGCCGGGGTCGAAAATGGTAGCCTTAATCAAAACGCTGTAAAAGTGATGGCCGAAGCCGGAGTGAATATTTCGGGGCACAAACCCAAACATATTGACGAATTCAAGGATGTCGAACTAGACGTAGTGATCACTGTATGTGGCAATGCCCACGAGACCTGCCCGTTCTTTCCGGGTAATTGCAAAGTTCTACATGTCGGTTTTGACGATCCTCCAAAGATGGCAAAGGAACTCGCGGAGCAAGACGCATCGGAGGAAGAGCAACTGGAGTGCTATCGTAAAGTGCGTGACGAAATCAAAAGATTTATCGAAACCCTGCCCGAAGCATTGAATAAGTAGCGGACAATTCTGTGGGTGCGCAGCGGGGTGGTTCTAGCATAAGAGAGGTTTATCATTATGAGCAATGAAATTTCTCCTGTAAACGACCGGCATATGACCAGCAACTTTGAAAAATACCTGACTGTCTGGGTCGGGTTATGTATTGTGGCCGGGATTCTTCTCGGCAAAATCGCGCCGGGGCTGGCACAAATGTTGGATGGCATGAGTATCAATGTTAATGGAGCGCCTGTAGTATCCATTCCGATTGCCATTTGCCTGTTTTTCATGATGTATCCGATCATGGTCAAGATTGATTTTGCCAGCGTGGTCAAAGCAGGGAAAAGCGGAAAGCCGGTTTTTCTAACCCTGTTTATCAACTGGTGCGTCAAGCCGTTTACCATGTACGCCATCGCCATGTTATTTCTTGGCATCCTGCTTAAGGGATTGATAGGGGCCGAAGCTGTGGACCTGGTAAAAATGCCGTTTGGTCTTCACCTTCCGGTTGGAGCGGTGCACGGCGTGGGAACCGTAGTCTTGCAGAATGGCATAAAGATGCTTCAAATTCCGCTATGGCGAAGTTATTTTGCCGGATGTATCTTGTTGGGAATCGCCCCTTGTACTGCCATGGTTTTGGTCTGGGGATATCTGGCTCGTGGCAATGATGGTCTCACTCTCGTCATGGTTGCCATTAACTCTTTGACTATGCTGGTTCTCTATGGCGTGTTGGGTGGATTCCTACTAGGTGTCGGTAAGCTGCCGGTGCCGTGGCAGGCTCTACTCCTTTCCGTGGCTATTTACGTGGCATTGCCTCTGATTGCCGGATATTTCTCCCGCAAATGGATCATCAGATACAAAGGTGAAGAGTGGTTCAAAGAAAAATTTCTACATGTTCTAACACCGGTAACCATCAGTGCACTGTTGCTGACTCTAATTCTGCTGTTCAGCTTCAAAGGCGAAACTATTCTAGCCAACCCGCTGACCATTTTGTGGATTTCCATACCGTTGTTTTTACAAACCGTTCTCATTTTTGGACTAGGCTACGGTGCAGCAAATATCCTCAAACTAAAATACGAAGATGCCGCTCCGGCTGCCATGATAGGTGCTTCCAACCATTTTGAAGTGGCCATTGCCACTGCCGTTATGTTATTCGGCCTTTCATCGGGTGCTGCTCTTGCCACAGTAGTTGGTGTACTGATAGAAGTACCGGTGATGCTGATGCTTGTAGGTATCTGTAAGCGAACGTCTAGCTGGTTTTCATAATAGCCAACAGTTAATCTATTTTTATATTAAAGCATTGAGTTAAATACATATCCGCCTATAACTGCTGTAGCCCATATGACGATAACTATTGCGCTGACTAAACGTTTTTTGAAGATACCCGCGAGCATGATCATTTCGGGTATTGCCATGCCTGCACCGCCAATGATCAAAGCAATAACGGCTCCCATACTCATCCCTTTTTGAGACAACGCCAATCCAATCGGGATCGCTGTTTCTGCCCGTATATAAAGCGGAACACCAATAATGGCCGCAATTGGAATTGCAAACGGATTATTAGGCCCAGCTATCTTTGTTACGAAATTTTGAGGAATGTAGCCATAAATTACTGCGCCGATGCTAATACCAATAAGAAGGTAAATAAGGATGGCTCTGAAATCACTCCAGGCAGAAATAAATGACGCCTTTAATTTTTTCGAAAAATTTATTGGAATATTTACTGACTCGTTATTTGCACAACAGCATTTAGATTGGATCCTCACCTTTTTCACATATTTTGCCCCCCCTATTTTTTCAAGAAAAACACCGAAAAGAATCGATCCGAAAAAAGTGACGAAGAAATAAATTAAGCTAGCTTTCGTTCCCATAAGAACCCAAACCATGCTTATAATGATTGGATTCAGCAGAGGCGAAGCGATGATAAATGACATAACCGACCCAAAAGGTGCCCCAGCGCTCAACATACCTAAGGTCATTGGTATGGTTGAGCAAGCACAAAAAGGAGTTAGAGAGCCAACAGTAGCACCCAGAAAATTACCCCATATTCCACGATGAGCGAGCCAGTTTTTGAGCTTGTCTTGCGGCATATACATTAATATTATGGTAACAACTGTGCTGATTCCTAGAAATAGCACCGTCAGCTCTGCGGTAACAAACAAAAAAAATTGAATAACACTGACAAAATTGTTCATTTTGAAATCCTCCTTGACATAGTTAATCATAAAGACCTAGATATTAGCTCTTTAGTGCTTTTGCCATTGCACTAAGCATCTCAACTATATCGACAAAGGAATGCTCCGGCATTTTTGAAACAAGAGCATGAAATTGTTCCATGTAGCGTAAATCGATGGATACCAAAACCTGTTCTCCAGATTTTGTTATTTCTAAACAGCAGACTCTTGCATCTTTATGTGATTTAACTTTTTCGACATATCCTTTTTTTTCGAGCCGATTCACAATCCTTGTTGCGCCACTTTTCGTAAAACCAAGTGAATAACCGACATCTTGCACAGGACAATTCGGTGCGGAGGCAACTTTATCTAATGCTATGAATTCCGGCATAGTAAGGTTTTCACAGCATTCGCCATTCAATCCTCTGGGGCCAAAATACCAAGCAATTTCTATTAACGATCTGCTTATCTCCGAAATCGTAGATTGTCTCATACAACCTCCAAAATTACAGTAGATTAATTACAGTAGAACTCTTTTTGATGTTTCTTTTAAATATTAACAATAATGTAGGCGATATAGTTGATGTTGTCAACTATATCGCCTACAATACGAATTTCATAAATGTTTTAAGTCTGCTCAGTGCTAAATTAAAATTTGTGGGAGAAATATACTACAAATAATCTGCTTAGTGTTTAATATCTAAAATACTGGAATTGACAATGCCCTCATAGGTATATATATTACTTTCCAAAAGATAGAAATAAAAGTTTTCGAATTTGTTCTATCTTAATTAAGTATTTGAAAGGGAGGGTTTTTGTTTGAAAAAGTTCATCATTTTTCTTCTTACCTTAACCTGTGTGTTTACAGCATCTGTCGTTGCTGCGGACACCCCATCGCAGCTTCGCTTTATGGCGGGGCCTCCTGGCGGGAACTGGTTTGCGTTAGGTGGAGCTCTTGCAGAACTCTGGTCTCAGAAAACAATCCCCACGACAAGTATTACCGGGGGTGCAGTTGCCAACATTATCAATGCGGACAAAGGGAAGGGAGACTTGGGGTTCTCTAATACTTCAATGGTAGCAGTGGCTCAAAAAGGTGGAATGGCACCTTTCAAAGACGCTGTAGGGAATGCATCGATTCTTGCCAATCTCTATACTCAGTATACTTATTTTATAGCTCGCAAAGATTTTGTTGAAAAGAATGATATTAAGTCTCTTGACGATTTGGTTGCACGTAAAATTCCAACGCGCTTTGCCACTCTTAAGACAGGAACAGGTTCCGAGTTTATCGTTAACGGTATATTTAAGTCTGGTTTTGGAGTCGATTATCGCGAAACTTTGAAAGAATGGGGCGGTTCTGTGGAGTATGCCTCTTACTCTGGCGGAGCAGACCTAATTGCAGATAACCATCTTGACGTTTTTGCCTTCTCTGTCGGTAAAGTTGCTTCAATCGTTATGCAGATTGAAAGCCAGACGGACATCGTTATTCTCGGGATGGAACAGAATACTCTTGATAAAATCGGCGCTGACTATGGTACGGTAACTTTCACCGTTGACCCTGGTATTTATAAGTCAGTGACAGATACTCCTGTTAAAGTTGTCGGTGACTATACATGTATAGTTGTTCGCAGCGATCTTGACGAGCAGGTTGTTTATGACCTTTGTAAAACTATGTATGAAAACCAGGATACTCTTGCAAAAGCTGTAGTTGATATGAAAGAACTGAATCCTGCTACGGCAGTTCCTACTGCTCCTATTAAGAGTCACCCTGGGGCTGTTAAATATTGGGATGAGGTTGCCGCCAAGTAATGCAGTAATATCCACGTAAACTAAACACCTAGAAAGCGAAATTTTCGCTTTCTAGGTTCTTTTCTGTTTTCTTTTTTCCTTTATTCCTTGTAGGGAGAACGATATCCCGATTTTTAGCCAAGGAGGTTTTTTATGTAATGAGAAAACTTGACGGTAATGTCGCAAAGGTACTTTATGTCTATATTCTAGCGATGGGAATTTTTCATCTCTACACAGCTGTTTTTGGTTCCTTTGAGGCATATCTACAAAGGGCAATCCACCTAACTTGGGTTTTGCCGATGACCTTTGTCCTTTACCCCATTTCTTCGAAAAAAGTTTTAAATCCAGAAACGAGAGTTCCTTGGTACGATTGGATTCTTGCAGCAGTCTCAGCAACTCCTGGACTCTATATTATGCTTAATTATGATCAAATTATGATGCGTATGCAGGGAGTTGACGAGTTGACAATGATTCAACTTGTACTCGGTACATTGTTGATTATATTGCTTTTAGAAGCAACTCGTCGCATTGTAGGGCTTCCTCTAGTTATCGTAGCTGTGGCTTTTACAGTTTATACATACGTATGCGACGCTAGCTTTCTTCCTGCAGCTCTTCGTGGTGTACCCACAGAATTTGAAAGAATTATTGAAGGAATGTTTCTTACCGATGAAGGAATCTTTTCTTCGTCGTTGGGTGTTTCAGCGACGTTCGTTATGATTTTTCTTATTTTTGGCGGCTTTCTAGAAAAAAGTGGTGTAGGTGAATATTTTATGGAATTTGCACAAGCCTTCACAGGTACTGCCGCTGGGGGACCGGCAAAAATTGCGGTCGTGAGTTCTGCTCTATTTGGATCAATTTCAGGATCTGCAGTAGCAAATGTCTATGGCACAGGATCTTTTACAATTCCTTTAATGAAACGTATTGGATATCAACCTCATTTTGCCGGAGCAGTAGAAGCTGTTGCGAGTGCTGGAGGGCAGCTCATGCCTCCGATTATGGGAGCCGGCGCATTTGTTATGGCTGCTCTTTTAGGGGTTCCATTTAACAAGATAATAATAGCGGCGATTCTCCCATCTTTCTTCTACTACGGGGCTGTGCTTTTGATGGTACACCTTACTGCTATTAGAGATGGACTTAAAGGGCTACCGGCTAGCGAATTGCCTTCAAAAAAAGTCGTTATCAAACGTTTATATATGATGTCACCCATTGTATTGCTTGTCTATATGCTTCTTGCTGGATATACCCCTATGTACGGAGCTATTGCTGGCATTATTCTTGCTTGGGCCATTTCACTTCCTAACCCTGCTCGACGTATGGGGCCAAAACAAATACTTGCGGCCATTCACGATGGATCACAAAATATCCCTATTATCTGTACTGCATGTGCGTCGGCTGGTTTAGTTGTTGGTTCAGTAGCTCTATCTGGTATTGGGTTTAAATTTGTAGGTGCTGTTCTTCAACTTGCCCGTGGTAATTCATTCTTGGCATTGGTCTTGATAGCATTAGTCTCTCTTATTCTTGGTATGGGATTGCCTACTACCAGTGCTTATATTCTTGGGGCTGCATTAGGCGTTCCAGCCCTTGCAAAGATAGGATTCCTTCCTATCGCGGCGCATCTTTTTGTATTTTACTATGCCATCGTGTCTAACATCACTCCTCCTGTAGCATTAGCTGCCTATGCCGCAGCTTCTATTGCGGGATCGCCACCGAATAAAACAGGCTTCACTGCCAGTAAACTTGGCATATTAGCTTTTGTTGTTCCTTTTGCGTTTTGTTATGATCCCGGGTTGATACTTCAGGGGACATTAACAGAAAATTTGTTAGCTATAATTAGTGGAATAGGTGCTCTTACTGGTATGGCCTTTGCCCTGACAGGTTTTGCACGTGCTCCTTTGCCAAAGTGGTACAGAGGGCTTTTTGTGCTCACTGCCTTAGCGGCTCTTCATAGCCAGCCAATCATATCTTTAGTCAGTGTTGGACTGACTTTCTTGCTCTTTTTCTTTTCAGAGCAGAAAAAACTAAAGATATCTTAAACGTATAGAGTTTATTCAGATTGAAAGAGATAAAAAATAGGCGGCTTTAAAGCCGCCTATTTTTATTCCCAGAATGGTGCGAGAGAGGGGACTCGAACCCCTCCAATTAAGGCCTTGCAAATCCGATGATAGTTTGAGTTGTAATTTGAGAAATCTCCATGGCAAAGCATAACTGGAGACTCTTTCGCCCAGATTCAACAATAGCTAATGAACAGATGGCTTCAACATAAAATTCATAAACTCCTTTTTAACTTCCTTGTTGATGGACATATTCTCTTCCTTCCTACGCGGTAGATAAATACATCCAGGACAACCTTCTTTGCAATTACAGTGATTTACGATATAAGCTGCTTTCTCAAAGATATCATCGAAAGCAATGAAAAGGGCATCTGTAAGGCCAAGTCCTCCGTCAAAGTTGTCAAATATGAAAATGGCGGGGGTTTGGGTCTCAGGGTGCATGGCAAAGGTCTTTCCATCGATGTTTCGTCGTTGGTCACACATTATGAAAAGGGGGGGGAAATCCCCAATTGGGCATGCTCAATCCCGACCAAACCAGAATAAAAAACGGATTCATCCTTTTGTATTGATGGATGTGGAGGGAAACTCTTCGTTATGTATTTCCAGAACCTGGTCATCCTTCATAACCTTATATCCCCAAATATGCCTGGTGACGGTAAGTGCTCCCTTGCACAGTGAACAATGATTGTCCGAATAGACTATCCTTTCTTCTTCTTTGATGTTTGAAACGTTGATTTCTTTCATGGTCTTGGTGTAGTAGTCCATGTCTTTTCTAATTACTGTGATGGTCTGGAGATTTTCATTGACCTCTTTGACAAGATACTGTTGTCCCATGTGGATCCATACTGCATTTGGGTGTGCTTCATCATATATCTTGTCACGTTCTATAGTTTCAAGAACTACACCATTACAGAGGATCTTGAAGGAACTGTTCATATCAGAGTCGGTAAGAGAGACAAGCTCTGGAGCCCTGCTCTTTCCGGAGTAGACCCATCCCCTGGGCGTGGGACTTACCAGTACTGATGGTGGAGAGCTTCCAGGATTACAGCATCCAGAGATCCAATATCAATTCCGAGTTTGAGAGCATTGGTGGAAACCACACCCCGTAAATTTCCCTGTTTAAGACCCTGCTCTATCTCTCTACGTTAACCAGGAGTATAGCCTGCCTTATAGACTATTACCTTGTCTGCAAGATCGGCAAAGTTCTTTTTATTTAGAGAACCTTTGGAAAAGAAGGCAATTAGTTCTGCCATTTTTCTGCTGCCAACAAAAGAAAGAGTCTGAAGGCCCTTAGTTACAAATAGATGAAAGAGTCTTAGGGTTTCATTTGCTGGAGACAGGTAGTATCCTAGGCCCTCCATGAAGGGATTGTAAAGGACAAAATGCTTCAAAGATTCTGGAGCTCCACTCTTATCGATGAGGCAGAACGAATCTTCCTGCGTGAGTTTTTCTGCAAATTCGACGGCGTTTGCGATGGTAGCCGAGGACAGAATTAACTTTGGGTTACACCCGTACCAGTTGCATATCCTCTTTATCCTTCGCAAAAGAAGTGCGATGTGAGATCCGAAGATCCCCCTGTACATATGGGCTTCGTCAATGATTATATATTCAAGGTTCTCCCAGAATTCTTTCTTCCATTTATAATGGTTTCCCAGACAATAATGAAGCTCGTGCGGGTTTGTCATTATGAGCCTTGATCTGGTTCTTATGGTCCCCTTCTGAGACTGGGGCGTATCTCCGTCGTATATAGCTGGGTTGATCCTTATTGCCAGATCCCTCTCCAGGACAAGGAGAGACTTCATCTGATCGTTAGCAAGGGCTTTTCTCGGATAGATGTACATGGCCCGGGATTTCTTGTTCTTGATCATACTATTTAGAACTGAAAGGTTGAAGATCATGGTTTTTCCGCTTGCAGTCGGAGTGGTGACGATTACGTTTTCGCCAGCCAGGCATCTCTTTATTCCTTCCGCCTGATGTGAGTAGAGGCTTATGCTGTTTTTCTGGAGATAGGATACTATCTTGGGGTCGAGATCCTGAGGAACGGGCCCATACTCCGCATCTATAGGACTGTTCTGCCAGACATGACAGATCCTTTGGGAGAAATGTTTGTTTATTTTTAGGGATTTCAGCATAGCTTTAATTTTTGGCATCGAACCACTCTCCGCATAGGTAGGAATATATATTGGCAAGATGTACAACATCAAGTCGATTATGCTTAATAATGGGTACCAGGGGCCCAGGATTGCCCTCCCTCAAATAGGTATCGTAGAAGTGAGGAACATAGGCTCCGGGAACATCATCGTCCCTTTCAGCACCCACCAGGTGCGTTTCGATGGTCTTAAGCTTGCAGTTGGGAAGGAAGTTCTTCCATCTTCGCCTGCAGAAATGCATGAGGTCGAAATGGGTTATGTCATGAGCCTCAGGGATTCCATTATAGGTAAAACGTCCGTCTATGAAGGTTACCATTATATGTGAAAAGTGCCTTTTTTGATCTAAGGTGAACCAGGTACGACTGAAGGGCTGCGTATTCTTCCTTGATGTCTCTCAGGAGATACTGATTTACAGTTATGATCCCCTCGGACATCTCGCCTACACCGATAAGTATCAGGGGAACTCCGGACAGTTCAAGAGTCTCGATGTCCATGAAAAAGAGATCTTCTTCTTCAAACAGTCCGGATAGGGCCAAGAGAGAAGGATCCGAACAGGCCACTGACACAATCTACCAGTTCGCATGGATCTTCATCAAAGAGTGACATAATCTCTTGAGCGCAATTGCCATAACGGGAATGTTCAATGAGATTTGAAAGTGTGTTATATCCCTTTTTTTAAGCTTCATTTCATAGTGGGGGCCTATTCCTCGGACGAGCTTAAGGTTAGACATTATATAATCGCGGCACAATTCACTACAGGGTCTCGTAAAGAGACCTTCATTTTTTAATTGTATATGGAAACAGCTCTCTCCGTCAATAACATTTTGCAGACCTTGGGGAAAGAGCTGTTCGAGAGTCGCTCCCCCATATTTATCAAGTAACTTTAGCAGAAGGTGTTTCGTCTGCTCTTCTTCCTTTTCATGGGAAGACACAGCCGATCTTAGATTACAGAATCTCTATATATAATATATAGGGTCTGCTTCGAGATGCTTTAAGCTCCCTATATCTTGCTTTATTTCTGCATCATATCTCTTTTTATCTTTGCTTTTCCAAAGTTCCGTAAGTCTGGAAAATACGCCCAAAGATATGCCTCCAAACTTTTGATTCAATCTGGCATCTTCTTCCAAGAACACATATCAGAAAAAAGAAAGTTGTTAATATCGATGGCCAGACTGGAATGTTATTGCATTGTTAAAGATTCTCACAAAGGTGTTTACATTCTAGTCATTTTCAATATTGGTATCCCAGTTTCGTTTTCTTTAAGAATAGATATGATCTACTCCTTTCTTAAAAAATGTTTTATATATTCATAAGCATCAATCTCTTCCCCAAGCTCCATAATCTCTTTATAAAACTGACCTTATTCTTTGAAGTGAGAATAAATAAGCTTATTTGGCCCAATGTTGTTGATACTTCTGCAGATAGTTTCGGCGAAGATGGCAAATATTTAATTTGGTATTCATAAATACCCCCTGGACATGTTTGTTTAAAACTCATCAATTAAAACAAGCAACCTCTCAAGATATTCTTTTGCAAGACCTCTTTTGAGGAAATGATGGGCAAACTGGTTTTTATAACTTCTTAAACAGCCGTAACAGCTTGTATCTGGATCACACCCACAAGAACCAGATACTCTTTTCAGAGCAAACCTCAGAGTATCAACAATAATTTCGGGTTTTTCCAGACTACTCACAATACCGGCCCCTCCTGGAACCGCATCGTAAAGAAGTATGGGAGGTACTTCTCTAGTCACACTTGGTATTTCCCCGATGGCAGTATTCAGATCATTAGAAGGGATCCCAAGAGCCTGTGCTGCTCCTTCTGCAATAGCATATGCCAATGACATACCTAATGAGAGGATATGTGTTCCGGGTGATGCCGGAAGCAAAAGACGAAGTTCCAGAACGTCTGTAATAAATTCATGTCCGAGAGAATATACGCTCAGTTTTCCGTTACACTTTTCTCCCCTTGCATTTGTATGTGACGGATCGGAAGGTAATTTGGTGGTTCCATACCCACACTTTTCACATATGTAGAAAGCATTTTCTTTTTTACCTTCACATAGCACAGCCATTAATCCTGGCTGTGCAGGTTTTAGCTTGATTAACGGATCTGTTTCGGTAAAAAGATGAATATCCGGTTTATTTAAGCTATCGGGAAGTGCCCCTGCAAAATAAGGTTTTGTTGAGAACATCCTGCCGGGTCTGACTTTAGGTTCCTTAATTATCTCCTTACTTGAAACAACGAAACCAAAAGAGGGGATAATATACGTTTTCTTCTCCCAGTCGCATCCACACTCCAGTTCTGGTTCTGGTTGACCCTCTCTCCATTGGACAAAGCAGTTATGTTCCGGACATCTCTTATAATATCTCTTTTCCCATTCCTTGCTTGCCACTTTCTTAAGACCATAGGATTTCCATTCTTTTTTGTTTGCGATAACAGAGCTTGTCGGGGCAAATTCAGATATAGCTATGGAAAGATCCCTCTGGAGCTGAATTTCTTGGCCCGCTGAAACTCCCCTAGCGCCCCGTGTATCAAGATCAACTACATCTACAGGGAATCCATATTTTGGAATAACTGTTGTTTTTGACAGGAAGGAAAGAGTATCTTCTGATTTCATTGTCGCAAGCATTCTTTTTGCCCACTTTGCAGCATCATAGTTTCCTTTGCTGGAAGATTTTTTCTCAAATTCCCAAGTTTCCTTATAATCGGACTGAAAAATCTTCTCAGCTTCTGCAATACGACTGCTTCCACCACAAACATAATCTATCCAAGTATCGTTTTCATCTATCCCCATATCCTCTGTGTAACCTTTGGGGATAATTCTTGCGAGTGAAGAGTGAAGCTCGGCAAGATTGTTTTTCACATGTTTTACAAGCTCTTCTACTGTCTTAGGCTCCAGTAGATCCAGGCCGAATAAAGCTTCAACGTTTTTAAAACGTTCTGGATATTTCCTGAAATAATGAGAAAGGACCAAAGCAGTAGCATGGCGAATAAGGATCTTCTTATTTACGATATTAATCACGGGTGGTTTTATGGTACCCCTGATTATATTTAACGGTTCCGAAAAGTGATAAAGATCATGAGGGGATCTTTTGCAAAAGGTTATGGCAAACCCGGGGTATCCCCTTCGTCTTCCGGCCCTTCCTACCCTTTGAGCATAGTTAAATGACTCTGGGGGGACGTTTCTCAAAAAGACGTTGTCCAGGGTTCCCAGGTCAACGCCTAGTTCAAAAGTAGTAGAACAGCTCAGTACATGGATCTTCCCTTCCTTAAAATCTTTCTGGAAAGACCGTGCTTTTTCATGATTTAACTGGGCCGTATGTTCTTCCACTCTCATTTTGCTAGGAAGCCCACCAAGATATAGCCTCCGATAATGGTTAAAAGACAATACTGAACTTGGAACTTGGAATATGATTCCTTTGCAGTTTGGTTTTTGACAGTACCCAAGCAATGGGTAAGGCTGTATTTGATTGCAGAGGGAGCATTTATAGAGCTTTTCTTTTTCCGTTGATTTGACTCTATACCACCTTAGATTCAGTCTAAAACCATCGCGACCGGAAGGTATGAACAACTTGTCATTGTCATCTTCCGTACATGTGGTATCCCACTCCAGAATTGCATCCCATATAAGATTTAGAAATCGTTCGGCGCATCTATCGGCAAAATCCTTTCCCATACCGCGGGCAACCAGTATTTTCTTGAGGAATTGCCTTCTGTTGCCTCTCCCGGTCCAACTGTGGGTAGATACCATCCTGTTGGGCTTTCCAAGGATGATCTGATCTTGATGTGTTCCAAATCCAAACTGGTCCCAGTTGACGAGATCTTCAGAAGGATCTGAGAACTCCACAGCATGCTGTCGCCTTGAATAATCAAGTAGAAAACGGATAAGCTCCAGAACTTCTTCGTGTGTAAATTCAAAGGGTAACTCAAGCAGCTCTGTCGGAACAGGAAAATCTTCGGGAAGTTTTAAATTCCACTGAAGCAAGCCAACTCCTTCAAGGGAAACCCTCCTGCTTGTCTCGAAGAATTCTTTCAGAATCCAAGTCCAGCACTGTTCTTTCTTCTTGGTTATTGTTACATTCTTACCAAAGAGTTTATAGCCCGAAGACACTTTCATCAGTTGAGATACCAGGTCTTCCACCGATATTTCTTCGGTGTCAATATCGCTAAGTTTTTTCAAGGCAACATGGATAAGATGTCTCTGGAAAAACCCATCATAAGTATTCTCCAGGTACCATGCGAAGAATGCGGCTTCTTGCCTACCATCAGCAAAGGCTAATAGTTTTCTTCTATCTTCCGGCAAACATTCATGGAGTGTTGTTGCAATTACAGAATGTGGGGCATCGCTTCCGGAGACCACGTTCCTTATAGGCGTATTGGGAGAGGAAGCTCCGCATGCCTGACACTTAAAGGGCCTGTCTTGAGATCTTGGATCATCAGAAGACGCTTCAAGAATTACTCGTAGCATAATATTTTCTTTGTGGCCACAGTCGGGAGGAGTAAACTCTCCATAAGCGCCGCAGACAGGGCATAGATATCCAATATCCAAATCTTCATTCGGGTGGTTCTCTTCCATTTCTTCTTCAAAATCCTTTTCGAGGGGTCTTAAGTAGTCGATTTGGTACTTGCTATCGCCAGGATCTTTTACTGCTTCTTTAAAATACTGCATAGATCCATCAGAAATAAGTCTGCCTACAAAATAAGCCTGACCACATTCTCTGCACACAGCAGTTTCAAACATCATACCCTCCGAGGATCCGAAAGACCTGTCAATTGAAACTTTTTTCTCCGGCAGATAACTGATAAAAGCGCCCTCAAGCGCTCTCAAGAAAAAATGGTACCGGGGAGAACCAAAGGGTTCCTCATTCTGGGGATCTTTTGCCCAGGAAAGGCATTCAATAAGAGCATAGAGGGCTTTGTTTCTCTCATCTACGGGAATGTCATCAAACACAACATCAGCAAGTTCCTGGACATCTGTAGGATTTCCTTCGACCAAAGTCCTTATTCTAAAACTCCTGTTATCGTGCAGTAACAGATGGCCTAACTGTATTTCCAGCGGTTTACCTTCATCCAAGGGAACAATATTGTACTTGCCAACTGTATCATCAAGAGTTTTCTGAAGTTGGTCCTCTTCATAAATCTTAGAAGCAATTTTAAGATAATCTTCAGCCGTCAAAGTATATGTAGATTTATCTTGTATTTTCTGAGTTGCGCCCTCAATTATGTTTTCTTTCAAGAATGGTTCACCATAGAGGGTTGAAGCAAATTCAGCAACGGCAGGAAATCCCTTTTCACCGTCCGCTAGGGTTGCACTGGTACCGATACACGTAAAGGAACTCGTTTTCCCTTCTTCAAAAAGCCTCTGTTTAAGACGTCTGAGAAGCATTGACATCTCGATGCCGATAGATCCACGATATTGATGAACTTCATCTAAGACGATAAATTTCCACTTCCTCGCTGATTCTCCTGAGAACAATGGATGATCATCCGGGCGAAGAAGCAGGTATTCAAGCATTGAAAAATTGGTAAGAAGTATGTGTGGAGGAGTTTGTCTCATTTCCTCGCGAAAAACAAGTTCTCCAGGTCGGCGTTCTCTTGCCCTTGTCTCGCCACCTCTGTGATGATCTTTTATGTTTTGGGGGGTTTCCCCAATGTATTGTCCAAAGGTGAATCTAAAGGAGGAATCACTTTGATAAATAATTTCTGATATCTCCCCAAGACGATCTCTCTGATCATTTGCGAGGGCATTCATTGGATAAAGGATAAGGGCCCTGACTCCAGGAGCCAGAGTTCCCATTTCATATTCCTGATAGAGGTGAAGCAGAATCGGCAGCAGAAAAGATTCTGTCTTCCCGCTCCCGGTTCCCGTTGATACAATAACGTTCTGATTCGAATGAACCGCTTTTACTGAGCGTTCCTGGTGTAAATACAGATTTCTGTTTCCTTTTACTGCATCAAGAAATCCTTTATCTACAGGATGGCCCAGCAATTCCAGAAAAAGGTCCTTTGGTTTTCCCCCCTTCATAAAGGGCGGGGAAGCTTCAAGGTAAGGCCCTTTAGCAAGGTTACTTCTGGCAAGGGCTGTTCCAAAAGAAGAATTAAATTCCGGATCCTTGAACCGATATGTTGTCATTAGGTAGCTGCGGTATCTTTCTTCCACTGTTCTACAAAGTTCAAGAGGATTCAAACCTATACCTCCTTAGTATCATCAAGAAGAGAATTCAGGTGTTTCTTGAATAAGTGTCTTAACATTTCTTCCTGATCTGTAAAATCCTTGGCGCATATTTTGCATCGCCATGTTTCACATAAATGAGTGAGTACGTTTTCCCGGATTTCTGTTACGTCGCTAACAGGGGTAAATGAAATAACTTCGCCATGATGTTTTTCTTGGATATGTTTACATATGACATCGTTAGGATTTTCATATCCATCTTTTTTAGAATAAAACGGACAATAGGGACATTTGTAAATAGCTTCAGGCAAAGACTTATCAATAGCCTTTAATTCTTCATAGCTTGTTTCCCGGAAGTTTTCATTGAAGATTTCCTTTATGTGATTTTCTTTAAAATGTTGTTTGAGCTGATCCGCAGGGATCTTCTCTCCACAGTACTTGCAAATTCGTTTCTCTATAAAGTTCCCAATATGTTTTTGATGGAAACCATCTTGCTTATAAAAAGAAATTACTAACGGAATTCGTCGATTAGCATATTCTTTTTTTTCTGCTACTATCTTTTGCCCCAGTACAGAAATATTTATTTCCCAAAATCCGGTCTCTGAATTAAAATTCATCTTTCTTCGAATTGAATTGGAATATTGGAGAATCGCACGGAATTTATCCGCATCTCCAGGGGCTTGAACATAGAGCATCTTTCCGGCAGTGGCCTTGAGATCTTTAAAACTTAATTCAATCTGTTCTTTGGTCAATCGACCTGGATTCTGGCAATTTCCTATAGACCAGTAAAATCCGGGAAAATCGAAGGAAAAAGAAACAGTGTCTGAATCTTCCTGTTCAATTTTCCACTGAAAGGTTTGTATTTCCGGGCATTGCGGAAAAACTATGGATGTTTCTCCCTGTTTTGTTTCATATTCCACATTCTGAGAAGTCACTTTATCTAAGGGGGTAAAGACCATGCCCGGTGTATGAGATATTTTCATATAAATTTCAGAAGGAGTCTTTTCTGCGTAAGGGGCATATCCCGAAGTTTCGATCGATGCAATATCACGATGAAAATAAAAAGGATGACTTTCTATTAAATCGGTACATTTGTTGTAAAGCAGGACTGAAAAATGCCCGCCTCTTGTTTTCATGCTTTTTGGCAGTATTATTCGTTTTCTTTCCCCTTCGTCAGCAGGGATAATAACTTCTTTCGGTCGGTATTCTCCCGCTATTTCATGCCTCAGTACTATTTGGTCCACTTGGTTCCAGTATCTGGGTACATTAGATACTATTGCCGGCAATTCATTAATGAAGAAGTCTTCTTCAGTAACAAAGGCTAACTTGTTCCCCTCAAGAGAAAATTTCTGGAAGTAAGTTGGGATTTCCAGAATTTTGCCATCTGGTTTGTGAAAAAAGATACCTTTTTCAGGAGAAGGATTAAAAAAATGCACAAGATGTCCTGGAATAGAAACTTTTTCAGGGGTAATGTGTTCCACACAGCTCCTGCTTCTGTCAACTGAAAAGTCCTCAGGTACAATACAGAGATATACTCCATCTGAATATTTCTCTACAAATCTTGCATCTCCAGCCCCTTTCTTGCGCAGCTTGAACAGAAGATATTCTCCGTTTCCGAACTGTTTATGAGACGAATGATATACGTCAGAAGTCACGGCGCATTCAGTTTCCAGTTTATTTATGAGACATTCACCCCTTCGGGGATCAAATCTGACAGGTTCCTTGTTAATAGTGATATCAGCTAGATTCCTCTGAGTTAGTTTAAGAATTTGCTTCGGGAGTTTTAGAATCACTTCCCAACGGCCAGCCCTTTTAATACAGTACATTTCAGGAAATACTCTTTTGGCTTCTTCGTTATTGGGTGTTCCCTTCGATCCGGGACGCCTTCCCCCTCTTTTCCGGGGATCTGGTTTGACTTTTTCTCCGTTAATTATTTCCCCAATATTCGGCAAAGGGTCCCTTCCATATGAAGGGATATGGAGGGGCTGTTCTTCGCTAGGTGTTGAAGGTCCCTGAATTGGAACAGGTTTTTCAAGAAGAAAGGGTTGTTGAGATCCGGAAAATCCTGTAGAAGGAATAGGATCTATTCCTTCTTTAACTGTGTCGGCTTTCCTGCTTTCCGGTTCGGGTTCCTTTTCCTTAGATGGATTCTCTGTTCCGGGTCGTGGCTCCACCAGTATTTCTGGAGTCGAAGTGTTGGCCATGATAGATGAAATACTTTGAAGATTTTTCTCTAGTTCGGATATTTTGTCTTCTATATGTTTTATCCCGCAAACCGAAGCATAAATATCTTTCTGTATTGTACTTAGAGAGGTTTCAATGATACGCTGAATGCCTTCCTTTCCATTTTCAAGATACTTATTAAGTTCGGTTGTCTTTAATGAATTGTCTTGAAGTTCCTGGAATAATTTTTTTATGGCCAATGTCTTTTCCTGAGAGTATTCACTGAAATTCAGGAGGGTATTGTAATCCTTGTTGATCAGAGCTGCAAAACTTTCGTGATCTTCTCTGGACTGTGTTGTATCTCTGGTTATTCGTTTAAGACAGTCAATTACTGGGTCTACACTAGACCTTAATAATTCTGTGATCTCTTGTTTGTCAGATTGAGAGATTCGCTTTATTGCTTCTAATCTTTCAGTTATTGTTTCAAGTTTTTCGGCGATAATATTCCCCAGCTGTTGTTTTTGTGCCTTGATGTAGTCACCAATGGTGGAAATGGAATTCAATAGTTGGGGAGGATATCCTTTGAGTAATTCTTTGAATTCTTGTTGCTCTGCCAACATTTTTTGAGCTTCTTCACTTAGATTATCAACATCATTTGATATAGATGTCTCCAGTTCCTTTATCTGTCCTTCTAGTGTCGATATTCCCTCTAACGACTTTCGAACTAAATTTTTGTTATCCTGGATAAACTGAAGGCGCGATTCATCCCATTTATCAACAAATTCTTCAGCAAGTTTTTGGTAATTGTCGTTTCTGCTTTTTTCTAAGGATTGTATGAGCTGTACTTTTCCTTCATGGATAGACTGAATATTATCTCTAAGATCTTTTTCAATCTTTGAAATAGCATGATAGATTCTTTTCTCTGTTTGAAAAGTGATTTCTGAAATTGCGTTAGAATTGCTGTTGACCTTATGAATGATTACTGCCGTTGCAATACCACCGGCTATCACAAATGATAAGAAACCTATGAAGAACAAAACTAATCCCCCTCCGTTTCCCCGATGTAAATAAGAGTCACTGTTATAGGCACCTCTGATTTATTTTTTCGCGGAAGTAAAGGCCAAAGAAATAGTTTTAAAACAAGTAGTTTTCACAAAAAAGCAAAGTTGCCCCGTTAACATGAAGCAGCTCTGACACTCAATTATTCCTTAAGGTATTTTGTGAAAAGAATTCCTCTCTCGCTTCTCAAACAATAGTTTTAGCAGAAAATAGATATAAGCTCCTAAAGAATCTTCAGATGACTACCCTAAAAACGCCCTTGAACGCCAAAGAACGTTCATATACATCCTCGTGTTTGTTTTGCTTCTTTCAGGTCGTAAGATTGTTGTCAGGAGCTTTGAAATCTAAGATTTATACCAGCGGATTAAGTGTAGAGATCAACCGAAAACTCTCACTACATGTAGTACGGGATAATTTATAGATCATCCATGTCGAATGTCTTGACAAAATTACCCCCAATCCATAATAATTTTATGGGTTTTCCGGCTTATTATCAAAAATCTGATTTTATCCATGTATATCCGGAGGATTTTAGAGATGACTAAATAAATATCAAAGAGCAAATTAGAACTATATATGTGATAAAACTCTAAAGAGAAGTTCTTGAAACAAAGAGTATAGATTTTCTTTTCATCCTGTGCTGATCCTTCTTGTGGATCTCTTTTTGAGTTCTATTTGCTCCATGCTCAATGGACGATGAAATGCGAATTCTTTATTGGAGAGAAGTCCACATTGTAAGAAATCTTCTTAACCACTTCATAGATATCTCTTGGATGATACGGTTTCGACATATTCCAAATCGGCTGCAAGTCTGACCACGGGTTCTTGTGTCTGACAAGCTGACATACCAAAGATTTACCAACTTTAAGAAACTGTAGTTTGTATATGACTGTATAGCAAATAATTGTAAAACTTTTTCTCTATTTTTAATACTCGAGACACAAGCCATGATATTTAGTTCAATGAAAAGTAATGGATGAATTGGTACGAGCCTATTGATCCAGCGTATCTTAAGTCATCTATTTCCTTTATTATATATGTTAAAGCATATTGTTGTTTCCGTAAATATGCTGTTTGTGTTTTTGCTATCCCCTTTACGATGTATATTAAAGCATGGTATGTCATCGTCATCTTCAATACACCAATCATTCACCTCTAAACATGAGATTTCTTCAAGTCTTGTCGCCGAAAAGAGGACTATCAGGAGAACCCAGAAATGGGACGGGTGACATCGGCATCAATCGTATATGCAAGAAACCTGAGAATCTTTTCTATATCTTCGTCATCCAGAATATCTCGGAGTTCATGGTCCGTTTCGTTGATTTGAATGTAAGAACCTTGTCCATCCCATAAATATATATCCTAGATTAGTTGCCCAGTGTAAGAATCCTCTGAAAAGCTCAAGATTGTGTTGAATAGTCTTGGGTGCTTTACGTTCATTTTCCGGTATACTCATTAATAGAATTTCTTTAATCGTTTTGTTTCTTATACCCGTTGCTTGGGAGTTTCATACAAGCGCGTCTATAAAAACGTAAGTGATCTAGTGGGAGCACCTTCAATGGAAGGTCGGGTAAAATATGTAAGATTGCGCGAATCCTGGGTATTTTAGTTTTCTCTGTTCTGTTCTTCCAGCCCCCCATTTTGATTTTTTTAATGTAGATTTCTAAAGCCTCACTTAGAAGCTTGCTTGATCCAACACCGGTTTTGAGAAGGAATACTGGTATGAATGATTATGAGGAATAAAAGATGATAGATTATTTCGTCGAAGGAACTTGGATCAGTGGCCTGAGAAGGGGCAACATCATACTTACATACATTATCATTATCATTATCAATATCAATCTTTTCCATTAGATTAGGCTTGAGTGAGGGGCAGTTAACAACACCTGGCGTTTTGAAAAACAAAAAAAGAATAATGTCTAGCACTTGGGCTTTCAAGTTTGCAATTTCAGGGGATTTCGTATGAAAGCATTTGTGTATTTCGGTCAAATCTAAAATAGGTCTGAATTTTTCGGGGACAAAATATCTTTAATACCAACAATCAGACTGTTTGTTAAGTGAGGTACTTTCTTGGAGTTACACCCAGATGTTGTGCTGCTTGAGCAACATCTGCTTAAATCTTTTGCTTTAATATCAAATTTAATATCAAATTTGTAAAATCACAAACAATAATCGACGATTGTCGTAATCTTGGAGCTAACTCCCTAATATTAATATAACTATATACCTTGAGGTTTTAGAAAAGATATGGTGCGAGAGAGGGGACTCGAACCCCTATGGAGGAATCCACTGGATCCTAAGTCCAGCGCGTCTACCAGTTCCGCCACTCTCGCACATAGAATGAAGTGTTTCAATTACTGTAATGCCTGTGGAATAATACCATCAATTTATAGAGATGTGAAGAGGCTGTTGGTATATCCCTTCTTTCAGCTATAATCATAATGTTCAAAGTTAAAAGCAGAAGGAAGGAGGAACTTCCATTGCGTTTTTCCTTAAAAGCATTGCTCGTAACGATTTTTATTCTTGCTATCCTCTTCTCTATCCCATGGGTATGGATCAATATAGAATCACTCGCTGTCATGACAATCGAAGGAGAAATTGCAGTAGCTCCTACTTTCTTCAAACTTGTTCATATGGGATGGCTGCTTTTTCTCGACTACATTCCCTACATTTTTACACTTTATATTATTGCAGCTGCCGGCGTTATTTTTATGGAAGAAAAAAACCCAGACCGTACTATTGCCTGGCTTTTGGCTTTAATCCTTGTCCCCGTCATAGGTTTTTTGTTTTATTTTCTTTTAGGCCCGGATCCCAAACGAAGAGCGGTTTTTAAGCGTTATAAGAAAAAACGGTTTTATCGCTCTATTTTTAGGGAATGTCCTGCTCCTGCCCTTGATCTCTATAGTGAAGATATTCCATGTCGACTTGTTTCTTTACTAGAGCAAACATCTCATAGTCGCCTAACCTATCGAAATTCGGTCGATATGCTGCTTAATGGTGATGAAGTTTTTCCTGCTATAGCTGAAGCTTTACAAGAGGCAAAGCACTATATTCATTTAGAGTATTTCTCGATAGCTAATGACAAAACTGGAGAAAAACTTCTTGAAATTCTTCAACAGAAAGCTGCTGAAGGTGTTAGTGTTCGAGTTATATATGATAGTGTCGGTAGTTGGCGTTTAGGGCGCCGTTTCGTAAAGAAACTTAGGGAACAAGGTATAGATGCTCAACCGTTTTTACCCGTTTCCTTCCCGATGGTTCGTCGTGATTTGAACTTTCGTAACCACCGAAAAATTATTGTTGTTGATGGCAAGGTGGCTTTTACGGGAGGCCTTAACATAGGAGACACATATCGTGGTTTAAATCCCAAGATGGGATTTTGGAGAGATACGCACATTCGCATTCATGGCGAGGCTGTTGCTTCTCTTCACGAAGTCTTTCTAAACGATTGGTTTTTCTGTACAGGACATAGCTTGCCTGAAACAGAAACTTATTTAAATGGTAGCGCACTTCCAGAAACAACAATGCCGATTCAAGTGGCAGCAAGCGGTCCTGATTCAGATTGGCGTGCAATATTGCAAGGATACTTTTATTTTATTACAGCAGCACGAAAACGCGTCTGGATTACAACACCCTACCTTGTCCCTGATGATAGCCTGAAAACAGCCCTTACGACAGCTGCTCTAAGTGGTGTAGATGTACGAATTATTATTCCTTCTCGACCTGACCATAAGGTAGTTTTTTGGGCAACTCGATCGAATATAGACGATTTACTTCGGGCAGGTGTTCGTATATTTACTTATGGCAATGGTTTTATCCATTCAAAACTTATGATGGTTGATGGTAAGTGGGTTTCTGTAGGAACCACAAATCTCGATAACCGAAGCCTCGATATAAATTTTGAAGTGCAGGTTTTCATTTATAACAGGATGAAGACGAAAGAGTTTGAAAAACAATTCCTTGAAGATCTTAAGGTTTGCACTGAACTTGATTTACGTTCCCGATCTGAGCGGCCTCTTCATGAGCGAGTTCGGGAATCTCTAGGAAGGCTTTGGTCGGCGCTATTATAAAGGAGCATGACTTTGCCTAGAATTAAACGATCTGAAGGCGGTTTTATCGCTGCCTATATTGGTTTATATGCAGCCCTTTCTTTTTTTCTCTACTTTTACTTTCAATTGAAAGGGCTTCCCCCCTTTTCGTGGAAAACTCTTGCTATTGCCTGGGGCTTAGGAACAGCATTTATCGTAGTTTCAGTAATTCCAGCTCGCTGGTCTTCTCCACTGCTCTACAAGGTTCATACTATTTTAGCTTGGATAAGTCTTACAGGGATAGCCTTTGGTTTCTATTTCATCCTTATCTCTGTTCTCTTCGATATATTACTTGTTATTTTACCGATTTCTTTCCCATTCCCTTTTTGGGAGCTTTTCCTGGCTGCTTTAATAGCATTACTTCTAACTTATTATGGTTATAAAGAGAGCATGAAAATACGAAGTATCAACATTGAATTTCCAACCAAAAAGTTACCTGAAGGTATTGAACGTTTTCGAATTCTGCAAATATCAGACTTGCATCTTGGCATGCTTATAAATAAAAAAATGTTGCAACAGATTATGCAACAAATACAAGAAGAAAATCCAGATGTAATTGTTTCGACGGGAGATCTTCTTGATGGAGAAATTGAAGATATAGAAACAATTTCTGAGATGATGCTCCACTTTAATCCGCCTTATGGGAAATTTGCTGTTACTGGAAATCATGAGTTTTATGCAGGTATAGAACATGCTCTTGATTTTACAGGGCGCGCTGGCTTTGAAGTGTTAAGAGGGGCAATAGTTCCTGTAGGTCCCATTTCTATTGCAGGGGTAGATGATCCGGGTGGGCATTTTATTTTAGGACAAACAGAGATAGACGAAAGCGAGCTATTACAGGAAGCTGACACATCTCGTTTTACATTGTTACTTAAACATCGCCCATTAGTACATCGTGATGCTGTAGGAAAATTTGATTTACAACTTTCAGGGCACGTACACCATGGCCAACTCTTCCCTTTTATGGTATTTACTTGGCTTTTCTATAAACACACTGTTGGAATGCTGGATCTTGGAAAGGGGTCTTGGCTTTATGTAAGTCGAGGGACCGGTACATGGGGGCCTCCTGTGCGAATCTTGGCTTTTCCCGAGCTGACAATAATAGATTTGGTTTCAGACAAAAAAATGGTGGACCGTACAGGAATCGAACCTGTAACCCCCTGATTAAGAGTCAGGTGCTCTGCCAATTGAGCTAACGGTCCACGAAGAGCTATTCATTTATTTTATGCGAATACTAATGGCGCGCCCGGCAGGAGTCGAACCCGCGACCTACGGATCCGAAGTCCGTCGCTCTATCCAGCTGAGCTACGGGCGCGTACCGCATTTTAAAAAATGGGGTGAGCGAGGGGACTTGAACCCCCAACATCTGGAGCCACAGTCCAGTACTCTAACCAATTGAGCTACGCTCACCATATCCATATCAAGATTCAAGTGGCGCGCCCGGCAGGATTCGAACCCGCGACCCACGGCTTAGAAGGCCGTTGCTCTATCCACCTGAGCTACAGGCGCCTGCGAATGTTACAATAAAACTGGAGCGGGAAACGGGATTCGAACCCGCGACCTACGGCTTGGAAGGCCATCGCTCTAGCCAACTGAGCTATTCCCGCTCGTCGCAACGAAGTTGACTTCGTTCAGCACGGGAAATACTACCATATGACCGAGTTTCCTGCAACCTTTTTTTGATAGAAATTTGATGTAAAAATTATTTAAACTGTTGTAACAGAAAATAAGACTGCTATGAGCATTGATAGTATCATTTTATATGGTTACACAAAGTAGCAGCTCTATTACTATAACAAGGAGGTAAGAGCAGAATGAGCTATAAAGAGATAACTATTGAAAAGTGGGAAGATCGTGTAGGGCGAATAACATTGAATCGTCCAGAAAATCTCAATACTTTTAATAGCCAGATGGCATGTGAACTTGATAAAGCTCTTCTTGAACTTGATGAAGATAAAGATATACGAGTAATTATTGTAAAGGGTGCAGGAAGAGTTTTTTGTGCCGGTATAGATCTTAAGGAATTTCCTGAACAGAACCCGTTGGAGTATCGAGAGTGGGTTGAAAGAATGGAAAAATCTTTTGTGACAATCTCTAAGATGAAAAAGCCTGTTATTGCCCAGGTTCATGGTGTCGCTGCTGCAAATGGTTTAGGACTTATCGCTGCAGCGGATCTTGCGGTTGCTTCAGAAGACGCACGAATGGGATTGACAGCGATTAATGTGGGTCTTCATTGTGTTGGTCCTGTAATTGCCGTATCTAAGTCTGTAGGGCGCAAAAAGGCTTTAGAAATGGTGTTATATGGGAATCTTATTCATGCTCAAGAAGCTCTTTCTCTTGGTTTGATTAATAAGGTTGTACCTTTCGATAGACTAGAAGATGAAACGAGAAGTTGGGCTTCTGAACTGGCTCAGAAAAGTCCACTCGCAATACAAATGGCTAAGCAAGGCTTTTATACATTACAAGATATGGAATATGAAAAACAATTTGCCTACGCTAATGAGGTTTTTGCGAGACTCTGCACTACAGAAGACGCTCTAGAAGGAATTTCTGCTTTTTTTGAAAAACGTTCCCCTCACTGGAAAGAAAGATAAAAAAGTCAAAAAAAGAGGAAATTGCTTTTTGCAATTTCCTCTTTATCTAAAATGGTCGGGGCGAAAGGATTCGAACCTTCGACCCCCTGCTCCCAAAGCAGGTGCGCTAACCAGACTGCGCTACGCCCCGTGATAAGCACTGGTGGAGCTGGGGGGATTTGAACCCCCGGCCTCTTCCGTGCGAAGGAAGCGCGCTCCCCCTGCGCTACAGCCCCAAGCAATCAACGGCGAATATTGTAATAATCGAAAGGGAAGTTGTCAAGCTTATTTCTGGATATTATGAGAAGTTGTCTCTCATTGACTTCTTTCCCTTAGAGTGTTTATCTATATATTCTAATACATAAAGCGTAAGAAAGGAATTTTAAAATGATATATGGTGCAGAATTTGTCTCTAAATGGATTATAGAAATGAAAGAAATGTTTCTTGGGCAACGGCTTTTTCGTGTGGAGAGCGGAGATACATGGTTAGCACTTCGCTTCTCTTCTCAGACTCTTTCTCTTTTGATAAGTTGGCATCCTCAGCATTTCGGATGTTGTCTTATCGATGAAGAAGATCTTGATTTAATGAAGCGTTTTTCATCGGGGAAACTTCGCTTTGCAGATGCCCTTAAAAGCCATCTTGTAAAAGGCGAGCTAACTGCTGTTGAACAAATAGATTTTGACAGACTTTTAATATTAAAATTTTCTCGCAAGGTAGGAGCAGGTTTTGATGTAGAAAATTCTCTTGTTTTTGAATGCATGGAAAGGAATAGTAATCTTATTCTTCTTGACGAAAATAACACTATCATTGATTGTGTTAAACATATCCATCCAGAAATTAACAGGTACAGAACGGTTGTGCCCTCTCATCCCTACATTACTCCTCCTCCACTTCAAGGGCCATCTCCTTTTGATATTCAACCGGAAGACTCTGCTTATGAAGATATCGCTATGATGAAGGGAATTGGTAAAGGGCTTAGACAATTTATAAAAGCTCATCAATCTCTTTTTACATCAGGCGAATGGATAGGCAATATTGCAAAACTTTACAACGAAGAGACCCTCAAAAATAGCCTTATACAGACGTGGAAGAACTATGTTACGATCTTTCCCCTTTTATTGGAAGATATGATACCTGTGAGCGAAAATAAGGCCCTTATTGTGTCTAAAGACTTTGTGGTCGATCCTTTACTTTGGGATAAAAGCAACAGGCTTAAGAAAGATACGCTGAAGGTTATAAAGAAAGAGATAAAATCTCTTGAGCGACATCGTAAGGGCATAGAGAAGCAACGTTCAGAATCAGAAAAAGCACCGTGGTATAAAAATTGTGGTGAATTGCTGCTAGCCAATCTATATAAAATTCCACCTCGAACAGAAAACATTTCTCTTACAGGTTGGACAGAAGATGGGGAAATTACACTACAGATCCCTTTAGATCCCAAAAAAAACGCTTCTGATAATGCTGCTGTTTACTTTAAAAAGTACAAAAAAGCAAAGGGAGATCTTGAAAAAATCGAGCGTGAAATCTCTGAACTGACAGATAAAATATCGGAGCTTCAAGATCAGATAGATATTATTGAAGAACTTGAGGTTCCATCAATGATTGATTCCGTGTGCCGGGATATAAAAGAGTGGCTTGTTCCTAATAAAAATAAAAAGAGGAAACGTTCGAAAAAAGAGTCTTCAACTCCACCTCATCTTCGTCTCTCTTATGAGGAAGCTCTTATTCTTGTTGGTCTGAATGCTCGAGGAAACCGACATGTTACTTTTCAAGAAGCAACTGCTGGAGATATATGGCTTCATGTGCATGAAATTCCAGGTTCGCATGTCATTATTAAACATCCAGAAGCACGAAAGGAAAATCTTGAAGGGACCGATTTATTGGTACTAGCTGCTTCATTGGCCGCCTTTTTCAGTAAAGCTCGCCATTCTACCAAAGTACAAGTAGATTATACGGAACGGAAACATGTGCGACATATTCCCGGAAGCGGCATAGCTCACGTTACTTATACTCATCCGGAAACAATTCTTATCGAGCCCGATCGCTGGAAAGAATATTTTTCAGAAAAAGAGATAGCTCTTGGGGAAGTTCGGCCCTGAATTTCATTTCTCGGCCAGTTATCGGATGTGTAAACGTAAGTTTCCAGGCATGAAGAAAAATTCTGCCTGGCGTCTTTTGAAGACACTCTTTAGTTCCATAGAGTTCATCACCAACAAGTGGGCATCCAATATGTTTGAGATGTACGCGAATTTGATGGGTACGCCCCGTATGGAGGGTACATTCTATAAGGCTATAGTTTTTTTGGCTCCAAAGCACTCTATATTCCGTTAGTGACGGCCGACCTGACTCAGTAACAGCCATCATAACTCTGTTGCGATGGCTACGGCCTATAGGCGCGTCTATAAGACCTGTTTTCCTATGTGGAGTTCCGCGACATAAAGCGAGATATTTTTTCTCAACAGAGCGAGAACGAAATTGTTCCTGAAGAAGTAAAAGAACATTGCGGTTTCTGGCAACAACAAGAAGACCGGATGTTCCTCCATCAAGGCGATGAACAATACCTGGACGAACCTCTTCGTCAAATTTTCTCATATCAGGGTAGGCATAAAGTAAACCATGAACCAACGTCCCATGCCAATTTCCTGGCGCTGGATGTACTACGAGTCCAGAAGGTTTGTTTATAACGAGAAGAGACGAATCCTCATATGCGACTTCAAAAGAGACAGGTTCAGGCTCGACTTCCAATGTTTCTATGGGTGGCAAAGTTACGACAATCTGCATTTCAGGCGACACTTTCAACGCCGCCTTGAGCTTACGCTGAAGATTTAAAATCTCAACATTTCCCATATGAATAAGCTTTTGAATATAATTGCGGGTCAGCCCTAATTCATTGGCAAGAAAGAGATCAAGACGCAGATTTGCATCTTTCTCTTGAGGAGAGGTTAGAATTTTCCCTTCGTTACTATTTTCTTGAACTTCCTCGCTATTTTCATTGCCTTCCCAAAGCTCTTTATTTTCTTTTTCAGACATGGTAACCTGCCTTACTAAAAACAGAGGCGAGAAAAGGATCTCGCCTCTGTTTTGTTCTATTAGTATGAAACTAATCTTTTAACACTCGTGCGCAGCGAGGACATAATCCTCTTTCATCAACTTCTTCTGAGTATTTCCAGCATCGTGGGCATTTTTCGCCTTTGGCTTTATCGACAGCAATCGTTAATCCAGTTTCTTCATCTTGCCACATTATGGCTAAATCAGAAGGTTTTTCTACCCACTTAAAGTCTGAAACAATAGCGAACATAGACCACTCTTCATCAGTAAATTGTGAATGCTCATACTCTTTGGATATTTGAGCTTCAACACGAGCTTCCAGTGAGTGACCGATGACACCAGTTGTTCTGGCAGATTCCAATGCTCGGCTAATAGCTCCTCGCATGGTTAGAACTCGATCCCACTTTTCGTCAAGTTGAGCATTTATTTCAGAAGAATTTACTTCTGGCCAAGAGGATAAAAATACACTCTTAGGCAAGTCAGGATCCATATTTTTCATTTCCTGCCAAATTTCTTCAGCAGTAAAGCTCAGAATAGGAGCCAGTAAGCGAGTTAGAGTATCAAGTATTTGCCACATTACAGTCTGACAGCCACGTCTGGAAATCGAATCGGTTTCATCAGCGTAAAGCCGATCTTTGCTTACATCAAGGAAGAATGAGCTCAGCTCGGTTACACAGAACTGATGAATGACAAAAGTCGGTACATGGAATTCATAATCTTCAAAGCCCTGAGTTGCACGTTCGATAACCTCATTGAGCTTTGACAAGATCCACTTATCTATTTCCATAAGTTCATCGTAAGCTACAGAATCTTTATGAGGATTGAAGTCGGAAAGGTTCCCCAATAAGTATCTGGCAGTGTTTCGAATACGTCGATAAGATTCCGTTAAGCTCTTGATAATGCCATCAGAAATACGAATGTCGTTTCTATAGTCTGTAGAAGCAACCCACAATCTCAAGATATCGGCGCCATATTTATCGATGACTTCTTGCGGTCTTATAACATTACCAATAGATTTAGACATCTTTTTGCCTTCTCCGTCAACAATGAAACCGTGAGTGAGAACACTCTTATAAGGAGCTTGATGACGAGTGGCAACAGAAGTAAGCAACGAGGTTTGGAACCATCCTCTGTGCTGGTCACTACCTTCAAGATATAAATCGGCAGGCCATCTCAACTCTGGACGTGTTTCGAGAACTGAGAAATGGCTGACACCTGAGTCGAACCAAACGTCCATAATATTCGAATCTTTTACCAGATGATGGCTTCCACAGGCTGGACATACAGCTAAATCGCCAAGCAGTTCTTCCGGTGTAAGTTTCCACCAAATAGTTGAACCCTCTTTCTTGACTTTTTCCTGTACGGCTCTGATAAGCTCAGGTTTTAAAATAAGTTCACCGCAATCCTCGCAATAGAAGGCGGGAATTGGAACTCCCCAAACTCTCTGACGGCTGATACACCAATCAGAACGGTCACGAACCATGTTATAAATGCGATCTTTTCCCCAATCTGGAATCCACTGTACCCCTTTATCGATAATATCAAGGGCTTCTTTTCTAAACTGGGAAACAGCTATAAACCACTGCTCTGTCGATCTGAAAATAACAGGTTTTTTACATCTCCAGCAGTGAGGATAAGAGTGCATAATCTTACCTTCACCAAGAAGACGACCGTTATCTGTAAGTATAGAAAGAACTTTTTTGGCGCCTTCGTCAAGGGAAAGACCGCCAACGATTGGTGTTTCTTCTAAGAAGTGACCGCTACCATCGACTGGGTTGTAAATTTCTATTCCATATCGAACGCCAGTCTCATAGTCTTCAACACCATGACCTGGTGCCGTATGAACACAACCAGTACCAGTATCGAGCAAGATGTAATCAGCAAGAAGCAATGGAGTAACTCTATCGGAATAGAAAGGATGAATTGCTTTCTCTTTTTCTAGTTCCCTTCCCTTGCAACGATAAAGAATTTCACCAAACTGAAGACCTGTTTCTTTCGCAACAGAATCGAGAAGAGCTTCCGCTAAAAGATAAACCTTATCTCCACTCTCAACAAATACATAGTCATAGCCGGGCCCAAGGGCTACTGCCATACTTGCAGGGAGTGTCCACGGTGTGGTTGTCCAAACGATAACATTAACATCACGATTTTTTAACACATCGATTTTGTTGCCAATTTCAGGCATAGAGTAAGCGATAAAGACAGATGGAGACACTTCATCCCAATACTCTATCTCTGCGGCAGCTAGAGCTGTTTGGCAATCTATACACCAATAAACAGGTTTGTGACCTTTATAAACGAGGCCTTTCTCAACGAGATCTGCAAAAGTGCTCAATTGAGCGGCTTCATACTCTGGGTTAAGTGTAATATATGGATTTTCCCAATCACCTATTACACCAAGGCGTATAAAATCATTTCTCTGAATATCAAGAAATTCGTGCGCATATTTTGTACATTTTTCTCTGAGTTCAACAGGATCAATGGCGTCTTTTGTAATCCCATGGGTTTTAAGAACATGAAGTTCTATAGGAAGTCCGTGTGTATCCCACCCAGGAACGTAGGGAGCATAGTAACCTTTCATTACTTTGTATTTGGGAATAAAATCCTTGAGGATTTTGTTGAATGCTGTTCCTATATGTATATTCCCATTTGCATAGGGAGGTCCGTCATGTAGAATGAAGGACTCTTTCCCTTCCTGTTGTTTTAACATTTCGTGATAAACGTCGATATCCTTCCAGAACTTGAGATATTCAGGCTCTCGTTTGGCCAGGTTTGCTCTCATTGGGAAAGATGTCTTGGGCAACTTGAGTGTGTCCTTATAATCTGTAGCCAATGTTATTTACCTCCTTTCAAATAGGAAAAGGCCGTCTCTAAAAAACAGAGACGGCAAATTCGTAACTTGTTGATTTTAGCACAACTTGAAAACTTGTAAAATATTACGACACCATCCCGGTTTTTTTCTTGACTTCCATTTTTTGTAAAATATGGATTCCGATGAGGATTATCAATCCTATCAAGTCAGTTTGCCACCCCGGGATTAGTAACCCAAGAGCTCCACCCAACGCTATAATGCGTTTCCACCAAGCCATAGGAGCCTTGTAATATCCAATAGTGCTCATTCCAAGTAAAAATACGCCCAAAATAGCGGTTATTATGGCCATAGTAAACGGTAATGGGCTGAAATTGACAAGCACAAGCATTGGATTGAACACATAAATATAAGGAACTATAAAACCCGCTAAGGCCAGTTTTACAGCTGTAACTCCTGTACGCATTGGTTCAGCTCCTGCAATTCCAGCACCTGCATAAGCTGCGAGTGCGACAGGGGGGCTAAGATCCGCAGCAATACCAAAGTAGAGAACAAACATGTACGCTGCCATTGGAGGAACACCTAACTGGAAAAGAGCTGGAGCAGCCATTGTACTTGTAACAATGAAGTTTGCCGTTGTAGGAAGCCCTGCACCAAGCAAGATACACGCAATCATGGTTAGCAACAACGTGGGAAGAAGTTTTCCTCCGGCTATGGCTACAATTGCACTTGCTATTCGCAATCCCAAACCAGTTAACGTTGCTGTTCCTACAATAATTCCCACTGTAGCGCAAGCACATGCTACGCCCAGTGCTCCTTTTGCTCCGCTTTCAAGAGCAAGTTTGAGCTTTTGCGGCGTAAGGCGTGTCTCTTTATTTAAGAAAGAAACAGCAATACTGATTATGATTCCATAATACGCTGCCTTTAAAGGCGTGTAGCCTGACAGCAAGAAATAGACGATAGCTATAAGAGGCAATAAAAGATGTCCCTTTGCTTTTAACAATTTGAAAAGCTTAGGAAGTTTTTCTCTAGGTAATCCAGTTAAACCCAGACGTGTAGCCTCAAGGTGTACCTGTACCATAACTGCAAAGTAATATAACAGGGCTGGTACCACAGCGGCCAAAGCAACATGAACATAAGGAACTCCCATGAACTGGGCCATTATAAAGGCGGCTGCGCCCATAACAGGAGGCATAATTTGTCCTCCTGTTGATGCTACTGCTTCAACGGCACCTGCAAAATGAGGTTTATATCCTACACTTTTCATAAGAGGAATGGTAAACATCCCCGTAGTACATACATTGGCGACTGATGACCCTGATATTGAGCCCATAAAACCGGAACTCAACACAGCAACTTTAGCTGGGCCCCCTGTTGCGCCTCCAGCAAGGGCCATAGCCAAGTCAATAATAAAACGGCCCATTCCCGTTTGTTCCAGAACGGAACCAAAAAGAATAAACATGAACACAAAGGTAGCAGAAACACCAAGAGGAATGCCAAATACACCCTCTGTACCTAAATACATATGGTTAATAATTCTTTGGATGTTGAAACCTCTGTGTTGGAACATTTGAGGGAAATAGCGTCCAAAATAACAGTAGAAAAGAAAGAATATGGCTATACATGGCAAAATGGGACTCGACACTCTGCGCGTTGCTTCTAATAGCAGAATAATACCCATAAAACCAACAATAATATCCATGGTTGTTGGCAACCCTGCTCTATTTACCATTTCTTCAAATTCAACGAAGAGATAAAGAGTTGAGAAAGCTGCCATTGCTGCAAGTATGAAATCATACCATGGAATGCCATCTTTCTTGCTTGTTTCACGAGCTGGGTACAAAAGATAGACGAGAACAAGAACAAAAGCTAAGTGTAAAGAACGTTGTTTCATTGCTAAGAGGAGCCCGAAACCGGATGTGTAAAAATGGAAAAGAGACATACCTACGGCTAAAGCTGTTATTACGAGGCCCTGCCAACCGAAAAGGTCACGATAGCGAGCTTCCGTGTCAAACTGGCGTCGGAGTTCATCAAGGTTAATTTCTGAATTCTGAGCTGTTTCGGTGTTTACGTTTTGCTTGTTGTTTACTTCACCCAAATATCTCCACCTCCAGTCGTGATGAACTTAATTAAAAAGTAAAAGGCATCTTTTTAAAAAATAGAGGAACCTGTTTCATTTCAACGTAGAGAAGGCTATTAGGTATTGTTTGGAAAAGGTCAAGTTTACCAGTCATAGTAGACGAAAACCAGTTTTTCCCTATTTGGCTATCGCCTATGCGAACTCGTAATGTTTCCCACTCATAAGAACTTCCTTGGACAATCATCCAATCTTTGTGCAATAAAAATCGCCCATGTTTAGGAGGTTCGGTTGGAAGCCCTGCGTTATGAGATCGAAAACGCTCCTCCCAAAGCCAAATACGACCACCTGACACAATATAAACATCCTCAACAGGAGTTTTTTCAACGGAGTGAACGAATCCGGTTACTATTTTAGTTCCAGAAGGAACTGGTGCTGACCAAATTTTTTGATCTTGAGTTCGCAAAGATAAGAAGTGAACAGGAACGAAAAGTAGATAGAAAATAGATAGAAAAATTAAAAGAGTGAAAATTTTTAAAGCACGCCAATCAAACGTCGCTTTCCCCCCCTCCCGGATGCGCCTTTTATTAACGTGACCCCGTGAGGATTATACCCGCTTTCATCGTTATTTGACAACTCTAAAAATTGATTTTGTTTATAATGGCGAGCCTGAGGCGATTCGAACGCCTGACCTACGGCTTAGGAGGCCGTCGCTCTATCCACTGAGCTACAGGCCCGCTCAGGACGGCGATTATGTTATCACGTGCTACTTTTTAGTGCAACACATCTTTTTGAGATTCCCCCTTGTTTTTTATAGCTATTTGGATAGTATATAAAGAATATAAAGAGGGTGATTAGATGTTTTCCGGAGATAAACTTGCTGAATTAAGAGTAAAGAGAGGGTTTACTCAAATTGAACTTGCTGAAATGATACACGTTTCTTTTCATACTATTCTTCGTTGGGAAAAAGAAAGACGTTTGCCAGACGCCTCTCATTTGTCGGCACTTGCCGAGACACTAGATACAACTGTAGGTTATCTGATGGGAGAAGAAACATGTGATAACGCTGATGGTTCACTTTGGAATTTTGAAAAAGAAGCTGTCGTAGCGGTTCCTCTATTGGATTCTTCCCTTGTTGCTTGTGCGGGGTGGGGGTTTGGAGATATGGACGACGTTATTCCTGAATCCTCCACTTCTCTATTTGTTGCGAAAGATGATCTTGGACGAATAGGAGAACAACGCCCCTATGCCGTTAAAGTTGAGGGAGACAGCATGCAGGAGGCTGGAATCCCAGATGGAGCTCGTATCACCATTAACCCTGAAGAGCCTGTCTATAACGGTGATTCTATTCTAGTTAAATGGGGACGTCGTGGAGATTTGGCAGTTAAATGGTATTACGAATATAAAGATCATATCGAATTGCGTTCTTCTAATCCTGGCAAGTATCCGCCAATTATTATTTCCAAAGAAGAGATTGCAGAAGAAATGGATGCCGGGAATATGGATTTTTTTAGAATTTGTGGAAAGGTTATGTCAGTAAGCGTCATACCTAAAAGAGGAATTTAATAAACATGGAGGGAGGGATACTAACATGGGAATACAATTTACTCGAACGGATAAGAAACCACCGTCTATACATGAAGAACTGTTAAATATTCTTATTCCCACACCTCTTGCTACTTTTTTATTTAGAGAAGACACAACAATATGTATCGTTGATCGTTCTATTCGGCCTTCTTCGGGGGATCAAGTTGTTGTCTATGATGAGAATCAGGGTTTTAAACGAATTTCTTTTAAGAATATAAAAGAAGAAGACATTTGGGGGGTTGTGACGTGGTTTTGTCATGAAGCAGGAACATATGAAGCCAATAATTCTCTGTGATTGTAATAATTTTTTTGTTTCATGTGAAAAGCTTTACAGACCAGATCTACAAAATAGACCAGTTATAGTGCTTTCTAGTAATGATGGATGTGTTGTTTCCCGTTCTAATGAAGCTAAAGCGCTGGGTATTTCTATGGGAGTTCCTTTCTTTCAAATAGAAAATGCTTGTCGTCATTATGGGATTACAGTTTTTTCAAGTAATTTCGAACTTTATCATGATATTTCTGAAAGGGTGATGGCTATCTTGGGTCAGAATACACCCTTTTTAGAGAAATACTCTATAGATGAAGCCTTTTTAACGTTAGATTTGTCGAGTCGCTCTCAGTTATCGAAAACGTTAGCTTATATACGCGATCAAGTCTACCGATGGGCCGGAATCCCTATTTCCATAGGTGCAGCTACATCGAAAACTCTTGCTAAACTCGCCGCTGAATATGCTAAAAAACATGAGGAAACGAAAGGATGGTATAACCTTTTATCTCTATCTTCTGCGGAAAAAGATATGTTTTTGGCAAATGTCTCTATAAATGATATTTGGGGAGTAGGGAAAAAGTTTGCAGAGCGATTAATAAAAAACAGAATTAGAACGGCAAAAGATATGCGGGATATAAATGATGAACGCATCCTAAAAATTACAGGTGTTTCCGGTTTAAAGACAGTATGGGAACTTCGTGGGATTCCTTGTATAAAGATAAAAGAAACAGAAGTAATGCAAAAAAGCATACAAGTTTCGCGCTCTTTTGGCAGGGAGGTACGAAATTATAATGATTTAGAAACAGCCATAACCTACTTTGTCTCTTCTGCAGGAATCCGCCTTCGGCAAGAAGGAGCTTTGGCAAGTGAAATAAATATTTTTATTGCTACCAATCGTTTTCTCCCCTCTTTTTATTCTAATTCTATTGAGATTGCTGCCCCATATCCTACAAATTACACGCCCGATCTTATAAAACTTGCCCTTACAGGCTTAGCTCAAATTTACAAAGACGGACTTTGTTATGTAAAAGCTGGAGTAATTCTAGCGAAATTAATATCGCAAAATTATAGACAGGAGTATCTTTTTGAAGATCTATCGAAAGTAAGCCAGAAGAAAAAGCAAACCTTAATGAAAGTTATCGATAGAATTAATATGAATTTTAGGAAAAACATTATTACACCTGCTATTTTTTATTCGGAACCGGAGAAAAATTGGGTTCCCCGGTCCGATCGAAAGTCCCCTTCATATACTACTCGTTGGGAAGATATTCCATCTCTTAAAGCTGGCAACTGAAACGTCTGTAGAGTGGTTCGTCTTTTACTGTGTTTTTCTCAAAATATTCAGTTGAAAGTTCTGCATCACGAGCAAGCTGTTTTGATAATGCCTGACGATTTGCAAAACGTTGTTCTCCCCGTAAATATTCTTCTATGAACACCATTATTTTTTTGCCGTAGAGGTCCCCTGTAAAGCCTGGAATATGGACTTCTATCCTGAGACCTTTTACATCAGTAAAAGTAGGATTTGAACCTATATTGAGTGCTCCTGGATAAAAAGTACTGTCTAGAACAACTGTAGCTGCATAGACCCCGCTAGGGGGAATAATTTTACGGGTAGGAACGGCTAGGTTAGCTGTAGGAAAGCCTAATTCTCTTCCTCGATGATGTCCCTCTATAACTGTTTCATATATAAAAAATGGGTATCCAAGCAGGTACTTGGCCATTTGCATTCGTCCAGAAAGAACTTCACTTCGTATAACGGTACTACTTACGGCAAGACCGTCTATTTCCAGAGTAGGAACAGGAGAAAACAGAATGTTCTTTTCATGGCAATATTGGCGTAAAAAAGCAATATCACCTTTTCGACCAGCACCGAAACGGAAATTTTCACCGACTACAATACCAGATACCGATGTTAGACTTTCCAAACGCTTCAAGAAATCTTGAGGGTTCAGTGTTGCTAAATATTCATCAAAAGGTACCCAAAGAATATTTGGTATTTGAAGTGCTGACGCTATATGTCTTTTTTCTATTTCGCTAAAGAGAAGAAACAGACGCTCTGGATTAAAAATATATTGAGGATGTGGGGAAAAAGTAACAACTCCCCACGTGTCATTTATTTCTTTAGAGAGACGTTCAGCCTCTTTAAGAAGTAACTGATGTCCTTTATGAAAACCATCAAAAGCTCCTAAGACCTGAATCATTACATATACCTCTTTATGTTATTCTAAGAAGAGATTAGTTTGTGGCTTAAAAAAAGCCTTATTATTACGATATCTTAATATTCCCAGAGAAACTAAGTTTTTGCCAGCTGCACATACTGCATCTTGGGCAAAAACCATTCCTCTCGATATACACTGTAACTCTGTAAGTGGAATAATCTTTCCGTTTTTAAGTTCTACTTCCAGAGGTTCTGCAATATCGTAAAGAGTAAAATGCTTTATGAAATTTTGTATTGGTAATATCGTTTCACTAATATTTTTTTCATTGATTTTAATCATTTCATCAAAAGGAAGAGCTTGATCTAACGACATAAAACCTGTTTTTACACGGGTAAGTTTGAGGACAGACGCGCCACATCCTAACATCGTCCCTATATCTCTTACAATACTCCGAACATAGGTTCCTTTGTGGCATTTTATATAAAGGGAAACCTGACCTTCTGTATTTAAGCTTGATATGCGACAAATAGATGTAATCGTAACAGGACGAGGAAGCATTTCTGGCTCAAGGCCGCTACGTTTTAAATCAGAAGCTCTTTTCCCTTGAAGTTTGAGAGCAGAAATTACCGGTGGTTTTTGCATTCTTGTTCCAAGAAAGGCTGGTAACAATACATCTATATCCTTTTCGGAAATATGCTTGAAATAATTTTTTGCAAGCACCTCTCCCCCATAATCTAAGGTATCTGTTATTGTTCCAAGTTGGATTGTAACAGAGTATTCTTTAGGTAACATCATAACGTAATTAGATAGTCTCGTTGCGCTTCCCACTAGAAGTACAAGAAGGCCGTCTGCAGTAGAGTCAAGAGTGCCTCCATGCCCCACTTTTATCTTATTTTTCAAAATATTGCGAAGGGTGGAAACGCAATGAGTGCTACGTATCCCTCTAGGTTTATCGATAAGGATAAGCCCACTAATCATTGCATAGCCTCTTCAACTGCTTTAGTTATGATTTGAATTGCTTGAGAAAGAGGAGCCTCTATTCGACATCCTGCTGCTTGCATATGACCACCGCCTTCGAAACGATGGGCAATATCACGGGCAGAAATAACGCCACGAGAACGTAAACTAATTCGAATCTGATCTTCTTCCTCAACGAGGAGAATTGCAAATTCTACGTCTTTAACTCTAAGAAGTTCATTAACAAGGCCTTCTGTATCGGCAGGAGAAGAATTGAGTTGTAAAAAATCTTCTAATGTAAGCCAAGAAACGGAAATTTTCGAGTGACCAGCAAGTTCCACTCTTTCAAAGGCTTTCCCCCAAAGTTTCATGCTTTCAATAGGCTGATTGTAGAAAATTTTATGGCTGATTTCTGCGGGTAAAACGCCTTTTTTGATTAATTCAGCAGCAGCTTCATGAGTACGAGGCGATGTTGAAGAAAAAGAGAATTTCCCGCTATCCGTGACAATAGCTGTATAAAGACCAATTGCAGAATTGCAACTGTACGATGCATTACAAAGATGGAACATATGCCAAAGTATTTCTCCTAGTGAAGAGGCATTTTCATCTATGTAATTATAATCACCATAAAGAGTGTTATCTCCATGATGGTCTATATTTATAATTTGAGCGTCATTATGAATTTTTTCAAGTTCGGGAATAGAACGTTCAATGTTACTCGTATCTAAAGAGATAATAAGAGTATCTTTAGAAAGGGGTAAAAGGTCTTCTGCGCGGTTAAAAACCTCATAAGTTTCACTTAATGGCAAAAAAGAATACGTTGGTGGGAGAGGATTACCCCCTCCCCAACGAATCTTTTTCCCATTTTCCATACCATATGCAGCGAGAGACGATGCTGAACCTACCGCATCTCCATCAGGCTTTTGATGGGTAAGAATGACCCATGATGGCGAAGCACATAATAAAGAAAAAACTTTTTCTAGTGTAACGTTATTCTTCGATTCCATCTCTTTCTTCATCCTCAGGCAATGAATCCTCTTTAATACTGTCTAACAGCGCATCAATATGCCGTCCATAATCTACAGAAGGATCTACTTCAAATCGTATTTCTGGTATCTGTCGAAGACGTAAACGTTTCCCTAAGAGAGAACGTATAGGACCAGCAACACTCTGTAACGCCTTGAGGACCGTTTTTCGCTGTTGTTTATCGAGGGTGATAAAGAAAACAGTTGCCATTTCGAGGTCTTTAGTACACGAAACCTCTGTAATGATAGCTTCTTTAGCTACATCGTTTTTTATTTTATACTCTAGAAGCAAACTGATTTCTCGTTGGAGTTGCTTATTCACTCTCTGCATTCGATAACTCGTCATATGCATCTACCTCTTGCCAAAAATGTATAATTGTAAACGCCGCCATATCTTCTTCTCGCTCAATAAAATTCTTTATTATCTCTATACGGTCTTTGCACATTCCGTACGAATTTCCTACAAGTGAAAATGCTATATATGCTTGATCCCATCGATTTTCTGGGCCAAGATCAAGAGCAGATACGTTCCAGCGTCGACGAATTTTATCAATAAGCGAACGAATTACTTGTCGGCGTTCTTTTACGCTTCGGCATGCAGGAATATCTATTTGAATTTGAAAAAAACCGATATAAGGTACTATTTTCTCGTTATTTTTCATTATTCAAGATGCCGTTTTTCCTCCACTATTTCAAAAGCTTCGATAATGTCCCCTTCTCTAAAGTCCTGATAATTAGTGAAGTTTACTCCACATTCATAGCCTGCATTTACTTCTTTGGCTTCATCTTTAAAGCGCTTTAAATTAGCAAGTGCTCCAGCCCAAAGAACGACTCCATCGCGGATAATCCTAACTTTGGCATTTCGTTTTATAGTACCTTCAGTTACGTAACAACCCGCAATTTTACCAGCTTTGGGGACTTTGATAACTTGTCTTATCTCAGCTTGGCCTATTACCTCTTCACGTATTGTAGGTGCGAGCATTCCTTCAAGAGCTGCTTTAATGTCATCAATTACATCATAAATTACATCGTAAAGACGAATCTGCACGCCCTCTGTTTCAGCTATTTTTTGAGCATTCTTATCTGGTCTCACGTTAAATCCGATGACAACTGCATTAGAAGCTGTAGCGAGCATAATATCAGACTCAGCAATTCGTCCAACGCCTCTATGAATAATATTAATTCCGACCTCATTAGTGCCCATTTTTTCTAAAGCAGCGCACAGAGCTTCATTTGTTCCCTGGACGTCACTTTTTACCAACAAGTTAAGTTGTGGAATTTCTCCCTCTTTCATTTGGGAATAGAGTTCTTCAAGGGTAAGACGTTTTGCGGCTGTGCCTTCGGAATCACGTTTTTCCTGCTCGCGTTTCGATATTTCATCTCGGGCTGTTTTTTCACTATCCACAAGAATGAAATGCTCACCAGGTTGCGGAACAGATGTAAGGCCCAAGACTTCTACTGGGGTGCTAGGACCAGCTTTTGCTAGCTGCCGACCACGAGCATCAAGCATAGCTCTTATTTTTCCCCATGTCGTATCAAGAAGGATGATATCTCCTTTACGAAGCGTTCCTTGCTGCACAATTACTGTTGCAACAGGTCCTTTACCTTTATCAAGATTCGCTTCTATGACAATGCCCTCAGGAGTAACTGTAGGATCAGCTTTAAGTTCGCCCATTTCTGCAACAAGAAGAACCATCTCTAAGAGTTGGGGAACACCCTCTCCTGACTTAGCCGAAACATCGACCATAATTGTATCTCCGCCCCACTCTTCCGGAACCAGCCCAACATCTGACAACTGCTGTCTTACGCGGTCTGGGCGTGCTGCGGGTTTATCAATTTTATTTACGGCGACAACAATAGGAACACCCGCTGCTTGAGCGTGGTTAATAGCCTCTCTGGTTTGTGGCATAAGACCGTCGTCAGCAGCGACTACAAGGATCGCGATATCAGTAGCCTGAGCCCCACGAGCTCTCATTGCTGTAAAAGCTTCGTGTCCAGGAGTGTCAAGAAACACTATTTTCTTATCTTCATACATAACAGTGGAAGCACCGATATGCTGAGTAATACCGCCTGCCTCACGTGCAGTAATATTCGTTTTACGTATATAGTCGAGTAACGTTGTTTTCCCATGGTCAACATGTCCCATAACAGTTACGATAGGCGGGCGAAGCTCCATGTGATCACCATGGAAAATTGGCTTACCACGAGAAACACTCTGACCTTCTTCAGCCGCTGTTTCTTTCGATGTTGAAGTGCTTTCCTCAAACTCAAAATCTACATCGTAAGCTTCGCCGAGTACAACGAGAATAGACTCGTTAACTTGAGTCCCTGCGGGAGCCATAATACCTTCATCTACTAAAGCTTTGACAGCTTCTGCTACAGGAATACCCATCTGTGTTGCTACATCTTTTACTGTTGCGGTCTCTCGAACGCTTATGATCAGTTTTTCCTTCACCTTTGTTTCCTCTTTCTCTGCTATAGGTGGTTGTTGAGTTTTTTTGTCGTGAATCGCTTCTTCAATAAGTTGAGCAACATCGTTATCAATAGAGCTCATATGTGTTTTAGCTTCAATGCCAAGATCCTCTAGCATTGTCAACAAATCTTTATTACTTATTCCTAACATCTTGGCTAATTCATATACTCTTATTTTACTCAAGCACATTTCCCCCTTCCGCTAGCAGGGCTTGTATTTTCTCCCCAAGGCCGCTATGTAGTGGCAAAGCCACAACTTGCGTACTTGTGGTTCCTATGGCCCTTGATACCTCTCCGCAAGTGAGGGGTATGTCTCTCAAATCACATTGCCCCCGCTTAGCTTTCGCTATGACGCTTCGCCTTACTGCAACGGAAGCATCTGACGCCAAAAGAACGAGTAGCCCCTCTTTATTTCCTTTTAGTTTTTTGTTAATCTCGTCTGCTCCTATTACAAGCTGCCCTGACCGACGAGCTAGGCCTAAAAAAGAAGAGATCTTCTCCTCTATCATAGTTCTTGCTCCAAAATCAACGAGAGCAGTTCATCGTAGATTTTTTCATCCACTTCACACCGTAAAGCTCTCGATAGTGCCTTCTTTTTTCGAGCTAGTTCTATACACTCTCTGTTTAAACAGAGGTAGGCCCCTCGGCCAGGTTTTTTCCCACTTTGATCGATAGTAACTATACCATCTGGAGAACGGACAACACGAACAAGAGTTCTCTTAGGACTTTCAGAGTGACATCCAATACAAGTTCTCGGTCTCTTGCGCTTCGCTTCAGTCATTAAGGGCAACACCTCTTAATCTATAATATCCTGAAAAATATCTTGAAGCGTAGGCATACGTTCCGGTTCAAGTGCCTTAATATCGATTTTCCAGCTTGTTAATCGTGCTGCTAACCGAACATTTTGGCCAGCTTTTCCAATAGCAAGAGAGAGTTGATCAGGTCGAGCATAGACTGTAACTGCCTTATCCTGCTCAAGAACAGGCTCAATCTTGACTATTTTTGCAGGTGAAAGCGAATTACGTATGAAGATTAACGGATCGCTGTTCCATATAATAACATCAATCTTTTCACCTGAAAGCTCCTGACTGATAGACTTGATTCGAGCACCATTGCTCCCGACACATGCGCCCACAGGATCAACATTGCTATCAAGCGTTTGAACTGCCACTTTAGCTCTCGTACCTGCTTCCCGTACAATACCCTTAATTTCAATAATGCCTTCCTGTATTTCAGGCACTTCAAGTTCGAGTAATGTTCTGAGCAACCCCGGGTGTGTTCGTGAAACTACTATTCTCGGTCCACGAGTTGTCTGTCTAACATCAAGCAGGTAAAATTTAAGTCGTTCGCCAGGTATATAGCGTTCGTTTATAATGCGCTCTTCGCGCGGTAAAATAGCTTCTGTGCGATCATTAAGACGAACAAGTACCTGATCATTTTCCGATTTAAAAATAATTCCGTTAACAAGATCTCCAACCTTGCCAGAAAATTCTTCGAAAATAATCTGACGTTCTGCGTCTTTTAATTTTTGTATGATTACCTGCCGTGCCGTTTGGGCAGCTATGCGGCCAAAATTCTCGGGATTTCTTTCGATTCTAATATATTCGTTAACTTCTACATCTGTATAACCAAGTTCACGAACTTTTTCAATTGATATTTCGGTGTCAGGATTAACGACATCGTCAACTATGAGCCGTACTTCACAGATGGAAACGTTTCCGCTATCAAGGTCTATATGAACCTCGACATTTTGGTCTCCGCCCTGATATTTTTTGTACGCAGAAATAAGTGCTGCTTCGAGGCTAGATGCTATTACCTCAGCAGTCAATCCCCGTTCCGCAGTTAGCTGTTTTAATGCACGGACGAAATCACGCCCAAGCTGCATATTTCTCCTCCTCCTCTAACAATTCCCCATCTGTTGTTATTTATTACTCTCCTTCGTAAACAAGGTTCCCTTTTTGAATAAGATCAAACTGTATTTCCTCTTCTTCTGTTGAATCATCAAGTTGGATCAATATACTCTGTTTCTCCTTGTTTACGGAACTTATTATTCCCTTAAAGCGCTTTCGCCCTTCTTTTATTGGAAGGCAACGAATTTTTGCTTTTTTCCCTTCAAAACGCGCGTAGTCGTCGAGTGTGAAAAGCGGCCTGTCTAAACCTGCTGAACCCACTTCTAAGAAATAACGATTAGGAAGAGCAGAATCATGTTCATCAAGAAAGTGGCTTAGACTACGAGAAACTGTTTCACAATCTTTTACCGTTATTCCACCGAGAACGTCGAGATAGACTTTGATGTAAAGATTATTTGATTCTTTTGCGAAAACAATGCCGACGCATTCATATCCTAGATTTTCTACAATATGGCGAAGAGAAATGGATAAATCTTCTTTTTTAAACGCAGGCTCTGCCATAACCTTTCCTCCTTTTAGAGCTAGAGGCCGAGAGTTACACAAAAAACAAAGAGTGGGACAAACCCACTCTTTGGTAATAACCACGCATAACTTCCCTCTCACCATGTATTCCTGCTTAGTATAACATGTTTTATGGTTTTCTTACAACTCTATAAATAATTTTCGCCTATGAATGTTCCCCACCAATCAGGGAGGGAAGCTTCATATTCTTCAATGTTGTTATCTTTTAGCAGTCTATCTGCAAGGACTTCTTCGATCAAATTTGGAAGCTCAAGAACACCTTCCCAATATGTAGTTAAAGCTTTCTTATCACGATCTAAAATCCTGCAAACATACATAATAGACACCTTCTATTCAATCCAGTAATTAGGGGCCTCCTTGGTCACGACTACATCGTGAGGGTGGCTTTCTTTTACAGCCGCTGGTGTTATTTTAACAAATCGAGCAATTTTATGTAAATCCTCTATTGTTTTTGCTCCAACATATCCCATTCCGGCACGCAATCCACCAACAAGTTGGTAAACAACGCCAGCTATAGGACCTTTATGAGGGGCAAGACCTTCAATTCCTTCTGGAACCAGCTTCTCACTTGTTGCTGATTCTTGGAAATAGCGATCTTTGCTGCATCCATTTTTCATTGCACCCAATGATCCCATTCCGCGATAGCCTTTAAATGAGCGTCCTCTATAAATTACAACCTCGCCGGGGCTTTCCTCTGTTCCTGCAAACAGAGATCCTATCATTACAGTATCTGCGCCACCAGCTAAAGCTTTTACAATGTCTCCTGAATAACGAATTCCACCATCTGCTATTACTTTTCTTCCTCGGGCGTGGGCTACCTGAGAAACGTTAAAGACAGCAGAAAGCTGTGGAACACCAATGCCAGCAATAACACGGGTGGTACATATGGAACCAGGTCCTACTCCAACCTTTACTGCATCAACTCCAGCGTCAATTAAAGCTTCTGCTGCTTCTGCAGTAGCAATGTTACCACCGATAAGAGGCAAGTCTTTATATTTTTTTCGTATATCTCTTACTGTCTGAAGAACTTTTGAAGAATGTCCGTGCGCTGTATCAACAACGATAATATCTACTCCACTTCTAACGAGAGCTTCTACCCTATCGAAAACATCTCTGCTGGAACCTACAGCTGCTCCTACACGAAGACGTCCGTGAAGATCTTTACATGCGTTTGGAAAATCCTTTACCTTTTGGATATCTTTTATTGTGATGAGTCCTTTTAATTTCTGTTCTTTATCGACGAGGGGTAATTTCTCAATTTTATGTTTCATAAGAATATCTTTAGCTTCTTCAAGAGTGGTTCCTTCGGGAGCTGTTACTAAATGCTCATGAGTCATGATAGCAGAAATATCCTGTTCATAATTTGTTACGAAACGGAGGTCTCTGTTTGTGATAATTCCTACGAGCTTTTGGTTATTGTCTACTATTGGAACTCCAGAAATGTGATAATGCTCCATCAATTCCAATGCTTCTTTGACTTTATCCTCTGGGTGAAGAAAGAAAGGATCAACAATAACTCCTGCTTCTGATCTTTTGACCATGTCTACTTCTTTTGCCTGCCTATCAAAGGGCATATTTCTATGAACAATACCTACGCCACCTTCACGTGCTATAGCTATAGCAAGCCTACCATCTGTAACTGTGTCCATAGCAGCACTACAAATAGGAGCATTAACCTGGATATCCGGCGTGATGTATGATTTTACATCTACGTTAGCAGGAACGACTTCACTATATCCAGGGACAAGCAACACATCATCAAAAGTAAAACCCTCATAGGGTACAAATTTGGTTTCAATAGACATTAAAGAACCTCCTCTTTCTATTTCTCTATGCTTTTCCTAGTCGTTGGATAGTATTCTCTTTACCCAACGCTGCCATTTCCAAGGGGATAGCTGGCCCCTTTTCTTCTCCTGAGAGAAGAAGTCTCAATGGATGGAAAAATTCTTTCCCTTTTAGCCCCTTTTCTTTTTGCCAGCTTCTAAGAGTTTTATCGAGGACACTTGGTTCCCATTCAGTTATTTCGCGAAGGACATTAATAATCTCTGGCATCCAATCAGGTGAAATACTTTTATTCTCATGAAACGAATCTGGCGAGGCAAAAAGCCATTTGGAAGATTCTAAAACGTCATGAGGCGTAAGGCAACCCCCAGAAATATCTTCAAGCAACAAAATAACGAAATTTTTATTCATTCCTTCAACAAGAGAAGGAATTGAAGGGTTTAATCTTACAAGTTCATTAAACATCCACTGTGCTCCTCTTGCACGCAAAGCTTCAGTTTGCCAATAGTTTAAATGTGTTTCATCATGAACTGGCGAAGATGATGAAACATGATCTATAGAGAATGCATCAATTATTTCTTTTTGCGATAGAAGATTTACGGAAGCATCTGCAGACCAACTCAGAGTAGAAAGATAGGCAATGAGTGCTTCTGGTAAAAAACCTTTTTCTCTAAACTCTCTAACAGATTGGGCTCCAGTTCGTTTACTTAACTTTTGTCTATCAATGCTTATTATCATCGGAACATGTCCATATAATGGAGAACCCAACCCTAAATTTTCTTGTATCAGCGTCTGAAGAACAGCATTTTTTATATGTTCGTCGCCCCGTATGACATGAGTAATATGCATAAGGGCGTCATCTAGAGCTGCTGTAAAAAGATATGTAGGCCAACCATCTGACCTTTCTACTATAAAATCACCTATTTCGGAATAGTTAAAGGAAATGTCACCATGAACTATATCTTTTAAAATAAAAGTTCCTGAATCAGGAACAGCGAAACGCCAACACGGGCGCTCTCCACTAGAAATTCTCTTGTCAATTTCTTCTGTTGTAAGAGATCTGCAACGGCCATTATATCGAGGAGGGTTTCCATTTTGCAGCTGTATCTTACGATCCTCTTCCAGTTGTTCCGGGGAGCAGAAACAGGGATATACAGCTCCAGTTTCTTTTAAGATTGCAAGATAATGTTCATAAATATCTCTTCGTTCACTTTGAATATAAGGCCCACATTCGCCGCCATTCCAGGGGCTTTCGTCAGGAACTAATCCCAACCATGACATATCTTCATAAATCATATCGGTATATTCTTGCCGAGATCGTTCTTGGTCAGTATCTTCTATTCGTAAAATAAATTCTCCTCCATTTTTTTTCGCAAACAACCAATTAAAGAGAGCTGTTCTTGCTCCCCCTATATGGAGTAATCCTGTCGGAGAAGGTGCAAATCGAGTTCGAATCATTAATGTAACCTCCCGTTACGAGAAAGAGTTGCAACTGCCGAACACATCATACATTCAGCGCGTCCAACCGGCCCAATATGTTCTCCTGATTTTATTTTGATATGTATTATATTCTTTTGTTCTTGAATTTGCGCAAAAGCACTTTCAAGTTTCTGGATAATGACGTCAATATACGGAGCTAAATGTGGAACTTGGGCTTGTAGGGTAACGTCTATCCATTCAATTTTCCAGTTTTCTTTTTGAAGAAGGGCGAGAACTTCTTGGAGCAGCTCAAACGAATAAGCATCTTTATATATAGGATCATTTGCAGGGAAGATTCTGCCTATATCAGGAAGTCCAGCTGCACCTAATAAAGCATCCATTACTGTATGAGTTAAAACATCCCCATCAGAATATCCGTCAAGCCCTAAAGGAGAATCAATAGGAACCCCTCCTAAAATCAAAATTCTTGAAGGCACGAGAGGATGGATGTCAAAACCATGACCTGTTCGGTATTCTTTTTTTCTTTCAACAAGAATTTCTGCAATTTTAAAATCATCAGGATATGTCATTTTCATATTCAGTGAATCACCTTCCACTGTTTCTAACAAACACTTTGACTTTACCCACACCTCAGCTTCATCTTTATATGACACATTGTCTTTCAACATTTCCAGTAAAGTCGCTCGAGGAAAGGCTTGAGGGGTTTGTGTCCGATACATTTTATCTCTAGATACAGAAGATACCATAATATTTTTTTCAAGTCTCTCTATTTTTTTCAGAGCATCTGTTACAGGAAGAACCGGAATGACACCATGTTCTGAAGAAACAGTGTCCATTATTCTTTCGCATAATTTGACGGATAGAAAGGGTCTTGCAGCATCATGTATAAGAACAAACTCTTCATGAGCCGATTTCAAGGCTTTTTTAACAGATTCTGTTCGTGTTGTTCCTCCGGCTATTACAACATAACATAACGGGAACCGAGTAATTTTTGCTACTTCTTTTTTTACTCTTTCTACGGCAAAACCAGGAACAACAACAATAACTTCATTTATTTTTTTCTCTTCTAAAAGTTCTTCTGTAACGGAAAGGCTCCATTGCCAAAGAGGTTTTTCTCCAAGATTACGAAATTGTTTGGGAGAGCCACCCATGCGCTCTCCCAAACCTGCTGCCGCTATAATAAAAGAAAATCGTTTTATTTTTTTCTCTTTTATTGCGCTCATGCCCGAACCTCACGGCGTATTCGTCCAAAGACCATACGTCCTGCAGACGTCTGAAGCATAGAAGTAACAACAACTTCTACACGTTTACCAACATAATCTTCTCCATCTTCAACAACAAGCATTGTTCCATCGTCAAGATAGCCGACTCCTTGATGAGGCTCTTTCCCTTCTCTAATTACATCGACAATAATGGATTCGCCTGGTAAAAGCATCGGTTTTAAGGCATTCGCGAGATCATTGACGTTCAAAACGATTACTCCCTGAATCTGAGCAATCTTATTAAGGTTATAATCCGTTGTTAAGATTTCTCCGCTTATTTGCTGGGCTAACGCAACAAGGCCACTATCTACGGTATCAACCTTTAATTGTTTTAAAGTAGTTTCCATTATCTCTACTTCAAGGGTAGAAAGTTTTTGCAATTCATTTACCACATCTAGTCCTCTTCGCCCACGAGTTCTACGAGCTGGATCTGTGGAGTCTGCAACGGCTTGAAGCTCTAACAGTACAAAACGCGGTAAAACTAGGACTCCTTCCATAAATCCTGTTCTTGCAATGTCGAGAATTCGCCCATCAATAATGACACTTGTATCGAGTATTTTTCTCGGAGCGCACCATTCTTCTTCAATTTCTTCAGTTGGTAACCCTTTTTTATTACGAAATTTCTTAGTTGAAAGGCGCTCCTTAAGGGCTCCTAAATTAAAAACACCTCGGATATCTTCTTGCCTCTTCCAAAAAATTCTTGCTCCAAGATATCCAAGAACAATATTGAGAACCACAGCGATATAACTTCCTACAGGCAGATCAAAAAAAGGAACCGCTATGAGATTTGCGATCAGCAAACCGACGATAAGGCCTAAAATAGCAGAAGAAATATCTTGCCAACTCAAATTTTTAAGGTGAAATTCAAATAAGGCCCCTATAAAGCCAAGTCCTTTAAGAAGTAAAGGCGTAATAGCCCATCCTATGAGGGCAAATACTGCGACACACCCCATAACGAAAAACATCTGTTTTGCTAGCCAAACTGGTAGCCATGCACGAACAGACTCAGATAAGGGTGCTGGAATAAATGGGATAAATAACATTGCAAGTTGATATCCAGCTATCCCAAAAAACAACATTACAAGAATTCTACATGCTCTTCGTATAACACTTCCAAAACCATCAGCCATGAATCCTCTCACCTCCTCTTATTTATACTCTTCTTCACATCCACACGAGATTCAAAGGCTGCATGCAATGTAATCCTGTCGGCAAATTCTATACTGCCGCCTACGGGAAGTCCATAGGCTAAGCGACTGATTTTAATGTCAAGATTTTCAAGTTCCGAGAGAAGGGAATAGAATGTCAAATCACCTTCAACTCGAGGGTTAGTTGCTATTATGACTTCTTGAACTCGAGTACGTATAATACGCTCTCTTAAACGTTCATACTCCGAAGGGGGTAAGTCTTCTCCGTCAAGAGGAGATATCTTCCCTCTTAATACATGGTATAAACCATTGTAAATTCCAGCTTGCTCCATACTTAACAAATCTTCAGCAGATTCAACTACGCAGAGAATATTTTTTTCACGAAACGGATCTGTACAAATAGCGCACGGGTCGACGTCAGTAATATTTCCACACTGGGAACACTCATATAAGCGGTCTTTTAAACCATGGAGAGAAGCAGCCAGTTCCTCAGAGAAAGAAGCTGGCTGCTGAATAATATAAAAAGCCATCCTCCGGGCACTTTTTTCTCCAACTCCCGGCAAGCGTTTTAAAAGCGTAACAAGTTGTAACAGTGACTCTGGAAGTGCCACGTTACATTAACCCCAATGCTCCAAGTGCACCAGATACTTGCCCCATCCTTGCGTTTGCTAACTCTCTGCTATTTTTAAGAGCATCAGAAACTGCCGCAAGAACAAGATCTTCAAGCATCTCAATATCATCAGGATTGACAACTTCCTTTTCAATTTTTACAGAGACAATATCCCCTTGCCCATTGGCGACTACTGTGACCATTCCGCCCCCTGCATTACCTTCTACTCTTTCCTGGGCAAGTTCTTCTTGTATTCTCATCATTTGAGCCTGCATTTTCTGAGCTTGCTTCATAATTTTATCCATTTTCATAACACATAACTCCCCTTTATCAAAATGATTAATGATGATACGACATTCTCTCATGAATAGCGATAGCCCGATATACCTGTTCCGTAAGAAAAAGTAAACACAATTCATGAGGAAACGTCAATTGAGAAAGTGATATTTTCTCTTGGCTACGTTCTTTCACTCTCTCTGACACTCCATATGCACCGCCAATAACAAATACCAGTCTCCCCCTTACTTCCCCTACTCGTTTATAGAACCATTGAGAAAAGGTGGGACTGGTAAACTCTTGCCCTTTTTCATCTAATAAGACAAGATAGTCGCGTTCTTTTATCCGTTTTAAAAGAGCATCTGATTCCTGTTCTCTAGCTTTCTCTGCCAAAGAGACACCACGAGCCTCTGGTACATATTCTAGCTCCAGAGGAATATACGGACGACAACGCTTCATATATCCGGATATTAAATCTGCAATGTTCCGGTTTTTTGGTTGGCTCACCACTATTATAACAACTTTCATTTGAATCACTTCTGTGGAAGAGAATAAACTTTATTTTTTTTCTTTTTAGATAATTTTTTTATTGCATAACGCTCTTGGCGTTCTCTTTCTGACAAAATATCACGAATTCTGCTCTCTTCTTCTTGCAGTTCAGGAAGCAGATTGTATTGAAGAGTATTTATCTTCATCATAGTTTTAGATAGTTCTTTTTCTAAAGAAGTTAGTTTAGCCTTTAAATTAATGTATGTCCATATTTTATTTTCTACTTTTTTCATTTCGTCGAGAAGTTCGTCAAGATAGAGAGATGTCATCGCCGGATCATATGTTAAGCCTGATAAGGAAAAACGACGGTCTTCAATTCGCTTAAATTGAGCAAAACGGCATCCCATGAGAGTATGCCGCTCTGAAGTTACTCTCAAACTTCCAACATCAGGTTTCAACAGTTGCATAACAGATTGCCCCTCGTACATTCGGACTAAAGTATAAACAAAGGAAATACGCTTTATATGTTCTCTGAAAAGGGCATCAAGCTTTTTAAAATTTCGACGATCTTCTTCTAAAGCACGTAGCAATGCATCTCTTTTTTTCTCTAAAAGCTGCTTCCCATATTGAACCGTAGTCATTTGACGACGAATATCCAGCAACTGTTCTCTTGTTGGTGGTCGAATCCCCTTACTCATGGGTTCCCAGCTTTTCTGTTATATAGTGTTCTGGAAGTCGATAGAGTTCCCTTGGAGGCAGTTCAGCAAGACATTGCCAAGCTATTTCAACTGATTCTGCTATTGTCCGATGGGTCACCCTCTGATCGACAAAACTTTTCTCAAATTTTTCTCCAAATTTCAAATAGAGGTGTTCTGTTTCAGTAAGTCCGTCGTCGCCTACTATTAATCGAAGGCGCGAAAGCTCTTGTGCCTTGGCATATGAAGCGTATAACTGATCTGCAAGAGATCTATGATAATCGAATGTCTTTCCCTTACCAATCCCTTTATTCATTAATCGACTCAAACTGGGAAGAACATTGATGGGAGGATATGCACCTCTGTCATGAAGTCCTCTATCAAGAACAATCTGTCCTTCTGTTATATAGCCTGACAGGTCAACAACAGGATGGGTCATATCATCATCAGGCATCGTAATAATAGGAATTTGCGTAACACTTCCCGAACAATTTTCAACACAGCCGGCTCTTTCATAAATTTCAGCCAAATCTGAGTACATATATCCTGGGTAACCGCGTCGTCCAGGAACTTCTTCTCGCGCAGCACTTATTTCTCGAAGAGATTCGCAATAATACAGCATATCTGTCATAACAACGAGAACATCGTAGCCTTTTTCAAAAGCAAAATATTCAGCGGCTGTTAAGGCCATACGAGGCGTCAATAATCTTTCAACAGCTGAGTCACTTGCAAGGTTCATAAAGAAAATACCATTATTTATGGCGCCAGTTGCTTCAAAAGTATCTATAAAGTAACGTGCTTCTCTTCTTGTGATTCCCATTGCTGCAAAGATAACAAGAAATTCAGATTCGCGTCCGGGAACACGTGCTTGTTGCACAATTTGAGCAGCAATCTCATTGGCAGGAAGTCCCGAACCAGAGAAAATTGGCAACTTTTGTCCTCTCACTAACGTGTTCATAATATCTATTGTCGATATGCCTGTTTCAACATAAGCATTCGGACTTGTTCTGCGAACGGGATTAATAGGCATACCTGTTATGGGGAGTTCTTTGTCGACGAATGTAAGAGATGTGCCATCCATAGGACGACCTCTCCCGTTAAGGACTTGCCCGATAAGCGATAGTCCCACTGGCATTTTAACAACATTACGATCAAGCCATACTGTAGTTTGTCCTGCATTGAGTCCCATTGTCCCATCAAAAACCTGAACAACACAAATATCATCTTGTATTTGTAATATTTGGCCAGATCGAACACCTGTTGGTGTTTCTATACGAACAAGTTCAGCATAACCTGCTTCACGTATGCCAGAGACAAAAATAAGCGGTCCTGCTATTTCTGAAATGGAACGATAACCTTCTAAAAAGAGCTTCATTCAGGAACCACCACCAAACTATTGAGCTTTGCATCAAAGTTTTTCAACCATAATTCATATCGTTGTTCCATATCTTTTTCAGAAACTTCTCGCAATCGTAAAAGTTCTACTCTCAAGGGAAAATCTGCTATTTGATCATAGAGCAAACCTGATTCTATTCTCCCTTGAACCATATCATCAAGACTGTGTAATAATTTAAGGAGCATAAGCTGTTTTTTCATAGAACAGCTTGCGTCTATATCGCTAAAAGCATTTTGCTGCAAATATACAACTTTTATCGTTTCAACTTGAGCCAATAACCATTTATCTTTCTCAGAAAGGCCATCCCGACCTACAAGCTGAACAAGGTCTGTAAGAACTTTTTCTCGATCAAGCATTCCTTTTAAATAACTTTTCAGTTTTTTCCATTCGGGACCTAATTCTTTTTCAAAAACTGGAGCTAGGCTGTCGTCATAAAGAGTATAACTTTGTTGCCAATTTATCGCTGGGAAATGACGTTGTTGAGCTAAACGCTTATCAAGCCCCCAAAAGGCACCGGATAAGCGGAGACTTGCCTGAGTGACAGGTTCAGAAAAATCTCCTCCTGGAGGTGATACTGCATTAATAACAGTTACAGAACCTTCTCGTTCGGGGAATCCCAACAATGTCGCTCTACCTGCCCGTTCGTAATATTGCGCAAGGCGGGTTCCCAGGTATGCGGGATATCCCTCTTCCCCGGGCATTTCTTCAAGCCTTCCCCCTATTTCTCTGAGTGCTTCTGCCCATCGAGAGGTAGAATCTGCCATTATAGCAACGTTATACCCCATGTCTCTAAAATATTCTGCCAACGTCATACCAAGATAGATACTGGCTTCGCGCGCAGCAACAGGCATGTTAGAAGTATTTGCAATAAGTACCATTCGTTCCATAAGAGGAGCGTCATGAAATGGATCTGTAAGCTCTGGAAATTCTTCAAGAACTTCTGTCATCTCATTTCCCCGTTCTCCACAACCTATATAGACGATAATGTCAGCATTACACCATTTAGCCAATGACTGTTGAGTCACTGTTTTCCCTGTGCCAAAGCCTCCAGGAAGTACTGCGGCTCCTCCTATAGCAATAGGAAATAGCGTGTCAAGAATCCGTTGTCCAGTTAAGAGTGGTTTATCGAAAGGAAGTCTATTTAATACAGGCCGCGCATGGCGAACTTCCCATCGTTGCTTCATGGATAATTCTTCGCCAGTATCAAGATGGCATATTCTTTCTTCTACAGTATATTCCCCTTCTGAAGCAACCCAAAGAACAGTTGACGAACGAGTACCGGGAGGAGCCATAATAGTGTGGCGTAAATAAGAACCTTCTATGACATATCCAAGAAACGATCCCGATTCAACTCTATCGCCCGCTTTGACTAAAGGGATAAAGTGCCATTTTTTCTTAAAATCTATAGTTGCAAGGTGTATTCCTTTTTGAAGGTAAATATTATCTTTCCCTAATACTTTTAATGGACGACCTATTCCATCAAGTACGCTGCTAAGAATACCAGGGCCTAAATCCACGGCTAAAAGTTCACCTGTAAAAGAAACAGGTTCCCCTTTAGCAACTCCACCAGTATCTTCATAAACTTGTATATCTACATATTCTTCCTGGATTCTGATAACTTCACCGAGAAGTTTGCTTTTTCCTACGTAAGCAACTTCAAACATCTTAACTGGCGCATGAATAAAAGCACGTATAACAGGACCAGATATACCAGTTATAATTCCAGAAGAAGGTGTACTCATTATTTTCACCTCAGTCCGTTTCTATCTGTAACGATGGGAAAGGTATCCAAACAGGATTTTGCATTTTTTCAAATCGTTTTCTGTAATTATCGGGCAGATTTCTAAACCATGTCTCTTCCGCAATAATAAAAGCTATAGATTCATCAAGTAATTCTCGATAAACAACATGTATCTCCGAAGGGTTCTCACATATAATTCCTTCAAAACCTTCGAGACTCCAGAGATCTACAAATAACTGCGAACCTACGGCTATAGCTCTTTTTTCTTGCGTAACCATTTATAACCACGTCCTTCAAGTTAACTTTAAACTGGAATAAGACGAGATAAAAGTTCTTTTTCCGGTAACCCCATTGAGATTCCAACAGATAAAAGATTTAAATTCTGCCATTCAATAATGTATTTGGCTATATATCCCATTCCCACTTCGACGCCAAGAGGATTAGCTCGAAAAAGATCAGCTTGCCATTTTATAAATTGAACAAACAGTGCGCGCTGAAATTCTTGAGGAGTGCTATTCTCAATAGCTCTAATAATTGCTTGCCATGGAGTCTGATGTACAAGCTCCATCAAAACTGTAGCTTGAGATAATTTTTTAATAGTAAGCCATTGGCCATTTTGAAGATATAGTTTTAAAGCTGTCTCAGATGGAATAAAGCCCGAGCGTTGCCGAAGCCATATACCAAGATTCCACATATCTATAGATCGTCCGAGATACTCACAAAGGATAGTACTATTGCTGGAAGAATATTTATTTACATTCTCCTGAAAAAGCTTAAGCATTGATGTTAGTAATACTCTTTCTGCTTTCATGAGATCTTTTGTCCGTTCAAGTTCCACAAAAGAAGAGCTTAAAGCAAGAGCGTATGGATGGGCTTGTATCCGACATCGAGAGATAATATCCGTTGCTGTTGCTGTATTCTGCCATATATCACTGTAGAAGTTTGCTGATAAGTTCCCATAATCATGCCATTGTGGTTCTTCTCCATGTTTACTGTCAGTGTATAGAGCGCGCAAAAGAAGCCGCCCGTTCATTAGGTCAGAACGGGCTAAAATTACTCCTAAAAGGTCTTTTGCTTCCCCTTGCGCCGTATCTCCAAGAAAACGCAATTGGAGAGAAACTTCACGAGCTATCGCCGATTCTATTCGTCGCAGTGTTCCACTTCGAAGTGTTACCAACTTTTGGCGAAAACTCTCAGCATAAGGACTTTCTAGCAAAAATTGTTCAAAAGCCTTTAGGTCACCACGAGCGATAGTTTCATAATCATCTGTTTTAAAAAGGCGAGAAACTCTCCCTCGAAGGCAGGCGTTAAGATAACCGTAATTTTCGTGAGAGAAGCTCAGTTTTCCCAAGAATCTGCCCAACTTGTATCGCAAATTTCCTAATGATAGAGGGCGCAAGCTTTTCCCATCTTGTTTTGAAGGTGTTATCAACAATAAAGTCACCCTTTTCTGACATAACTATACAGCCACCCCATGATTCTAAGGCTGTATCAACTTTCACGGTGCGAACCTCTTTCTTTTGATTGAAAAAAGGTTCATCCCCGGGGTGAACGATAACATCACATGGAGCAGGACAAACAGAAAGAGCTTCATTCAACATGCTTTCCATAACCTTTTTATATTTTGCTGGTTGGCGTTTAAGCTCTTTAAGTTCAGTTTCTACCTGCATCTCTATTTCTGACGCTAAGCGATTATATTCAACAAAAAAATCCTTTCGCAATTGATTACAGATGTTCTGTTGATTCCGCTGAAATAATCTTTCTGCTTCTAAATCATGTGCAGATCGAATCTCGACAATACGCTTTTCGACACTTCTACGGCGAAGCGAGATAGCATCAGCAATATCATTTTCGACCTGTTTTTTTAAAGTTTCGATTCTTTCTTCGTGTTCTTTTCGCAGAGCATCCATAAATTGGGCCAAATTCTGGCTCGCTACTAAATCTCCCAAGAGTATCTCCCCTAGGCAAATTGTAAAATCAACATGATAGCTACAACGAAACCAAGTATAACCATAGTTTCGGGTATAGCTTCAAGAATAATCATTACACCAGCCGTTTCAGGCTTTTCAGCTATTGTTCCTGCTCCTGCACTACCTATCTTGGCCTGCGCCATAGCTGTAGCAAAAGCAGGGATTCCAACAGCCAAGGCTGCTGCAAGTGCTATTATTCCTTTTTCCATCGAAGTTCCCTCCTCCGTGAAAATGGTTTGTAGTCTTTACCGCCACCAGAGTAAAATTTCCCCATAAACTCTACATAATGTAATCGGGCTGAGTGTATACTTGCCCCACCTATAGCTAGAACAAAATTGAGTAAATGAATACATAAAGCAAGGAATAAACCTAAGATCGAAAGGCCAAAAACATCAACAAACTTTGATGCAACAAGAGCAAGTATAGCAGATGAAAGTCCTATTGCGGCGATACGCACGTAACTTAAAATGTTTCCCACAGCACCGAAAGATTCTACAAGACCACCTATTCCTCCCCCAACAACAAGAAGAACAAGACCAACGATTAAAATAGACATAGATATTGTAAAGAAACTATGGGGAAGCCATCCTTTCAAACTCACTAGGGTACTTATCAAAGCAATAAGTACCAGCAGATTTCCAGATTTTTCCATCCATATATGTTTATTTTTCGCTTTTATTCCTTCATAAAAACCTATCAGTAACCCTAATATAATATGAGCAGCACCCAATGCTATTGTAAAAGCCATGACAGGCATAACGGCGTGAGACCGTTCTACCCATAGAGGTTCAAGGTGGAAAAGACGATGGGCTACATCACCAAAAAATTCGCCGTAAGCAAGTCCCCAAATGATGCTCCAAATCGATAAAGAAATGAGTATATATCCTAGATCAGATATAATTCTTTTCTCTTTTTTTCGGTAGAGCCACCATCCTAATAACAAAATTATAGCTCCGTACCCCATATCTCCTACCATACATCCCCCAAAAAAGGGGAAAAACAAGGCAATCATAGCTGTAGGGTCAGCAGTTTTATAACGAGGTGGTTGCAGCAATTTTAAAAAAAGCTCGTAAGGCCGGAAGAAAGCTTTATTCGAAAGGGATATAGGTACCTTATTCCATTCTTCAGTGGAGGGATATCTCCACTGAACAAATACTTCATTCCCGAAAGTTCCTTTTAGATTGGTAAGTGTGGCTTCTAGCTCATCCGCAGGAAGCCATCCTTCAATAAGAAAAGCACTATCAAAAGAATGAGCTGATTTTTCAACGAGGAGCTCTTCTAAGCGCTCGTCTGCCAAAATATATAATGATGCGAAATGAGGCCCCCAAACGCGAGCCGTCTCTTTTAAGTTAGCTTGCAATTCTTCAAGGCGCAGGGGTATCCATCGTAATCCTTCTGTTATAGCTTCCGTTGAGTCAAGTAACACATCTCGCTCATATCCTGCAGGGGCTTTCCAATGTATGGCACCATATGAACGCAAAGAATTTGTCACTATTTCACGAGCTAAATCCTGAACGCTTATAGCAAGAAGTGTCTCATTTTCATTAGGAGTATACGAATGATAACGAAGGTATTCTCTATCTTTTACAGGTGTCACACGTACAATTTCGGTACGAAGAGAGGTGAGTATTTCCGATATCTCTTTTTTATCAACCCACCACAACGAAGCAACATTACCTTGATCTGCTTCTTCTTTCACAAAGGAATGAAAATGATAAAGAATGTCTTGTGATCTCTTCAATTTGAGATATAACTCACGTAAAGAATTTCTCTCTTCTATCGTCTGAGTAAGTCGCTCAGAAAATTTATCGAGACTTTCATTTATCTCAGTCATTATTTCATTAAAGGGTAATTTGATTTTTTCGCGAGATGTAGTTATATCATTTTCTGTTAGTTCAGACCATTCTTTCCATTCTAATGATTCTAACATCCCCAAAAGCTTTCCTCTTAAAAGTCTGAGCTGATCAAGCTGAGGTGTTGTCATTTCTGTGGAACGTGGGAACTCAAGATGCAAAACGCCGAAATCATGTAATTTTTCTATGATTTCGGTTTTTCGACTTGTAACTCCCCATATGGCAAGTCTGAGCATATCACGAATCAAGAGAGCATCTTCCTTTCTCTCAGCCCACCCCCCTCCACAGTAATAATGCTATTCTGTTGTTATTTTTTATTTAGTACGAGAGCAACTGCCTCTTCTACTAAACTTTTTATTTTTATGGATTTACTTATATCGTTCATTAGGCTTGAAAGATCTTGACGAATTTCTTTTTCATAATCGATGGTTTGTTGTTTTACCCGAGCTTCTTTGTTTTGCCACTCATTTTCTATTTCCTGGATCGTCTGTTTTTCCATTTCATCAAGACGTTCGTAGGCTTTTTGTTTCTCTTCTAACAATCTCTTTTCTTCCGTTTTATATTCATTTTCAAGTTGGCAACGAAGGGCTTCAATCTGTTCTTCCACAGATTGGACCTCATTGTTACTCACTTTCCCGTTCCTCCATTACAAACTCGCAAAATGCTTCTCTGTTGATAATGCCGATGAATTTATCATTTTCAACTACAGGAAGTCTTTTAATACTCTTCCTTAACATAAGATCTGCGACTGTCATGAGACTTGCAGAAGGTTCTACATAAAATGGATCTTTTGTCATAAAATCCCTGACGAGTCTTTTGCCTAAATTTTTGAAACGATCAACGAGATGAATTTCACCATTATTCAGGAAGGAGCTTTGTGCAAGAATTTCCAGATATGTCGGAATTGCTGCTTGCAGAATATCAGATTCAGATAAATACCCGACAAGTTCCCAATCTTCCCTCACTACGGGCAACCCGGATAAGTTGTGACTATAAAGAATATGAACAGCATCTTGTATAGAATCTTCTTCCATGACTGCGGTAAGATCACGATGCATTAATTCTCTGGCGCAAGTGTTCAATGTGCTGTTACCTCCTGACTATACCTATTTTTGTCAAAAGAACTCGAACCGCAAAGGTAAAAAGTTCAAGATCCCTTTTCCACCTCCAAGGTTCTTGCACAAGACGATATAACCATTCAAGTCCTGCTTTCTGTATGAGAAGAGGTGCCCGAGTTAATTTCCCTGAAATAACATCAAAAGAGCCGCCTACACCTATGGCAACAAGATTTCCCAAATCTTCACGATGGGCATAAATCCATTTCTCTTGGCGAGGAAGCCCCATGCCAACAAAGAGAAGGCATGTTTTATTTTCTTTAATCTCTCGAATGATGGCCTCCTCCTCTGTACCAGAAGAAAAATATCCATCATGCACTCCCGATATTTTTAAATCGGAGTATTGTCCTTTCAATTTTTCTACTGCTGCATTAGCAACACCAGGTTTTCCTCCTAAAAAATAAACAGGCCAACCTTCAACACTTGCCGTACGACACAACTGAATTAGGAAATCTATGCCGGTAATTCGTTCTTGCACAGGTCTGCCAAGAAAACGCAAAGCCCACATTAACCCAGTACCATCCGCTAAAGTTAAGGCAGCTTGAGATACAATCTTTTTATATTCTCTATCTTTCAAAGCCGTTTGAACAGCTAATGAGTTTACAGTAGAGATGAGAGAGCATCCATTGTTTTGCCCCAAAAGAGATTTGACTTTAGCTATGGCATAATTCATTGAAACATTGTCTAGAGAAACTCCCCATAGCTCAGGACGCTCTCCAGAAATTTTCTTTTGACGCAGAAGTCTGGAAAATACCGGTATAAGTGTCAAACCAGCAAAAAAGACGGTAACGCTAACTAACAATATGGCTTGTTTTCCTGCGGTAAGTTGAAACATGGCTATAAGAACTCCTACTAAGGCACAAATTGATGTAATAAATTTAACTGCACTGGGATGATCGATACCTCTTGCAACAAGACTGCGGTAAATTACCATTGCACCCTTTGGATTTGCAGAAAGTATTGTGCTGGCAAAATGAAGTGATGTTTCCATTAGAGGAATAGCAAAAAGCCCTAAAGGCAACACCATCATTGTACTAAAAGTAATTCCCTTACTTACACCTAACAAAGATGTTCCAGCAACAAGAACTCCCCAAAAAGCAGACAAAGACTCCCCTAATCGACGATACATATGTCCATGCCGGCTCCAAAAAACACCCAGCATAAGTAAACCAGTCATACTTGTATAGAAAGCATCTGGCAGATATTGCCCCGAAAATGCTGTCGCTAAAAGTAAAATGGAGAATGTTACAGCTAAAAGGTGACCAGCCATACCTGGAATATTATCGAGTTCCTGAATAAGAATAGGAAAAACTGATATCCATATTCCAGTAATGGCTATGGATATAAAGTTAGATAAATAGAGGTATTCGCCTTGTGGCAAACCTAAAAACGTTATTCTAGGTCCAGAGAGAGCAAAAATAATTCCAATTATGAAATAAATCCACCTAAGCTTTTTGTGCGGATAAAAATGCTGATACATACCTACCACAGCAGCTATAACTGCTATACCAGTGATAAGCGTAACTTCGGGATCGCCTGACCAAATACCACTAAGCATCCAGGCTCCCACAAGCAAAATATCCCTAAGATAGTTATATTGGCTATTTTCTAGAGAACGCCTGCATAGTCTTTGAAACAAGAAGCAAGCAACGACGAGTACAAGCAATAGAGTATAAAGGTTTATCTCTGCAATGAGAGACATTATTTTGACTATGGCAAGCCCCACCCTTCCTTCTAAAATAAGTAAAAACAAGCTCTCCGAGCTATTCTACCAATTTTACAAAGCTTTTGCATTATTTATTTAAAAATTAAGGAAGATCATCTCATTTGAGATGATCTTCCTTATCTACATTTTACATAAAAAAACGATTTTTTTATGAAAGGAGCTTAATTTCTTTCATGCCACCCATATAAGGAACGAGGGCTTCAGGTATTTCTATCGATCCATCTTCTCTCTGGTAATTTTCAAGAACGGCAATAAGTGTTCTACCAATTGCTATGCCGGAACCGTTGAGAGTATGTACATATCGAGGTTTTCCCCCATCTACCGGTTTATACCGTGTGCCCATCCTTCTTGCTTGGAAATCCTCACAGTTGCTGCAAGAACTAATCTCGCGATACTTATCCTGAGAAGGAAGCCATACTTCAAGATCATATGTCTTGCTGGCGCCAAATCCCATGTCACCTGTACACAAACAGATAACTCTGTATGGGAGTCCAAGCTTTTGTAATACTTCTTCTGCATTAGATGTTAATTTTTCAAGTTCATTGTAGCTTTCTTCAGGTTTGCAAAGCTTTACCATTTCTACTTTGTCAAATTGATGCTGACGCATCATTCCTCTTACGTCACGTCCGTAGCTACCTGCCTCTTTTCTAAAACAAGGAGTATATGCTGTGTAGTATAAAGGCAAGTTTTCCTCAGCAAGCAGTTCACCTGCATGAAGGTTTGTAAGTGGAACTTCGGCAGTAGGAATAAGCCAGAGGTCTTCGTTCTCGCACTTATACAGATCTTCTGCAAATTTGGGGAGCTGTCCTGTACCTAGCATTGTCTGGGAAGAGACCATGAAGGGAGGCTGAATTTCCTTATAACCATGCTGAGTTGTATGAAGATCAAGCATAAAGTTCATGAGAGCTCTTTCGAGTCGTGCTCCTGCTCCCTTGAGAACAGTAAACCGACTTTGAGCGAGAGCTGCACCCTTTTCAAAGTCAAGAATGCCTAAATGCTCTCCCAAATCCCAGTGTGCTTGGGGGTCAAAAGAAAATTTGTGAGGCGTTCCCCATTTTCGAATTTCTATGTTGTCATTTTCATCCTTCCCCACAGGAACAGAATCGTGAGGTCTATTAGGTACTTGTAAAAGCAGAGCCTGAAGCTCATTGTCAATTTCAGAAATTTTGTTATCAATTTCTTTAACTTTCTGACCTAAAGTTTTCATTTCCTCCATAAGCGCAGCAGCATCAGTTCCAGACGCTTTGGCCTCGGCCACTTTGCGAGAACCTTCATTTCGCTGTGCTTTTAGTGTTTCTGTTTCTGCAAGCAACGATCTTTTCTCTTCATCTAATGTGACAATTTTCTCAACATCAAAATCGTTATTTCTGTTTTTTAAAAAGGTCTTTACTTCTTCTATATTGTTACGTATCCATTTAATTTCAAGCATTATGCTTCTTGCTCCTTTCCCGTTCGAAGAACCTTTAATAGATTGGCGGTTTCGATAACAGCTAGAGCCGACTCCGCTCCTTTATTCCCAGCTTTGCTTCCAGCACGCAAAAGAGCTTGTTCCAAGGTGTCACATGTCAACACTCCAAAGGCAACGGGGATTCTTTGCGTCAGCCCTACATGAGCAAGTCCCTTTGCCATTTCTGATGATACATATTCGAAATGTGGAGTATCCCCTCGAATAACAGCACCCAAAGCGATAATTCCGTCATACTTACCTGATAAAGCTGCCTCTTGTGCTATTAAAGGAATTTCCCAAGCTCCCGGAATCCACATAATTTCAATATTTTGATGTGAAACACCATGGCGCAACAAAATGTCCTTTGCGCCGTCAATGAGTTTTGAAGTAATTAATTCATTAAAACGTGACGCTACAATACAAAACCTTAAACCAGTACCTATAAGCTTTCCCTCTGAAATCTTCATACATGTTCCCCCTTTCCTTCTCTAGCGGAGTATATCCTTAAGATGAAGCACGTGACCAAGTTTTTCTTCTTTCGTATTCAAGTAACGCTGATTAAATTTGTTAGGTTCAATTACGAGAGGAACACGTGCCGTAATTTTTAATCCATACCCTTGCAAGCCAACAACTTTTCTGGGATTATTTGTCATTAATCGAATAGAACTCAATCCAAGATCTTGTAAAATCTGAGCACCTACACCGTAATCTCGTAAATCTGCGGCGTATCCCAAGGCTTCATTAGCCTCTACAGTATCTAGCCCCTTCTCTTGTAGTTGGTAGGCCTTCAATTTATTGACAATACCTATTCCCCGTCCCTCTTGTCTCATATATAAGACAACTCCTCGTCCTTCTTCTTCGACTCTTTGCATAGCTGCATGAAGTTGAGGGCCACAATCACAGCGAAGTGATCCGAAGACATCGCCAGTTAAACATTCAGAGTGTACTCGAACAAGAACATCTTCTACATCTCGAACATCGCCTTTTACTAAGGCTATATGAACACGATCCTGATCTTCATCGAGAATGTTGTGGTAGGCATAGGCAGTAAAATCACCATAAGCCGTAGGAAGTTTAACTTCCGCCACTTTTTCTACAAGTTTTTCGCGGCAACTTCTATAACGAATCAAGTCTTCGATTGATATAATACGAATTCCATGAGCTTTAGCAAACTCTTTGAGTTCAGGTAAACGTGCCATGCTTCCATCTGAGTTCATAATCTCACAAATAACGCCAGCAGGTGTTAATCCTGCCATCCAAGCTAAATCAACAGCAGCTTCTGTATGTCCTGCACGTTTCAGAACGCCACCTTTTTTTGCAGCGAGAGGAAACATATGTCCTGGACGTAAAAAATCGTCTGGCTTGGCTTCGGGATTTGCAAGGAGCCGAGCAGTTATGGCTCTTTCCGAAGCTGAGATACCTGTCGTAGTTCCTTCTTTTGCATCTACGCTAATAAGGAAAGCTGTTCCATGACGATCAGTATTATCTTTTGACATTGGCTCCAAATGGAGACATTGTGCTCTATCAGCAGTAATAGGAACACAGACCAATCCTCTGGCCTCTTTGGTCATGAAGTTTATAATTTCCGTTGTAGCTTTTTCTGCAGCTACAACGATATCTCCCTCATTCTCTCTGTTATCGTCATCAACAACAATAACCATCTTGCCATTTTTAACATCTTCAATGGCTTCCTCTATTAAGCTAAAATCATGTTCACATCTTTTATTCATTAGAGCCTCGATCCTTTCCTCTCTCTATAATAAATTGCTACCAACCCATTTCTCTTAATTGTTCCATTGTCAAGTTTGATGATACGGGCTTATTACTTCTTTGTAGATTCATAAATTTTAAAACATATTTGCCCAAAATGTCTGTTTCTATATTTAAAATTTCTCCTTCTTGAATAGTACCCAATGTACATTCTTGTAATGTTGTAGGAATAAGACCGACAGAGAAAGAATTTGACATCGCATCTATAACCGTCAAACTGACTCCGTCAATAGCTATAGATCCTTTTTCTACAATCATTTGTGCAATAGACTCATCTGTCTCGACTCTCATAACGTGAGTTATTCCCATTGAAATAATTTCTGCAACTCTTCCGATGCCATCAATGTGCCCACTTACTATGTGACCATCAAAACGCCCTGAAGCCGTTAACGCTCGCTCGAGATTAACAAGGCTGCCTGGCTTTGAAAGACGGAATTTAGTTCGTTTCTGTGTTTCCGGCATAATGTCAGCGCTGAAAAAGCGATTATCGTGAGAAGTCACAGTCACGCAAGCACCAGAAACAGCTACCGACTGACCAAAAATAAGTTCACTAGCAATATCTGGAGCCTCAATCTTAAGATGATAAACATCTTTTGAAGGCGTTATAGAAACAAGCTTGCCTATACTCTCTACAAGTCCAGTGAACATTCAGGCACCCCCTCTATCCATATGTCCTGTCCTGCTTTAGAAACATTACGGACAGTTATACGAATGAGTTTATCTAGTGATGGTACTACAATTCTTTCAAAAAGAGAAATGCCTTGCCCCATTATGGTTGGTGCGATAAAAAGAGAAACTCCATCAACTAAATTTTCTTTAAAAAAGGCAGAGGCTATTGTAGCTCCACCTTCTACAAGAACTGAATTAATGCCTCTATTCCCCAAAACCTTTACAGCGTGTAATAAATCAACATGATTATCTCTTTCAGGAATAAAAAACAACTCAGCTCCTGCTTTTTCTAAAATATAATGTTCTTTTGTATTTCGAGCTGACTCTCCGGCTAAAATAACTGCTGCTTCATTTTTAAGTATGGAAGCGTTTTGAGGAGTTCTTAAGTGTGTATCAACAACAACACGAAGTGGCGATTTTCCGCAAGTGTGTCGAACTGTTAACGATGGATCGTCACAAAGTACGGTCTGGATGCCAACAAGAATGGCATCATGTTCTGCTCTAAGCAAATGGGCTCTGTTTCTAGCTTCATCTGACGTAATCCATTGGCTTTCACCATTGGGAAGGGCAATTTTCCCATCTATTGTAGAGGCAGTTTTAAGTGTAAACCATGGTCTATTATTTTTTATTCTTCTTATGAACCCTCTATTTAACCATTTACATTCTTCCTCTATTATTCCTGTTTTTACTTCAACATTGTGCAACTTAAGAATATCAATCCCTTTCCCATTTACTACAGCATGAGGATCAACCATTCCTATAACAACACGTTTTACACCTGCTTCTACAAGTTGAGGCGCGCACGGAGGAGTTTTACCATAATGAGCACATGGTTCCAAGTTTACATAAGCAGTAGCACCTTCTGCCCTATTGCCAGCTTGTCTCAACGCTTCCACTTCAGCATGGGGCATACCATAAGCATGATGATACCCTTCAGCTATTATTTGTTCATTTTTGACTATCACACATCCGACAAGAGGGTTAGGAGATGTATGCCCTGTTCCTCTTCGTGCCAAGCTCAATGCTCTTCGCATATAGTATTCGTCATCACGAGTCTGCTTCAGGCTCATTGTCTTCACCTCTAAAAAATGTAGCTATTTTTAATGCTAAAGCGGGTCCGATACCTTTAACTTTCATTAACTCATCAGGAGAGAGAACTGCTATCTTTTTTACGCTGCCAAAATTAGAAAGCAACATGGCTGCAGTGTGTTTGCCAACTCCGGGAATTTCTTCTAAAACTGATCGTGTCAGAGCGACACTTCGTCCTCGTCTGTGACTTTTCACAGCAAAACGGTGAGATTCATCACGAACTCTCTGCAGAAGTTGAAGCACAGGGTCAGTCCACTCAAGCCTAATTGGAGATTCTTTTTCGTTATGGTATATCAGTTCCTCTCTTTTCGCCAGAGAAATAACTGGGATATTGATTATATCCAAATCTTGTAGCGCCTTTTTTGCAAATTCTAACTGCACGGGACCACCATCTATAAGAATAAGCTGAGGAAGAGGTTCATTATTCTCTAATACTTTGGTATAACGACGTTTTACAACTTCTTCTATAGATCTGAAGTCGTCTATTCCTTCAACTGTCCGTATTTTAAAGCGACGATAGAGAGAAGGATTAGATACACCTTGTTCAAAAACAACAGCTACTCCATACGTTTCATGTCCAGACATGTGTGAAATATCAAAACCATCAATTCGCCATGGCAGGATATCCATATGGAGAAGATTTTGTAATTTATTCAGTGCATCCCATGTTTCAATATCTATATCTTCTTGAAGACTAGAAGCCACTCTTTGACGAGATAAACGCCAAATTGCTCGTATAGCATCGCGATGTCGGGCCGCTTTTTCAAAATCAAGATTGAGAGCCGCTTCATCCATTCTTTTACGAATACGTTCTACAAGCTCAGATGATTTGCCCGTTAATAAAAGAATAACATCATCCACTCTTTCTCTATATTCTGCTTCACTGCATAAACCTGCACATGGGGCAAGACATCTCCCTAAAGAATAATCTAGACATGGACGCCTCTTCTTATCAGGCTTCACCTCTGACTTACAACTTCGCAACGGAAAATATCGCTCTGCAACTCTTAATAGTGCTCGAACGTCCTTTGCACTAATAAAAGGGCCTAAATAAGTAGACCCATCATTATCTCGGTGTCGAGTAATGATAAGGCGAGGAAAGGTTTCGTCCGTTATCTTTATGTACGGATAACGTTCATTCATTTTTAGGTCTATATTAAAAAATGGTTTGTATTTTTTAATAAGTCTTGATTCTACAATAAGCGCTTCTGCTTCTGACTCAGTTCGTATAATAGAAATATCAGCGATAGTTTCTACAAGTTTACGCAATCGAGGAGAGGCAAAACCTTGATGTCTGAAATAGGAAGAAACCCTTTTTCGTAAAGATTTTGCCTTTCCCACATAAATTATATTACCTTCCTCATCGCGCATGATATAAACACCTGGACGAAGAGGAAGATTTTTAATCGTATTTTTCAAATTTTGTTTTATCATTAGTCCACCACTGTTTAAATTATGGTATCGTTATATAAAGTAATTCCTTTTGCGTAAATATCATATTTTTATATATGTAACACTACATTATAATGTATTCTAGCAAATGGAGGTGTATAGATTGGGTCTTGTGATTTACAATGATCTAACTCGAAAAAAAGAACCATTCGTTCCTTTAAAAGAGGGAGAGGTCGGTTTTTATAGTTGCGGCCCTACAGTGTACGATTATTTTCATATAGGGAACGCTCGTCCGTTTATCGTTTTTGATGTATTTCGTCGCTATCTGGAAGATCTTGGGTATAAGGTAACTTTCGTACAAAATTTTACAGATATTGATGACAAAATGATAAATCGCGCTAATGAAGAGGGTATAACTGTAAAAGAGCTAGCTGACAGATTTATCAAAGAATACTTTGAAGATACTGACTCTCTCGGTGTCAGACGAGCTACTATCCATCCTCGCGCTACAGAGCATATGGAAGATATTGTTCGTACAGTTGAAATTCTTGTCGAGAAGGGACATGCTTATGTTGTTAACGGGGATGTCTTTTTCAGCGTAGAAAGTTTCACTGAGTATGGCAAGCTTTCAAAACAAAGTATTGAGGATCTGCAATCAGGAGCTCGTATTGATATTAATGAGCGGAAACGTCATCCTCTTGATTTTGCTTTGTGGAAATCTCAAAAACCAGGTGAACCAGCATGGGAGAGCCCATGGGGAATGGGACGACCTGGTTGGCATATCGAGTGCAGTGTTATGTCAACTAAATATTTAGGGGATACTTTTGATATTCACTCTGGTGGATGTGACCTTATTTTTCCTCATCATGAAAACGAGGTTGCACAGGCAGAGGCGGCAACAGGTGTTCAATTTGTCCGTTATTGGCTCCACAATGGATATCTTTTGATCAACAAAGAAAAGATGTCTAAATCTCTAGGAAATTTCTTGACAGTGAGAAATGCACGTAAGAAATTTTCTCCCCTTGCGATTAGATATTTTATGCTTAGTGCGCACTATCGCTCACCCATTAACTTCTCTGAAGAAGGATTAAGCCAGGCAACTGGAGCAGTAGAGCGTTTAAGGAACTGCTGGACAGACCTCCAATATGCTCTTCAAAATCGAGAGATGACAAAAAAAGAGGGAACTCAAGTTTTTGTTGATGAAATCAAACAGGCTGAGAATAAGTTTTATGAAGAGATGAATGACGATTTCAATACAGCAGGAGCCTTAGGAGCTGTATTTGAAGTTGTTCGCTCAGTTAATACGTATCTTAAAGAAAATACAACTCTCGATGAAGAGGCATGCAAAGCGGCGGAACAATTCTTTAGAAAAATTGATAATATCATGGGGATTTTAGGTTTTGAAGCGCAAGAAGAAACATTGAATGTTTCTGAAATAGAAGCCATGATAGAAGAAAGAACAGCAGCCAGAAAATCGAAAGACTTCGCAAAATCAGATGCTATCAGAGATGAACTTGCAAAAAAAGGAATAATACTGGAAGACACCCCAGAAGGAACGAAGTGGAAAAAACAACTATAAATATAAAATTAAGAAAAGCGGGAGCGTTTAACGTTCTCGCTTTTCTTTTATAAATTTTTTCTCCAAGAAAATAATAAGTGGAATTCCCAGGAAACCACAAGCGATGATTTCTCCCAATCCTACATACATTGCAGTGTAAAGAAAAGGCATTTTTGCAAGTACTGAAAGGTATCCACCGACAATGAGCGCATTAAAAATGACCGGGGGAAGAGCCGCCAAGTAAGGATTAGGCATACGACTTGTTACCAAAGCGGCAAGCAACGTCGCTAAACTTCCAAAAACGACATCGATAAGCCCAAACCCTCCTGCAAAATTTGAAATCAGACAGCCAATGAAGAGCCCTGGAATCGCCTGAGGCCAAAGATATGGTAGCAAAGTCAAGGCCTCAGCAACTCGCACCTGTATGGGGCCATAGGAGATAGGGGCCAAAAGTATTGTTGTTGTGGCATAGATTGCAGCGATGAGAGATGCAATAACTATATTTTTCACTGTCAAAAATTCTTCTATCTTTTTATTCATTAAACTAAATCTCCTTAAAGCTATATATTTGCCTCTGATAATCTTAAGATAGCTCCTAAAGCTATGTCTATTCCCTTTTTGAGTTGTTCATAATCTGTCCATTCTTCTGGACAATGACTTCGTCCATCTTTACTTGGCACGAATATAAGTCCAACATTTGTAAGAGAAGCCATAATCATTGCATCGTGCCCTGCTCCGCTAACCATATGTCTATAACGAATATTTCTTCCAACGGCTTCCTCTTCAAAAATACCTCGTATTTCATCTGCAAGATGTACAGGAGGAATAGCAAGTTTTTGCTCCATATGGACAGAAACACCCATCTGATGAGAAACATACTCAAGAGTCTCTTTCATTTCTTTCACTACATCTTCTATATTTCCTTGTTCTACTGAACGGATATCGACAGTAAAGAACACCTTACCAGGAACGATGTTAGCTCCACCTGGATAAACCACAAGTTTCCCGACAGTTCCAACTGTTCCTTCACCCTTTGCATAGGCTGCATCATGTATCGCTTTAGCAACCTCAAAAGAAGCAAGAAGAGCATCTTTTCTCATATGCATAGGGGTGGTTCCTGCGTGGTCTGCTCGTCCCTCAATTTCTATGTCATAACGAGTGATTCCGACGATGGTGCTAACAAACCCCACGTCCAGACTCTCCGATTCCAAAACTGGCCCTTGCTCAATGTGCAATTCTATAAACGCTTTTAAATCTTCAGGGTTTCGAATAGCATCCTTTATTTTAAGTGGATCAAGGCCAAATTTTTCCATAGCTTCTCCAAGAGAAACTCCATCAGCGTCGCGAAAAGACTCTATTTCACTATGAGGAACTTTGCCTGTCATTGCTCTGCTGCCATACAAACCTGCGCCGAAACGTGTTCCTTCTTCTTCAATCATTGCTACAAATTCTATAGGATTTGCCGTTGAAATATTGTTTTCGTACAAAATTCTGGCTATTTCAAGGGCTGTAACAATACCAGCGGGTCCATCAAAATTACCACCATTTTTAACAGAGTCAAAATGAGAGCCAATCATAACTAAAGGAGCATCTTTTTGTGTTCCCTCTCTGCGTCCGAAGATACTACCTGCCGCATCAGTATAAACATGCAACCCTGCGTTTTCCATTTCTGAACAAATGAACTCTCTCGTTTTTTTATCTTCTTCTGTAAAGGAAAGTCTTGTCATTCCTAAACCGGGAGTGGCTGTAAAGCGAGCCATTGTCTCTATATCGCGCTGTATTCTTGAAACTTTACTCTCAAGCATTTATGCGTCTCCCCTTTCTTTTATTCCAGCTATTTGAATGAATTATGCCATATGTCTTTCAAGAGGGAAACCTTATATGAAAAACCATTTAGAGAAAGGAAGAATAATTATAACACTTATCATGACTAGACTTTTTCTCAATCGCCCTTTACAATATTCAATTGTTCTATGGAGGCGAGTGGTCTCTGGTGAGGCCCCCGGGCTTCAAACCCGGTCGAGAGGCGGCGTTGGCCGTCTTTGGTGAGTTCGATTCTCACACGCCTCCGCCATTTTTTTACGGAGCCTTGATATTACAGACTTTTCAGAAGCCGATTACTGGAATTTGTACCCTTAAAGCCTTATAAACACTTTGCTACACACATTGCTACACACACTTACCACAGTGTAGTTAAGTTGTGATTAAAAAGGTAACGTCCTGTTCTATTCTTTTATTAAATTGTGGTACAATTGAGCTTGTCCCTATGGAATATCTCCCCTTGACTAATATCTGTATATCTGTATATCTTTATATCTAAACTTTACCCCAAGAAATAATAAATTTTCCCTTTATGATATTATTAATAAATAGAGTTTTTACCATAATTAGACCATCGTTGGTATCTTTATATATCAAGGAGGTTTGAGGAATGGCTGTTAAAAATCCAATGACAATTGATTTCCTTCGCTCAGCATATGGTGGTGAAAGCATGGCCCATATGCGTTACTTATTATGGGGGGAAGTAGCCCGTAAAGAAGGTTTCCCAAACATTGCCAAACTTTTTGAGGCTATAGCGTATGCTGAGTTGGTTCATGCTCGAAATCATTTTACTGTTCTTGATGGGGATGTTACAGATCACCCAGTAACGGCCGGTGGTGTTTTTGGCAATAAAGAGACTGCAGAAAACCTCACTGGAGCTATTATGGGAGAAGATTTTGAAATCGATCAAATGTACCCTGTTTATCTTGAAACTGCCCGATTTCAAGGAGAAAAAGATGCAGTTCGTTCTTTTACCTACGCTTTAGAAGCTGAGAAGCTTCATTCCAAACTTTTCTCAAAAGCACAAAATGCTGCACGTAGTGGCAAAGATATGGAATTTAAAGATGTGTACGTCTGCCCTGTATGTGGGCATACTATACTTAACGATGCACCCAATAAATGTCCTGTTTGTGGATTAGCTAAAGAGAAGTATTTAAAATTTTAAAAGGGAAAAAGGGGCGTGGAATACAAAAACGCCCCTCTTTTTTACAATTTTACTTGTTTAGCTCCTTCTTCTATCAGGAGTTCTTTTATTCGTTCCCGTTGATCGCCCTGCACTACTATGATATACCCCTCTAAAGAACTACCACATCCAAGTTGTTTTCTCAAAAATTTTGCGAGTAGATTTTTTTCGTCTTGGTTTCCAAAAGATGTTTCTATAAGAGTAACAGTTTTACCCGCTCGTCCCTTCCGTTCTATTCTCAAAACTATTTTGCCCTTTAGAACTTCTTGGTATGTTGTTAGTACTTTTTTTTCTTCTTTCACTTTTTTTTCTTGCTGCGATGAATGAGCATCAGTAACCTTAAAGGTATTTTTGAAAATAGGATTATAGAGCTCTTCGTTATCTATAGGCGCAGTCTTTTTTTTCTGTCGGGTCATTTTACATTCACCTTTATAAAGCTTTCAAATAATCAATCGTTGTCTGTATTATTTCGCCTTCTTCAGAAAGCACAATTTGACCTTCAAAGGGGATTTTTTTGCCTGAAAAAACAAATGGTGCAATCTGTAAATAGAACAGGTTCACATCGTGAAGGGTAAAACTTTCATCTATGTCGAACCATTCAACTGTTCCTTCTTCTCCGCTCCTTAATTCTCCCGAATATGAACGGCAGGTAAAATAAAAAGTAAGAGTCTCATTTGAATTGTTTTCCTGAAAATTATGGACTATACCAGCTAGCTCAAGAGAACATGGAGTAAGTCCTGTTTCTTCCTGAACTTCTCTAATGCATGCCTGAGTAAGACTTTCTCTTTTTTCTTTTTTTCCGCCAGGAACAGTAAGTGTCGCTGCGTATGGTTCCTTGTTTCTTCGTATCAAGAGAATTTTATTCTTATCAACAATGAAACAAAAAACGATAATTGACGTATATGCATACTCCTCACTATTCATCCTCAACCCTCCTACCAGTTAAAAAGAACTTCTTTATTTTTCTCTAAAAACGTCTGTTCATCAAGAGAAAAGAGCGATATAGGGTCTACAAGTTGCCCTTGCAGCGCAAGACTAAAATGAAGATGTGGTCCTGTTATTCGACCAGTTACTCCTGTTTTTGCAATAATATCCCCTTTTGAGACAGAATCTCCTGTTTGCACAAGAAATTCTGAGAGATGACAATACATTGCAACAACACCATAACCTGAATTTATATAAATAGTTTTTCCACTAAAATAATGATCAGCTACAAGGGTAACCGTTCCATTTGCTACTGCACGTACTTCCGTTCCTATCGATGCTCTTAAATCGATTCCTGTATGGGGATTAGAAGGACGCCCATTAAGCACACGTTTCTTTCCATAGGTACTTGTAATGTCTCCTATTACTGGCTTTTGCAAAGGTAATTCCAAGTAGTTCTCGTTATTAATATCGAGTAAGACTTTCCGTACTTCCTGTCGCTCACGTTTTATTCTTGGAATAACCTCCGAAGGAGGCGTAACCATCTTTTGTGGCAACGATAAATGTTCTTCAGGATACGCTTTAAATAGAACTTCAATAGGAAGTGCAAAATTTTTTATACCATTCCCCATAAGGGTTTCAATACGAAGCGTTGCTCTACCTGGCACAGCAGTTTTAACACTTGTTCCCAAAAGAAGAGTTTGTGTAAAATCGTTTTTTTCTGCGAGATACAATGGGATTTTTTGATCACACCAATAAAGAGTTCCTTGAACATCTGTCGCTTCTGTTTTAAATCGAATCAAAAAAGGAACTCCTATCTTCACAGATGAAGGTGCCAGCACTTTCATTTCACCCCCATAAGCTACATTCCCGAGAAAAAATAAAGCGATAACGCAATATACGACGTTTTTAAAAAAGAAAAGATTTTTTTTCTGCATTAAGAAACTATCTCCATTATTAGATTTTGAATTGAAGGCTTTATGTCAACCAAATGTATAGAACGTTCAAAAAAGGGTTTAGCTCGTTGTAATTTTTTATTATCTGTATAGTAAACATCAAAAATTGGATTACCTTTTTCTACAAAATCACCTTGTTTTGCTCGTAAATGAACAGATACAGAGAGATCAATATGATCGCCTTGTTCTGTGCGTCCCCCACCTATTCTCTTAACTCCCTCACCTATTTTTCTGGCGTTAAGTTCAGCTAAGAAACCACTTTTTGAGGCATAAAGAGTGTATTTCTCTTTTGCTGGTCTCAGATACTTTTCTGGAGAAATACAAACTTTTTTCTCTCCTTCTTGTGCCTCTATAAGGTCTTCCATCTTTTGCAATGCTTGACCATTTACAAGATTTTCATGGGCAATTGCTACTCCTTCTTCGAGAGAAGTTGCTTTTCCACCCAGAACAATCATGGCTCCTGCGAGATGTAAAGATAATAACTCCGTATCAGATGGCCCCTCTCCTTGAAGTGTTTTGATAGCTTCATATACCTCCATACTATTTCCAATCCATTCACCCAAAGGTTGATCCATAGCACTTATAATAGCCATGCTTGGATGGTTTAACGATGCTGAAAGGGAGACCAAAGCCTGAGCTAAGGCGCGTGCTTCAGGAAAAGTCTGCATAAAAGCTCCTTGCCCACATTTCACATCAAAAACGAACTTAGATGCTCCTCCCGCCATTTTTTTGCTTACAATACTACTGCAGATAAGAGGAAGAGAAGGAACTGTAGCTGTCACATCGCGTAGAGCGTAAAATTTCCCCTCTGCTGGAGCCAACTCCATGGAATGACCAGATATTGCACATCCGATTCTTTCTACTTGTTTTAAAAAAGTTTCTGTAGAAAGGTGCACATTCATATTAGGAATAGACTCAAGTTTATCTACTGTTCCTCCCGTAAATCCCAGTCCGCGACCAGACAACTTAGCTACAGGAAGACCTGACGCAGCGACAAGAGGCACAACTATAAGTGTCGTTTTGTCTCCTACACCTCCAGTACTATGCTTATCTACAGCATTAAAACCGCGAGGAAAAGGTACAATGTCCCCAGAGTGAGCAAGAGCCAGAGTAAAACTTTTTATCTCTTGCTGACTCATTCCTTTGTGAAAAACAGATGTCAACCACGCGCTAACCTGATAATCAGGGATTTTACCTTTGTGAAATTCGTTAACAAAGAACTCTATGTCCTCAGATTTATGAGAGATACCTTCTCTTTTCTCTTCAAGAAAAGAGAGAATATCAAACATTTAGATCACCAATTTTTTGCAAAAGTCCTCGCAATAATGTTGTCAGCTTTCCCGTTGCTTTGCCCATCTCTCTTATCACTTCTTCTTCAGAGAGTTTTTGAGACGTTACTCCTGCAGCATAATTAGCAACGCACGAAACAGCAAAGACTTTCATTCCCATGGCGTGAGCGACAATTGTTTCAGGAACGGTAGACATACCTACCACATCGGCTCCCATAACACGAGCCATACGAATTTCAGCAGGAGTTTCATACGAAGGGCCAGAAAAGGCTATATATACTCCTCGATGAACTAGCAAGTTGTTTTCTTTTGCAACTTCATCTGCCAATCGAAGAATGTCTCTATCGTAGGTATATGACATATCGGGAAATCTTTCTTCTTTAGCAGAAATAACAGGCCCGACAAGCGGATTAGTTCCCATAAAATTGATATGATCGTATAGCATAACCATATCACCGGGGAGATAAGAGAGATTAATTCCACCAGAGGCATTGCTTGCTAAATAATAGGGGACACCCCATTCTCCAAAAACACGCACAGGGAAGGTAACATCTTTCATGGAATAGCCTTCATAAAAATGAATGCGTCCCTGCATAACAGCTACATACGTATTATCCAAAAGTCCAAAAACTAAACGCCCTGCATGACCTGGGGCTGTAGAAAGTGGCCAATGAGGAATCTCCTTATAAGGAACTATAATAGGATCCTCAATAGAATCTGCTAAACCACCAAGTCCAGAACCTAAGACAAGAACTGCCTCTGGAAGACAAGAAACTTTTTTTTGAATGTAAGAGAGAGCTTCAAGAATATTTTCGTTATAGCTCATATGGAACACCTCCGAATTTATGCTCGTGGATGAGCCCTATCATATATGTCTCTTAGTTCCAGGTCAAAATGTACATATTTTTCCGTAGTGGCAATAGAGGCATGTCCTAATAGCTCTTGTAACGTACGAAGATCCATCCCTCGCCTTAGTAAATGAGTAGCGAAGGAATGCCTCATTATATGAGGGAACAAACGTGAAGTAGCTATTCCAGCGATCTTCCCTCTCTTTTTTATAATTCTCCATATATCTTCACGCCGTAATGGTTTTGATGTTTTAGAAAGAAACACTTCTTGGGAACGAGAATTTTGTGGTCGTGCCGTTTCGATGTAAAAACGCACGCGACGACTAACTTCACCTAAAAAGGGTATGCTTCTCTCCTTTTCGCCCTTACCCAAGATGCGTAATGTGCGACCTGAAAAATCTATATCCCTTATACATATTGCACAAAGTTCGCTGGCTCTCAAGCCACAGCTATATGCAGTTTCAAGAAGAGCTCTATCGCGGATGTCAAAAAAAGAATTCCCAGCACACGCTTCTAAAATCCGCTCTACTTCACCTTCACTTAAGATACGAGGCAAATCCGTTCCTTTATAAGGGAGTGTTGGCAAAGAAATCTCTTCATCAACAATGTTTTCCGTATCAAGATAACGTAACCATGACCGAAGGGCAGCAATGGCACGTTGCTGCGAGGACCGTTTTTTCCCTTCATTATGTAGGTAACGTTGATATCTTTCTAAAATCGTTGAATTAGGGGGGTATGCAGGTTTGTTGTTTTTGTTACAAAAATCTATCCACGCCTTAATATCCCGATTGTAAGCTTGAATAGTATTTTCACTACATCCTCTTTCTAAAAAGAGGTAATCAAGAAAATCATCAAGTAATAGTTCTTCATCTAACTTCGACATGATTATTAAAAAGGGGCTGGATTTACCAGCCCCTCCTCCCTGTGCTATTTTTTAGTTATTGTTTAGGTAGTTTAAAAGCCAGGCTAAAGCTCCAAAGGTTTTACAATCCCGAATTGATCCATCTTTTAAGAGGGCTGATATTTTTTTTACAGGAACAGCTTTCACTTCAATATCCTCATCTTCATCTTGTTCAAGAGAGGAAGGAGAAAGGTTTTGGGCTAAGAAAAGCGCTATAACTTCATCACTGAAACCTGGAGAAGTATAAAAACGCCCTACCTCTTCAAGCTTACCAGGATAATAACCTATTTCCTCTTGAAGTTCACGTATTGCCGTATCTTTAAAAGTTTCGCCCTCTTCAACAATTCCAGCCGGAATCTCAAGTATTTCTTGATCCAATGGATATCTGTACTGTTTCACCAGCAGCACTTCATTTGCCTCTGTTAAAGGAATTATGGCAACAGCTGGCTCATGTTCTACCACTTCTCTCATTGTTTTACGACCAGAAGCAAGACGTATATTATCGACTCTGAGGTCTAAAATCTTTCCTCTATATATAAGATTTCGTGATAGAACTTTTCCGATATCTTTCATTTATTTTTCAAGTACCTTTCTGGCTAATTCCTTCCCTTTTTCAAAGGCTTCAAGGTTCATAGGTAAAAACTTGGGTTTTCTTTTCCCCAGTTTTTCTTTAATTGTTTCGATACACGTATCACTCTCAACAATACCAGTAGCCTCAACAAGTGTTCCCAAAGCTACTATATTGGCAACTTTGTCACTTCCAAGTTCTACTGCAAGAGAGTTTGCAGGTACAGCTATCACATGTATATCTGTTCGTGGATTTTCATAGGTAACGAGATCACTGTTGTAAATAAGAACTCCACCCTTTTTAACTGAATTCTCAAATTTAGTCAAAGAAGGCTGGTTCATAATAACAGCAGCATCAGCTTCTGCTACAACTGGTGACGCTATTTCTTCGCTACTAAGAACTACTCCACAGTTAGCAGTACCACCGCGCATTTCAGGCCCATATGAAGGAATCCACGTTACGTGTAACCCCTGTGCTATTCCTGTATAAGCCACAAGCTGGCCCAGAACCATAACGCCCTGTCCGCCAAATCCTGCTGCAATGAGGCTTTTATTCATTTTTTCAGTCATCGTGTCTGCCTCCTACTCGTAATCTTTAAACAACCCGAGTGGATAGTAAGGCATCATTGTATTTACTGTCCATTCAAAAGCTTCCACAGGTCTCATTCCCCAGTTTGTTGGGCAGGAGGACAGAATCTCTACAAAAGAAAAGCCTTTCCCATCAAGTTGATATTGGAAAGCCTTTTTTAAAGCCTGTTTTGCTTTAATTATATATTTGGGCTGCGCTACGGAAACGCGCTCAATATATGCAGGAGCTGCCAAGGCATTAAGTAACTCACACACCCGGATTGGATATCCGTTAACCTTTGGATCTCTACCAAGAGGACATGTTGTTGCTTTTTGTCCGATAAGCGTCGTTGGAGCCATCTGACCGCCAGTCATACCATAAATTGCATTGTTGATGAACACAACCGTAATATTTTCGCTTCTATTCGCAGCATGAATTATTTCTGCTGTTCCGATGGAAGCAAGGTCTCCATCACCCTGATATGTAAATACTACTTTATCTGGGCGAACACGTTTCAAACCGGTTGCCACTGCCGGAGCGCGTCCATGGGCTGCTTCGCAGAAATCTGTATCAACATAGTCATACATCATAGCAGCACATCCAACAGGAGCTACACCTATTGTATTATTCTGAATCCCCAGCTCATCTATAACTTCACAAATCAAGCGATGAGCGATACCATGTCCACATCCTGGACAATAGTGGGTATGGACTTTAGGCATCCATGTTTTGGGACGTTCATACACTTTAACTTCTTTCATTGTAATATCCCTCCCTACTCCAGGCCGAGCAATTTTCTGCACTGCATCTCTATATCTTTTACTGAGGGCGACATACCGCCAGAGCGACCATAAAAACTAATAGGAATGTTGCATCCAGTCGCGACCTTGACATCGTCCACCATTTGACCGCAGTTCATTTCAGTTACAAGAATATGTTTTACCGATCCTGGTAATTTGGCAAATTCATCGTAGGGATAAGGCCATAAAGTAATAGGGCGAATAAGTCCCACTTTATGTCCCTCTTCTCTCAAAGAGTTTATAACGGAGCGTGAAATTCGTGCGGTAGTTCCATATGAAGCTATAACCAACTCAGCATCATCAGTCATGTACGTTTCACAACGAACTTCATTCTCCTTAATTTTCGCGTATTTTGCCTGAAGATCTCTATTATGATCCTCAAGGGCTTCCGGAGAGAGGTATAAGCTCTTTAAAGAACTTCGTTTTCCTCTTCTTTCTCCCATATACCCTAAAGCCCATGTGGTATTGTCTGGAACATTCTTATCTGTATAAGTTTTTATCTCAACAGCTTCCATCATCTGACCCATAAAGCCATCAGCAAGAATAATGACAGGGTTACGGTAACGTTGAGAAAGCTCGAAAGCCTGTTGCGTCAAATCAACTGCTTCCTGCAACGTGCTAGGAGCCAAAACTATCAAATTATAATCGCCATTTCCTCCACCCTTTGTAGCCTGAAGATAATCAGCCTGAGAAGGAAGGATACCACCAAGACCTGGGCCACCACGCATAACATTGACAATAACTACAGGAATTTCAGCACCAGCCATATAGCTGATACCTTCTGACATAAGAGAAATTCCAGGGCTGGAAGACGTTGTCATTACCTTATGCCCAGTTGCACCGCCTCCCATGATCATATAACTTGCAGCCACTTCACTTTCTGCTTGAACAAAGGTTCCCCCAACCTCTGGCAGATGGGCTGACATGTATTCAGGAATTTCATTTTGCGGCGTGATGGGATATCCAAAGAAGAACTTGCAGCCGGCCTGAATAGCGGCTTCTGCAATGGCTTCAGTTCCTTTCATAAGTACGCGTCCCATTAGATTTCCACCTCCAGAAAACGTTAGCCTTCAACGATCTTATAAACTTCGATCGCTGCATCAGGGCAACTAGTTGCACACATAGAGCAACCAATACACCCATCTTTAAACTGCTCAACCGGTCTGTGCCCTCTGCTATTGATCTTCTCTGATATCCTAAGCACCTTTACAGGGCAGGCAGCCACGCAGAGACCACAGCTCTTACAATACTCCTCAAGAACGTTAATACGTCCTTTTGCCATTACGAGACACACCCCTTCCACTTTTAATTCGATTGACGAGACCACATAAAACCTTCTTCCCAAGGAAGAAGCATAAATCTTGACAGGGGCCATATGGGAACAGGATAGCCTTCTCCCAAGATTTTACTCACATCAGAAACAAGGGATGGATTGACTCCAGCATAGAGAACTGGCAGGTCAAGAGATTGGCCTGCTTGATAAACAGTTTCAATTCCTTCTGCAGCGTCTTGGGCGGTTGTTTCGTGCATAAGATGGGAGTTACAAATGAGTGCGTTTATTTCAAGGCCACAAATACTTTCCATTTTAGTCATCATTTTTTTAATTCTGGAAACTGTTGAAGTTTGAGGGCGAAAAGCATTAACGACAAGAATAAGCCTATAACCAACTTTTTTGATAATAGGCTCGAACTGTTTAAGAGCCAAGGCTCCCTCCGCATCCCCACCAATATCCATAAGAAGGCGGGAGCTTTCATCATGAAGGGCCCAATCTACTTTGGGCGTAACAAGAGCCATATCAAGCCATTTAGCCTGTTCTGGCATGGTAATTACAGATAATCCTTGTTTTTCTAAAGTCTCACTTACTTGGCGAATGCAAAAATAGGGGTTGATAATATCAATATCAGCTATCGTTACTTTATCTCCATTAGCCTGAAGTCCTTGCGCCATATTTAAAACCCATTCTGTCTTTCCAGAACCGAGAGCACCCGTTACGGCTATTGCCTTGGGCCATTGGTAACGACGAATCAAGTTTGCAAGGTGGGAGTGAACCTTATTCACGTAGATTGTCTCCTTTCTTCAAATGAATGCCCCTGCTCCAATCTGCCCCTGATTGAACTCGCCGTCCTTCAGGTTGAACTTCAAGAAGAAGAACAGCTTGTTTCCCTAAGGCTATAAGAGGAAATCCATTTATGAAATCTAGAACTTCGCCAGGAGTTCCAGCTTCTTCATGAACAGTTGTTTTCCAAATTTTTAGTCGACGTTTTTTGTAGTGAATAAAGGCACCTGGCTGAGGATTTAAAGCTCTCACTTTATTATGAAAATACCATGCATTGGTATTCCAATCAAGCTGAGTTTCACTTTTTTCTATTTTTAAAGCATAAGAGACAAGTTCAGAATTTTGTAGCGTAGTCTTATTAGTTCCATCATTATAAGATTTTACAACTACTTTCAGTAAATTGCTACCCTCTTTAGCTAATCTCTTAAATAAATCTCCCGATGTTTCGTTCGGATCAATCACAATTTTGGTCTGCCCCCAGATTGGACCGGCATCCATTTCCTCTACCAATCTGAACACAGTTACCCCTGTTTTCTCTTGACCATCCATCACTGCTCTCTGTATGGGAGCTGCTCCACGATACTGAGGTAATAATGAAGGATGGATATTCAAACATCCCATTTTAGGAGTACTTAAGAAGGGTTCTTTTACTTTTTGCCCAAAGTCAACGACAACAATACCATCAGGAGGAGACGTTAAGAGTGCATTTGTAATAATCTCATCCTGAGAAAGTTTGTTCGTTCTGGAAACCGTTAAATCGAGTTTCAGGGCTGTCTCCTCTACACAAGAGATCGTTTCTTTCATACCCCTGCCAGCGCGAGTAGGCATACTTGTAATAATCCGATCAAAACGCACATTTTCAGATGTAAGATTCTCAAGGCATAAAGCAGCGAATGGTCCTGCTCCAATAAACCACATTGTCATCGTTTACGTTCTTCCTTTTCGTATTGTCTCATTTTTTTACGAATGATGTTCTTTTTTAGTGGCGAAAAATGATCTATAAGTAGTTTTCCCTCTAAATGATCCATTTCATGAAGAAAAGCTCGGGCAAGAAATCCTTCGGCTTCAATCTTCCTTTTTTCTCCATGTTCGTTATATGCTTCTATAACGACATTTCGAGAACGTTTTACATTTCCAAAGATACCAGGGAAGCTTAGACAACCTTCTTCTCCAACTTGCTCTCCTTCGCTGGATAGTAAAACCGGGTTGATAAGAACATAAAGAGTATCATCATAGAAAACTACGGCAAGTTTTTTTGACAAACCAACCTGTGGAGCAGCAAGCCCAACTCCATCCGACTCCAGCATAATAACTTTCATTTCCTCAATTAAATCCATAAGTTCAGAGTCAAATATTTCGACAGGTTCCGTCTCTTTTCTAAGTATAGGATCTGGATACGTTCTTATTTGTAAGTTTTTCAAAAAACTCGCTCCTTCAAATTGCAACTTTTCAAAATTATATTCAGTAAAAGGGGCTGCTGAAACCAGCAGCCCCTTTTATATTTTAACGATTAAGAAAATCTTTTAAAACATCTCCGATGGTAACGGAAGGTTCCTCTTCGTGGAACGCTGGCTGCTGTTTGTTTCTATTTTCGTCAGAAGCTTTCTGAGCGAGACGTTTTTTCTTCTCTTCTTCACGATTCTTTCTTATTTCCTCTTCGTAAAGGGCGCTAATACTAAGTCTCATTCTCCGCTCTGCCGGATTAATTTCAATAACTCGCGCCAAAACTTCTTCGCCCTCAGATAAAACATCTTCAGGTTTATCTACACGTTTTGTGCTAAGTTGAGAGATGTGAATGAGTCCTTCAACACCTTCCTCTATCTCTACGAAAGCACCAAAATCAGCAAGTCTTACCACTTTTACTGTAATGTCCTGTCCTTTGGAATAACGATCTTCAATTCCAGACCAGGGATCATGAAGCTGCTTATAGCCGAGGCTCATACGTTTCTTCTCAGCATCGACTTCAAGCACCATAACTTCAACTTCCTGACCCTTTCTGAGAACATCTCTTGGATGTTTTATACGAGCCCAGCTCAAATCGCCAATATGGATAAGGCCCTCAACGCCAGGTTCAACTTCAACAAACACGCCAAAATCGGTTACGTTGGTAACTATGCCTGTACCACGATCTCCGGCTTTCCAATTTTCTTCCACGATGCTCCATGGATCGGGCTGTGTCTGCTTAATACTTAGAGAAATTCTATTCTCATCTTTGTCAATGCCAATGACCTTTACTTTGACAGTTTCGCCCTTTTTAACAACTTCTTTGGGTTTCACATTGCGTTTCCAAGAAAGCTCGCTGATATGAACAAGACCATCGATAGGTCCAAGATTAATGAAGACGCCAAAAGAAGTAATGCTACTTACTTTACCTTCAAGAATGTCACCTTCGGAAACGGTTGCATAGAATTTATCTCGCAATTCTTCAACAGCCTCTTCAACAAGCAATCTTCTTGAAAGAACAAGACGTCTCTTGCGACGATCTTTTTCTAAGAGCTTAACATCAAAAACTTCTCCAACAAATTTACCCGGGTTAACTCCTCGTCCTTCCTCAGCTAAGTGAGAGATGGGAATAAACCCTTCGAGATTAAAGCAGTTCACCATCAATCCGCCTTTAACCTTACGAAGACCCCGAACAGATATAAGTTCATGAGAAGACAAATATGACTCTAACTCTGCCCATCGTCTGTCGAATTCAGAACGCCAGCGGCTCACTAAAAGTTGAGCATCTTCGCCATGTCGTACGTTGATGACCTGCACTTGGATTTCATCGTTAATTGAAGGCTCTTCGTCCTCTTCAACCAATATCTTATGAGTCCATTCTCTTCGAGGAAGAAAACCTTCACATTTATATCCTACGTCAACCAACCAACCATCATCATTAGCTCCGACGATTGTTCCTGTGACAACTTTACCTTTGTGAATTTCTTCTACCTCGTAATTTTTGAGCATTGACTCCATGCTCTCAAGGTTTTCATTTGCTTCAAGCTCATTGTTCATCTTTTCTTCTTCCATCATAACCTTCCATCCCCCTTGGCTACCTACGTGATGACCATAATTTTTTTTAGCTGATTAATCAGCCAATCCGGAGTGCTAGCTCCGGCTGTAATTCCTACTCGCGCCTTATCCAGTAACCACCTCCTGTCTAATTCTTCAGCGTGTTCTATCCACACAACATCAACTCCGGTAGAGCGAGCAATTTCGTATAACTTCCCGGTATTGGCACTGTTTCTACCACCTACTACGATAATGCCTTCTACCCGTTGAGCTAATTTGCGTGTCGCATCCTGACGTTCACGAGTTGCATTGCAGATTGTGTTGTAGACGCGCATTTCCTCTGATTTGAGCGCGAGCTCTGAAACAATTGCAGCAAAATCTCTGCTATCTTGTGTCGTTTGAGATATTACCCCTATTTTGGAGATTTTACCAACATTTATAACACACTCTTTACTATCTATGATAAAAGATTTATCTCCAGCGATTCCCTTAAGAGCCTTAACTTCCGGATGGTTACCATTTCCAACAATACAAACTTCAAAACCTTCTTGAGCTAAAACTTTGGCCCGTTCTTGTGCAATTTTTACGAAAGGACATGTTCCATCAGTTACCTGTGTGCAACGTTCATGAAGAGATTTTAACAATTCAGGTGATACCCCATGAGCTCGAACAAATGTACGTGATGCAAGAGGGATTAAGTCAGGAGAGTCTACAACAACAAGGCCCTTCTTCGTAAGTCTCTCTACTTCTTGTGGATTGTGTATCGGCATCCCAAGAGAATACACGGGGCCTTCTTCTTTTAATATTTTTTCTAGCGTTTCAATAGCCCTACGTACGCCAAAGCAAAAACCCGTAGGATCTGCAACTATTATTTCTTTCAGATTATGTTGCCCCTTTCAAGATGCTTAAAGCACACGTCTAAAACATTACGTTCTAAATCTTTTTCTTCATAAGTAGAAATATCATACCACAGAGTAGGTGAAAACTTCTTAAACCACGTCATTTGTCTTCGACAAAATTTTTTTGTAGCACTTATATCTCCCTCTAATGCTTCTTCCTTGGTCATCTTGCCTCTAAGGTAAAGAGCTATTTCTTTATACCCAAAACCCTGCATTGAAGGATATCGTTCATCAAAGCCATGATGAAGCAACCACTCCACTTCTTCTATAAAACCACCAGAAAATTGCTGGTGGACTCGCTTTGTAATTCCTTCGAAAAGGAGTGATCTCGGTCGATTTAAACCTATGTAGAGAACATCATAGCGCTTCGTTTTTCCTTCTTCGGAAGCATACCACCATGTAGCAGTATGACCAGTTAATCGATAAATTTCTAAAGCTCTACTCACGCGACGTACATCATTAATATGTAGTTGAGATGCTCTATCAGGATCAACTTCAGCCAAAAGGGTGTGCAAAGCTTCATTTCCGTTTACTAAAGCATACTCTTCTAATTCATCAGTTAAATTTCTATCCCGCGGAAGATCTTGTGTTAAAGATTCCTCAAACAAAGCATGATAATAAAATGGCGTTCCTCCAACAAAAAGAGGAATTTTACCTCGAGTAATAATTCGCTCTATAGCCGCCACACTTTTATCTACAAAATCAGCGACAGAAAAAATTTCGTCTGGATCTACCACGTCGAGCATATGGTGTAAGATTTTTTGTCGAATTTGGTGTGAGACTTTATCAGTGCCAACATCCATATAACGGTAAACCTGCCTTGAATCAACAGATATAACCTCGGCATGTAGCGCCTCGGCTACATGCAAACTCAGCTGGGTTTTTCCTACGGCTGTTGGACCTATAATGGCCAAAACTGGGATATTTTCACTCATTATTTCTCCCTCCCGAAATATTGTTCAATCTGATGGTTATCAAGAATTAGTGTGGTTGGTCGGCCATGGGGACACACTGATGGATTCTCACAATAGTGCAATGCAGATAACAAATGAAGCGCTTCAGATGCGTCGCAATGCGTTGTAAGTTTTATGGATTGTTTACAAGCTATAGTAGCCCATTTTCGCCACAAGACGTCATCAATATCTCGAGACCCCGTGCTTTTCCACGTCAGGATTGTTGTTCTAACAAGGAATAAAGGTCCTTCTCTCTCTTGAATCGGAAGGGCTGGAAATGCCGAAAGATAAAGCTGACCCTCTTCTTCTTCAAAAATAAAGCCTGCGCTAATTAAGGCATCCTTATATTCTTCTACTTCAGTAGCCAATGTTGGAGGAATAGCAAGAGGTGTTGTCATTTTTTGAGAAGCAACATCCCCGACTTTAATCCGAGATAAAATTTTTTCATAATTAATACGCTCATGGGCAGCGTGGGGATCTACTAGAATGAGATTCCCCTCTTTTTCGAAAAGAAGATATCCTGAACGCATTTGTGCTATAAAAAAGTAAGACGTTTCATTTTCATTACTATCTTCATTTTGAATAAAATTACTTTTTTCTTCAAGAATGTTTTTCATTTCTTCTACGTCATCATGAAGTGACGTTTCTTCTTGTATTAGTGGCGAAGAAACTCTCGAAAAAAGGTTTTCAGCTTCTCGTTCTTTTATCGTTTCATACTGTTGTTGTAAATGAGATGATACGGGAAAAGACGGCAATGTGAGTTTTGTAGGTCTGTTTTGTAGATCCAAGCTTGCAACTTTTACAACTTCAAAAACTTCCGAAGGATACCTAAATCGAATTTCTGCTTTAGCCGGATGTATATTGACATCTACAAGCTCTGGCGAAAGGCTAAAGAAAAACATCCAGTTTCCAGACAGATCTTTACATGCAGCTGATGCAGCTCCACGAATGAGAGGGTCCGAGACATTTCGTCCATTAACAAAAGAGGTAATAGAATTTTTTTGACGCCCTGGAGTAGGTTGCCACCAACATTCTAATTCTATGGAACCGCACGAAACAACAGTTGAGCGAATTTCTGGAGAAACACCCCAAAGCAAAGAGAGAATATAATGACGCTCTCCTCGTCCATCTGTTTCAAAATTTTTATTTCCATTATGATAAAGTGAAAAAGCTACTTCAGGATAAGCAACTGCATAATCTCTAACAACAGATGAAATTTTCCTAAGCTCAGAAAGATTGCTTCTCAAAAATTTTTTACGAGCTGGAAAATTGAAAAAAAGGTCGTCAACCTGCAAACGTGTGCCTTCCTTCCAAGGGATTTTTTCGTGGCAGGTAATCTCTCCAGCCTCCGCTTTCAGCAATCCTCCTTCTGTAGCCCCAGAGATTTTACTTCTAAGGTCAACTCTACTCACAGCTGCAATGCTTGCAATCGCTTCTCCACGATATCCTAAAGTCTTAATTTTATTTAAATCTTCAATGGTGCTGATTTTACTAGTAGCATAACGAGTAACAACAAGAGGCATTTCATCCCAAACAATACCTGAACCATTATCTTCTATGACAATAGAAGTTTTGCCCCCATCTTTTAATGTTACTTGCACTCGCTTCGAGTTTGCGTCTAATGAATTTTCAAGAGCTTCTTTAACTACAGAAACAGGTCGTTCTACAACTTCTCCTGCTGCAATTTTAAGCGCCACTTCTTGGGGAAGTTTATGAATTGCCATTATTCTGAAGCTCCTCTCTACATTTTTCTGATACTTTATACAAAAGCTCCAATGCTCTAAAAGGCGTTATTTTATTAGGCTCAAGAGACGCCAATTCTTCTATTATAGCTTGGCTGGAGACAGGGAAAAGCTGAATTTGTTGAGTTGTTTGCGAAGCAACTCGTGCTGGTTCTATTCCCTCTGTTCGCTCAAAGGTTTCAAGCAATTGAAAAGCTCTTTTTAGAACCACCGGAGGAATTCCTGCCAAACGTGCCACTTCTATTCCATACGAACGATCCGCAGGACCATCTACCACTTTATGTAAAAAAGCTATGCCATCAGTTCCTTCATGTACAGCCATACTTAAATTTTTAAGACTTGTAAGGTGCTCTTCTAATGCCACAAGTTCATGGTAATGCGTTGCGAAAAGTACCTTTGGTTTTGTTCCGCAACCACTATCCAGATATTCTAGTACTGCCCATGCAATGCTCATGCCATCATAGGTCGATGTTCCGCGTCCAACCTCGTCAAGTATAACAATACTTCTATCTGTAACATTATGCAGAATGTTAGCTGTTTCTATCATTTCTACCATAAAAGTGCTATTACCACGTGCAAGCTCGTCTCTTGCTCCAATACGAGTGAAAACACGGTCCATAATTCCCATTGAGGCCTGAGATGCAGGAATAAAAGAACCCATTTGCGCCATAATAACAAGTAATGCTGCCATCCGAAGGTAGGTAGATTTTCCGGCCATGTTAGGACCAGTTATCAGTGCTATTCTTTTATCGTCGTTATCAAGCGTAATATCATTAGGGACAAAAGGTTGGTCCAAAAAGGTAGCTTCTATAACAGGATGACGTCCACCTTCGATAAAAAGACTTAGTCCATCATTTAACTGTGGTCGAATATAGCCTCTTTCCCACGCGACCTGGGCTAATCCAGCAATGACGTCAATACAACTCAACATGATTGCGGCGTCTTGAATCCCACGAATATTTTCTAATGTTTTGCTAACGAGATCTGCATAATATTTCGATTCTAATTTTGTAATCTCCTGTTCAGAAACTGACATTTTTTCCTCAAATTCCTTAAGCTCTGGCGTTATAAAGCGTTCTGCTGAAACCAATGTCTGTTTGCGAATATAATTTTCAGGAACTTTATCCAAATTCCCCTTGCTTATCTCTAAATAGTAACCAAAAACTTTATTACTTCCCACTTTAAGCTTAGAAATGCCGGTTTTTTCTTTTTCTTTCTCAAGATACTGATCTAACCATTGATCGCCATGTTCTCGCAAATCTCTCCAAGAATCGAGTTCTTGACTATATCCAGAACGAATAACATCACCACTATGAAGATTTCGAGGAACCTCATCGCAAAGAGCCGACGCCAAGAGTCTTGCAAAAGAGTCTAAAGTCTCTTCCTGCGAGACAAACTGGAAAAGAGGATTATCTTTACAATACACAAGTAAGTCGGGAAGCAATAATAAAGTATCGCGTATTGCAGCTAAATCCCTGGGGTTGCCCGTTCCCAGACTTAATCGTGAAGATGCTCTCTCTATATCTTTGCATTGTGCGAGCAAATTCTGTAATTTTTGTCGTATAACTGGGTCGTTGATAAGATATTCTACGGCATTTTGTCTTTTCGATATTTCCTCTACCTGGAGCAATGGACGGAGTATCCATTCTTTTAACAGACGTCTTCCCATAGGGTTTTTACACTTATTCAAAACTGAATAAAGAGTAGGCCCATCTCCATGAATAAGTTCAAGATTGTACTGTGATGCCATATCTAAGTGTAAAAAAGACTTTTCTCGCAAGGGATAAATTCGCGTAATGTGTTGAATTGCACCAAATTGAGTTTCTTCAAGATAGTGAAGAACGGCTGCAGCCACTCCGATTTCTGACGTGTTATCTTCTAAACCGAAGACAGTCATAACAGGAACGTTAAAAACTCTCGTCAACCATTCCGTTGCAGATTGAGGTTCAAACTGTTCCTTCGTTCTTTGAAGAATAAAAAAATCAAGTAGCTCAACAGGAAGATTTTCCCTTTTAAAGGTATCAGGGATTAGAACTTCTCCTGGGTTAAATCCAGTTAAAAGGGCAAGAGCTTCATCCTTATTCAACACGCCAGCTTCTAAATGACCAGTATCAACCGAAAGCAACGCCAGCGCAATGGATTCATCATCCAGAGGTTTTAGAGCAGCTAATCTCCCTTCCTCTCCAGAATCCTCAGGAACATAGGTTCCAGGGGTGACTATACGTATAACCCTACGATCAACTAGTGTTTTCCCATCGGGCTCACTCACCTGTTCGCATATAGCAACTTTATGCCCAGCCTTTACAAGTTTGCCAAGATAATTATTAACGGCATGAAATGGGACTCCCGCCATAGGGATACTTTTAGACGGGTCTCTGCTCGTAAGCGCTATATCTAGAATCTCTGACGCCTGTTGTGCATCTTCAAAAAACATTTCATAGAAATCACCCATACGAAAGAAAAGCAAACAATCAGGGTACTTCTCTTTCCATTTTACATATTGAGAGAGCATGGGTGTCATTTTCACATTGGAAGGAAGCTTCAAAAACTAAACACCTCTCGTATGATCTAAATAATTTTGAAGAATAAGTGCCGCTGCTAACTGATCTACCTTATTCTTTCTCTTTTTTCTTGATACATTTCCTTCTAAAAGCACTTGCTGAGCTATAGCTGTTGTAAATCGCTCATCCCATAATTCAAGTGAAAGATGAGGATACCTTTCTTTTAATTCTTGAGCTATACCTTTTATTTTTTCGGCTTCAGGTCCCGGCGATCCGTTCGTACGTAAGGGGTAGCCTACTAACAACATTGTAATGTTTAAAGAGGCTACATACTCATCAAGTTTATTAAACCAACTTTTATTCATTGGGATGAAACCGATCCCCTGGGCAAAACATCCCAAGGGATCGGAAACAGCTACTCCTATCCTTTTTGAACCAATATCAAGAGCAAGAATCCGAGACATGTCACTCCCCTAATTGTTGCTTAACAATTTTACGAACAGAGGTAAATGCATCCTCCATTTTTTCAGGATTCTTTCCGCCGGCTTGAGCCATGGAAGGTTTTCCGCCGCCGCCGCCGCCTAAAACAGAGGCAGCTTCACGTACTATTTTCCCTGCATGGATACCTGCTTTAACAGCGTCATCACTGGCCATAGCAATGAGTAAGACGTTACTCTCGGAAGTTTGACTAGCCAATATAATGACTGCCTTTTCATTTTTAGCTTTTATGCGATCACCAAGTTCTCTTAGCATATCTGCATTTACGCCCTTGAATTGGCCCAAGAAAAGTGCAAACCCGTCAGGCAATTCTTCTTTTGTAACAGATTCATCGAGATTAGCCGCTAAATTATTTAATTTAAGCTCTTCTATTTTTCTAGATAGCTGCCGTATCTCAGCTTGCATATCTTCTACATGAGAAATGAGTTCTTCGGAATCTGTAGCTAAAAGATTTGATAGCTCTTCCACTATTTTAAATGAACGTTGATATGATTCATATGCATTCATTCCCGTCAGAGCTGTAATCCTTCGAGTTCCAGAGCCGATGCCTTCTTCTTTGATAATTTTAAAAGCTCCGATATCTCCTGTTGCATCGACATGGAGTCCGCCGCATAGCTCAGTAGAAAAATCTTCTATACGCACAACGCGAACTATATCACCATACTTTTCATCAAAAAGAGCCTTTGCCCCCATTGCTCGCGCCTGTTCAAGGTCACTTTCGATTATTTCGAGAGGGATATTCTCAAGAATCTGTGTATTAACAATTTCTTCAACGCTATGTATTTGCTCTCGTGTAAGGGGCTCAAAATGAGTGAAATCAAATCGAAGCAGTTTCTCATTTACAAGAGACCCAGCTTGGCGAACATGATTTCCAAGAACTCTACCTAAGGCTTCATGAAGCAAATGAGTTGCTGTATGGTTCCTTCGTATGGCATTCCTCTTGTCCACATCAACGGAAGCATGAACAGAAAGTCCTTTTGATACAGTGCCTTCAAGAACGGTTACAACATGTACAATCAAATCTGCGGTTTGGGCTTTTGTATCGCATACGTGAACCTTTACTCCTGGAGCCATGAGAAAACCATGATCCCCAATTTGTCCGCCACGTTCAGCATAGAAAGGGGTTTTATTGAGTACGATTTCACCTTTTTCACCAGCAGACAAAGAGTCTATACGCTCGCCTTCTTGTATAAGTGCAACTATTTCAGTATCCAGTTCCGGCAATGCATATCCTTCGAAAGAGGTTTTCCCTACTTCTGAAGCAATATCAGAATAGACATCACCTTTCATCTCACTACTCAACTGTTTACTGGACGCCCGTGCGCGTTCTCTTTGTTTTTCCATTTCAACTTTAAAGCCAGCCTCGTCAACCTCTATATCGTTTTCTGCGCAGATTTCAGTTGTTAGCTCAAGTGGAAAGCCAAAAGTATCATATAATTCGAAGGCTACTGCGCCAGAAACTGTTTTTTCCTGACGTTTTTTCAAAGTTGCTATTTCCTGATCGATTAATTCTGTTCCCTGCTGAAGAGTTTTACCAAAACGTTTTTCTTCCATACTTACAATTTGCTCAATCATTGGTCTGTTATCGATCAATTCTCTATAAGGATCTGCCATAAGTTCAAGAACATCAGGGAAAAGTTCCAAAAGGAATGGCTGGTCAAACCCTAGAAGTTTTCCATAACGAGCAGCTCGCCTGATAAGACGACGCAAGACATATCCTCGACCGTCGTTTGCAGGTAAGATGCCGTCAGCGATCATAAACGCCACTGAACGAATATGGTCAGCAATGACACGAACCGCTAAAGTATTTGCTGCAGAAGAGCCGTACGATATTCCAGCCATCTGACAAACATGATCTATAAGTGGCCTGAAAAGATCCGTTTCAAAATCAGTGCGAACTCGCTGTGCAATGGATGTTAAGCGTTCTAATCCCATGCCTGTGTCTATATTTTTCTTCGGCAAGGGGATAAGCGATCCATCTTCCTGAAGGTCGAATTGAGTAAAAACTAAATTCCATATTTCCAAATAACGATCGCAATTACAGCCAACTCCACACGTAGGTTTTCCACAGGAAAAATCTGGTCCCTGATCGTATATAATTTCTGAACAAGGGCCACAAGGTCCCATATTTCCCATAAACCAGAAGTTTTCATCTTTATCGAAACGATAGATTTTATCGTCAGAAAGTCCTACTTGATTTTTCCATACAGAATAAGCTTCTTCGTCATCTTTATAAATCGTAGCGTATAAGCGATCAGGTTCAAGACCAATAACTTCTGTTAAAAACTCCCAACCCCATGTTATGGCCTCCTTCTTAAAATAATCTCCCCAGCTAAAATTGCCCAGCATTTCGAAGAAGGTATGATGACGTGCTGTTCGGCCAACATTTTCTATATCATTAGTTCGTACACATTTTTGTGACGTTACAGCTCTTGTAAACTCGGGCTGCTGTATGCCTAAATAATATGGTTTAAAAGGAACCATGCCTGCTATAGTAAAAAGCAAGGAAGGATCGTTAGGAATCAAAGAAAAACTAGGATAGTGTTTGCTCCCTTTCGATACCCAGAAATCAATGAAAAGAGATCGTATTTCTTTTCCTGTTCTCCATTGCATTTGTTTACCCCTTCTTTCGCAGCAATTACAAAGTCAAGGCTTTGCGCGCCAACGCTGCCTGTTCTAAAATTTCTCCCCGATCCACGCGAGGGAATTCACCGTTGAAATAAATCCATTCTCCTTTTACCATCGTGGCTTCAACATCGGCTGAAGATCCCGCATACACAATATATACGGGAAGATTTTCTACGTCAAAGCCTAAATAATGAGGTTTATCAAGATCAACTAACACAAGATCTGCATCCCATCCTTCTTTTATAAGGCCAGTTTTTTCAAAGCCCAGGCTTCGCGCTCCGTTAATTGTCGCCATAGCAAGTATCTCTTTTGCTTTTATTATTGTGGGGTCATGATGAATCCCTTTATGAAGAAGAGCGGCATGTCTCATTTCCTCCCAAATATCCAGTCGATTGTTACTTGCAGCACCATCTGTTCCAAGGGATACACATATTCCAGCTTCCATCATATCGAGAAGGCGCATGACACCACTTCCTAATTTTAAATTGCTATTAGGATTATGAACTACTGTAACAGGTTTCTCTTTTAACTGCTTTATCTCTTCAGAAGAGAACCATACACCGTGGGCAAGAATTGTCCCGAGAGTATCTAAAAGCCCTGCCTGTTCCAAATATTTCATTGGTTCTAATCCAAGCTCATCATGAAGATAATCTCGTTCCCACTTCGTTTCAAGGAAATGGGTGTGGACACGCACGCCCTTTTCGGTAGCAATTTCACAAATTTCTTTCATACTGTTCATAGGAACCGTATAGGGGGAATGAGGCCCAAGTTGAACTGTAAAGAACCCGTCTTTTCCGTGCCAATCTTCAATTAATTTAATATTTTCATTAATTCTTTTCCTGTCATCTCCGATAAGCCCTCTGGAAAGTGCACACTTCATTCCCATTACTTGGGAAGCCTCAGCAACTTTATCCATTTCAAAATACATATCAGCAAAACAAGTTACGCCACAAGAAGCCATTTCCAAAAGTGCCAAAGCAGTTCCCCAATAGATATATTCAGGAGTCAGACGAGCTTCCACAGGCCATATCTGCTCTTTTAACCATGTCATAAGAGGGGTTTCTTCACCAAGTCCTCTTAATAAAGACATGGCTGCGTGGGTATGACTGTTAACGAAACCCGGCAAAAGAAGTTTCTTACCATCACAATCAATAAGTGAGACATTCTCTTCAGGAAGACTTTCTGGAGCTTCTATTTTTGTTATCAAACCGTCTTCAACAAGCACGTCACATAACCGGCTTCGTTCCATCTGACTGTCATAAATATATGTATTTTGAAAGAGGCAACGCATCGTATTTATTCCTCCCAACTTTTCATATAAAGCTCTTGTTCGTCGGTAAGTTTCTCTAGAGAAATACCAAGAGATTCTAATTTAACCTCCATTACTCGTCTATCTATTGCGGAAGGAACCGGGTGTACTCCTGATTGCAATTTATTATGAGCAACGTGAAGAGCTGATTCAAGCTGAAGAGCAAAACTTAAATCCATAATTTCTATAGGATGTCCATCAGCACAAGCTAAATTAACAAGGCGTCCTTCCCCTAAGAGATGAAGACGTCTTCCGTCTGTCAACGTATATGTTTCTATATTTTCCCGTGTTGACTCTACAGATGAAGCCATTTGGGAGAGATCTTTCTTACATATCTCAACATCAAAGTGTCCTGCATTAGCAAGGAGTACGCCACTTTTCATCTTTTCGAAATGTTCTTTTCTGATAACTTTTGTATTCCCTGTCAGTGTTAAGAAAATATCGCCGACAGAAGCAGCTTCTGTCATGTTCATTACTTCATGTCCATCCATCAAGGCCTCAAACGCTCTGTGAGGATCTACTTCTACAACGATAACAGATGCACCAAGGCTTTTAGCACGCATAGCTACTCCACGGCCACACCATCCGTATCCGACTACAACAACTTTCTTACCCGCTATAAGCATATTTGTCGTTCGCATAAGACCGTCCATAACTGACTGTCCGGTACCATAACGATTATCAAAAAGGTATTTACTATACGCATCGTTTACAGCAATCATAGGGAATTGTAACGTTCCATCTGCTTCCATAGCTTTGAGACGCTTAATTCCTGTTGTGGTTTCTTCAGATCCACCTCGTACATTTGGTATCAGTTGAGGAAATTCGGTATGTAAAGTAGCAATAAGATCTGCTCCATCATCAACAATGACATCGGGAGCAATGCTTAGAACAAAACGTAGATTTTCATGGTATTCTTCTGTTGTCATACCGTGATGACTGTAGACGTGAACTCCATTATCAACCAGTGCTGCACAAATATCATCTTGCGTGGAAAGAGGATTGCTTCCTGCTGCCCAAACTTCAGCTCCAAGTTTATGGAGTGTAATGAGAAGACAAGCCGTTTTTGCCTCGAGATGAAGGCATGCAGCAAGTTTTAATCCTTTCAACGGAGCTTTAGACGTATATTCCTCAGACAAACTTCGAAGAACTGGCATAAATTGCCACGCCCATGTAATTTTTTTCATTCCTTCCGAGGAAAGATGTATATCAGCAATTCGATTTTCCACGAAAATTCCTCCCTTTACATATCTAGATAGTCTTTATTTTTTTAAGAAAAGGTGGGTAAAGCACTCCCTTTTCCGTTATTATTGCCGTTATTAATGAGTGCGGAGTAACGTCAAAGGCAGGGTTCCATACCGGAAAGGATTCAGGAATCAAAGGATGACCAGTAGGTTCTCTGACCTCTTTGCCATTTCGCTGCTCTATCTCAATATAAGAACCATCTTTAGCTTCTTTATCTATCGTAGATATTGGGGCCACCACATAAAAGGGCACTAAATGAAACTTCGCTAAAACCGCAAGAGAATAGGTTCCAATCTTATTGGCAGTATCACCATTAAGAGCTATTCTATCCGCTCCGACCAAAACGGCAGAGATATGTTCTTTTTTCATGAGAGCTCCTGCCATATTGTCACATATGACAGTTACATCAAAACCATCTTCAATAAGTTCCCATGCAGTAAGACGCGCTCCTTGAAAAACAGGGCGTGTTTCATCCGCATAAATTTTAATATTTTTACCTTCTTCTCTTGCCGCACGAACAACACCGAGAGCTGTTCCATATCCTGCTGTAGCCAACGCTCCAGCATTACAATGGGTCAAAACTATAGAATTCTCAGGAAGTAAACTTTGTCCCCAATGCCCTATATGACGATTTATTTCAATATCTTCTTCAAGAATAGAATAGGCCTCTTTTATCATTTCAGAATAAAGAGATTGGCCTTCCGATAGATTTACTATATTTTCCATACGCTTAAGTGCCCAAAAAAGATTTACAGCAGTAGGCCTTGTTTGGGCCAACCGCCTAATAGCCTTATCAGCTTCTTGCTTGCCATTTTTAGACGCTAGAGCTACACCAAAAGCAGCAGCTACTCCGATAGCCGGAGCTCCACGAACAACCATACTCTCTATAGCTTTAGCAACATCCTCAAAAGTAGAACAGGAGACAAAAGTTACATCCCAAGGAAGACATCTTTGGTCTAAAATGCGAACTTTCTTTTTCTCTTCATCCCAACTTACTGGATTAGGCAACATTGATTTCACTCACTTTCCCCTGTTTTTGTAATTTTTTCAACACGTACTTTTGACTGTCCGTCTATGAAAGAGAGTGTAAGCCTTTCATTTAACTCTAGTTGGTCAACAGAAGTGACTACTTCCCCACCTTCTTTGGTACAGCTAATAAATCCTCGAGAGAGAATTGAGAGAGGGGAAAGTGCATTAAGTGCTCCTGCGACAGAGGAAAGAGCACTTTTCTTTTCTTCAAATCTTGACTTCATCAAAAGATTCATATGTCGTCTTCTTTCGGTCAGACTTTTGGCGGTTATTTCTATATTTTTAAAAGAGAACGTTTTAAGAAGTTGTTCAATTTGGATCAAATGTTCATTTTTTTTGTCTATGCTTTGAAAACAAGCTTTTATAATAGATTGCGAATAGTGGTTAACTTGCCTAGATAAATCACGATAATCAGGAAAGAGACGTTCTGCTGCAGCAGAGGGCGTTGAAGCAGAAACATCTGCTGCATAATCGCTTAGCGTAACATCAATTTCGTGACCTACACCAGTTACAACCGGGAAGGGACACATACGAATGGCTCTCACGACTCGCTCATCATCGAAAGGAGTGAGATCATCGCGACTTCCCCCTCCGCGAACAAGCATTACAGCATCAATATCACCATATGTACGGATTTGCGAAAAAGCTGCAAAAATTTCCTCCGGGGCGTCATACCCTTGCACTAAACAAGGCACAATTATAAGAGAACACTGAGGAAACCTGTTACGGGAAACCTTTACAACGTCTCTTATAGCCGCCCCTGTTGCTGACGTTATCACTGCTACTTTCTGAGGGAAAGGTGGAAGTTTTCTTTTTAACCGGGGATCAAACAGTCCTTCTTTTTCAAGTCTGATTCGTAGTTCCTCTCGTGCTCGTGCGGCTGCACCAACACCTAAAGGCGTCAACCGTCGAACATAAAGCTGATATGAACCTCGCGGAGGGTAAAGTCCAACTCGCCCTTCGGCGAGTACTTCATCTCCTTTACGAGGCCACAGAGGAACTCGCATAGCATCAGATTTGAAAAGGACACAGGCTAAACGTCCCTCATCGCCTGTTAAAGTAAAATAAACATGCCCACTTGTATGTCTCTTTATTTCGACTATCTCACCAACAACTACAAGATTTTGAAGTACCGGATCTGAAAAAAGTAATCCTTGAATACGGTTTGTAACCTCATCAACTGTGAGTCTGGGGAGAGTTGTTCCCTGCATCTTCTTCATCCTTTACCGATGGTGAAAGAGCTCGAACGATTCTACCAAGTACACCATTAACAAAACGACCTGACTCTTCCGTTCCAAAGGCTTTAGCAAGCTCAACGGCTTCCGAAATAGCAACAGGAATGGGAATCATTTGATTAATTATCCCTTCATAAATTGCAAGACGGAGAGCTGCTCTGTCTACAGCAACCATTCGTTCCGGTCTCCATCCTACAACATACTCACGAATAAGGGTGTCAATCTCAAAACGAGAGTTCCACACACCATTGACCAGAGCTGTAGCATAAGAAGCCACATCCGGATCTTCATCAACCTCCGGATAAAAATCAAGAATCTGATCTACTGTTTCGCAATTACGTATATCTAACGCGTATAAAACCTGTAAAGCGATTTCCCTCGATCTACGTCTTTTTTGAGGAAGGATGTTCTTATTCAACATTTACCTCCTGATGATTTTTCTTATGTAATCTATACAACGATCTATCAATTTTTGCCCGTGTTCTGACAGCAAAAATTGCGCAACAACAAAAGTCAAAGCGCCTACTGCAACTGTCCAGAGAATTCCTTTAATTCGCATATGAATCAAGGCGGTTATTCCTGCGGTACAAGCCACCCAAGATAAAGGATTTTGCAGTATTTCTGGAATCTTCTTCTTATCTTTTGTAATTTTCTCTTCTGTCCAAGAAATATGAACGCCTAATCCCAAATCAGCAAAGGACGATTGGAGTTTTTCCTCAACCATCTTCACTTCAAGAGCATTATGGGGTTGAGGCAGAGATAAAACAATATACAACGAATTTTCCATTCTGGAAAGGGCAACTTCTTTGCAAGAATATGAAGGCAAAAGCAATGAATCAATAAATTCTGTCAACCCTTCCCGAGATAAACGAATACTGCCAAGGGTTGTATTTTTCCAAAACAGATACATCGCAAACCACCCCCGGGATTAAGACAGGCCGGCACAAATGAGGCCGGCCTTCCCTATCACACAATATAACCAAACGCTATTTAGACTCTGCGTCGGCTTCAGTTTCAGATCCTGTTTCAGTTACACTCACAACCTGTTCTTTCACAACATTCTTATCTGTATCAGCGTTTACTGACTGCACAGAACGTTCATGAAAAAATACTCCTTGCACATTAACATTTACTGCTTTAACTGTATATCCGGTATATTGCTCAAGATTATTCTTCACAGCTTCTTGAAGATCCCAAGCTATATCTGGAATACGCAAACCATATTTCACTAAAACGAAAACATCAACAGTAATTTGAGGTGGATTAATATTTTCTTCTACAGAAACTTTGATCCCATCAATAGCCTTACGGCCTACCAACCCTAACTTAGAAACAAGTCCCGGACTTGCCGGCTGTACTCCTGGGACAAGAGTCAATGTTTTTCGGGCCAGCTCTGTGATGACATCTTCTGCTATGTGAACATTCCCCTGAACAGAACGCTCTTCTGTTACTTCCTGTTCGTCCCTCACAGGCTCCCCCATCTCAAAATCCTGATCTTGAGATTCAAGGTTCAGGTCTTCACGAACGTCATCCATCACTAGACCTCCTTTTCTAATTACTCTTCTGTAGGTTGAGCGAAGGTTTCCCCACAATCGGGACACTGAAGAGATTCGTCTTCACCGTATACTTCTGGCTGATAATAAAAAATGTGTCCGCATTTTGGGCAAGCAACTGACTCGTATGTTTCATCAAAATCAGCTTCTTCATCCTCGTCTGTTTCGTCAAAATCTTCGCCTACATATTCAGCAAAGGATCTCTCGAGAGAATCGAGATCTTCGTCTAGAAGGGAAAAATCATCAGCAAGCTCCTCATAAAGGTCCTGCTGCTCTTCTATGATATCAGCCTGTTCCTCTACTTCTTCTGCAAGAGCCTCTAAAGCTTCAGTAACAGACTTAAACGCTTTAGCTGTCGTTTCATCCTGAATGTCAAGCCCTGCCAATAAGCCTTTCAGGTATGCTATTTTTTCTTTTGCGCTCATAGTTCGACCCTCCTGGATTCCTTATTTTTTAGCCCGTTCGAGATATTCCCCCGAACGAGTATCAACTACTACAGTATCTCCTACGTTTACAAAAATAGGTACGGTAATAGTAATGCCTGTCTCTAACGTTGCTGGTTTTCCACTACTGGAAACAGTGTCCCCCTTATAACCGGGAGGGGTATCTATAACTTTTAATTCTACGCTCTTGGGAAGTTCTACCCCCATCACGCGCCCTTCATAATATTCAAGTTGAACTTCTAAATTATCGGTCAGGTAGTTAACAACATCACCTAAAACATCTTTATGAATATAGAGCTGGTCGTAGCTTTCCATATCCATAAAAACGTAACTGTCACCCTCCTGATAAAGGAACTGCGCAGCTTTATCATCGAAAATTACTCGCTCAAATTTTTCGCCAGAACGGAAAGTTGTTTCTACAATAGATCCATTCTCTATATTCTTCAGCTTCGTACGAATTACTGCGCCACCACGCCCCATTTTGTGGTGTTGGTATTCTACTACTTCCCAAATACCCTCCTGCCACTTCATTTTTATACCGGAATAAAAATCAGTGGTGTCAATAACTTGACTCATACATTTCTTACCTCCTACTAAAATTAGCGCTTCTAAAATACATGCTGTAAGAATACAGCATAATTGCTCTAGATGCAAAGAGTGAGAGGTAAAAACACCTCCATTTAACCTTTGTATTTTTTATATATATATCCGGCATGTGATGCCGTTGCGCTTTCTATTTTTATATCCTTTTTTGAAAGTTCCGCTACTGGCTTCTTATCTATATTATCCCACACCTGACGTATATAAAGAGACGGGTTTCCATTTAAATCAATTATTCCGTCTTGAATTTCTTCATTTTCAATAAGACAAATACGAGGTTGAAAAATATTATTTATTCCTGTCGAAAGAACGATTGCTTTCTTGTTATTTGAAAGCTCAACAAAGCTTCCTGGCGGGTAGAGTCCTAAAGAAGAAACAATTCCTCTTACAATGAAGGGATCATAAGAAGAACTAACATGCATCACTACCTTCGATAATCGTTGCGAGTATGTGTTGCTTTCTTCTTCCAAAGAACAAAAACTATTGGCTACAGCCACAATCCGAGCGAGCAACGGAATTTTTTCATTCTTTATTCTATCAGGATGCCCCGAACCATCCCATTTTTCATGATGGGCCCGAACTCCATAAAGAATATTCTCATTCTCCACTCCAGCTTCTCGAAGCATACTTTCTCCGAGAATAGGGTGATTCATTTTACATTCCTCAGATTCGCAATCTTTATAGAGGATCTTCCCAATATCGTGAAATAAACCTGTAATAACTGCATTTTCCGCCGTTTCTCTCCAATATGGGAAAATTTGCTTGGCAATATAACCACTTAACAATGCTACATTGAGTAAGTGAGAAAAAAGCTGTTTTTCCTCGTGATCAGTTTCTGTCAAAGATAACGTTATAGATGATGTTTCATATATTTCTTCAACAAGAGAGGCCCCCATATTAATAAATGTTGTAATTCCTTCTTTTCTAAGACGTTTATTCTTTATGTTTTGTGCAAAAGCAGCGAATTGGTAAAAGACAACTTCGGCAAAACGAGAATTGATAATACGAATTGGAGGCAAAAGTTCAGGAAGTACATGAGAAAAAGACTCCAGTGAGGGCGTAATACTCTTTACTCTGACCCATTCAATTCCATGACGTTTTAAATCTTCTTCTATTCCAGGCTTCAACTCAAAAAGACGCTTTAACTCCGTTCCTTTAGAAACAAGAACCATGTCTTTCGCCAAAACATCTTCTATAATAATTCCTTCTGTATCTTTAAGTTCTGATATGGGTACTTTTCTTATTTTCTTCATAGGCCCCCATTATCCTTTTCTCTTCTTTAATAATTATTCACTTTCTTATATATTACACTAAATCCTATCTGTTGACAGGTATTTCTAGCCATGTTAGACTGCATTATAAATCGATAAGTTTTACACTCTAATTAGTTGAAGTTAAGAAGAAGTGAGGCATACAAATGTTAACACACATTAACCCCAAAATACGCCTTGATAAAAATGAAAATCCCTTTCAGCTTCCTCAATCTCTGAAAGAAGAAATTTTTTCTGTTCTTACAGATGTGGAGTTGAATAGATATCCAGACCCAGGGTATAGTGACATTAAAAAACAACTCAGCTACTTTACCGGTTTCCCTACAAAGAGTTACATTTTAGGTAACGGAGGAGATGAAGTTTTATGGTTGCTTTTTGCTGCATATGTTAAACCAGGGGCAAAAGTACTCACTTTCTCGCCATCTTTTTCGGAATACGCCCATTTATGCCGTGTTTATGGAGCTGAACACATTACTGTGCCCATAACATTTACTGAAAAGGATTGTTTTTTCAACACAGAACTCTTTCTAGATACTTTAAGAAGAGAAAAACCTGTTTTAGTTCTTATAGACACGCCCAACAACCCTACTGGACAGACATTGCCTTGCTTGTTCTTACAAGAGGTTATCGAACAAAACATAGGGATTACAGTTATAGATGAAGCCTATGGAGAGTTTGCTAATGAGACGTTCTTAGAATCTCTTCAAGCAAATAATATTCCTGCCCGCACAGTTATCCTCAAAACACTTTCTAAAGCGTGGGGACTAGCAGGAATTCGTTTTGGATATGGGATTTGTAACTCTGATGTAGCACATACTCTCAATACAATAAAAAGTCCCTTTAATATCAATCAGCTTACAGCAGCTATAGTTAATATAGTATTGAAATACCCAGGTTTGATTCAAGAACGTAAGAAATCAATTCAAGACAATCGTGAATCATTTATACGCCAATGTAATATGCTCCCCTCAATACATGCGTATTCAAGTGATGCAAATTTTGTATTAGTACATATTCATGAAGAGAAAAAAATTATTCAATCATTATTTGAAGAAAATGACATTGCAATCAAATTTTTTAAAATACCGGATATGGGAGGCAGTTGGATCAGAGTTTCAATTGGTCTCTCAGGTGAGATGGACAAGGTTTATAGTTGCCTTTCTCAACTATCAAAACGTTTCGAATAACGAGGAGGTATGGCGTTTATGGTAGAAAAATGGAAGGATCAATTAACTGATCAGCTTTGCAAAGCTTTATTGTCGTTGAATTCAGTGGAAGAAATGTACGGTTTTCTTGAAGACGTAGCGACTATTGGGGAAATACGAGCTCTGGCACAGCGCCTAGAAGTTGCAAGATTGCTTGATGGAGGGTACACATATCCTCAGATTGCGCAACAAACAGGTGCTAGTACTGCAACAATAAGCAGGGTTAAGAAATTCCTTGAATACGGTGCTGACGGGTATAGAATCGTTTTAGCCAACCTCAAGAAATTAGAAGACGACAAAGCACAGGAAGATTAATTTTTGCAATAAATTTTGATACTAAAAACGAAGGAGGCAGCCTTTAGAAGCTGCCTCCTTTTTCTTCATTCCATATTTTTAGCAAACATGCACAAATCACGAACAGCACAATGAGAACATTGAGGTTGTCTCGCAAGACATATATTTCGGCCATGAGTAATAATGTTGACATGCCCACCTAAAAACCGGCTTTCTGGAACTACTTTTTCAAGCATTGTCTCAATTTCTTCTGGCTTACATCGTTCATGGGCCCAGCCAATTCTTTTTGAAAAGCGCTGTATGTGCGTATCAACAGGAAAAGCGGGAAAACTCAAATCAAAGAGTAAGACACATGCAATTGTTTTAGCTCCCACTCCAGGCAGTCTAGAAAGAAAATATCTGGCCTCCTCAGAGCTTTTATCTCGTAATGCCTTTATTGAATATGAGCCAAAAGAAGCCTTTACAGCCTCAAGAATGTCTTTCATTCGTTTAGATTTGATGTCAGATAATCCCGCTACACGAATGGATTCTTTTATATCCTCTGTTGCTGCCTGAGCAACACCCTCCCATGTAGGGTAAATCCTTTTCAGATTGTTATACGCCCGATCTCTGTTCTTATCATTTGTATTCTGCGATAAAAGAGTAAGGATCAACCCGTCAAGAGGTTCCTCATGCCAAAGGTTTGGAGGGTCCTTCTCCATATTCCAACACTCTTCAAGACGATCTAGTACCTCCGCAACATGTGATGCGTTTGGAAGAGAGTCACAGATGTCTTTTCTCGACAAAGTTTCAACGTTATTCTTTTTTTGCATTTTGCTCATTTTCAGAAGACACACCATATTTTTTCTTAAGTTTTGCAGCTTTTTCCATCCAAGATTCAAGCTGTTTTTTTACAAGGAAATGAATGCTATCTTCGGGATACACACCATTTTCATCTGGAATTCCAGCTTGTTTCCCCGTTAGAATTTCAATTCCCTGATCAATGCTACTTACTGCCCAAATATGGAACTGTCCTTCTTCCACCGCATCCAGCACTTCCTGATTAAGCATGAGATGAATAATATTTTGTGCAGGGATCATAACACCTTGAGTTCCTGTCAGGCCTCGGAACTTACAATAGCGGAAAAATCCTTCAATCTTTTCGTTAGCACCGCCAATAGCCTGAACATTACCAAATTGATCTACTGACCCTGTCACAGCTATATCCTGGCGCAATGGAATGCCTGAAAGAGCAGATAGTAAACAATAAAGTTCCGTTGAAGAAGCACTGTCTCCATCAATTTCACCATACGTTTGCTCAAAAGCAATTCGTGCTGAAAGCGAAAGGGGCATATCCTGAGCATACTTTCTTCCAAGATAACTAGAAAGGATAAGAAGCCCCTTATTATGAATAGGGCCTGTCAACTTGACTTCTCGTTCTATGTTGACGACTCCTTCTTGCCCCATATAGACATTAGATGTTATACGGGAAGGGTGACCAAACATATAGTCTCGCAAATCTATGACCGAAAGAGCGTTGATCTGTCCAACCACTGCTCCTTCTGTCTGGATAGTAATGACTCCTTCTTCGTATGCTCGCTGAATGCGCTCCTGAATAAGATTAGTACGGAACCTTTTTTCTTCGATTGCTTTATAGACATGGCGAGCTTCTATAAGACTGACATTTTCCGATTTGGCCCACGCAGTGGCCTCAACAATAATTTCTATAATTTTATTAAACTCCGTAGTTATTCGATTCTGATGTTCGGCTAGACGGCTTGCCCACTCTATAACTTCAGCTACAGCCTCCACAGAAAACGGAATTTTCCCTTCTCTTCGAACAAAACCACAAATAAACTGTGCCATCTGTTGCTCCGCTTCAGGAGTACGAGGCATATCTCTGTCAAAATCAGCCTTGATTTTGAACATTTTAAGAAATTCTGGATCATAGTACTGCAACAAAGCATATAGAAGGGGTGTTCCAACCATAACAACCTTCACATTGATAGGAATAGGTTGGGGCCTGAGAGAAGAAACCGGAATAGCTCCGTACTGTTCACCTAAATTTTCTATTGTTGCCTCTCCCGTTCTTAATGCCCGTTTTAGAGCCTCCCATGACATGAAGTTTAAAAGCACTTTTTCTGCATCAAGAATGAGGTACCCCCCATTAGCTTTTTGGAAAGCACCGCTTACTATCTTATGAAAATCTGTATAAAGATATCCTTGTCTACTTTCATATTCCACTTTTCCTGTCAAATTGTAATAAGTGGGGTTTGTTTCCCAAATGACAGGAGCTCCATCTTCTGGATCGTTTGCAACAAAGACATTGATAGTATATCGATTAAAATCGATATCGGCAGAATCATCCTTAGCCGCAGCTACAAATATATTAAAGTTACTAATAATATCTTCTGCTAACGAATCTATCCATTTGCAAAGCACTTCTGTTGTTCCATATTTTTCTTTAATATCTTGAAGATATGGAGTAATAGCTGTTCGGCAAATTTCTTCTTCGAGCTTTCCTATCTCTTCCTTAAGAGCTTTTTCAAGATCTCGAATCTTTCTCAAAGTATCAAGTGTTCTCTGAGATATTTCTTCAGATTTTTCTTGCAGCGCTTTCTGCTTTTCCTCAGAAAGCGCCTCAAATTCCTCTTGCTGCAACTCTCTTTTCGTCGTTTCGCCTTCTTCGCTTGTCTCCTCAATAAGAGGAATATTAACAAAACCCTGTGGCGTTCTTTTTAATGAAAAGTCTTTCTCCGTCGCCCAGGCCCGAACATCTTCCATAAGCGTATTAACCTGCTCTTGAAAGTTTTTAACAAGTTGTGCTTTGGCATCTTCATACTGGCTTTTTTCAAAAGCCTTGCTTATGGCTACTTTGAGCTCTCCCAATAACTCGTTAAAGGCTGCGCCCATCTCTTTGCCTTTTCCTGCAGGTAAATTGATCGCAAGAGGACGACTCGGATCATCAAAGTTATAGACATAAATCCAGTCATCAGGTGCTGCTTTTTCTTTGGCAGATTCGCGAAGACGTTCAAGAGAATAGGTGGTTCTACCGCTTCCAGGATTTCCCAAAACAAATATATTGTATCCTTTGCTATCAACAGCTAAGCCAAAGGAAATTGCTCGTACTGCCCGTTCTTGTCCAATAAACTTTTCAAGACACTCTATCTCTTCCGTTGTCTTAAAGGAAAGAGCGCTAATATCAGTTCTTTTTCTCAACTTTTCTAGAGGCAATTTGTACATATTATTCACTGACATGGGGCACCTCCTCTGATGAAATAATAATTCCACCACCACATACAATATTTTTATTATACAAAACTAAAGATTGTCCTGGAGCCACAACTGGTCCTCCCTTTTCTAAAGATCGAACTTCGAAAAACTCTTCAGTCTGCCTTTCTAAAACTACAGGGAATGGATGAGTTCGATATCTGTGCTCCGCCATATAAACTGTTTCATTATTCATTGTGCAATGGAAAACAGGATTTTGGCAACGTATTCGCAATAAAGATATATCGTTGTTACGGGAAACATGTAAAACATTTTTCTTCATATCTTTAGCTATAACAAACCAAGGTCCGTTAGGCAATCCCAACCCTTTACGTTGCCCTATAGTATAACGCCAAAGACCTTGATGTTCGCCAATTGTTCTTCCCTTTTCATCAACTATAGAACCAGATCTGCATGTTCGACGGTCTAAACGACCCATTAAAAAATCAGCCAACCCTTGGGGAGCAAAACACACGTCCTGACTTTCTTGTTTCTGAACAATCCACGAAGGAAAACTTTGTTTCGCTAATTCTCGAACATCCGTCTTTCGCAAAGACCCTAATGGGAAGATAATAAAAGGCAACCATTCTTGAGGAAGACGATATAACATATAACTTTGATCTTTTCTCTCATCAACTCCGCGCGAGATGCAATATTTATCGCCATTCTTCACTATTTGCGCATAATGACCCGTTGCTACATACGGAATCCCTCTCTCTTTTGCAACAGAGAAAAGAAGTTTGAACTTTACAGAAGGATTACATAATACGCAGGGATTGGGAGTTCGCCCTTCCTGATATTCAGAAAGGATCTCAGTTATGACATTGTTTGAAAAAAAATTCCTTCCATCAAAAATCTCAAAATCAATGTTCAGCTTCTGAGCAAGCTCTTTCGCTTGTTGTTGCGCACTAGAATCATCTGGCCCCGAAAGAGTTAAAAAGAGGCCGGTTATATCGTATCCTTCTTTTTTGAGAAGTAAGGATGTAACGGCACTATCAATACCGCCACTCATGCCTACAAGTACCTTTTTCACCATAATATCACCTAGAATTTAACGACTAACTTGCGAATTTGAGCAATCATAGTAGGGATAAGAGCTGCACAAATCACAATCCCCCACTCCTCTATATTAAGAGGAACTATACGCAGAACCTCTTGGAAAAGAGGTATATAGGTAATTACACACTGTAACGCGCCTGAAAAACAAATTCCTGCCAAAAGCCATTTATTTTGCCAAAGTTGAGACGGATACTGCACAAAACTATGTTTTCTTACACTTAAAACGAAAAACAGCTGAGCTAACACTAAAGTATGAAAACTCATCTCTGTTGCTCGCACAAAGTCTTCTTTATGATACCAAAGAGACCAGTAATACGCTGCAAAAACACCCATTGTAATAAGAAGTCCATAAAAAATTATTTCTTTTTTATGTTGTCGGGTAATAATATCCTCGCTTCTGCTTTTTGGCTTTCGATACATTATATCCGGCTCGGCACTATCAAGAGATAAAGCCAACGCTGGCACAACATCTGTTACCAAATTAATCCATAAAATCTGAAGAGGGATAAGGAGAGCTGGCAACTTCAACAAAATACCTAAAAAAACAGTTAAAACCTCACTCAAATTGCAACAAAGCAAGAAAAGGATGGCCTTCCTAATGTTATCAAAAATACGCCGGCCTTCTTTAACGGCCTCTACTATAGTATTAAATCGATCATCTTGCAAAATAATATCAGATGCTTCTTTGCTTACTTCGGTTCCCTGTATCCCCATTGCTACACCGACATCAGCTTGTTTTAAGGCCACTGCATCATTGACTCCGTCTCCCGTCATAGCAACAACTTCTCCCGCTTTTTGAAGCCCTCTGACAATTTTAAGTTTGTGTTCTGGTGCAACCCTGGCCACAACAGATATTTTTCGGGACCTAGCTGCTAGTTCTTCCTCTGATATTTGTTCAAGTTCACTTCCCACAAGAGCAGAAGATCTTTCATCTTTTGAAATTCCGATCTCACGTGCAATAGCCTGTGCAGTGGAAAGATGGTCTCCCGTAATCATAATAACGTGTATTCCCGCTTGATGGCAAAGAGCAACAGCTTCAGGAACTTCCTCCCGAGGTGGATCATCTATTCCAGCAACTCCTAAAAAGATAAGGTCATCGAGAGATTTGCCCCAAGCAAATGCAATCGTCCTCATGCCTCGAGAAGCAAGTCCGTAAATTTCTCTATTCCATTTTTCGCGCATCTCACCAGAGATAGATTGTATCCCTTTCTCTGTAAAGATTTGCTTAACATCTTCAAGGATGCGCTCCGGAGCTCCTTTAACGGCAACTCCCGTTTTGTGCCACGTAACCATTCTCATTGTCTCTGAATCGAAAGGTTCTTCTTTAATACGAGGCAAAATTTTTCGCAACGAAAGTGCCTCTTCACCTGCATAGCGCAAAAGAGCCACTTCCATGGGATCTCCTATGCCTTTATCATCAGAAAGCACTGCATCATTACAAAGAACTGCCGTCTGTAAAAAAATGGATCGGGCACTAGGATGAGACAGAGCAATTTCCCGAACAGTCATATTATTCATGGTAAGTGTTCCCGTTTTATCTGTACAAATAACAGTTGTCGATCCCAGTGTCTCGACTGAAGCCAAATTACGAACAAGTGCGTTTACTTTAGCCATTCTATGCACACCAAGGGCTAATGTCATGGTAGCAACAAAGGGCAAACCTTCAGGCACAGCGGCTACGGCCAGAGCTATGCCCGTTTCAAGCATTCTAATAAAATCTCTGCCTTGTATCATGCCTATTCCAATAACAAGAAAAGCAACACCTAAAGTCACCCAGATAAGAAATTGACTGAAAGCAGCCAAACGTTCTTCTAAAGGAGTAGATTGTACATTGACATGTTGAAGCATTTTCCCGATGCGCCCTATTTCCGTCTCCATTCCTGTATGGGCGACAACCGCCTGTGCTGTTCCTTTCACAACGCTTGTTCCAGCATAGACAGAATTTTTGCGGTCAGCAAGAAGCGTCTTTGCTGGTAAAGGGTTTGTATCTTTTTCAACAGGCAGAGACTCTCCAGTAAGGGTCGCTTCGTTCACCATAAAATTTGAAATTTTAAAAAGGCGTCCATCTGCAGGAACCACATCTCCTGCCTCAAGTAACAAAATATCTCCTGGAACTACATCCATAGAGGAAATTTGAGCAACAACTCCATTTCTCAAGACGCGACAATGAGGGGATGTCATGGATTTCAAGGCTTGCAAAGCCCTTTCTGCTCTATACTCAGTCAGAAATCCTATAATTCCATTTATTGTTATAACAGCTATAATGGCACTTCCATCTAGATTCTCTCTCATCAAGAAGCTTATAATAGCCGCTACTGACAGCAAATAAACCATAGGAGTTGTAAATTGGCGGAAGAATATTTTCCACCAAGGAATAACCTCTGTCTCTTCTAAAATATTTCTTCCATATTTTTCTAAGGCCGCAGTAGCCTCTTCCGTTGAAAATCCTTCTTGAAGACGAGCTCCAAATTCTTTTTCCATTTCCTCAATAGGTACGGCATATGGAAGAATTTTCATCAGTAATCAAAACCTTTTCGACCAAGTATTCCTTTTGTGTATGGATGACGAATTTCTTTCATCTCTGTAATCAAATCAGCATAGGGAAGCAAATCTTTAGGAGGATTTCGCCCGGTAAGAACTAATTCTACATGTGATGAACGTTTCTGTAGAAGCGAGATAACATCTTTCAATTCAATAAGCTCATAATCAAGCGCAACGTTAATTTCGTCAAGAATCACAAGATCAAAAAGTCCTTTTTCTACCCATTCTCTTGCAATTACAAGACCACGATGCGCTTCGTCAATATCGATCTGTAGAGGAGCTTTTTTATCGACAAAATCGGGACGTCCCGTCTGAATAAGCTTTATTTCAGGAAAACGGGATAAACTGGTGAGCTCTCCATATTGAGGCCACCCTTTCATGAACTGAATAATTCCGACCTTCATCTTCCACCCAACAGCTCGAATAGCCAAACCTAAAGCTGCTGTGGTTTTGCCTTTTCCGTTTCCCATATAAATATGGACCAACCGTAATTTTTCATTATTTTCATTCATGGAGTACTCGTCTCCTTTATCTCTTATAAGCTCTTGTAGTAGAGCTTACTATGTTTTAAAATGCCTTGTGAACGGAGGTTTGTCAATGCTCAATATCGCGACCTTTCTTGTAACAGGAATAGTTCAAGGAGTAGGATTCCGCCCTTTTTGTGCTCGACTTGCAGAAGAAATGGGACTAGGTGGTTCTGTTAAAAATACTTCTGACGGTGTCGTTATAAAGCTTAAGGGATCTATCGAGCAAATACAGAAGTATATCTCTCGACTACAAGAAGAGAAACCAGACGCCTCGCATATCTCATCAATAGAATATATTTCTCAAGAAACAAGCACAGCGGAAACAACGGAAAGTTTTATCATAGAGAAAAGTCTTCGGCTAGAACACCAGCGGGTGCTTATTCCGCCAGATATCGCCACATGTGACGATTGTCTTCGTGAAATGAGAGACCCTGAAAATCGAAGATATAGACATCCATTTATAAACTGTACGAACTGTGGCCCCCGATACACAATTATACAAGATTTACCTTATGACAGGCCGTTAACAACGATGAGTCACTTTACAATGTGTGATACGTGCACGGGGGAATATACAACATCTTCAAATCGCCGTTATCACGCCCAACCCAACGCATGCTTCGACTGTGGTCCATCGCTATGGCTTACAGACCATATAAACACCACTCTTGCACAAGGTGAAGAAGCTCTTTTAAAATGCTGCTCATTTTTGAAAGAAGGCAAGACAGCTGCTATCAAGGGATTAGGCGGCTTCCATCTCGCCTGCGACCCTTTCAATGATGAGGCTGTGAGGCGAATGAGAGAGCGAAAAAACAGAAAGGATAAGCCTTTTGCTCTTATGGTCGCTAATGTACGAGTAGCCAAGCAATTGGTTCATCTTACGAACACCGCTGAAAAAATTCTCACATCATCAAAAAGACCTATCGTACTTTGCCCTATAAGAAAAAACACGCGGCTCTCTCCCCTCGTCGCTCCACAACAAAACACATTGGGTATCATGCTTCCATACACACCTCTTCACCACTTGTTGTTCGAAAAATTTGATGCTCTTATTATGACAAGTGCCAATATGAGCGATGCTCCTATTATTTCAAAAAATGATGATGCACTTTCATCATTATCTGGCCTCGCAGACATATTTCTCATGCATAACAGAGATATTCATATGGCCATAGACGATTCTGTAATCGCATCGCAAGGGCGAGATTACATTCTCATACGCAGAGCGAGGGGATTTGTTCCCATTCCTCTCACTGCCCTTAATAAAGGACCTGTCATATTAGCAGCTGGAGCAGAAATGAAGTCAACCTTTACTTTGACCCAGGATCGAACTATATTTCCAGGGCAATATCTAGGTGATTTGAAACAAATAGGAACAGTCGAATATTACAAACGAGCGTTACGCCATTTCCTTAAGCTTTACAATTTACACCCGCAATATCTCGTTTATGATCTTCATCCTCAGTATCTTTCTGGTTACTTGGCCAAAGATATAGTTAAAGAAACATTTAAAGAAACTTTGGGAGTTCAACATCATTATGCCCATATGGCTGCTTGCCTTCTCGAAAATCGTTTTGAAGAACCTGCAATAGGGGCCATTTTCGATGGAACAGGCTACGGTGAAGATGGAACAATCTGGGGTGGCGAGTTTCTTATCGGTGATCTCATGCACTATCAAAGAAAAGGTTCACTCCTTCCTTGTAACCTTCCTGGAGGAGAAAAAGCCGTTTTGGAACCGTGGCGATACGGATTGGCGCTCTTGGCACATACGATAGGAAAAGAAGAGGCTCTATCGTTAGGTTCTTCTATTTGGCCAGAAATGAAGAATCGCTTGCAGAGTCAGTTAATTATTATGGACGAATCACCAGTCACAACTTCATGTGGACGGTTTTTCGATGGGATATCGGCCCTTCTCGGATTTTGCACGGAAATTACATACGACGGGCAAGCAGCTATGGAGCTTGAATCTCAATCATACGGGAGCGGGAGTGCTCCTTTTAAAATTTTCGAAAAAGAAGGATTCCTTTATCTGGATTGGCGTCCAATGGTTAAATGGATGATGAGCAATCGTTCGTTACATTCAAAAAAAGTTCTTGCCGCTGCTTTCCATGGAGGCATAGCCTATTGGACAGCTGAAATGTGCCAATTATTATCCCAAAAGACTGGAATTAAACATGTAGCTCTTTCTGGAGGAGTATGGCAAAACAAAAGGCTTCTTGCCTTAACTGTCTCATATCTTAAGCAAAGAGGTCTAAAACCACTTACCCACCATTTACTCTCTCCTAATGATGAAAATATTTCTGTCGGACAGGCAGCTTTAGGTTTGGCCCGATGGGGAGAAAAATAAGAGAGGTCGCTTTCAAAAAGCGACCTCTCTTTCTTAATTTTATGCTTCACATTCAGGAGCGTAATCGATACCACTGATCGTACATAATTTTTTAGGATGATGTACAGCCTCTATATAGCGTACCGTTCCGCTTTTCGAACGCATAACCATTGAAAAAGTACGAATACGCCGGCCTTCATAACGAACACCTTTAAGAAAATCTCCATCTGTTACGCCGGTAGCAGCGAAAAAGACATTGTCACCCTTAACAAGATCATCAAGAGTAAGTACAGCGTCGAGATCAAGTCCTAAAGCTCTGCTCTCTTCTGCTTCCTTTTCATCTCTCGTCCAAAGTTTACATTGCATATTTCCACCAAGACATTTGATGGCACAGGCAGTAATGACTGCTTCAGGAGATCCACCTATTCCCACAAGAAGATCGGCTCCACCTTGCTCCTTGCATGTAAGGAGAGCGCCTGCTACATCTCCATCAGGAATCATCTTTATGCGTGCCCCTATTTGACGAATTCGAGTTTTAACTTCATCATGTCGTGGACGGTCTAGCACAACGACAGTAACATCACCGACAGATTTGGATTTCTTTTCAGCCACTCTCTTAATATTATCTTCTATAGGTGCTTCTATATCAATAACGTCGGCTGCATCAGGCCCCGTAGCAAGCTTGTTCATATAAAAGATATTTTTGGGATTATACATTGTCCCCTTTTCAGAAAGAGCCACTACGCTGATTGCACCAGGAAGTCCCATTGCCGTTAAGCGTGTGCCGTCAATTGGATCTACAGCTATATCGACCTCAGGGGAGACCCCTGTTCCCAAACGTTCCCCATTAAAAAGCATGGGAGCCTCGTCTTTTTCTCCCTCGCCTATGACAACTACGCCATCCATAGCAATAGTGTTAAGCATATAACGCATCGCAGTAACAGCCGCTCCGTCAGCAGCGTTTTTATCGCCCCGCCCCATCCAACGGCCAGCAGCCATTGCCGCTGCCTCTGTTCCGCGAACAAGTTCAAGAGCCAGATTACGTTCTGGAACTGACATTGTTTATCCTCCTATTAATTTCTATTCTGAATCTAAAATCTAAGACATCTGATGAAATCTTAAAAAGATTTCATCCACAGCGCTAAAATAGTAATCCAAATTAAAGAGGCTGTCGAGTTCTTCCTTAGAAAGATATTTATTTACCCGCTCATCATTCCAAAGAAGTTCGGCAAAGCTTCCTTCTCCATGCCAACATTTCATAGCATTCTCCTGGACGACAGCGTAAGCATCTTCTCGGCTCAAACCAAATTTCTCTACAAGTTCAAGCAAAACTCTCTGGCTAAAAACTAGTCCTTTAGTTTTATGTAGATTGGCCAACATATTTTCAGGCTGAATGTCCAAGCCTTCTACGATCTTTGACATTTTCTGAAGCATATATGTAATAAGATGGAATGCGTCTGGCCAAATAATTCTTTCTACAGAAGAGTGACTAATATCTCGTTCATGCCATAAAGCAATGTTTTCCATAGCTGTTGAAGCATATCCTCGTAGCAAACGAGCCATTCCTGCCAAACGTTCGCAAAGAATCGGGTTTCTCTTGTGAGGCATGGCTGAAGATCCTTTTTGTTTCTTCCCAAAAGGTTCAAGGGCTTCAAGTACCTCAGTTCTCTGAAGATGACGAATTTCAACGGACATTCTCTCTATTCCCGCACCAAGAAGGGCAATGGCATTCATAACATGAGCATGGCGATCTCTCTGAAGAATCTGAGTGGAAATAGCAGCTGGTTCAAGACCAAGCAACGAACAAACCCGTTTCTCTATGCGTGTAGGACAGTGAGCGTAGGTACCTACAGCTCCAGAAATTTTGCCATAGCTTATTTGTCTCTTTGCTTCTTCAATTCTCTCCCGATCTCTAAGAAGTTCATAGTACCAATTTAAAAGTTTCAGACCAAAAGTCATTGGTTCAGCATGAATCCCATGAGTACGCCCTACGCAAGGTGTATATTTATGGGCATCCGCTTGCTTTAATATAAGAGATGAAAGTGTGTCTAGTTCTGTCAAGACAACGTCTAAAGATTCTTTTAAAAGAAGCGACGATGCGGTATCAAGAACATCACTACTTGTTAAGCCCAAATGGATGAAACGACCGCTGGGACCAACCTTTTCAGCTACAGCTGAAACAAAAGCAATCATGTCGTGATGAACTTGATTTTCTATCTCATAAATTCTTTCAATATCAAAGTCAGCTTTGGCTTCAATATCCTTTAAAGCTTCTTCTGAAATAAGCCCATCTTCGGTCCAAGCTTTACACACGGCGAGTTCGACCTTGAGCCATGTTTCATACTTGTTTTGGTCTGACCATATTTTTTTCATAGAAGGCGTTTCGTATCTCTCTATCATGAGTTCTGTCTCCTCTCAGCCATTTCTTTTCCCCATGAGTTTTTGACCGCTGATAAAAATGTATCATAACGACCACTGGCAAAATCAGGGAAAGTATAATCGAATGATACCCACTTTTTAAAGCGGTACCTCATTGTCACTTCTGCAAAAATTCCATCAGATATATAAATACGATGAGCATGATCTTTCGTTGAAGCCAAGACGAGGCGAGCTCCATTAATATATCCAGGATCAATATTTACTGAGCGAACATTTACACCGTTCTCTACCCTGTAACTTCCTTCTTCGATGTGGCAACTTTCTTTCTTCCAGCGAACCAAGTCACCCCCATCACGAAGTCCTTTAAATGAAATAAACTGCCTATACAGAGTGGGCGCAATGTCATGATAATAATTGGTTATGTCAAATAGATGAGGTTCACTTATACATTCAGGTTCTCCCCACATTTCTGAAACCTTTTCTATTACCCATAATCGCCAATACTCATCAGGATAAAGAACGCCCGTTATCAATTTGACCGGATAGGTCATTTTGAGGCCTCCTTCATTTTTTTAAAACAAAGATACCCTAAAATTTTTTCATCCCAGACACATGTCAGATAATCATCTGCACCTAAAAGATCAATAGGAGACGGTTGAATGCCATCTACCTGGTGAATTTCATAGCCATCTCTGCGCATCTTTTGTGCCCAGGCTTTTCCTACAGCAGCCCACCAAACCATATCTTCTGCTGCAGACAAATCACTGGTAACTTCATCAATTAAATATATATCAGCAAGAAGAGGTTCGAAATAAAAAACCCGCTTCTCATTTTCGTCCGCGTTAATTTCAAGAAGTCTATCCTCTCGCTGCAAGGCATCTGAGACGCGTTTCAATGAAAAATCTTCCAAGGAAAAACTTTCCTGAGCTTTAGCATTCAATATCACCTTATGATCTTTCATAGTCAAAAGAGGCAGAGGGATATTCCACCAAAGTGGGAAATCCTCGTCCTCACCACATCTGTATTTAACTTCTTCAAAGGTGGTAATATATGTTTCTTTTTCAGCTGTGATACAAAGCATTCTCTCCGAATTCTTCATTCTGGAAGGAAGGTTAGTTCTTGTATTAGCACCTTTTTCTGCAAAGAGGAAAAGTTTTGAAATAGAAGTATCTTTTTCACTTTTATGCAAAAAAGCAACAATATCTTCTTGGCGAAAAATATGATATTTCTTCTTCTTTTCCAAAACTACATATTGCAGCGAGTAAAAAAAGAGAACTCGCATTAACTCTGAAATCGGAGAAGAGAATGTCAGTTTGCCTAAGAGTTCGTCACTATCAGGCTTCATCGCCATTTTTCTCCAATAGCGCCTGTACGAATTCTCGCGGTTCAAACAACCGTAAATCGTCGACACCCTCTCCTAGACCAATATATCGAATGGGAAGTCCCAATTTATGAGCAATCGCAAGAATGACTCCGCCCTTCGCTGTATTATCATATTTTGACAATACAACGCCATCTAAAGTTAATGCTTTATTAAAAGTCTCAGCCTGAGCAAAGCCATTTTGTCCCATAACTGCATCTAAAACAAGAAGGTTTTCAATAGAATCCCGACCGACTTCTCTTTCAAGAACTCGTACAACTTTAATGAGTTCTTCCATGAGATTATGTTTTGAATGAAGACGGCCCGCTGTATCAATGATTACAACATCGGCATTGGATGCCTTGGCAGATTGAAGGGCATCGTAGGCAACTGCGGCAGAGTCACTACCCTGTTGTTGTGCTACAACGCGACTTCCAGTTCTATCTCCCCACACTTTCAGCTGTTCTATAGCTCCAGCCCTAAATGTATCAGCTGCTCCCAAAACAACTTTTTTCCCTTGCCTATGAAATTGTTCTGCAAGTTTAGCTGCTGTTGTAGTCTTACCACTACCATTAACACCTACAAGAACGATAATCTTCGGTGAAGAATTTATTTCTATCTCCTTGCCCATTCCCTCAATTGCTTCAAGGCGTTCCGTTATATTAGCAATGAAATATTCTGTAAGCTGATCTGGTGTTTTTAAACCTTCGCGTTTCACTGTCTTCTGAAGATCAGCTGTTATTTCTTCTGTCAAGTCGATGCCAACATCACCAGAAATGAGAAGTTCTTCAAAACTCTCCCAAAACTCTTCGTCTATTGTCGATCCTGAAAAAAGAGAAACCAATCCTCCACTCCAACGATTTTTTACTTCTTTCAGGCTATCTTTTAACTTATTCCACAGAGACATCTAGCTACACCTCACACTTTTTCTTATTCTTCTTTGGTTTTATGAACATCGTCACGCTGTTTTTTTCGAGGATAATGCCTTCGAGGTCGTGCACGATCGTCACCAACACGTGGTTTATTCTCCGTGCTTTGTTGTTGTGGCGGTCTCTTTTTCCGTTTTTTCCGTTTTTTATTGCGCGAACTTGCTTCATTTCTTTCTTTCTTAATGTGTTCCTTTTTATCTTCATTGTTTTCTGAAATATCTGAAGACTGCTCATAGCTCTCAGAATCAGTGACAACACTTGCAAGGACACATGTTTCATCTTCAAGGATATACTCTTCTGTTCCTCCCTCATCAACTTCGTCAACTTCCTCTTCATCTAACAAAAGAGGGGGAGTTTCACAAATCGATGCATCCCATGTGTCGCCTCTTAGTACCGTTTCTTTAAAGTTTTCGAACTCCCTTACGGGAACAAGTATTTCTGCTCCCTCTGGAGTTCTTGCTCGAAAAGCTTCATGGGCAAGGTCAACACCTACAATAACAAAGGAACCGTGTGGAGCCTTTATTTTTGAACCGGGATTTGGAAGGTCTTTCCAAAGAGTTTCATACATTTTATGTTCGTAAGCCATGCAGCACATAAGTCGTCCGCAAACACCTGAAATTTTAGTAGGATTCAATGCTAAATTTTGTTCTTTCACCATTTTTATGCAAATTGGATCAAATTTATGAAGCCAATATCCACAGCAACATTCTCTTCCACAAGGGCCTAATCCTCTTACGGTCTTGGCTTCATCTCGCACTCCAATCTGGCGCAACTCAATGCGAGTTTTAAATTCACGAGCAAGATCTCTGACATACGCCCTAAAATCAACTCTTTGATCTGAAGTAAAGTAAAAGAAAAGTTTTTTACGGTCAAGCAAATACTCTACATCTACCAACTTCATGGGAAGGTCATGTTGCGTAAGTAACTCTCTAGCTTTAACAAGAACGGATTCTTCTTCATTTCGCTGGGTCTGGGCCGCTAACATATCTTCAGGTGTTGCAATTCGAATAAAAGAGATATTCTGAAGCATGGGTTCCCCACCCTTAGGTTGCCCATCTGAGAGATCTTCGCAGCATGTATTTCTATAGCGATCCTCTTGCTCTCCAGAAATAGTTCCTCCGGCGACAACGAGTTCAAGTCCTCTCATTGTCTCTGCAACAATGATTTCTCCTTTTTCAGGGTGTACAGTTTCTCCATCTATATTGACCAAACCCAGATATCGCGGTTTACCAAAGATTGTCAAATACATACTCAAAAGAAAAACCCTCCTTGAGTGCTAATAAAATTAAATCAATCATCATTCCTGCCGATAACTTTCGGCTTTCACTTATAAGACGTAATTTATCAATATGCGAGGCCAAAGTAAATTCTTTTGCTTCAAAAGCCCAGGCCTCCCAAGATAAAAGCTGCTTATCCATTTCCTCCGCAGACATAGAAGATGTCCGTTCGAACCATTTCTTCCACTCATTTTCTGAAGTTGGGATTTTTTCCTGTTTTACACTTTCTTCCTCAACAACAGAAAGATTCCAGCATCGGCTTTTTAATGTTGGCAAAAAGTTTTCGGCCTCTCGCATAAAAATGATTGCTCCGCGTTCTGGCGGCTCCTCAACGATCTTCAACAGACTATTCGCTGCAGGAAGAGAGAGCGCATGCGCTGAGTAAATAACGATAAGTCGTCGAGAAGACACAACTGGCGATAAGGAAAGTTCCATTACACCCTCTCTACATTCTTCTATACCAGGCGCTTTCTCCAGTGAGCCAAGTTGTATGAGATCAGGATGCAATTCTTCATGCCAAGATCGGCATGATAGACATTCGCCGCATGCATTCTTATTTTCGCACAAAATATAACGAGCGACTGCCAAAACAATATCATTTTGGTACTGTTTAGGCGCCATCAAAGATAAACTTTGAGGAAAGCTATCTTTTTCTAAAGCTTTTTTCAGTTCAAGCCACATCAGGCTTGATGTTATAAAAGTAGGGAGAGCAGGCATCCCTTAATTTCCTCCATTAATCGGAGAGAACGTGTTCGTTCTCCTTCCCTTAAAAAAACAACAGATAATTCTTGAAGGGCAAACTCTGTTTTTTCCATAAGTACAAATATATTTTTATCATACCGTCTCCAACGAAGATCTTTTTTTAAACGTAAACGACCAGTCGCCCTTTTAAGAAGTTCTCCAACAACATTGCGATAATCTCGCAATATGGTTTCTGAAGGGAAACGTGATAATTTATCGCCAAGAGAATCGAGACGGTTCAGAAGCTCGTGTATTTCTGCCGCTTCCAAAGAATCGTCGAACTTAGGATAATTAACGTCTTCTCTTTGAGATACTCGATGACGTGATGAAGAAAAGGTTCCAAAATCAGTACCTAATTTTCTATCAGAACTCTTTTTTACTTTCACCGAGAAAGTACACCTCCACAGCCTTCCAAATCTGGAGTGAAACGTCTTCTATCGGTTGCGCCCCATCAATACGAATTATACGTTCTGGATATCGTGCTGATAGCTCCTTATAACCAGAACAAACATTTGATAAAAATTTTTGCGTTTCTGACTCTATACGATCCAAGTGCCCTCTAGATCTTTTAATTCTATCCATTGCCAAAGATAAAGGGGTATCGATCCACAAGGTCAAATCTGGATCTGGGAAGTGACACCATGAAAAAAGATCTTCTACCTTTCTTTCTTCTAAACCTCTTCCCCATATTTGATAGGCACGTGTTGAATCAGTATATCGTTCACAGAGAACAATCTGCTTCTTTTCAAGGGCAGGAGCGACAACTTGAGAAACGTGTTCACAGCGATCAAATACAAAAAGCAGCAATTCACTTAACTCATGGTGAAGATCCTTGTCCAAAAGAAGTGTACGTACAAGATCTCCATGGCTCCAGCCTCCAGGTTCTCTGGTCCACACTACAGAAGCATGTTTCTCTTTTTGCAGTTTATCTTTTAAAAGGGCCGCTTGAGTACTTTTACCACATCCATCGATCCCTTCAAGAGTTATGAACATTATTATTCCCTTTCTTGTCTGTTATTGGTTTCTGGCACAATCTGTACAATTTTACGAAGGAGTCCTTCAACTACATAATCTGTTCTGAAAATACGCATGCTTCCTTCATTTAGTCTTCTCTCTTTAATTTGACTTAATAGTTCAAGATCTTCTTTCGTAGGGCCAGGTTGAGACGTTTCATCAGGAACTTTAGCATAATTAAGCTCAAGAATAACCTCATTATTGGTTTCCAAGGCACTAATTTCCTTGAGCATTTGATCAAAATTTTCTATAGTCTTCCATCCTTGAATAATAGCATCTTCTTCTAAAGGCATAATACCGCCACCTCTTACAGCAATTTCAACTGGACCAGCTGCATTTTGAGGGACAATAAGTTCGAATTTCTTTTTACTCTGTTCACCTCTATAAGGACGTAATGTTATTTCCACCGGAATTTTATCTCCAGGACGGAAGGTCTCCCCTTCAACTTTGAGACCTTCAATGAAAATAAGATTAGGTTTTTGAGTCATTTCCACAGAAAGGTGTATTCCTAAGGGGTAAATGTCCTTATACGGATTGAGCGTTATCGCCTTTATTATTTCTTGAATCTCACGAAGAGAATCTCCTCCAATATTTGATTCAGAAAAGAACATATTGCTCCGAGTCCAGCCCTTGGGAAGCCCATAGCCTTCAATTTGAAGAGAGACTCTCGCCGTTCCCTCGCCTATTCTGCCCCATAACCGATCTATTAATCCTGTATAAAGAATAGATGTCATTTCTGAGCTCATAAAAGGATCAGGAACAACATGAAATCTTTTTAAAGCTCGTACGTTTCTATCAACATCCTTGAAACGGAGAGAGGCATCAATAGATGGAGTAAAATAACCGACCTGTCCACCTATGGCTTCGGCTCGATCTTGGGTTATTGTTCCTACAATCTGAGAGAAACTGCCTATTTTAAAAGGGCTGGCTAAGTTAGGAATAACATTGTGAATGTTAACCTTGGCAGCAGGAAAAGCCACAGCGCCCCTTTCTAAAAAAGGATGTCCAAAAGCTAAGAAACGTCCGTCCTTATCAACCGATGTTACTGTTCCAATTGCTCCTACTGTAACATCACCCCATGCAAGAAGAACACCTACCCCATCTCCCGGGGAAAATGCCGCTTTATAATCAACTATGTGTTCATCACTACTTATACCTCCAGCAAGAACAGCTTTCTCACCTAACACGTTTTCAAGTTTGTTTACTGTCCTTTGACTGACACCACTAATCTGTAACGGTAAGGCTTTCGGTGTCATTTGGTCTGAAGGAGATTCTGGAGAGGTTGTATCGTTTGTACCAATTTCTTCGTTTTCACCCTTATCTTCTTCGGGTTGAGTTTCTTCTTTATGAGATTCCTTTTCGTCTTCTTTTTCAAGAGGTAATGTAAATTTTGGCAAGGATTTTTTCACTTCCGGCCAATTCCAAACAGTAGCCATGTCCTCTATTGGAGTAACATAGCCAATATTATGTTCACTAAAATTAAAACCATAGCCTATAGCCCCAATAAGCTTCTGACCAATATAGACAGGGCTACCACTCATTCCTGCAGCTATTCCACCAGTTTTATCAATAACATCACCGCTCACGCGAATCATAATAAGATGACGGGGACGACTCTCCAATTGCGGAACAATGCTTATTATTTCCACGGGAAAGGAGACGACTTTCTGACCCTGTATAACCGTTAAAGCGTATCCTTTCATTCCTGGTTTCAAATCTTCCAGAGGAAGAACAGGAACTGTTGGTTTAAATGACGATTGAGAAGCCCAACTCACATGAGTCGTCACTAAAAGCGTAAGTATCAGACAAACAAAAAAAATATGCGAAAGCGGCCGCTTATACAAAAAAATCCTCCTCCTCTACGAAAAACTTAGTTATTGCCAGACAATTTATTCCATCGCAAATAAGCCATTATGAAATCATCAAGGTCTCCATCAAGAACCGCTTGAATGTTACCTGTTTCATACCCTGTTCTGTGATCTTTTACAAGAGTATAAGGATGGAGAACATATGAGCGAATCTGATTGCCCCAACTTATTTCCTTCTTTTCACCTTGAATGGCATCCATCTCATCCCGACGTTCCTGAAGGGCTCTTTCATAGAGCCTGCTTTTTAAAATTTGCATAGCAACCATTTTGTTCATATGCTGTGACCGTTCGTTTTGACAGCTAACGACAATCCCCGATGAATAGTGGGTAATGCGTACTGCCGAATCTGTCATATTAACATGCTGACCACCTGCACCACTGGAACGATACGTATCGATTCTAATGTCTTCCGGGCGTATTTCTATATCTTCATTCTCTGGAAGGTCAGGCGTTATATCTACAGAGGCAAAGCTTGTATGTCGTCTACCTGCCGAATCAAAAGGTGATATTCGTACAAGCCGATGAACCCCCTTCTCAGATTTTAAATATCCATAAGCATAATCCCCTTCTACAAACAAGGTCACACTACTGATTCCACCTTCGGCATCACGTAGCAGATCTAGAATTTTGAAGCGGAATTTGTTCTGTTCCAACCACCGAACGTACATCCTATAAAGCATTTCTGCCCAATCCTGAGAATCTAATCCACCTGAACCTGCATGAACAGTAACAATAGCATTCCCCTGGTCAAAATCTTCACTGAGAAGTTCTATGAGTTGCAGATGTTCTATTTCTCTTTTAAAAGCCAACGCACGCTGGTCAAATTCTCGTTGAAGATCTGTGTCGTCTTCTTCATGTAAAATTTCCACGATAGTTTCCAATTCTTGAAACTCAGATACTATTTTTCTCCAGGAATCAAGTCTATCTTGACATCGCGCCAAATCTTTCGTTACCTTTTTAGCCTCGTCACTTCCCCAAAAATCTGGAGCAAGGGTTTTACTTTCAAGTTCATTTTTATTTCCCTCCAACCTAACGAGGTCAAAGACTTTCCTGCAGTTCTTCTTTTAAGGAACGCAGTTCCTCCAATACTGTAGAGTTTGGAATCGTTGCCATTATTCCAAATCACTCCTTTTCTAAATGCTGTATAATTCTCTTCGAGCTTTTCATTATATCATTCTGACTCCTGGTATTTCCTTTCATAAAAGCAAAATATCAGCTATTTATGAATGAATCCCATGAATAAAAATCATGTCAGTTTGTTATAATTCTTATTGTTATTATAAAAGAAGGGAGGGCCTCTATCTATGCGATTAACTGAACTTTCTAAAACAAGTGGGTGAGCCGCCAAAATAGGTCCGGCGGACCTTGAAAAAATACTTCGAGACATACCTTCGGTACGAGACGACCGTATTATTTCAACATGGGCATCTGGAGAAGACGCAGCACTCTGGATTATTGATGACAGACGCCTTGGAGTTCTTACCCTTGATTTCATTACTCCCATTGTAGATGACCCAAGAAAATGGGGAGAAATAGCAGCGTGTAATTCTATTAGCGACGTCTTTGCAATGGGCGGACGCCCTATTGTTGCCCTGAATATAGTAGGATTCCCCGTAAAAAAGTTAGATATTGAGATATTACGGGAAGTGCTTGAGGGAGGCTATGCAAAAGTTAGAGAAGCAGGAGCGTTTCTAGTAGGAGGTCATAGTGTAGAAGATGACGAACCTAAATATGGACTTGCTGTATACGGAGAAGTTGCAAGATCGAATCCATGGCAAGTAGTCGGAGCAAAACCAGGCGACGCACTACTTTTAACAAAACCTATAGGAAGTGGTGTCATTGCAACAGGAATAAAAGCGGACATGATTGTGGATCCCAAAGGACCAGAAGAGGCCATGCGATGGATGTCTACTCTTAATAATATTCCACTCGTCATTCCTCAAGAATTACTTGATCATGTTCATGCCTGTACAGACGTAACCGGTTTTGGGCTTATTGGACATACTCTAGATATGCTTTCAGCAAAAACGTTGAATGTCACGCTGGGTCTCCATGACGTCCCGTTATTTCCAGGTGTCATTGAACTTGCAGAGAGCGGGTTGATTCCGGCAGGCACATATAATAATAGAATTCAATATGAAGATCACGTCACAGAAAAAGAAGAATTCCCCGCTGAACGTGTAGACATGATGTATGATGCCCAAACGTCAGGCGGCTTATTGTTAGCTCTGAATCAAGAGCATGCCCCGGCAATGCTGAACGCATTGAAAGAAGCAGGGTTTGAAAGAAGCACGTGTATTGGTTATTTTTCTGAAGGGCAAGGTAAGATTGAAATTGTTCATAATCTTTAGTACAATAAACAATAAGTTGTGATTTTTACTCCCTCATGTGAAAACATGAGGGAGTTTTTAAAGGGGCATTTTATGAATAAAACTCATTCCTCCCACGTAGACTATATTTTACTTACGCTCTCTCTGTCTTTATTCTGCGCCATGCTTGGCGTTGGTGTTATTAGTCCCATTCTTCCTGTCTATGCATCAAAGCTTGGTGCTAGTGGCATTCTTCTTGGTCTGGTTTTCGGCACCTTCTCATTCGCGCGAACAGGCGGAATGATTCTCAGTGGAGAGTTAGCTGAACGTTTTGACAGAAAACGCCTCTTAACGCTTGGTCTTTTAATTTATTCATTAGCTTCCCTCGCTTATGTACACGCTGATACTACACTTTCTCTTATTACTATACGTTTCTTCCATGGACTGGGTTCCGCCTTTGTTGTACCTATAACGATGGCAATAGGCGCTGATATAGCAAAAAAAGGCGAAGAAGGCATATTTTTCGGTACACTTCAGGGTGCTCTCTTTTTAGGCGTAGGTTTTGGACCTCTTATCAGTGGAGTTCTTACTGATCATATAGGATGGCACGTGCCTTTTTATTTTATGACGACACTCACTACTATTGCCCTTCTCATGGTTATTAAAAAGCTTCCCATCGGGATTCCAAGTCGCTCTAAGTCTAATGGGAAAATGCTTCCCGCAATTAGAGGCATGATAAAAAATGCCGCTCTTCGAACCTGTTTTTATTACCAATTTTGTTTTGCAATGTGTCGAGGAACAATGCTTATGATGATTCCTCTTCTTGCTTCTGGTTACTCTCTTTCTTTTTCACAAATAGGCATAATCCTCTCCCTTAACTCCGTTACAACGGGAGTTTTACAACGATATTTTGGGCAACTTTCTGACAAAATTTCACGTCATCACCTGATAATTGTTGGTGGTATTTTCTCAGGGTGTGTTTTTATCATCGTACCTTTCTTTGAATCTTTTACAGGTCTCGTCATAGCGAGTGTTATTTTTGGCGTGGGGCACGCACTCTCTGCTCCATCTCTCGCAGCTATAGCTGCCGAAAACAGTTTTCAATTTGGTAGCGGGCGAACAATGAGCGTATTCAATATTTTCTTTAGTCTGGGGATGATGACGGGGCCAGTTCTAGATGGTTTTATCGTTGAATCAAACTTTCCATTGAGTCCATTTCATGTGCTGAGCTTCTTTATTTTTTCAGCAACAATCCCATTTCTTTTCTTTGTAAAGAATAAAAACAACCAATCAGCTACATCGGAAAGCTAAGATTTTGTATCTCCTGGAGTAGCTATATTCCATATTGCTAAGTACTGGTCGTAGAGAGCTATGATCAGATCTTGCCCTATTGTTGGATATTTTAATTGAATAACTGCCGTAGACTTACTCTCCAATAAAACTTTTTTCACTGGAGCTGGCGTTTTATGATCATATAAAACAGGAATATTCAATTGAGAACACTCTTTGATTTTCTCTTTGAGTTGATCTAAAGACTCTCCTTTTTCCCACGCTTTTCGCAATGTTTCTTCAGGTTGAATAATGCGACATTGCGCTGCTTTCAGCAGTTCAAGGTAGTCTTCTGAAAGGCTATATACTTCTTTTCCTTGTAAAAGTTGCCTTCCTAAATAAACAGTACTTTCCAAACGTCCCTGAAATTCAGCTAACCGTCGTTGGTAAAAAGAGTAATGTTCTGAATCAAGGCTAGAAAAAACATTGAGAATTCTTTGCGCTATAAAAGGAAGAACGGAAGGGTCTGTAAAATACCTATCTATTTCTTCCCGCGGAAAGGGTAATTGAGAATATAACACATGAATGTTTTTAAAATTTGGTGAGGAAAGCCCATACTTTTGCGCATTTTTATAATCCAGTGCTAAAAAAGGACCGTCTTTGGGCAGTTTTTTGACAGATACCTTTTTTTCAATGCCATCTTCTGTCCATTGGCCTATGGGTTTTACGTTTATAAAGACCCCACCCATAAAGTGAGCTATAACTGAAAGCCATGGAGATGTGACCCATAAGTCCATTGCAAAAACTTTAATGGGGCAAATAACCAACAGTAAAATGACAAGTAAAAATCTAACTTTTTCTTTCGCAGATAACAACATTATTGGCGCCATCCAATTCCTCTACACGAACTTCCACTATTTCATCAGAAGATGTAGGTACATTTTTCCCGCAATAATCGGGTTGTATAGGCAATTCACGATGGCCTCTATCTATTAAAACTGCAAGTTGAACTACAGAGGGGCGTCCTAAATCCATAAGAGCATCAAGAGCAGCCCGTACTGTTCTGCCCGTATAAATGACGTCATCAACTAAAACGACCTTCATTCCATTTACATCAAAGGGAATAGATGTGCTATGTACCACTGGCTGTTCGTGAAGAAGAGTGAGGTCATCTCTATAAAGAGTTATATCTAATTCACCTGCAGGAATTTTGACTTTCTCTTGTTTTTTAAGTGATTGTTGAAGCCGTTTGGCCAAAAAAACGCCACGTCTTTGAATGCCAACTAAAGCAACATTCTCTGTTCCCCTGTTTCTCTCGATAATTTCATTGGCAATTCTTTTAAGAACTCGTTCTATATCCTCTTCATTCATAATCGTCGTTTTTTCTACAAGCATTCCTAAGGCCCTCCATCAATATCATTTTTACACCAGAGTTCCGTTTGAGTCAGTACCTGTTGCGCAACCTTACTTTCAGCCATTTTTATCGAATGTCCACGCCCAACAGCTTTAAAATGATCTCCTATACTCAATTGCACCGTAAAAAGGGGCATATGAGAAGGACCTTCTGATGATACAACTTTGTATTGAGGTTGCCCCAATCCTCTTTTTTGGGTTTCTTCTTGTAGAAGAGACTTTGGATCTTGTTTTTCATCATACGCATTACTTTTAGACTGAAAAAAGAGATATCTTAGTATAACCTGCGATGCGGCTTCATATCCGCCGTCAAAAAACACCGCCCCAAAAACAGCCTCAGAAGCATCTGCAATAATAGATGCATTTGCCCCCTGATGGACCAATCCCTTGCCTAAACGAACAAGGCGCGGAATCTCCATAGAAGTCCCCCACGCAGACAATGCATCCTTACAAACAAGGTTTGCACGATATCGCGTCAAGACTCCTTCATCTTCATGAGTGTATTCATTAAATAAACCAGCAGAAACGACTAGTTCCAGAACAGCATCGCCCAAGAACTCTAAGCGCTCGTTAAAAAAAGGAAGGCCCGCCTCATGAGCAAAGGAAGCATGGGTTAGGGCCTCCTCTAACGTCGCTATATTAACAAAAGAATATCCTAGTCGTTCCTGAAAGGAGGCAAGCGCAAGTCGCCACCATTGCTCCTTCTCAGATACGTTCACTTTTTATCTTACTCCTCGTATTTCTGTACTGCTATAACTGCATTATGTCCACCAAATCCGAAGCTATTAACTAAAAGACGGGACACAGATTTATGTACAGCCTCCTGGCCTACAACATTGACTCCACAATCAGGATCAGGTGTTTCGTAGTTGATCGTAGGATGAACGACACCTTCCACTATGGACTGTAACGCTGCTATTGTTTCTAATGCTCCGGCAGCTCCAAGACAATGTCCGATCATTGATTTTGTTGAATTGACAAGAACATTGGGGGTATACTCACCAAACAATGTGCGAATTGCCATGCTTTCCATTTTATCATTAAGCTCTGTAGAGGTTCCGTGAGCATTAATATAATCAACATCTTCAGGAAGCCATTTTGCCTGTCGCATGGCCTGTCGCATGGCTCTGACCGCTCCATCCCCTTGAGGATCAGGTGCAGTAATATGGCTCGCATCGCATGTAGAACCATATCCTACAATTTCTCCATATATAGTAGCACCGCGTTTTAAAGCATGCTCTAAGTCCTCAAGAACGAGAACACCTGCCCCTTCCCCCATTACAAAACCATCGCGATCCTTGTCAAAAGGACGAGATGCCCGTTGTGGTTCGTCATTTCTAGTGGAAAGAGCCTTCATAGCAGCAAAACCTGCAATACTGATAGAACGAAGAGCTGCTTCCGTTCCTCCAGCAAGAATGATATCTGCGTCATCCCTCATTATTGAGTAGTAGGCTTCACCTATACTATTTGTTCCTGTGGCACATGCTGTAACAACACACATATTAGGCCCTTTAGCTCCATAGCGAATAGCAACATATGCAGTAGACATGTTGCTGATCATCATAGGAATAAAGAAGGGGCTTACACGCCTCGGTCCTTTTTCCATCAGAGTTTTAAAATTGTTAAAAGTGGTTTCTATGCCACCCTGTCCTGTTCCAATATAAACACCAAATCTATTCGAATCCAGGCTACTAATATCAAGATGGGCATCTTCGACTGCCATATCAGCTGCTGCTACAGCAAAATGAATAACCCGATCAGATCTTTTTGCCTCTTTTTTGTCAAGCCAAAGCGTAGGGTCAAAATCTTTAATCTCAGCACCAAATGTCACAGGAAGATCACTGGCATCAAATGTTGAAAAAGGGAAGACTCCGTTTTTTCCTTCTTTAAGAGCCTGCCAAAAATTTTCCCTACCATTCGCGATTGGGCTTACTACTCCTAACCCCGTGATAACTACCCTTCTCAAAATACGTCACTCCTCACCGTTCAAGGATAGGGCATTTCTCAGTTTTGAGAAGGCCGGAGGTGTACACCTGTGTCCTCCGGCCTTGTAAATGCATTTATTTGTTGACTTACTCTTCTACTCCAAGCTTGTCGAAGGTATATTTCATTGCTTCCCCTACGGAAGTGAGCTTTTCCGCATCCTCGTCAGGAATTTCAATGTCGAACTCTTCCTCAATACCCATGATGAGCTCAACAATATCAAGAGAGTCAGCTCCAAGATCTTCAACAAAAGAAGCCTCCGGAACGATCTGGCTTTCTTCAACATCCAATCTATCGATGATAATTTCTTTCAGGCGTGCTAACACTTCTTCTTTTTTCATTCTCCTTCACCCCCTTCCTCACATCATAATATAAATTTAACACATAGTCATTCCGCCATCGACGGCAATAACCTGACCTGTTATATATGCAGAATCATCTGAAGCAAGGAAAGCTGCAACCTTTGCAATATCTTCAGGAACTCCAGCTCTACCTAAAGGAATCTGAGACAGCATAGACTGTTTAATCTCATCTTTCAAGATGGATGTCATATCAGTTTCAATGAAACCTGGAGCAATAGCATTTGAAGTAATTCCGCGGGCCCCATATTCCCTCGCAACAGCTTTGGTAAATCCGACAATTCCAGCTTTTGATGCGCAATAATTCGACTGGCCTGGATTTCCAATCAAAGCGACAACAGAAGAGATATTAATAATACGCCCCCATCGTGCTTTTACCATCTTCTTCAAGGCTCGTTTTGAACAACGATATACTGAGGTAAGGTTAGCTGCAATTACTTTATCCCAGTCATCATCTTTCATTCGCATCAGAAGATTATCCTTTGTTATTCCTGCGTTGTTTACAAGAATCTCCACAATACCCCATGAATCTTCTATTGTTGAAAAAAGAGCCTCTACTTGCTCAGCGTCGGTAACATCACATTTCACAGCTAAGCTTTTAACACCCATAGCTTCTATTTCCTTACAGACGTTCATTGCTTCGCTTTCGCTTCTGTTGTAACTTATGGCCACATTGTGTCCACGTGAAGCGAGTTCCAAAGCAATAGCTTTTCCTATCCCTCTACCTCCGCCTGTAACAAGTGCTATCTTCTCTGGCATATCTATTCCGCTCCTTCCTCCTGGAAAAGGGCAGCTATAGCCCGTAACTCTTCTTCATTCATCGCAGAATACGTCTTAAGCCCCTTCTGGCAACGCTTAATTAAACCAGCCAAGACAGTTCCTGGCCCTAATTCCAAATACGAATCTATATTCTGCGAAACCATATACATAACAGAATCTGTCCATAAAACAGGACTATATGTCTGATGGTATAGCGCACTCTGTATATCTTCTACAGTGGAAACTGGTTTTGCCGAAACATTGGCTATAACCGGTCGCGAGGGAACATGCCACTCGCATTCCTCAAAAGCCTTCTGAAGCTGATCGGCAACTGGCCTCATTAAGGAGCTATGGAATGGAGCGCTTACTTTCAGCATTACTGCCTTACGAGCTCCTCTTTTTTTAGCCTCTTCTGCTGCTTTTTCAACAAAGGAAGTCTTACCCGAGATAACAATTTGCCCAGGCGAATTAAAATTTGCAGGCTGGCATTCTTGATTCGGTGCTAACTCAGCACATATATCACAAACCACATCGGAATCAAGTCCAATAAGAGCTGCCATTGCACCGACTCCTTCAGGAACCGCCTCTTGCATAAGAGAGCCACGAAGATGAACCAAACGAACGCCATCTTCTAACGAAAGAGCACCCGTGGCAACCAAAGCAGTATATTCGCCAAGGCTATGGCCAGCGAAATAATCTGCATCTATTGAAACTCCGAAAGCTTCTGTCAATACTGAATATGCGGCGATACTCGCCGTTAAAATAGCTGGCTGCGTAAAAGCAGTAAGAGTAAGTTTCTCGTCTGGACCATTAAAAATAATGTCACTCAGTTTAAAACCTAGTGCTTTATCTGCTCTTTCAAATACATCCCTAGCTACATCAAAGGTGTCATATAAACTTTTTCCCATTCCTACTTCTTGAGCTCCCTGACCAGGAAAAACTACTGCATATTTCATTTGTGACACCTCGATTCTTTAAAATTCAAAATGTGGAAGTCTGGATATAACATCAGCAGCCTCATTAAACATAGTTTGAATTATCTCAGCCGCTGGTTTTATATCGTTTATCATTCCGGCGCTTTGGCCAGCCATAACAGAGCCCCATTCAATGTCTCCATCTACAACAGCCGCTCTCAAACGCCCTGTTCCTAATTTTTCTATGTCATCTATTGAAGCTCCCGCATTTTCAAGTTCTTCAAACCGTGCTGATAATTTATTTTTCAAACAACGTACAGGATGACCAGTTGGCCGACCTGTTACTACATTACTTCTATCTCTGGCTTTTAAAATTGCTTCTTTGTAGTTTTGATGAACGGTGCATTCTGAGCAACAAACCATTCGAGTTCCAATCTGAACTCCCTCTGCGCCAAGGCTGAAGGCTGCGGCGATTCCACGGCCATCGGCTACGCCTCCTGCAGCAATAACAGGAATATTCACAGAATCAACAATTTGTGGAACAAGAACCATCGTCGTCAAATCACCTATGTGCCCTCCCGCTTCAGTACCCTCAGCAACTACAGCATCAGCACCCTGTTTCTCTACGCGCTTAGCCTGAGCAACCGAAGCAATTACAGGAATAACGACTGTTCCCAAGGGTTTTAATCGTTCAATAACTTTTCCTGGGCTTCCAGCTCCTGTTGTCACTATAGGAACACGGTGCTTAGCTGCTAATTCCATAGCAGCATCAGCAGTTGAGGACATAAGCATAATATTCAGTCCAAAGGGTTTATCCGTCAATTCTCTGGCACGAATCAGCTCTTGCTCTAAAATCTCAGGCGGCATGTTAGCGGCTCCTATGAGGCCAATACCGCCCCCATTACTTACCGCTGCTGCTAAAGTTGCGTTAGCGACCCAAGCCATACCCCCCTGTATGAGTGGATATTGCACACCAAGGAGCTGCGTTACTCTGTTTTTCCAAACCAAAATATTCACCTCACATCTCATACAGAATTGAACCGTATGTCATCCCGGCTCCGAAACTAGAGAGGACCATCTTCTGCCCCTTTTCTAATTTTCCGCTCTCAAACAACTCTGCAAGAACAAGGAAAACAGACGCAGCAGACGTATTTCCATAACGATCAAGATTTACCCATGTCTTTTCAGGATCAGCTCCAAGACGTTTCATAACTCCGTCTATAATACGGAGATTAGCTTGATGGAATAACCACCAATCAATTTCAGAAGGATCAACGTCAGATGCCGAAACAAACTTTTTGAGAAAAGAAGGTAGAACACGATTTACAAATTTAAAAACATCATTTCCCTTCATGTGAACATAATGAAGTCCTTCTGCAATCGTTTTCTCCGAAGCGGGGTTCTCAATAAGTCCACCAGGGAGGGTTATAAAGTCAGATTTTGTGCCATCAGCACGAAGCTCCGCAGATATGAAACGTCCTGTGCCTTCAACGGAAGGGCCAAGAACAGCAGCTCCTGCACCGTCTCCAAAAAGAACACATGTATTGCGATCTTCCCAGTTAATAACGTGAGACAATACTTCAGCACCGACAACGAGCACCTTGTTCCAAAGTCCGCAGCTAACGCCTGTCATCGCAACAGTAAGAGCATAAATACATCCTGTACATCCCGACTGTACGTCGAAAGCTCCAGCATGAGAAGCCTTAAGTTTCCCTTGCAATTTAGGAGCCACTCCAGGGAAAAGGGTGTCTGGAGTATTGGTTGCAACTATAACCATGTCAAGCTCTGATGCAGAAACTCCACTCTTTTTCAATGCGGCTAAAGACGCTTTATAGGCAAGATCACTTGTCAACTCACCTTCAGCTGCAATTCGTCTTTCACGAATCCCTGTTCGTTCCCGAATCCATTCGTCATTTGTTTCAACCATTTCAGACAAATCATTATTGGTCATTATTCTTTTAGGAACATACATTCCAGTCCCAAGAATCGCAACATCACGACCATTTAACTGACCCATTACTATACCTCCTTGCCAAGCTCATCAGAAATGAGATCGACACCCTTCTGTAAAACAAAGTTTCTCGCTACTCGTATTGCACTTTCTACAGCGGGAGCTTTAGATCGTCCATGAGCTTTTATAACCACGCCATTTACACCGAGAAGAGGAGTCCCTCCATGTTTTTCGTAATTAAAACGCCCCCACAAATCTTTAAGCATTGGGGCCATAAAAAGAATTCCTATTTTAGGCAATACTCTCCGTCCAAATTCCTCTTTTGCAATTGAATAGACGGCTTGTATAACACCTTCGGCGAATTTTAAGACTACATTTCCTGAAAAACCATCGCAAACGACAACATCTGCCTTACTAAAGGGGACTTCGTCGCCTTCTACATATCCAGTAAATTTCAATGAGCTAGCTTTCAACATCTCTCGTGCACTCGCAATAACTTCATCGCCCTTTATGTCTTCCGAGCCATTAGAAAGAAGCGCTACCTCAGGGGACGGCACTCCCAAAATACACTTTGAATAAATATTTCCCATCAGTGCAAATTGATAAAGGTTTATTGGTTTGGCTCGAACTGTAGCGCCCACATCTAAAAGAAAGGTATACTTGTTCAACGTAGGAAGAGCAACTCCCAGTGCAGGACGGTCTATTCCTGATATTCTTCCAACAACCAAGACTCCACCAGCAACAATAGCACCAGTATTCCCTGCAGAGACACAACCTTGAGCTTCCCCATTTCTCGTCATTTCCATAGCAAGACGTAAGCTGGAGTGTCTCTTCTTACGAATACTTTGACTTGGATGCTCATCCATAGAAATGAACTCTTCTGTATGGACTATTGAGAGTCTCTTTCGAACATCAATCTCTGCCTGATCTATAATTGGTTCTATTTGAGAACGGTCCCCTACAAGGACGATCTCCAGATCTCTAAATTTTCTACACGCCAATATCGCACCTTTACAAGGTTCGTGGGGAGCATTATCGCCTCCCATGGCATCAACAGCCAATAACATTGTTACGTTTGCCTCCCCTCTTAATCTCTCGTCTCGAGGGAGTTTATGACCACGGCTATAAAACGGCCTACAAAAATTTCATGATCTCCAACCCGAGTTCGCACACTAACGATATATTTATTATCCTTATGCACACCAACTTTTGCACGAGCGATCAAAACATCCCCAACCTTAGCATGGCTCTTATACTCGCCTCTCATTGAATCGATTATGACCATATCGGCCTCAACTACCGCTATTGCAATTGAACTAGCCTGGGAATATATATAATGATCACACACATAATCTGTATGGCGGAATGCCATATCTTTTTTTGTTTGAAGGACTGACAGCGCCCATTTATTGGGCTCGAGTTCAAGAAGGTCTCCTACAACTTCGCTTTGTTTCAATGAACGCAGTTTGCTTGTAGCCCTTTGGGCCATATTTTTAGTACGTTCTCTTAGCTCTGGCACTCCCAGTAACGCACGATCAAGACGGACGGTACTGACGCTAACGTCTAAAGCATCAGCTAATTCTTTGTCTGTATAAAGCGGATTCTGTTCTAAAAACTTTAATAGCTTTTCCTGTCTTTGCTTTTTCCGTTTCGAACGAATCGTCACAACCTCCAGTTTTTAAGACCTGGTACTAATATCTGATCTGATGACTGGGTCAGTATAATATTTTTCAGCTTTCTGGTCAAGAAAAAAATAGCGGAGGACACATGCCCTCCGCTATTTTATGTGAGCCAAATCAATTCGATGCAGCTCACGCCTCATTTTAATCTTAAATCTTATGCTTCCTCGGCTACTACTTCTTCTCCCGTTTTTACAACTTTACGGCCTCTGTAGTATCCACACTCAGGGCAAGCACGATAATTCATAATTATCTCTCCGCAGTGCGGACAAGTTGTAAGTCCAGGTGCAGTAGCAGATCCAAGCCAATTTGCTTTTCTTTTATGAGTACGTGCATGAGAAACTCTACTTTTAGGTGTTGCCATACTCGTTCCCCTCCTTTTCCTTAAGCTTCCAAATCTTCTTTCTTGATTTTTAGCAAATCTGCGAGTCTGGGGTCTCTAGTCTCACGGTTGCAGCCACAATCACCATCGTTGAGAGAAGCGCCACAAACAGGACAAAGTCCTTTGCAATCCTCTCTACAAAGAGGGTTGGTGGGAAGGCTCAATATGAGACTTTCCCATACCTGCGGAGTAATATTTAATTTATTCTCCAAAGCGTCTACCAAAACTAGATGCTCATCTGATTCTTGTTCTCGCTCAGATGTAACAGAATCCCGCAAAGAGTAAAGATACATGAAATGTGTCTGTAATGCAATATCTGTTAGTTCAAGACAACGAACACAGGGAACTGAAAGTGTAGTTTCCAGTTCAATCTGGACCATGACAGACTGATCAGCCCAACTTACATGAGCGACAACCTGCAACGGAGAAAGAAAAGAAAATTCTTCTTGGGCAAAAACAATAGATTGTTTCATCTCTATTTGCCAAGAAGCATCTACCACATCCGGCCCTTCCTCCCTGTCTGGCAAATGCACCCAAAATGACCAGTCAGACGGCAGATCAGTAATTGCCATGAGATTTCCTCCTTCTTTCTGTCTTACTTTGAGACGATATCTCTAGTATCTCGAGCAATTACAAGTTCTTCGTTTGTCGGGATTACAAGTACCGTTACTTTAGAATCGTCTGTGCTGATAACAGCTTCTTTTCCTCGGATGTTGTTTTTCTCTGCATCAAGTTTAACACCAAGGAACTCAAGACCGCTACATACTTTTTCTCTAGCTTTAGCACTATTTTCTCCGATACCAGCAGTAAAAACAAGCACGTCTATGCCACCCATAGCAGCAGCATAAGCACCAATATACTTTTTAATACCGTAATAAAGCATAGACTCTGCCAATTCTGCGCGTTTGTTACCCTTTTCTGCCTCTTCCTCTACATCGCGAAGGTCGCTGCTTACACCAGAGATACCAAGGAGTCCACTTTCTTTATTCAAAATGTGACTCATGGCTTTGGGATCAAGATCTTCTTGCTCAGCAAGGAATGTAAGAAGCTGAGGGTCAACATCACCAGCACGTGTTCCCATGATAACTCCGGGGAGGGGGCTGAATCCCATGCTAGTATCAACAGATTTTCCGCCATCAACAGCTGTTATGGAGCTTCCGTTTCCTAAATGGCATGTGACAATCTTAAGATCTTCAACTTTTTTACCAAGGAAGTCAGCTGCTCTATGAGAAACATAGAAATGGCTTGTTCCGTGGAAGCCATAACGGCGAACTCTGTACTTTTCATAATAGTGATAAGGAACACCGTACATATAAGCCTGTCCAGGCATTGTCTGGTGGAAAGCTGTGTCAAAAACTCCAACCTGAGGAACATTGGGAAGAACTTCCTGCATAGCTTCAATGCCCATAAGGTTTGCTGGGTTATGAAGAGGTGCAAGAGGCACGCACTCCTGAAGAGCTTCGATAACATCTTTATCGATCATAACTGAACGTGCAAATTTCTCTCCACCGTGAACGACTCTGTGCCCTACGGCATTGAGCTCATCAAGACTCTTAAGTACCCCATGCTGAGGATCAAGAAGGGCCTCAAGAACATATTTAATAGCCACTTTATGGTTAGAAATTTCTGTATTACGAATGACAGCATCCATTCCAACCTTCGTGTGCTTAATTCGAGAACCTTCAATACCAATACGCTCAACCAATCCCTTAGCGAGAACAGCTTCTGTCTCCATGTCGAAAAGCTGATACTTCAAAGATGAACTTCCACAGTTAATAACCAATACTTTCATTGCTTTTGGATTCCTCCCTCTCCTTGACCTGATAGAATTCTACAGGGTATCTTTAAGAGTATCTGTATTATTATATATTTATAGAAAGCGTGATTACCTATGTCAAAAAATGTTGTTGGCATCATCGCTGAGTATAACCCTTTACATAACGGGCATGTTTTTCAGTTAAATGAAGCAACACGGAAAACAGATGCTTCAGAAATCGTCGTCGTTCTTTCTTCCCATTTTACACAAAGAGGAGAACCTGCTTTTTTAGATAAATGGCAACGCACAGCTCTCGCCTTAGAAGCCGGCGCAGACGTAGTATTAGAACTACCTGTATTTTTTTCATGCCATAATGCCGGAGTTTTTGCCGCAGGAGCGGTAGATATTCTGGCAGCATGTCACAGTGTAACCCATCTTTCTTTTGGTATGGAAAACCATAATTGCGATTTATCCACAATCCTTGACATTCTAATTCACGAACCTGAACCTTTCAAGAGAGAACTCAGAAGATATCTTGAAAAAGGCTTTTCATATGTGAAAGCGCGTGCTTCGGCTCTGGAAGCATTAATTCCAGATTCAGGTTCAATACTCTCTCAACCTAATAACTCCCTTGCATTGGCGTATCTTCTTCACATCGAAAAAAACAAATACCCATTACATTGTGTTCCTATAGAGAGAAAGGGAGCTGGCTACCACGACGAAACTTTTCAAGGAACATGGGCAAGTGCCTCAGCGATACGAAAAGCATATAGAGGAGGAAAACAGGAAAACATACTTGATGCTCTTCCATCCTTTTCCCGATCTCTCATAGAAGAAGCCTGCAAGAGTGGTCGGATTGCATACTCTGCCCAAAAATTATGGCCCTTTCTCCAAACAAGTCTTTTACGAAGCACACCTCAAGAAATTGCAAAAACAGCAGAGATGAAAGAAGGTCTCGAAAACCTATTTTATAAATTGGCCGGAACCTCTCTTTCCTGGGATGATTTCGTATCACAAGCAACATCTAAGCGTTACACAAAGGGGACAATTCAACGCTTCGCCATTGATTGGCTTTTAGGCATCAAACATTGGGAAAACAGAGCCTTTCAACGGCTGGGACCTCAATATATACGTGTTCTCGGTTTTTCTTCCCGCGGGAAAAAATTGCTAAAAGAGATGCGTAGCAAAACAACGTTACCCATTATTACCAGAGGATATATTCCTTCTTTCAGAGGACCATCTCGTCGGTTACTCCAACTTGAGAATATTGCATCGACATTATGGGAATATCTCGTAGATACTCCGTACACAGAACATGAATTACGAGCAATCCCTTATCAATTGGAAAACGGCTTAGGGTAACGTTCTCGCAGCCGACGATATACCCCTGGAGGAACCATTTCCTGAACAGGGCCTCCAAAATGGAAAATCTCTTTCACTGCGTGGCTTGAAAGATACGAGTATTTAGCCTCCGTAACGATAAATAATGTTTCTATGTCCGGCGCTAATTGCCTGTTCATGAGAGCTAGTTGAAATTCGTATTCGAAATCCGATAAAGCACGGAGACCACGAATGATAATACGACTTCGCTCTTGGCGTAAAAAATCGACAAGAAGTCCGGTAAACGAATTCACCTTTACATTAGGAAGATGACTTAATGCTTCTCTAGCCATTGCTTTTCTCTCTTCTACACTAAAAGTTGCTTTTTTCTGAGGATTAAGCAACACGCTGACAACAAGTTCGTCAAACAAAGCAGCTGCCCTTTCCGCTATATAAATATGACCGTTCGTAATAGGATCGAAAGACCCCGGGTAAACAGCACGTATAGGGCGTTTCATTCAAAGACCTCCTTCTTCTTTAAAAAGGTGAGGTTCGTATCTCCATAAGTACGTGAGTCTGTCACAATAAAATCGTCACCTTGAATTATAATAGGCTCTCGTATTGAATGCTCTATTATAATTAAACCATTATCTTTCAAAATAACAGGTGCTTCTTTCAGAAGATCCAGAATTCTATTGGGCCACCCTTCTTCATAAGGGGGATCTGCAAAAATAATATCAAAAGAATGATTTTTTTTCTGTAACCACTGCAAAGCCCTTCGTATATCCATTGATAGCACAATATAAGAATCGCTATCTATCTCTTTTTTAAAATTTTTGCGAATAGCTTCAGCCCTCTTACGCACAAGCTCAACCTCTACAACTGGCCTTGCTCCCCGCTCATAAGCAAAAGCACCAACCTTTCCGGTACCAGCAAAGAGATCAAGAAAAGCCACCTCTTGAAGAGACCCCAGTATATTAAATAACGCCTGAAGAACTTTAGATGATGTAGGACGTACGTCCTTCATTTGAAAGACTCCATTACAAAGGGTTTGATATCAAGAATTGGAGTACCGTCTATGGCATCAAGACCAACAACAAAAAGAGTGTTCCCCTCTTTTTTCAAAAGTCGACAACGAGTCGTTCCCAAAAAGTTTGGACGACGGGGAGAACATGTTGAACAAACACTCTGCAACGGCCGACGCAAATCTCCCCTTGGATGAACCTGAAAAGGAAAGGCAGAAGACCTGTGAAAGCGAAAAATCACTAAAATTTCGGTGCCCTCCTTTATGTCTTCAAAAGCAGGAAGATAAAAAGGATCAAGAAGAATGCTAGAATGATGTTCCTTAAATGAATCAGGAGAAACAGGTTCGCCTATAGAAGATTTCACAATACCAATAGGTTTAACACAATACCCCTTCATGAACGATCAACTACCCTGCCCAGATAATCAGCAAGATAATAAAGTGATCTTTTTAATGCAGGTGTTCTAAAAGCTGCACAATTACTATCAAGTTTTATAAGAGTCTCATTTTCTTTCTTTACCAGCTTTAAAAAATAACGCTGCTCAAAACCACCATCGGATGCTATGGTCTGAATAAGAAAGGCACCCTCAGGCGATGTATAGTATCCTTTATATGTCCAATGGCAATCTTCTTCAGTTCCCTCATACCCATTGAGTGAATCAAGGTCTGCCAAAGTCCATGCACTAGTCTCTATTTTTGTGTTCACCGTTTCTTCCTCCTTTATGAGGCGTTCTACTGTAAATCTCTCTTTTTTCTCTATCTGAACCAGAAAAATATCCTTACCTTGTGCCAGCCATTTTCTCTCATACTTCGTCTTTACCGGACGAGATGGATTCCTCTCGAAAGTACGCAATTGAAGAGCATTGTGTGAAGATAAAACATCTCGAACCTCTTCCGCATACCATTCTTCATCTGTAACGAGTTCGAAAACTCCACCACATTTAAGAACGGCTGCCAACATATCTGCGAAACCAATATATGTAACTCTTCTTTTCTCATGGCGAGATTTTGGCCAAGGACATGGGAAATTCATATAGACCTTATCGATGCTCTCATCTTCAAAACACTCTCTAAGTAAGAAACGTGCATCCCCACACATAAGGAATAAATTCGCGATTCCCAAGCTCCGCGCTCTTTTCGCTGCCTTCAAAACACATGTTTGTGAAACTTCTATTCCCCAAAAGGTATCTTGAGAATTATTTTTTGCCATATAAACGGGGAATTCGCCGTTGCCAAAACCTATTTCTACAATATCCCTTCCCTCCTCTTTCTTATAAGGGGAAAGTTTAAAAGGAAGTTGCATAAACTCAGGTCGTATTACAACATCTTTAAGAGTTACAAAAGCCACAGGCATCAACGCCTCCTTAAGAGCAAAACTTAAAAGCAGATAGATTATAACAGCCTTTTAGTTCTCCTTGCAGAGCTTTATAAAAAATAAAGAGTCTATACCATTCGTGACTATCATAACATTGACAGTCCTTTTCATTGTGATAATATCAACGCGAATGTCAGAATGGATTTTTTTGTCTTTTTTGAAAAATGCGATTTTAGAATGTTCATATCTTGCAAATATTTCACCTTTAAATATAGCTGTTTCTTTTTTCGCACTTAATTATTATTATATTTCAGTAGGAGAGCATTGCTTTGGATTCAATCAGAGGTCATAATGCTCTCTATTGAAAAAATACAGAGGGGGTACATGAATGGCTAAGCAATGGAAAACGATGGATGGAAACACCGCAGCGGCGCATGTTTCCTACGCGTTCACAGAGGTTGCTGCTATCTATCCCATCACACCTTCGTCTCCAATGGCAGAGGTAATTGATGAGTGGGCAGCCCATGGACTGAAAAATATTTTTGGCAGAACTGTTGATGTAGTTGAACTTCAATCAGAGGCAGGTGCTTCTGGAGCCGTACACGGTTCTCTTTCTGCAGGTTCCCTGACAACAACTTTCACAGCATCCCAGGGACTCTTACTCATGCTTCCCAACATGTATAAAATTGCTGGAGAACTTCTTCCAGGAGTTTTTGATGTTTCTGCTCGTGCAGTAGCCGGTCACGCTCTCTCCATTTTTGGAGACCACAGCGACGTAACAGCATGCAGAGCTACCGGTTTTGGCTTCCTCGCTTCTGGAAGCGTACAGGAAGTTATGGATCTTACAGGTGTAGCACACCTTGCGTCTATCAAATCAAGTATTCCTTTCGTCAACTTCTTCGATGGTTTCAGAACTTCTCACGAAATTCAGAAAATCGAGTTGATGGATTATGATGATTTGGCAAAACTTGTTGATTGGGATGCAGTAAAACGATTTAAAGATCGTGGACTGAATCCTGAGCACCCCTACCAGAAAGGTACTGCTCAGAACCCTGATATATACTTCCAGGCAAAAGAAGCAGCAAACCGTTTCTACACAGATCTTCCTGATATCGTCGAAGAATATATGAATGAGATCACCAAAGTTACAGGAAGAGAGTATCATCCTTTCAACTATTATGGTGCTCCTGATGCCGAGCGTGTTGTAATTCTTATGGGGTCTGCCTGCCAGGCCGCAGAAGAAGCTGTTGACTATCTCAACGCTAAAGGCGAAAAAGTCGGAATCATTGAAGTTCACCTTTATCGCCCATTCTCTGCAAAATATTTCTTTAACGTTCTTCCGACAACAGCAAAGAAAATTGCTGTTCTTGATAGAACTAAAGAGCAGGGCGCACTTGGCGAGCCTCTTTATGAAGATGTTCGTACATTGTTCTATGATAAAGACGAAAAACCCGTTATCGTTGGTGGCCGCTATGGTCTTGGTTCAAAAGATACAACTCCTTCTCAAATTAAGGCTGTTTTCGACAACCTTAAGGCTGCTGAACCCAAGAACCACTTCACAGTTGGCATCGTCGATGATGTTACACATGCTTCCCTTGAAATCAGCGAGAATATCAACGCTGCTCCTGAAGGAACAATTCGTTGCAAATTCTGGGGTCTTGGCTCTGATGGAACTGTTGGTGCCAATAAGAACTCCATTAAAATCATTGGCGATAATACTGATATGTATGCACAGGGATATTTCGCTTACGACTCTAAAAAATCAGGTGGCGTAACCATTTCTCACCTTCGTTTCGGTAAGAAGCCAATTCGCTCAACATATCTTATTGAGGCAGCTGATTTTATAGCCTGCCACAAACAGGAATATGTCCATTTGTACGATGTTCTTGCAGGGCTTAAAAAAGGCGGAAAGTTCCTTCTTAATACCCAGTGGACAACAGTAGAAGATCTTGAGAAACATCTTCCTGCCAGTATGAAACGCTATCTTGCAGAGAACGAGATTGAGTTCTACGTATTGAATGGTGTCGACCTTGGTATCGAAATCGGACTCGGAAACAGAATCAATATGATCATGCAGTCCGCTTTCTTCAAATTGGCCAATGTCATTCCAATTGAAGACGCCGTGAAGTACATGAAGGAAGCTATTAAGAAGACCTACGGCCGAAAAGGCGAAAAGATCGTCGAAATGAACTATAAAGCTGTAGATGCGGGTGTAGGCGCTCTCGTCAAGATAGACATCCCTGCAAGCTGGAAAGAAGCTAAAGACGAGTGCTGCTGTGAAAATAATGACGCAGATAGACCAGATTTCATTAAGAACGTTTGCGACGTTATCAACCGCCAGGAAGGCGATAAACTTCCCGTGAGCGCTTTTGTTGGCCGCGAAGATGGTAGCTTCCCTTCAGGAACATCCGCATATGAGAAACGCGGTGTAGCTGTAAACGTTCCAGAGTGGCTTAAGGATAAATGTATTCAGTGCAACCAGTGCGCTATGGTCTGCCCTCACGCAGCTATTCGCCCTGTGCTTCTCAATGAAGAAGACAAGAAAAACGCTCCTGAGACCTTTGCTACAGTTGATGCGAAAGGCAAGGAGTTTGCAGGGCTCGCATTCCGTATGCAAGTCGATACACTTGACTGCCTCGGCTGCGGAAACTGTGCTGATATCTGCCCTGTAAGTGCTCTTGAAATGAAACCTCTTACGTCTCAGACAGACGCAGAAGTTCCCAACTGGGATTTTGCTGTTACTGTCTCTGATAAATCTGACCTTACAAATAAAAATACAGTGAAAGGCAGTCAGTTTGCCCAGCCACTGTTCGAGTTCTCTGGCGCTTGTGCAGGATGCGGAGAGACACCATATGCCAAATTAGTTACTCAGCTTTATGGTGATCGCATGATCATCGCTAACGCAACTGGTTGTTCTTCTATTTGGGGTGGATCTGCTCCTAGCATGCCTTATACAACAAATGCCAAGGGCCAGGGTCCTGCATGGGCCAACTCCCTCTTTGAGGACAACGCTGAGTATGGCTACGGCATGTACCTCTCAGTGAAGAATTCCGTGAAGGGACTTATAGAAGCCGTGCGCAAGTTGCTTGATCTCGACATTTGTGCCGACGTCAAGGCTGTCTTTGAAGAGTGGCTTGAAAACAAGGATGATGGTGATAAGTCTAAAGTCGCTGCCGAAAAAATCTACGCTATTCTCGGCAAAGACCTTGGCAACGAAGATGCTAACAAACTTCTTGCTGAGATCGCAGACAAAAAAGACTACCTTGTCAAGAAATCTGTCTGGATATTCGGTGGAGACGGCTGGGCATACGACATCGGTTTCGGCGGACTTGACCATGTTCTTGCTTCTGGTGAAGATGTCAACGTATTTGTATTTGATACAGAAGTTTATTCGAATACTGGTGGTCAGTCTTCAAAATCTACTCCGACAGCAGCTGTTGCTAAGTTCGCTGCTTCCGGAAAGAGAGTTAAGAAAAAGGACCTTGGCCGTATTGCCATGACCTATGGATACGTGTACGTTGCTCAGGTAGCCATGGGCGCTGACAAAAACCAGTTGATGAAGGCTGTAACTGAAGCTGAAGCCTACAAGGGCCCATCTTTGATCATAGCCTACGCTCCTTGTATCAACCATGGTATTAAGGTCGGTATGGGCAAATCTCAAGCTCAGGAAAAGAAAGCTGTTGAAGCAGGTTACTGGCACCTGTACCGTTATAACCCATTGCTCAAAGACGAAGGAAAGAACCCCTTCGTTCTCGATTCCAAGGAGCCAAAGGCTGATTTCCAGGAATTCCTTATGAGCGAAGTACGGTACTCTTCTTTGATGAAATCCTTCCCAGAGATTGCTGATCAGCTCTTTGAGAAAGCAGCTGCTGACGCTAAAGAAAGATACGAAACATATAAGCAGCTTGCCGAGATGGGCAAAGAAGCAGTTAAAACTGAAGCATAAGATATTTTAAGATGCTAAAGAGCTGCTCCGAAAGGGGCAGCTCTTTTTTATTGAAAAGACTAAGAATGTATAATAGAAAGACCTTTATAAAGCTTGACCTAGTCTGGTATATTAGGTAAAATACCCAAGTCATCGGGACGTAGCGCAGCCTGGCTAGCGCACCTGCATGGGGTGCAGGTGGTCGGAGGTTCGAATCCTCTCGTCCCGACCATGCGTATACAAGCGGGGTATTTACCCCGCTTTTTTTATTGGCAAATTTGGGAGGCAAAATAACAAATGAAAAACTATTTTGAAAGCCCCTTCAGGGGAAAACCCATTGCCGAGCAAATAACAAATCCAAATATTACAGTTGGACGATATAGCTACTACTCCGGATACTATCATGAACACTCTTTTGAAGAGTGTGTTCGTTATTTATCGCCAGACCGAAATGATGTCGACAAATTGATTATAGGCAGTTTTTGTTCTATAGGATCAGGGGCTAGTTTTATTATGGCAGGTAACCAGGGTCATCGTTATGACTGGATAACAACTTTCCCCTTTTTCTACACGCAAGATGAATATACACATAATGAAAAGTTTGCTTTCTCTGAAGCATGTGACGGCTACGCCCCTATGGGAGATACTGTTATTGGGAGTGACGTATGGATAGGCTCTGAAGCTATGATCATGCCTGGAGTCAAAATCGGCCATGGTGCTGTCATCGGAAGTCGTGCCCTCGTTACAAAAGATGTGACCCCTTATTCTATTGTCGGAGGAAATCCAGCTCGTTTCATACGAAAAAGATTCTCCGACGAAGAAGTAACTATGCTTTTAGAAATGACGTGGTGGGAGTGGCCACTGGAACAGATAAAAGAGAACATGCATCTTCTTTGTTCTAAGAATGTTCGCGCTCTCTATAATTTATGGCATAATACAAAATCGGTTGATAAATAAGAAAATAGACACGGAGGGGAAATGAAAGACCAAACGTTTAAACATAAATCAAGTCTAGGACAAAACTTTCTACAAGATAAAAACATCTTGGCTCAGATTGTCAAATGGGCCTCCATTGAAGAATCTGATGTCATTTTGGAAGTAGGAGCCGGACAAGGCGTCCTCACTCAGCAACTCGCTCTTTCTCCATGTAAATCTGTTTTTGCCCTAGAGATAGATAAATCATTACATCCATATCTTGATCCGTTAGAGGAACAATATAAACCTCGTCTTACTATCTTTTGGGGTGACGCCGTAACCTTTGATTATGAAGATTCTTTACCTGAAACTCCTACTAAAGTTGTGGCAAATATACCCTACAATATAACTACTCCCTTGATTTGGCGCCTCCTAGAGGTGTTTTCAGGTAGGGGATTACAATCTATGCTCTTTATGGTTCAGCGAGAAGCTGCCTTGCGCTTAATAGCCCCTCCTAAGACTAAGGACCGCTACCCTCTTGGCATTACTTTAGAACTCATGGGGAAAAGTAAAATATTGCGCAAAGTTCCCCCTCAGGCTTTTTTCCCACAGCCTAATGTAGACTCTGCTGTTATAAAGATAAATATTGATAAAAATTTTGATTTAGCCCAACATGGAAGTTGGAGAAATCTTCTTCGCGCTTCTTTTGCTCAGAGAAGAAAAACATTAATCAACTCTGCTTCACGCAACGGTATTAATAAAAACAACCTTATTGAAAGTTTCTCGATCCTTAATTTTTCTCCAACATTGAGAGCCGAAGATTTAACTGGAGAGGAATGGCTCGCTCTCTGGAAAACGTTGAATTCCCTTTAAAAAAACAAAGAGGCCCTTTAAAGGGCCTCTTCTCTACAATAAAAAACGAAAAATTCCTATTCCACTTTCTCCTTCAGTGCTTTACCCGGTCTGAAGACTGGAACTTTCTTTGCTGGAATCTTAATTACTTTTTTAGGATCCTGAGGATTTCTTCCCTCTCTGGCAGCTCTCTCGCGAACCTCAAAGGTGCCGAAACCAACAAGCTGAACTTTGTCACCTTTGGCAAGAGAATTCTCAATGGCCTCAAGCACTGCACCTACGGCAGCACCTGCTTCACGCTTGTTGAGACCTGTTGCTTTAGCTACTGCATTAACAAGATCTGTCTTTGTCACCCCTAATTACCTCCTTTTCTTTGATTTAATATAAAATCATGTAATTGACAAGCTTTGCGCTGATTTATTATTACCAGTAACTGCCACTGCGGTCAAGTAGAAATTTCACTAATATCAAATTATGACTTAACTCGCCAATATAAACGTAATGGGACCCCATCAAAAGTTTCTATTTCTCTTAACTTATTCTCTATATGTCTCGCAAAAGACGTTGTAACAATTTCCGGATCGTTTACAAAAAATACAAAGGTTGGCGGTTCCGCATCAGTCTGTGTGCAATAGTAGATTTTCAAAATTCTACCCTTACGACTTGTAGGCAACGCCTGAAAAGCCAAAATGTCGCGTATTAGACGGTTCAATATATTTGTCCCTATTCTTTTTCGGCGATTATCCCGAACTTGTATAATTGTTTCCGTAAGTTTATGTAAACCTCTTTTTGTCAAAGCTGAAACAAAAAGCAAGGGAGCATGAGAAAGGAAAGGCATCTCTTCCCTTATTTTCTTTTTCATCGCATCCCCCAACTTATCGGTAGATTGTAATGTGTCCCATTTATTAACAATGAGAATTATGCCCTTTCCCTTTTCAAGAACCTGCGCTGCCATCTTTTTATCTTGATCAGTAGCTGGTTCATTAGCATCCATAACAAGAAGGGCAACATCGCTCCGATCAACCGCCTGAAGGGTTCGTACAAAGGAGTAATACTCTATATCGCTATCAATGCGGCTCTTTTTCCGAAGTCCCGCTGTATCTATAAAACGAAATTTTCCTTCCTTTGTTTCTACTATCGTATCTGTAGCATCTCTTGTAGTTCCTGGTATATCACTCACCAATACCCTATCGTTGCCCGCAAAGGCATTGACGAGGCTTGATTTTCCGACATTCGGACGCCCCACAATCGAAACCCGCACTTCCTCTGGATCAATCTCCACCTCTTCCTCTTCAGGTAAAAGAGAAACAGCTAAATCAAGTAGATCGTCAATATATCGTTTATGGAGGGCACTAATGCCTATTACATGTTCAAAACCGAGGGTGTAAGCATCATAAACTCTATCTTCATGCACTCCATCATCAAGCTTATTGGCAACAACAATGACTGGTTTTCCCGACCGTCGAAGAATGTGTGCAACGTCTTCATCCATCCAATTAGGACCCGCAAGACCATCTATAACAAACAATATGACCTGGCTTTCCTCAATGGCTAACGTCGCCTGTTTTCTGATCCCATCAACAAGTGGATGTTCGTCACGAACAAGAAGCCCACCCGTATCTACAATATAAAAGTTTCTCCCTTTCCACTCTGTCTCTCCATAAATGCGATCACGGGTTACACCGGGCATATCATCTACAATGGCATCACGGCGACCCAAAATTCTATTGAAAAGAGAAGATTTCCCTACATTGGGTCTTCCCACTATTGCTATTATGGGCATTTTCCCTATATTCCTCCTTTAAATTTCTATTTAATCGATCCAAAGAGAGACCAACGGAAAGCCCTCTCTCGATTTTGAAATATTAAACCACGGCTCAAGAACTTTCTTTAGCTTCCCGGGGCGCTCAACAAAAATCCATAAAGTTTTCTCCTTACCCCCCGGATCCATAGCCATTATATTTTTCTCTACAAGATAGTCTAATAACTCCTCTTTCTTGTTAGGAGGCGGAGTAATCTCTGCTAAAATACTAAAGGGTGGAAAACCATATTCTTGTCGTTCTTTGAGCTCTTTATACCAAAAGGACGTCCATCCCTCAAGAATTCCTCTCTGCCAACCCTTTCCTGGCCTTCGAGATTGTATGATAACCCGTCTTTGCGCCGCTTCTCTTCCACGCCAGAAAGATTCAAGTACCATACGATATGCATCAAATTTTGACCGATAGACCACTTTACGAGCCTCAGCATCGGCGTCAATCCAACCTATCATGCCAACAAGCATAGAATCACAAAGTGAAAGAGCTGCTCGTGAGCCAACAACTATTCCTCCATGAACAAAATGCGCATTAATTTCTCTCAGTCTTTTTTTGCTTGTATTTTTTTCCGCATGCCATTCTACCACTGGATAGCCCTCTCCACATAGTGCCTGAGCTATTTTCAATACAATCTCTAGTCCAGGACGCTTGCCACTAAGTAAAAACCCTCCGCATTTTGGACATTTTTTAGGGAAAGGAGCCTTGTACCCGCATAGCGGGCAGGTGACATTTACTGCTTCTTCTTCCGCTCTCAATGCCACTCCACATGAATGACAAACAAGTGTGCCACCGCACTCCTCACATGTAATTTCTCCGGCATACCCTTTTCGATCAAGAATCCATAAAGCTGTTCTTTTCTCGCCCAAGCATTTCATCGTTTCTCGTACCAAAGACTCACTTAGTGGAAAAGAAGAGCTTATTCCCGGGAAATCAGGTTTAGGAGCAAACTTTGTATCGACAAAAAAGGCTCTTTTCTCCGGAGAAACGAGTTGTTCCTCCGGTTTTTTATGAAGGAATATTTTCGATGAAGGTAATCGACCACAAAGATATAAAGAACTTTTTGCTATACGTGCTCTCTGCACAGCCACTGAACGTATCTGCAGAAAGGGAACAGATTGCAGGCGGTATGCAGGGCTACTTTCTTCATCTACAAGTATAAGCTCCGGGTTACATAGAGGGGCAAAAACAGCACCAGGACCACCTACTATGATATTAACATCTCCGATACGAGCTTTGTTCCAGGCTTCCCATAGCTTTTTGCCACCAACAGAAGGCCATAGCAGCACTTTTTCAAACCCTTGTGTCTCTAAAAGAGAATAAAAAAGCTCGGCTAAAGCTCTTTCAGGAAAAAGCAAAATAGCCGAGCCCTGGTTATTCCGTAAGATATCTACATACCTTTTATGTCGTTGTTCATCCTCTGAAAAGTAATAGTAATTTTGCGTAAAGGATCTATTGAGCTTTTCTACTCCAGAAGGGGGGATAGGCTCTGTCGCTTCTCCCTTTAAAAGTTGAGAGGGAGACATCACCCGTAATGCCTCTCCTCGACCACACAGAAAATTAACGCCTATCCAATGACTCAACAGCCAAAGATCATTTGGAAATAGAGTTTCTTCATCTAACGGCCGAATAAGGGAACGAATACGGAATATTTCTTTGTTTTCCGATGGGCCAGATGACCTTCCAAGAGAAAAACCCACACGTTTTGAAGGCCCCATGGGAACAAGTACACGAACACCCGGCTTCACATCCCCTTCATACTCATACGATAGAGAATTCCACCACGGCCCAGGAACAACAACATCAATCAACGTCAATTGATCGCTTCCTTGTGACACAGTTCAGCAACAGTATTTAAGATTCCCCAAGCTACTTCTTCTTTGCTTCCTTCAAGCTCAAAAAAATCGCCCTTTTTCATTATAACTTTAACCCGATTCGTATCGACGGCAAAACCGGCATCACAAGCCGTAATATCGTTAGCCACGATAAGATCAAGGTTCTTTCTTTCCATCTTGCCTTTAGCATGTTCGATAAGATGACTACTTTCTGCAGCAAATCCAACAAGTACCTGTTTAGAAGTTTTCCTTTTCCCAACCTCAGCAGCAATATCCGGATTTTGAACTAGGTCAAGAGAAAGCGTATCTTTCCCTTCTCTTTTCATCTTCTCAGTTTCAATAGATGCAGTTCTATAATCACTTACTGCTGCCGCTTTTATGATAATGTCAGCACTGGACATTTCATCCATAACTGCTTTATACATATCCATACCAGACTCCACTCGCTGACAAGGTATGCCATAGGGATCAGAGAGAGAGACCGGTCCCGAAATAAGCTTGACAGTTGCACCTCTGTACCAAGCTGCACGAGCAAGAGCAAAACCCATCTTTCCACTACTTGGATTACTGATAAAACGAACGGGATCTAAAAATTCCCACGTAGGTCCCGCTGTCACAAGTATGCTTCTATTCAAGAAATCTTTCTTAGGAGAGAGACTTTTCCATACTTCTTCCATAATTACGGTAGCGTCTGGTAGTCGTCCTCTTCCCTCATATCCACAAGCTAGATTCCCAGTATCTGGCTCCACAACTACATATCCCAGCTCTTTCACTCTTTCGATATTCTTTACAGTAGCAGGATGAACAAGCATATGCTCATTCATTGCAGGAAAAAGCAACACAGGAGCCTCTGTAGCTAAAACAGTAGCATCAAGCAACCGTTCTCCATGACCTTGAGCTAAACAAGCAAGAGTTTCAGCAGTACATGGAGCAACAAGCACAATTTCAGCCCAATCTGCCAAATGTATATGCGGAATTTCCCAACCGCGATCTGCTGAAAGAAAATCTTGCTGTCTCCATACACGACGTCCAGCCAAGGTTGAAAGAACCATTGGACTTACAAAAGCTTCTGCTCCCTCTGTTAATATAACTTCGACTTCACAGTCTGCTTTTTGTAGAGTACGAAGAATCTCAGGAGCCTTATAAGCGGCAATTCCGCCAGTAACGCAAAAAACAACTCGTCGCTTATTTTTCCACGTTAGCATCGGAGTCTCCAGGGAACAATATCTTTGCCCGTGAAGAAGGGATTCTGTATTTGACTCGTCCTTTCGCGATATCCTCCATTGCTAATGAAAGATGCTCTTCTATGTCTTCTTCAAGCATGCGACTCTTTTGTTCACTTATCCGACGGCTCCAATTAGCGACAAGAACTGTTAATAAATATTTATTGTCTATTCCAGTCTTTTTTTCTAAACTATCAATATCATAAAACTTCATTTTTTAACCTCCCCACTATAAACAGCACTCTAGTTTATAACTGAGAATAATTTTTTTTATTTCAAGTGCAGCCCGTTCCACGCAATCATTTACAACAACAAAATCGTAAGCTTCTGCCTTTGCCATTTCTTTTATGGCATTGTGAAGACGAAGTTGAACAGTCTTCTCTTCTTCCGTTCCTCTTTTTCGTAGTCTCCGTTCAAGCTCTTCAGTAGAAGGAGGCATTATAAAGATAAGAACCGCGTCAGCAAAAGCGTTTTTTACCTGAAGTGCGCCTTGCACATCTATTTCAAGAACAACATCATTCCCAGCCTGCAACTCTTTCTCTACATCCGATTTTAACGTCCCATACGAATGATCATGAACATTAGCCCATTCGAGAAATTTTTCTTCTTTAACCAACCCTTGAAAAGTAGTCTCATTCAAAAACCTATAATCAACCCCATCTATTTCACCATTTCTAGGTTCTCGAGTTGTACAAGAGATAGAGTAAACTAATTCAGGCATGTGCTGAAAAAGTGTCTTTCTAACTGTTCCCTTTCCAGCACCGCTAGGTCCCGATATAACAAATAAGTTCCCTTTTTTATTTGTACTCCTCATTGTCCGCTTCTTCCTCAAATCGATTAACTATAGTTTCAGGTTGAATGGCCGAAAGAACTACATGATTGCTATCAGTAATGAGGATAGCACGAGTTTTTCTACCTTGAGTAGCATCAATTAATCGCCCTTCGTCTTTAGCTTCCTCTTTCAACCGCTTAATAGGAGCTGAACTAGGATGAATAATGGCAACAATACGCTCTGCTACAATCATATTGCCAAAGCCAATGTGAACTAATCGATACGACATCACCATCACTCCACATTCTGTACTTGTTCTCGTATCCGCTCAAGTGCCGTCTTTGCCTCTACGGCAAGCCAGCGTATTTCTGCGTGAGTCACTTTAGACCCTATCGTATTTATCTCTCGATTCATCTCCTGAATCAAAAAATCCATTTTCCGTCCTTCAGAAACTTTCCCGCTCAAAATAGTATTAAATTTGTCGATATGACTTCGTGCTCTGGTTATCTCTTCTGAAATATCCCACTTATCAGCCATAAGGGCTATTTCTTGAGCTATTCTATTTTCATCGACTATTGGCCCGTTATCTTCAAATATCTTTTTAATTCGTTCTCTTGTCTCATTCATGGCTTCCTCTTGAGCTTTTTCCCAAAGAGAGGAAATTTGATCGATCAAGGATGAAAACAAATCAAGATGTGTTCTTATATCGACTTCCAGATGATTCCCTTCTTTTTCTCGCATATTTTGCAAAGAGTCGACGGCTTTCGAAACCATTTCAGAAAGTGTTTTCTGTATTTCCTGCTCAATCGATTCTCTTCCCTCAGGAGAATCAGTAACGCCAGGTAAATGAAGTAAAGATTCTACTCGAATTGGTGCCGAGACGCTTAGTTTTTTTTGTATATCCTGTATCTGGTAATAGTAATCCTGCAAAATCTGAGCATCTATCGAAACAGCCCTAAACGATGAAGACCACGAAACATCGACATTAAGCCTAACTTTACCTCGTCTGATAGATTGCCTCAGTTGATTATTCAAGATTGGTTCGCAATAAGAAAGTTCTCTTGGTAATCGTATAGATATGTCTTGATATCGATGATTAATTGTAGACATTTCCACAACGAGTGTCCCCCATGGAAATGTTTGATTCTCCCGACTAAAACCTGTCATGCTTAAAAGCACAATAAATCCTCCCGTCTTTTATGGGCTACGTAATTGTTTTATTAAAAAGCTGAGATTCGACTTCTTGCAAGAGATCCTCAATACCTTCTCCCGTAAGAGCACTAATCACTTTCACAGGAGCTTTACTTTGAAGTTCCAAACGTGTCTGAAGAAAAGGTATGAGGGTCGAATCAAGCTTATCTATTTTATTCAATACTACAATGCGAGGAATAGTAGACGCATCTATGTCAAAAAGAGTATCCTCAACAACTTCCAATGTCTCCAGAACATCAGGCATACTTCCATCAAGAACAAGAAGAATGAGCGATGCCAAAGATATTTCTTCTAGAGTTGTTCGGAAAGCCGCAATAAGCGTTGGAGGAAGGTCTCGTATAAACCCTACTGTATCAGACACAAGCACATTATGTCCTGCAGGGAGCTTAACTTTTCGAACAAAAGTATCTAATGTAGAAAAGAGCTGATCTGCTATATAAAGATCTCGGCCTTCGCTTAACTGCTGTAAAAGAGTCGACTTTCCACTGTTCGTGTATCCGGCTAAAGCAACTGTCGGTATTCCAGCTTTTTCACGTCGATAACGTTGAAAAGTTCTCCGCTTACGTACTTGCAGAAGCTTATCATTAATATCTCGAACGCGTCTTTCTAGTTTCCGTCGATGCCGTTCAAACTCGGTTTCTCCAGGTCCACGAGTTCCTATCCCTGCTCCTAACCGAGACATTTGTCGTCCTAATCCTTTTAAATGAGGGATTTCATATTGACACATGGCCAGTTCTACCTGTAGACGTGCTTCTGTAGTTCTAGCTCTCCGCTCAAAAATTTTCATAATAACGAAAGGCCTGTCCCAAATTTCAATGCCTAAAATTTTCTGCATATTGACACGTTGGCCTGGGGTAAGTTGCTCATTACATACAAAGATATCGGCCCGTACCTCTTTGCAAAAAAGAGCGCTTTCTGCAATTTTCCCTTTGCCTAACATATAAGCAGGATCTGGTTTATCTCGTTTTTGAATAATTTCTCCAACAACTTCAATATTGAGACTTCTCAAAAGCATTGCGAGCTCGTCTAAAAGAACTCGTGTATCATAGGCTTGTACAGGCATATCTAATGCAGCAATAACTGCACGCTGATGACGATGTTCTTTTCTAAGATCAAACACTCTTTTCAAGGTCGCTCAACGCCTCAGATATCTTATCTAAAAACTTCTTCCGACTTTCTTTTGGAGATTCGCCCTCACTTATCTCTTTGGGATATATAGTTTCGCCAAAAAGAACAGTAATCGATGTCGCTCGTATAAATTTTGCCCCCGGCGGCATTGATTCAAAACTCCCTTTAATATATGCAGGGACAACTGGCGCACCACTTTTTAAAGCAATAAGAGCCGCTCCCCCTTGCAAAGATTGAAGCTTCCCATCTAAAGAACGAGCACCTTCTGGGAAAAGAAGAACATTCTCCCCGTTCTCCAATAGCTCTAAAAACGCTTTTAAAGCCATTCCCGCGCTCTGTTGATCCTGTTTATTTACTGGAATAGCCCCTAATGTTCGAATGAGAACTCTCATTATCCACGAAGAAAAAAGCTCTGCCTTTGCAAGATATCTTAAACGCCTTGGAAAAACAGATCCTACAAGAACTGGGTCAAGGTTACTACAATGATTAGCAACAACAATAACGGGATCTTCTTTAGGCATCGGCGCAATCCATCGAACAGAAAGACGATTATAAAGTTTAAAAAAGACCAAACAAAAATTTTTCACTACTGCATAAAATAATCGTTTCATAGAGCCACCTGTTTATTATGTTCTTTTACTATTTTTATAAGATAAGCAACCACTTCATTTTCAGTCATAGAAGAAGTATCCACTACAATAGAATCTTCAGCTTTGCGAAGGGGAGCAACCTTTCGTGTTGAATCAAATTGATCACGAGTTCTGATCTGTCGCAAAACTTCTTCAAAAGAAACATGCTCTCCCCTGTCAATTAACTGCAAATGACGCCTTTTCGCTCGAACCTCATCCGTCGCCGTAAGGAAGATTTTAACTGCCGCTTCAGGAAACACAACTGTTCCCATATCTCTGCCATCAGCTACTAATCCACTTTCTTCAGCTTGTTCTCTCTGAATAGAAAGCAAACAGCGCCGCACCGTTGGAAGTGCAGCGTAAGCAGAGACAATACTATCAACCCAAGGGGAGCGTATATGTTCTGTGACATCTGCCCCATTAATATAGACACATCCATCACTGAGAGAAACTTTTATTTTAGAAAGAACCTCCATAAGAGCTGGTTCTTCCTTCGCTTCAAACCCCATTGTGTTTAAATAAAAAGCCAAAGCTCTGTAAATTGCACCTGTATCAAGATAGTCTAGCCCAAGCTGTTCAGCTACCTTTTTAGCGACAGAGCTTTTGCCTGCACCCGCAGGTCCATCAATAGCTACAACAAGATTTTTCATCGCCATTTATTATAAATCTCCCATCTCTTCCAATTCCTGTGTTGCTACTGAGACAAAATCCACTATCTCTGATAATAATAGTTCATAATCTGAAATGCCAAGGCGTTCAAACACTTCTGGATAGAGAGGGTTCTGTAGCCCCTCAGCACCTATGCCAACCCCCAGCATAAGACATAATGCATTGGCTAGATGAACCGTATCGACAAGAGGCTGAAATTTTTCCCCTTCCTCTGGAAGACGGTCTGGTGTGTGGTGAAAAGCGGCAACGTATTGATATTGTTCTGGGAGCTCCCATTTTTCCACAAGCAACGCACCAACAAGAGCATGATCAAAACCTAAAACCTGCGTTTCAGCATCAAGAAAGGGTACTTTTTCTTCTTCTACAAGTTTAATAATTATACTGTAGCCAAATCGTACATAGTCATTTAAAACAACTTTTCCGATATCATGAAGCAAACCTGCAACATATGCTTCTTCCAAAGAAACTTTCCCTGTTCGTTGCGCTATATATCGTGAAGCATAAGCAACTGTTAAAGAGTGTCTCCATAGTTCTCCCCGATCTAAAGCATATCCGCTTAAAGGTTTATCCATGAAAGAATAAACGGTTGCAGCCAAAACAATATTACTAATATTTTTATACCCTAAGAGAGCTATTGCCTCTGCAACACTGCTGATTTCACGGGATACCCCATATGCAGCAGAATTAGCAAGTCGAAGAGTTCGAATAACTAATCCTTCATCACGCGCCAGGCTTCGAGCAACGTCTTTAGCACTACTTTCAGGGTCATTCAACAACCTAAGGGTTTCGATAACAAACTGAGGGAACGATTTAATTTCCTTTACGCGATTAATAATGCGCGACTTGATCAATTCCCTGGACCGATCGTCCATCGTGTTCATGGCATGCCCCCCATATCCTTATTGAAAGAACCTACACTACTCCGCCCTGCTGTATCTTTTCTAAAAGCTCACTCCGCGAAATTTCGATAGTTTGTCCTTTTTTAAGATTTCGCAATTCCATTCTACCAATTCTTCGACGAATAAGCATCCTCACCCTGAATCCAAGTTGCTCAGCCATAAGACGAATTTCTCTTTTCAATCCTTCCGAAATAGTAACAGAGACCCATCTTCCATAAGGAGATCTTCGAAGAGGGCACACTGCTAAAGGACGAACGAGCCCTCCTTCTATTTCAACCCCCTTCAACCAGGATTCTATCTTTTCTTCTGTTATTTCTTTATTCAATAAGACTTCGTAAAGTTTCGCAATATTCGAAGAAGGATGCATAAGAAAATGTGCGAAATCACCATCATTGGTCAAGACAAGTAATCCTTCGCTCTCTTTATCGAGGCGACCGACAGGGAAAAGTCTCAGTTTCGAATACTGAGTAGGAAGGATATCGACGACTGTTGTATCAAAACGGTCTTCGACAGCGCAAACTACACCTATAGGTTTATTCATAACAACATATATTTTTTTATCCGGGGAAATAGCTTCTCCATCAAGAGTTACTGTATCTTCATCTTCTACAACTGTCGAAAAAACCCGTACAATGTTTCCATTAATAGCAACGCGGCCAGAAGAGATAAGCTCTTCCGCTTTTCTACGTGAAGCAAGGCCGCATGAGGCAAGATACTTATTCAGTCTTATTCCCATTTATTTATTTTTTACACTCCTCTGCAACAAACTCTTCAACTTCTTCGAGTGTTGGTAAATCCGATATAGATTCAAGACCAAAATGTTCAAGAAAAACAGGTGTAGTCCTGTACAAAAGAGGCGAACCCGTTCCTTTTCTACGCCCCGCAATACGAATAAGTCCGTATGAAAGAAGTGTATCAAGAACTCGCTCGCAACGTACTCCTCGTATCTCTTCTATTTCCGACCTCGTTACAGGCTGGTTATATGCTATCACTGCAAGACTTTCTACTGCAGCCCTGCTCAACCGCACCTTTTGCCTCAAAGATGTTTCCCTAAAAGCTGAAACTACATCTGAAAATTCTGGATCAGTATATATCTCCCAGCCTTCAGCAACTTTACACAAGACAAGACCATGCTCTTCTAAATAATGGTTTGCCAGTTCATTCAATGTAGAACGTATATCCTTAAGGGAGACGCCTAAATGATCAGACAACTCACTTTCTGAGACAGGGGATGTCGCTATGAAGAGAATTACTTCAATCTGCTTTGCTAGAGACGATAACATCACCAAACATCTCCTTTTGCGTAATGGATACACGTCCTATTCTGGACATTTCTAAAAGAGCCAATAGTGTTACGACGACAACTGATCGGGAAGCAGTGTTTTTGACAATATCAGAAAGCAACAAAAAAGAACGTTTTTCAAAGTACATCTCAATTTCTTTAATTTTTTTATCAATTTGGAATTCCTCTGGCACAGCAACGGGAATTCCTCGCCAATTTATATTTGATCTCTCATCTAAAGTTTTTGCTGACTCCTGAGGAGAATAAGATGCGATCATATGCCACCAAAGATGACTTAAACTATATAAATCTCCTAAATCATATGTGGGCGTTTCCTCAATCGGACTTTCTCGTTTAAAGAAATTATCGTGTTTTTCTTTTTTTTCTAAAAGCCAAAAGGCAGCCCGACGATAGGGCCTATAGCGAGAAAGATTATTCATTAATTCTTCTTCGGATATAGGCCCCTCAGACTCTATTTGATCCACTTTTACCTGTCCAGGCAAAAGTGCAAGTATCTTTTCAAGAACAAGGCCAGCAGCTAAAGAAAGAAACTCAGCTATAACATAGAGCGATGTTTTTTTAGAATTAGCTAAATAGGCCCCATAAATATGTACTAAGTCTGACACCTTTATCTGCGTCGCTTCAAATTGGCGACTTTCTACAAGATAGCAGAGTAAGTCCAAAGGCCCTGAAAACCCCTCTATTTCTACACGAAGAGGAAAGGTACCCTTTTCCACGAGCTATTTCCTTTTAAGCTCTTGGCACAAAACCAATAGCCTCTACGACCTCATCTATGGTTTGTTGGGCAACTACCTTAGCACGCTCAGCACCACTCAAGAGAATATCTCTTAAATTATCTGAATGTGCCTCAAAATAACGGCGACGTTCATGTATTGGTTCCATTATGTGAGTAATATGCTCCATAAGCATCTTTTTACACTCGATACATCCGATTCCTGCCGTTTTACACCCGTGAACAATCTCTTTATGCTGTTCTTTATCTTCGTTAAATACCTTATGAATATCCCATACAGGACATTTATCCGGATCGCCTGGATCTTTTCTTCTCTGTCGAGCTGGATCCGTCATCATCGTTCTTATTTTCTCCCACATTTCCTCAAGGGTATCTGCAATATCGATACCGTTGCCATAAGACTTACTCATCTTACGTCCATCAGTGCCGGGCACTTTAGGGGTTGGTGTCAAAAGCATCTGAGGCTCTGGGAAAATTTCGCCATAGAAATTATTGAAACGGCGAGCCATCTCTCTGCTTATCTCAAGATGAGCATTTTGGTCTTCTCCAACAGGAACGAGCTCTGCCTTGTACAATAAAATATCAGCAGCCATAAGAACAGGATATCCTAAGAAAGCATAGGTACTCAAATCTTTATTTTGGATATTCAGAATCTGTTCTTTATATGTGGGGTTTCGCTGGAGCCATCCAAGAGGGGACACCATCGATAAAGCCAAGTGCAACTCTGCATGCTGAGGAACATGAGATTGCATGAAAATTGTACACTTTTCAGGATCCAAGCCAGCTGCAAGCCAGTCTAAAAGAGCCTCTCTAGAATTATTTCTAATTTTGCTGCTATCAGCATAATCAGACATTAGGGCATGCCAATCGACAATACTATAAAAACACTCGTATTCATTTTGAAGGCGAACCCAATTTGTCAACGCTCCAGCCAAATGGCCAAGATGAAGTTTTCCCGTAGGACGCATACCGCTGAAAACTCTTTTTGCCATGTTCTTCCCACCTCTATTATTTATTTAGTAAAAATTTATATATATCACTTTACCTTGATATCCTGGTTTATTTTACTCGATTTGCAGCCTATCTGGCCCATTCTCTCTTACTATTTCCACAGAAACACCTTGTTTTTCAAAAATGTCTTTAAGCGCGCGAAGAGAATATCTTTCCATTTCTCCATGATCTACGACACAAAGAGCCATTCCCAAAGCACAAATATCTAAAATCTGATGGTATTTCATATCTGCCGTAATATACACATCTACTGACTTTTCCAAAGCATTTTCCCATAAATCGCCACCAGAACCGCCGCATAATGCCGCTTTATGTATTACTCTGTCAACATCACCATATGCTGTAATCCAAGTAAGATTCCACTCTTTCTTTAAGAAAACCATTAATTCTCTTAAAGAACATGGCGTTTTTAACCATCCCCATGCCCCTACCCCAACTTTATTTTCATCGGTTATAAGAGCCGAAAAATCCTCACGCAAAAAGGTTTTGGCAAGTTGGGTATTTACACCTCTGTCAGCCTTGTCCCAATTAGTATGCATGCTGATAATGGTTAATTTATGAGCAAGGGCTTTTTCGATAATCCGCGCTATCGGCGTACTTAAATCTATTGCTTTCAGCGGAGAAAAAATCAGTGGGTGGTGTACTACAAGGCAGTCGCAATCTCTTGAAATGGCCTTCTCCACTGAATCTAAAGAAGGATCAAGGGCTAGCCCGATTTTTGAAACCATCCAATCTCTATCTCCAACCATAAGGCCACTATTATCCCAAGGCTCAGCAATTTTCATGGGGGCAAAAGTTTCAATATAACGAAGCAAATCAGCTACTTTCATTATTTCACCTCCCAAAATCTCTTACGCCATTCACACCATACAAAAAAAGCCGCTTCCTGCAGGGAAACGGCTCTTATCTTCGATGGTGGGCCTACCTGGACTCGAACCAGGAACCTTCCGGTTATGAGCCGGTGGCTCTAGCCACTTGAGCTATAGGCCCGAAAAGAACGCTGATCATTATACGCCCGACTCCCCTCTAATTGCAAGCCCTAAATCACTAAAATATCTTTTTTCACAACTAAAGGGGGATTTTTCAACCGAAGAATCTATTCCTCAACTGTAATACAGCCTACAGGACAGCTTTCAGCTGCATCGCTAACACACTCAGCACCTTCCGGCTTCATTACTTTCGCTACCCCGGCATCCTCGTCCAATGAAAATACCTCTGGGCAAATCTGAGCACATACGCCGCAACCTATGCACTCGTTTTTGTCGAGACTTACACGCATGAAGACCGGTCACCTCCTCCTGAAGCAGGATTTTATATCAGGTCAGATTCAGAGTCAAACTTTGTTCTCAATCTTATTTTGAGCTTATTTTGAAAAAGTAACTTCAGGGGTTGATTTCCCGATCCCTTTTAGATGGAATAAAGCAACATAGTCAGAAACAGCCTTTACTTCCGGTTCCGACGCAGCAAGGAAGACGCCAATGCCGCAAACATCTGCTCCAAACTCTTTCGCAACAAGCAACATTCCGGCAGCCGTACTGCCACCTCTCATGAAGTCGTCTACTATTAAGACTCTACTGCCTCGCTGAAGCTGTTTTGTTCCCATATACATAGCCTTCACTTCCCCTGTCTTTGTCGGGAAATGAACAGCAACAGCAGAACCGTCACTGGGACGATTTCTAAAGCGGCAAACCGCAAGAGGAACTCCAAGAGCATGGGCTGTAAAAAGTCCAAGAGGAATTCCCTTTACCTCAGATGTCATCACTATGTCAGGTTTAGATGCCTGAAAAAGGCTCGCCATAACAAGCCCAAGACGAGAAGTATAATATGGATTGAAGAGGATATCACTGTAATAGATTAGTCCTCCAGGTAAAATTCGATCTTCGTGAGAAAGAAGAGATATTATTTCGTTAAAAAGTTCATCTTTTACTTCTTGCGACATTGCCGGAACAAAAGAAGCTCCTCCGGTTCTCCCCCTGTCGACTTGAATTCCCCCCAGACCTTCCTGGGTTAAAGCCGAATCGATCATTACCACATCATCACTAATAACGGTTTTTGAAACGCCAAAATCGTTCGAAAGTGCTGTAAGGGAAATTTGTCGAGACGGCGTTGTCAAAAAACGGCATACAGTCCTGATAAGACGTTCCGTTCTCTGTCCTTTCAACGATCATCACTCCAAAATAGAATTTGTTGAATCCACTGCATTTTTTCAAAGTCGGATAGTTTTACGCACGCATCTTCAGAGTTAAATAAAGCAAAGACACTACTTCCACTCCCCGACAGTCCATAGGCGATAGCGCCACTTTGTTTACACGCATTAAAAAATTCCTCGTATTCAGAATGCATTCCAAACAACCATGGGTAAAAATCATTGGGTAAAAGCCCTACATTTTCGCCCCGTGACAAAGCTTCATAATACTTTTCTGCTTCGTCAAGACTCTTTTCTTCGTCGAGAGGAAAATTTCCTCCCTCAGCTATTTTATAAAATTTATCTACTTCCGCATAAGCCCAAGGAGTAGACACCCTCCATTCTGGTATGGCAACAAGTATCTTAAAGGGTGGAAAGGATGCTTTATATGTATACTTCTCACCTACTCCTTGCACAAGAGCTAGAGAAGAATCACTGTAAAGAAAAGGAACATCAGCCCCAACTTTTTCTAAAATATGTGGAGAAACAGGCTTTCCCTCAAAAAAGCGAGCCCAACGAGCAAAAGAAGCTGCATTTCCACTTCCCGCCCCCAGGCCAGTTCCTGGAGGAATACGCTTTGATAGATAAATATTAAGATGAGGAAGAAGCCAACCATCATTTCTTAAAAAGCGCATTGTCTTTTCTACAGAATTTTCTCCATTGATCTTCATATTGCTTCGTAGCTCTAATTCCCTGACATTATCTTCTTTACTAGTGGAAATTGTCAATGTCTCGATTGCCGGTAACCGCCCAAAAAGAGAAACTAAGGAATGATATCCATTCTCTAATTTTCGGGTCAGCCGTAAAGTCAAATTTAATTTTCCATCAGAAGAGACAGAATATCGCATCAATGCTCCTCCCTAGACAAAAAAAATACCCCGGCGCATTACAGCGCCAGGGGCTTAAGGTTACATACAAGGCTTATTATGTATTGTCTCCAGACATCGGCTCCAATTCAACTTCTTTTGTAAGAAGTTCCACATAACTGAACGATACTTTACTATCTTGAGATTCAACATAAAGCGTAAAGAGGTTCGGATATGTTTCTAGTACGACACCCTGTTTTTCTTCAATTTTTCGGCGTCCTTTTGATGTCCGGTATTTCACGCGCAATCCCTTGTACAATGCCACTTGCTCACGAATCGAAGCAAGGTTTCCAGCCATAAAGGGTCACTCCTACTGTTAAGTTTTATGAATTATAACACAAAAATACATAAAACACAAACAATGTGGCTAAAACCTCGCGAAATTGTTACCTTATTTTTAACTTTTTGCTTCCAATTTGTGTAAGAGTAAAACTCTTTTCTCCCCGACCCTTCGGGTATATCCCCTGGCATCCATATACTCAAGAAGGGGCAAAACAAATTTTCTACTACTTCCAGTAACATCGCGAACAGTAGCAATTGTTATGTTGTCTTTAATATCTTTCAAGATAAAGAGAAGTCTTTCCTCAACTTTTTTTGACAAAATATACTTGCTGCCAACAATAAAGGATTCTCCACGTTCACGAAGATCTTTTAAGAAGAGCGAAAAATCTTTTTCACTCATAGCCATCTTTTGTTGCACTTCTTCGATAAGCGGAAGTTGAAATCCAAGTTCTTCGCAATATGCGTGGAATTCCTCAAGACGTTTAAAGAAAAGAGTATCATCCTGTGGAGTAAAATCTGATAACCGTACAAAATTACCGTCAATGACAATAAGATTTCTTTGACTTATCGTATCAAGCAATGTTCGTGCAAGTTTTCTCTCAAGCAGCTTTAAAGGACCTGTTAAGATATCATCTATAATACACCCCGCCTGATGGGGGCGTTCGCTGTGGAAGTTGGTCAAGAATTGTTCTACTGCATCGTGATATTCTTTGAAAGTTTCTGGGGACATATAATAATCAGTCGAAGCTGAGAGTATCACCATTTCCCCTTCTTCTTCCAATTTTTGGGCCATTACTATAATATCTTCTGGCAACTCCTGCAGGTCGAATATTATGTCTCCACGTGAAATGGAGCCATGAGATTTAACAAGGATATTGATTCTCTCTTGTAAATCATTGGCGCTCATCAAACTTTCAAGACGATGCTTGTAACTGTTTTTTGCACCTTTCCCCTTCGGTTTTCTTCCATAGGCAAATAATATTCTTCCCCCTCCAATTGTAACAAGGGGACTGTAAAACCGAATTACAAAACGCTGATCAATAGAAGCAACAATATCTTCTTCCAGTACAAGTTGCGCAACTGTCGATTCCCCTGGTAAAAGAGTAGTCTTATCAAACAGGGAAACTCGAGCAATAACATCTGCTGTTCCAATGTGAAGTCGAACTCGTTGCCAGTGTTTCAGGGGCTCGGGAGAAGATTGAAGAAGCCTCAACTCTACGTCACAGCATTTTGTCTTTTTGTAAATATCCTTAGCACACACGACGTCTCCTCGCGTCAGATCGTCTAAGGATACGCCAGAAAGACTCATAGCAACACGTTGACCGGCCCAGGCCACCTCAACACCATGACTATGCACCTGTACACTCCGAACGCGAACTTCCTGATCGGCGGGCAAAATAGAAAGATCCATTCCTGGTGACACCTGCCCCCTATAGGCAGTACCAGTCACTACCGTTCCAAAACCAGAAATAGGAAAAGCTCTGTCTATTGGCATAAAAAAGGGACCGCTACGAGTTCGAGGATTAACTCTATCAACCAACTTCGCTAATTCTTCCATAAGAAGAGGTATGTTTTTATTCGTTACAGAAGAGACCGGTATAATTGCCTTCCCTTGCAAAAAGGTCCCCTGAACAAAGTCAGCTACATCAGCTACTGCAAGTTCCAAAAGTTCATCATCAACCATATCTGACTTTGTAATGACAATCAGCCCATCTTTCACACCCAGAAGGTTGAGGATAGCTAGATGTTCTCGAGTCTGAGGCATAACGCCTTCATCAGCTGCAACAACCAACATTACTGCATCTACGCCTGAAGCTCCTGCAACCATTTGTCGAATAAACTTCTCATGCCCCGGAACGTCCACAATACTGACAATCCGACCATCAGACAACTTTAAAGGAGCAAACCCTAATTCTATGGTTATTCCACGTTTTTTCTCTTCGTTGAGTCTATCGCAATCAAGACCTGTCAGAGCTCGAACAAGTGTTGTTTTGCCATGGTCAATATGACCAGCCGTACCCAAAACAAGGGATATTTCCTGTTCATTCACTACTATTTCACCTCCAACATCCATGCTAGTCCGCTGAGTATTCGCTCCATATCTCCATCTAAAAGCGTTCGAACATGGAAAAGAAGGGTATCTTCACCTGCACCTGCAACTATTGGCTCTGGCGCCTCTCTGAGAAGGGCTTGGAGGGTTCCAGCGCTTCCCCTGTTCGTGTTTCTAAGAGCTACACCGTACCCTTTTAACTCCGTTACGGGGAAGGCTCCTCCGCCTACAGCATCATTGACCTCAACAACCGAAACATCAAGATCAGGAAAAGCCCTTTTTATTTTCCGACGAAGTCGTTGTGCCTTTTTCTTTAGGTCTTTCAAAGAAGCAGTCAGCATATTAAGAGTGGGTATTTCTTGCCACCTTCCCTGCAAATACATTCTCAGAACAGATTCAAAAGCTGCCAAAGTCATCTTATCAACGCGCATTGCTCGCAGAAGAGGATACGTTCTTAATTTATCTATCAGCTCTTTTTTGCCAACCACTGCTCCAATCTGAGGGCCTCCCAGCATTTTATCTCCCGAGAAAGTAACGATATCAACGCCTGACGCAATACAATCTCTAACTGTGGGCTCACCATAAAGTCCCCACGGAGAGAGATCAATAAGCACTCCACTTCCCAAATCTTCCATGAAGATAACGTTTTTATCCTTTGCCAAACGGCTTAAATCCTCTCGGGGAACAGTAGAACTAAATCCCTCTATTTTAAAATTGGATGGATGTACTTTTAACACCATAGCCGTTTCTTCTGAAAAAGCTTGAACAAAGTCTTTGAGATGAGTTCTGTTCGTAGCTCCAACCTCTACCAGCCGCGCACCCGAAAAAGTCATAATATCAGGAATTCTAAAGGAACCACCAATCTCCACAAGCTCTCCACGGGAAACGATAACCTCTTTATCACGGGCCAAAGCGGCAAGACAGAGTAAAACCGCTCCTGCATTATTATTAACAACAATGGCTGCTTCAGCACCTGTCACTTCACAAAGAAGCCATTCCACATGAGAATTCCTTTGCCCTCTTTTTCCTTCCTCCAGGTTAAATTCGAGAGTATTATAGTGCGCTGCCACATTACATACGGCTTCCACCGCTTCCGAAGGAAGACAAGAACGTCCAAGATTTGTGTGAACAGTCACTCCTGTTGCATTAACTACAGACTGCAAGCTATGAGCAACTCGTCTTTTAAAGATTGAAAGGGCTTTCTGGTTCAGACCCTCAATAGATGTCTCTACATGTTCGTTCTGAAGAACTGCCTTTCTCGTCTCCGCCAACAAAGAGGTAAAAACCTTCTTGATCATGTCTCTTCCGAGCTCTTTTTCATAGGGGGAAACCCATTTTTGATTAAGCAAAACATCCATGGCGGGTAGATTTTTTAATATTTTGTTTTTATCAGATTCCACCACTATTCCCTACCTTCCTGATAACTTGAAGTTTATTCAATGCTCTTAAAAATAACTGGAAAAAATTAAGATAATGAGATACATTCATAACTGTTATTCCTAAAGTTAGAGTAACATATCTTTGATGTTAAAACCATTGTACACGCTATAAAGGAGGAAACAAACAATGACAACCAAAATTGATGCCCGTGGCAAAGCATGCCCCCAACCTGTTATGATGACAAAACAAGCTGTTGATAATGGTGCAAAAGATGTTACAGTCTTTCTTGATAACCCTGTAGCTGCATCTAACGTACAACGTTTTCTATCAAAACAGGGATTTTCAGTATCACTTCGTGATGATAACGGCGATCTTATAGTAGAAGCACAGCTAACAGGCAACCTTTCCCAAGATCCTCAGAAAAAAGCTGCATCAGCTCAGGCAAAATCCTGCCCTGAAGAAAAAAATGCCATTTTTATTTCACATAACGTAATGGGTGGAGATGACAAAGAGCTAGGGGAAGTTTTAATTAAAGGCTTTTTAGGAACGTTGGCCCAGCTTGATGTTCCTCCGGCATATATAGCGCTTATGAACGAAGGCGTAAAACTGGCTCTTAAAGGAACCCCAACATGCGAACACCTTCAGGATATAGCGTCAAAAGGAACAACAATTCTCGTATGCGGGACATGCTCTAATCATTTCGGAATTACAGAAAAAATTGGTGTCGGAACAATTTCAAATATGTTTGAAATCACCGACACCCTATTAAAAGCCTCAAAAGTTATTTCAATGTAACTTTATTTCGTTTACAAATTACAAACGTAGCGGGAGAGAGTGAAACGTCATATCCAATAGGATAGACGCAGCCTCTTCCGCATTTTTATCAGGAGTCATATCCTCAAAGAGTTCTTCAAATTTCTCTATTTGAGGAATATATACAATGTCAAAATCCTTATCTGTATCATCCCTACAGGCAACTTCCGCCGTATCATCAAAAACAACCAGCCATCCGGGGAAGGCAATGCCCATTATTGTCCAATCAGCCTCAGGAACAGTGGAAAAACTCCCTATTGTTACAGAAGCATTCTGCATAAGCTCATCTTTTCCAATCCAAGCCCCAATATTTTCTGCATCTGAGCCCACTAAAAGAACCATTAACTCATCTTTATTATCAGCAGCATAAACTCTCACCATATGTTTCAGACAATAGGATACGGCACTTGAAACATCTGCCATGTGATCTATAAATCTCATAAAATCTTCTTTCACCTTCAACTCGTATCCAAAAGGTGGTCTGCTTTTTTCTGCGTAAAATTTGGGGATCAAAAACAAGAGATGTTGAAAAAGATCTTCGTCAACGTCGGTAATTTTCAGTAACCAATACAATATCCTCTTCCTTTCTTTATTAGATAATAAGTGACCATATGGAATTGGCCACACGCATACCTTTTCGAGAAAGGCTCAAAAAATCTCCCTTCCAACACAAACAATCTTCCGGAACATTTTCGAATTCAAAAAGAATAGAGTTAATAAGATCTTCTCCGTAACGTTCTTTAAAAGAAGGAATATGTATTCCTCGTGAAGTTCGCAATGCGAGAACAGCTGATTCTCTTCCGCTTTTTTCGAGAGTCAGGCGTTCTTTGCCCTCTACTGGAGAAATATTCATAGTGGCCCTTTTTAGGTATTCTGCTAGAGTTTTGACATTCCAAAAACGGGTGCCATCTATATATCCCCACGCAGAAGGGCCGAGAGGCAACACGTTCTTCTCAAACCAATATGCCTGATTATGTCGACATTCATATCCCGGTCGAGAGAAGCTTGCTATTTCATACTGGGAAAATCCACTTTTTTCCAAATACCATTGGGCCCATCTATAGTGAACATATCCATTCTGCACTCCAGATGGAGGATTTTTCCCCCAAACAGATCCTTCTTCTATTGAAAGTTGATATATAGAGATATGTGTTACTCCGGAATGAACCAGGTTGGAAAGAGAGGTATGCCACTTTCTTAAAGACTGGCCTGCAAGACCAAACATAAGGTCTCCACTTACGTGGAATCCGAAATGTAAAAGTCGATCAATAGCCCACAAAGCTCTTTTAGCTGTATGAGTTCGCTTCAACCACAAAAGCTCTTCATCACATAGACTTTGAACGCCTAAACTGACCCTTTTGACACCCCATCCCTTCCAAAGTTTCATATGTTCCTCTGTGAGGGAATCAGGATTAGCTTCCACAGAAATTTCTACATCGCTATTGACTCTAACATATCTCTGTAAAAGATCAATAAGCCTCTGCCATTGCTCAACAGAAAGGCAAGTAGGAGTTCCTCCACCTATATATATGGAAAGTGCCCTAGGTTTGTCGCCCAGATACACTTTCCACCATAATAATTCTTTTTCCAAAGCCGTTAGGTAGGCATCAATGTCATTTTTTGTGCCTCGCATACTATAAAAAGCACAATAGGGGCATTTTTGAAAACAAAAAGGAACATGAAGATAGATAAATAATGGTTCTATTGTTCATCATCCTCGTCAACTTTAAGAAATGCAAGGAAGGCTTCTTGTGGAATTGAAACTTTTCCCAACTGCTTCATTCTCTTTTTGCCTTCCTTCTGTTTCTCTAGCAACTTTCTCTTTCGAGAAATATCTCCACCATAACATTTTGCCAAAACATCTTTACGAAGAGCTTTTACATTCTGCCGCACAATAATACGTCGGCCCACTGAAGCCTGTATGGGAACTTCGAAAAGCTGTCTCGGGATAAGCTCCTTCAACTTTCTTACAACAGCTTGTCCTCTATGGAAAGCCGCGTCTTTATGACAAATAAAGGAAAAAGCATCAGCAGCCTCACCACTAATAAGAACATCCACTCGCACAAGATCCGCTGCTTTTAATTCACGATATTCATAATCAAGAGAAGCAAAACCTCGCGTTTGAGATTTCAGTTTATCGTGGAAATCAAGAATGAATTCTGCCAGAGGCAAATCATATACAAGTCGAACACGTTCGGGGGAAAGATAATCCATCGACACAAATGTCCCGCGCTTATCCTGACAAAGCTGCATAACCTTACCTACAAATTCAGATGGAAGGAACATTGTCAAGCGAATAATAGGTTCTCTGACTTCTTCTATATCAGAAATATCAGGGAAGTCAGAAGGCCGATGAGCTTCTATAACAGTATTCCCTTTTGTCGTTACTTCATATATTACGTTAGGCGCCGTAGCGACAAGCTCAACTCCAAATTCACGACGTAACCGTTCTTTAGCCACATCCATATGTAAAAGCCCCAAGAAACCACACCTGAAACCGAATCCGAGAGCTTCAGACGACTCTGGTTCGAAAGTTATGGACGAATCGTTCAATGTTAATTTTTCAAGAGCATCGCGAAGTTGAGGATAATCGTCTCTTTCTACTGGATAAAAACCGCAGAACACAACTGGTTTTACTTTTTTATACCCGGCCAAAGGCTTAACAGCAGGTCTTTCATCATCAGTAATAGTATCTCCCACATGGGCTTCTGCAACTGTCTTTATATTTGCGATGACATATCCCACTTCTCCAGCCGAAAGACTCTCTACAGGTTCGAATAATGGTCTAAAAACTCCTACTTCCTCTATTTGATAGGAAGAGCCCGTTACCATAAAACGAACAGTCTGTCCTGCCTTGATTGTGCCATTGACAACTCGAACGTAGCAAATGACACCTCGATAATTATTGTAGACAGAATCAAAAATAAGAGCCTGCAATGATGCATTAGGATCGCCTTCAGGAGGTGGCACCTGCTCTATTATTCTTTCAAGAATTTCTTCAATTCCCGTACCTTCTTTAGCACTTGCCAGAATCGCATCAGTAGCATCGATTCCAACAATCTCCTCTATCTCTTTTTGCACCGCTTCAGGATGAGCCGATGGAAGATCAATCTTATTAACAACAGGAATAATCTCTAGTCCATGATCAACAGCCATGTAGGCATTTGCAACTGTTTGTGCCTCAACGCCCTGAGAAGCATCAACAACGAGTAACGCTCCTTCACATGATGCTATAGATCGAGACACTTCGTAAGTAAAGTCCACGTGTCCTGGAGTATCAATGAGATTTAAAATATAATTGTTGCCATCCTTACTTTTGTATTGCATTCGTACCGGAACAAGCTTAATGGTAATTCCTCGTTCTCGTTCTAAATCAAGAGAATCAAGGAGCTGTGCTTTCATCTTTCTTATTTCTACAGTACCCGTAGATTCAATAAGACGATCAGCCAGCGTTGATTTCCCATGATCGATATGAGCAATAATACAAAAATTGCGAATTCTTGAAAGATCCATATTTAAACTATTCCCTCCGCTTCTTCTTTTTCGAAGGCTTACTTTCTTCTCTGTCCAAGGGACAGAAGTATATCACATCACCTATATCGTACTGAGAAATTATACCTGAAAAGAAGCTTCAAACATATTCCCTTTATAAAGAACAAGAATCCATAATGTAAGGGAAAAACTTTTTATTTATTGTGTTCAAAACAACCCTGTTATCATTGACATTTAAAAGAGAAGGAATGATAATGTAAGCAACATAACCTTTCTGGAGGTGCCTCTTATGGAAAAAAGAGAGCTCTTGTACGAAGGCAAGGCCAAAAAAATGTACAGTACCAATGATCCAAATCTCATTCTTGTGGAATACAAAAATGACCTTACAGCATTTAATGCTCAAAAAAAAGATTCTATCGAAGGTAAAGGTTCACTCAATAACGCTATTAGCTCATCTCTTTTCACCTACATGAAAAATAACGGGATTCCTAATCATTTTGTTGAAAAAGTTGACGATACACATCAGATCGTCAAAAAAGTTAGCATCCTTCCCGTAGAAGTTGTCGTTCGAAATATAACGACTGGTACTTTATGCAAACGCCTCGGCGTTGAAGAAAACATCCACCTTCCGCATCCTCTTGTAGAGTTTTATTATAAGAACGATGAACTGGGAGACCCACTTATTCTTGAAGATCACGCAGAACTCTTCGGGTGGGCTACAAGAGAACAGATTGTTTTTATGAAAGAAACAAGTTTAAAAGTAAACAAACTAATGAGCGCATATTTTGACTCTTTAAATATTATCCTCGTCGATTTCAAATTGGAATTTGGTGTTGATACAGAGGGGCAAATTATTCTTGCTGATGAGATGTCCCCTGATACATGCCGGTTCTGGGATAAGACAACTATGCAAAAGCTTGATAAAGATAGATTCCGCAAAGATCTCGGAGATGTTCTTGGCGCATACAGAGAAATCTGGCGTCGCGTATCAGAAAAGGAGGGCAAATAAATGTCATTTCTTGTAAAACTTCTCATTTATCCCAAAGAAGGCGTACTTGATACCCAGGGCAAGGCGGTAGCCAGCTCTCTTACATCTTTAGGCTATACAGCTTTAAAAAGCGTTCGTGTAGGTAGATATATTCAACTCTCTATCAATAGCGACACTGCAGAAGACGCCCGAAAGCAAGTAGAGAACATGTGTGATGATCTTCTTGTCAATTCACTTATAGAAGACTTTTCCATCATCGCAGTGGAGGCTTAGGGCCGTGAAAGCACAAGTTATTGTCTTTCCTGGAAGCAACTGCGACCAGGATGTCGTATATGCCCTCAGACATGTTGTGGGAGCCACAGTAGAAACCTTGTGGCACGGAGAGAAAGAGCTGCCTTCTGGCACTGATCTTGTCGTTTTACCTGGAGGATTCTCTTACGGTGACTATCTTCGTACGGGCGCTATAGCTTCCCTTTCTCCAATCATGGACGCCGTACACAAATATGCTGAAGAGGGAGGCCTTGTTTTAGGAATATGTAATGGTTTCCAAATTCTTACAGAAACTGGCCTCTTACCAGGTGCATTGCTCCCCAACAAAACTCTTCGCTTCATTTGTAAGCCATGCTATTTACGGGTAGAACGCAACGATTTACCCTTTACTCTCAATTATACGAAAGGTCAGATCGTTCAATTTCCCATAGCTCACCATGAAGGCCTTTTCTATCTTCCCGAAAATGAACTCAACGAATTGGAAAAAAATAATCAAGTTGTATTTCGTTACGCTTCGGTCAACGGGGAAGTTTCAGAAGAGCACACACCTAATGGAGCTCTGAACAATATTGCAGGAATTATAAATAAAAAAGGAAATATCCTCGGACTTATGCCACACCCTGAAAGAGCGAGCGAAAAACTTCTTGGCGGCGAGGATGGAGCACTCATGTGGCAATCAATCAATGCATGGATAAATAAGGCAGGTGTCTGATATGGATTATCGACTGGCTGGATTACGTGAAGATGAATATGAAGAAATGAAACGTGTTCTTGGCCGCGAACCCAACGAAAATGAACTCAGAATCATGGGGGTTATGTGGTCAGAACATTGCAGTTATAAATCGACGAAACACCTTTTGCGCAATTTCCCTACTAAAGGGGAAAAAGTAGTGTTAGGGCCTGGGGAAAATGCAGGCGTAGTTGATGTAGGTGACGGATGGGGAGCTGCTTTTAAAGCAGAAAGTCATAACCATCCATCAGCTGTTGCCCCTTACCAGGGAGCCGCTACCGGTGTTGGCGGAATTATCCGCGATATTCTCGCATTGGGTGCAAGACCGGCAGCTTCCATGGACGGACTCTTCTTTGGAGATCCTGAAAACAAGAGGACTCAAAACCTTTCTGAGGGAATCGTAGCCGGAATAGGCGGCTATGGAAACGCAGTCGGCGTTCCTACAGTAGGCGGGAAGACAGCATATGATACATGTTATACTGACAACCCTCTTGTTAACGCTTTTAATCTCGGTCTGGTTCGACTTGATCAGCTCGTTAGTTCACAGACAGCAAAGCCTGGCCTCCGCGTACTCATTCTTGGCTCAAAAACAGGACGCGACGGCATAGCCGGAGCAGCTTTTGCTTCTGCAGAGCTTTCTGATGATACGAAGTCAAGTCGCCCATCTATACAGATTGGAGACCCTTTCGCAGAAAAATTACTTATTGAAGCTTGTCTTGAGCTAAGAGATAAAAATCTAATCGTCAGTATGCAGGATATGGGTGCGGCAGGAATTACATCATCATCCAGTGAAATCGCCGCAAAAAGCGGTGTCGGCATGATTCTTCACTTCGATAAAGTTCCCCTTCGTGAAGAAGGAATGACTCCCTGGGAAATAGCACTTTCCGAGTCACAAGAACGAATGTTGCTCATTATCGAGCCTGATGATTTTGACGAAGTCGCAGTAATCGCCAAAAAATGGGGACTCGATTGTACTGATATAGGAGAAACTGTTCCAGGTGATCAATATACTATTTTATGGGATTCAGAAATAGTTGCTCAAATGCCTGCTTCATTGATTGGCGATAAGTGTCCCGGCATTCACTGGCCTTCAAAACGTCCGGAAGACCTTGAAAAACGATGGGATTTTGAAATTGAGACCCTGCCATTACCAGAAGATTTCAATGAAACAGTTCTGAATCTCGTAACATCTCCATCTCTTTCTGACAAAAAATGGGTTTACGAACAATACGACCAGATGGTGCAGGTTAATACGGTTCAGGGCCCTGGCGCTCCTGTCAGCGTTATTAGAATAAAAGATTCTAAGCGCCTTGTTGCCATGGCTATGGAGTCGGATCCTTGGAAATGCTATCTTGATCCATATCGTGGCGGAGCTGAGACAGTGGCGAGATCAATCAGAGCCCTCGCCGTAGCAGGAGCTACCCCTCTCGGTTTGACTGACTGCTTGAATTTCCCCTCTCCAGAAAATCCCGAACAATATTGGGAACTGGAAGAAGTTGTTCACGGAATGTCTGACTGCTGCAAAGAGCTTGAATGTCCTGTCGTTTCAGGAAATGTAAGCCTCTATAATGAAAGTTCCACTCAGCGAATTCTCCCCACACCTGTTGTAGGGACTGTAGGGGTTATAGATACTCCAGAACATTACCTCCGAAGTGGCGCTTGGCAGGAAGGCGATCATCTTTTCCTTGTCGGTGCTATGAATGCGCCGTTGAATGGAAGCCAATATCTTCTGCGCACCACTGGGAAAAACCAAGGACGTCCATTGCCCTTTACTCCAGAAACAGAAAAAGATTTTCGTGATAGAGCTCTTAAGGTAGCCCATGAGGAATTAGCTCATAGCGGTCGTCCTTTAGCTGGTGGAGGCCTTGCCGTAGCATTGGCAAAAGAAGCAATCATGACAGGAATCGGTGCCGCCATGAAGATGTCTTTCCCCACCCGTCTCGATGTATTTTTATTTGGAGAAGGAACTCCTCGGGCTATTTATGCCGTTCCTTCAAACAAAGTTGTTCAGTTCCGTCTTATATGGAATGGTTTCCCCTTTGTTGAGCTGGGAAGGATTGGTGGAAACTACCTTACACTTGAAAATATTTTTGATCTTCCCGTTCCCGTTCTTACAGAAAAATGGGAGGGTCGTTAAATGTGCGGAATCTTCGGCGCTTACACTAGAAACGGAGGCCCCGTTCTCGAAGATGTCTATTTAGGCCTCTATGCTCTTCAGCATAGAGGGCAAGAATCTGCAGGAGTGGCCTGGGTAGACGAAAACAATGCAGTACGAACACAAAAGGGAAGCGGGCTTGTCCATTTAGCCCTTGACCAGAGTGAACTTGCAAAGATAGACACTCGATGTGCAATTGGTCATGTTCGCTACTCCACTGCCGGTGGTTCCGATCCTCGAAATATACAACCTTTAACAGCTAGTAACTCAAAAGGTTCTGTAGCTGTTTCTCATAATGGAAACATAACGAATGCTGAAGCGTTAAAACAATATTTAGAGAATAGGGGCTCTATCTTTCAGTCTCTCACAGATACAGAGGTGCTTCTGCACCTAATGGCTCATCAGCCCCATAAACCAACTATTGACGCCTTTGTCGATTCGTTACGACGACTTAGAGGGGCGTACTCTCTGGCAATGATCTTAGAGGGAAAACTTGTAGCTGCAAGAGATCCCTGGGGATTCCGTCCCCTTTCAATAGGTCAGCGTGACAATATTATTTATGTCTCTTCTGAAACTTGTGCGTTAGATCTTGTTGGGGCTCAATTAGTTCGGGAGGTTTCTCCTGGTGAAGTTGTTGTCATAGATAAAGAAGGAATCCATAGCATTAAAATTCCTGTACAGACAAAACGACATTACCAGTGTTCTTTCGAGTACGTCTATTTTGCTCGTCCTGACAGTATTATTGCAGGTCGTTCTGTTTACGCCGTCCGTAAAGCGTTGGGGCATTGCTTAGCAAAAAGAGCTCCTTGTCCGAGCGCTGATATGGTTACAGGAATGCCAGACAGCGGAACTATTGCTTCTATGGGATTCGCTGAAGGTAGTACTATTCCTTATGAAAAAGCTATTGTTCGTAACCGCTACGTTGGACGTACTTTCATTGATCCGACACAACGGGTAAGAGAACTTGGCGTACGTATAAAATTAAACCCAATCTGCAATCTTATTAAAAACCGTAAATTGGTTGTCATCGACGATTCCATCGTTAGAGGGACAACAAGTCAACGAATTATCGCCATGATTCGTGACGGAGGAGCAGATGAAGTTCACGTACGTATCTCTTCTCCACCTGTATGTTTCCCCTGTTATTACGGCATAGATACGCCCAGCAGGGTGGAACTGGCAGCAGCTCGAATGGAAATAGAGGAACTTCGTAAAATTATTGGGGCCGATTCTCTCGAATATATTACCCAAGAAGATCTTATCAATGCGATAGGATTGCCCCGAAATGAATTATGTACTGCCTGTTTTACAGGAGAATATATGGAAGGAGACACACAGGATGAGCTTGAGTTATAAGGAAGCCGGAGTTGATATTGACGGTGGTAACAAATGGGTTAAAACCATTGGCCGTATTATGTCATCTCTGCCTAAAAATCCGAACGTAGTGGGTGGAATCGGCGGTTTCAGCGGCCTCTACAAGATAAATGATGACATTCTCCTTGCTGGATGTTGCGACGGAGTGGGAACAAAACTTGAGGTTGCCAAACTTGCATCTGATTACAGCGGACTTGGTCAAGACCTCGTTGCCATGAACGTTAACGACCTCATTACATGCGGAGCCCAGCCTCTCTTCTTTCTTGATTATATTGCGTGCGGTCGTCTCAATGAGACCGTTCTTGAACCTATTGTCAAAAGCGTTGCCGAAGCTTGCGAGGAAAGTACATGTGCCCTACTTGGAGGAGAAACGGCAGAAATGCCCGACGTATATCCCGAAACAGGCATAGACCTCGCAGGTTTTGCCGTCGGAATGGTTTCCCCTAAAGATGTAATAGATGGGCACAATGTAGAAGAAGGAGACGTGCTTGTCGGCCTTCCGAGTTCCGGCGTTCACAGCAATGGTTATACTCTTGTAAGAAAAGTCCTTTTAGAAGGCGAAAATGCCCTATCGATAGACGTTACGCTTCCAGAGCTTGGAGAGCCTCTTTCGAAAGCTCTTCTTCGCCCTACTCGCCTCTACCCTAAAATTGTTATGAAAACCGTTAAAAAGGCACCAATTCATGGTATGGCCCATATAACGGGAGGCGGACTTGAGGAAAACATACAGAGAGTTCTTCCCTCAGGTTTAACGTTACACGTCGACTTTTCATCGTGGAAACGTCCTGCTATTTTTGAGGTTATAGCCAATGCAGGTGTTGAAGAAAAAGAAATGCGTCACGTATTTAACCTTGGAATTGGATATACATTTATTCTTCCTGCCTCAGAAGCTGATGACTTTATGAAGATATTAACTGAGGAAGGAGAACATCCCGTACTATTCGGTGAGGTTTGTCGGTCATGACTCGTGTAGCCATCCTCATTTCTGGAACTGGCACGAATATGGCAACAATACTCAACAAGATTAACAAAGGCGACCTCCCATGTGATGTTGCTTTTGTTGCAAGTGATAATCCGAATGCCGGAGGACTTCACTATGCAGAGAGCATAGGCGTAAAAACAGTTGTTCTTCCTTACAAAGCGCAATCAAGAGAAGATGCAGAAGAATTTTTGCACGAACTTTGCATTTCCGAACATATTGAATGGATCGTTCTTGCCGGTTTCATGAAAATTCTCTCATCAAAATTTGTGCGTCGTTGGGAAAATAAAATTGTTAATATACATCCGGCTTTGCTGCCTTCTTTCCCGGGAACAAATGGGATAAAAGATGCTTGGGATTATGGGGTAAAAATCACAGGTGTTACAATCCATTTAGTCGACCATGGTGTTGACTCTGGAATTATTCTGGCTCAAAAGGCAGTACCCATTGAAAATCAAGATACTCTTGAAAGTCTCACCGTGAAAATACATGAGACAGAGCATTTATTATATTGGAAAACTCTGAAAAAACTTTTTGAAGGTTCATATTCTTTTTGTGAAAGGAGATCTATCGATGGCTGCAACTAAAAGAGCCCTTATCTCTGTTTTTGACAAAGAGGGCATTGAAGAATTTGCTAAAAGCCTCGTAGAAAGAGGTTGGGAAATTGTTTCAAGTTCTGGAACCGCTAAAAAACTTCGTGAAGCTGGACTTGAGGTTATTGAAGTTTCAGATCTTACAGGTTTTCCCCATATTTTAGGTGGACGAGTAAAGACACTCCATCCCCTTATCTCTGGAGGAATTCTCGCACGTCGCCATTTAGAAAGCGACTTAAAGGATGTTGAGAACTTTAAAATTCCTCTTATCGATATGGTGGTTTGTAACCTATATCCATTCGAAGAAGTTGCAAAAAAGGGAGCAACCATTGATGAGCTTCTTGAGAATATAGACATTGGTGGCGTTACACTCATTCGTGCCAGCGCAAAGAATTATCCTCACGTTATTATTCTTACTGATCCGTCAGACTATAAAGCGGTGCTTGATGAACTTGATGCGGAAGGTTGCGTACGCACAGCAACACGCCAAAAACTGGCTCTTAAGGCATTTGCCCATACTGCCACCTATGATGGAACAATCACAGAAGGTCTCTCTGCAGAAATTGGCGTAGAAAAAGAATTACATGAGGAGCTCAACTTCTCCTTGAAGAAAAAGCAGGAGCTTCGTTACGGAGAAAATCCTCATCAGAAAGCTGCGTTATATACACCCGCACTGAAAGAATTGCCTTGGGAGCAACTTTCTGGTAAACCTCTTTCCTACAATAATATACTTGACTTGGATTGCGCCATGAGAGGTGCTTCCCTTTTGCAGGATGCACCTGGAGCTCTTGTTATAAAACACACAACTCCATGCGGAATGGCATATGGAGCTACAATAAAGGAAGCTTATGAAAAAGCCTTCAGATGCGACTCTCTCTCTGCCTTTGGAGGAGTTGTCGGCCTTTCCCGTCCTCTTGATATGGAAACGGCCCTTGTTATTTCTGAACACTTCACAGAGGTAATCCTCACTCCTGATATTGACGAAGACACTCTTAACTATTTCAAAGAGAAAAAACCTTCTTTACGTATTTTAAAGTGGCAGGGCGGCAGAGTCCTTCCATGGCAGATCACAAGTACGTGGAGCGGCTTCCTCATGCAGGAAGACATGTTACCTCCCCTTCCAAATCCTGATAAAGGCACATGGATTGGAAAACGTCGTGATGATCTGTGGAATGACATGCTTCTGGCATGGAAAGTTGCAGCTCTTTCAAAGAGCAATTCGGTTGCTATTGTTAAAGATAAAGAAGCAGTCGGTATTGGCATGGGTTTCTGCAGCCGCGTTTTCGCTGTTGATTTTGCTACACAGCAGGCACAAGAAAAAGCGCAGGGAGCCGTTATGGCCAGTGACGCATTCTTCCCCTTCGCAGATGGCGTAGAAGCAGCTGCTAAAGCTGGGATTGTAGCTATTATTCAACCAGGTGGCTCAGTACGAGACGAAGAAGTTTTCAAGAGAACCGAAGAATTAGGCTTAAGTATGTTTATCAGTGACTGGCGAACATTCCGTCATTAAGGAGTGAGCTCTATGAACTTTCTCGTTATAGGAAGTGGCGGCCGGGAACATGCTCTTGTGTGGGCTCTATCACAATCGCAACATGTAGAGACGATACACGTCGCTCCAGGAAATGCAGGGATGTCAAATCTTGCCACCTTGCATAAAGTTGACGTGTCAAATAACAATGACCTGCTCTCTTTAGCAAATTCACTTCATCCTGATGTGATCATCATTGGCCCCGAGGTTCCGTTGGTCAATGGGGCCGCAGATGTTTTAAGAGAAAATGGATTTACCGTCTTTGGTCCCGGTTCTAAAGGTGCTCAACTGGAAGGAAGCAAAATCTTTGCTAAACAGTTCATGTTGCGCAACGCTATTCCTACAGCACCTTTTGATGTTTGTACTACTGTAGAAGAAGCCCAGAAAGCCCTGGATAAACGCACTGCCCCATTTGTTGTTAAAGCAGATGGTCTGGCAGCAGGTAAGGGCGCATTTGTCTTAAAGACAAAAGAGGATGCTTTGACAACAGTCTCCAATCTCCTTGTGAAAAAAGAACTTGGAGTATCAGGAGAAAAGATCGTTGTAGAAGACTTTATGCCCGGCCTTGAATTAACGGTACTTTGTATCAGCGATGGGAAAAGTTACCGCATTCTGCCTTGCAGCCAGGACCATAAAAGGGTCTTTGATAACGATGAAGGTCCCAATACCGGCGGAATGGGTGCGTATTCTCCAGTACCATGGGTGGGAAAAGAATTGCTTCAGAAAATTGAAGAAAAGATCATTCTTCCTACCTTTAAGGGGCTTCAATCTGAAAAAATTCCGTTCTGCGGTATTCTCTATTTTGGGCTTATGATAGATAATAATGGATCTCCTCGGGTTGTAGAATACAACGTTCGTTTCGGTGATCCTGAAGCGGAAGTCATTTTACCGCTTCTTAGCGTAGATTTCGCAGAGCTTATAAATGCCTCTTGCAATGAAGAACTTGATACATTGCCTGAAATAGTTTCTGCAAAGTGGGCTGTTGATGTTGTCATGTCTTCAGGCGGCTATCCTGGTCCATACACAAAAGGCCTACCCATAACGGGGCTGGATAAGGTCGCCAAGACAGATAACGTTATGGTCTTCCATGCTGGAACAGCTCTGAACGAAAAAGGAGAAATAGTTACTGCTGGAGGAAGAGTTCTGAATGTAATAGGTATTGGTGATACTTTAGATGAGGCTTTGAAACGGTCGTATGACAGTGTTGCCAAGATACATTTCGAAGGAGCCCATTATCGTAACGATATAACGGCTAAAGCCAGACGAGGAGTGATCAGCATGAATGCGCAAACACCCCGCGTTGGAATTATGTTAGGATCGAAATCAGATCTGCCTGCAGCCCATAAAGCGGCAGACATCCTTAAACAATTTGAAATTCCCTTTGAAGTAACCATCGCTTCTGCTCACAGAACGCCTGAAGATGCTGCAAAATACGCATCTCTGGCAGAAAAAAGAGGTATTGAGGTTCTTATTGCTATGGCTGGATTATCAGCAGCGCTCCCTGGAGTACTTGCTGCCCATACGCTTCTGCCAGTTATAGGTGTTCCTATCTCAGCTGGAACCCTAGGCGGATTAGATGCCCTTCTTTCCATAGCCCAAATGCCTCCTGGTGTACCTGTAGCAGCGACTGGAATAGATGGCGCTAAAAATGCTTCTCTCATGGCTATTCGCATTTTAGCCCGCCAAGATGACCACGTAAAAAATAAGCTTTCTTTATATATGAAAGAGGAAGCACAAAAAATCCAACAGGGCAGAGAAAGTATTGTTGATTTGCCAGTTGCCCCTTCAGATGCATTCGCAGAAAATTAGTTTAGAATACATATAAAGACATATCATAACTCAGGAGTTCTTCTCCTGAGTTATGATATGATCAATGGTTATTTCTAAATCTTTTTTATAAGGTGAGAACCCCTATGAAAAGACTTAAAATGTTAATCTTGAATTGTATATGCCTTTCTATGTTTTTATGTAATCCAGCCTATGCAAATAATATTGTGCTGCCATCACCCGACTGGGGGCCTGCTGTTGAAATAGGCCTGGAACGTGTTCTTCGCGCCCCTAATGGGCTTCTCTATACGCGCAACGACAAGAAAACCTTTCTTTCAGAAACTCATTCCCTTGAAATGGAACTTGCTGCTCTGCGTGGAGACCTGAAACGATTTAAAACACAAGTTTCGCTTATGCAGAAATATTTCGTTTCTCCCAGTGGACTTCTGGCGTGGGAACTCTCATCTACAGGAAAGAAAGCGACATCAAACGCAAGTATAGATGACCTCCGAACATGTTACGCCCTGCTTCTTGCAGATGAACTATGGCCAAAAGAAAACTTTAAAAAACCTCTTATAACTTTGGCTGAAAAAATACGAATATACAACACAGAAAATGACACCTTACTCGACGGAGCTTCATGGAAACAATCCTGGTTTAAACCTCTTGCAATCACTAAAAATACAAGTGAATTGACTCTCTCATACGCAGATTTGCGCGCTATGAAGATGCTAGCAAAACGTGATGAAAATTGGCTTCCTATACTTGTCAAAACATCTGGTTTCGTCATAACAGGGCTTTTTCTTGAAGAGAAAAATGCGTGGGGATATTCCTTTGAAAAAAAAGAATTTACTTATAATGAGGAAAACCTCATAAATACAATGCTTCACCTACACTTCTTATCGTCAATTGGAATAATTCCTACATCATATGGGAGAAAATACGCTATCGAACTTCTCTCCACTGGGAAAATTACAGATAAAAGCGGCAATGAAAATATTACTGTTTATGCCCTTGCCTCTCTTTTTTTTAAAGACTGCGGTTTTGATGAAGCTGCCGAAAAAGCATATTCTAAATTGAGCGATTTCATTATTGATGAAGGCAAATATAAAGGTCTCTTAGGATACGAACAAGAAGACAAAACGCAAACTGTCTGGGCTTTTGATAACCTTATTGCTCTCATAGCCAGGGAATTGCTTTACAAAGTAAAAATATCCATGTAAAATAATTTAATAATATGTTAAGAATATTTTTTAAAATATAAGGGGGGATATCCCTTGACAGGGCAAACCCAGATATACAAGAAGCGTTTACTGCTCTTTGCGTTTGCGATCTTTATTGGTTTTTCTGTCGTAATGACGTGGTTTTTCATCAACTATGCCATCCCCTTTGAAGATTATGTCATGACTCTCCTTGCAGCAACTGCTCTTTTCATCGGATCGATCTGTGGCAGTACCACCTCGCTCATATTTTCTCTTGTCATCCTCTTCCTTTATGGGAGTTTTAAGGTTGGTTTTGCCTTATGGAGGCAGAATCAAACACCTGTTGATGCTTCTCGTCTCTTTTGGCTTCTTATCGTTCCCTTTAGTGGATATGTGGGTGGTGGCTTAGAGAAAATTATTTCAGATATAACTGAACGGCTGACAATTCTCTCTACACAAATTGATTCTCTTGTAGTCATTGATGAACAAACCGGTCTTGAAACATCAAAACGTTTTGCCTTCCGTATGAATGAAGAGTTGGCCAGACAAAAAAGATATGGGGGATACTTCTCTATTCTGCTTATTAAAGTCGCCTTTCTAAAAGAATTAACAGATGTGCACGGAGAAAGAGCAAAAGGACTCGTTATACGTAACGTTGCTCAAATATTGAAGTCTAGTAAAAGAACAGAAGATCTTCTTGCCCGAATAGATGAAGCAGAATTCGCCTTTTTGCTGCCTAATACTGAAAGAGAAGGAACTGATATTTTCGCAGAACGTATTCGGCAAAAATTACAATATGTAGATATCGCACTGGGAGAAAATGACTTTAGGCGTATTCGATTGACACCACAAACAGGAAGTGCTGTTTGTCCGGCAGATAGTCAAGAGTATGTCTCTTTAATGACATTAGCACGTAAAGAGTACGAGTATAGTCATCATTAAAAAATGAAATTAATAAAAGTATGAAAAAATATATATTGCTTCTTTTAATGGGATGTATGATTTTTCTATTTTTTGCTTTCCCCCTTTATGGGGCGCCTTATCAGGTTACTGTTCTTTATGACGAACCTGAAAGAGATAGTGCTATGTTTGTTGCCAACTTATTAGGCCATTTTGAATACATAAATATAACAATGAATACGCTACAAAAAACAACAGCAAAGACATTACTCGAACCTGATGTCATCTTTTATGTATCGAGCATAGACTCAAATTCTCCATCAATCGAAATTCAAAATGTTCTTAGCTCAAGAGAGAAAACAACCTGTTATGTTGGAACACATCGTTGGCTTGGAACGAGTACTACTCCAATAACAACGACACATATAACGTATAAGGATATACGTTTCAGAGAAACGTTATTTCGCATGTATCCTCTTCAATTGGGAGATGAATGGAAAGTACTTTCAACGCTTGATGACGGAGAGCAGCTTATACCCTATGTTGCACGTAAAGGGAATACATGGATTTTTCAAGGCGTAGCTACGTCCGGAATAAGCTATCTTATATTTGCTGATCTTTTACATGACGTTTTGGGGATTCCTCATGCTCACGTAAAGAAGGCAATGGTTCGTCTTGAAGATTTAAATCCATCATATTCTAGAGAAAGCTTAAAAAAATTACGACAAACTATAGATTACCTCGCATCAAACTCTGTTCCCTTTGCCATGGCGGTTTATCCTGTTTTTGTAACTCCAGAATCTAAATATGCAATACGGCTTGTTGATAATAAACCGTTTTTAGAAACATTAAAGTATGCTGTTGAGCATGGCGGAACGATAATTATGCATGGGACATCACACCAATATAAGTGGATATCTGGAGAAGGCTCAGAATTTTGGGATATATCTGTAGATCGTCCTATACCCAATGAAAGAAAATACTTTCACGAACGCATGCAATACGGACTTTGGATATTTCATCAGGCAGGGTTACAGCCAAATTACTTCGAAGCACCTCACTATAACTTTCCTCTTTCATTGCAAGAAGAGTTAATAAATTACTTTAACACTATTGCTGGAGAGCTTATGGTTAACAATAAAACATATCAAACAACACAATCTTTTCCCTATATTATAAGGAAAACAGTGTCAGGGCTTAGCGTTCTGCCAGAACAAGTTGGATATATAGCTTCAGGAACCCAGCTTCTTTCATTGAAAACTATTGAGGAAAAGGTGCGTATTATTACATCTATCGTGCGCGATCCCTTTATCTGCTTCTTTTATCATCCTTATTTAGCGGGCGATGAGTATTTAAAGGAACTTATACCTTTTATTAGAAATATGGGATACAGTTTTGTCGATACAGGAACCATGGGAGCCAAACTTTTATATACTCCTAAAGAGGTGCCAGATTTATGGCCTGTTCCTCCTTCTGATTCACAAAAAATGCTTTGGGCATGGTTCCCTCTTATAGCAGGAGGGATAACCGCTTTCATCTTACTTTTTGTGTATGTTCGCCTTACCAGACGGCGAAGAAAGGATCTTTTTAAATGACACTAATAGACGGCGTTTTTCTGTTCAGTCTTATCGTTATATGGACAATGCTTCTTTACCATGCCGTGCTGTCATTTAGCGGCTACAAATATTCTGTGCACGCAGAACGAGAAAAATGGCACTTCGATTCAACAACAGCAGAAAACCTACCTTATGTCTCTATACTTATTCCAGCACATAATGAAGAACTTGTTATAGAAAAAACACTTATAGCTATAGGACGACTTGAGTATCCTAAACATTTGCTCGAAATTATTTGCCTAAACGATAACTCCACAGACAGAACAGGCGAAGTAGCCAGAAAAGCCGCGCGGAGCATTGGCCCTTATGTGGAAGTCGTTGATGTTCCTGAAGACAGAGGTAAAAAAGGGAAATCGGCCGTTTTAAATTATGGATTAGAGGTCGCACAGGGAGAAGTTATCGCCGTTTACGATGCTGACAATACTCCTGAGAAAAATGCTCTTCTCTACCTTGTGCGCAATCTCATAGAAGATAGAGCACGTCTCGGTGCTGTTATCGGTAAATTTCGTACGCGGAATAAAGATCGTAATTTATTAACACGCTTTATCAATCTTGAAACCATTTTCTTTCAATGGACGACTCAAGCAGGGCGTTGGAAATTATATAAACTCGCTACAATTCCAGGAACAAACTTTGTAATATGGAAAGATCTTATACAGTCTCTTGGAGGCTGGGATGAACGAGCTCTTACTGAAGATACGGAACTTTCTATACGTATCTATCTTCGTAAAAAAGCAATAAAAATGGTTCCTTACGCTATAACATGGGAAGAAGAACCATCGTTGTGGAGAGTGTGGTTTAAACAAAGAACCCGATGGGCACGAGGAAATATTTATGTTCTGAAAAAATACTTCTTTCCTCTTTTGTTTGAAGGCCAATGGAAACTTTTTTTCGATATGCTTTATCTCTTTATGATCTACTTTCTTTTCTTAACGAGTCTCACGGCTTCTTTATGCATCTTTATTTTGGGAATCTCTGGTTTGAGCCGAATTAATCTACAAGGTCCATTCAATGCACTATGGGCTCTTTCCACTCTTCTATTTGTTGTAGAGCTTTCAATAACACTTACGGCGGAACCAGGAGAAGATCGTCTCAAAAACATCTTTTTAGGATTTTTAATGTATTTTTCTTATACGCAACTTTGGCTTTTAGTAATGTTCAATGCCTTGTTCCACCCATTAATAAAAATATTTAAAAAAGAAGAAACCTTCTGGCACAAGACTGAAAGGACGGGATAAACATGAAACGAATAACAACTTTTATATGCTTCATATTGGTATTTTTATTCGTTTTAACGCCACAAGCGAAAGCAGAAATAACAAACGTCCGTTGGGGAATTCATACAGGAGGTATTCGCCTCGTCATTGATATGAACAGACCAGCTTCGTATTCTTTTACACAGAATGCTAATCAGATTACTCTTACAATAGCAGATGGACTTTATCGCCCCTTCACTGGTCAGCTGCCCTCCCCGGCCCGTTCCTTCTCTGTTCAAGGAACAGCTGGAGAAACCAAAGCTACGGTTTTTCTTTTGGAGCGAAATCTTTCTGTAAATCACTATATCCTTAAGAATCCAGATCGCATTGTTGTAGATATTCGAAAAATAGACTATACGCCTCCCAAACAACCCATAGCAGAGGTAGGCGAAGCAGAAAAAAAAGCAGTTTCAATAACTGATGAAGCCGTTGATAAAGATTCAATAGTAGCTAACCACGTACTCCAGCACCATACTGGAATAGTACTTCCTCCTGGAGAGAGTCTTAATACTGTTTTAGCAGTAGAAGACATTCCCATGCACATAATCTTCAGCGGAACAACCCTTTACTTCAACCTCCCTGCAAACTGGAAAGCTCTGGAAGGATCATATCTGGAGCTTATTACAAGCCACTCTGAAATACTCGATACAGATATTTCCAGTCTTACTGTAACACTTAACGGACGTAGAACTACAACATTACGTATGAAAGATATTAACCAATGGAAAGGGATCTCAAAAATTCCTCTCGATCCCGATAGCATGGTAGAGGGAGTCAATTCGCTTACAATAGATGCTATGCTGCACTCTAATCAAGATAGATGCTCAAATGTAAATAACCCAGGAAACTGGCTGCGAATTCATAGAGAAAGCCTGGTTCATCTTAAATATGTACCGTCTGTAGAATTAGCCCTTAATCAATTCCCGGCTCCTTTCTTTGAACCAGAAAACTATCAGACGGACAATACCCTTATTGTTCTTCCAGATGCGCCATCAAGTCTTGAAATTCAAGCAGCTGTAGACCTTATCTCAAGTTTCACTCACAATGTGCCTTTTAAGGATTTTTACCCCTTAATAGTAACAATGAGTGATGTAACTCGAGATATCGCAATGAAACATCACATTTTATATTTAGGAAATGAAGACCGTTTCACACAAGAGCTGTTAAATACATTCGATTCAACCCAAAAACTTGAAAAGGGGAATGTTTTTGCCTCTGTATTTTTGAATAAAGAAGCCTTCGGACGTATGCTTATTACAGCTGGGAATGGAGAAGATCTTTGCTTCGCCGTACAAGCATTGTTAACACCTGAAACACGCAAACAAATGCTTGCCTCCGCATCGGCCATTCCAACGTCATTACCTCTTCCCAAGACAATAGACGTTCCTCGTGACGTTGCAGATGTCAGTCTAGTCGATATAGGACGAAGCGATGTTGTATTTCGTGGAATTTTACAACATCAAGAGACAGTAAATTATCAGATTCCACCTAACTGGAAAATTAAGGGGAACCCTATTCTAGTTCTTATGTTCCGCCACGCCCCAAATCTGGAAGGAAAAAAATCAGCTCTTGAAGTTGATGTAAACAATGTTCCAATGAAAGGAGTCGCTCTTACTCCTGAAAATGCAAATGACGGGCGTCTATCTGTTCCGATTCCGGCAGAGAGATTGAATAATGGTTTCATCTCTTTCCAGTTGAAAAGTTATCTTGATATAGACATTCCAGATTGCACAAAACGCTTTATGGAGAGTGCATGGCTAACTATCGATAGAAACTCGTATCTACATATTCCTCACGACATCGTACCTTTGACAGCACGACTTTCCAACATGCCTTACCTATTAGACGGGAAAAGAGAGCTAACTATCTACACAGAAAAAGAACCCACAGGCAAAGAGCTTTCTGCGCTTTCTGTTATTCTTTCTGCATGGCAAAGAACATTGCCGTGGAAAGTAGTATTTCATATCAAATCATTTGACGAATGGACAGCAGGAAACAATGAAGAGAATCAGGTGCTGCTTGTTTCTGTAGCGACATTGCATGAAAAAGGCGTTCCTCTTCCTGTTGGGTACGATCCGGAAAAAGAAGAAATTCTCTCTGGTGAGAAAATTCCAGTGCTTCCTGCATTTGCAAACCAAAGTGCACTTCTTTCATTAACTAAACAAAATGGAGGTATTCAATTTATTTCCACATGGAATCATAGAATGCCTACAACTGTATCTTTCAGACAGGCCCTTTTAGATTGGAATATCGATGGGGACGTTGCATTTATATCCCCCATTGGTGATGCAATTCCTTTCTTCACCTCTATAACCGAGGAAAAAATAGAAGAAAAGCCTACTCTTTCTTTCTGGCAAAAGGTACTCCTTCTCTTCTCGTCTGATCGAAACTATCTTGGAATCTTTACTCTTGTAGCAGTAGCCATAATGTCAATACTCCTCATTACTCTCTTTGCGCGAATACGACGGAAATAAGAGCATGTAAGGGATATTTCTGGGGGATGTATAGGAGATAAAAATGACAATTATTTCTATGCTTTGCAACCACAAAAAGAAAATATATATAACGTTAATTGTTTTTCTTTGCTTCTGGGGGTATTCTCCCTCAGAAGCACAATCCCCTTTTACAGACTTACCAGAAGGCCATTGGGCATATGATGCCATTCATCAACTTGCTTCTGCAGGAATTATAAAAGGCTATCCTGACCATTCCCTACGGGGAGACATATTGCTTAGACGTTATGAAGTTGCAGAAATGTTAGCTAAAACCATTGACCATGTCGATATCGAAAAAATCGATGTTGCCCAAGTGATCGCTTTAAAAAAGCTGTTACGCGAATTCCAATATGAGCTTACGGCTATTCCTTCTAAAACCGACCTTCTAGACAAAAGGATAACTACATTAGAAGAAAACATTGGAAATTGGAGATTTTGGGGAACCTTTCAATTTGACGGTAGACGATTTAAGGAAGACATGGGGCCAGGAATAGGAACCCATGATTTTCGTCCTGCTGATTTTTATCTCTGGTTTTCTAAAATTATCGACAGCAAAACAACATTTGTAGGACGATTAGGTCACTATGATAGTAATGACCCCAATTACAAGGAAAATTTAAAATGGGATTATTATTGGATTGATCTTACGCTTCCCCGAGATTTCGCATTAAGGACTGGACGTTGGTACTACGATTGGGAAGCCGAATCCCAAATTTATACAGATGCAGATGCTTTTATGGGAGATACTATTCATACTGGATATTACCTGACGAAAAATCTGCCATTAGGGCAATTTGTTCTCTTTGTAGCACATGATGACAAAGTAACATCTGAAGAAGAACAAAGTCTTTACGGCATTAGATGGACACATCGCTTTGATGAGCGCTTCCGCCTAGCTATTAACGGCCTCTATCACGATTATTTTAATGATTCAAGAACAAACCCCGATATTTCTGACTGGAAAGTCGCATGGCTCGATTTCGAATATGCCCTGAATTTCAACACCTTTTTTAGGGGAGCTTGGTACGTTGAGGATCTTGAGAAATGGGCCTATCCAGACGATCAATCTCCTCAGGCATGGAAGGCTATTCTTGACATAAAACAAGAACAATTAAAATTGACAAACCTCTGGATTGAATACGCACATTTCGACAAAAACTTTAAGACAGACCATCAGCCATGGAATAAATACTCTTTCGAAGTTACCCCTCACTTAGGTGAGTTTTCTACAAACGTATTTTTTATAAAGACTGTTCAAGATATTTCTGAAAAATGGACTACCTTTCAGCGATACGCCAATATACGCTATGAGAACACAGGCGGAAATGATTACGACACTACAAACTGGTCTATCGGCGTTCGTTACCATATTACCCCTTCTGCCTTCTTTGAACTACTTTATGACGATATTCATTACGGGGACGCTGAGGCAGACTATCTCGACAACAACATGTGGCATTTTAGAACAGAAGTAAACTTTTAGAGGTGAATGATATGAAGAAAATGCTCTGCATGTTTCTTTTATGCCTTATATTGGCTACTCAAACGAAATTGGTCTATGCTTCCCCTTTACCCAATGAAACTCAAAATCCAGATATTTTTGTCTTAACAACAAAAGAGACCTCAGACTCTTCTCTTCTTTCTCTTTTAAACAATTATGGTTTTAAAGCGACAATGTCTTCAGACATTCGCACTGCTCAACAAGCTTCATTGGTCATCGTTCCAGGAGAAAGTGCACAAGAAATGTCTCAGAAAGATATCGAAGAGTTACTAAGAACAATTAAACAATCTGCAACACTTTTAACAGACTCACCTAGCCTGCTGTCACAAACAATTGGTCTCTCTTGGTCATCAAAAAAAGGGTTGGTACCTTTCTATCTTTGGCAAGGAAAAAGAAAAAACGTTGTAGAACTTCCTTCATCATTACCTTTTGAAGTATTTAGCGCCCCGTCTCAAAGCCGCATATTGGCCGAGACAGCTCTCAATGAACCACTTTGCGTTGAATTTAAGTATAAAAATGTTCGCTGCGTTTACAGCGCGCTTCCTCTCGGTGCTTCCATTGACATCGGAACAGTGTATCCCTTTTTCTTTGACCTTTTGCAATATGAATGGAATATTTTGCCCGAAAAACACGCCCCTGAAAAAAATATATCTACTCTTTCTATCATGATTGACTGGGGCTTTTTCTATGATCGAGATCCTGTTTCTTTTGCGAAGCAAATCGCTTCTGAAGGCTTTTCACGATGTATTTTAAGTGCCTGGTACACTTCGCCTGATTATGTTGACTTCACAAAAAAATTTATTGAAGAAGCTCACAAACAAAATATGACAATAGAAGCGTGGCTTGAACTTCCATTGGTTTCGGAAGAGTTTTGGAATACATACCCTGAGTGGCGGGAAAAGACAGCCTTGCTCTCCGATGCTTTCATTGAATGGCGACCTCTTATGGCTCTTGAAGACCCAAATTGCTTCAAAGAAACCATCCGTTTTTTGCAGAAACACCTCAATTCCTTTTCTTGGGATGGTATCTATATTGCAGATCTATATTTTGAACATCCCGACGAAGGAATTGGCGACCCCGCACGTTTTACGCCTATGCATCCAAGCTTCAGAGAAAGCTACGCACAAATACATAGGAAAGATCCCGCTTCTTTCTTTTTGCCTGGAAAGGATATTAGTGAAGAAGATCAAACAACATTGCTTCAAACAAGAAGAGAAACTTTGACTCAGATATATACACAACTTTTAAAAGAGCTGATGAAAGAAGATCAGTTCCAGAATAAAGAAGTTGCCTTGATTATGCTTGATTCTCTTAGCTCTCAGCACCTTGCAGAAACAGCTGGAATTGATAGCCAGTCCCTTCTTTTCTTAGCTAAGGAGAACAAAATACCGTATATCGTCAGAGAACCCTATGCCCCTGATCTGGAACAACAAGAGAGAGTAAACTCTCTTGTTCGTGTATTGAATGAGCATTATGATGAAAACCGTACAGGTATTGTTTTAAATGCTGAAAGTCAGGGAATCCCCCTGTTGGAAGCTATTAGAAGTTCACTTTCAGTCTTTCCACAATATACTCTTTTAAATTCGTACTATTTACTTAATAAAGAAGACCTCGAAATGCTACCTTTTATTTTGTCTCGTGAGCAGAAAAATAGCCCACAGCAAGAAGAATAACGACCCAAAAATATCTAAGTTTACCTTGAAATAGAGTCCCGATACTTTCTCGACCTAGAAAAGCTGTTAAGCCAAAAATAAAAATAACTATAATTGTTAAGGCAATGAGGACCTTACCGCGAGGAGTCAATTTTTTAGGTTCTGTCATTTGTTATAGCATCCTCCTTAATGAAGTAAGAGCTACGATATCAATTTATATTGTACAACGTAATAAAGAGTCTGCCAAAACAAAAAAGCACACCAACCAATATGGCTAATGTGCTTTTATAGTATTTCTTACTCTTACAATTTTTAGAAAACTAATTCTTTTTAGTATTCCACTTTTTATGTAGCTCGGAAATAAACCCTTCTTCTTCTAGTTCTTTTAGAACTCCATTTACAGCATCAAGAAAAGCGGGATCTTCCTTGCTTACAGCTAGTGCCTGTTTAGCTCCTTTAAGCTCTACTGTAAAGGATTTTTCAAGCTGCCCCTTAAATTCGTCACTGTTAATATATGTTTCAGCAACAGTCTCATCCATAAATGAAGCATCCGCCCTCTTCAGAGCCACTTCTCGAACAGCGTCATTCAATTTTGGAAACCGTTTCACCGTTATACCTTCAATTTCAGAAACAAACACATCTTGCGTTGTAGCAAGCTGAACAGCGATTGTCTTCCCTTTAAAATCTTCAAGACTCTTCATCTCAGCGCTACCAACAGGAAGAACAAAAGCACTCAAACTCACCATATATGGGGTAGAAAATGCTACCTTCTTGCTTCGCTCCTCAGTAATACTCAAAGCAGCAGCTATCATGTTAATTTTTCCCGTTAGCAGCGAAGGAATCACTCCATCAAAAGCCATATCCACCCATTCAACTTTCTTCCCAAGGCGTTTCCCAACTTCATTAGCAAGGTCAATATCAAAACCTACAAGAGCTCCTGTTTTATCATGAAACTCAAAAGGAGGATATGAACCAGATGTTCCTACAATTATGGTGTCCTTGTCCATAATTGAAGCAGCATAAGCCGGCACTCCTATCATTCCTACAATAAGCGCTAAAACCACCAACCCTAAAACTACCTTTTTCATTATCATCTCTCCCCTCAACACTTTTGTAATGTATAGTTAACAAAAAATCTCAACTGGCACTTTATCCTTATGTACCTGTTTCCAAGTCTTTAAAGGAAGCCCCCAGATTTTGATGAACCCAACTGCGGCCTGGTGATCGAAGGCGTCTCCCTCTGAGTATGTCGCTAAATTCTGTTGATATATAGAACTCTCAGATTTCATGCCTCGAACAACGGCTTGTCCTTTATAGAAGCGAACTTTAACAACGCCATTTACATATTCTTGTGTCGTATCAACAAAACTATCTATAGCTTCCTTCAAAGGCGAATACCAATATCCCTCATATGTGAGTTCTGCATATGTAGCTTCCAGTTCTTTCTTTGCTGCCAACACTTTTTTATCAAGAGTTAGTGTTTCCAATGCTTTATGAGCCGCAATAAGTGTAATAGCTGCTGGACATTCATACACTTCCCTACTCTTAAAGCCTACAAGACGATCTTCTACCATATCTATTCGACCCACGCCGTGTTTTCCAGCAATTGCATTTAGAGCAAGAATGAGTGAGGGACCATCCATTTTTTCTCCGTTTAGCGCCACCGGTATTCCTTTTTCAAAAGTTATTTCAACAAATTCCTGATGGTCAGGAGCGTTCCAAGGATCTACAGTCAATGTATATGCATCAGAAGGTGGCTCATTCCATGGATCTTCTAAAATTCCACATTCGATGGATCGTCCCCAAAGATTTTCATCAATACTGTATGGAGATGCCGTAGTTGCCTTAACAGGAATTCCGTGTTGCTGAGCATATTCCATTTCAGCTTCTCGGCTAAAGTGCCAATCTCTAACTGGAGCAAGTACGTCAAGTTCTGGGTTCAAGGCGTTAGTGCATACTTCTATACGCACCTGATCTTGTCCTTTCCCTGTACATCCATGAGCTACTGCTCCGGCATTCTCCTTTTTAGCCACCATGGCCATAGCCTTGGCAATCAAAGGACGTGAAAGTGCAGAGTTAAGGGGATACGTTCCTTGGTACGTAGCATTTGCCTTCAAAGCTGGCCAAACAAACTCTTTAACAAATTCATCTTTTAAATCCATAACATACGCTTTAGATGCACCACTTTTAAGTGCTTTCTGTTTTGCTTCTTCCAAATCCACAGTCTGTCCAACATCAGCAGTCATAGTAATGACTTCATATCCTTTTTCTTTGAGCCACATAGTTGCTACAGACGTATCAAGACCGCCACTATAAGCAAGTACCACCTTTTTCTTATCAAGCATTTCAAAAGCTCCCCTTTCACTCATCCTTAAAAAAACAAGCCCGTCCCCAGTATTACCAGGGACGGGCTTGATACCCGCGGTGCCACCCATATTAGCGAAAGACCAAAAATAAAATTTTGTTTCTTTCACTCACTTCATTACCTCTACTTGACTATTCGTCTTTCTTCGAGGTTAGCTCAAGGGCTCTATTCTTCCCCCGTTTAACTAAAAAGGCTCTCAGCCGGTGACCTTTTCTCTCTGTCGAAAAGAGGAGGGAATACTCTTCCCTTTCATTGCCGTATAATGCTTTTTTTATTTATTGAAAGCATTATACACGACAATGAACCTTTGTCAACTATTTTTTTTAAAGTGACTAAAAGTTTATTTTTTCAAGTCCATTATTCGAATAACGTTCAACCGACGGATAATGAGTCATATCCATATGTACAGGCGTAATCGACACATAACCGTTCGCCAAAGCCCAAACATCACAACCTTCAATAAGCTGATCTTCGGGACGACCTGATACCCAAAAATAAACTCGGCCATGGGGATCTCTCAGTTGTGTAACTTTTCCTTCATAAAGGCGCACGCCTTTGCGTGTAACACGTACTCCTTTTAAAAGAGGGATAGGAAGATTAGGCACATTTACATTAAGCAAGACACCTTCATCTAGCGGTTCCTTCTCTAGAACTTCTAGAATTTTTCCTATAACGATAGCTGCCGTATCATAATGGCATACTTCGTCACGACTGCTGCAATTCAGTGAGACAGCAATTGAGGGGCGCCCCATAATAACGCCTTCCATAGCTGCCGAAACAGTCCCTGAATAGGTGAGATCATCTCCTACATTAGGCCCATTGTTTATTCCCGATATAACCATGTTGACCTCAGGAGATACTTCCTCGACTCCTAAAACAACACAATCAGACGGAGTACCATCACAAGCATAAACCCTCTGACCTGAGGGATAGACCCCCTGGCTAATTTCTGATAAACGAAGAGGGCGAGTCAAAGTAATGGCATGTCCAACACTGCTTCTCTCTCTATCAGGAGCAACAACCGTCCATGTATATCCTTTACTGGAAAGATAGGAAGCTAACGTTACAAGACCCGGCGCAAATACACCATCGTCATTTGTCAAAAGTATCTTCAATATCACTCATCCTCTCTCAACTCTGCATATCAATATCACTACAATATCAAGCGAATCAGGAAAAATACAATGGGGTTCATTACGGCTTGGATTACACCGAGAGCCAGCAAAAGCATAAGAATGATGAACCCATAACGTTCCAGCCAGAAGTACTTTTCCAGCCAGTGAGGAGGCATAATAGAGTAAAGAACTTTTGAACCATCAAGTGGCGGAATTGGGATTAAGTTAAAGACAGCCAATCCCACGTTGATTACAACCATGAGAAACATAAAAAGTCGAAGAGCCGGATTACCCAAAAAGAAAGAAGGGAAGATACGAACAAGTATTCCTACCAAAGCCGCTGTAAGCAAGTTGCCCACCACTCCAGCAATAGAAACAAGAAAGAGATCTCGTCTCGGTTTTTTGAAATAACGAGAATCTATGGGAACTGGTTTGGCCCAGCCAAAACGGAAAATCAGAAGCATTATTGCTCCAACGGGATCTAAGTGTGCTAAGGGGTTAAGTGTCAATCGTCCTGCTCTTTCAGCTGTAGGATCACCTAATATGTAAGCCATATAGCCATGGCAAAACTCGTGAAATGTTATCGCCCACAATACGGCAGGAAGACTCAATAATAATTCAGGTAGAGACGGAAAATGCATTGTTACTCTCACACTCCTTTAATGGGGAAGTTGCGTTGCACCCAAGCGAGCTCCTCTTCTTGAGACGTTAGCTCTTCATCAAGACAACGATCTCTCAACTGAGATAAAATTTGTCCAAGTTGCGGCCCTCCGCGATATCCCATTTGAATTAAGTCACGGCCAGTCAAGTAGCTCTTTGTTTTATGGAGCTTCGTTAAGAAAGAAAGTATTCGCCGTCGTACTCTCCATCGCTCCGTTGCAGCGCTCCAGAACAACGCTGTTACTGGAGATACTTCATAAAAATAGTGGTAAATCTCTGAATTCTTTTTCGGAATTCGACCGCCGAGATCTTGCTCAGCTGCACCAAGTCCGTCGAGGGATTGTACCATGATTTCCCGTTCTCTTGGAGCAAGACTTAAACGATCTAATACCGATGATTGTATAGTTTCGTCAGATTCCATTGCTAGTGCTGCAAGAAAAGCAAGCCACTCGTCCCCTTTAAAATCAGGAAAATCTCTTGAGATTCTAGCCAGAAACGCCGAAAGACGACGAATGGTTCTCATTGTCGTTTTACCAATTCGTATTCCTGGGAAAAGAATATCCCATACCGATAATTCCGACATTCTTTTTAATGCAGGATAGGGATTTTTTTCCTGCATTGTCAACTCTAGTTCACTACGAAGGCGGTACCCAGATAATCGAGATAACAAACCACCACGCAAACAACTCGTTAAAAGCCTTAACGTATTATCTTCTATATGGAAATTTAAGCGTTGTTCAAGGCGAATACCACGTATAACTCGCGTAGAATCTTCTACAAAACTTAAATTGTGTAAAACCTTGAGCGTCTTCTTCTTCAAATCCCGCCGACCGCCAAAATAATCGACAAGAGTTCCCCATGTTGAAGGAGTGATAGAAATTGCCATAGCATTAATAGTAAAGTCTCGTCGATAAAGATCATGTTTTAATGAGTCGCTTGATACTTTTGGCTGAGCAAGTGGATATTCATAAAATTCACGTCTAGCTGTAGCAACATCTACTTTTACACCATCTCCAAAAACAAGAGTCCCAGTCTTATAACGTTCATGAACTGATATGTGACAATCTTCCTGTTTTAAACTTTTTAAAAAATCGACAGCATTACCCTCAACAACAACATCTAAATCAAGGCTTTCTCTACCGAGCATGAGGTCTCTCACTATGCCTCCAACGATATATGCTTTCATGCCAAGAGCTTCCGCTCTTTCTCCCAGATAGGTAAGCACTTCTAATTGCCTTGGTTTCAACTTCTTCTGCAAAAGAAGTTCTAAATTGTCAGACCATGGAAGCTCCGGCGCAATTTTTCTCTCTTCAGGAGGGAGCGATTCTGGATACAGTGCTCTTACGAGATCTGTACGTGTAATGATACCTACTAACTCTTTCCCATCAAGCACTGGAAGTCTTCCTATGTTATGAAAGACAAGAATTCGATGAGCTTCTGAAATGGAGGCTTCTTTTGCTACGGAAATAACACTCTCTGTCATAAATTCTTTGACAAGGGCTAATCCGAAACCATGAAGCTGAGCTTTATCAAGGTCTTTCCGAGTAATAATACCTCGGACCCTCCCTGCAAAAACAACGGGGAGTGCTGAATGTCCATAACGAATCATTGTTCGGTAAGCATCATTTACAGAAGAATCAGGCTCAACAGCCATAACAGGACTCGTCATAATATCTTCAACTTTGAGCCGTGGTTGGATTGATTCTTCCAATTTCTTTTCCAACGTTTCAAGAATGGAAAGAGGGCGAACATTATGTAGAGTAACAGAGGAAGCTTGAGGATGACCTCCTCCGCCAAGATGGGCTAAAAACTTTGATACATCGAGTATGTTTTCATGGCTTCGCGCGACAACATACGTTCTCTTCTCCATCCGAACAGCAGCTAATGCAATATCTGCCGTGAAATAGTCACGCAAGCGGTGAACGAAAAGAGAAAGGCCATCAACATATACAGAAGACGCGGTATAAGAAAGAACTACCCGCGCTCCATTAATATAACGAACCCATGCATTTTCTATAAGTAAATCCAATATTCTCCGTTCAGAGGCTGAGAAACTCATTTCAATATGAGCTGGGATAATCGTTAAATCAGCGCCCAGTTCTTTCAAATTCGATATAGCTGTAAAATCTCTAACAGTTGTACCACCGAAAGTTAAACCACCCGTATCTTCGTAGATTCCCATGGCAAATAGAGTCGCTTCATGGGGAGTTATATGAATATGACGCTGTAAAAGAATTTCTACAAGAAGAGTGCTCGTAGCACCTACAGGATCAATAACCATTAATTCTCCATCAATATCATCTGATGAAGGAGGATGGTGATCATATACATGAACTGAAACGTCATGTCTACCCAAAAGTGTGGCAAAGGGACCAATTCTTGATCGGGAACGTGTATCGACAACAATAAGCTGCGTTACCTCATCTTTTCTTACTTTACGGGGAGTCACGATGGGCCAACGTTGAGGGAATTTCCTTAAAAAGTCGCGCACAGTTCTACTGGTTGATCCGGATAAAGAAAGAACAGCATCAGGATACAGCTTCGACGCAGCAACCATACTCGCTATAGAATCAAAATCATTGCCCATATGACTCGTTATTATTTTCACCCGACAATTTCCTCCACCAGATTATTTCTAAGAGGTCGAGATAACCGACGAAGAGCGTAACATTCAGCGTCTTCAATACTTTCTTCATATAACATTTTTTCGAGAGAAGGCCAATGAAATTCACATGAATAGCCACGCATCATATACCGCTTGCCCATGGAAAGAGTTCCGCCTTGCACAAGAGCATTCGTCAAAGGCTCGATTTCAATTCTTGACACGAGACCTGATGCTCCTAGCCGTATGGCCGCTTTACGAAGAATAAGTTCATGGGAAGAATATGCTCTGATTTCACAAAAAGCTGCCATTTTTTTAAACATAGCAGCATATCGGCTTAGACTTTGCTCAAGATCATGAATAGAAACATCGTTTCTCACAACTAAATCGGCTTCTTCCGCTTTCTCATCAGCATTGCGAAGAAACCGCTCTCGACGTTCTATCTCCTCTTTCGTCCAGCCTCGAACTTCATTTCTTGCAAGACGCAGCTCAAGGGGAGCTGTAACATAGACAGTAAAGTCAATCCACCATGGAACGCCGTTTTCAAAAAGAAGCGGTATTTCGGCAACAACCCATCCATTTAAAGACGTTACTTGTCGCTCCATTTCCATGCGAATTGTAGGGTGAAGCATAGAACATACCCATTCATATTCAGAGGAGTCAGAAAAAACAATTGATGCTACAGCAGAAGGGTTAATCTGTCCGTTAGAAAGAAGAACCTGGCTTCCCCATCTCTCACTTGCTCGTCTTAAAACAGTGGAATCCTTCCACGCTTCATGCGCCAAGACGTCTGCATCAATAATACTTGCACCAAGGCTTTTCCAGATTCGACTTACAGTAGACTTACCAGCCCCAACGTCTCCTGTCACGCCCAAAACTAGCATAGGACATCTCCTCCTCGCCCCGATCATCAACATTTTTGGTCCCGTCTGGAATCTCCCATAAAAAACGGGAAAGGCCATTACGGAAAACGGTTCCAAAAAGGCGCCGACTTCGCGCTCCAGTCATATATAATTTCTCTTCTGCCCGTGTCATACCAACATAGCACAAGCGTCGTTCTTCTTCGAGACTATCTTGATCTTCTAAACATTTAAAGTGAGGGAAAATAGCTTCTTCGAGTCCGACAAGAAAAACTACGGGAAACTCCAATCCCTTCGCGGCATGTAACGTAAGGAAATTAACAGCCCCCATATCGTCCATATCAGTTGTTTCAAAATCTGTAAAAAGAGCTACTTCCGCCAAGACCTCAGCTAAATCTCCACCAGTAGAAATTAACGAACCTAATTCCCTGATATTCTCAACTCGCTCTTCCCAACCATCTGGGTCATCTTTCTTTAATTGATCTTCATACCCTATGCTATCAAGAATGTAAAGAAGAACATCGCGGAAACATCCGGATTTTCTTAAGATGTTTTCCATATGTGTAGCTAACTCCATAGCGCCTGTTTTAGCTTTACCTGTCAAATCTAAATCTTTCCCCGAAGAAAGAACAGACCATACTTGCTCTGCTTCCATCGCTGGGAAGGAGGCCAATATAGAAGAAAGCTTTTCTAAACTTTTCTTCCCCAGGCCACGTGTAGGAACGTTTGCTATTCTCGAAAGTGATGCTCCATCAAGAGGATTGACAGCCAACCGCATAAAGGATATTACATCTTTAATTTCTTTACGATCATAGAAAGCTGTTCCTCGCACTACTCTATAAGGAACTCCTTTTTCAATACATTTTTGCTCATAAATACGGCTCATTGCATTTATTCGATATAAAACAGCCATGTCTCCATATTTATAGCCTCGGAAATCATGTAATTTTTTAATTTCTGATACGATGAAATCCGCTTCTTTATACTCGTTAGGAGAGAGAAGCACATAAATTTTTTCTCCCATATCTCTGGCAGTCCAAAGATTCTTCTGTTTTCTTCGGATATTGCTGAGAATGACCGAATTTGCCGCTTTTAATATATTACCTGTAGACCTATAGTTCTGGTCAAGAACAACAACTTTTGCAGCGGGGAAGTCTTTCTCAAAATTTAGAATCATTGTCATATCGGCTCCACGCCAACCGTATATGGATTGGTCAGGATCACCCACAACCATAATATGGCCTGACGTTCCGATTAAACGGCGTAAGAGCAGATATTGGGGTTTATTAACATCCTGGTATTCATCAACAAGAACCCATTCCAAACGGGCCTGTTCCTTTTTGCACAAATCCTGATCCGCTGTTAGAAGATGAAGAGGCAAAATAAGAAGGTCGTCAAAATCTACTGCATTCTGTTGACGAAGTTCATCATTATATTTTCTATATACTTCATGTTCTATTCCTTCAAGCCCAACAGGTTCAAGGGTTTTCGGGTCACCATCAGTCTTTGCCTTCGAAATACGATCAAGAACGTGCGTTGGGTCAATTTGTTTAGGATCCAGTTTCAGATCTTCCATCACTTTCTTGACAAGAGCTCGGCTATCGTTGCGATCAAAAATAGCAAATCCCCTTTTCAAACCAATAAATTCCAATTGGTCACTATTGCGAAAAAGGAAGTGCAAGCCAAAAGAGTGAAAGGTGCTAACCTGCATTGCCGAGGCCTTCTCTCCAGAAATGGCTTCGACTCTCTCTTTCATCTCTCTAGCTGCTTTATTCGTAAACGTTACAGCTAAAATCCCAGATGGAGACGCATATCCCTTTTCAATCAAATAAGCAATTTTATGGGTTAAGACTCTTGTCTTACCGCTTCCTGCTCCTGCTAAGACTAAGAGGGGGCCATCACAGTAATGTACAGCCTCCTGTTGTCTAGGATTTAATTTATCTAATATAGAATCAGCTACAGTCATACAGAACGTTTCTCCTTTATCCATGATTCGATTAAACGTACCCACTCATCTATCCCTTTACCCTGCAAAGCTTCCACCTCAATATAATTCACATTAGGATTGAGATGCTTTAAATCATTTTTATATAAGTCCATATCAAAAGGAATGTAGGGTACCAAATCCATCTTCGTCAGAAGCACTGCCTTTGCTTCAGAAAAAAGATGAGGATATTTAAGGGGTTTATCAGCACCCTCAGGAAGACTGCTCACCGCCACTTTCATGTCTTCTCCTATATCAAACTCTGCCGGACAAACAAGGTTTCCCACATTCTCTATAAAAATAACGTCAAGATTATCAAGAGGAAGCTCTTTAAATGCTTCACTAACCAAATTCGCTTCAAGATGACACCCGCCATGGGTATTGATCTGAATAGCTGGTACTTCTAATTTTGCCAAGCGTTCGGCATCTCTCGACGTAGCAATGTCACCTTCAATAACAGCGAATCTAAAAGAAGCCTTCTTTTTGGTAGCTTCAAGGAGAGTGGTTTTACCTGCTCCAGGTGAACCTATAATATTGATAACGAGAATCCCTCGACGAAGAGTTTCCTCACGCATACGACGAGCATATTCTTCATCAGCTGCCATTACCGATTGCTTAATTTTATACACTTTCGCCATGACACTCCTGCACCTCCACTGACTCAATATCCAACTCCATGCCAGATAAAACATCTACGTCAAAACCACCACAAAAGGGACAGACAAAGTCCATTTGATCTTCTCCCCATTCTTTAAGACATTTTTTACATCGGAAATGCATTGGTACTTCGATTATTTCCATTTTGGAACCTTCTAGGGGAGTATGTTCTGTCGCTATCTGATAGGCAAAAATCATGACATCAGGAATAACCTGACGCATCGCACCGACATGGAGGGTTACTTTTTCTACGCGTTCCCAACCATATTGTTCTTTGAGCTGAAGTAGAGATTCTATCACCGACTCGACAAGAGACATTTCGTGCATAGTAACCCCTCCAAACACATGTAACAGAAAAAAAGGCCCCCAAAATGGGGGGCCTTCTGCACTTTTTACAGAAAACCTATTACGACACTAGTCGATAGGTTCGAGAAGTCCGAACCCTCCGTTTTTACGTCTATACACTACATTAACTGTTCCAGTTTCTACGTTTTTAAAGAGGAAAAACTCATGTCCAAGAAGATCCATCTGCATCGTTGCTTCCTTAGCTGTCATGGGACGAAGAGGGAAACGCTTCACTTTTACTATTTCTTCCTCTACAGACACCGATGGTTCACTTTCAGAAAAGCCTTCGAGATTAAAAGAAACATCATGGGTACGTAACTGTGCTCTGTCTTTGAGATAGGCGTTATGACGTTTAATCTGACGTTCGATATTCTTTAGTGCCTTATCGAAGGCCTTCCGCATATCCGGCGCACTTTCCTCACTTCGCATTATTACACCATTAGCGTTGGAGGTTATTTCAACGTTGTGCATCCCCCGACCAAAGCTCACCAACACCTGATTATCAAGGATCCGGTTAAAAAACTTATCTAGTTTTGAAACCTTTCCTCTCATATAATCTCGGAGCTCGTCGTCAATAATAGCATTTCGTGCTACAAAGCGTACGTCCATATACATCCCTCCAATCTTGCTCTAATCGTCTTTATTCTAACATTGCCCCATGATATGAGCAATAAACAAGCACTAGCTGTCTTAAGATAAGACCGGTATAATACCTTATACAGAGTATATCTCTACTATAAAAATCAGGAGTTGATATGTGATGCATATTTCTCAACGGGCACGCAGGATGGAACCCTCAGCTACCCTCGCCGTCGTCGCTAAAGCCAAAGCACTAAAACGTGAAGGAAAACCTGTGATTTCTTTCGGAGCAGGAGAGCCTGATTTTCCCTCCCCGTCATCAGCGCTGCGATACGCTGAGGAAGCCATGCAGAAGGGACAAACCCATTACACCCCGGCTTCTGGTATCCCCGAACTTAAAGACGCTGCATGTGAATACTACAAGAATCATTTCGGGCTTACATACGAAAGCAATCAGGTTTTGGTAGGTGCTGGAGCAAAACCCCTTCTTTATGAAGCTCTCGGTTGTCTTATTGATCCAGGTGACGAAGTATTAGTCTTTACCCCTGCATGGGTAAGCTATGTTGAACAAATTCGCCTCTTTGAAGGAAAAGAAGTTCTTATTGACACATCTAACACTGGCTATGTACCAGACCTTGATGTGGTTCGCAAAGCTATTACTCCACGAACACGCTGCATGATGATAAATACTCCCAACAACCCAACTGGCGCTATTTATGATGAAAAGACACTTAAAGGACTTGCAGAAATTGCCGTAGAGAATAATATAGCGATCATTTATGACGAAATTTATGAAAGACTTGTATATGGAGAAGCTAAACATCATCAAATTCTCAATGTCTGCCCAGAAGCTAAAGATATCACCATCATTATCAATGGCGTAAGTAAAGCCTTTGCCATGACAGGATGGCGCATTGGTTATGCCTTAGGCCCAACTGATGTGATTGCTAAAATGGGCTCCTTCCAGGGACATTTGACATCAAATGCTTGCTCAGTAGCTCAGTGGGCAGCTCTTGGAGCACTCCGAGAGGCAGAAAATGATGTCGTAGCAATGCACGATGAATTCAGCAAACGTAGAGATATCATCATCAATCTTCTTAAAGAAATGCCCCATATCCAGTTTCAAGAACCAGAAGGTGCTTTTTACGTATGGATTAACGTAGAGAAGACTTTCGGCAAAAAGCATGGAGATACAGTCATTACAGATGATAGCTCTTTCTGCACTGCCCTTCTAGAGAGTAAATATGTTGCAGGCGTACCAGGAAGAGCCTTTATGGTTCCTGGGAATATGCGCGTTTCTTACTCGAATTCGGCAGAAGAAATTCGCGAAGGAATGCGAAGACTCAAAGAATTCCTTGAAGAACTTCAATAAAAAATACCACTATCATTCATAAAATATTTAAGGAAGGGGTCTCTTTTGAGATCCCTTCCTTTTTAATTAGCTTCTATAATTATATTAGTTAATCTCTATCTAAAAGAGAAGAATTCACAACATGGGCTGGGTAGCGACCTTCGAGTGCATCAAGCAGGTTTTGAGCTGCAAGACGACTCATTCCCCCTCTACTATCATATGTCGCGCTGCCCATATGGGGCATCACAGTTACATTTGGAAGTGTGAGCAATGGCTCGTTTAAAGGAACGGGTTCCTTCTCAAATACATCAAGTCCTGCCCCCCATATCCATTTCTCCGATAATGCTTTATATAAGGCTTGCTGATCTATAACAGGACCACGAGACGTGTTAATAAGAATGGCTGTAGACTTCATCATTTTCAATTCTTTTTCGCCTATTAATTTTCGCGTATTATCATTCAATGGGCAATGAATTGATACGTAATCAGAAGTGCGAAGCAACTCTTCAAGGGAAACACGCTTAGCGTTCAATTTCCTCTCGGCTTGCGGTTTAGCAGAAGGGTTATAGTAAGAAATAGACATTCCAAACCCCTTAGCACGTCGAGCCATTGCCTGACCAATCTGGCCAAAACCAATAATACCCAACTTTTTACCTGCGGTATCCATTCCCAACCACATATCTGGATACCACGTAGTCCACTGACCGTTGCGCAAATAGCCTCCGCATTCAACAAGTCGACGAGCTACTGCCAAAAGTAACGTAAACGCCAAATCAGCCGTTGCATCAGTCAAAACATTCGGAGTATTACAGATCAAAACACCATGACGAGTTGCGGCATCTACATCAATATTGTCGTATCCCACTGCATGTTGACTGACAACTTTAAGACGTGGCGCCTTCCTAAACAACGTTTCATCAATAGTATCAGCAAGCATCGATAAAAGACCATCTACGTTTTCTACCTCTCGTAACAAGGTTTCACGGTCGGGAGCGCCATCCCCCTCCCACATTCTATAATCAACCCTGCCATCAAGTAACTGGCGGCCTTCTTCAAGAATGCGCTGCGTTATATAGACTTTCGGTAAAACCAAAAAAGTCACCCCCAATAAACATAGAAACTTATGTTAATATTTTAGCAGGTATGGTCAAACTTACAGCTTAACTTTAACGTGTTGAATTTTGTAAAAGTTTGGATTATACTTCCTTCTGTTCTCAATTATTTTAATCAATTTAAATCTAAATGGGAGGATGTAAAAATGGCTTCGTGGCTCGAAAGATATTTTAAAGTGCGGGAGGCTGGTAGTGACGTCCGTACAGAAATTTTAGCTGGAATAACGACTTTCATGACGATGGCATACATTATTTTTGTTAATCCAAGCATTATGGAAAAGGCTGGAATGCCTTTCGGAGCAGTTATGACAGCGACATGTGTAGCAAGTGCTTTTGCTACTCTTCTTATGGCTTTTTTAGCGAACTATCCAATCGCTTTATCGGTAGGAATGGGACTTAACGCATTTTTCGCTTTTGGTGTTGTTCTCGGAATGGGAATCAGTTGGCAAACAGCATTAGCCGCTATTTTTACTGAAGGCGTTATTTTTATACTTCTCACATTGACTCGTATACGAGAAGGCGTTGTTAACGCTATCCCCACCTCTCTTAAAATTGGTATTTCTACTGGAATCGGCCTCTTTATCACATTTATTGGTCTTCAAAGTGCTGGAATCATTGTCAATAATGACGCAGTTCTTGTCGGAATGGGAAATCTAAAAAGTTCTACCTCTCTTTTAGCTATTTTAGGATTTTTCATTATGGTTATTTTGGAAGCTCGACGTGTTCGAGGAGCTATCCTCTGGGGAATACTCATCATTACAGCTATCAGTATCCCTTTAGGTGTTACAGCCATGCCCAAGGGGCTTATCTCTATGCCTCCCTCTCTTGCTCCTATCTTTGCTCAACTTGATTTTTCTTCATTCATGAACCCTAACTTCTGGATTGTCGTCTTCACTTTCTTCTTTGTTGACTTTTTCGATACTGTCGGAACACTCGTAGGAGTTACAAATCGCGCAGGAATGCTTGATTCTGAAGGCAAGCTTCCCAGAGCAAAAGAAGCGCTTCTCGCTGATGCTATTGGAACATCTGCGGGAGCAATCTTGGGGACATCTACAGTAACTTCTTACGTTGAAAGTGCCAGCGGCGTAGAACAAGGTGGACGAACAGGCCTCACTGCATTAACAACTGCCGTACTTTTCCTTCTTGCCCTTTTCTTCAGTCCGCTCGTTGCAGTTGTTCCAGCGTGTGCTACTGCTCCAGCTCTGGTTATGGTCGGAATTTTCATGACAATGAGTTTAAAACAATTCGATTTTGCAGAATGGACAGATCTCGTTCCGGCTTGCATAGCTATTTTTACCATGCCCTTTAGCTACAGCATCGCTGCAGGAATTGAGTTTGGAGTCATCAGTTTTGTAATCATTAAGTACATGACAGGCAAAAAGCATCAAGTCAGCCCGATGATGATTTTCCTTTTTGTCGTCTTTTTGTTGAAGGAAATTTTCTTCTAAGAAAACGCTACTTAACTACATAAAAAACAAGCCCCCGCTTTTAAAGTGGGGGCTTATATTTTTTCTAGTCGCCTTCGATTATTTCTTTTTCTTTGGACTTAAGTATCTCGTCTATTTTTTTTATGTAGTCGTCAGTAATATCCTGAACTTCCTTTGTATATTTTCTCAAGTCGTCTTCGCTAATGGTAGAATCTTTTTCCATTTTTTTAAGAACATCATTACTGTCTCTGCGAAGGTTTCGAACAGCTATTCTTGCCTCTTCAGCATATTTAGCCACAACTTTAGATAACTCTACACGCCGCTCTTTTGTAAGCTCTGGCAATGTAAGGCGAACATTTTCTCCATCATTTTGAGGGTTAATACCCAAAGATGAAGCCTGTATTGCTTTTTCAATTCCTTTAAGTACGGATTTATCAAAAGGAGCAATAACAATCTGTCGGGCTTCTGGAACAGAAATAGTGGCCAATTGTTTAATAGGTGTCTGACTTCCGTAGTAGTCAATTTTAATGTCACTTACCAAACCTGGATGAGCCCGTCCTGTACGAATACCGATGTACTCTTCCTTCAAATGATCAATAACCTTGTCCATCTTGTCTTTCATAGTCTTAATCTCTTGTTTAGGCACTGTAAAACTCCTCCTCCCCCGTAGATACTATCGTTCCTATTTTCTTCCCGTGAATTAAAAATTCACCCAAATTGCCCTTTTTCAAAACATTTAGAACCACTATAGGGATATGGTTCTCCATACAAAGCGAAAAAGCCGCGGCGTCCATGATCTCAAGTTGTTTTTGAAGAGCTTCCATATATGTAATTTTATGTAAAAGGACCGCATCAGGGTTTTTAACTGGATCTGCACTATATATACCATCTACCTTTGTAGCTTTCAACACGCAATCTGCGCCAACTTCGGCTGCACGAAGAGCTGCTGCTGTATCTGTAGAAAAATAAGGGGAACCAGTTCCCCCCGCAAAAATCACAATTCTTCCCTTTTCAAGATGGCGTATAGCCCGTCTTCTGATATAGGGTTCTGCAAGTTGACGCATTTCTATAGCTGTCTGAACTCTTGTAGGAACCCCGAGCTTCTCAAGCACATCCTGTAATGCCAGCGCGTTAATAATAGTTGCCAGCATTCCCATAGAATCGGCTTGAGCTCTTTCTATACCCATTGTTTGAACATCTCTTCCTCGAAGCATATTGCCACCACCAACGACCATGGCAATTTCTACCCCAGCCCTGGCAACATCTGCAATTTCTTCACATATAGAACGTATTGCCTCTAAATCCAATCCAAAACTTTTTGAACCGGCAAGTACTTCACCTGAAAGTTTCAGTAATATTCTTTTTACCATGGTTATACGCCTCCGAAAGAAATTTAAGGCAAAAAAAAGGACGAGGTCTTTATTTTGGCCTCGCCCCTTTTACTTTTATTATTCGCCAATAGCAAAGCGGGCGATTCGTCCAACTTTTATATTTTCGCCCAATTTGGCAATATGTTCAATAATGAGATCGTTTATCTTCTTATCTCCATCTCTAATGTAGGCCTGATCGAGAAGGCAAGTTGTTTCAAAATATTTATGAACTTTACCCTCGGCAATTTTGTCAACTATATTTGCAGGTTTCCCCTCTTCCATTGCCTGCTGACGATAAATTTCTTTTTCTCTTTCAATAACATCAGCTGGAACTTCTTCAGAAGAAACATACAGCGGAGCAGAAGCAGCAATCTGCATTGCCAACTCGTGTCCAAGCTCCTGAAATTCATCGGTCTTTGCGACAAAATCAGTTTCGCAGTTAAGTTCTACCATAGAAGCTATCTTTGCATTTGTATGAAGATAGCAGAAGACTCTTCCGTCTTTAGCACTACGTGTAGCCTTTTTAGCAGCTTTGGCTATTCCCTTTTCACGAAGGTAGTCAATAGCTTTTTCCATATCACCCTGCGTCTCAGTCAGAGCATGTTTACAATCCATCATACCTGCACCGGTACGCTCTCTAAGTTCCTTTACCGCAGATGCACTAATCTCTGCCATGCTCAATACGTCCTCCCTTAATTATTCTTCCACTTCATCTGTATCGTCGTACACTTCATGAAGTCGTTCGCGAACAGATATAATATCTTCCTCAGAAACTTCTACCCCTTCTTCAACTGCGCCAGTAGCAAGAGCATCTTCACCCTGGTGCCCTTCTATCATAGCATCAGCCATTAATCCAGAAATCAATTTGATGGCACGAATAGCATCATCATTGCCAGGGATAGGGAAATCCACTACTTCAGGATCGCAGTTTGTATCAACAATAGCGATAACAGGAATTCCCAGTTTCTTTGCTTCGAGAATTGCTATTTCTTCTCGGCGAGGATCAATAAGGAAAAGGGCATCTGGAAGCGCTTTCATCCCAGCAATACCACTTAAGTACTTCTCAAGTTTTGCTAATTCTTTTTTCTGAAGTGCGATTTCTTTCTTGGAAAGATTGCTCCATGATTCTTCGCTTGCCATCTTACGAAGTTCGATCATACGATTAACGCGTTTGCGAATCGTAGCGAAGTTCGTCATTAAACCACCAAGCCAGCGCTGGTTGATGTAATACTGTCCACTACGCTCGGCTTCTTCACGAATAGTATCCTGAGCCTGACGTTTTGTTCCAACAAAGAGGATAGAGCCATTATTCTGCGCGATTTCCCGCACAAAGCTATATGCTTTTTCAAGGCCTCTCACTGTTTTCTGCAAATCGATAATATAGACACCGTTTCTCTCTGTGAAGATATATGGCTTCATCTTCGGGTTCCAACGTCTGGTCTGATGTCCAAAGTGAACACCGCACTCAAGAAGCTGCTTCATACTTACTACTGACACAGTAAACCCCTCCTAATAAAATGGTTTTTTCCCTCCACAAACATCCCCTGGAAGCAGAACCTTCGCAGCTTCAAAGGCACCCCTACTCCCATCAGTTTATGTGTGTGATATGGGCCACCGGAGAGTATATCACATTTCGCAATACTCCTTCAACATTTTGCAGGTTTTGCAATTACTATGTTGCGGATTTTGCATATACCCTGTATTGTTGAATAGATAAATTCTATAAACAAATGTTTACTGAGGAGGATTATAAATGACACAAAATTCCCTTATCAAAAAGCTGGACGATATGTCTCCAGCTGGGAAAGCTATGCTCAACAGATTACGCCGCGTAGAAGGACAATTGCGAGGCATCCAGAGAATGATCATAGAAGAAAAGCCTTGTTATGAAGTTCTTCTGCAACTTTCTGCCGCAAGAAAAGCCATGCAAAAAGCTTGTATCGAAATTTTAAAGAACTACATCAATCGCTGTGTTCATGAAGCTAAAGACCCTGATCTCGATAATCTTGAAAAATTGATAGAAGCATTAATAGATATTGCTCCTGCAGGGATGGTCTTCAAAGAAGACGTAGTGCCGGAAGAAGACCACGAAGAGGTGTAAGCTTTCTTTCAGATAATATATATAACGGCGGTCCTCTCTAGGAGACCCAGCTTCCTGTGGCACCCAAAACGCTCCGCTTACTGCTGCTCCCTTCCGGGCCTGACAGGATTCGCGGTGTTTTGCCGCACAGGGCTGAATCTCCTGGAGAAGACCGCCAAAGGGTATTTTATCAGCCTTTTCCAATGCTGGCAACCTGACTCCTCTATTTCCCAAAACGTCCCATGTATTCTGCCTGAGAAAGAACGTGTCCTTTCATAGCTTCAGTCAGTACATGAAGGGGAACCTCACCTTTGAAATCAAAAGATGTATTTAACGCATAAAGGGTAAAAAAGTAACGATGGATTCCAGACCCAGATGGAGGTTGTGGCCCGTCATATCCAACCTCGCCCCAGCTATTCAGCCCCTGACAAACTCCATTAGCAGCTTCGACGGCCCGTCCTAAATCATTGGGAAGACTTCGTAAATCAGAAGGGATATTATAAACAACCCAATGAATCCACGTCCCCGAAAGAGCGTCAGGGTCATGACATACAAGTGCAAAACTTTTTGTGTTCTCAGGAACATGTTCCCATGAAAAAGACGGAACCTTATTATCGAAAGAACGCCCATGCTGTCGGGGCATCATTTCCTCATGTTCGAAATCAGAGCAGTGCAATTCCATTTTTTCCACCCCTTTCTTTTCTTTATTATCATTGATACTGGCACCAAAGACAATACAAACAAAACTGAAAAGTTAGGAGGAACCAATCGACCATGATAAAATAATAAGCTCTATTAGGTAACCTTTTCTCTATCATGCAAAAATGAGGAGGTTTTTGTATGCTTGAATATATCCAACAGTTGGAAAAACGCTTTAGGGAAACATATCTTAGTTACTGGAAAGAGATTCACGCCCATCCTGAATTAAGCAACCAGGAATTCAAGACAGCTCAAAAGGTCGCTTCCATTCTAAAATCTCTCAATCTTGATGTACAAACAGAAATCGGAACAACTGGTGTAGTCGGGATACTGCATGGCAATGAAAGTGGCCCTGTTATAGCCCTTCGGGCTGACATGGACGCTCTTTCCATAGAGGAAAAAACAGATGTTCCTTTTGCATCACAGAACATGGGGGTAATGCATGCATGTGGTCACGACTCACATACAGCTATGTTGCTTGGTGCAGCACACGTTCTTTCAGAGTTACGAAAAGATATTAAAGGAACGATAAAATTTGTTTTCCAACCAGCCGAAGAAAATAGCCCAACCGGGGGCGCTCCGGGAATGATTCGTGACGGAGTACTTGAAAATCCTAAAGTTGATTATATGCTTGGCGTACACGTATGGCCGACACTGACTACAGGACAAGTAGGCATAAGGAATGGAGCCATGTCAGCAGCTTCTGACAGACTGAATATCAACCTCAAGGGTAAATCTGCGCATGCCTCTACTCCCCAGTTCGGAGTCGATGCCATAGTTGCATCAGCTCAGGTTATCAACGCCTTACAAGCCATTATTTCCAGAAATGTTAGTCCTCTTGATCAAGCTGTCATCACTATAGGCACAATACACGGCGGAACTCGATATAACATTATTCCTGAGGATGTTAAACTGGATGGGACAGTGCGCACATTCAACCCTGAGACACGAAAGCAAATGCCAGCTTGGATTGAACGTGCCGTTAGTGGGGCAGCTCAAGGAATCGGTGCCGAAGCTACTGTCGACTACAAATTTGGTTACCCTTCACTTCAAAACAATACTTTCGTTGCAGATATTGCTCGCCAAGCTATTCTCGAACTTGTAGGAGAAGAGAATCTTATAGAAATAGCGATGCCTGACTTAGGGGGAGAAGATTTTGCTTTCTTCAGCGAAAAGGTTCCTTCAGCCTTTGCCTGGATTGGTTGCCGTCCTACTGATGTCCCTCTGGAGGAAATGCCTAAGCTTCATAACAACCAGTTTTTACCCGATGAAGCAGCATTGCCCTATGGCGTCAGATATCTTGTTCTCGCCGCTTTCAAACTTATGGAGGTTCAAAAATGATTTCTCAAACACTTACTGAGAAAATTATTGCGTATCGCCGTGATTTTCATAAATATGCTGAAACGGCCTGGACGGAGTTCAGAACGGCCTCTCTCGTAGCAGAATACCTCGACAAACTAGGCTATAAAGATCTTTTATTTGGATCATCAATATTCGAATTTGCATCTGTAATGGGTCGACCAGAAGAAAAAGAAATAGACAAACACATCGAACGTGCTATAGAACAAGGTGCGATAAAAAAGTGGATCGAAAAAATGGATCGTCATCCCGGGGTAGTCGCTATTCTCGATACGAAACGTTCGGGTCCAACAACATCACTCCGCTTCGATTTTGATGCAGTAGACGTTTCTGAAACAAAAGATCCTAAACACCGCCCTGTAAAAGAAGGCTTCGCATCTGTTAATCCTGGAGCAATGCACTCCTGTGGGCATGATGGTCATACCGCCATGGGACTCGGACTTGCAGAGCTTCTTATGGAACATAAAGAAACCCTTACTGGCAAAATAAAGCTTATTTTTCAGCCAGCAGAAGAGGGAGTCAGAGGTGCTAAAGCCATTACTGATAAGGGGATTCTTGATGACAGCGACTACTTTATAGCTGTTCATCTTGGGATGCCCAATCCTACGGGGAAAATAACTGCCGGTGCTTATGGTTTTCTCTGCACAACAAAATTTGACGTTCAATTCACCGGAGTTTCGTCCCATGCCGGAGCCGCTCCGCAAAATGGTAAAAATGCACTTCTAGCCGCCTGTTCCGCAGCGCTAAATCTTCATGCAATTGCTCCTCATTCAAAAGGCATGACACGTGTTAATGTTGGTGTTCTCCAGGCAGGAGAAGGAAGAAATGTTATTCCTCCCAAAGCTATCATGAAGGTAGAAACTCGGGGAGAAACAGAAGAGATAGCATCATATGTTTATAAAAGAGCCTGTGAGATCATCGATGGAGCTGCTACAATGTACGGCATTACGAGTAGTATTAAGGAAACAGGCGCAGCTACAACCACTCGCAGCAGTGATGATCTTGTAGATCTTATAGTCTCTGAAGCTTCCAAGATAAAAGGAATCAAAGAAATAGAGAGAAATACTCCTTCTGGTGGAAGTGACGATGCTACGTGGATGATGAAAAGAGTTCAAGATCATGGCGGAGAAGCTACCTATATTATTGTAGGCTCTACACTAACGGCAGGACATCACAATGAATACTTTGATATTGATGAAGCCTCTTTACCTATTGGAGTAACTCTTCTCTTCAATACGATACAGGCTCTTTCACAAAAGGAAGGAATACGTCAATGAAAAAACCCGTTATAGGAATAATAGGTAATATCCTTTTTGATAAGAACGACAGCATGTATGGATTAGAACGAAGCTATGTCAATACAGATTATATTCGTGCTATAGAAAAAGCAGGTGGCATTCCTCTTATTTTGCCTGTGGTAGACAATCTCGAATTGGCGAAGGAACTTCCACTTACTGTAGATGGGGTGCTTGCCTCGGGCGGATATGATATTGATCCACTTCTTTATGGTGAGGAACCACATAATAAACTTGAATTTATCTGCACGTCTATTGATCGCTCCCAGTTGGCCTCTGTGAAAGCCGCTGTAGATGCAGGTAAACCTTTCTTGGGAATATGCAAGGGGGCACAACTTCTCAACGTGGCTTTTGGAGGGAATTTATATCAGGACATAGCTTCTGACCCGAATTTTTTTGTCAAACACTCTCAAAAAGCGCTCAGAGGAAATGCTACACATACAATCAATATTGAATCTGAGTCTATACTTTCATCTCTGTTTTCACAAAAAATTCCGGTTAACAGCTACCATCATCAAAGTATAAAACAATGCGCAAAAGGATTTAAAGTCACAGCCTGTGCAGCTGATGGAATTGTTGAAGCTATAGAAAAAGAAAACAACCCATTCGTTGTTGGAGTGCAGTGGCATCCGGAAATGATGCTTTCTTCTTCAGATACCATGCTTCCTTTATTCCAAAAACTTATTGTCGAATCTTCACGTATTTGAGTATCAACAATTGTAATAAAAAGGGAAGCTTTTTTGTAAGTAAAAGCTTCCCTTTTGTTGTTTTGTTATTGTATATTACACTCTTTCGTTGCCAAACTACTCCGCGTAAAGTTTTAGAATATTAACAATCACTTCGACTCCCTTTTCAAGGGCAAAAACAGGAACATATTCAAAACGTCCGTGATAATTATGACCGCCAGTAAAAAGGTTCGGAGTCAAGAGACCACGGTGAGAAAGGCTTGAGCCATCAGTGCCACCACGTACAGGAACAATAATCGGCTCTATACCAACATTTTTCATCGCTTGCTGAGCAGTTTCAACAATATGCATGGCTTCTTTAATATTATCAGCCATGTTGTAATATTGATCTGAAAGAACACACTCTAAAACGTGAGAACCATATTTCTCCTGTAGTTTCTGTGCAGCTTTTTCGACAAAAGCTTTACGATTTTGGAACTTATCCCAATCATGATCTCTAATAATGTACTGTAATTCGGCCTTTTCGACATCACCGCTGAAGGAAATAAGATGATAAAAGCCTTCATATCCCTCTGTCTTCTCAGGAGTTTCTTCTGTGGGAAGCATAGCAGCAAATTCAGTCCCGATGAGAGCAGCGTTAACCATTTTGTTTTTAGCCGTTCCTGGGTGGACATTACGTCCATGAATCGTTATAACAGCCTTCGCGGCATTGAATGTCTCGAAGTTAAGCTCCCCGACAGGTCCCCCATCGACTGTATAAGCGAAATCTGCGCCAAAAGCGTTAAGGTCAAGTAACACAGCCTGATGACCAATCTCTTCGTCTGGAGTAAAACAAACTTTAATCGGACCATGCTCAATTTCTGGATGAGTTGTAAAATACTCTACTGCTGCCATAATCTGAGCCATGCCCCCCTTGTCATCTACACCAAGAAGAGTGGTTCCATCGGTAACAATAAGATCTTCTCCCTTGTAATTTTTCAATTCAGGGAAATCTTTCGTAGAAAGAACAACGTTAAGTTCTCCATTAAGGACAATATCTTCCCCATCATAATTTTTTACTATTCTGGGCTTAACATTTGCACCAGTTACTTCTGTAGAGGTATCAAGGTGAGCAATAAACCCAACAGAAGGAACGTTTGCCTTCTTTGTATTTGCAGGGAGAGTTCCCATAACGTAAGCGTGTTCATCAACAGAGATATCAACCATGCCAAGTGCTTTCATTTCTTCTGCAACGGCATTGGCGAGATCAAACTGCCCCTCAGAACTGGGAACGTTACCTGATTCTTCTATCGCCCGGGTATCGAAGGATACGTAATGTAAAAAACGCTCGACAACTGAAGACATATTTTCAATCCTCCATTAATATCCAATATCGTTTTTTGGTAATTAATCGCTTATGTAAGCAGTAAGAAGTTTGGCAGTCTCTTCTATCGCCTTTACGTGAGTACGTTCATAATGATGCGTTGCATCAACACCAGGGCCGAAACAAGCAAAGTTAACGTCGAATCCGGCTATGGCTGCAATACTCGCGTCGCTTCCATAACGATAGTGAACATCCACTCTATAGTCGATTCCATACTTTTCAGCTAAAGCGACAAGACGCTTTCTGAACGACAGGTCATAGGGAGTGCGGCTATCTTTGGCCAAAATAGTTACAGCTGTCTCTTCTGAAGCAGATGCTTCTGTAACTATGCCTATATCCAGAGCTGCAAATTCTGTAACTTTCTCAGGAATACGCGAAATTCCATGTCCCATCTCTTCGTAATTGGTAACGTAAAAATGAGTGGTGCGAGATGGCATTTTTCCCTCATCGCAAAGGGATTTGATAGCTCCGAACATGAGGGCAACACACGCTTTATCGTCTAAATGGCGAGATTTCACAAAACCAGAAGGGGTAATAACCGCTCGTGGCTGGAAGAAGATAAGGTCACCAACATGAATTCCTAAATTCAAAACGTCTTCTTTTGTCTTCACAAGCTCATCAAGACGAAGTTCCATCGAGTCGTCATCACGTTTCATATCACGTACTTCGTCTGAAAAACCGTGTATTGAAGCTTTATAAGGAAGAATGGAACCAGAATATTCTGTTCCATCCATTGTTCTGACAAGAACATTTTCCCCTTCCACTGAATTCCAGGCAAAGCCACCTATCTGAAGCATTTTAAGGCGTCCGTTACTTTTTATTTCACGCACAATAGCTCCAAGGGTATCTACATGAGACGCAATAAGAACATGGTGATCGTCATCTGTTCCTTTCATTGTTCCTATGAGTGCGCCTTTATTTGTACGGCTTACAGAAATATTAAAACGATTGAATTCCTCTTCCACTCTTGCCATTGCCTCTTCACAATCTCCACCTACAGAAGGAATGGACAAAAGCTCAAGCATAAGTGAATTTACATACCCCATATCAATACGCAACATGAAACACCTCCGTATAAACTACATCGAAAGGTTTCGGGCAAAATGGCAAGCTATAAAATGTCCTTTTTCTATTTCCCGAAGCTCCGGTGTTTTTTGAGAACAAATATCTTTCCTATAACGGCAACGACCAGCAAAACGGCATCCTTCAGGCGGCTCGATAGGACTTGGAACATCTCCTTCGAGAATAATTCGATCTCTCTGTTGATCCACCTTCGGAATAGGTATAGCGGAAAGAAGAGCTTGCGTATAAGGATGAAGAGGATCAGCAAATACAGTGCGATAATCTGAAAGCTCTACGATCTTTCCTAAATACATAACAGCTATACGGTCAGAAACGTGCTTTACAACGCTGAGGTTGTGAGCAATGAAAATATAGGTAAATCCTTTTTCCTTTTTAAGGGTATTCAACAGATTCAAAATCTGAGCCTGAATACATACATCAAGGGCCGAAACAGGTTCATCGAGAACTATGAAATCTGGATCCAACGCCAAAGAACGTGCTATACCAATTCGCTGACGTCTACCACCATCAAGCTCATGAGGGTAGGCATGAACAAGGCGTTGTGCCAGACCTACCGTATCCATGAGAGTGCGAATACGAGCATCACGCTCTGCCTTTGATCCGTTATACACGTTATTAACGATCAACGGTTCAGCAATGAGTTCTGATACAGAAAGACGAGGGTTAAGAGATGAATATGGATCTTGGAAAACAATCTGAACATCTTTTCGCAGATCTTTCATCTGTCTCTTGTTGTACTTTAAAATATTTTCCCCTCTATAGATAACTTCTCCATCAGTAGCGTCAAGAAGGCGGATCATAACGCGTCCCAATGTTGATTTACCGCATCCAGATTCCCCAACTAATCCAAGAGTCTCCCCCTCGTAAACAAAAAACGACACATCGTCTACTGCGTGAAGCATCCCTTTCTTTGTTGGGAAATACTTTTTCAAGTGATTGACTTCAATTAATTTTTCTCTGCTTCCATTCATCTTGTTTCCTCCTACCCCTTCTTCACAAAAGCGTTGCAACAAACGGGGCACGCTACAAAATGTCCAGGCTCAATCTCGATCATTTCTGGCTTCTTTTGTGAACACTCAGGTTGAGCCAGAGGGCATCGAGGATGGAATGTACACCCAGAAGGCAAGTTCGTTGGGTCTGGCATTAGTCCCTGAATAACCTTCAATTCTTCCTCATCTTCATCAAGATCAGGAATAGAGTTAAAAAGGCCATTGGTATATGGGTGCAGCGGATTCGTATAAAGAACACGCGTATCAGCATACTCCACGACACTTCCTGCATACATAATGGCTACTTTATCGCAAATCTCAGCCACAACTCCTAAATCATGGGTAATCATGATCATGGAAGTGTTGAATTCTTTCTTAAGCTCCTTCATTAGTTCCAAAACCTGAGCCTGTATAGTAACATCTAGAGCTGTTGTCGGTTCATCAGCTATTAGAAGGGTAGGATCACATGCTAGAGCAATAGCGATAACCACTCTCTGACGCATTCCTCCACTGAATTGGTGGGGAAAATCTTTCGCACGTTCCGGCCTGATTCCCACAAGTTCTAACATTTGAACTGCTTTTTTAAAAGCTTCATCTTTTGTTACGTTCTGGTGCAATTCAATCATTTCAGCAATCTGTTCTCCAACAGGGATGACAGGGTTAAGAGATGTCATGGGATCCTGGAAAATCATTGCTATTTTGCCACCTCGAATGTGGCGTTTCTCTTCTTCATTCAATGTATTTAAATTCTGGCCATCAAAAATGATGTTGCCATTAAGAATTTTTCCGGGGGGATTTGGAATAAGCTGCATAATCGCTAAAGCGGTTGTAGTTTTTCCTGCTCCTGTTTCGCCGACAAAACCCAATGACTCACCATGTCCAAGCTGAAGATTCAATCCTTCAACTGCATGAACGACACCGCTATCAGTTTCATAATGAACTGTAAGATTCTGTATATCCAGTAAAAAATCTTTTTTTTCTGTCATAAAACGTCCCTCTCTTACTCTAACGCTTTAATTTCGGATCTAAGGCATCGCGAAGACCGTCACCAAGGAAATTCAAAGCAAGAATGGTAATCATAATCGCCAAACCAGGGAAAAGGGTCATATATGGATAATCACGAATATAACCTCGTCCTCCCGAAAGCATGGCTCCCCACTCTGGCATGGGAGGCTGAATTCCTAACCCGATGAAGCTTAAACCAGCTGCCGTTAAAATGGCAAAAGCTACTCCTAAAGTTGCCTGAACAATAATGGGTGCCATACTATTTGGCAGGATATGCTTCATAATAATTCTAAAATCACTTGATCCCATCGCTTTAGCTGCTTCAACAAACTCCTGGTTGCGAATTGACAAAACAGCGCTGCGCACAATTCGAGCATAGCTCGGAATCGAGGAAATACCTACGGCAATCATAAGGTTGAAAAGTCCAGGCCCTAAAGATGCCGCTATAGCAATGGCCAATAGAATTTGAGGAATGGAAAGCAATATATCCATTGCCCGCATAATAAGGTTATCAATTTTTCCACCATAAAAGCCGGATACTGCTCCCAAGAAGCCACCAACGACAACAGCCAATCCAACTGCTATAAATCCTACCTGTAAGGAAATTCGAGATCCATAGACAATACGGCTGAAAATATCACGACCAAACTCATCTGTTCCTAAAATATATTTACTGTTGGGAGCTTGGAAGGCATCGCTTAAATGCTGCTTTGCATAGCTGTATGGAGCAATAAAATCAGCAAAGAGCGCCGTAATGAAGAGAAGAACAACTATTGTTAAACCAAACATGGCAAGACGGTTCTTCTTTAAACGACGCATAATTTCTCCGAAGTTCCCCATTTTTCTCTTTTTCATCTGACTCATCGTGTACCCTCCGATTATCTGTACTGAGCTTTTATGCGCGGGTCGATCCATGCATAAATCAAATCCACAAGGAGGTTGACCAAACTAAAAGCTACGGCAATGTACAAAACTCCACCTTGCACAACTGGGAAGTCTCTCATTTTAATAGCTTCTACCATCAAACGCCCAACTCCAGGAATAGAGAATATTGATTCTGTCAAAACAGCTCCGCCTAAAAGCTGACCAAACTGAATACCAGCAATTGTGATAACGGGAATCAAGGCATTCGGCAAAGCATGACGCCAAATGACCAGTGATTCTTTTTGGCCCTTTGCTCGTACGGTACGAATATAATCCTGTCGTATAACCTCTAGCATCGTCGAACGTGTCATACGAGTAACAATTGCTACTCCTTGTGCAGCCAATGAAATAGAAGGCAGGATCATGGCACTAAAAGTTCCAAATCCTGACGATGGCAACCAATTAAGCCGAACTGAGAAGAAAAGTATAAGCAAAACACCTAACCAGAAGACAGGCATGGATATTCCAATCATGGCAAATATCATAGTTATCGAATCAAACCACGAGTATTGTTTTATAGCAGAAATTATTCCGAAGGGAATGCCAAAAATAACTGCAAGAAACATAGAAAAGGCAGCAAGTTTCAATGTAGCTGGGAAAACTGTCATTATTTCGTTTGTTACAGGTCTTTTGGTCACATATGAACGGCCAATATCTGCTTGAGTAGTCGCTTTATACAGATATCTGCCAAATTGAACAATAAAGGGGTCATTTAGCCCTTCTGTCTCTCTAAACGCCTGAAGAGCTTCTTCTGTAGCCATATCACCAAGAACCATTCTGGCCGGATCACCAGGCGTGAAATAAAGCAGAGAGAAGACGATGAAAGCGACTCCTATAAGAACAGGGATAAGAGATATAATTCGCTTAAAAATATACTTGAGCATCCGTTTTCCTCCTGAAACACGATGGTTGCAGGAACATTTCAGCTCCTGCAACCATTAATTTAAACTCAAAAACTTAAGAAATAACAATAACGAGGCACTACCACCATGAACTTTTAGTCTTCAAAATAGACGTTGTAAAGCTCGTGATATCCTCTGGGACTGGGTCTGAATCCTTTTACATTTTTCTGCATTCCACAGATCTGCTCATCATTGAGAAGGTAAACCCAGGGGCGTTTTTCATTAAGCTCTTTCTGCAATTCAACATACACAGCTTCACGATCTGCACCATCAGGAAGAGTTTTACCTTTTTCAATAAGTTCGTCAACTTTAGGATCTCCAAAGAAAGAGAAGTTCATTTTACCTTTCATGGAAGAGTGGAAAACGCCACCAACGGCAAATTCAGGATCTGGAACTGTAGAAACCCAGCCAACGATGAACATATCATGCTGTTTGGCCTTCAAACCATCGAGATAAGCTCCCCACTCAAGAACTTTAATCTCAACATCAATGCCAATCTCAGAAAGCTGACTCTGAATGATGGTAGCCATGTCAACTCTTTCTTTCTTGTCATTTGTCCAGATCTGAGCTTTGAATCCATCTTTGTAGCCAGCTTCTTCAAGAAGCTTTTTAGCTGTCTCCATATCCTGCTCATGTACAGGCTGTGATTTATCAAAGTATTTTACATTGGGAGCAATTGGTCCAGTTGGAGCCTGTCCTATTCCACGATAGACAGCTTTGTTAATACCCACTGTATCAATAGCAAGGTTGATAGCCTGGCGAACTTTCACGTTATCGAAAGGAGCTTTTTCACAGTTAAAGCCAAGATATGATGTGGAGTTATCCATAACTCTCATCAATTTGAGGTTAGGGTTCTCTTCAACTCTCTTAATATCATTAGTTGTGATCTGATAAGCGATATCTACAGCTCCGCTCTCAAGCTCGATTGTACGGCTTGTGGGCTCTGTAATAGAACGCATAACAAGGGTCTTATAGGCAGGTTTCTTACCATGGAAGTCTTCAAAACGCTCAAGGGTCAAACGATCACCTTTTGCCCAGCTTAAAAACTTAAAGGGGCCGGTTCCGATTGGATGCATACCATAGTTATCTCCAGCCTCTTCAACTGCTTTAGCATTCATAATGCTGCCCCATGTGTGGCTCAGAGAGGCAAGGAAGGGGGTGGACGGTTTCTTGGTCTTGATAATCAATGTATAATCATCAAGAACTTCAACCTTCTCGACTTCTCCAGAATAGTTCTGAATAGCGGCACCCTTGGGAGACATGGCACGGTCGATAGTGTATTTCACATCGCTAGCCTTAAGTTCTTCACCATTATGGAATTTAACACCCTTCAGGAGATAAAACTTGTATGTAAGGTCATCAAGTTTCTCCCACTTTTCAGCAAGCTGAGGAACAACGTTGTTATCATCATCAAGCGCAACAAGTGTTTCATAAATCTGCATCATAGCTCCAGAAGATGCAACGTCATTGGTAGCTTGAGGATCAAGAGTTTTTGCATCATAAATATTAGCTACCACCAAGGTGTCTTTTTTCTCTGCTGCCAAGCCAACAGAAGCAACACAGAATAATGCGACTAAAATCGCGACTACAGTAAGACTAAAAAACTTTCCCTTTTTCATCCTTTCATCTCCTTCATATTATTTTGCTTCTCTAAAAATTCATATTCTTATTCAATATTGGAAACACTACACTTTTTGGGTGTTGGCAGGCTTTTTTGCAATAAACAATTATGCTAGTGCAACTAATGTAAGTCAATAGCAAATTGAAAATAAGAGCGCTATTCGACTTAATGGGTAAAATCCAAATATTCTGTAAACAGGCAACAAAAAGAGGCTCTCACATACAGAGCCTCTAAAATACCACGACCAAAAGAAATCCAAAAGGGGGGGGAGATCGTTTTGGCCTAATATAATTTTTTCGAATATGCCTTATTCTAACATAAAATAGGTTTTCTGTATGTCTTTTTATTAAAATTTATTCATAGCCCTAAGATCATTCGTGTAATATTAAAATAGATCAACAGACCAGTTATATCCACTATTGTTGTTAATGCTGGGCTCGCAACAATAGCGGGATCAAATCCCAGAAAAACTGCCCCCATGGGCAAGAGAGCACCTATCAATGTAGAGGTTACAACTTGTATCATCAGTGCCATAGCGATAGCCGTAGCTATCATAGGAAGAGTCATTCCTACAGGTAGTATCAAATCTTTAGATAAGAAAAGAACTTTCCCATAAGAAAGTCCTCCCAAAATAACACCGAGCATAACTGATACTTTTAACTCTTTTAGCAAAACTTTAAAAATATCCTTTATTTTAATTTCGCGAAGTGCCAACGCCCGTATTATTACAGTTGCAGCCTGGCTACCAGTATTTCCACCGCTATCTGTAAGCATTGGCAAATACAACGCTAAAATCATAAAATGAGCCAAGGTCGCCTCAAAACGGTGAATAACCATACCAGAAAGAAGTCCTACCGCAGCTAGCCCAACAACCCAAAAAACTCTATTTTTGAAGTGTTCAAAAGCAGATGTCTTTAAATATGTACCTACGTCATGTCGCCCACCAATGGCCATAAGTTTTTCCATATCTTCTGTGTGTTCTTGAGTAATAATATCAATGGCATCGTCATGTGTAATAATTCCAACTAAGGAACCTGCTTCGTCAACAACAGGCAAAGCAAGAAGATCATATTTAGCGATTTTTCTGGCTGCTTCTTCTTGGTCATCATTTGCTTTTACAAAGATAAGGTCACGATGCATAATATCAGCAACGTTGAGAGCAGAGTAAGAAACAATAAGGTCTTTTAACGACACAAAACCCAATAACTTACGCTGCTCCCCTAAAACATAAATATAATAAATAGTTTCTCTATCTGGAGCTTCTCTGCGTAGTTCTTCAATAGCTTGAGCTACTGTTATATTCTCAGGTAGTGTTGCGTAGTCGGAAGTCATAACAGAACCACATGTGCCTTCTGCATAAGAAACAAGACGTCTAATATCGTCTCGCTCTGCCTGGGCAAGGGCTGGTAAGAGTATCTTTTGCGTTGCTTCTGGTAAGCGCCTAAACAAATCAGCTCTATCATCAGAAGACATATCTGTAACTAAAGCTGCTAGATCATGTCTCGCCAATTGACTGGCTAAAGTAATTTGCCTATCTTCATCTATTTGGCAAAAGACTTCTGCCCTCTTCTGAGGATTGAGAATGGAAAGAATTGACCATATCTCTTGAGGCTTCAGTGGGGATAAAAAGTCGGCAACAACTGCAGGATGGTTTGAGATACAAAAATCTTTAATCAAAGAGAAATCTTTGCTCAGCAGAAAAGTTTGCAGAGCTTGGCCTAATGACATATTCATCGGATATCACTCCTTTTCAGTGTCTAAACAGACCTCAGACCTCTGAAAAAAAGTGACGTGTAGAGGTCTGTTTGAATAACGCAGCAGATTTTAAACATGTACTGCTACCAGGAACGTCGTCCATTCAAACCTACCTCCTTTTTTTTATTAAAGTCGACGTTAACTTATCTATTTTAACAAAAAAGGCGGGAAACTGAATTCCCGCCTTCTGAAACAAAATAATATAGTTAAATATGGATTTTGCCTTCAGAAAGAATACATTTTTCATCAATGTAAAGTTCAGGGTTGGTAATTACTCCATCTACATGGATTCCTGCCGCAACTGTTCCTCCAAAGGTATCGTTACTGCCAAGGGCAATATGTACAGTTCCATATATTTTTTCATCTTCGAGAATAACCCCTGTGACTCGAGCTTTATTATTAGTTCCTATTCCAAGTTCAGCTACATTTCTTGCCAAAGGATTATCTCCCAGAAGGTCAAAGAGTTTTTGACGCTCAGGACCCTTCGCATCGACAAGCTGCCCTTTCTCAAAAAAAAGTTTCAAGGGAGCACTTAAGACTCCAATTCCAGCAAATGAACCGTCGATAACAACTTCTCCTGAAGCGCTACCCTCAACGGGAGCAATAAAAGCTTCACCAGATGGTAAGTTGCCAGCTTGCCCTTTTTCCCGATATACACCTGTACTCGGAATACCTTTTCTCCCGTCAAGAGACAACGTAAGGGAACAGCCGTCTTTTCGTATCTCAGCCTCTTTAGCCTTGTCAAGAAGAGATGTGAGTTTTTTTGTTAAAATTTCAACTTCTTTATAATCTGCAGTAATAGGCCCATTAAAATACATATCCTCAGTAATTCCAGGCATGGTAGCAACACGAGCTCCAGCAGCACATGCATCTTTTTTGGCGTGGGTATGAGTCATAGACTTACTTGTAGGAATAATGACAACATCTGAAGCTAACATCAATTCACGCACACGTGCAGATGGTTCCTCTCCATTTTTTTTCATAGGCGAAATTTGAACCAGAAGAGATTCGCTTCCTAGTAATTGCCCCGCCTCAAAAAGACTTTTAGCAATATTTACAGTCTTGCTATCGCATATTATCAATAATTTTTCTTCTCGACGAAGTCCCATATTATCTGTGAGAAGGCACTTCGACACATTAATCATTTTCTCAAAATCCATTTACCCTTGCCCCCTATCCAAACATATCTTTAATCACTCTGGCCACAACACTTCGAGCTAGAAATACAGGTTTTCCAAGGCTGTCTCTTACTTTCTGCTGCATTTTTATTGTATAGCCCATGCAATCCATAATAGCTATATCTGGATTATATTCTTGTAGCTTCTCTATAGCATTATCAAGTTGCAAAGAGTCTGCATATGGAGAAGCAGCAACAACTGATACTCTTCCTGACACAGTTTCCCACCTTTTCTTAGATTGTGCTATCTGATCTTCAGAAGGAGTAATGACACCTAATTTTCTATTTTCAGCCACTGCCTGTACTACATTGTAAAGAATACGTTGAGGCCGAATCAAAAGTCCCTCTTCACCAAAAGAAGGGAATTCACCGGTACAAAGGAGAAGAACAACAGGAATATTATGTTGGAAATGGTCTCGAATTTTCTCTTCAACTCTAGGTGTGATATAACGCTCTGCAACTGTAACCGAAGTCCCATCTTTCATTCTCGTTACAAGAACGTAATCTCCCTTTTGAGGTGCCATTTTTGCAATATCTTCTTTCGTCAAACCATCTAAAGCACCAGATTCAACAACATTTAGATTCTCCCCTAGAATAGGCAAGATATCTGGAATTATATCTACTCGCGGAGCTTGGCCTATAGTTACGGTTCCCAAAATTCGTTTCATGTGTATCACCTCTTCAATATACGATCACGGTGCCAACATCCCAGATGACTTTTACACCCCGGGCCCCCATGTAAACATTCATCGAGGGAACCATCACTCCCACTTTCAGGAACTTCTGGCAAAACAGAAATGATATTAATAATTTTTTTGACCTCGTCTTTTTCCCCACTTATGACAAACGTTGTAGCCCCTTCTGCTCCACTAATTCCCCCCCTGCCAATAATGTATGCTTTCACAGATGCAAGGATTGAAAAAGCTTCAATTTCACTTACGACACAACCTGGAACAGGGATAAGACCTACCGACATGCCCATAGATGTATTGATTTTTTTCCGTCCGCTTTCAAGTATGGCTTCATCAAGAAAACAGGGAGCAAACTTCTCAAGCCCAGCCGCAATATAAGTAATAATTCCTTCAGATCGCAAAGTGGAAATCACCTGCCCGGGGACACCTCCCAGAGGTGCTCCTGCCATCATGGCTGCCTGTTTGTGCACATCAACAAGATTAGCCCCGCATATAGCTATATCGGAAGCATTCATTTCAGCGACAACTTGTGATAGACATTGGTCAACGTTCTGAATTTGTCCGTTATAAATAAGAATACTATGAGGGAAAGATGGGAGAGATTTATTGCACGATACCGTTCCGCGAGGTGTAACTCTTCCGCTAATCCGCAAGGGAGAACCAACAAGCTCTTCAGCAACTGCAGAAACTGTCGTTCCCCCTTTTAAAAGAATCCGACCTTCTCTAAACGCTCTTTGTACTTCAGGAAGAACGGCGATTGCTTTCGCAATCAGCCGTTTTCCCATTGGAACAGTCAATGTTATTTGAGCTTTATACATTATCTATTTTTTACCAGCAGTCTGAAAATGATTCATAGGACCGTATAAATCAATAAGCAATTCGAATTCTTTTGTGTTGTAAAAAGAACAGCTCTTTCTAGTAAAATTCTTGGCTACCTCAATATTAAAACGAACGACCTGTTCTATATCTGTTGCATGACTTGCACCTGTAGCGCACCCTGGAACAGCAGAATGAGACGTAATAGCAATTCCAATACATGGGGCCTTAGCCGCAGTTGAAGGTTGCAATATGCTATTCAAGTGGTAGAGGCCATTGCCATAAGGTGTAATATCCTGGATAGTAAGAGGAAAAACAACTGGAAGCTCTCCTGTAACGATTTCCATAATAGAAAGAATATCTTCACTTACTCGCAAAATATATCCCTCTTTAACGGTGGGAGAGATAGCAAACCCTTTATGATTTATGACTCTGTTGCCACGAGTAGTATCCACAATTAAAATAGCATCCATTTCAGGATCAACTTCTTGCTGATTCATTGTAGTCATATCAACAGGGGATCCCATAAAAGGCACAGGTTCATGAGGCTGAGTGGGAGCATCGGGACAAATATGGGTAGAAATTATGACATCTCCAGGAAGTACATCGCCAACAGAAAGCATCTTTGCCATTTTTAAAACCGTTGCGACAGCAGCCACTGCTCCATCTCCATCAGAAACAAGTCCAATACGCTCCGGACGGGCACCTATTCCGCCTAGTCGACCAATGATACCTAATGTGGGAGCCGTTCCATTCATGCGCTTTCCGTGACTCCCAGGAATAACCGCTTTTATAAAATCTGTATGTCCCTTGGGACCTTCAATTTTTTTTACTTCTACTTCCTTAATTCCAGCTTTAAGAAAAACATCTTTTACCATTTCACCGCTCACATCTGAGCGATCAAGAAGGTCTAAAGCTTCAAGAGTTCTAGTAAATGACATACTCACCACTCCTTTTATTGATACGACGATATATCTTTATGGATAATGCGTTCTGCATCGCGTAAAAGATCTATGCAGCGCATTCCTTCACCTAAACATAAATTTGTTTTGGGAACCGTAATAACATAAATAGATTGACCTTTTTCTATTTCTGCACTGGTTACTGGCATGCCTGAATGCCCATCCATTGTCATAATAAGATCTGGGAACGTACCCAGACGTTCTCCATTTGTTCTTTCGAGGGTCATATACTCATTCCAGAAAGTAAGAGCAATGTCGTCTATATCCACACGCCCCACATCAAAACCTCCTGCTGTCTCAAGCTCCAGATTTTGAACAGTCCCGCGCGTAATAATCTCTCCCCCTAAAAACTCTACAACGGAAGAAACAAGCTTCTCCGCTCCCTTATCTTTTACATTCAACATAGCTCGCCCTAACTTTATAGACATTGCTACGCCTCCTGGAGCTCCATTCATTTTGGCAAAAGAAGCTTTTACAGGGTTACGAGCTACACCAACAAGACCTCGAGCCTGAACGGCTGCCTGGCGAACTAGAGCAGATGTCTCGGCAAGTCCTCCAGAAACACATCCCTCTACATATGTATTGTTATCTGGATTCCCTCCGGCAAAAGCCTGAATTGACACGTAATTTTTATCTTTTTGTAACCCCATTGATCCCATTACTCCTGTAGGATGAGCTCTACCGTTACAGGGAATATCAACTATGGGTAAATCTAAAAGAGCGGCTTGAAGCCAACCATTTACTACTGCATTTCCGCCACACTCATTAGTAATAAGACCGCCTATTTGCTCTTTATTGTGTGTCTGAAGCAAATCGATTGTTCTCCAATAGGCTCGTGGAGAAACAAAAGCCTCCTTTGCTGCCGGCGCACCTACACCAGAGCAGGTAACGAGAATGTTTTCATCACAACAATCCTCAGCATCAATAAGAATGGGACGTCCCATTTGAACAGCTAAACACCCTAAATCAAGACCTCGTTCCATAGCTCCGCCGCCACCGCCACCAAGAACGGCACCACCTAATACAGCAGCTTCTACATGTTCCTTCTTCAAAACTGTTTGAGACATTTCATCAACTCCATTTGTTTAAAACCCCAACGTAGCCCACATTAATGCTCCCTCAGCACTTACAGGATCTATAACAGGAATATTGACCTCTTTTTTTATTTCCGATGCTAAAGAAACCGTAGACATACCCGTACAAGCCAATGCGATGACATCAGCGCCTTCCTTTTTTAAATTCATTGCTTCTTTCAAAACAGCAGCTCTTCCTTCACGAGTCATTAGATCAAGAGTAGAATGAACTTCTTTTGGGTGTATTTCTTTTATTAAAAAATCTTTCAAAATATCTTTCATTCCTGCTGGAGTTTCATCTGTTATGCCAATAACACCAACACGTCTTCCAACTCCAAGAGCAAGAAGAGCTGTGGAACGCCCCGCCCCTATTACAGGAATAGAAAGTTGCCGTCGCAAACTCTCTACTGCTGGATCGTCTGCACAACTTACGATAATTCCATCAAAATTTTCAGGCAAAAGAGAAAAAGCCAGTCGCTCAATTTTAGGGAGAGCTCTCTTTTTAGTTTCTTCATCATGTATGCCTTCCGGTTGATCTGGAATGCAGTAAGAGCACACATCCCATTCAGGGAAAAGAGCCATCAAAATTTTTCCATGTGATTCCAACACCTGCGGATCCCTTGAAGTCAAGACCCGAATAAGAGCTATTCGACGACGTGAATGCTCCATCTAAACATCTCCTTTTACATAAAGCTTCTTACAACTGCAGAAATAAATCCGTAAATGCCGTCTCCTGCGATAAGACCTGCTTCTCGCATTTCCATCCATTTGGTACCCCAAATAAGACGGCAAATGACAGCAGCTAGCACTCCAATTCCATATAAGGGACTCTTGATAAGAAGACCCGTAGCAAAAAGAATTCCTATAGCACGCTTAGCCCCACCTATAGCCTGAATGATCGCTCCAACAACGCTCCACATGAGTAATTGACGAAGGATATCTGGATTAGCTCCTGCCTGTACTGTCGCTGCAAAAACTCTGCTTACTGGAGGTAACATATCCAATCTGAAATGCATCTTCATAAGGAAAAAGACTGTTACAACAGAGACAAAACCACCTACAATTTCTGCTATCGCCTGTTGACGCCGTCCATCTAATTCATACTCCAAATCTTTTCCCTCTCCACGAATAATCCAACCAGTCTTGAGGTCGTAACCCATATCAGCAAAACAAGGACCCGTACTTGCAACATATCCAGCTAAAAGGGCAAGGGGAGCTCCAGGGAAGCCCATGAAGAGTCCGAGGCTCAAGAAAATAACACTGATGGCAAACCCCGGGAACCATCCTGAGTGCATAGCGCTTAAGCCAACAAGAATAGGTGCAACAATGGCAGAGAAGGTTGTCCAGACAATCCATAAAACCAATTTCCCAACACTCATTTCAGCCCAAATACCGCTTAGAAGAGCCAAAACGATAGCTCCCAAACCGAAAAGGAAGGTATGGAAGAAAATTGTTTGTTTTACTTTTTCATGAGAAACAGTGGGAAGAGGTCCGTCACTATTATTACGAGACGAAGAACCCCTGCGGAAAATAATAGCAAGAGCCTGAACAAGAGAAACTACACCCGCCCCAATCATGACTCCATGAGGAATATACGTTTTACCTAGATCGAAACCAAATAATGTTCCGGAGTATCCACGGATCACAAGTCCGACACCAAGAGCAGACATGGCAAAAATGTTAGCAATAAAGACTATTCCAATGCCAGCCATAGGAAGCCCAAAATGGCGTCCCACAACACCAGCAAGAACTCCTTCTAAAAGACGGCGTGCTTTTTTCCCGCCTTCATCTCCAGCGATAAGGGCTTGAGCTGTTGCAACGCCAGGAGGCCATGCTCCTGCCGCAGGATAAAGGTCAGAGTCGTAGACTTTATAAACAAAGTGCATTCCTATTAGGGTAGCGAGACCAGACCCAATCAACATTGGAAGTATTAATTTGGGAGTGCCAAATACATACATAATCCCAACTGAAAGCAACCCACAATTTGCCGCAGCAAAACCTGCGCCAGAAGTCATGGTTTGAACTAAATTTTGCCGATCAAGAGAACGAAAATCTTTTAAAAATGATAAAGGAATCCGTGCAAGAGTCATTGCAACAATGGCCCCTATAATTGAGGTATTTGGTGTAATACCTATTCTTGAGATGATTTGCATACAGATAATAGCGGAAAGAACCGAAACAATTAAACTTAAAATAAGAGTGCGTGGTTCCAAAGCTTTGACGTGTTTCTTGCGTTCATTCATACTTTTCCCTCCTTTAATTTTATGTGCTTAAATTTAAAGTCAAAAACACAATTGTCCGCGTATTTTTTTAAATCCGCAGTTATATATTCAGGAAACGTACCGAGAACATATTCAATTTAAAAAACACTATTCTGGAAATTTACACACACATTTATACCGTTCAAAAGAAAAGGAAACAATGGAATTGATACACAAAGAAAGGGTAAACACTTTATGCTCAATGCACAAAGTGTTTATATAAGAACTTCATCATCAAGAAGTGTATACGTGATAAGTGCAAAAAAGAGTTTTTGAAGCTTAAAACCAGAAAATATATCAGATCCGAAAATTTCTTCTATTTGATTTAAACGATAACGCAATGAATTTCTGTGTAGATGCAAAGCTTCGGCTGTTCTTTTCTGATTACGATCCATTAGTAAAAAGACTTTAAGTGTTTGTAACAAAGAACCATTATTGTTTTTATCGTAAATTAAAATAGGGTCAAGTATCAATCGACTTGTTAGAACAAGTTCCTTTCTATCGGGGTGGGTATACCAAAAAGAAAGATGACGCAGACTATCAAAATCAACAAAACCTGACTCTTGGTTCATAAGCTTCTTCACAACTTTAAGAGTAAAAAACGCCTCTCTATAGGCTTTCTTTATCCCCTTTTCAAGAGTATGCAGCCCACTTATGCTCACACAACGTAACTCTGGTTCAGATTGGAAAGACAAAGCTACATTCTGAGCCAACTCTTTAACAGCAGAGAACCTTGTCTCATCTTGCACCACAAAGAGAAGACCAAGCATGTTTTCAAATTGAACAAGAAAGAAATCCTGCCACTTTACCTTTATCTTTTCTACAAGTTCCCAAATAACAACGTTATGAACTCCACCATTATTAGGAATTTCTAAAAGCATGAAACAACACAAATCCAAAGGAGATAAATTAAGTTGTTTCAGTAAATCTATATTTTCCTCTAGAGAAATGTTGTCTTCGATCATATGTCTTAGTACATCTTGCTTATTTAAAGCCCCCTTAAGGAGACGCTCTCTTTCAAAAATAAGAGACATGACCTTTTTAATCACAGGAACATAGGGAAGTTTAGGGGGTAATAAAATAATGGGAAACCCCATTTTTTCAGCTGTTTTTAAAACTTCCTGGGGCACTTCCTGAATAAAGCGTCCCAACTTTATTCCCATGCCGGAAGCGCCACCTTCAGCTTGAAGACGCACCAGTCGTTCTAAACGGGAAACATCTTCTTTATAGGCGTATGCTGTTGTTAGAAGAAAGGTGCCAGGCGTCACCCATTGGTCCGCATCTGGCACCTCTAATACATCTATACAGAGAACAGGATTGTTTAATCCCCGTTCCCCCGCTATAACAATAGATTCCTCCATGCAAGGAATTTCGAGTATTTCCTTGACACGTAACACGCCATTTCACTCCTCTTAAAGCAATATAAACAACTTTATACTACAACTATACCACCTTAAGAGTCATAACCAGAATCTTCGAAGCCTTCATACCCCTCCCATGGATCAATATCTACATCCATGTCGTCGTTACCCATGTCATCTATGTCAGCTCCCAGATCGTTCCAAGAGCGCTCTTCAGGGCTTACCGCATCATTATCGTCACCTTGAGGATTTTTCTCTCCTCCTCTGTTCTTTTCCGCCAAATCTTTCAAGCTTGGCCTTTCTCGACCAGGAAGATTCAAATAAACCTCAAGACGACAACCTTTTTTACGAGGCATTCCTTCTCTTGGGATGCTCGTTATTATGGCTTCAACTGGTAACTCTTTTTCCATAGCAGGCAGAACAAGAGCTGTTACTTCTTCTGGTAAAAAGCCAATAATTTCATCTTGCTCGGTTTTTACGAATATCATTTTTTCTTCAGCCACAAAATGCACAAGATCTCCAGCTCGGCATTCTTTTAAAATATCCTGCCGAGACCTCCCAGCGTCATTAGTTTCTGTTGTATCGAGTACCCGGGTGTGAATTGACCGCTCTTCGAGAGGAGATCGTTTTTCTGTTTCATCACATGGTTTTTCTGGACAAATTTTGGAGTAAAGTTCAGGAGCGATATGAAGACGTGAAAAGAAAGCTTCTACTACATTTTTTGTGGGGAATTTTTTAAGGAGAGCTGCGCCGCTGGAGTGATCTTTAAATTCAATGTGGAGATATGCTATTCCCTTATCGGATATTTCCCCTTTTACTATTTCACCTTCTCCGTAAATATTATGAACTATGGTTGCTCCCTCAAGTAATGCGATGTTTTCGAAGTTGTTATCTTCCATATACTTCCGCACAATGTCCAGAGAAAGCTCTTTCAGTGTTTCTCTCGTTCCGGTCGTCATGCGACTCACCATCCTCTGGTATAACGTTCTGTGCGGACATTATAAACTACTTTTCTTATTTGAAAAGGGGGGGTTAAAAAGAATCTTCAAAAAAGATTTGACTCCCTATATTAATTTCATTTAAGGGAATATTCCCTGCGGGGCATTCCAAGACACTTCGTGCCTTTTTATTCCTGCATAACGACCATGGAGTTACATCGCGCCGTATTTCTAAAACCTGATTGTTGTCATCAAGAAAAAAAACATCGAGATTAAAACGCATTCCTATGGTATGTATAGCATTGCACGGCTTCAAAATGATTCCCCACGGGAGATTGGGTAGGGGAACAAACATGAGTCCCATAAATCGAGAGGAAAAAGAATCAGCAAAATAGAGAGGAGAGAATATAACATCTCCTCTTGAATTCAAGATTTTATATGGGCGTTTATTTCTAAACCTTCTAATATCCATTGTCCATTATTTTGCAAAGGCTTCCATAATCGATATGAAAGCTGGGCCCAGGATAACGACAAAAAGTGATGGGAAGATAAAAAGAATCATGGGAAAAAGTATCTTAATAGGAGCCTTCCGAGCATGTTCTTCAGCTTTAAGACGGCGGAAACGTTTTAAAGCTCCTGCTTGACTGCGCAATACATCACTGACTGAGACACCGAGTTCTTCTGCCTGAATAAGACTTGTAACAAAATGACGCACTTCTTCGATAGGCAATCTTTCCGTAATGCCATGAAGTGCCTTTTGACGATTTTCTCCCAAACTAATCTCATGAAGAGCACGTGCAAAATTCTCACCCATTGGGCCACGCAGACGATCTGCCACACGAGACATAGCCGCATCAAGGCCTAAACCAGCCTCTACACTTACTACCATAAGATCCATAACATCGGGAAGCTGATTTCGAGCCTGTGTCTGCCGCTCCTTACCTTTGCCGCTAATCCATATTCCTGGAATAAGATAAGCTAAAGCACCAAGAATAAGCGCCCCGGTAATACGTAATGGTGCAGGAAGAAGAAAAGCAGCTATCATAGCAAAAATCAAAGCAAATGATACCTTAAGACCGGCAAGAACCTCCCCCCGTATTCCCATAGGGCGGCCGGCGAAAAGACAATATCGGTCCATACGGGCAATCGCCTCATTTGGAAAGAAGAAACGACCAACACGGCTTATTTTGACGCGAAAAGGATCGACAACTCGCTCTTTGAACGTAGCAATTTCTTCTTCCTCTTCCCCCGTAAAACGCGCTGCTCTGTCAAAAGAATCCGCTTTTTGAGGAGAAATTGTATTGAGAACCAGAAAAATTCCTAGCGTAACTATGAGCATTAAAAATACAATAACAAGAAACTCCACGTCTCCACCTCCTTAATAACGAGGTTTAACAATACGTTGTATAATCAGGATTCCAACAAAAGCAAAGAAAACAGCTACTCCCAACATTTTCTGTCCTGTAGGCGTGGTGAAAAGAGGAGTTAAATAACCCGGGTTCATAAGATTAATAATAACGGCCATAGCTACAGGTAGTATAGAGATAATGAGTCCCTCAAGGCGCCCTTGCGACGTCAATGCTCTCATTTGAGCGGCCACATCCTGCCGATCACGCATAACACGTGCTATATTCTCTAAAATTTTAGCCAAATTTCCACCAATCTCTTTTTGAATAAGAATGGATGTTACTACTAACTCAAGATCCATACTTCCAACACGATCAACCCAACGGTTAAGAACGTCTTCAAGATCTAAACCCAAAGAAATTTCTGCAACAACCTGTTGTAACGTGTCCCCTAGAGGCGCTTCCATTTGTGACGCCGTATTCTGTAAAGACTGTAAAAAGCTAAAACCAGCCCGCAATCCAGAAGAAATCATATCAAGCATTGGAGGTATTTGGCGCTCAAATTTATGAAGTCTTCTTTGTTTACGAACTCTAGCAACAAAAATAGGGGTTACAATAGCCCCAACCAACCCGACAGCCAACCCAAAGGGGCCTCGTACTATAAAGAGAAGAAAAGGAATGACGATAAGAATGCCAAGCCATATGAGTAAAGCTTCCTGTGGTTTAAGAGGCATATCTGCTTTTATAAGGTCTGCCTCCATTTTTTTAAGAAAAGCATCGGATGTAAGATGTTTTGCAAAAACTTTTTTATCGTCAACTTTTTTCTGTTCTCGCCCTCGCGTAAACCATGATTCCGTACGTGAAACCTGATCTGTCTCTTCTCCAATCCAGATCATAGAAAGCCCTACCGCCATTAAGAAGAGAAGCACACCTATTACCAAAGCAAAGAGTATCCCTCCCATGCTTAACTCCCCCTTTTGGCCCGTAAAATATCTTTTGGCAATGTTACCCCAGCCATATCAAATTTATAGCTACGATGGGGTTGAATACCCGTTGGATCAAGATTTCCTCGAACTCGCCCCGCATCGTCAAAACCTTGATGGTTAAAAGTAAAGAGATCTTGCATCTGAATCGTGTCACCTTCCATACCTGTTATCTCTGAAATTGTAAGAACACGACGAGAACCATCTTTCAGTCGTTCCTGATGAACGATAAGATCTATACCTGACGATATCTGCTCACGAATAGCCCGTATAGGCAATTCCATCCCCGCCATAAGAACCATGCTTTCAAGACGAGAGAGAACATCTCTCGGTGAGTTAGCATGAAGAGTGGTTAAAGAGCCATCATGACCAGTATTCATAGCCTGAAGCATATCGAAAGCTTCTTCTCCGCGACACTCACCTACGATAATTCGATCGGGACGCATACGGAGCGAGTTCCTCACAAGCATTCGTATAGTTACAGCTCCCGTTCCTTCTATATTTACAGGACGAGATTCCATACGAACAACATGGTCTTGTTGCATACTTAACTCTGCCGCATCTTCTATAGTGACTATACGTTCTCGATTCGGTATAAAACTTGAAAGTACATTTAACGTTGTCGTTTTACCCGAACCAGTTCCACCTGTAACAAGAATGTTGTACCGAGCTTCAGTTGCTACCCGCAAAAAACTCACGGATTCATCTGAAAGCGTACCTAAAGCAATAAGATCCTGGGCAGAAAAAGGTTCCCGTCTGAACTTTCGAACTGTCAACGTCGGCCCGTCAATGGAAATAGGCGGAATAACAGCATTGACACGTGAACCGTCAGGCAAACGGGCATCGACCATAGGTGACGCCTCATCTATACGACGGCCTAATGGGGCAACAATTTTATCAATAATCCGGCGTATGTGATTGTCGTCATTAAAGAAAACATCCGCAGGTTCTATTTTGCCCCACCGTTCTACATACACCATATCGCAACCGTTTACCATTACTTCTGTCACTGTATCATCGTCTAATAAGGGTTGAATCGGTCCATACCCAAAAACCTCATTTAAAAGGTCGTCTTCAAGACGGCTTAATTCAGCCGCATTAAGGCCTTTAACTTCCTCAAGCATAGATTGAATTTCAAGGGTGATCTGTTCTTTAACCAAGGATGATTTACCCCAATCAGGCTGAGCCGCTATTTCTTCCATATCAACTTCATCAGCCAACCGAGATAAGATACGACGATGAGTTTCACGATATAACTCGGAAACAGATCCTCGACCTCGCCGCTGACCTGCTGTATCACCAGCCAAACGTCGTAAAAGGCTCATTAGCTTGTCACCTTCTCTCGCACCTCAAGAGCAGAAGCTATCTCTCGTATTATCTTCGAGTAGGCTGCCCGAGGCTGGTCGATAATAAGCGGTTCCCCCCTTAGCCACCCGTTTTCAAGCTTTGATTCGAAGGGAAGAATACCTTTTACTGTATATTCCTTATCAATTTTTTCTACTATAGAACGATGCTCTCGTTCAACTCGGTTTAAAATGACAGCTCTTTCAATCCAGGGAATACGTAACTGATCGAGAAGACCCGAAACCAAATGTAAATTTTTTACGCCAGTACAGGTACAATCTGATACAAGCCATAAACGTTGACATCCTTCAGCAAGTTCGACACTTATATCGTCAAGATTACGGTGCAAGTCGACAAATATATAGTCAAAACGATCAGAAAGAGATTGAATCAAGCGATCTGCCATTCCCGCTTTGATAAGTTCGGCCTGTACAGGATTTTTAGCTGTTGGCATAATCATGAGGTTGTTAGGCCCCAGAGCAAGATAACGTTCACCATCGGCTACTCCGCTAAGACATTCATTTGCCCAGTTTGTCCAACTCAATTCATAGGGTGTATTTAAAAGAAAGGCCACGTCACCCATATAGAGATCGCCGTCAATCAGAGCCGTACGTTTGCCCATCATGGCCAATTGAGATGCTAAAGATATAGAAAAAGATGAACCTCCGGCGCCACCTCGGCAACTCCAAATAGCAATTCTCTCAGCCTGACGTGTGCCACCTTTTGAAAGAGTTTCTGTATTGACGCGTCTAATGGCATCTACGAGTTCAGCGCTCGTAAAAGGCTTCAACAAATAGTCACGTGCGCCAGCCTGCATAGCTTTTCGCAAAAACGCAACGTCTTTTTGCACAGAGATCATAATGATCCCTGGGTGGACAGGCATTTCTGCCAATTTTTCAGCTAATTCCGGCCCATCTCCATCAGGAAGCTGAACGTCAAGAAGAAGAACAGACGGCCTCAATCGAGTGACAGTCTCCATCACACCTTCAAGTCGATCGCTCTCCCCTATAATTTCCACATCCGGCTCCATCTGCAACATACCGCGAATAACATCTCTTGTTACAGAATCATCATCTACTATGAATACTCGAATCATAGGCCCACCACCTCCGGTGTCACTGTGATCACGAGTTCTGTCTCATCGTTCGTGAACTCTTTACTTCTAAACAGCTGTCCAATAATAGGAATATCGCCAAGCAACGGAATCTTCTTTACGTATTTTGATTGCTTATTGTCAAGTAAACCACCAACAACAAGAGACTCATTATGAGCCAAACGTACCTTGTTCGCTATTTTTCGACTTCGAATAGCTGGGATCTTTATGCCTTCAGTTTCAACGGCATTCTCCCAATCAATTTCACTAACTTCTGCTTCAAATGTCAGCCAAATTTCACCAAGTCCATCAAGTTCTGGCGTGAATTTCATAATCACTCCGTATGGTTTCCACTCAACTTTAATCTCGTTGTTATCCACTCCCACTGGAACGGGAATCTCTCCTCCTACATTGAGAAAAGCTTCTTCTCCACTTAACGTAGATAGGTAGGGTTTACTTAGAATTTTAGCTTGCTTATTCTCTATAAGAGCGTTGATTACTGCATTGATGCTTGTTGGCAAATCATTGTTCTGTGTGTAATCGATAACGTGAGCATTATCTGGATTGAAATCAAAAATGCCCCAAAAATGATTATCGTTATACTCTAAACTTTTCAAGCCAAGTTTATCCCCATCTTGCTTTTTAAGCTCCATAACAATGGCACGAAGCTTTATCTGAGGAGCGTCTTCAACTTCTAACAAATTTATTATTTTTTCACCAAAAGCACCTGCTATAGCAACAGCTCGTATGCGATCTCTTGGAGTTTTCACTTTACCTTCAAGAACAACAGCACCTCCGCGAACGGTAACATCAACATTTTCTGCTTTCAGCAATTCCTTTAGCTCCCACGAAGGGGCATCTGTTGAAGGATGGACGAGAATCTTTTCCATATGCATTCCTTTGACATCCCACACTATAAGAGCAGCTCCGCCTTCGATTTTCCCGGTAAGCAGAATTTGGTTATTATCCAAAGGAACAGCGTCAAGAACATCTGGATTTCCTACCGACATTCTCTTTACATTCTGATATTTAAGAACAGCACTGTCTCCCACATCAAGATGATAAGTTGCAGCTACCGCTGGAATACCCCCCCAAAGAGCTACTACTAACGCTATAACAAAAAAAGTGCTTATCTTTCTAACGAGACGAGTCATCAACGAGACCTCCCATCAGGAGAAACTGTTACTGTTGTTATATTTCCAGGCTGAATCATTTCTATTTTCCAGCCCTTAGGTATGGCAGGTACACTTCTTTTAACAACAGACTTCATTGGGGCTGCCTCGGCCACACCTTTCGGTGAATTGGAGTTTCCGGGCCCTTTATACACAACTAGGGGGGTCTGTGTCTCTTCATGAGCCGGACGTAAGGCCAACCATAAATTGCCGAGACTCTGCGCCCAGGCTGCCACTGCCGCTTCTTCTGGAGAAACTTCTACTACCGCTGTTTGTGCCACCATTTGTTTTTCTTTATTTGTTTCTTTCTCTTCTTTACGTCCCATAACTCCACCAATAGCGAGAACCTTTACCCGAGAAAGAAGAAGACGAGATGTAGGGCTAACCTCATCTTTCTCTCTGTAAACGTGGAAAACATCAACGTAATCACCTGGGCGAAGAAGACCTCCAGTAGCCCGTACCTCATCAATAGGTAAAGCTATAGCTACGCGACCATTTGGAAGCTGAAATGCTACTCCAAGCTTCTCAGGATCTAGCGACAATTTCCCTTTTAATACAGGATCGCCAGTTGAGAGCTCCATCATAGAAGCTTTTCCGACAACTTCGTCTAAAGATAACACTTCATCTGCAGGAATGCTGCTTCTTGGCATTCTAACAGTCTTTACATCTTCGGATGTAATAATAGAAAAAGCATCTTTGGGACGTGTTGCCACCACAACAGAAATAAGCTCTCTTTCTGCCCGGGCAATCTTTAGTTTGTAACTACGGATCTGCTGATATACTAAAAAAGCTGCCATAATTCCTAATAACAAAGAAACTACTAAGAAAATTCCTCTCTTTTTCACGTCCTCACCTCACCTTCATTGAATTAGACTAACTGAATAAGCGCCAAAAGAGCCACTTCCACCACCAGAACTGCCTGGAATAACTCTTTCCACAAAACGGCCAATAACTCGTGAATCTTTACCGGTACCCTCTACCCCTTCAAGAAAGAAACTGGCAAACCCCACAACTTCCACTTCTTTGCGTCCGTATACCTCCCAACCTGCAACGACAGGTAAAGTAATCAATCGTGGGCTTTCGTATAAATCATCAAGATGGGTTGAATACCAATCCCATGAAATACGTCCGTCTTCATCAAGAATATAATCCACACCTTCTTTGATGATTTCAAGAGCGATAATATAATCGATACCATCTTCTGTTGGGCCAGACATATTTCCAGGTTCGGTTGTAACCATCATGCCCTCTTTTACAATGGCATCGTAACCAAATTTTAGTTTTTCTCTAAAATTATTTGCGCCCTTTCCACCAAAAGCTAGAGCATGAAAATTCCCGTGATGCTGATACCCTGGGTCTTCGGGATCAGAAGGATCATGAGGACCAATTTTTAAAAGATACTGTTCTCCAAAAACAAATCCTGTTTCAGGCTCTTCTATGCCTAACGGACGTAATCCTATAGAAGAAGAGGCCGATGAAATTTGCGCTGCGGCACGGGCAGAAACAGCACTAGACGTTATGCCCAAGATGCGGGCAAAAGTCATGCCAACTATCTCTTGCGCCGTTACACGACATGTAAGCGCATCTGGAAAATCTACAGAGTAACTTCCTTCTGATTTGTTATCAGTAGCGACTTCAGCAGCAACTTGCGTAGCACTTGCTTCTCGAAGAGTCTGACTTGCCATAGCATTTCCAAGTTCCCACGCCCCAGCAAGACTTGCTGCATCAGCAGCTGTCTGAAGACGCCAGCGAGTCATAACAAGACGACCGTAATCTAAAGTAAGAGCACCTGCACCAAATAACACCACCATGCTGGCAGCTACCCACACAAGAACAGCTCCCCGACTTCGTTTAAAATTTTCCTTTCGGTTCTTTTCTCTCATTTCTCTCACTCCGATCTAAAAGCGGCCACGGCTTGCGCTTGCCAATTAGGCACAAGCCCCTCCACAAAAGACCCAAGAGGTGTTATAAACGCAACAGGAGCATTTACTGTTACAACAGATTCTTCATAGGTTCCCTTATTGGTCTTTGCCACATTTACGGTAACCTCATCACTTGCCCAACGTGAAGCTAAAATTTCTTCAACTCTGCTGATAACATCGGTGTCATTACCGCCAACAGAAGCCATGCGAGCTCCTTCTCGAACGCTATGCTGCAAAGTTAAATATTGTTGCATGATCAAACCAAAATCTATAATTCCCATCACGAGAAGAAGCAAAAGGGGCAGCACTAACGCAAATTCAACAAGTGCCTGCCCTTTACTTCGTTTTTTCAATATTTTTCTCATTTCATCACCCCCGCTCATAGCAGGAGATACAGAGCATACCCAATAGCGATAGAAAGTGCGTAAGGAACTTTTTCTTTTCTATGCTCTCGCCCTGATATCCATATACTCTTGAAAAACTTACCCGCGCCACCTGCTAACGCTAACCAAACACTTTTATAATCAACATCTTTAAAAGCCAAAACAAGAACTAAAAGGCCACCAACAATAGATGAATATAAAACAACATACAAAGCCCCAGGCCAAGCTACTACTGCCCCAGTTGCAGCTAAAAGCTTAACGTCTCCAGCCCCCATTCCTCCCAGCATATACGGAATAAGGAACCATCCTAATCCCAACAAACCACCTAAAAGAGAGGGCATAAACGCACCCTGGAAACCATGAAAGAGCAACGCTGCAAAGAGCACCCCATATGTGAGCCAATTAGGAACCTTTTTATATTTGAGATCATAAAAACCTGCCCAACATAAAATTACTAAAGTTGCCCATTCCATAGAAGCTCCTCCCGTTTTAGAAACAAAGGGCAGGTTAACCTGCCCTTTGTTTCTAAAAATATAGAATATTGCGTTATATTTAATCGTTATTCTGCAGGTAATGCATTATTAGCTTTAGTAAAAGCTGTGTTAATTTTTGGGCCTATAGCAGTAATCGCAACTATAGCAGCAATAGATATCAATGCTATAATCAATCCGTATTCCACCATCCCCTGGCCTTCCTCATCCCACACGAGGTTACGAAGTTTTTCTATCATTTATATTCCCTCCCCTTCTCTCCTAACGTAGAATATTTTGCTACTGTTTTACAATAATAATAAATGCTTAATCCCCGCTTGTTTATATCTTAAGTTTCATGAAAAAAAAGTGAAATTCATCAAAATGAAGGGAAAGTTAACCCATGCCATTGGGAAAAAGTCCCAATGGATAAGGGGAAGAAGTATATATTTTCTTACTTATTCGCCAGCAGAATCCATAATTTCTGATGGTGCATGCTCAGGCAATCCCCATTTCCATGCGAGGGCAACAGCCTGGCCTTTTTCTTGTACTTCAAGTTTCTTCAATATTTGGCTCATATGATTTTGTACTGTTTTATTTGAAAGGATCATTCGTTTTGCTACTTCTCGGGAAGAGAGTCCATGGGAGATCCAATAGAGGATTTGTTTCTCTTTGAGTGTCAAAGTTTCAATTTTCTCTTTAAATTCGGCATGGGGAGAAAAAGAAGAGAGGAGTTTTGAGGCTATTTGAGGATCTACATAACGACCACCAGAAGCAACAATTCGTAGCGCAGTAAGAAGCTCTGCCAATCCCGATGACTTTAAGACATACCCTTGAATACCTGCTCTTGATACACGCGTTATCTGATTTTCACCATCAAGTGCAGTGATAATGACAAAAGCACAATTTACTCCCTTTTCACGTAATTTGTTGACTACTTCTATGCCATCAAATTTTGGCATACGGATGTCAAGCATAACAATTTGTGGAGACATACGCTCAACAACTTCTATAGTCTCTTGCCCATCTCGTGCTTCTCCTATAACCTCAATATCAGATTCCATATCAAGAACTTTTCTAACGCTTTCTCGAAAAAGGTTATGATCATCTGCTATGACTACAGTAATTTTTCCCATTAATAATCATCCTCCGGAATTGGCACTCTCATTGAGACGGTGGTCCCCCTGCCAGGGGAGCTATCGATAGAGATATTTCCTCCAAAAAGACGCGTTCTTTCTTCCATGTTCATTAAACCGTAAGATCCTCGTTCTCTGGCATCAGCTTTTGCTTCTTCAACGTCAAAGCCTTTGCCATCGTCACTGATTTTGGCACTAAAAGCATCTGTCCCAGCGCTGAGAGCAATCTTGACGTTCTTTGCGTCCCCTTTTTGTATAGCATTGTCCATAGCTTGGTGAATGACTCTAAAGAGATTGCTGCGCAGAGCCATTGGAATACTCACAATATCTCCGGAAGCCTGAAAAGATATTTCTACCCCATAACGATCACTTGCCTGTTTCGCATATCTTTGAAGGGCTACATCAAGCCCCTCTTCAAGACCTTGAGGATAAATCTGGAAAAGGAAGGTACGAATATCCGCCATTGCCTCTTGCATCTGTTTCTTTACTTTGCGAAGCTCTTCTATTGCTTCATGATTTTTCCCAGTTTCAATATATCGTTCTGCTAAATCATAAAGCATAATTGCTCCTGAAAGCTTCTGTGCGGGGCCATCGTGAAGATCTCTGGCCAACGCCCTACTATCCCTTTCAGCTAAGCTGAAAGCTGCCGCAAGAATTTTAAAGCTTTTCTCGCTATCTGCACCTAACATAGCATTTACAGCTTGGTCTTCCAAAAGTTCAAGGGCCAAACGAAACTTATTGGCCATTTCGTCACTGCGTGCAAGGGATTGTATGATTTCCCGTTCTTCTTTCATTAAGTATTCACGCTGTTGACGTAAGCTACGCTCACGTTCTTCTAAGGTGGCCTGCATTTTCATAAGCTGCTCGGCACGATCATAAGCTTGTTGCTGAGACTTCTCATCTTCATCACGTGTAGCATCAACTAAACGTTGACGAGCACTTTTATAAGCCTGCTCCGTTTTGTCAGAAGCTTCAATAGTTTCATAAATATTTTTCTGAATGTATTCGAGTTTTTCCCGCACTTCTTTAAGCCTCTGGGTTTCTTCATGTCGAATACCAGAAACGCTTGATAGGTTGGATGCGATATACCCCTGTACTTTGTTATGAATGCTTTTTAACTTGGTATAAATCGTGTCATCCTTCATATGAGCCTCCACCTTCAAACGGAAGAATTTATTTTATTTTAATAAAAACAGACATTTTGCGCAACTATTTCATCTAAAACTCATGAACAATTTTACCTAGCATTAATAAGGAATTTAATTTTTAATATTCGGGATAATATGGTTATTGTCATTATATCAGGTGAGTGGTACAACAAAAAAAGACTTCCGCCTCAATTTGAAAACAGAAGTCTTTTTATTTTTATAACTAGCTAATTTTTGTAAAGTATTTTAAAATCGTTGCACGACCATCGCTACTGCCTGCCCTCCACCGATGCATGCACTGGCAATGCCAAGTTCTTTGTCTGCTGTCTTGAGTGCGTAAAGCAATGTAGTAAGGATTCTAGCCCCTGTAGCTCCTATGGGATGCCCCAATGCTATAGCTCCGCCATGAATATTAAGTTTCTCCATGTTAAAGGGAAGAACTCTATGACAAGCTATAACCTGCGCAGCAAATGCTTCATTGATCTCGATAAGATCCATATCTTCAAGGGCTAGATTCGCCATTTCAAGAGCTTTAGGCATGGCAACAGTTGGCGCTATTCCAAACAAGCCAGCGTCAAGAGCCGCATTTGCATACCCTAAAATTCGCGCTATTGGCTTATGACCTTGTTGCTTGGCCCACTCTTCATTCGCTACGACAACAGCACTGCCAGCGTCGCATAAAGCTGAGCTGCTTCCTGCGGTAATTGTTCCATTTTCTTTAAAGATAGCAGGAAGACGGCCAAGAGCTTCAAGAGAGGTATCTTTTCTTGGAATTTCTTCACGGTCTACAACGATTTCACCTTTTTTACGATCACGATAGGTTAAAGACACAGTTTCTTCTGCGAACAAGCCCTCTTCCATAGCTCGAACTGCCTTTTGATGACTTTGCAAAGCGTATTCATCTTGTTCTTGTCTCGATATATTATATTCCGTAACCAGGCGTTCTGTTAGTGTCCCCATGAGGGCTCCTGCCACGGGACACACAAAACCATCCTGATGTAAAACATCTAAAGCCTTCTTTTCCCCCATTCTATGGCCCCAGCGTGCATCGGGAAGGAGATAAGGAGTATTCGTTGCGCTTTCCATTCCCCCTGCCACTCCAGCATTAATATCTCCAAGACGGACACGGTCAGCTATAAGCATGATAGTCCGCAAACCCGAGCCACACCGTTTATTCACGGTAAATGACGGAATATCTTGCGGTAATTTTCCCTTGACCATAGCGATACGAGCGGGATTGGCTCCTACACCTGCCTGCCAGCCATTTCCCATAATTACTTCTGAAATATCATCAGTTTTAACACCAGATCGTTTTACGGCTTCAGCTATAGCTACGCCTCCAAGATCAGGAGCTTCAAAAGATTTTAAAGATCCTCCATATTTTCCGCCAGGAGTTCGGCAGGCACTCAGAATAACAGCCTTTGTCATTTCGATGCCTCCTCGCAACAACATTCTTCTTCAATGCCTTTCATTAAGCAAAGATCACTGCTCACCTCAAAACTCATAGCTGTTTTTTCCAGCAATTCATTAACATCCACGTTGGGAGCTATCTCTGTTAACACCATGTGCCCGTCGCGCTTTCTTACAACACAATACTCAGTCACAATTGTAGAAACTACGCCTGCCCCTGTAAGAGGAAGAGCACATTTCTTTACAAGTTTTGACCGTCCTTTCTTATCAAAATGCGTTGTGGCGACATAGACAGCTCTTGCTCCGGATACGAGATCCATGGCTCCACCCATCCCTGGGATGAGTTTTCCCGGAATCCACCAGTTTGCCAAATTGCCTTCTTCATCAACTTCTAATGCACCCAAAACAGTGGCGTCGAGATGACCACCTCGAATGAGACCAAAACTCATATCGCTCGAAACTATTGATGATCCTGGAATAAGGCTTAATCCTCGTCCCCCCGCTCCTATAAAGCGAAGATCGTGTTCCTCTGGGGCTGGACCTGCACCAACAACTCCATTTTCTGTCTGCATGATTACCCTAACACTATGAGGGATGAAATCTGAAACAAGCGTAGGAATACCTATGCCCAGATTGACAACGGCACCATTATCAAAATCAAGGGCTATTCGTTTTGCAATTCGTTCTCGCACTACCTTTTCATCAAGTTCTGGAAGCATAGTATCCATCTCCTTTCAGCACGAGAATATCTACCAGAATTCCAGGTGTAACAACATCGTTAGGGTCAATTTCACCTTCACGAACAATGGAATCAACTTCTGCTATGACAATATCTGCTGCCGTTGCCATAACAGGGTTAAAATTCCGGTTCGTTCCAAAATACGTTAAATTCCCCCAACGATCAGCACGATACGCCCGAATAAAAGCAACATCAGCCCGCAAGGGGAGTTCAAGAATGTATCGTTTACCATTCACTTCTATTACTTGTTTGTCTTCTTCATAACACGTTCCTACTCCGGTAGGCGTCAATACGCCTCCTAATCCAAAACCTCCCGCTCTGATACGTTCAACAAAGCTCCCTTGAGGAACAAGTTCAAGTTCTAACTTATTCTCATTAAAAAGACGTTGCGTCTCTTTATTTAAACCGATATGAGAAGCTGTAACTTTACGAACCTGACCATTAACAACGAGCTGGCCTTGTCCAATACCTTCTGGATATTTATCATTGGCATATAAAGTATCATTGGAAATCAAGTGTAAATCATTTGTTTTCGAAGCAGCCAATGCATCCACTAAGGTGTAAGGAACTCCTCCGTAATTAAACCCTCCGACCATCAGCGAAGCTCCCGGCTTTACATAGCGAATTGCCTCTTCTGCTGACATAACAGGTTTAATGGTTTTTTTGGGCATATGCCGAACCTCCCTTTTATTGTTGTTCCGTGTTCTCTAAAATAGGTGAGACAACACGAGATGCTCTGCGTTTCTGAGTAATAAACATAAACGCAACGATAGCAACAGCAACGACATTGGCTATTAGGGTTGGATGAATTAACAAGAAAGGAACCGCAAGCAACGCAGCTCTTCCCCAAATTGGAAGATGAGTAACAAAGAACCCCTGAACACCTGCTGCCAACCCTATTATTCCCAGGAAAGCAGTTGCACAGCCAATAATAATTTTTATAAGGCTGCCCTGGAAAAGAAGATAGCTGTTATACACAAACATATATGGGACAATAAATCCTGCCACAGCAACGACAAGGGCCGTAAATCCTGTTTTCATAGCGTTGGAACGTGCTATACCAGCAGCAGCATATGTAGCCAAAGCTACTGGAGGTGTTACATCTGCCAAGACTCCAAAATAAAGGCAGAATAAATGAGCAGACATCATGGGAACCCCCATTTGAGCCAACGCTGGAGCGGCGAGTGTTGATGTAATGATGTATTGTGCTGTGGTAGGAACTCCCATACCGAGAATAATTGATCCGATCATTGTCAATAGAAGTGCCAAGGGAAGTATTCCGTGAGAAAGGCTCATAACAAAAGAAGAGAATGCAAGCCCAACTCCGGTTATACCAATAACTCCAATGACAATGCCAGAACACGCACAAGCTGCAGCGACATCGACTGCGCCAATAGCTCCGTCAATAAGAGCATTAAGTATTCGTTGCGGTGTCATACGATATTTCTTTTCTCCTAACCATGAGGCTCCAATCAGACAGACAATCGACCAGAAAACGGCCTTTACAGCAGAATATCCTGTTGCCAAAAAACCTATGAGAGTAATGATAGGTATTAATAGATGCCAGCCTTCTCTTAAGACAGGCCATATAGGAGGAACCTCTTCATTGGTCATCGCCCTTATACCCTTTTTCCCTGCTCTGAAATGCACCATGGCCCAAATTGAGAAGAAATAAAGTGCCGCTGGTATAGCCGCTGCAACCACTATTTCCCAATACGAAATACCAAGAAATTGAGCCATAATAAAGGCGGCTGCCCCCATGACAGGCGGCATAACTTGACCTCCTGTTGAAGAAGCGGCAACAACTGCACCTGCAAATTCTGAGCTATATCCTGCCGTTTTCATGAGAGGGATAGTAAAAGCTCCTGTCGTCACCGTGTTGGCAACAGAACTTCCCGAGACAGTTCCCATGAGAGCGCTGGCAACCACTGCCGCTTTTGCTGGACCTCCGCGGCTTTTACCAGTCAGTGCAATCGAAAGATCTATAAAAAACTGTCCAGCTCCCGACACTTTAAGAACAGCTCCAAACAAAACGAAAAGAAATATAAATGATGCTGAAACACCTAAGGGAACGCCAAATATACCATCGGTTCGTAAATACTGGAACGGCGCGATTTCATCGAGCGCAAAGCCTCCATGAGCTAAAATCCCCGGGAAATAGGGGCCTAAAAAGGCATAAATCATCGCAATTGTCGCCATAATTGGCAAGGGTAGTCCCATTGACCGTCTCGTTCCATCAAGAACGAGGAGGATCATCATCGATCCTAAGTAAATATCTGAAGTAATAGGTGCACCTTCACGCATAGTAATGGTTTCCCAATTCAAAATAATGTTGAGACAACCAACGATGAGCAGTGCTGCAAAAATCCAGTCCCACCAATCAATACGATTTTTTGGCCTTTTTTTCGATATGGGATATAAAAGGAACATTAACGCTCCCATAAAAAGCCAGTGGATACTTCTCTGGTACATAGCTGAACGTAACCCAAAAACAGCCGTATAGAGGTGAAAAACAGATGCCGACAGGGCTAGAGCAGCTACAATCCAATATTGCCAGCCGTGAAGTTCTCGTTTTTTTACATCTACATCTACTGGCTGAATGTTCTGCGGCGGTATTGAAGGATTTGTCATCATGTTTCCCTCCCCAGTCTCATCTCAAAATGGCGGGAGAGAGAGACTCTCCCCCGCAGTAAAAGAGACCTATTTCACCTCTATGCCTTTTTCCTTGAAATATTTCACTGAACCAGATGTAAATGGAATAATTCCAACGCTCGCTTCTTCTGGTACAAAGTGAGATGCCTGCTGAGTAATATCCATGAAAGCTTTGGCATTTCCTATAATTGTGCTAACCAAGTTATACCCCAATTCTTCGGGCATATTCTCATGAACAACAAGGAAGTTACCATCTGCTACAGTCATTATGTCTTTGTCTATGCCGGGGTATGTTCCTTTGGTTATGGTATATGGGAAAAGGAATGGATGGGTTTCAACTACCTTTTTAACGAGCTCTTCAGGAAGAGGAATGAGTACGATATCGCGAACAGCAGCAACCTCTAATACAGCAGAGCCTGGAGCTGCAAAATTCCAAAAGACAGCATCAACATTTCCATCTTTCAGTGCCATAACACCTTCAGGCTGAGTCAACTGTTGTTTTTGTAAATCTTTGTCCGGATCTATTCCAGCAGTTTCAAGAATAATTCGGCTTAAAATCTGGTCTCCACCACCAGGAGCTCCAAGAGAAACTTTTTTCCCTTTAATGTCTTCAAAAGATTTTATCCCTGTTTTAGTTGTTGTTACAAGATGCTGAGGGGCAGGATACATATGCATAAGAATCCTTAAAGGAAGTTTTCCATCTTGCCCGAATGCTTCGGTTCCCGTATAGGCCTGATATAAAGTCGATCCCATAGACATTCCTATCTGGGCTTTATCAGAAGCAACAAGGCGGCAGTTCTCTTTGGAAGCCGCAGTTGAACGGGATGTAGCTTTGATACCAATGTTGGCTTTCGTCAATATTTCAGCCATGGCCCCACCTAGGGGATAATACGTTCCTCCAACTCCACCTGAACCGATAGTAATAAATGTTACAGCTGTTGCGGCACTTCCAAATACTACAAGAGCTAAAACAGCTATCAGGGCTATCCATTTCTTATTCATACACATACCCTCCTTTAACTTTAGGCCCTCGACTCTTACCCTACAAACCAGACAACAATTTTTCGCTTGCTGCCCTCAATCCTTTCTCCAAACGCACAACAATTTCATCTATTTCGTTCTCTGTCACTATGAGAGGAGGCGCAACTAAAAATTGGTCTCCCTCTACTCCATCTATTTGTCCCCGCCCTGGATAAACAACAAGTCCCTGTTTCAGACACTCTCCGGTCGCAACACCAGCCGCGTTTACTGAAGATGGGAAGGCCTCGCGTGTCTTCTGATCTGCAACAATTTCAACGCCTCTCATGAGCCCCATTCCTCTTACTTCTCCAACGATAGGGATGTTATACAGAGACTCTAGTTTCTTTGAGAATCGATCTCCCTGAATGCGTGCATTTTCTACCAACTTCTCTCGCTGTATCAAACGGAGAGTTGCAGTAACAGCAGCAGCTGTGGCTGGATTGGCGTTATAGGTATGACCATGTTGAAAAGCACCGCTTCCCTGTTTCAATATCTCAACAATTTCGTCTTTGGCTATAAGAGCTCCTACTGGTGAGTACCCTCCTGACAAGGCTTTTGCAGAACAAATCATGTCGGGAATAACGTTCCAATGATTCAGGCAGAAATTAGCACCTGTACGACCAATTCCAGTCATAATTTCATCGGCAATAAGCAAAACATCGTATTTAGAACAGATTTCGCGAATAATTGGCCAATATTCCTTAGGAGGGTGAAGTCCACCAACAGTGGAACCTACAATAGGTTCTGCCACAAAAGCGGCAACATATTGAGCTCCTATTCTTCTGATTTCATGTTCTAGTGAGTGAGCGCAACGAATATCACAAGAAGGATATGACAAGCCATAAGGACAACGGTAACAATAATGTGAAGATATTTTGGGATAATCCTGATACAAGGGATAAAAAGTTCTACGACGAGCCATGCTACCTGCTAACCCCATAGTTCCTATGGTACTTCCATGGTAGGAGTTCCAACGAGCAATCATGACATATTTTGAAGAACTCTCTCCATCACGTTCGACGAAATATTGTCTTGCCAATTTAAGCGCCGATTCGATAGCTTCGCTGCCACCACTGACAAGCCAAACATAATTAAGCCCTTCTGGCGCAAACGAAGCAACTTCTTTAGCCGCTTCCATAGTGGCCTCGTTATACCACCGTGAAGGATGGGCAAACTCAAGAGAAGTAAGCTGTTTGTATATAGCATCAGCTATCTCTTTGTTTCCATGGCCTACACTGGAAAGCAATGCTCCACTACACCCATCAATGTAGGCTTTTCCATCCTCATCAAAAAGGTATATTCCTTCGCCTCTAACAGCTTTTTTAAGGGCAGTTTTGTAGCTACGAGGAATCATCGCCCCATATTCTGGCACGCAAACCATCCCCTCTCTGTGTTTTAATACACATTCCAACTACCTCTGTTCTCGTCCGGCCGGAACTCACAGAGAAAATCCCTTAACTAAATAATTAGGATAAAACGATACGAAACATTACGTAGAAAATTAAGCAGGAATAAAATATAGATAAAGAAGGTTAACATGAGAAGTAATGACTACTAATTTTTTTATTTATGAAGGTTTTCCTTCGTTAATAATAGATTCTTCTAGATGGTTTGTCAATTTAAAATAAAAGAGAAAAAACAAAAGAGACCGTTTTTCAACGGCCTCTCGTAAAAAAAGGTTAAAATCAATTTTTATTCTCAGCAATTACTCCCTTAGGAGTAAAAACATACTTATCATCCATAAAAACTATCTCTTTTAAACGATATGTGCCCAAAACTTCGGAATAAAAAGGAACGAAAGCCTCAATTAATGTTTTTGCAGACCGCCCCACGTCTTTTTTCTCTAACTCATAATTCAACGTCATATCTATCAATGGGTGTTTTATATTCACTGAAATATTCTTCTCAGGTTTCCTCGCTATTGTATGATCTGCTTCGGGAAATTTAATCGCCACACGTTTTTTCTTTGTGCTTATGATAAGCTCCGGATCATCAAGAGATTCATAATGATGGGATTTATCCATATTTTCGTTAAAGATCCTCACATCAAAAGGAGCGTCTTCAATAAGCCACTTGTTAGGTATCGTTAAAAGATATGTAGGACTCATAAGCTCCGTAACGGCAGCCTCGTTCATAGCAATAAGCCGGATTTCTGAAATTTCATTCTTAAATCTATTTAGATAGGTTGCGTTACGGCATCGACCAATAAGATAGAGCTTGTCGCTATTCACAACTCGAGTGTCGTTGAGCATTTTATTGAGAGTTGTATTGAACTCCTTTATATCTCCGCCATCCAGCAAGAGCTCTGCAAGCAGTCGACCATTCAGAGACACCTCATATCCGTTGTCAATATTACGTTGCAAGTTTTCGCGGGCTTCTTCCAACATACCAATTTGGGCATATGTTAACCCGACAAAAAGGAAATTCTGCCAATCTGAATTGTTTGACTGGTTTATTATTTGCTCTAAATCTTCCCTTACACTTTGAATATCGTCACTGTTTTTGGAATCCGCTTTTTTCTGCAAACGTAGACGTTCCATCAAGACGCTCGCCCAAAGAGGATCCTTTCTGAAGATAGGTCGGTGTGTTTGTAAAAACTTATCCGTGCAATCAAGGAAAAACGTCTCGTTCTCCTTGTTGGAAAGAGCATAATAATACCAAAAGGGAGGGAAGTACTGAAAAGCAACATTATCACGAAGAAGTCGCGCCAATTTTCGATGCTGAACTTCTTCTCCCCCTGATTTCACACTTTCTACAAACTCATTGATCTGTTTTTCTGTCAATCTGTACTGATCATCAATATTATATTTTTTTACTATATTCCACGATGCCGTTAACAAATCTTTTCGTATCGCATTAATCGAGTTGAGCTTTTCATCGTCGAGAGCTTCGATCATTTCTTCATTTTCGCTCAAGTACTCCTCTATCTGTCGTTGATAGTTCACATACATAGAGCCCATTGAGGAAACCGCACTTACGGCAGCAGACACTACACTTTGCGGGGAAAGCTTTACCCCTGCAAGAAGGTTATATAATGTACGTTCCAATTTTCTCTGATAGCTCTTCTCTATACGCTCACGTTTACGTTCAGAAATAATTTCATCTTTAAGCGTATCCATAAGTTTGGCCAGAAGTTTAACAATATCTTCGTCAGGAATAGCATTTAAGTTCAAGTTATTTATGATATTGTCATACTCAAACGAGAGGACAACACGATCATTGTATGAAACAATTTTGCTCAGTGAATAGGTGCAATAATTGAGCGCTTGCAAAACTTCTATGGGATCATACTTTTTTTCTTCCTTTAAAGTAACAGCCCCTTCTGCAGCAGGCGACACACACAAAAGAATCCCCCAGACAAACAGTAACAAAAACGAAGAAAACCGTTTCATTATTCGCAATAAACCTCCAGAAAAGATGATACCCAATACTACAACAAAGCTCTCTGGGAAGCTACGAAAATCTACCCAGAGAGCTTTGTTATTTTGCTATTAAGAGTCTATATAAAATTAAGAAGAATTATTCCCTTACTGAAAACTCTACCTTATCGCCGTCTTTAAGAAGCTTGCCACCAGCAACTACAACATAATCTCCTTCAGACAAACCTTCCGTAACTTGAACGGTAGAGTCAGTTCGTATTCCCAACTTTACAGGAATTATTCGCAACTGCTCGTCTTTAACAAGTCGTAACGCTACTCCCTCTTCACCTTCTATCAGAGCATCAGAAGGAACAACTAAAGCATCTTTTGCCTCTTGTCGTATTAAGAAAACTCGAGCAAACATTCCAGGTCGAAGAGATACCCCATTTTGATTATTATCTATAAACACTTCAACCTGTACTGTTCTCGTGTCCTCTTTTACATAGGGGCTTACCCGAGCTATTGTTCCCTCAAAAACTTTGTTGCCAAGGCCATCGCTGCGAACAAGCCCCTTCATTCCTGAAGAGAGACCAAAAGCTCGTGACTCCGGTACTCTGACAACGGCCTTAAGTGTGCCCATATCTGCTATTTCGACAACAGCAACAGAAGGGCTCATCATTGTTCCAATAGTATGGGAGTAATCATTTAATACTGTTCCTGATATTGGAGCCTTTATATAATACTCAGAAAGTTTAACCTCAAGATTTTTTAGCTCTGAACGCGCTTGGAGAACAGTCGCCTCTGCCAACTTATATCTGGCCTCTGTCTGGAGATAGGCTGTCTCTTTAGCATCAAGCTGCTGTTGAGTCGAGAAGCCTTCCTTTAAAAGTCGCTGATAACGTTCTCTCTCTATTTTGGCATTATCAAGCCCCGCCCGTGCTTCAGCAACCTGAGCTTCTGCCACAATAATACTTGCTTTTACCGAAGAAATTTGGGCATCAATGTCTCTATGGTCAAGAACAGCTATCGTTTGGCCTGCTTGCACCAAATCACCCTGGCTTACCTTGAGAGATTCAAGGCGTCCTGTAACTTTTGGATAGACAACGACCCTTTCAATAGCCTCTATTGTACTGTTCTCTTCAAAACCATCACGAAGGACAGGTGTTTTTTTCGCAGACATCACAGATACTTTTGCCGCTGTTGAAAGTGCGGAGGAAGTGTCTTGAGAAGCTTCTGGTCTATTTCTCAACGGGCCAAAAACAAAGAAGCCGGCACCGAGAAGGATAACGATAACGCCAATTAGTATTTTTTTTGTAGACCGCACTATTGAATCACTCCTTAGTCTTTTTAAGGAAGAACTGGTTCTTCAGTTAAAATGCCCTCAGCCTTGCGTAAACGTACTATAGCGTAGGCATAATCTTTTACAGCAGAAGAGTACTCTCGACGAGCATTCGTTAAAGAAGCCCGTGCATCCAATACATCTAATTGAATGCCTACCCCTTCTCTATATCCCACCTCAGACAAGCGCAATGTCTCTTTTGCGAGTTCCAAGTTGATCTGAGCCTCTTCCACAACCTGCGATGCCGTTTCTAAATCAAGATAAACACTATTTACTTCTGTAAGAATACTCTCTTCCTTTTTGTTTACAGCATGAACAGCTTGTTCTCGCACAGCCTTCTGTTGCACAACTCTACCATGCGTAAGGCCACTATCCATAACAGGAATATCAACATTGATACTTGCCTGCCATGTATCTTTACTATTGTAAAGAGTTTGTTCAGGGTCATCATACCGATATGTACCTTTTATTGATACAGATGGCCTCATGCCACTTTTCGCTATTTCAATCTGCTGATCGGCAACATTAACCTGTAGTTCTGCTCGTTGATAATCGGCACGAGACGAAAGAGCTTTCGTTAAAGAGGATTCCATATCCCCTTCAATAGGATTGTATGAAAGCGCCCCTTCTATTTCATATGATGTTTCCGGTCGTATATTCAGCAATTCAAGCAAATTTATTTTAGCTATTTCCAAATTATTATTTGCACGGATCAAGCCCGTTCTATTTTCAGCCAGCTGTTTCTCCGCACGTGTAATCTCTAATCCTGTCGCTAAGCCCAAGGCTCTCTTCTTTTTGACTTCCTCTAAATATTTCTCCGCAAAAAGGAGTGCATCCTCAGCTGTCTTAACATTTTCCTTCTCAAGCAATACGGAATAGAAACGATTGTAGACATTCAAAGCAACCTGTTCAAATACTTCTTTGTAATAAAACTCAGCTTGCCGTTGTTCTATGGATGCCTGACGCTTTGCTGCCGTGATCCGTCCGCCCTGATATATAGGTTGAGTTAGTGTTAAAGAAGCAGTATTTACATTTTCTTCATCCGAACCAGCATCAGGTTTTTCTCTACGTGTATAGGTAGCCCCAGCATCTAATGAAGGAAGTCCTCCGGCTTTTGCCTCTACCTGTTTTCCTCCAGCACGAATAAGTTCCTGGCGAGCTGAGAGGATATCCAAGTTTTGCTCTTCCGCTATAGAAAGTGCTTTTTCTAATGTCAAGACCATACTATTCTCAGAGGCTGCCCATCCAATCTGCCCCATTAACAATAGCAGCATAAAAACTAAAGCTGTTCTTTTTGCATATCTCATTTTTCCCCTCCACTCATACTCGTCACCGTAGACTTTTTTGTCAAACGTACAATAATCTGCGCTATTTTCTCTTTGGCATCACCTAAAATAACGTAGACTGCCGGAATTACAAACAGTGTCAGGAATGTCGATGTAAGCATTCCTCCTATAACAGCTGTAGACATGGGCTGTCGTATCTCTCCGCCTTCACTGAGCCCCAAGGCGATGGGAATAGCCGCTATAGATGTAGAGAGCGCTGTCATAAGTATTGGCCTCAGGCGTAAAGGTCCAGCCTCTTGCATAGCTTCCAATCGACCATAACCAGCAGCTCGGCGTTGGTTAGCAAAATCGACCAATATAATGGCGTTGTTTACGACAATACCGACGAGCAAAATAATTCCCATGAAACTCATCATATCTAAGTCCATGCCTGTAACTAAGAGGATTCCAAAAACACCTGTCGTTGCAAGGGGTAATGAAAACATAACCATTAAAGGATAGATGAAAGATTCAAACTGTACTGCCATAACCATATAAACCAAAATAATGGCAATAGCAAGAGCTTTGAAAAGTTCTTGAAAATTTTCTTTCATATGCTTCGAAACGCCAGTTGGAATAACACGAACACTGCCATCAGAAGGTGCATATTTTTTAAAGGAATCCATTACGAGAGTTACACCTTCACCTGAAGAAATTCCCGTTGCATTCGCAGTAATTGTTAAAGAACGTTGCCTGTTATAACGTTTTACAAGAGTAGGACCTTGCCCCTCTTTAACTTTAACAAGACCTGGCGCTTTTATGAGATTTCCATTTCCATCTTTAAAAGCTATATTCTGAATATCCTGGATGTTACGCCTATATTCTTCCTCTGCTCTCAGACGGATATCATAGCGATACCCACCATCTTTCATAACACCCGATTTGACTCCGCCGAAATAAGCCTGTATCTCCTGAGAAAGATCTCGAACATTTACATCCAATTCATCTGCCAGCCCTCTGTTTATTTCTACATTAATTCTGGGGCTATCAAGTCGAACGTCAGTAGAAACGTCTGTTAAGCGACCGTCTTTTTCAATATCTTTCTTCATCTTTTGAGCTACAGCATCTAATTGTTCGGTATCTTGACCTACAAGTGTAATACTAATATCAGATCCCCACGTACCAAATGTAAGTTGAACATCTTTATAAGTAGAAAATTGTTTTCTCATCTTTCCCATGACTTCCGTAGACGAAGCGCGTTTATTTCTCGGAACCAATGTAACATTAAGTTTTCCTTTGTTTACCTCTTGTCCCATCCCTGAACCTATGGTCCCATAGGTATATGCAACTTCAGGATAGAGACGAACAGATTCACCAATCTCGTCTAAAAATCTTTTGCCCTCATCAAGGGATGCTCCAGCTGGAAGCTCAAACCTGATTGCAAAATCGCCTCTATCTTCGTTTGGGAAGAACCCTGTGCCCAGCAATCCTGCCATAAAGATACCTAAAGCAAAGATACCTACTGCACCAGCCAAAACAATAAATCGATGTCTCAGACAACGTCCCAGCCACTTCCGATAGGTATTTTCCAGCCATTCCAGAAAAGCTTCAATTTTAAGAGCTACTTTTCCAGGACGATCTTTACGGAGTATTCTTGAACATAAAAAGGGAGTCAATGTCAAAGATAGAACAAGTGAAATAGCAATAGTTAAAACAACTGTGATTCCAAAGGCATAAAAGAAACGACCAATAACGCCACCCATTGATGCGACAGGGGCAAAAACGCATATTGTCGTCGCAGCTCCTGCCAAAACGGCAAAACCTACTTCGCTCGTTCCTTGTGATGCCGCTTCCATGGGTAATTTGCCATTTTCAAGGTGCCTATGAATATTTTCAAGAACAACTGTAGTTGCATCAACGACCATACCTACAGCTAAAGAGAGTCCCATCATGCTCAAGTTATTAATCGTAACGCCAAGCCCCTTAAGAATAATAAGGCTACCGAGCAAACAGACTGGAATTGTTACAATTGTTACAAAGGTTGCCCGCATCGTTCGCAAAAAGAAAAGCATTATAAGAGAACAAAGACCAATACCTATAAGAGTATCACTTCCGACTCCGGCCATAGATTTACGAACGAATGAAGAAGTATCAGACAAGACTTCAATATTGACATCTGATGGAGCTAGTTTTTTGAGGGAATCAAGTTCCTTATACACACCATCTGCCAAAGCAACTTCATTTGCTCCTCGCTGCTTAAGGATTTCAAGAAGTATAACCGGTTTCCCGTTATACGTCGCTATAGAGCGCACATCTTCGTATCCATCTTCGACTCTGGCCACATCTCGTAAACGTATAACAGCCCCGTGTCGTGAAACTATAGGAAGTTGCTCAAGCTCTTCAACAGACCCATATTCACCCTCAAGGCGTATGCTCAATTCTCTACGGTCAGATTCGAGACGCCCAGCAGGAAGTTCAACGTGCTTATCTTTTATGGCATCTTTTACGTCTTTAACTGTTAAATTACGTGATTCCAAAAGAGCAGGATCAAGCCAAACTCGTATTTCACGTTCGCGAAGTCCTATAGTATCAACACTACCAACACCATCAATAGTCTGCAAACGCTCTTTCACTACTTTGTCTGCAAAATGCGACTGCTCTTTATACGAAGCTGCCCCTGTAATACCTAACGTAATAATCGGACTGTCACCAGCATTGAATTTTTGGACAATGGGTGTTTCTGCTTCTTCCGGCAAATCGGAAACAGCCAGATTAACCTTGTCTCGAACATCTGCCGCCGCCGCATCTATATCTCGCCCCAACTCAAACTCGACTAAAATGATAGAGCGACCTTCATATGTATTTGACCTGATATTCTCTATTCCTGAAATAGTATTTAACTGTTCTTCCAAAACGTCTGTTACGTCATTATCCATAACAGTCGGGCTTGCTCCCTGCATTGTCGTCGAAACGGCAACAAGGGGGAAGTCAACGTCAGGAACTCGCTCCATTCCCATGTTTTTCATCGCCAATAAACCGAAAAAGATAAGAGCAAATGTTCCTATTAATACAGTAACAGGTCTGCGTAAAGAGAAGTCTGTTATCTTCATAGTGTTCCTCCTTCAGGCGAAGCTAATAAACCACGTAGCACAAATGATGTAACATCCTGTGCTATTTTTTCTTCTGTAACATCGATCAAGCCTAAAGCGATTTGACGCGAAAGACCTGTAAAAAGGGCATGTATCATTGCCCCAGCTAACATAGCATCCATAGTGGAACGAAACTCTCCATTTTGAATGCCTTTTTCAATAATTTTTACTATAGCCAATTGCGTTTGCTCTAAAGGATGAATCTTAGGATCAAAATCACGGCGTAGATCTACATCTTCATGGAAAGCAAGTATCATTGATGAAATTATTCTTTTGTTTCTCACCATCCCTACTGTTACTGTTTCTATTATGAGAGCTAATGTTTTAGCCATAGAAGATATTTTTTGATTTACAATAAATTCAATCTCTTTGTTAAGAGGTTCAACATGCTTCTCCATAACAAAACGCATTAATTCTCTTTTATTTTTGAAATAGTTATAAACCGTGCCCTTTGCAATTCCTGCCTCAAGTGCAACTCTTTCCATAGTTGTACCCTTCCAACCATATTCCTCTATAACGGTGCGAGCTGACTTATATAGCGTCTCACGCATAAGGTCATTTAACATCTGTTTCTTTTTTTTCTGAAGCTGAGACATCCACATCCTCCTGTCGTTTTGACTATAAGGCCAAAAATATGACTTAATAGTCATATTCAACGGTAGGTATTATAAAGTTTTATATATACTCGTCAAGGTGGAATCTACTGACTTGAAGGAAATTGTTACATTTAGGGGAAAATCATTAAATTCTTAAATAGGCGTTTATAATTAACAATCTTTTGTGTAAAATGGAATTAGCAGAGTTAGAATGTCTTTTTAATGGAGATTACTTAATGAAAAATCTGCGGCAAAATTCAACAAATGATTATCGTGAGGAACTACGCTTTTTTCTTTGGCAACAAAACATACACCACATTCTTATATTCAGCCTTTTAGGACTGCTTATTGAAAGCATGGCATTTGGCTATGTCTATAAGGCTGGTCTCTCTTGTTATATCCCTTTGTATGTGACTCTTTTTCTTATCTATATTGTTTTTCTACCCGTAATAATCTATTTCAATAATAAAAAAAATGAAAAATTACCTCGATATTCTTCCTGGTTCTTATTTTTTTATTTCTTAGGACTTCTTACCTTTGCAGTAATGCTAAGTTTTGCCAATCAAATTTATACTGGAACCATTACAGTATATGTAATTGTTCTTTTCTGCATTGCGTCCTTTTTTTATATCCCATTTCCTCATATGATTGCTATCTTTAGTGCAGCTCAATGGATTTTCGTCACTTTTCTTCCTAAATTTCAGCATAACCCCGTTATTGCGCGAAATCATATTTTTAATTCTTTCGCTGCGTTGGTTTTGGCTCTTGTCATTTCCAGGTTGACCTATCAAATGAAAACCAAAACCTTTATGAATAAGAAAATTATCGACAAACAAATTCAGACACTCAAAAATCTGTCTATTAAAGATGGAATGACAGATCTTTTTAACCATAAACATATTTGTAGAAGGTTGGAAGAAGAAATACGACGAGCTAATCGCTATAAAACACCTTTATCTGTGGGAATATTTGACATGGATGGCTTCAAAAATATAAACGACACATTCGGACACCAGGAAGGAGACCGAATAATCATAAAAGCGACGGAAACAATGAAACAAACATTCAGGGAAACTGACCTCTTGGGAAGATATGGAGGCGATGAATTTTTAGTTATTTTTCCGGAAACACCGTTAGGCAACGCCGTAAAGGCAGCAGAGCGATTTAGAGAAAAAATATTACAGAATATAGCTGAAAAAGATAAAACCATCTCCATTAGTGGAGGAATAACATTCCTCCAAAAAGGAGATACGTTACAATCTCTTATTCACAGAGCAGACATGCTGCTTTACGACGCTAAAAATGCAGGGAAAAATAAAATAGCATGGTAAAACTAGAGAAAATTAATTATATTCATTTTTATTAGCTCTATTTTTTCTGCCAACTCTTTTGGCTATATATTCAGGCACCTTCTCTTTTGGAATATCAAGAGCTATTGCTAGTTCTCCAAAAAGCAGATCTTCTGCACGTTTCATAAATTTATCGTCAATAGCCCCAAATTTATGTTTCTTTTGGTCAGCAAGCTGCTTCTTCGTATAAATAGACATCGTCAATTCTATTAAGTCAGCACAATCGTGTGTTTTAATTAAAGACTCATAACATTCTGTAAGTTGACTTGAAGTATAGTCTTCATATGTTTCTACCTGAAGAGTAGGAATCGTATCAATAAGCTGTTTAGCTTCGTCTTTAGAAATAACAGGACGCATAAATACTTCAGTTGTATTAACAGGAATAAATATTTTACAGTTCTGATACACGGGTTCTAAGACATAATAGAGTTCTTTATCGTTTGCTTTTCCTGCATCTCGTGTTGTAATACCCTTAACTTCACATACTCCTGTGTTGCCATAAAAAATTAAATCTCCTACCTGATACATTTCACATTACCTCCCAAAGTCCGTTCATTATCCATAGATGGGTACGTTCGTTAAAATTAAGCAACTCTAGTATATTTTAGTACATTTTTGGAAGTAAATGTAGGCAGAAAATTATTCTATTTATCTGAATACATACAAAGGGGCAACCTTACTATTATTTAGCGATATAAAATTGGAAACATACAAGATATTCCTGCTTCTTTTTCACTCCATAGAATAAAAAATAACACCACTAATATATTGTATAGTGGTGTTATTAAATGTAAAACTTTTTAGCGCCAACAGTTCTGATAATCTGGCCCTGAAGAATCAGGAGCTATTTCAGGACGCATTACATTTACTGTCAGTGGAATAGGGAAATCACTACCGATAATAGCAACTTCTCCTTGCTCCAAACTAGGTAGAAAAGAAGAAGCCATCTTGTCAATTTCTCCACAAGCCCTTTCAACGATATCCCTATCTCGATCATTTGTAAGACGGTGAACAATCAATGTCCCTATTTGGCTTAAGACCCCTTCAGTAATATCTCTGGGCCTCTGGCTACTTAAACATATATTTAACCCAAATTTTCGTCCCTCTTTAGCAATGAGTTCAAATGCATCCAATTTAGCATAAGAATCTTCCCCTCCAATATTTTTCCCTAAAAAATTATGTGCTTCATCTAAAAAAATTAAAAGAGGACATTTTATAAATTCTCCCTTTCTCGCCTTAGCAAGCAAAAAACGTCCAATAACGTTAGATATAATTTCTCTTGCTTTATACTCAAAAGGGACAGAGCTAAGGTCTATTCTGAATAAACAAAGATCATCTTTAGTTATAAAATTTTCTATCTCTTCATTGAGAGGATTTTCTTTGTCTTTAAAGATACAACTAAATGCTGGAGACGTTAATATTAAATTAATCCTACTGATTAAAGACAAACAATATCCAAAACTATTATCTTCTTTCCCCCACTTCTCAGAATCGTTATTACCATTAGGCCAAACACATTCTTCTTCAATTTGCTTCGGCAATAAAGTAACATCAAATTCTTGACGAGGATCATCTATTTTAGTTAAATTATCATTTTCATTTATAGCTTCTTTGTAAATACTCTTCGACTGGTTTTTTTTCATAATGTATTTACTTGGAAATTTCGTAGGACAAAGAGTCGCCAAACGAAGACTTCTAATTGCTTCTTTCAGTTTTGGTCCCTGCACTTTCCCTGCAGGTTCAAAAAGAGCAATAAAGTCACTTTCCTGAAACATAGAAGGAGGTAAAGAGCACTTTATATTTTCAGTTTGGTCCCCTTTTACATTAAGCGAATCACAAAGATAAACACTCCTACAGCAATCCTTTGACATCATTGTATGGTACTCTCCAGTCGCATCTATCAAAATCATTTTAGATTTAAATTTCATACACTCCCCAATTATTCTAGCCATAGTCCAACTTTTTCCTCCTCCAGTTGAACCTAAAATAGCCAAGTGCCTACCAAAAAGTTTTTCAACCCTAACATTAATGTCACATGGCATCCCTTCTCCTACTGTACCCAAGCGTAGCATTATGTTTGTTTTCTTTTCATTTCCAATTAAACAGGGTATTTGTGAAATAAAATTATAAGGAGCAGCATAAACTTTATCTCCTAAACGAGGATAGACAGAAATACCAGCTGTTATTTTGAGAGTATCCACTGATATAGATCCCAATAAATGGACTCTTCCCAGAGCGTCTATAGAATTTCGTCCCGGCTTTTCATCGGAAAGTTTGATCTCAACAATTCGTCCCAATAATATTTTAAGTTGACCTTCAACGAGAACAAATTCTCCAACTTCCCCTTTCCCGTAGCGTTTTCCCATATATTGATAACCACTTGGTGTATCAGCACCAGAAAAATCAACCCATAACATATTAGTTGTTACAGCATTAACTGTTCCCATATAAAGCTCCGGCCTTAAAATCCCTTTAGGGAATAATTCAGATAGTGTTTTCTCACCTTTCATCATTTGACTTCACCAAATTTTTTATATTTTGAGCTAATCTTTCAGTATCGCTAAGGGCTCGAAGATCAGGAATAAGGTTAGCAAAGCTATCAAAATTGGCATTAATAAATGTAATATCTTCATTTTCATCAGCAAGAGTCTTGAATTTTTCCCAATATATAGAATCACTCGAACAACCTTCATCTATATGCTCTTTTACGTGAGGACTTACTATAATAACTCTTAAATGTGGGTTAGTTTTTATTGCAGAAACAATAGGTTCCGATAGATGGTCGTCATTAAAACCGAAGCCACAAATAATAAGACATGTATTAGATGTTCTTAGCGAAGAAAGATATCTCGCCATTAATTCCAAATGAGGCTGGATATACGACTGTTGATATTTATCCTTAGCTGGGAAAATCATGCATATATTTTGGGCACGTGCTTTATCACTCTCATAAATTATTTCTACACTTCCTTTTTTTTTCTCCCGTTCCCAATTTACAGAACCATGAAGCTTATAAAGCTTAAAAACTCCTTCCAAGTAATTTGAAGAATCATTATTGGAGAAATTGTCTCGTCGAACTATGTCGTAATCAAAATAGAGAGGGTTATACGTTCTCGGATTAGAAAAAGAAAAACCGTTTAAACAGACAAATCCTAAAGCCCCAGCCGCTCTCTCGAAACAAAGATCGTAATTTGTTGTAAAAATCTTTAAACGCGAGTCTCGGCCTCGTCTTCTGGAAATTTTGTGTAAAAAAGTTATATGAGCATTAAGTTGCTCATTAGATGTTTCAAAACGACACCGTTCTACAATAGATTCTTTTGCTTTAGATAAAAAATCGCGAACTTTATAATCATCTTTATATATTTGCAAATATGATTCACACGATGATAGAAAATCTTCTATATTTTTCTCCTCTTTTTGTTCCTCATAATTTATTTTTTTAAAAATTGCATCTAATTTTTTACTTTCTATGTTTCTAGGACTTGTAGCTTTTTCCCATAAATCATGCATCGAAGGACCTGAAGGGCCACCACTCTTTTCCCCAAGCGAGGTACCGCTGCCTGTTAAAACCATAACATGTTGCATTTGCATTGACGAAAGCAAAAAATCTTTAAGCCTCTTTATATTTTCTTTTTCTTCTTCGTTTTTATTTTCTTGGCAAGCGATATTCATCCATTCTTTTGCCTCAGCTAATTGAAAGGAGACAATTTCTTCACTAATTTTTTCAGATCGTAAACCATTTTCAGAACATACCATCAAAAAACCTCCCCTTCAAACTATTGATTAAAATCATAAAAAATTGGACAATAACTAAAAAAATTACATTTTCTCTTATAATTTTAGGCAGAATTATTGGACAGTGATAAATACTCCTTGTATTTTAACAAGAATTGTTTTACCGCTAATTGGGCATCTGGGGGAACACTTCTATCTTGAGTAAGTTTCTCTATTCGACTTGCACAAGTAGACGGGGCAAGATATGTTCTAAAATCCTTAAATCTAAAACTTAATTCTATTTGTGGTCGAAAAAATCTCCCTGAACTTGTTTCTATAGGCATAAGAAATCCCTTAAGAAAACTAAGTAAATTTTCATCGTTAGCTGTCTCTTCAGAACACCACTTTTTTACCTCTTCTAAACTACCCCATTTACGCCAATAAAAAAGGATGTTCCACAACTTTGGATGAGAACAAGTTAACAATTTTTGTACTCTTTTAATCCATTTGTATTTAAGTAACTCTATATCTTTTTTCAACAAAGGCTCCGTGTTTTCAGACTCAAGTAGAGATAAAAAGCTTCCCTGGACGTAAACGGCTTTCCCCCTCTGAATACCATTTATTATCACTCTTTTAGCTTTAAGATAACCATAATGTTTTACTAAGGAAAATACAAGAAAACTAACTCTATCTTCGCTATATAAATTATTTTTACCATCAACAAAATTTATTTCGTCACCAATATTCAAAAATATCTCAATCATAGCTAGAGCATTTTCTTCTGTGATATCAAAATCAACACAATCAATTAATCGATCTATAATAACATCCACTTTAAGCCGCCCTTCCCAACTTTGTTCTTTTCTTGCTTCAAGAAGAGTTTTTTTAAATACTTCTGGATTTTTGCATGGAAGATCAATTAATTTCCCCAACTTGACATTGCTTATATCTCCCGGCAATAACGAAAATCTAAAATATACTGGGAAGATATCTGAAACACCTATACGGCAACAACGTCTCATTTCACTATATTTTTTTTTACTAATGGCAACATTAACAGTAAAATACTTTGGGAACAGATCCATCATAAAGAAACGAATAGGAGACTGCCAATCTTCTTGAATACATTTTATAGATGCTTCAAGAAAAGACTCTTCGTTATTTTTTTTTACGTAATAGTTTTCATCTGAATAAGTTAATTTTTCTTGATTATTTTTTATAATGTTATAAAAATATGGGAGGAAAAGCCTTATAGCTTCAATAACTACAAAATCAGTAGGACAGACCTCCCTTGCAACCGCAGGGTAAGTAACAGACAATGCATTGCAAAATCTAACAACATCGCGGGGAACACTAAAAAAACAATTCATACCCCTATTTAAAATATTTCGCAATTTATTTTCATCAAGTAAAAACTCATCATTATTCTTCACGATCTGCTTGACTTGTTTTTCTAATTCTTTAATAAGTGTGCTTTTATTAAGTGGAGGAATGTCAAAACTAACTTGAATAATTTTCTCTAAATATTTTTCATCTCGTAACGCATATTTTTCAATAGCTTTTACGGCTACTTCACGATCTAGAGCAAGTAAATAGGTAATGTAGGGAAAATCACCAAAAGCTTTAATAATTCTAAAAACTTCCCATATCTCCTCATTCTCTAAACGATCTATATCATCTATGACAACAAGAATTCGAACTTTAGCTTTTATTAGTTCTTTTTCTATTTCTTTTTTGAGTTCTGGAATGTCATTTCTTCCCTTAAATATAAACTCCGTTATTTTATTTAAGAAAACTTTTATTTTTTCAGAGATAAAGGGCTCAATGAAGCTTGTTATAACGTCAGCATATTTCCCCATATTTTGGGCTATACCTTTTAACTTATCCCTTTTTCCAAGCTCATCTTCAAGACATTTAAAGAAAATGCGCGTAATATCTTCACGCCCGGAAAACCACCAAGGATTAAAATCGACAATAACTATACTCTCTTCGTGTTTGTTGCTCTCTTGATCGAGATTCAAATAATACTTAATATAATTAAGTATTGTCGTTTTACCTGATCCCCATCCTCCATAAAGAGCTAAAACTAATCCATCTTCTTCCGAATAATTGTTAATTATCTGCGAAAAATGCTTAGCAAAAAAGGAATAACCAAATAAATCGTCTCTCGGAGTCTTTTTAGGACGATCAACTTGAAATGCTATTTTCAATCACCTCGTATTTTTAACGAAATTTCGAAACAGAAAGGAACTTATAAAAATGTTTAATTATTATCACTTGCAATATTGCTCATAATATTATTTTAATATAATAACACTCAAAAAGCTGCCTTTAAGGGCAGCTTTAAATTTACTTAACAATATAGATTTAGAAGATGCATATATCCAATTCCTATTCAGTAAAAATTATTTGACTAAAACCTCCATCGACAGCCTAGGGAGACTCCCCAATCCTTACTGGTGGTGTCGCCCCACGATCTTTCGGCATCGAGGTAGATCTGGTAATTCGGCGTGTCCTTTACAAATCCAAAACCCGCTACCACCTGGTCTCCTTCAAGAGTCGTCTCAAAACCTGTGCCATCCACCCGAACCGTGCTGTCTCCCTCGAATTCCTGTATCCAGCTCACCTTCCCGTATAGCTGCTGGCTGCCTCCTGATTTGCAGGCTCTCTGTCTACCGAAGACGCCACCAACTCGAAGCTGAAGGGAACGGCTTCGATCTGCCTCTACATGAAGACCATTCTCGCTGATGTAATCGGCGCTTCCCGCCCAAAAGCCTGAGACCTCCATCTGCGGTTCCACAAAGTAACCATCTCGCGTATCGATGTGTCTGCCAACTTCTGCTGAGAGTCCGAATCCCCTGTTCTTAAAAGAACCTTTATCGTAAGAGCCGCCAAGTACCGGGGTGGTAAAACTATGATCGAAGCTGTTGTATTTGCCGATAATATCGAGATAGAAACCGTCATCTCGAAGCCAGCTCTGGTAGAGCCCGGCATAGATGCTTTCTGTATCTCCTGAACCTCCGCTGGTAAAGCTGTTATCTGCTTCGGCATATCCCAAAACAAAACCGGTAAAGCTCTTTCCATTTTTGTAACTTCGGGGACGGTCCTTCCCCACTTCTATGCCATGAATCTTCTGATCGTAGTCTGTTCCTCCAGATGGGCTTACACTGTATTTCGTTGCGTAGGTCCGTGCCCAGATATCGCCGCTGTTCTGACTTCCCATGCGAAGTTCACCCATACGCTTCTTGATGTCATTCATTTCGCTGTACCAAAGAGAATGAATGGCCGCACTTTCGTTCATAAGGCCACGAACCGGCGTCGATGGCGCATAGGTATTGTAGAGATAATAGTCTCTCTCATCTAACCCACTATGAGTAGAAGACAAGGCCGAACCTTGTGCCACACCGAAACGATAGATACCGATATCACTGCCTCCGTCAAAGGTAGCCGTGTTGGTAGCACTGTCTCCGATGTCGACAACCTTTACAACACCACTATTCCCCTCGCTGTTGTTCACAGCCACATAGTGATTGCCACTGGCACTGTTTTCAATATAGACACGGTCAGAAGTGCCGGCATGTAGGTCGGAGTTGAGGTGGAAGGTGCCGTTGTTACCGAAAAGGTTGCGGACTGTCAGTGTTCGGTACGTGTCTCCGGTTGGGGCAGTAAAGCGGAAATGACCGGAACCGAAGATGAGATTTGTAAGGTTGGAGTCGCCTGGGGTTGTCCATGTGGCGTTGCTGTTGAGAGTAATGTTGCCTGTTCCTGAATCGTCTTCTAGATCTGTTTTGCCGTAGAGTTGGCTACCATTACTAGCAACTATATCAATAAATCCGAAATCATATGCTCGAAAGAGTTTTTTATGCCCAATAATGTTTTGACTAGAGAGATTTACATTAATTTTACCTGAAGAACGCGCACGTAAAGCTACGCCCTCTGCTTGAATTGTAACGTCATTCAACATTATTTCTCCATTATAATATGCAATGATACTTTCTGATGCCTCCCCTCGGGAAATAATATTACCTCTATTCATTATAAGTTTACCTTCTCCAGTAGAGAGAGCATTACTAAAATAATTATTCTCATTAATAACGATAGAAACATCATTTAATGTAATTAAAGATAAACTACCTTCAAGGTGAGCACCATCACCACCAGCCCCCCAAGTAGCAATGTTTCCACCATTCATAACGATATTGCCACCTCCGTAACTACCGAGGCCATGTCCATAGGATCCTAATGTCTTAATACAAATTCTATTTAAAACAATATTTCCTTTATATAAAGCATGTGCCGCTCTGAAATATGAACCGCCACTTGTAGTAATCGATAAGTCATTCATGACAGCGATAGTATTTTCTCCAAAAACCTTAAGTCCACTATCAACATTCGTAACAATATTGTCTCTAACCAAGTGAGATTGCCCATCATCAAAAAATAATGTTCCTGTATCTGCATATGCAAAAAACGGTGTCAAAGTCATCGTCAACACATAAACTACACCCCAAAACAATAACCTATTAATTAATTGTTTTGACATAATGCCTCCTATATGAAATATCTTATTTTTATTCAATATTGAACATACAACAAAATTAAAAAGATGTCTATTTTTTTCAAAACATAAATGAGCACAATTTTAGGGGAATAAAGAAGTAAAATTTATCAAAAGTAAAAGGGCACAAAAAAAGCTGCCCCAAAGGGCAGCTTAAATATTCATGGCGGAGAAGGTGAGATTCGAACTCACGGAACCTCGCGGTTCAGACGCTCTCCAAGCGCCCGCCTTCGACCACTCGGCCACTTCTCCTTACCTGCAACGCTCGGTATTATAACAACTTCTTCTATTTTTGGCTAGTCCTTTTTCATAAAAAAAGGGCAGTTCGGCCCTGCCGCCGACTGCCCAAGCTGAATGGAGGGGGTGCTCACTTCATACACTTCGAAGAAATAGCTATATAAACCAACGGGTAATTCCCTATATTTTCAAGGGAATGTTTTAAGCCTTTTTCCGTTAGGATTACATCCCCAGCGCCAACGCGCTCTTTTTGTTTGTCTTCCGAATATATTCCTATGCCATAGACTATTATTTTTATTTCTTCGCATCCCTCATGCTCATGTTCTGGAATGAGAGACCGCGGTTCCATTTCAACCCAGTTAATTTCGTGAAAAGCACTCTCTTCATAAAAATCATCTGGGTTAATAGAGCGACTCGATACCCCGTCAAGAACCCCAAAAAGGGGGTGGCTTTCAAGATCTTCTATCTGGCTCGATCGAATAATCATGTTTGTGCAGCTTCCTCCGTTTCTCTCGGCAGATGCACGAGAACTGTGCATGGGGCATGGCGAACAACTTTAGCCGCAACGCTACCGATAAAGAAACGTTCAAGATTACTAAGTCCACGATGTCCAATAAGAATTAGCTCATATCTGTTTTTCTCGGCCATCTTGATGATTTCTTCATAAGGTGTCCCCGTCGATAATACGAACTCAAAGGGCGTAGCTGTAACTCCAGACTCTCTCATCCCTTTCTCAATCATATTGAGGAATGACTGACGAATAGATTCCTCATTATAGTGGGGCGGATAGTCTACATAACCTGGAATAGAAAGATCGATCCGAGTTACAACATGAATAAAATCCAAGCGCTCTATACTATTTTTCTCTGCAAAACGAAAGGCGTAACTAATAAGAAACTGACTATTTTGACTCTGGTCAATCGCTACCAAAGCTTTTTTCATACATCACTCCCCCTTTCGTTGTACAGATACATTATAGACCAAATATACAGAAAATTGCAATGATGTATACTTATTAAATTTGTCCTATCACCTTTAAAATAATATGAGCGATCATGGCTGAGCCAAAGTATGTTCCCATAAACACAAAAACACTGACGACAACTAATCTCCAACCAGTCTTCTTAAAGGAATCCAGATCTTTGCCAACAGCGAGTCCCATAAAAGCAAGAATTGGCGTTGTCATCGAAAGAAAGTTAACATGTTTGGTGAAGTTGAAGATAAAATCAGCGGTAGGAACTCCAGGAATCGTCAAGATGCAACCAATGAGCACCATGAAGGCTACACTAGGAATTTTCCCGGGAATAAGGCGAGCAACGATAATACCTGCCATAGCAATAAAGACAAAAATCAACATTCCAGGGAATGCCGTGATAATTGAATGAGAAAAACCTACTCTATTTCCTATAAGAGCCATACACCCCATAATGAGCAAACCAGGGAATGCAACTGCGAGTTCTTTGCCTAATCCTTTCAGTCCTTTTTTAGAAGATGCCCCGTTTTCACTATCGTTAGTAGACGTCAATATGTGCTTTTTTTCGAGCAACACCCCGTAACGAACGTAGTACATCTTTCTATAGAGCCACTCTGCAAAGGGCAATGCAACGAAGAGTGAAATATACATTCCATCAAGGCTTGTCAACATATTGCTGGTAGCGCCAAGAGCGAGAAGTTCGTCTCCCATGTTAGGGAATATCGCTTTGAGCGTTCCAGACGCAGCGGCCATCATACTGCTGCTACCTACTCCAGAAGCCATAGCTAAAGCTTTGGGATGAAGAGGAAGAAAGGCAATAGAAAGAGAGGCCATGAGACTGAATATTATGGTTCCAAGTAATGTTCCTGTAAGATATACGCCCATGACACCCCTACCTTCAGGACCATCCATGCCATAAACATCAGCGATAAGGGCAAGGTTTCCTTCTCTCGCTATAGAGTGCGAAGCGCCTATTGTTTCTCTTTTCAAACCTAAGAGCACTGCAATGGGAACAGCAAATAACACTGTTCCTAAATTACCTAACTCCTGTAAAAGCAGAGCGGGACCAGCCTGAATAATTTTAGGAATGCTTGGCCCCACAAAAGTACCATACTCAGCCATGAGAATCATAAGCCCCCAGCTAATAAAAGGCGTTGCATCGTTCATATCTTTGTTGTTAAGAGTTTTAAAAAACTTAGGCCCAAGGAGCCCACCTAAAACAAGTGCATATAACATTGGGAGAAGAACTACTTTCCCTGGGCCAAACTGTAATACTTTTATGCCCATACGTTCAGCAATGACAATGAGGATTATTGCGATAATGTAATTTTTGACGTTTCTCATGGTGACGTTTTCTCCTTAAAAAGTAAAATTAATTCTTTATTGACAATTCCAATAGGATTCTTGTTGTTTTATATACTCTTCAATAGTAAAAGAAGGCTTGAAACGTTCTATTATGCCCTCCGCTTTTTCCGCCCCATTTGTCATTAAATCGATGATCGTCATGGCAACGGCTTTGGCAGGAAGTATTACGGCAGCGTTATAATCGGCAACTCTGTAGTCTGGCGTATGGAGAGTGCCGTCTACTCCTCCCATAAAGGCATGTATGGAAGGTATAAGTTGAGAAATATCTCCCATATCAGTAGATGCTGCAAAGTCTCCTATATTAGAAACCTTGTCTGACGAGATCAGCTGCCTCGAATTATCTAAAAAGATATCGTTCATTTCGGAAGAACAGGATAGTGGAAGATATCCCGGGATGGTCTGAATTTCTGTTTTTGCGCCAACGGCGTCACCTCCAGCTCGAAGGGCTCTGTCTACTTTTTTGTGAGCGTCTTCAATACTCTCAGGAGTTCTTCCTCGAACATAAGCTTCAAGACGAACATCTGCAGGAACATTGTTTACAGTATCGCCACCTTTGGTAATGATGGGATGTACTCTGATATGATCCTCGTCACGGAATGTTTCACGTAGAGCATGTACCCCCATTAATCCCAACATGGCTGCATTAAGAGCGTTGATTCCTTCATGGGGAGTTGCCGCAGCATGTGCCGCTTTCCCTATATAGTGAATCGTTTTTCCTACAAAACCGTTCGATCCGTTACATACGCCTAACGCTGCTTCTGGCATATTTCCAAGAGCATGAGTGATAATTGCCATTTGGACGTCATCAAAAATTCCTTGATAGACCATTTCTTGCTTTCCACCAAGGAAATGGAGTTTCCCCTCTTTCACCTGAGAGAGACGCCAATCAAGCTCCACATACTCCTCTGCAGGAACCCCCATAAACGTAAGCGTTCCTGCTATAGAATTTTGGATATTAGCATCGACAAAGGCAGCTGCAACAGCAAGCATAATGGCTACCTGCAAGTGATGTCCGCAGGTATGAGCAGCGCCCGTATCAGGGTTGGCGTAAGGACTTCCATATGTGGAGACAGCATCGAGCTCTCCCATAAGAGCGACATTCGGTCCCTTTTCCTTTCCTTCTAATGACGCAATAACTCCCGTCTGAGCGACATTACTTTTGACCGGAAGTTTCAGCGAATTAAAAAAGTGAGTTACAATAGAGGCCGTATGCTTCTCTTTAAAACCCAACTCAGGATTATTGAGAATTTCTTGAGCTATACGAACAACTTCTTCTGACCTTTTATCGATAGCCTTACATACTTCTTTCTTTAGCTGCTCTTGATTCATAAGATATTACCTCCTCCTCTTTTGGGAATAGAATTAAATTAAAAGGATACCACGGTATGAAGATAAATAAAATTGCTTCATTTTCTGATTGCCGAAAAAAACAAAGAATGGTAGTCTTTCTCATGATCAATTTTTACACCAATTTTGACAGCATTTAGAAAGGGACGGAGATAACAGGAATGAAAATTCAGGTCAACTCAGAAATTGGTAAGCTACGCGCAGTTATTATGCAACCCCCCGGGAAAGGCATTGAAAGATGCACTCCTCTTAATATTGGTTCCCTTGCATGGGACTCTGTACCAAGCCCGCACAAAGCGGCAGAAGAACACAAGAAATGGGTAGCTGCTGTAGAAAGCTTTGGAGCAAAGGTATACCTTTTTGAAGATCTTTTACGCAAAGTACTCTCTATATCAACAGTAAAAAAAGACCTTGTATCTCAAATAGTACAAACGGAACACCAGTTTATTACGACACAAACAATGGAGGTACTCGAAGAATACCTTCTAGATCTCTCTGCTTCCAAACTTGTAGACCAACTTTTTTTTGGGATGACAAAGGAAGAGCTCAACAAAGCCACAGGAGAAGTTTCTCTTGTTGACCTGGTAGATAATAAAAATGAGTGGTGTCTTTTCCCGATGTCAAACGTGCTCTATTCCCGAGATCCTGCTGCCATATTAGGAAATGGAATAGTGTATGGGAATATGTTTAACCGAGACCGTATCAAAGAACCATATTGTATTCAGGCTATCTTCAAAAATCACCCTGATTTTAAAAAATTGAGTTTTAAGACATGGTATGGAGAAAGCCCCGACGATACAACACCTGTAGAAGGAGGAAACGTACATTGTTACAGCCGTAATGTCTTTATTATCGGTATTAACGAAAGAACACATCCTGTTTCTATAGAAAAAATTGCTCAACGGACAATGGCTGATGGAGAAATAACAGATGTGCTTGCTCTCATGTTTGAAAATCCAAGATTAAGCTCCACCGATTCTATCGGTCTTTCTGTTCATGTTGATATGTTCTTAAATATGATAGATCATGACGCGTTTCTTTTCTTCCCATATATAGAAAAGAAAATTACAGTGCTTCACATAACTCGAGGAAAGCAGGGACATCTTCGAGTCAAACGTGAAAGTTCACTTTTCGGAGCTATTAAAAAAGTATTGAATCTTGATGGAATACGCATTATAAAAGTAGGCGGAGATGAAAGTGAAGCCGTTGCTTTTGCAGAACAACGCGCCGGCTCAGGCGGAAATACTTTCAATCTTGAACCAGGAAAGGTCTGTATCTGGGATCGCAATATCGCCACTATAAAGGCATTGGAAAAAGGTGGCATTGATGTAGTCGCTGTAGAAGCTGACGAGCTTGTGAAAGGCGGCGGCGGACCTCGATGTTCTACTATGCCTCTATGGAGAGATGATATATAAAAGGAGGGTTTCTGCCCTCCTTTTTGATTCGTTATTTGAAGTTGCATCCTTTATATTAGTAACTTCCCCGAACAACTTCACGACGTTGGCGGTTATAAAAGAATGAACAGTAAGAATCTATTTTTTGGATTTTAAAAACTGATTCCCAAATGCCAATTGTTACATTGGGGTAAATTACATTTCTAACTTTGATACGCGGATTATGTTGTCTTTCGCTATCCAGTACCTTACTTATTTCTGCTACTGAAACTTTTAATTGTTCTGCTGTTTCCTCTAGTCTTTTCATCTGCCGTATGAGCATGAAAAGCTTTTGACGTTCTTTTTCAGACAAATTTTCTATATCAAATGAGGTATCATTCGACGTAAAAGATAAAATTGCCTGTTCAATTCTATTTCTAAACCATAAAAGCTCCTCTATCTTTTTATCTTTCCGTTCTCGTTCTTCTACCAGAATAGGATCTACTCCCACCTGAAGATAGGTATATGGCTCCATAACAGACCCCACGGAAATTGTATCTATGCCACTCCCTGCGTGGGCAGTACCTCCTATTATTCCACGATAACGTTTACCCTTTACTATGATTTTATTCTTTGCTTTAAGAGTCGAAAAAAGAGAATAACCTGCAATTTCTATATCTTCCGCAGAAATAACAGTCGCATACTCAACATAGCCAGCCTGGACTATACCTTTAGCGCGAACGACGCAATTCTCACCTACAATTCCATTCCTGACAATACACTGTCCAAGTGAATTAATACGTCCGTTATAAATTCCGTTACAGATCACAAGATCCCCTGAACAACGGACACTAAATCCCTCATTAATGATTCCCTGTATTACAATTGACCCTTTAAAATCAATATCGCCAGTCTGCAAATCCACATTCCCAGGTATATTCAAAATAGGTAGAACATCAAAATTAACACCATCAAAGAATGGTTGCCCACTTCGAGTAGCGAAAACATGAATTATACCGCTATCATCAATCTCTCCCCTCACTCCATCAAGAAGGGAATATCGAAGCACTTCTACTGGTTCTGGTGGAATTTCTCTTCCATATATATCAATACCGTGAGTTCCGCTATGTGGAGGAGAAATTAGTGCAAATTCCTCACCTTCATCAACAGTTGGGAGCTCCCAGAGCTTTTTCCAATCTATCGCAGCAGGATCATCTTCATCGTAGCGTCGTACTCTTTCTATAGGTTTAAGGAATTCTATCTTACCTGGAGTTGGTGGTGTTGGAGGGGTTCCTTCCGCAATGAGAAGGTCGTTTTCATAACATATATCAGATTCGTTGCATTTTTTTATACGCTCATAAATCATATCGTATGAATTAATCGGGATCCCTTCTTGCTGTAATGCATTAACAACATCCTCGGGATTCAGAGGTAAACCACTCCCTAAAGGGGGATATAAATCGAGGTAGACTTTCAACATATCTGGAGTTATACGAATACAATAACTCGCATCTTGAGCCTCAACAACTTCAAAGGGTTGATCTTCAAGATTTGAGAGATAGTTTTTTATTTGTTCAACGAGAGAATCCAGATTCACGGATCTCAAGTCCATTTATAAGACCTCCCTGCTACTTCCCTTGTATTTTTATTATACACTAAAGATTAAACTTTCCTTCATGCATACAATAAGAGGAGGCTTTATGAGAACAGTAGCCTCCTCTTATGTTCTTATTTTTTTAGTTTTGGCAGGGTATTTGCTCCGTGAGGCATAAACCATGTCTTAAGTTGATTACCATGCTTATCATAAACCTGGTTAAGAGCTTCATCAAGGCTTTTAACCACAGTAATACCTGTACCTTCAAATTCTGTAGGCGACATTTCTGAAACCAAATAGAAATCCCAATTTTCAGCAACATAACCAATGGTGTAGCCAACATATTTGGCAATAGTAAATTCTCGACGAACTTCCTTTTCTCGTTCCGCTGTATTTGGAAACTTCTGGAGCATGAATTGGACTTCATCGTTACCATATCCTTCATTGCACGCACTTAATACGATAATAGATCCCCCTTGAGGAACCGCTTCCATGGCATTAAAAATAGTTTTCGATGTCTGGTAAAAGTTGATATCTTTGGGATATCCACCAGCTGTCGCTATAACAAGGTCTCCCAATTCTGAAATAACGACGCCATCTTTCTTATCTACAATCTTAGCCCCTTCGTAGAAAGCTTTTTCCCAATCTCCGGCCACGGCGAAACCTATCTTTCCATCGTTACCAGGAATAACGTTAAACATAAACGTTGGCTTGACCATTGCCGCTGCTTCCATCATATCAAGATGCATAAGGTTGTTTTCAAAATTCCCTGGTCTGCTGTTCATATTTCGGCCATTACCAGGAACAGGATCTAACGCCAAAGCGTGATTGGCCATAACGGTTTCATAAGAAGAAATTCCGGGTAAAATTCCTTTTCGACCGCCTCCCCATCCAGCCATAAAGTGATAAATAATGGCACCAGTAACAATGATATGATCGCATTCTAGAGCCCTTTTATTCACCTTTACAGGAGTCCCGTAGGAAGTCGTTCCAATATGAACCATATCGTCATGATCTAGACATTTATGATCGACAACCTCGAACGTTTTCGAAAGTTCCTCGCCAAGTAAAAGAGCGTGTTCCTCCTGAGTTTGTTCCCGATGAGTTCCCGTAGAGCTCAAAAAAAGTATGTCTTCGTCGCGAATGCCTGCATTACGAAGTTCTTTGACTATAAAGGGCAAATATACCCACATTCGCTGCCAAGCCCGTGTAATGTCAGAAACAATAATACATACTGTCTCTCCAGGTTTTACGAGTTCGCCAAGTTTTGGAGATCCAATAGGATTTTCAAGAGCCTGAACGATGATTTCCTCTTCAGAACCGATACTTTCGATTGGTTCGCTATCGATAATCCCCAGAAGATTTTTCTGCGGGATAGAAAAATCGATGTTCCCCTTTCCGTATTTCATGGTATACGAATACATTGATACTCCTCCTCATGCAGGAAAAATTACGTAGGTGTACACCATGGCTAAGAAACCAAAGAAAAAGAGAAAGCAGATAGATGGAAGAAGTGTTTTTCGCATAACTTCTCCTTCCCTTCCCAATATAGCCACACATGCACACACTGCCACCACGTTATTTGGGCATATCATGTTTCCAATAGCTCCACCTGTGTTTTGAGCTGCTACAACAGGCAACACATTTATGGAAAGATTTTTTGCAGCTTCCACATGCAACGGATTAAACATAAGATTTGACCCGAGGTTTGTTCCTGTAACAAAACTTCCTATTTGACCGATAAGTACGGCAACTGCAGGGTAGAACAAACTGCCAATCGTAGCAAAAGTCACAGCAAGAGTGCTGATTTGCCCAGAAAGTTTCATGCAATTGACCATGGCCAAAAGCAAGCCCATTGAAATGAGAGCAGGGATTACCCGCTTAAAAGCTTTAAGAGCAGATGCCAAGAAAAACTTACTGTATCCCAATAGTATAGATGCTAAGAAAGCGCTTGTTAAAACAACACAGCCCACCCAAACTGTGTACCCGCCTCCGAAGGATACGAGAGTTTTTAATGAGAAAGAAAGCCGTACAACTACAAGCAAAATACTTAAGATAAAGTATGGCAACAAAGACCGAAGAAAACTAAAACGAGGATTTTGTAACGTTTCATCGTTGTCTGGAGAAGAGAACGCATATTCTTGTGGAACTGAAGCATTTTTTCGAAGCCAAAGATACGCTCCAAAGACAAAAGTTCCTGCCATTCCACCGATTAGGCTTGTGAGTTCTGTAACGGGAATAAAGACGTTGCTCATCGTAAAGTTTATGCTCCCCATAACAAATCCCATAACAAGTACGTCTTTCCATATGCCTCTAAAAGCCTTTTTCCCAAAAACAAAACCAATGATCAGGATTGGGAGCAATATATATCCCAACGACATCATTTTACCAGTCATAACGGAAACTGGCACGAAATCAAGGCCGGCCGCACCAGATCCGACAACGGTGGTTACACCAGCTCCACCCCAGCTTACAGGACATGAATTCCCGATAAGACAGGCTGCCGCAGCAATGACAGGGTTCATACCAAGTCCAACGAGAAAAGGAGCCGCCAACGCAGCTGGAGCCCCTGCTCCTGCCGCTCCTTCAAGAAAGGTTCCGAAGGGAATAGCTAAAAATAAGACCATAAGTCTTTTATCTCTTGTAACCTTTGAAAGACCACGTTTTATGGAATCCATAGCCGTTGAATCCACCATAACGATGAGAAGAGTAAAGGCGGCAAAAATAAGCCATACAATACGAACTCCGTCCAAAAAACCATTCCAACTCGTCTGCGCCAAATTCATAAGAGGCGTTTTAAAAACAACATTTCCGAAAAAGAGAGCTACAATCCAGCTTATCGGCGCAACAACCTTTGATGGGTAATTAAATCCTGCCATTCCGACAACAATTATTGCAATGGGCAACAACGCAAGCAAAAAGTTCATCGAATGCTTCCTCCAGACATGTTTTGATATGTGTGATCTGAGCTACGGAGTACTCCTTATATCTTCCCGGGATATATGGATATAAAAAAAGAGGTCGGAACCTTAAGGTCCCGACCTCTGTACAGCCCATACGTTACAGAACTGTCGCCCGAGGATAGGACCGACATCTAATAATGAGCGCAAGTATAAGAATAAGAGCAACTATAGCCTCTACGTTACACACCGTCTGTCCCTCCTCAAGTTCTATAAACTTTTTTCTACTGTTGGCTCGGAATGTTATCAAACCTTTAAAATTTTGTAAAGTGTAAAATAAAAAGAATTTCGACATTAGCCAAAAGTTAATCTTAAGGAGTTGCGTTTTATCCCACTACCGATCCAGGCAAGCAAAGAAATCTAACGCTTTTTTCGGAGTTGCAATTCTGACATAATTTTTCCCTAAATGAGGGTAATCTTTGCCAGAACGCACCTCTATCCCCTTCTCTGCCAAAAGGTGGGCCAAATCCACATCTCGATCTTCTACAGAGACAAGAGATATGGGACAACATGTATAGGTGGAAGCCACGGAAAACCCTCTCTTTTCAAGCTCAGGGATAAGACTTTCCTTCTCTTTCTTTATCATCTGGCGAACAGTGTCTAAAACAGAGCCCCCGCGAAGAGCCTCACGTGCCAAAAGAGCGCTTACCGACGGAACCGCAAAGGGGAGGTTTCCTTTATCATAAAATTCTCCAAGCCTTCCGCTGAAAATGCCATACCCAATTCTGGTTGCTGCAAAATGGAATCCCTTTGTCAACGTTCGCGTAACAATAATATTTTCATAGCGAGGTAGAAGCTGTACCGCCGAAGCTTCTTTAGGAGCATAATCGCCATAGGCCTCATCTACGATAACTACAACACCTAATTCGTGAGCTCTGGAAACAAGCGCCTCAATTTCATCAAGAGGAATAAGCTGGCCCGTTGGATTGTTGGGATTATCTATATATAGCAACGTATGACGCTCGTTCAGAGCATCAAGAAGGGAATCGGCATGGAACGTAAAGTTATCTTCAGGGCTCATGGCAATGCCTTCAAAACGTGCTCCGGAAACTCTGACTTCGGTAATATATTCCACGAACTGTGGCACATAGCCCAAGACCGTTGCATGCTCATCAAGAAAGACTTTATTAATCCGCTCAAGAACCTGCATTGAACCGTAGCCTATTTTTATCTGTTCTTCACTAATGTCTGCGAAGTCTTTCCAGTAATTACAGATTTCTTCAGTCAAGGCTTTATATGAGGTATCTCCCGTTTTCCACATATTTGAAACCCAATCATAATTTTTTATAAAAGCCTCAACTTCAGGAGCATGGGGCAACGTCGATTCAAGTCCGTTGCAGTTCAAAACTATGGGACAGTGTGATTCGTGAATATAACTCTCTCTGTCAAAGTCTTGAAGATGAGCACGTACTTTAGGGTTCCACATGGATCTTCGCCTCCTCTATATTTTCAGAAACAGATGGCAACTCTTTTCCACGCAAACGCATAAGTCCAACTGTGGCCAAGGGCAAAACCATAACCACGAGGAAATACCATGCCATAATGGAATAGCCGCGAGCGATAAGTGCAACGAGCCCTGCTTTTGCACAAATGAAACAAACAATCAATATAACGAACCCGACTACGCCTCTCATACGATGAGACATCTCTCGTCCTTTTTCCTGGTAGACAGAATTGATTCGTTCATTAAGTCCATGGACAAAACCTGTTATGGTTTCAATACTTGTTCCGAAAAGCATCAATACATAAGCAGAAAGTAATACCCCTCCGCCAAGATCATTTTTAAGGATGCCGAAAACGGGAACCGATTCCTGCAAAACGGATGGATAGGTAGGAGCCATAGCCAAGTACTCTACAACAGCGGGGATCATCATGAGTATAGAGGCGACAATGCCATTAATTACTGCGTCTCGTCTTGTTTTAATTGTATCTTTTAATGCATAAAGAACAAGAACAAATGACACCATATTGTAAAGGGTATACTTTATTCCTCCCATAATCCAATTCGAGTTTGCAGCTACTCCGTGATCTCTCGTTAAGCTGCCGAACACTCCGTCCATACCAAAATGACGAACAGTAGAATAGAGGAAAATGAACATAACAGCGTAAAGGAAGAAAGACCAGTATGAAAGAATGGTGGAAATAACTTTTCCTCCGGCAAAAAGCAGAAGGGAGGTTCCTACAAGAAGAACGGAGACTCCAACCCAGTAAGAAACACCAAACCATTGCTGAAGAATGGTACCAGCTGCAGAAGAAAGAATTCCTCCAACCAGAACAACAAGAAAGATATAGCCTACCTCAAAAACAAGCCAGGTCGCACCCGGGAAGAGGCTCTGGAAGAAGCTTCGGTAATTGTAAAGTCTGAACTTTCGTGCATAATCAAAGGTCAGGATACCTACGAGGGCAAAACAAACTGTGGAAACAGCCATTCCATATAGTCCCTGCTTAAGGCCATTCATCATAAAGAATTCAACCAGTTCTCGTCCTGTGGCATAACCGCCACCAATAAGAACAGACTGACAAATAAAACCGATCATGAGCCAACGACTAAACCATTTAACCTGCGTAATATCTAAAAGTTGAGAGATGATAGAACCCCCTTGGGCATCCTTTTTCATCCTTTTCACCGTCCTCATCAAGTAAATTAGTTAACGTATTGCTGTGAGCTCAATACCTACCCTCTTTTCTCGCTCTAAAAGTATAAAAAAACAGGGCCCCTCTCTCTGTAAGAAAGGGGCCCTGCCCTAAAAGATCAACGCAATTAAGCGTCGACCCCCGGAGAGGGACCCACGCTAAACCAATAATAAAAGAAACAGCTTGTAAGCATTTCTTGAATTTTCTTTGTTTTCTTCATGATAGGGAAGATTACCACTTTTCCACATATCCGTCAAGTTAAAAAAAAGAGAACCCCGTCTAAACAGGAGTTCTCTTATAATTTTCTGGCGGAGAGGGTGGGATTTGAACCCACGAGGCAGGTATTAGCCGCCTAATCGATTTCGAGTCGATCGCCTTCGACCACTCGGCCACCCCTCCAGATACGTAACGTGAGCATTATAGCGATTTTAGATGTAGATGTCTAGGGAATGAAAGGATTCATAAGTAGATGAGCCAGAGTTTTGTTCCGTTTACTCAGGTAAAGTGAAAGAGATAACGCTCATCATGTTGGACCGTACATGAAAAAGAAAGAGGCTCTTTTTTCAAGAGCCTCTTCTCTATTTTTTCTAATAATTTTCAGCTTTTATTTCAAAATAAGCCTGGGGATGGTCACAAACGGGGCAAACTTCTGGCGCTTTTTCTCCATAATAGATATGGCCACAATTAGCACATTTCCATGCCTTTTTATCTTCTCTTACAAAAACTTTCCCCTCTTCAAGGTTTTTAAGTAAATGCAAGTAGCGCTCTTCGTGCTCTTTCTCTATCTGAGCAACAGCTTTGAAAAGATATGCAATTTTTGTAAAGCCCTCTTCTTCTGCATCTTTAGCAAAGCTCTCATACATTTCGGTCCATTCGTAATTTTCTCCGGCAGCAGCATCTTTTAAATTCTCATCTGTCGTGGGGATTCCGTCGTGCAACAATTTGAACCAAATTTTGGCGTGTTCTTTTTCATTGTTAGCCGTCTCTTCAAAAAGGGCTGCTATTTGGTTGAGTCCCTCTTTTTTGGCTTTAGAGGCATAGTAGGTGTACTTGTTTCTAGCCTGTGACTCTCCTGCAAATGCTTCTCTCAAGTTAGCTTCGGTTTTAGAACCTTTCAAGTCCATAGTAAGTCCTCCTTCTATGTAACATTAAAATTAATCAAGCACATATATTATACAATATGCTTATAGTTAATTCAAACTCTAATACTGCGAATATATCATAGTACAATGGCAGGTATGGTATGCAGGCAAGGAAGATTATGAGTTTACTTTATTAGAATTATTTCTCCTCTTCTTGAAATACTCCCAAAGGAGTTCAGAACTTTCTTCAGCAAGTACTCCCTTTCTTATGTCACATCTATGATTGAGCCGAGAATCCTGAACGATATTGTATAGCGTTCCACACGCTCCAGCACGGGGATCGGAGGCACCATAAACCAAACGTTGAATACGCGCTAATACAATGGCTCCGGCACACATGGGGCACGGTTCCAAGGTTACATAGAGAGTACAGCCGTTCAAATTCCACCGTTTCAAATGTTGAGAGGCTTCACGCATAGCAAGTATCTCCGCATGTGCCGTAGGATCTATATGTTTGTAATTTTTTCCTATACCTATAATGCGGCCTTCATAAACTACAAGAGCTGCTACTGGAACTTCTCCATTTTCAGCGCCCTTTCTGGCTTCCTCGAGAGCTTGCTTCATAAAATAAATGTCAGGATCATCGAAGTGCAATCTATAAATCTTCCTTTCGGTGCGTATTTTTCAATTCTTTATATACGTAAGGTATTCTTCCTCTTACAACATCTGTGCCCGGCACTACCGTTTTGCTGTATGCCTCTGCCAAAAGGCAATATGTTGAGACTGCCTGTTCTACTTTTGGAACAGTAGCGGCACTAATCGCTCCTGTCGGCAATACAATAAAAGAGTTATCTTCATCTTCTCCTGTTCCTGAACGCATGAGGAAAACCCTATTCTCGGCAGCACGACAACGTGCCACTTTTTCAGTCATGGCATAACGTCTTGAATCGCACCAGAGAAGCATCTGGGCCCCATCCAACATCATGCACCTTGCAACTTCAGGAAGAAACATTTCATCTCCAATAAGGAGGCCTAAACGTCCCACTTCTGTAGAAAAAATATCAGGGCGGCATGAATTATCCAAGAAAACCGGACCATACGTGTTGTTTTGCGAAAAAGCTACAGCTGCCTTTTTTTTGTGGCCGTCTGCATCTAAAGAGCCACTTACACATACAACCACATCTGGATTCAGCAAAGGTCGAATTTGGCGAGTTATATTATCTACATCTTCATTTTTTCCACAACATGGCAGCAAAATAAGAGATGAACCCTGATCTTGTAAAATGCGAATCATTCGTGAAGCTGTGGCAATATAGTGTTCCATATTTTCTGCTGAAAAATACGCCACAGAAGAAAGGATGCCAGAATCAGGCAAACATACAGGTTCTTTCATATATGCAGTAACTGGCAAATCTTCCGTTGGGTCTATTAATCTTGAAAAACACCTGTTTCCTTTCTCTGGAAGAGGAAATGACGCCATTTCCGTATCTATTACGGCAATAAGAGCTTCACTCGTGTCTGATGGAGATTCTCCGACAATGTGCCCCAACGGATTGATAACGCAGCTTCTGCCCGTATTCATGGCTGTGTAAGATTCAAGGCCTGCTTTATCGCATAGAATAATCCAAACTCCATTTTCAAACGCTCGTGTCGGAAGCATATACTCGATTTGAGGATTATTCAAAAGGGCCGGGTCGGAGGCTGAAGACATGAGATTTGCCATATCGATGATGACATTCGCACCTTTTTCAGTCATTATACGCGCTATTTCAGGAGCTCTTCCATCGGCACATATCATCATTCCCAAATTTCCTAAGGGAGTTTTCATGACAGGGAAAGTTGTTCCTGCTTTGACATATTTCTCGTCGAAGTGCCAAAGATTTGATTTATAAACCCGTCCTAGCTCTTCACCTTCCGGCCCCCAAAGAATTCCAGCATTTCGCAAAGTTCCCTCTTCTTCCACGTAGAGTCCCATGGCTATGTGGACGCCATAATGAACTGCTCGTTTCGCCACTTCTTCTATCACTGCATGAGTATGCTTTAAGGCCAATGCAGCGGCTTCCTCGTTTTCGCCAAGATAATAGGCGGGCCAAGTACATTCAGGAAAGACGATAAGATCAACATCCTCTTCACTACACAGACTATCGATCCATTGTAGTATTTCTCGTTCTGTCTGCTCGTATTGGCTCACATTTCGAGCGTCCATCTGCACGCAGGCAACACGAAACATAGTCTTCCCTCCTTTGTCTTTACTCCTCTTCTTTTACCCCATCTCGACTTTTACAACTATTTTCCTAATGCGACTCGGGGTTTTGAGAGCAACACATCCTTTGTGTACGTCATGGGGGAAAAAGAGTGAAAACCAACCGGGGTGAGTCTGAAAATAGGCCCCTTCCCCATCAAACAAGGCAAAATCCCGCACGTCATCATAAGGGAGAGCTAATTTCATTGTCTCTATTGGAGCATAGCCTAACCATTCCGAACCGGAAAGAAGGCATTGAATGTCTGCATATTTTTTATGGGCTTCCCATACTTGAGCTTCTTTAGGCTTTGTCGTGGAAGACTGAATAATAGCAAATATAGACGTTCCCTCAATTTCATACTTCCCATCTTCAAGAGCAACGACCTTTAAATCTTCGAGGAAATCAAAAGCTTTTTTGAAACGTTCTCCCAAACAAAAATATGTCGACGCATTACTTAAAGTATCAAATATCATCTCTACCACTCCCCATCTGTCCCTTATTCTTTTAAAAATGTTACAATATCCCCCGAAAAAAGAAGAAAGGAGCGTTGCTTATGCTATCTAAACTGCTTCGTATCTTTGGAATTCAAAAGAAATCTACTGTTCCCCTCTCAGCAAGTGACATTGTCAGAAGAGCACGTGATGCACATAAAGTCACCGAGTGGAGCCGCGCTAAGAGGCTCACTGTTTTTAATCCTCCCTTTTGGGGAATTCACCATATTTTTATAGATTCAAATCTAAAACATTCTCTTATCGCTCTAAAAGAAGATGGAAGCGCCTTTATTTTTCTCGGAAATACCTATGGGCCAGAGCGTTGGGAAAAATATGATGAAAATCTCAATAAGGTCGATGGCGGAATTATTGAGAATCAATCTTTAACATGGCTTATCTATCAGGATTATGTCATCTATAACGGATCCATGCTTCCCGCTACAGATGCACCTTACCATTGGGGACGAGTAATTGAAGTCGATTCGTTTGATAAACATATCGACGATCAATGGATATCTAAAATCATCCCCGAATTAAAAGAACTGGCTTTATCTTACATCAAATCATAGCAATTTCTATTATATTTCATCGAGCTTGAGAATAAACGGACCTATCTGATTAAGCTGTTCAAGACCTTGAATATCCGAATCAAGCATAGGTACGTGGGTTACCCCCAAAGATCCAAATAATTCATCTATTTGGAGAAGATACTGTTCCTGAGCAATGCGGCGTTTTTCAAAAAAAGGCCCCGCTTCTTCCGGTATAACCTTGTTAACGACAACACCGCCAATACCAATATTGTGCTTTTGCAATATTTCTATGGCCCTCTTCGTCTCTATAATCGGAAGTTTTTCTGCATTGAGCACAAAGTAAAAAGCCGTATTTTCACGATCAGTCAAGATTTTTCGAGCTAAGGTAAATTTATCCCGTCGCTTTTGCAGGGTTTCTATTATGGGATCTTCTTTTATTTTTTCTTGCAATTCTTTGTCGTATTTAGCAGCGACCTTCATGAGTTCCATGGCATTGGCCCGTTTTTCTATAAGATGCTCGATCCAGACTCCTAATATTTCGGGCAACGTAAGGAGCCGCAAGGTATGCCCTGTAGGAGCCGTATCAAAAACAATTGCATCGTAAGGTTTCCCGATGGATTCCATAAGCTCTATAAACTTGTCAAATATGGCAGCTTCTTCTGCCCCTGGGGACATATAGGCTATTTCTATCTGACGCTTTATTTCGTCGACAATAACAGCACTGACAATATGAAGCATTTTATCTTGAATCGCTTTCATATATTTTTTGGCTTCTTCTTCCGCATCTATTTCAATACCCCAAAGATTTTCTTCGATACGAACAACATCCAGACCTATGGGGTGATCGAAGGCATCAGCAAGAGAATGAGCAGGATCAGTAGAAACAACCAGGGTTTTTACCCCCTGTTGAGAAAGGGCGTAAGCGTATGCCGCCGCACATGTGGTTTTCCCTGTTCCACCTTTTCCGCCAAAAAATATAAACTGTCGCTTTACACGATAGACCATTGAAAGAGAAGCCTCCCTTAGTCGAAGTCATATTGCGATGCTTTTTCAGCAATAATAAACTTACGATTTTGCATTCTACGTTCCCATGCAACGAGGTCTTCAGCAAAGTAAGGAAGTATTTCGAGCATATAGTATGAAATGGGATTGGGAATTCCCAAAAAATCGCCAAACAAGAGCAACATCAAATTGTCATTGACGTCAAAAGCCTCTTTTCTGACAACAGCCATTCTTTTATCAACAAATGTTCCGTGAGTAAAAGCTTTTGACCAAAAAAGGACTTTCGAAAGAAAAGTTTCTTGTTTTCTTTCGTCTTCTTCGCTAAACATTATAGACACCTCTATTTTAATTAAAGATTACTTATCTCTATCTGAGGCCAATACTCCTGCTACAGCAAAGTCAGATTTTTTCATGTCTGTTATTATGATACGAACCTTTTCAGCCGGCACATCAAGACACGAACATATCGTCTGAGTCATTTCATTTACAAGTCGTCGCTTTTGCTCTACTGTTCGTCCTTCAAGAATATGAACGTTCACTATTGGCATGATAAATCCCCCTTACTTTATGTAAAAGTCTAACTATTATGTATTATACTCTTTTTTAATGAGTCATCGCTTCCTGAGCAGTAAAGAGCAGCATAAGGTAAGGATCTTCAACTGTATTATGATAAGGAGAATGGACGAAATAGTGAGAAAATAAATCAGTAATAGTTTCCCTTCGGGTAATAATATCGATAAAACGTTCCGTTAAAAAGAGAGGGGATTCCCCGTCAATGACAATCTGGAAACCAATAATCTGTCCTTTTTTCAGTCCTTTTTCGTCAGATGCGGAAACGACAACTTTCCAGAGTCCTTCTTTCCCGTTGGGCATAGCTTTTTCTCGTGTGCGATATGGCAAAGTGAGAGAAAATACCGGAATATCCGACGCGTTAGCCAATTCCTCAGTCCACCCCACACTTCCCCAATGAAGATCGAAAATGGCACTTAGCCCCCAGACTGTTGCAGGTGGCAAAGACATGTTTTTCCCCATAATATTAGCAGAGGCAACAAGCCCCTGACGCATAGCAAGAGTTCCAATAAGAGGCAATATAGGACGTTCTGTAACAGCATCGCTGATTTGAGCGGCGTCACCAACAACATATATATTGGGATGGGACGACTGCATATTTTCGTTGACTACGATACCCCGCTCAATAGATAATCCTGCACTTTGAGCCAACTTAATGTTAGGACGAACACCTGTTGCAAAAATAACGCCATCAGTCTCTATCTCCGTGCCATCAGAGAGTACAACCCTGTCTGATTTGACTTCTGTCAGCTGCATATTTCTATAAACAGAAACACCTGATTCAGAAAGGCGATTACTGACTTTTTCGGCCATATCTTTATCCATGGCCGCGATAAGGTGCGGCAAAGCTTCAACCAATGTAACAGTTAGTCCTCTATCGTGAAGAGCCTCCACAACTTCTAATCCTATAGCTCCACTGCCAACAACGACTGCTTTGTCGCTTTTTTCTGCAAAGACATCAAGTGCACGGGCATCGTCTGCTCCACGCATAACAAAGATATTTTCTGCCAATCTTTCTTTAGAAACATATTCACGTCCAACCATAATTTCCGTCAGGTCTCGTTTCTGCCCTTCTCTATCTGAATCTAATAAAAGGCCCTTTACTGAAGGAAGCCAGGGAACTGCACCGGGTGCAAGCAATACTTTCTCAAAATGGATTTCAAAGGGACCACCTGTACTCGTTCCCCTTGCGATATGATTCTCTGCATCAAGTTCGGTGACGACGCCGCGAATAGCATCTTCAACAATCTCAGGCGGCAAACGATCAGAGTTCGCCAAATCAACCACTTCTTCTTCGGGGCCACCTGGAACAAGCTTTCTCCCAACACCATAAGGAAGTGAACAAATTACAGTAGGATCCTCGTTCATCACAATGGAAAGGCTCTTTTCACCCATACGTCGAAGTGCTATATATGAAAACCTTCCACCCGGGCCCCCTCCGATAATCAGTACTCTTTTCTTTAATGTAAGCATCATTTCACCTCCGCAATGATCAGACAACTTAATATATTAATTCTAGCATACCCATATAGAGTATATCAAGAGGTTACAAAAAAAGCCCGGCTTTCACCGGGCATGTTATTATTTCGATTGTAAAAAAGCTCTATATCCCTTCCAGGCCATGTAAAGGTCGACCTTGCTTATGAGTTCCCACGGAGCGTGCATAGATAGAACGGGAACGCCGCAGTCGATAACATCTGCTCCTCTGTTTGCAAGAATGTAGGCAATTGTGCCACCGCCACCCTCATCAACCTTTCCCAGTTCCCCTGTCTGCCAGACCACATTATTTTCATCGTATAACGCCCGAATAGAGGCTACGAATTCTGCACTGGCATCGTTAGATCCATATTTGCCCCGACTTCCTGTGTATTTCTGCACAACGACTCCATTTCCCATAAAAGAAGCGTTGCGCTTGTCGAAGGGTTCCGGATAGGTGGGGTCAAAAGCTCCATCTACATCGGCAGAGAGAACTCTGCTGTGGCTGAAGGCACGGCGAAGATTGATCTCTGAATACCCTTCTCCTTCCAAAGCCAGAAGTTCTGCCACTGTGTTTTCATAAAAGACAGATTCCATACCAGTGCTTCCCATACTGCCAATTTCCTCTTTATCTACAAAAAGAGCCGATGCCGTATATACAGGATGTTCAACATCGAGGATAGCTCGTAAAGAAGCAAAGGCACATGACCTGTCGTCGTGACCATAGGCTAAGATCAAGCCACGATCAAGCCCTGCATCACGAGATCTGCCAGCCGGAACTATTTCTATTTCGGCAGAGGTAAAATCGGCTTCATCCACTCCGTATTTTGCCGTCAATATCTGGAGTACTCCGAGTTTTACCTTTTCTTTAATATCATCGTCTTTTACAGGAATATGACCAAGAATTACATTCAAATTTTCACCGGAAATGCCTTCGCTCATTGTTTTGGAGGCCTGAGCTTTGCCCAGATGAGGAAGTATATCGCTAATAACAAACAAGGGATCGTCTTCCCTCTCTCCAATATTGAGATGAACGATGCTTCCATCTTTTTTGGCAAAGACGCCATGAATTGCCAAAGGAAGTGTTGCCCATTGGTACTTCTTGATTCCACCATAGTAATGGGTTTTCAGTAAAGCTAGTCCTGAATCTTCATAAAGAGGCTGAGGTTTCAGGTCAAGGCGAGGCGAATCTATGTGACTGCCCACAATGTAGAGCCCTTCTGAAAGCGACTTTTTACCTATGACAAAGAGCGCCACGGCCTTGTTGCGATTTACCACCATTACTTTTATGCCCGGCTCCAGACGTCTACCAGCCTGAATCATTTCTTCAAGGTCGACAAATCCAGCCACCCGGGCCATAGAAACAATCTGTTCTACACATTCCCGTTCGATTTTTCCATTGTCAAGGAAGAGCTTATAGTCTTCGGCTAAAGCGAAAACCTGTTTTCTCTCTTCTTCCTGAATCTTTTCCCAGGCACTGGAGAAAGAATAAAAACCCTTTTCCCGATATTTAGCTTCTACATCTCGGTTTTTCACACGTAATGCCTCCCGCTTTAGACAAAATAATACCGTTTATTATACATCTTTCACTAAAAGGACCGTAAGATCGTTCACATTTGTGCCTGTAGGCCCTGTCTTTATGAGCGAGTTACACATTTCTAAAGCATTATAAGCATCATTGTTTTCAAGAAGAGCGTAAGGATTCCCTCCGCTTTCACGTATTTTTTGAACAGTTTGGCCATCAACAATGCCTCCTGCCGCATCTGTAGGGCCATCTGTGCCATCAGATCCAACAGAAGCAAACACAATATTCGACATACCCTGAATGTTTAAAGCGGCAGCAAGAGCCATCTCCTGATTTCGTCCACCTTTTCCCTTTCCCTTTAGATGTACAACTGTTTCTCCTCCCAGAATAATGGCACATGGAAGCTTTACAGGGCGGCAGAATTCACTTTCTTCCACGGCTATTGATGCCAAAAAACTACCTGCCTCTTTGGCCTCGCACTGGAGGGTTGTGGTAAGTATATACGACTGATAGCCCAACTCTGTAGCTTTTTCAGCTGCCTTGTCGCAAAGTGTTCTGACACTTCCCGTAATAAATGTCTCTACGTTATCTATAACTTTCGGCGTTTCTTCTTTCAGTATTTCGATTAATTCAGGTTTTACATCAATTTTGTAGCGAGAGATAATCTCTAGCGCCTGTGCTGACGTTGTGGAATCGGGATAGGCTGGTCCGGATGCTATGCTATCGAGCCGATCGCCCAAAACGTCTGAAAGAACAATAGAATAAATTGTAGCTGGAGCCACCCATTTGGCAAACTGACCACCCTTTACGGCGGAAAGTCGTTTGCGGATCATATTGATCTCAACGATGTTAGCTCCACAACGAAGCATTTGATCTGTAATATCAACGAAATCTCCGAGACATACGCCCTCTTTAGGCTTTTCGAAAAGTGCCGAACCTCCACCTGAGACTAAAAAAAGAACCTCATCATTGGCAGTAAGATTCTGTGTCATCTGAAGGGCTTCCGATGTAGCTTCCAATGAATTTTCATCAAGCAGGGGGTGTCCTGCTTCTCGTACAACAAGATGGGGAATGGGGCCTTGACTGTGATTGTATTTGGTGATGACTATACCCTGCACCACCTGATCGCCCAATATATCTACTGCGGCCTTCGCCATTCTCCACGCCGCTTTTCCTATGGAGACAAGAATTACCCTGCCTTTACACGGCTTCTTTCGAAGCTGCTCCTGAACGGCATATTCAGGTAATACTGCATCTATAGCATATTTAATAATTTCATGAGCATCATCGCGAAGTGTCATAGTTAACCCCCTGTTGTAAATAGGTGATGCTTCTCTTTATTGATTTTTTGCCATCGAGTTTTTAGTTTTAAAATGTTGAAGTAAGCTTATATATTCCAAATTCCATATGTTGTAAAGCCTCTGCTTTCGTACGTTTTCCGTCACATACCTGAACTATTTCCTTCCAGACCCTTTCTCCAACATCAGAAATGCTTTCATTACCAGTAATAATTGTTCCTGCATTAATATCGATGTTTTCTTCCATCATGAGATAGGTATGAGGATTCCCTGTAATTTTGATAACAGGAGCAAGGGGGAATCCAGTGGGGGTACCCCGTCCGGTAGAAAAGATAACAATATGAGCTCCACCTGCCACCATGCCAGTAATAGACTCAACATCCTGACCGGGAGTATCCATTACGTAAAGTCCTCGGCCTGTAGGGCTTTCCGCATATTCAAGAACACCTTGTAAGGGGCTTGTTCCACCTTTATAGATGCAGCCAAGAGATTTCTCTTCAATAGTAGTCAGACCACCCTCAATATTTCCGGGAGTCGGCTGGCTTCCCCGTAGATCAACGCCCATAGTTTTAGCTCTTGCTTCACATCGGGCCACAATATGAAGAAGCTTTTTTGCTACTTCTGGAGAAACTGCTCTCTTGACCAGAATGTGTTCGGCACCAATAAGTTCTGTTGTTTCAGAAAGAATTGATGTTCCTCCCATAGAGATAAGTCTGTCGGAGACATAGCCATGAACAGGGTTGGCAGCCAGCCCCGAAGTAGCGTCTGATCCTCCGCATTCCAAGCCTAAAATAAGCGAACTCACAGGAATGTCTTCTTTTTTATAGAGAGAAACTTCTTGTGATATAGCTCTTGCTATACGCAATCCCTGTTCCTGAGCTTTAAGGGTTCCACCACATTTTTGTATAATTAGAGACTCAACAGGTTTGCCTGTCTTAGCTATTTCCTCGGCTAACCAGTCGGCCTGAAGGCCTTCGCACCCTAACCCCACAACTAAAACCGCAGCAACATTTCCGTTTTTTCCAAGCCCCGCAAGAGTTCTAGCCGTTATTTCAAGGTCCGGTTTAATCTGAGCGCAGCCATGTTGGTTCGGCAAGGCAATGGCTCCCTCAACCTGACTCGCTATTCGTTGAGCTACAGTGCTGGCACAAACAGATGCAGGGATAACCGCTATATGGTTACGGATTCCTACGTCTCCATTTTTACGTCTATACCCTTGAATGTTCATGCTTGCACCTCCCAATCGCCACGGCCTCTGAGGCTTTCCAGGTTGTGTATGTGAACATGCTCCCCCGCTTCAATTCTCTGAGTAGCTCTGCCAATAACTTCGCTATACTTCACAACTCCTTCTCCCTCTTCAATTTGCCGTATAGCAAATTTATGCCCGAAAGAAATATTTTGTTTCAAGCGCAGGGTTCGAAGAACGCCATCCACTTCATAACAGGCAGTGTCGCCCTCGCTCAGGTTTTGTAAAGCTGTAGCTACATTATCAAATTCTTTGATAACCAAAGCGTTTTTCACGTGATCTTTCACAACCATCACTCCTTCACTATGACCCGCGCACAGGATACCGGAATGTTTACTAATGCAATGCTTTATAGAGTGGCTTATATGCGTCTAATTCAAGTTTTTTAAATTCTGTTTGGGCTTCCTCAACGAGTGAGCCGCCATCTGACATAAGGTCGAAAGCAGCACCTGCCAATACTTTTGCGGCAAGAAGCATTCCTTTCATTCCCAAAGAAGAACCGGATGCTGAGGCAGCCTGCCAAGAATGAGCCGGAGTGGCAAGAGGCCAAGTTGCTGCAGAAAGCATAGATGTGGGGGCAATATAACTTACATCACCGACATCGGTAGACCCCATAATCTGTCTGCCTTCATCGAAACATTCAACAGCTTCTTCACAAAGGAATTTATTATCGCGAAGAGTTTGAGGACACTGTCTCAAGCTTGTTTCTCTTTGGCCCTCGGGAATTGAGTAAAACAAGGTTTTGGCCAATTCCTTCTCCTCCGCATCGAAATCGATACCACCGATCGTCATGAGATTTTTCTCTAAAAGCTGATTAAGGGTCTTGTTGGGGACTGTATCATAACAGCCAGCTTCCACGACGTATGAAATTTCTGTTTCCGTCATAAGAGCTGCACCTTTACCTATATTGAGAAGACGTTTCCAGATATGCTCAACATCACTTTTTCGAGGCCCTCGAAGGTAATACCAGACCGAGGCTCTGTCAGGAACGATATTCGGCATTTTCCCGCCATCAGTTATTACATAATGCAACCGCGTTCCATCAATTAAGTGCTCTCGAAGATAATTGGCCCCTACATTCATGAGTTCTACAGCATCAAGAGCACTTCGCCCAGCTTCAGGGGCTCCGGCAGCATGGGCAGAGACTCCTTTAAAAGAGAAGCGTACAGAGGCCATCGCTGACAAGGTGGAACCTATAACAGTATTTATCGAACCTGGATGCCATGCAAGACACACATCAAGATCGTCAAAGACTCCATGTTCAGCCATAAAGACCTTGCCAGAAAGCAGCTCTTCAGCAGGACATCCATAGTAACGTATCGTTCCTTTTACTTCTCCATTTTCCATAGCTTTTTTGATAGAACAGGCTGCAGCAAGGGAAGCCACTCCCAGAAGGTTATGTCCGCATCCGTGCCCAGGAGCGCCTTCTTGTACAGGTTCCCTTTGTGTACCGATTTTTTGAGACAAGCCATCTAAGGCATCAAATTCGCCAAGCAGTCCAACTATAGGCGAACCACTGCCCCATTCTGCAATAAAAGCGGTTGGCATGTCTTCAACGGGGCGGATAGTAAATGCCTCTTTTGAAAGGAACTTCTTTTGGAGTTCTGACGCAAAGGTTTCTTTGTACCCTAATTCCGGGTTCTCCCAAATGGAACGAGCCATATCAACGAAATTATCCTGATTTGAGTCAATCCAGCTCCATACTTCATTTTTATTCATGTACGACGACTCCTTTCATCGTTAAAGATCTAAAGATCAGGCAGTAAGAGGACCAGATATTTTAGCGAAACGATCAGCAACAGAACTGGCTCCACATGCATCAGGTTTGGTGCAACATAGGAAACCACATCCTTTAACCATACCTGTCACGGCATTTATAAGGTCACGAGTAGCTCCATGCTCCCCTACATCAACGTGAATTTCAAGGTCATCCATAGCATTGTATAACGCGCAATGGTGTTCCTTAATTGCATTTAAAAAACGGGTTGCCAGATCAAGGCTTAAAAAAACCTCTGTAAACATCCTCTCGCGTAGAGAATATTTCTTGATTTTTACTTTTTTCTCATAAAAACAAATAGCTCCGAACCCTATACGATGAACGATTATGGTAGAGACAAAGACCACTCTCTGTTTTTTATACACCTGGGAATCCGTACCTATTATAAATCGATACTGAGAATGATTGTCTGCACTTACGAATTTCATAATCTTGGCAATACTTTCATCTAATGATAAACGACCCCATGTTGGACTCCTCAATATACGCCCCTCCTTACTGAGATTTTCATAAAACCAGGCAATTATCCTGATTAAAAAGGCACCTTGTACCCCGTATACATAATTCTGAATACTCATGGATATTTAGCTATTTTGCCTTATAAATGAATCTACATCTCTTTTAATAAAAACCTTAACAATAATCGAGATTTATTAATTATTATTAATGTTAATTTAAAACAAAAAGACCAATATTATAAAATAGTTAAGGGGGATTACACTTTGAAACTTAAGCTCCAAGGGAAAATACTTTTACTCACACTAGGTACCGTCACGCTCATTTTTGCTTCTCTGATTTCTTTCATTGCCTTTAAGGTTCATCAAGCAACACTTGATGGAACAAAATCTCTTGTGGAAGAAACGGCACAATCTGCGGCTTATGCCATTTCTGCTGAAATTGATGAAGGCCTTATTACAACAGAGGCGCTTGCAAAGATCATTTCCGGAATGGATCGTCAATCACCGAATGCCCGTCAAAACCTGCTGAAAATGATTGAATGCGTTCTTGAGGAAACCCCCTTGGCGTTTACTACATGGGTTGCCTTCGAACCTAACGCTTTTGATGGAATGGACGCCATGTATATAGAAAGAGATGGATTCCATGAAACAGGTCGTTTTATGGCTACTCTTGTAAAAAGAGGAAATCAGGTGCAACGGTCATATGATATGACTGAAAGTATGTTAAGCACTGAAGGTAATGGTGATTTTTACCTGCTCCCGAAACGATCTGGGAAATCTGAAATTATGAACCCTTACTATTATAACTATACTGGACAGAAAAACGACGAAGAGTTCATAACCAGCCTAGCAACTCCTATTTTTATAGATGGCAGGGTGGCAGGCGTCGTCGGTATGGATATTGATCTGGCCGCTGTTCAAAATATCGTCAAGAACTTAAAAATCGTTGGGAATGGCGTGGCTTCCTTATACGCTAATGATGGAACTACCGTATATCATAAAGATGCAAACCTCATTGGTAAAAATATGGCAATGCGTAATGACCTTGAAAATATGGGATCTATAGCAGAGAGTATAAAAAAGGGACAATTCATGGCGACAGTTGGGCACTCCGCGGCACTTGGAGAAGAAGCCTATAAGATTTACTCTCCCATCAAGTTTGGTGCTTCCACTACAGCTTGGAGCCTCAATATTCTCGTTCCCATGTCTCACGTACAAAAAGCAGCTATCGTTATGGTTCGCAATATGATTATTGCAGCTGCAATCGGAATGCTCTTATTGGCCGTTATCATTCTATGGATTACCCGTTCCATCGTCAGGCCAATCAACGGCGTATCTAAAATGCTACAACAGTTCGGTAACCTTGACTTTACGAAAGACACATCCCTTATATGGCTGGAACGCTACATGACGAAATCCAAAGACGAGATCGCCGAAATGCTCCACTCCATGGCAAGCCTTCAAAGCAATTTAACGGCCATGGTTGAGAATCTTCAAGAAGAAGCGGAAAACTTTGGATCAAGCGCAGAAGCTCTTGCCGCTCTTTCAGAAGAGTCTGTGGCGTCCATGGAAGAAGTCAAGGCTTCTGTCGATCAGGTTGCTACCCTATCAGAGACAACCAGTGCAGCTGTAGAAGAAACAAATGCAGGTGTTGAGGAAGTCAGCTCCAGCGCTTCCAGTGCGGCTAAATCTGCGACAGAAGGTGCCGAAGCCACTGCTCGGACAACACAGAGAAGTGAACAAGCAACGCAGGAAGTCAATATAGCCGTTGAAGAGATACGCAATATCGGACTTCAATCAAAGGAAACCGCTGCAAGTATGAACGCCGTCTCAGAAGCGGTTGAAACAATTACTCGATTTGTCACTACTATCCAAACAATCGCTGATCAGACGAACCTGCTTGCCCTCAATGCTGCCATTGAAGCAGCCAGAGCTGGAGATGCCGGTCGCGGATTTGCCGTGGTCGCTGAAGAGGTTCGAAAACTGGCTGAAGAATCCAGTAAAGCGGCGGGAGAAGTTGAAACACTTATCAGCAACTTGCAATCTCAAACAAAGAATGCTCTCACTTCCATGGGAAAAGTCGATGGCGTTGTGGAACAGACCATTACACGATCTGAAAAGGCAAAAGCCCAGCTTCAGGAAGCCATGAGGGAAATCGCTCAGGTTAACGATATTATGCAAAGCATTGCGGCAACAGCCCAGGAACAGGCGGCATCCTCTGAAGAAATGGCTGCGGGGATTGACCAGGTTACGCAATCCACTGTTCAGATTGTGCAGTCGGTAGAAGCGATTCGCCAGTCATCTGAAGAGACTGCCAAGGCTGGAGAACAAGTAGCTACAGAATCTCAAGGCCTTTCAGAAGGGGCTGAGCGTTTGAAGGCCACTATGGCAAAATTCAAGGTCGATAAAAGAAACACAACAAAAGCACTGAGCAAGATAGCTGAATAGCTAAGAAAGGTAAAGAGAGACGTATTAAAAACAGATACGTCTCTCTTTTTTCATCATCGTTAAACGTTAAGCCTTAAAAGGGAACATCTTCTTTATCGTTGCCTCTGATGGCGGTGTTGTCATAAGAGAAACTACGATGAAAAGAACTATAGAAACAATCATTCCTGGTATATATGGATGGAAATACTCGAGTTTCAAAAGATACCAAAGAGTTGTAACTATTGTTCCGCCAAGGATTGAAGCTAGGCACCCTTCTTTTGTTGCCCTTTTCCAATATATTCCTATAAGCAACGGAGCTGTGAAGGCAGCGGCCATACTCCCTGCTCCAGCTACAGATAGCTGCCAGACAAAAGACCATGGACGGATGGATAAAAGAAGAGTGATAATAATAATCGCTCCTACAGAAAGTCTGTGCACTTTTACCGAATTAATCTTACGAGAAGATGCATTCTTTTGTCTGCGAAGCCAACCATCTTCATAAAAATCTCTGGAAATTGCCGTAGCAGAAGTCAAAACAAGAGCTGCTAACGACGTTAGCCCTGCTGCTACAACTCCACAACTGAAGAGCATTACGATAAATTTGGGCCCCAACTTAGCAACGGAAGGGCTGACCAAGTCAGGATTATTAATAAATTGATCTCCAAATATTAAACGGCCTCCAAACCCTATTACCGTAGCTGCAATCAAAAAGAGCGACATCCATACAGTACTAATAAAAATCGTCATACCTACAGATTTTGCATCTTTCAGGGCAATAAATTTCGTTACTAATTGGGGTTGCCCAAAAGCAACAAGCCCCCATACAAAAGAGTAACTGAAAAGAAGTCCCCACGGCAAAGGTCCGGGTATACCCAATAAGTCAGGATCAATCGTTTTGGCTACTTCTAAAGCCTGACCAACTCCACCTAAGCTTTTAAAAACAAGTGGAATTGTGCAAAGCAAAGCAGCCATTATAACGCTTCCTTGGATGAGGTCTGTCCAAACAACCCCCCAATATCCACTTGTCACCATATAAATCAAAGCCGTTATACATATAACTACAACTGTCAAAAGATAAGGAATACCCGCAAGAATTTTTAGAGCATCTCCTATACCTTTCAAAACAGCTACTCCATATGGAATTACAAAAATGGCGATAATACACGCACTCACTAAACGTAATGTCTCAGATTCAAAACGAACAGCCAGAAACCCAGGGAGAGACACTACGTTGGCCCTTTCTGAAACAACTCTCATCCGGAGTCCTAAAACAACAAATAACAAGATTCCAACAATCCATGTATTTGCTAAAAGTTCAAGCGAGGCGTACCCCATTCCGTAAAGATAGTACATTGCAGGGCATCCAATAACGGCAACGGTGCTATAGTAGGCAACACAAAAAGAGACTGCTGTAAATACAGGACCTACGCTTCTTCCTCCGACAAGATAGTCTTCATCTGTCGTTACTTTCTTTTTTACAAAAACACCTACTCCTGCGAGTAACATAAGGAAGCAAGCAACAGCAGCTACAATAGGCCATTGAATTGCCATTTCTTGTCACCTCCTTCAGAAAGTTAATCTTTCATGTCAATCGTATAATACTTATTTACAAGCTTTTTCCACCATGTAGAGTTAATAAGTACTAAAGAGAAAAGAATCGCGCCAGGCCCTCCTAAAAGCATTATCCAAAAGATACTGCTTGGTATTCCACATACCGTCGACATTTTGAAGCCTCCTATTTTTCGAGTAGCTCTAAAGATGCGTCTAAAATCTTCTTTCTCTGTACAAGTTCTTCTTCGCGTGCAAGACGTGCATCTCCTGTCGGGTTATTTATGGCAACACCCTTTACAACTCTATGACAGCCTATTCTTTCTGCGATCCCAGGCATGGCTGTTATCATAACTGTAGGAATTCCTACGCGCTCAATTTCTTTTGCAAGCGTTGATCCACAACGCGTACCAGTTCCTCAGGTTCCAGTTACAATAGCTGCATCTACACCTTCAGATCTCAAAAATTCTGCCATCTCGCGGCCCATTCTTTTAGCGGAACTCGTAGCCGTTTCCATACCTGTTGTAGTGAGATAAATGTCAAATAGTTTGCCAATGCGGCCTTCCTTCTCTGCTATACGGGCCACGTCAAGGGGAAGTAATCTGTCTGGATCATCGTCAATATTGGCATTTTCAAAACCGGCATGTATAGTCTCGTATTTTCCTTTCTCGAAATCATCCAAGCCTTCAATGGAATATTTGTACCAGTGTTCTCCCCACCAGGATTCAAGTTTATCAGGGTTACCGAAAGGAACCAGACTTCCTTCTGTTACCAGAGCCAAAGTTGCTTTCTTCATGTTGGTCACTGGCTTAGGAGCTTCAACTGCGTCATGTTTGGGAAGAGCAACCTCAGTTACATAAGCTTCTCCTTTAATCTTAGAAAGCAAAAGGGGAAGAACCCTCTCTGCGGCAGTAGACTCATCAACTTCATTTTTTCTTACGCCACGGGGAATGTAATTTTCACGTGCAGCGCTCCCTCTCACTTCACCGTCTTTCACCTTTAAGGCGAAATTCCACATATCCTCCAAAACGTTAATCATCTTTTCTGCTCTATTCGATGTGGGCAAAGCATAGGCAGGATATACAAGCTCCGAACCAGGGTTATCGGGATACATAGCCGTTACGGCAGGAATTCCCAATTCTTGGGTGACAGCACTACAAATTGACGCAGTAGCAACACCATTCCTGCCAGAACCAAAGGCAGGGCTAGCCAAGAAAATATCAGGAGAAGCCGCTTTTATCATGCCAAGAAGCTCTTTTTTTGCCTGCTCCTCATTCTCACCAAAAAAGCTATCTCCGCATACGACTGTCTTGACTACCTCAGCATTACTCTCTTTTATAACTTGCGATAAAGCTAACGCAGGTCCTTTCAATTCTTCAAGTTCGATAGGAATCTGGTCAGCCTTCTCTTCTCCGCCAATTCCAGCAAAAAACTGGTTCATATAGAAAACAACTTTTATCTGATCAGCCATATTTTACAGCTCCTTATTGTTAATATTTGTTTTTAAACTAATAGTCGTAGGCCTTGAGTTTGGCATGTCCCAACATGGAGTTAGCGCTTGCTACAGTGTCGTAAATACTACGTTTAATTGCTTTATTACTGGGGACATCAGTAGCTATCCATGTTTTTCCGCCATATGCAACTTCCATTTCGGGGAATTCCATAAGCTCTTCCGTGTTTCCCGTGCTTACGATCAAATCAGCTTCGGGAACCGAGTCTACGAAGGGAGAACCAGTTCCTTGATGGCCACAGAACTCTGACATAACAATAGCTGTTTTAATGCCTCTCTCCTCACACTCACGACATGCAAGCATGGTTTCCAACAATATATTGCCACCACCTTCACTGGTAATAATGACTCCATCGGCTTCAAGGTGGCGTATAAGGTTTGCTGCATGGGAACTTAAGCGAACTTTATCGTCGTATTCATAGGCATAGCCTCGCTCAACAACAACACCTACGAAGTTGTGTTTAACTCCGTTATCTTTGAAGAGTTCATTAATAAGAGCATTATTCTGATAATCGTATGTAAAGTTTTTAATTGAAGCGACAAGGGCAGTACTTGCAACAAGAGACCCCTGCAAAATTTCATTGGGATGAATAAGGGTGGGCATTATTCCAACACAGCTGAATCCGTTGATATACGTATCAAGGGCAGCAGTCGAACCTGAAACGACAAGTAACAGAGCCACATTAGGTAGGTTAGGATTTTTTTTACCGAGGGCATACGTTTCGGTTTTTGAAGGAACCTGGCCAATTGTGACATCTGCAAGATATTTGGCAATCTTTAAACCTGCCTTGGTAACCATTTTGTTGTGCTCAGGGATTGACATCTTATCGCGAGGTAATATTTCCATAACTAAATTATTAGTCTGAGAATATGGGCAAATTTCTGCGGCAGGACCACTCATATCGATGATACTTTCACATTGGACTGTATAAGCATCACTATCAGGGGAATACTCTGTACATGTAACGACTGCAGCGCCAGGCATCCTGTTCATTGTTCCTTCGGCATAACTAATGGGGGCATCGAGCCAACCAGGGAATATCGCACCCGGGCCATCTACTTTTGTTCTAGGTTCAATAACGTCCCAAACATGAACTATTCGTGCAGAATCTCCGGGTTTGGTCAAAGAAAGAGTAATTTCTCCCACATTTTCGTCTTCTCGAATGAGAGCTTCGACTTCTGCACGGTTAATTGACAATACCCCTTCTTTATAAAAGGTACTATCTCCAAAAGCAATACTGCGTACTTCATAGATATTACTGACTAATTCCAGCATTAGAGTACGTCCCTCCTATTCTGTTTCCAAAACTTGCTTATAAGAATAGGAGGTTTGTTATCGTATTAACATCGCAGTAACAACGTTTTATAGATAGCAAAAAATGCGATTTATGGAGTAGCAGAAAATGCTAGATGAAAAATCGGATAGCTTTTACTTGTCGAATTCGAAAAACCCCTTGCGTATCGAGTATCGAATGAGATCAACTATCGTTTCACAATTCAACTTCACCATAATATTGGTACGATGAGAGTTAACTGTATTTTTACTTATGTGTAAAATTTGACTGATTTCGTTCACACTCTTTCCATCAACAAGCAACTTTAAAACATCTAACTCTCTCTCTGTCAAAGTTACTTCTGAAGAAGTAGGCCCCTGCTGCATGATCTGTGTGTAATCCTTAGAAATTATCTTACTGACTTCCTCGCAGAAAAACATTCCACCAGAAGAAATTGCACGAATAGCCAAAAGAAGATCTTTTGAAGTGCAATCTTTTAAAACATATCCCTTTACCCCTACACTAATCATTTCAGAAATAATGTAATTATTGGCATACATTGAAAGAGCCATTACTTTTGTAGCCGGACGTTCTTTTAGAATAATTCGAGCTAAATCCACACCTTTCATACCAGGCATGGCAATATCGAGAACAATAACATCCGGCGCCTCCATATTTTTTAACATTTCAAGAGCTTGCGGCCCTGAATAGGCCACTCCTAAAACGTGCATATCCGGTTCATTGGAAATAAGAACCTGGAGGCCATCAAGAAAAATTTTATGATCATCGACAAGAAAAATATTTATCATTTTATACGTCCCATATCGACTGTGTATTTTCTGGAAGAGAAATGGGAGCCGTCATATATATGGTGCTCCCTTTATCTGGCTCCGAATAAATTTCTATACTCCCACCAATATATTTCAACCTCTCTCGTATGCTGAAAAGGCCAAAATGATGGGGGTCGTTTCTGTGCTTGCTAAATGGGTGAGAAAACCCAATGCCGTCATCTTCTACGATCACACGCACCATTTCGCGTCCTCTACGAAGTAATACACTTACATTCTGAGCCTTTGCATGCTTTATAACATTGACGAAAAGTTCTTTAACCATCTGGTAAAGAAGAACACATACATTATCATCGATACCCTGATCAGAAAGCTTTCCATCGTAGGAAAAGTGGATATTGTGATTTTCAAAAATAGACTCTCCTAATGCTTTCAAAGCTGCTCCTAATCCTACTTCATAAAGTACTGGCGAGCTTATCTGGAAGGTAAGATTTCTCATTTCGTGAAGAACATTTTCAACAAGGACAGTAGCTGCATTCAACTCATCTTCTGCTTCTTTTGAAGAAAGCAACGGCTTCATCTTCTCAAAATGCTGAATGAGATTTACAAAGGAATAGCCCATTTTATCGTGAATTTCAGAAGCTATTTTTCTTCTGGTTAACGCCTCTGAAAGAGAAAGCTGTATTACAAGCTGTCTTAGTTCTTCACGATATTGATGAAGTCGATCTTTACTAAAAGCAAGAGCTTTTTCCGACTTTTTTAGATCAGAGAGATCCCAAAAAAGAACGGCCACCTTATCGGGCAAAACGGGAAAGGCAATACCCCTCATATGGCTGGAGCACTCCTCGCTGAATCCCTCACAGCAACATGTTTCCTTCGATACAGCTGCATCAAGAATGTTTTTTAGCCAATCTCCAGAGGCGCTCCATATCTCTTTAAACGTTTTGCCAATAAGATATTCTCTCGGGAAACGAAAATACTCTTCATATACTGGATTAACATGCAAGAATTTAGCATCTATAGGAATCCCCTCATCGTCATAAACAATCTGATAAAGAGCAAAGGGTTCAAATAGATTCTCTAAAACTCTATGATATTGATTTTCTATATGTTTATAGAGATGAGCACAGGAAGGACATGTATTTTGGCACTGCTCCCATACTTCTTGTAATGTTCGCCCTTTCAAGAAACTTCCTCCTTAGTCTTTAAAAAGCCAATTGTAGTGTAAATGTATTGAGAGCGAAACGAGGTGAAATGTTCCGCTTTTATTTGTTATTGCGAATCTCCCGTAGATAACCATAAACGGTAAAACGGCTCTTCCCAAGTTCTTTGCAGAGCGTTTCCACAGCGCCCTTAAGACTAAAGAATCCCTTTTCTTCGAGAGACTGTAAAATTTCAAGTTTTTCCTGCTTCGTCGTATATCGTAACGGTCTTCCTCCACGTTGAGCCCGAGTTTCTTCTAACATTTCTTTAAGCAGAGACTCAGAAGAAGGCACAAAGGTTTCAGACTGAATGCTCGGCGACGACAAGGCTGTTGTACACGTGAGTTCTTCAAAAAGGCTTTTGAGCATTCTTGCCCGCGTCATATCGTAGTTTATGCATAAAAAGCCTATTATTTTAGTATTATCATCCCGAATAATACTTACACTCGAACGCATAGCACGTCCATCAGGGGCATGAGAGGGGTAATTCGAAATAAAATCAACGTTATTATAGTCGCTGCTTTCAAGCAGATACTCACCAAAGTCAGTAAGAGGAGAATCCGCTGTTCGTCCTGTCAGTTCCCCGTGGGCTATGGCAATTATTTTGTGTTCACCCTCTGATACATCATGGAGAACCACTTCATAGTCAGAACCTAAAGTCTGTTCTAACATTTTTACTAGCGGAATGAATGGAACTAAAAGGGGATGACATTTTTTATTCATTACACACCGATCCTCTCTACTAAACAAAAAAAGAGCGGATTTCTCCGCTCTTTCATTTTATCACGATACGTTTCTTATCATAGTCTGCTTCTTTTTTACAAACGTATTTCTTGACCAACTCCGGCTTCTTTTGCCCTTTGATAAATTGTATAGGCAGCTACAACATCAAGTGTTGCAAAACCAACAGTTTTAAAGAGCGTGATTTCGCTATTGCTTTCTCGCCCTTTCACGTCATTTTCTATAAGGGCACCAAGTTCTCCGTGAATTCTGTCTTCTGAAAATTTACCTTCCCTCGTTGGGATGATAAAATCTCCAGCTTCTGCCAAAACAGCCTCTTTATTATCAACAAAAATTTTATCGGCTCTCTCGATAAGAGCAGAATCGAGTTCTTGCATTTCTGGCGTATATGCACCTACACCGTTGACATGGGCACCTTCTTTTATCTTTTTACCGTCAAAAACAGGGTGCCTAGATGTTGTAACAGCAGTAATAACATCAGCATCTTCAACAGCTTCGTCGGGAGATTTAGCAACTCTGATCTTCGCATTGAATCTTTCGGATAAAGCCTTCTGAGCATCAACAAAAGCCTGCGAGCGGTCTATATCAATATCGAATACCCTCACTTCTTTTAAAGGACGAACTGTTAACAGAGCTTCCAATTGAGAAGCAGCCTGTCCGCCTGTTCCAAACAAGGCACCTACAGTAGAATCTTCTCTCGAAAGGAGTTCTGTAGCAGCACCGGCAATAGCGCCTGTTCTCATCTGGGTAAGAGTGGTTCCTTCAATAATAGCTGAAACAAGACCTGTCTCTCCATCAAGCAATACCATAGTTGCAGGAACTGCCGGTAAACCTTTTTTACTATTTTCAGGATAGACAGAGACAATCTTAACCCCACAGGCATTAATATCCTTAGCATAAGCAGACATGAAAAGACTCTGACCATCTTTCAACGAAAAATTTGTTCGCAGAGGCACATCACTCATGCCTTTATAGTGAGTTACGAAAGCCTGTTTATCTGCCTCGATGGCATCACGCATTGTAAATACTTTTAAAATATCCTCGTGAGAAATCAATAACATACGAAACCCCTCCCCTATGCTTCGCTTTCACACAGTTTCTTAACTTTAAATAATTCTTCGTACAACATACTTCCGCCAGAATAAAGAACTACTGCTGCAACAACCCACTGGATCATGGAAAGATTGAGACTTTTTACAATAAAGACTGCTGCCAAGACTCCTATGATTCCGAAAACGCTGGAGAAAAACGTAATTTTACGTCCGTACTGTCCAAGGCGAACAAACTCCATAGCACCCATAGGAACTGAGAATGTGCATGCTCCCATCATAATGGGGAAAGCTACTGCAGGATTGACTCCAAGTGCGTAAATAGTAGCCATCGTAGGAGCATAGGAACCAATACCTACATTATTTAAAGCCCCATAAATGAAGAGAAGGACAACGGCGATTATCAACTTGGAACCAGTAAGTCCAACGGCATCGCCACCAGAAGGAACAAGATTAAATTTACCGGCAAGAATAAACATAGCTGCTACAACAAGACCAGCTCCCATAAACTTTCTGATTGTGCCAGCGGGAAGTTTGACAACAAATCGTGGCCCCACATAGGCGCCAATCATTTGAGCGACAATACACGATACGAGAGTTATTGTGTCAACGCGAATTGTCGAAATATATGCAAGAGCCATAACAGCTACAGGTATAGCGCACTGAGTATTAAGGGTTCCCGGCAACTTCGTATCACTAACGAATTTTTTTGCACGATACAAAATTGTCGAAAGAGCAAAATCGGAAATGCCAAAAGTAGAAAGAAAGAACACCACTGCCCCCCAGACAGCTAGAAAGAGATTGTTTCCAGGCTCTGCCCATGCTTCTTTTCTATGCTTCAAAAAGTCTGAAGCAAATCGAAAAGCATAAAGACCATTCACAAGTGCGATTAATACGAGTAATACCTTAACCACTACGTTCACTCCCTTTCGATTGGTTCGACAGATAGTTATATCTATCACGTTCACAAGACACTGTATCCGAATTCAACATTATTGTCAATATCACAATTTTATGTTGATATTTTCTAAAAAGGACGCTTTTTCTGATACACTACTAAAGTAATAAGATTCCCTTGACAAATAATGTTTGATGGAATAAACTTTTTTAGAAATAACAGGGAGGGCGATCAAAATAGTCTCCGCTCGAATAGAAGATTATCTTGAAGTAATTTTTTCTCTTGAAATTCATGGGCATGAAGCCACAGTGACAGAGCTTGCCGAACGATTGAAGGTAACGAAAGGCACTGTTGTTTCTGCTGTGAAAAAGCTTGTCGAAGCAGACATGCTCGACCATGAGCCTTATGGCGCCGTAGCTCTTACTGAAACAGGAAGAGAGCGTGCTTTAAGCGTGTATAGGCGTCATACCCATCTCTATTTTCTATTTACCGAGCTGCTCGGTTTTGGAAAAGATAAAGCATGGGATCTGGCATGCATTATGGAACATGAAATGGACGACGAAACCGACGGCCGATTGCTGGCCTTAACAGATTTCTTCTGCCGGGCGCAGCGTGAAGGTGCTACATGGCTCAAAGAGCTGCAAAGTGAAATGGATGACCCTTCCCGTCTTCCGTGTCCCCTTGTCACGCTCAAGCCCGGCATGAAGGGTATTATCAACAGAGTTACATCTGAAGGATCTCTCCGCAAGCGATTGCTTGAAATGGGGCTGGTTCCTGGATCAGAAATAGAAATGGTAAAGTCTTCTCCCCTGGGAGACCCTATAGAGTTTGAAACGCGAGGCATGAATATTGCTCTACGTCGCAGCGAAGCTGCTACAGTGTGGGTACGACGCAAGAAGGAGGATGAATGAGATGATGCCACTTAATTTCGTTCATGAAGGCGCGGTGGTGCGTATTGAAAACATGGCAGGTGGAATGTCTTTCAGAAAAAGAATGGCCGAATTGGGATTACTGCCTGGCGCTACATTTACGGTTCTCCGTACGGGAGGCGGTCCCTTCTTATTGAAGGTGGGAGAAACTCGTCTCGCCCTTGGACAAGGTGTTGGAAACCGCATTTTCGTCAGAGAAGTGTAAGTAAAGGGCAACAGACATTAGGTATTTATTTCTAAGCTAGGAGCAATGCTCCTTTTTTTTGCTCCTTTTTTAAGTTTTATTAATCAAACAAAGAGGTGGGGAATTTGAGTAAACCAGAAATACTTCCCTTAAGTGAATTGCCAGCTGGCAGTCTTGCTGTTGTTTCTAAGGTGGAAGGAAGTGCCGAACTGAAACGGAAGGTGCTCGAAATGGGGTTAGTTCCGGGAACCCCCTTGATGATTCGAAGAAAAGCGCCTCTGAATGATCCTATATCCATTTCATTTCGGGGCTATGAGCTGAGTCTGCGTGTTTACGAAGCTGAAACAATTTTAGTGAAAAAAGCCGGTTGCGGTGAATGTGGCGGAAATTGTGGATCTTGCTGGGGGTGCCATTAGACGATGGGAAGCACGACGCTTGCACTTGCGGGGAATCCCAATACGGGGAAAACAAGTCTTTTTAACTTAATAACTGGATCAAAGCAGCATGTAGGGAATTGGCCAGGAGTCACTGTAGAACGCAAGGAAGGGTTCTTTAGCTACGATGGGATGGATTTCACACTCGTCGACCTGCCTGGCATTTACAGTCTGGGAGCCGCTTCCATCGATGAACAGGTAGCCTCTGAATTCCTTATGACGGCAAAACCCAAGCTGACTATCACCGTTGTTGACGCTTCAAATCTGGAAAGAAGCTTATATCTTGTTTTACAGATGCTCGAAGCCGGACAATCTCTCGTCGTGGCCTTAAATATGTCGGATATCGCTATGAACAAAGGTATTCGCATCGATCATAAGAAACTTGAAGAAGCTCTCGGCGTACCTGTAGTTTCAACTGTGGCGAGAGAAAAAAAGGGAATTAACGACCTGATAAAGACTGTAAAGAAACGTGTTGACGCCAAGGAATCTGAAGCCCCCTTGATGATACCCTACGGAGAAACTGTTAACCAATCACTTGAAAAGCTAGCGAAGGCAATAAGCTCTGTAGCGTTGAGAGAGACGGGAATGAGCCGGCAACTGGCCGCCCTTCGACTAGCTGAAGGAGATGCTGTTATTCTTTCCGTACTTGAAAAATGCGGTGAGGCCGAACATATTCGCACTCTTCTCGATGAAGAAAACGAACGACTTGAACAGGAGCTTGGCTACGATCTTTTAACAGCAGTGATAGAACGACGCTGGAACTTTATTTCCACACTCACTCAGAAAATAGTAGAGCGAGACATTTCCCTTAAAAATGAGCTCTCTCTCTCGGACAAAATAGATCGAATAGTAACTCACAAAATATGGGGACTGCCGATATTTCTTCTTATAACCTGGTTTATGTTCCGCTTTACCTATGCTATTGGCGATCCCATTGCGGATTATCTTGGCGGAGCTATTGCCATGTTTGGAGAAAAGGTAACTTTCCTCATGCAAAATGCCGGATTACCATCTCTTGCAGGAAGTTTCGTGGCAGACGGCGTTATTGGAGGCGTAGGGTCAGTCATCGTGTTTTTTCCTCACATCCTGATCCTCTTTGCCTTTATCGCTATTCTCGAAGATTCTGGCTATATGGCTCGTGGAGCTTTCGTTATGGACAGAATCATGAGAGCTATAGGGTTACACGGAAAGAGTTTTATACCGATGTTAATGGGTTTTGGCTGTAATGTCCCCTCCATTATGGCAACCCGAGTTCTGGAACGTCCTCGAGACCGCATGATTACTCTTTTAGTATTACCCTTTATGAGCTGCTCTGCCCGACTTCCTGTCTACTTACTTATAGCAGGGGCATTCTTTGGTTCCCACGCAGGAACAGTCGTGTTTTCGCTCTACGTGTTGGGAATCGTTATTGCAATCATCTCTGCGAAGATACTGGGAAGCACCCTCTTTAAAGGTGAATCTTCTCAATTTGTTATGGAATTGCCGCCCTATCACCTGCCCCAAGTTAGAGCTGTTGCAATAAGCGCATGGGAACGGGCCGGTCTCTTCTTAAAAAAGGCAGGAACCATTATCTTCGGAGCCGTTGTTCTTGTCTGGATACTTGGAAGTCTGCCCTTTGGGGTGGAATACGGATCTCATGAAAGCATCATTGGTCAAATAGGTGACGTCATTGCTCCAATTTTGTCTCCTGCAGGCTTTGGTTTCTGGCAAGCTGGCGTAGCGCTCTTCTTTGGATTTTTAGCAAAAGAAATTGTTGTAGGAACACTGGGCACTCTCTTAGCTGGCGGCGAAGAAGGATTAGCTGCTGTTTTGCCTACCCTTTTCACTCCGCTAAGTGCCTATGCTTTTCTTGTAATGACATTGCTTTACGTACCATGTGTAGCAGCTGTTGCCGCTTTCAAAAGGGAAACTAATAGTTGGAAATGGACCTTTTTCATGGTCGGGTACACTACTCTCATCGCCTATGGCGCATCTGTTCTCGTTTATCAGGTCGGACGACTATTAGGCTTTTAATAAATTCGGGAATAAAATTTGTCCCCACGTGTGGCGTTCAAAACCACATTTCCCTTAAAACCAGCGATATAGAAACAAGCAGAAAAGACCTCCATAGTGAGGTCTTTTCTGCTATCTTTCGATTTTATGACTCCACTACTTCGTAACTTGTAGTGAGGAAAGCTCCCTTATTTTCAAGCTCTTCAAAGGCATGTCGACTATCATCTGGCTGTACGTTAACGCCTCTCATGCCATCTGTAATAACAAAGACCTCAAAACCTTCGTTCAAAGCGTCGAGAGCCGTACTCTTTACACAATAGTCTGTAGCCAGGCCACATACAAATACTCTCAATATAGACTGCTCTCGAAGCTTATGAAGCAGATCGGTTCCTTCAAAGGCTGAATAGGCGTCTTTATCTGGTGCGGTTCCTTTACTTACAATGACCGCTCTTTCAGGAATATATAAATCAGGATGGAAGGCTGCTCCCCTCTCGCTCTGAACGCAATGGGGAGGCCACGGGCCACCCTGCGCCTTAAAACTCACATGATCTGACGGGTGCCAATCTCTGGAAAAGTACACAGGAATATGCCGATTTTCGCAGTAACGAGAGAGGGCATTTATAACAGGAACAACATCGTCGCCACCAGAAACGGCCAATGCTCCTCCTTCACAAAAATCATTTTGCACATCAACAATTATGAGTGCGTCTCCTGTAGTTAAAGACATATAACCACCACCTTTAGCGGCTATTATAAAACCCTTCTACTTTTGAAGCACGAGGAAAAGGCTAGATTCATCGACTTCTTCAATTTTGTATCTGCAACCGCTCTCTTCGGCAAAACGTTGAAAATCTTCGAACGTATATGTGTTGGCTACGAATCCATCTTTACATTCAATATGGCCGTTTTTCGTCTTTTCCATATCAAGCTCACCAAGCAATCCCTTATCGGCCTGCTCTTGGAACCAAGCCACCCTATGATTCCAGAACTTCGCACTGTATGTGCTAAAATACGCCTTTCCTCCTGGGACGAGAACTTTAAGACTCTGATCTATAAGATTTTTTTCCTTTCCCTTTAAGGCGGAAATGCCATTCTGGAGGCAAAGGACAATATCGAAAGGCTCGTCGAACTGAAGATTGTGGGCATCCATCACCTTTATTTCGCAATTGGGGCAATCTTTCAGGTACTCTTCTCCTAATCTGACGGAATCTGGGGAAATGTCGATACCGACGAGGGTTCCTACATTCGGAGCAAGCTCTTTCATGACTCTTCCGTAACCGCACCCTAATTCCAGAACTCGTTCATAACCATGTAAATCACGGCGAACAAAGTTCAACTCTTCTCGAAAATACTGTTTTACCCTGTCGATCTTGGTATCGTAGACTTGGAACAATTTCATAGAATTGAGCTTTTCTGCATAATAATTACTCATTCCATCGCCTCCATGGCATAGTCAAGTTGGTGAATCAACATGCGTACAGACGCTAGAAAAGTACGGAATGAACGTCGTGAAGGTGGAAATTTAATGAACGCAAACATTATAGAGGGATGAGAAGAAAACTGTCAAACGTGTGTTTGTAGAATTAATGTGGCTGTTTTAAGGAACAAAAAAACCGCTCTTCGCATGAAGAGCGGTAATACGCAAATGGCGTGCCAGACAGGAGTCGAACCCGTGACCTTCGGTTCCGTAGACCGACGCTCTATCCATCTGAGCTACTGGCACGTTTATCTCGAACGCAGGAAATATTACCACGGAACGAGCATTCATGCAACCTTTAAAAGGTCTCTTTTATATTTTTTGTTCTTTTTTCTAGGTTTTATTCGTCATGTTTTTTGCTGCCGCTATTCCTTAAAATAGTTGCTAATTTTCTCATTGTCATGTTGATTGAACAAAATTCTTATACTTACCAATAACGCCATTAACTTTATATATTGCTTCATGAATTCGCTTAAGACCATGTTTCGTATTTTCTATATATTCTTCTGCTTTTCTTTGAAATAACTCCACATCACCTCTATAGTTATCAGCCCAATAAACATCCTTGTAATATAATTGACAAAAATAATCTAAAATTTTGACTGTTTATTACTATGAATTACGTTAATATTTCTAGTATTCCAAGACTACGATTCATATATAAAGCAATAAAGATGGAATTTTTTAATCGTTAACTCAAAATAAAATCTAAGAAGGAGATCGGTTACTATGAACATGGTTAATATAGATAAATATCCAGAAAGATGGGTTGCCTATTTTGATTTACTTGGTTTTAAAAATTTACTGAATGATCACAAAAAAGATCCTCAGTTTATTTTGGAAATTTATAATGATGTTCTTAAAGAACTAGATACTTCAGAAAACCAAAACCTTAGGAAAAAGAAGATTTTAGATTATTGTTGGTTTTCCGATACATTCTTGATTTGGTCAGAGAATAATGATGAGCACTGTTTTTGCAACCTTGAAAAAGCTACCTTTTGTTTTTTTACAGGCCTTTTAGAGAATATGGTCCCCGTTCGTGGAGCTATTGGTTATGGACCTTTTTATGCCGATAAAGCTCAATCTATTTACATTGGGCAAGCACTTATAGATGCATATCAATATACCGAAAATCAACAGTGGTTAAATTACGTTTTTACCCCTAATACAACTGACAAAATGCAAAAAGTCGGAATAGCCCCCCAAAAACTATTGAAATATGCACCTATCCCAGCTGACTTAAAAAATAAGATATACTCTGACAACAATTTAAGAAAAGGTATCGTTTACGCCTTTACATATTCTGCAGATGACACCCTGGGTAACTACATTTTTAATTATATAAATAATATGAAAAGAGAATGCAAAAGCAAACGCCAAAGAGATATACAAAAATATGAGAATTCACTTTCGTGGTTAGAAATGCAAAAAAAGAAATGGGTAGATATACAAAAAAAATAACATATTTCAACTGAGAATCATTTTAGTTAGAAGAATTCACACCTTATAAGCTAATTTTAATTATTTGAGTCGTTACGAGAAACACCTTTAAACTTATTTTTGTCATCTATTAAATCTAAAAAGCGTCCAGCTTCGGTATCTCGTTTTACCCAAAGACCGGATCTTCTTTGAAACTGCAAATGATCATTTACAGCCCTTTTTCTAAACTTCTTCTAGTATTTTTCGCCATATATTCATGCTTTTTGCATGTTTATGTTACATATACTACATGTTACCATAAATAAAGATACATATTGTTCAAGCATAAAAAAAGAACCCAGATAAATTATCTGGGCTCTACGTTATCTAATGGCGGAGAGAGAGGGATTCGAACCCTCGGGGGCGGTAAAGCCCCACTCACTTAGCAGGCGAGCGCCTTCGACCACTCGGCCATCTCTCCAAGACTGCGGGGTCTATTCTATTAAGGGAACCAGGTTCTGTCAAGCTTTTTAAAACTCATTTATTTCAGCTTTTCGCCTTAGTTCTTTTTATCTGCCTCTGTTTCGGTCTGAGACTCGGTTTTGCTTGCATTTTCATCGCCAGAAGCAGGCTTTGTTACTTCTTCAGCCGCCTTTTCCTCTACTGGTTGTGGGAATATAGACGGATCAAGTATTTTGATGGTAGCCCCTTCTTTAAGGCTGTTGATATATTTCATCTGTCCTTCTTCTTTTTTCTGATTCGTAAGTAAAGCTTTAATATCTTTGCTCACTTCGTCGAAGGAAAGGGTGCTCTTTTCCATGCTCTCTTTGTTGAGAACAACCATAACGTCGTTGCTGGTTATCTCTATTGGGGTAGCTACACCACCGACAGGAAGGTCTTTAATTCCCTCCATTTTATCTCTCAGATTCGATTCGGCAAGGAAGATAGGAGCATCATAAGGAACGCTCTCTTTAACATCTTCTGAGGCTACGTCTTTAAGAAGAGCATCCCACTTGCTGCTGTCGCTCTTCAGTCCTTCGTACACCTTTTCAGCCGATTCTTTGTTGGCGAAACGGGCAAAGACAACTTTTTTGCCTGCAGGACGTGTAAAGAAAACGGTTTTGCCCTTGTCATAAAAATCTTTAACCTCTTCAGGAGTTACAACTATGGAACCAGCAGACTGCTCAATAAGTTTCTGCTGAGAAAGCTGTGTCTGAATGCTGGCCTTCAATGCATCAAGTTTTATGCCATTATCATCAAGATGTTTCTGGAACGCCTCTTTTGTGGGAAACTGCGTGCTTATCTGCTTAACAACGTCTTCAACTTCCTGATCGGAAGCTTTTACGCCGCTCTTCTCCACAGCCTTGGCAAGTTCTGTCTGAATGGCCATGTTGTCTACAACAGCCTGACGAATAGCCATAAGATCGTTAGACGAAATTTCTTTTATATTATTTCTTTCTACATAATCCCGCACGTTTGCTTCTAGTGCGGAACGCATTACTTTTTTACCGCTAATCTCTGCCACCGCATAGTCGCGTATTCCTTCTTCTTTCGAAGACTCACGACGACCGCCGAAACCGTACATTCCAAAAATCGACAGCACAAAAACAACCACAAAACCCATCAGGATCCAACGCATATTTTCTCGTAATGAACGCATTATCAAAGCGAATCTGCCTCCCTTGACATATACCGATGCTAAATGCTAACGGCGTATTCTATCATAAAATCAAGCCCGTAGGCTACGTAAAAACCTAGACATTAGCGAGGGATTTTCCCCACTTGGTCTCTACCTTCAATGGCACAGAAAGTTTAGCCGCAGATTCCATTACATTTGCAAGCTCTTTTTCTATGCCTTCCCGTTCCTCTGCAGCGCATTCGCACACAAGAGAGTCATGAATCTGCAATACGAGATGAACGTTTTTGCGTCCCTCGAAATGATGGAAAAACTTGATCATAGCCATTCGGGCAATATCAGCCGCTGTTCCCTGTATGGGAGTGTTTACGGCTATGCGCTTCAAGGCTCCCCGGTCTCTCGGATTGACAGAGACTTCGTTGAGTGGCCGTATTCTGCCGAAACTGGTCATGGCATATCCACGTTGTCTAGCTTCTTTATAGCTTTCTTCAACGTAGTCTTTTACTTTAGGAAGGGCCTTGAAGTATTTATTGATAATATCTCCCGCCTCCTGCTGCCCTATTCCCAAACGAGCCGCCAAACCGTAGGAACTCATACCGTAAAGAATACCAAAATTTATAACTTTGGCAAAACGGCGAAGTTCAGGAGTAACAAGTTCCGGTTCGACGTTAAAGACCCACGATGCCGTTTCTGTATGAACATCCCGATGATCCTCAAAGGCCGATTTCAATCGCTTCTCATCGCAAAGATGGGCCAATACACGTAGTTCAACCTGTGAATAGTCTGCCGCAACATAGACATTCCCTTCATGCCGAGGAACCAGGCCTTCCTTGAGTCGAGTTGACCATTGCCCAAAAGCAGGGAGATTCTGAAGGTTGGGGTCTCTGCTGCTCAGCCGCCCTGTTCCCGTCGATGTGGATTCAAAGGTGCCGTGAATCAATCCTGTCTTTTCATTTACGGCACTCATGAGGGGATGGACAAAACCTGAGCGCATTTTAGAGAGTTCGCGATGTTCCAGAATAAGTTCTGGCACGATTTTCTCGGGAAGATCCATCTTTACAAGCTCTTCAAGAACCGTAACATCTGTGGAATAGCCTGTTTTTGTTTCTTTGATAGGCGGCATCTGCAATTTCTCGAAGAGAAGCCACGCTACCTGTTTGGGAGAGTTGAGATTGATACGCTCCCCGCCCTTTTCAGCGATGGTATTTTCAATGTCTGCAATTCGTTCTTCTAAATCTGTATCCAGACCTTCAAAGGTTTTTTTCTCAAGGCCAATGCCCCACGTCTCCATTTTCCACAATACGGGAACGATAGGCAGCTCAACCTGACGCATAAGGTCTTCCAGGCCACTGTAGTGAGAGATAGCGTTTCCAAGCTCATTTTGAACCCTCCAGAGCTGCCCCGCAACGTCAACTGGGTCAGAAACAGCCTCTGCCGCCCACTGCTCCGGTCCGTGGCTTTTGGCGTCAGGATGAAGAAGGTAGTGAGCAACCTGGGCGTCCCAGACATGGTCGTGTAATGGAACCTCTTCTTTGAAGAATGCCTGTGTCGTTTTATAGTCTGAGGTAATTACATTGCCTGTTTTCAACCATTTCGAGAGGGAATCAGGAATATGCTGAGCCTCGACGACTCCTCGCCAGAAGTGTCCATTCTGGGCCCGCAAGACAATGAGAGCTCTATTAAGATCCATGGGATAGGATCCTTCTGCCGCGCAGTAGAGAGCGAGTTCTTTTTCCTGAAGAACCTTTTCGAGATCGCCTTCCACAGCCTCTCCTATTTCAAGTTGCGGCTGCTCTTCTGATTCGTGGTGCGTTGAATTCCTTACTCGCTCCAATATTTTGTTCAGGCCCAACTGACGGCACATGTTTTCAAAGGTTTCGAAATCTACATCGGTCTGAACAAACTCTTCAACTGTCAAAGGCAAATCGCATTTGAGGCGTATGAGTTCGCGGCTTTTGAAGGCCAACTCTTTCGACGTAGAGAATTTCTTCTGCAAGCCTGGTTTGAGCTCTTCTATATGATCGTAAATATCTTCAAGGGATTTATATTGAGAGAGAAGCTTTTTAGCCGTTTTTTCTCCCACTCCGGGAACCCCTGGAATGTTATCGACACTGTCTCCAAGCAGTGCCAGATAGTCGGGCATTGCCGTCGGCGCGAACCCCCACTCCTCTTCAAAGGTTATTTCGTTATATTCGGTAAAGATGGTAATTCCTTTTTTAGGCCGGATGACGCGAACGCCAGGCTGAAGCACCTGGAGTATGTCTTTATCCGATGTCAGTGCAACGACATTAACGCCCAGGCGCGTAGCGCCACAGGCAGCGGAAGCAATAACGTCATCAGCCTCCACCCCATCTTTGACAACAACTTTTATACCCATAGCTCGGAGTAATTCCAGCAGAATGGGAACCTGTATCTTATACTCTTCAGGCGTAGGGCGACGTCCCATTTTGTATTCCGGATAGACATCGTGTCGAAAGGTTTTGCCAGGAGCGTCAAAGATAACCGCTGTCATGTCGGGATGGCATTCATCAATGGTTTTGAACATCATATTGACAAAGCCCAAAATGGCGTTTGTAGGCGTTCCGTCTGGTGCCGTAAGTTCTGGAAGGGCGTAAAAGGCTCTGAAAGCCAGAGCGTGCCCATCAACAAGTAAAATCGTTTTATTTTTCAGGGTATTCAACTCCTTTTAATTGACTCTATCAACTGGGGTATCACTTGCTTTTTCCTCGAAATCACATGGGGGAGATAGAAGCTTTCTCCATGTATTTCTATATCAAAAGCTCGGGAGATGAGTTCTTCGCGGTTTCCTACAAAGAGAAACTCGGATCCCTCATTAATAATATCCGTTAACATAAGTAAAAGCATATCATAGCCACCACGCGTTTTATATTCCTGCATAAAATCAAGAAGGCTTTTTTTATCGAAGTCCCGCTGTGTATTGTAAAAGAAAACCTGGCTAACGCCTATTTTAAAGTCCGCCACGTTGAAACTCTTATAGTCGGTGAAGAATATCTCTTCCGCCGTCTTTCCGCGCAGAGAGGTTCCAGCTTCGAACATGGAGCGGGAAAATGAGTCTATGTCTATGTTAGCCAGATCTGCCAATTCCTCCGCTGCCTCCATGTCTTCACTACTGCATGTGGGAGATTTGAACACGAGTGTGTCTGAGAGAATGGCAGCGCACATGAGTCCGGCAATAGATGAAGGAAGCTCGACACCAGAGTCTTTATAGAGGCTATATATAATGGTAGCCGTACACCCTACAGGACGATTGATGAAGACAATGGGCTGAAAGGTTTCAATGCTGCCGATACGATGATGATCTATTATTTCAAGTATCTGCGCCTGTTCGAGCCCTTCTATGGATTGTGTTTTTTCGTTATGATCCACCAAAATGACATTTTTACCCGTGGCCGTAAGAAGATGGCGACGGGAGAGCATTCCCACAGGAACTTTGTTATGCAGAATGGGGAAATGGCGATATTTATGTTTCAGCAACGAATCTTTTATATCGTCGAGTTCCTCATGGAGCGCAAAGGTAACCACCTTGTCAGTTCTGGCAATATACTCCACCGGAACGCTTCGCGCAATGCGTTTTACTGTCGAATAGAGATCGTAGGGAACCGTTATGAGATTGACTTTTTTCTCTCGGGCCAGCAATGAAATTTCGTCTGAAACAGCAGCTCCATCGGCAATGACAAGGGTGTGAATTTTGCTTTGCAGAGCCTGGATTTGAATTTCTTTTCTGTCACCGACAATGACGAGAGTCTTTCTGTCAAGATGCCTTTTGAGCGTTTCAGACTCCATTCCGGCTACAACAACCCTGCCATTGAAACTCATGTTGCAAGCAAAAAGTAATTCTCCACTCAACGTCTTTACTATATTTTTTAAAGGAATTTGAACATCTGAGAAGGTATCGCCCATCTCAAGGCTTGCCTTCGCTATGTCACCTAAGGTGACAAGTCCCAAAAAGAGGTTTTTTTCATCCACCACATTAACTGTCTTTATACTACTCTTTGACATAAGATTCCACACGTCAGAGAGAGGAGTTTTCATTTTTACATTTACTGGCTCATCGAAAGGTATGTCTGAAAGCTGTGTGTAAATGTTTTCGAGCATGATTGGCGTGGGTTCCTTGAAATAATCGAGAACGAATTTGGTTTCATTATTAGGCACACCAAGGCGGACAGGAATATAGCGGTTATTTTTAGAGACGGCACTTTTATAATGACTGTAAGCAATGGCCGAGCAGATAGAATCGGTATCGGGATTGACGTGCCCCAATATGTAGACTGTTTTCATTCGAAACCTCCTTCTGCGAAAGGGGAGATTACACCCTTTACATTATTTATATTATATTATTAGGAAGAAGTTTGAGAGAAATATTTAGAGAGCATGTATAATATCAAGGTTGGCTGATATTTGATACGAGGAGGCATTTTCAATGGACAAAGAAGTACGTGTCCGTTTTGCACCAAGTCCTACAGGTGCTTTGCACATAGGAGGCGGACATACGGCGTTGTTTAACTGGCTTTGGGCCAGACATACAGGCGGAAAGTTTATTCTCCGAATTGAAGACACAGACAGAGAACGTTCCACGAAAGAATACGAAGAGACAATTATGTCTGGAATGACGTGGCTAGGTCTTGATTGGGACGAGGGGCCGGATATTGGTGGCCCTGTAGGCCCCTATCGTCAGTCTGAACGCCTTGACATCTATCGCAAGTATGCTGAACAGCTTCTTGAAGAAGGAAAGGCCTATATGGACGGTCCTGCCATTATTTACAAGGTTCCTGAAGGAATCACTCTTGCTTTTGATGATATCGTATATGGTCATATTGAGGTCAAGAGCGAAACCCTTAAAGATATCGTTATGATCAAGAGTGACGGTATGCCAGCTTACAACTATGCGGTAGTTATCGACGACTACACCATGGGCATTAATTACGTTATTCGGGGAGAGGATCATATTTCCAATACTCCCAAGCAGTTGCTTCTCTACAAGGCTCTCGGATGGGAGCCCCCTCAGTTTGCCCACCTTCCCATGATTCTCGGCAAAGACAAGAAGAAGCTTTCGAAACGTCATGGTGCTACAAGCGTTTACGAATATAGAGATATGGGATATATGCCCGACTCCGTCTTTAACTTCCTGGCCATTTTAGGTTGGTCAATTGGAGACGATCGCGAGGTTTTCTCCCGCGAGGAAGCCACGAAATGTTTTGATTTGAAGCGGGTTAACAGACGTGCAGCCGTCTTTGATATGGACAAGCTCAACTATATTAACCAGGAACATCTTAAAGAGCTTGATCCCATGGTTCGCCTCGATATGGTCGAGCCTTTCTGGAAGGAAGCTCAGCTTCCTGTCGAGGAACATACGCGAGAATTTCTTGCTGGAGCCCTGGAGCTTATGGGCGGACGAGGTCGTACAGCGAAGGAACTCGCTGAGTATTCCGATTACTTCGTTTCTTTCGAGCCTGTAAAGGCACGCTACAACGGTAGCGATGTTCCCGAGGAAGACAAGGATATGCTTCGTTCTTTCTTCGGAGAACTCTTGAAGATAGATCCATGGGAAGCCGAGCCTATGGAGGAATTAGCACGCAATTGGGCTGCTGAAAAAGACGTGAAAATGAAGAAGCTGGCTATGCCTCTGCGTTGGGCACTGACTGGCGTGAAGGTAAGCCCGGGGATCTTTGAGGTAGCTGAATATCTCGGACGCGACGAAGTGCGTCAGCGTCTGGCTCACTACGGTCTTGTAGAAGCGTAAGAGCTACAACAACTTCGTGGCGTTAAAAATAAGAGCATAAAAAAGATGGGGTTTCTTCTAGAAACCCCATCTTTTTATTTGTTCTGTTATGGCAACGAGCTGCGCAACTACACAGCTTTATTTTCACTGTGCCTCGTTATTTTTTCTTGCCGTTTTTCTTGTTGTTTCCGTTACCGTTCTTTTTCTTGTTACCATTTTTGTTGCCGTTCTTGCCGCCGTTTTTCTTGCTGCCCTTTTTGCTTTCGGCAGCTTCTTTCTGAGGGGCAGCTTCCTGTTTTTCGACAGGTTTCTCTGTAGGTTTCTCCTCTACCTTTTTCTCCTCTTTCGGAGTAACCGGCGCAGAAGATGCCTCAGCCTGATGAATCGCCTGCTTCGGGCAGAGTTCAGCACACTTGCCACAGCCTACACATTTATCCTTGTCGATAACATGAGGTTTCTTCAACTCGCCAGAGATAGCGTTGACGGGGCAATTGCGAGCACACTTTGTGCAGCCAATGCACTTTTCCTCGTCGACCTCATATTTCACAGGAGTTTCTTCCACTTCGTCTTCTTTCTTCTTCGTACCAGAATCGACAACGACCTGGGCCTTTCTATCGTAAGAAGAGAGCAGGAATGCGTCAGATTCAGTAAGACACTTCACAGGGCAGATTTCCGTACACTGAGCACAGAAACAGCAACGATCGACATGAATCTGTATCTTCTTTTCATCCTCAAGGTAAGTTATGGCATTCGCAGGGCACACTCGTACACAAAGTTTGCAGCCAATACAACGCTCTTTGTCATAATCGATTCGGCCCCTGAAATAGCCCTTCGGCTCCACTGGAGGATGAAGTTGTATTTTTCCCTCTTCTGCCGCTTTGAGGGCATCAGTCAGAGAGTCTGGCATAGATGGCACAGGAAAGGGATTGGTAAAGACCTTAGTAACCCATTGACGCAAAAGCTGCAAAGACATTCGGTTAAGCATCGTCCTCCCCCTTCCTAAAGCAATACATCTATAGACATGAGAATCATGCCTGCCAAAGAAAGTCCGGCAATTTTAATCCAGTAGAACTGAGACGCCTGCCAGATCTTCAATCGTCCAAAAGCTGTTCGTATAAAGGTAACGCCGAAGACCTGCATGACGAAGACCTTTACCCAGAACCAGAGGAAATCCACGACAAAGAGCATGGTTCCGTTCAGATTCAAGAGTTTGCCGAGAGAGAAAGGAACAAAGAGCGCCACAATAATGGCAGACATGGCCAAAGCTCTCAGAGCAAAGGTGATCTTGAACATGGCCAAGTTCGTTCCCGAATACTCGATGATAATACCTTCGAGTATCTCCGTTTTGGCCTCTGGAATATCCATAAATCCTTTTCCCGTCTCACCTGGAACGACCATGAGCAACGCCGCAAAGAGGCAGAGAAGACCGAGAATACCCATCTTGCCTACAACATTCCACATGGGCATTCCGATGAAAGTCTCAAGGCTAAAGGGTTGTCCTGGTACGCCATGTTTATAGGCCACCCAGGCCATTGTGGAAATAACAACGGCAAGGGGCAGCTCGTAGCTCATCATGAGGATCATCTCACGCTGAGCGCCGACGTTTGCAATTGGGTTTCCGCTGGAGAAACCACCTACGGCCATAGCCACGCCTGAAAGGCTGAGAAGGTAAATGATGAGAATCATATCGCCTTCAGTGCCAAGAATGGGCGGCAAAGATCCGATAGGAATATAAAGGAAGAGCAACAGCATGGTCGCCATGGCAACCCATGGAGCTCCGTTGAAAGCCCATTTTACAGCTCGTCGGGGAACGATGTTCTCTTTCCCCAGAAGCTTCAGAATATCGTAGAAAGGCTGAAAGAGCGGAGGTCCCCACCGTCGCTGCATTTTGGCATGAATAACACGGTCAGCTCCGTCGAAGAGAACGGCTACTACCGATACAAGCAACATAAGGGCTATGCCTGCCACCAGTTTCATTACCATATTGATAATCATGCCTTTCTCAGCCTCCTCGTCTTCTCTCTGCTCATTTCCAACAGTTGATTTTTCGAGTAGACTTCTCCAGCCTTATCGCTATTGCCTGTAATCAGGGTTCTTTCCATACATGATATACAGGGGTCAACGCTGTTAATAATCAGAGGGGCATCTGCCAACTCATTATTCCTGAACATCAACGGCCATGAGATGGCATTGGAATAAGTCGGGGCTCGCACTTTCCACCAGTAGACGTGCTCGTCTCCGCCTTTGAGACGAATGACGTGAGTATCGTCACCGCGAGGAGCCTCAATGCATCCCCAGCCTTCTCCATCTGCCGCCTTTAAGACGTTCAGCACTTTGACCAGATTCTTTTCGAAGACAATGTCTCCTTCAGGCAATCCTTCGATGATTTTTTCAATAATATCGAGTGATTGATAGAGTTCAAGAACTCGTACCAGGAAACGATCGAATACGTCACCATATGCCTTTCCAAAGTAATCCTGAGGAACGATGGGTTTTACGTCGAGATCTGCATAGGCTTCGTAAGGTGCTGACCAGCGAAGGTCGCAACGTACGCCGCTGGCACGGGCTGTAGGACCGAGGGCACAGTAGCGCATGGCCTCGTCGTATGTCAGAACGCCAACGTGTCGCATTCTGGCCTTTGCAACTGGATCCTCTGTTACTACGTCGTAGAATGCGCCAAGTTCGTTTCTGTAATATTGGATCATGTCTTTAATGACGTTGATTGTTTCGGGAGTGAGGTCCCAGCGAACGCCACCGACTGTTCCAACACCATAATTGACGCGGTTTCCTGTATAGGATTCAAGTACATCCATAACTTTTTCGCGCAACAGCATTCCAAGATGGAAGGCCGAGTCGAAACCTATGGAATAACATGCCACTCCGGCCCACAGGGCGTGAGAGTGAATTCTTTCGAGTTCAAGCACGAGAGATCGGATGTACTGGGCACGCGGTGGCACCTCTATCTGAGCCGCATCTTCAACAGCTCTCAAGAAAGCTGTGATGTGGCTGAAGGAGCATATTCCACATATACGCTCTGAAAGATAGATGACCTGAATAGGGTTGCGATCCCGTGCCATATATTCGATTCCGCGGTGAATTGCACCGGGACGGACCCGTGCATCAACTATTTTTTCGCCGTCAAGGTCGAGCCATGCCGTGATAGGTTCTTTCAAACCGACATGGACAGGGCCTATAGGAACTTTATATGTATGAGTTTTTTCGCTCGCCATTGTTGTCTCCTCCTAAGAGAGCATCCTAACGTCATCAACATCAGGACCTGTCTCATCTCTGCGCCACGGCTTGATAGACTCATCCCAATCTTCCGGAAGAAATACAAGGGCTTTATTTTGAAGTCCATCAAAATCGACTCCAAGCATTTCGCGCATTTCCCGCTCGCTGTACTCCACTCCTGGAATAGTATCGAAAAGGGACGGCATAACCAGGTCTTCTTTAGGAACCGGAACACTGACAGTTACGCCCAACCTCTTTCCGCGACCAGCCACTCGGAAGAGAGTGAAATGATAGTTCAGCGTGATTACATCTCCATCGTCATTTCCAGAAAGAACGTGGAAGTGAAGGAAATCGTAACCAAAAAGGAACTCTACAAGAGAAAGGAATTTTTCTCTCGGAACAGTGAGCCACAGCTGATGGAAAGATACAGCCTGTTCTTTGCCTGCACGATGTTCTCGTACGTCTTTAACGACATCTTCACCAAAAGACTCTCGAAGAGATGAGAGAATTTCTTCTAAAGAATAGGAATCCTGCGTATAGTTCTTCGGAGTTCTCATTATTTCTCAACACCTGCCTTAAGCAGCTCTTCCCTTTTCGCTTCAAGCTTCAGAACTGCTTTCGCAACTCCCTCTATTATGGCCTCTGGACGAGGGGGGCATCCATGTACATAGACGTCTACCGGGATAATATTATCGACGGGACCTTCAAGGTTGTACGATTTGTAGAAGACATCTCCCGATGCTCCGCAGTTTCCAACGACAACTACAACCTTGGGATCCGGTATCTGATGATAGATCCGCAGCAGTCTGTCTTTCATATACTTCGTAACAGGCCCGGTAACTACGAGAACGTCGGCATGGCGCGGTGTTCCTACAAGTTTCATTCCAAAGCGTTCTATGTCGTAGCGCGGGCTGATTGTCGCCACTATTTCAATATCGCAGCCATTACATGATCCTGAGTTACAGGTCATAACCCAAAGTGATTTGGGAAGTATTTCAAGATATTTTTCCAGCCTCATCTTCCAGCCTCCTATACAACGAGGATCAACGCGGCTATAAGTGCAGCAGTGACAACGTAATATCCGACATAGTCGCGGATATGACCACTGTGCATGGCGATAAGAACTTTGTAATAAGGTTCAAGCGCCTTCCTAAAGCCCCAATAAGAAGAACTGGCCGGCACTGAAATTTCTGCCCCATCTTCGGGAACAGGGTTTCCAGACCAATAGATTTCATCTTGCTCAGTTCCTTCTTTATAGTCACGCCGTCCAATAGATCGAAGCCAAAGGGCAAAGAACGAGGCTATGAAAAAGAAGATCAGCCAGGATATAACATCCCAGTAGCCAAATCCTGTGAAGACCTTATTCCACATTACAGCCCACCTCCCATAATAGCTCCAATATATCCACCCTGATCGACCAAGGCTTTAGCCGCCGGCTCTACGAGGTTAGAGAGAACCCACGTGGGGAATAGTGTGAGAAGCACGATAGCCAGCGTTAAAATGGCCATTCCCATAATCATGCTGGTGGGAACTTCTTTTACAGTTGCGAAGCATGCTTTTTCCGGACCAAGGAATGCAGTCTGGAAAACTTTTACGAAGGAAGCCAGCGTAAGTATCGATGTCACGAGAGCAGCCACGGTGAAGAATGGATGGACTGCGAATACTGACTCGTAAATAAGCAATTTCGATACAAAACCATTAAAGGGAGGAAGTCCCGAAATGGCAGCTGCCGCTATGGCAAACATAAAGGTCGTGTATGGCATCTTTCTGGCCAGACCGCCGAGTTTGTCGAGGTCACGGGTTCCTGTAGCGTAGTAGAGAGCACCGGCAGTAAGGAACAAAAGGGCTTTGTACATGGTGTAGTTGAAGATGTGGTATACGCCGCCCTTAATAGCCGTAAAGCCGTAATCGGCCATGGCCTGAGGGTTGCCCAGTGCTAAAAGTCCGACGCCAAGGCCAAGAAGCATATATCCAACCTGAGAGATGGAGTGATATCCCATGAGTCGCTTGACTTCATGCTGAACAACGGCCATGGATACACCGAAGAACATGGAAGCAGTTCCGAAGATGACAATAACCCAGGGAATAAAGGTGCTTCCGATGGTTGCTCCATACAAACTGAAGCAGACTCTCATCAAACCGTACAAAGATGCCTGGCTGACAGCAACAAGAAGACAGGTTACCCCAGCAGGAGCCTCTGCATAAGCGTCAGGCATCCACATGTGCATGGGGAACGTTCCACACTTCGTAGCCAAGGCCACAACCAGAAAGGCCAGCACAAACTTTTCGGCAAAACCGAGGTGAAGCATACTCGCCACTCCAGCCATATTTAAGACATTGTAACGTCCGTAGAGGGTTCCTATGGCAATAAGAACCATCATGGCCGAAAGCTGCGAGATCAACATATATTTGAAACTGGCTTCTATTGCTTCCGGTTTATCTCTCCAGAAGGCGATCAAACCGAAGGAAGCCACCGATGCAATCTCGAGAAAGACAAAGAAGTTGAAGAGGTCACCGGTGATCATGAGCCCCAACATACCTGCCGTCAGAAGGAAATAGAGTGACGTAAAGCGGTTCATTCCCGTGAAACGATCCATAAACTGAACCGAATAGACTGCACCTGCAAAAGAAACGATGGAACCGGCAAGGGCCATGAACGCACTCATTCCGTCTATCTCAAGAATGATTCTTACGGGATACGTCATGCCTGACGGAAGAGCCAGGGTTGCTTTTTCAGCTCCCATAACGTAAACCATTACGCCGTTGGCTCCAACATACTTCCAAATAAAGAAGGCCAGAACCAACGTTAAAAATGAAATGCTGACCATCCAGACATTTCGCAGCGTCTTTCCACCTAAAGAGAATAGGGGCGTTGCGAAGGCGCCTAAGAGAGGAATGGCCAGAATTAGTGCTGGTAGATGTTCTTGCCAGTTCATCCTCGCAACCTCCGTATCTCGTCAATATTCAACGTTCCATAATGGCGATAAAGAAGCATAATCAGCGATAGCATAAGAGCTGTTGTCGCCATAGCAATAACAATGGCCGTCAGAGTCAGAGCCTGAGGAGTGGGCAATACCATGAGTTTCTCGCCTCCAGCAAGGAACCGCACAGGAATGGCGCCTCCCGACCTATATCCCAACGCGATAAGGAACATATTCGTTGCGGACTCTATAATGCTGACTCCGATAGCGATCTTAACGAGGTTCTTCTCAGTAAGCACTGCGATAAGCCCCATCAGAAAAAGAACACCCACAATGAGAAAAGGAGCATTACCGATCATGACCGCTCTCCCCTCCTATCTCATAGTTATCGAAAAGGTGTATTCCTTTAAACATATAAATCAAAAGAAGGGATAAACCTCCTGTAACTTCTATTCCTACTGCAATATCCATTAAAGCAATGGTTCCTGAAGGAGGAATAATACCATGACCGGTCTTAGCCACTTCTGCGGCGGGAATGGCAACAAAGTTATAGAAGAAGGATGTAGGCATTCCCATAAAACCTAAAATAATGAAACAGAGAAGCCCAAAAATGAGCATTCCGTTATATATGCTCTCGTTAAGCCAGAGAGAGAGTCTGTTCCATCCATAGGCAACAAGTAAAAGAGCCAGGAAGGTTGCGACAACGGCACCACCCTGAAAACCTCCGCCGGGAGTAACGTCGCCGTGTATGATTACGTAGGCTCCGAAGATGATCAAGAACCAGGCAAAAATATCACAGCCTGTTCGGACTACAACAGATAGAGGCTTCATTTCTTTTTGCCTCCTTCCCTGAAAAGAGCTGTAACGGAACAAACTGCTGTGAAAAGAACGGCAGCTTCTCCTATAGTATCGAATCCACGAAAGTCGAAAACGATCGATGTAACAGCGTTTTCCGATGAACGATCTTTTATTGCGTGTTCAAGGAAATAGTCGTCCATAGCAACCTGTCCAGGATCTCCAAAGGGATGGATTGCATCGAGACCACCCCAAACCAAACCGCCAAGAACTAAAGCTGCAACGATAAAGATTGTCTTTTTCACCGGATATCACCTCCGGTTTTACTCCGGGCCTTACCGCATCCTCTCAAGGCCACAATGTATATGGCAGTGTTCAGACCAGCGCCAATTGCCGCTTCTGCGATTGCTACGTCGGGAGCGTGCAAGAGATAAAACTCCACTGAAAGCACAAGGCTAAACACTCCTAAAGCTATCACCGACGACAAAAGGTCTCTGAACCAAATAGCAAAAAAAGCCGATATAACGAGCAACGTGAGGATGGCAATATGAAAAACTTCACTCACTGACAACACCACCTTTACGCTCCTCTTCTTCTGCAAGGCGATCAACCACAGCCATTTTAGGAACAACTCCGCTTCTGTGGGCGGCACGGGCAATAGCATGAGCCCCAGTCGCATTCGTAACAAGAAGAACCATAACGGCCACAAGAGCGTGAATAATTAATACGGCAAACCGACTCTCCCCACCCTGATGCAAACGAAAAGCTGCATATACTACAACAGCCAACGACGTAAAAATACTTCCAAAGGTAGTACACTTCGTAGCTCCGTGAAGCCTCGTGTACACGTCTGGAAATCTATACAGTGATATGGCCCCTAATGTGTTGAAAATGAGACCGATTATAATCAAAATTCCGATAGCATATTGTTCTGCCATTTCTACATTCCCCCTTCGATAAAACGGGCGATAAACATTGTTCCCACAAAAGAAAGGGCAGCATACACAATAGCCACGTCGACCATAACCACTGAATCAAAGACAGCTGACAACAAAATCATCATCGCAACAACCAGGGTATTAACCGTATCGAGGGCAACAGCTCTATCCGGTATTGTTGGTCCAGCTATAAGGCGGCCCAAAATAACGATAGCAACTATACCCAACACTACGGCTCCCCACATTAATAGCTGAATACTCAATCCGCTAACCTCCTTGCCCAATGTGCAAAAGACCCATACACCTGCTTTTCGTCTGGAGACACGTCCAGAACATTGATCCAATGGATATAGAAAGCACCATCATCGTCCACATCCACTGTCAGTGTGCCTGGAGTCAACGTAATCGAATCAGCAAGTATGGTCTTTGCTAAATCACTTTTCAGGCCAGGTTCAAGCTTGACTATTCCAGGATTGATGTGGCCGGTAATAACTCTCATCGCCACATCGAAATTCGCCTTGATGAGCCCTATTGCAAAAGGAACGCAAACGTAATAAACAAAAGTGATCCAGCGCAAAGGATTCAACGCCCTGAAACTGAAAGGTTTTGAGGGGTTCCATGTATGGGAAGCAAAAGCAAGTATAGTAGCAAGAATTAAAGCAATACCTATCTCTACTACATTGATCGTGCCTCCAGACCATACAAGCAACAGATACATTAGAAAGGATGTGACAAAAACAAACAAGCATTACACCCCCTTGCATTGAGAATGTGAAACGCGCATACATTATACTCTGTCCAACTTTCTTTTGTAAATAAAAGTTTCATTTAATACAAGGTGCACAAAACTCCTTATCATCACATTCAAGACGATGTTATCTTCCTGTAGTTGTTTTGTTAAATTTATAACTATTGCAACTCTTAACTATAGTTTATAATTCGTATGCCAATGAAATTAAGCGGTGTGTGTTAAAATCTCAGTGTCAAGAACGTATAAAATGAATTGGAGTGACAAAATAATGTCTTGGATGACTCGACATAAAGTTTTACTTGCCGACAGCGCCCTCGTTCTTATTGCATTATTCTGGGGCTTTGGTTTTGTTGCGATGAAAGATGCTCTGAATAGTTTTACCCCCTATTGGTTACTTGCCATCCGCTTTACTGCGTCTTTCGTTCTTATGTCTCTTATTTTCAGAAAGCGTTTGCAAAAGCTGAAAGCCAACGATATAAAAGCCGGCCTTCTCGTAGGGCTTTTTCTCTTTCTCGGGTTCGCTACCCAGACAATCGGCCTAAATTACACAACGGCCGGGAAACAGGCATTTATAACGGCAACATACGTTGTCATTGTTCCGTTCCTTTCGTGGGCTCTTAAAAAGATATTTCCGGGGTATATTTCAATTATTGCGTCTCTCATATGTCTGGGAGGAATGGGACTCCTTACCCTTCAAGGGAACGGAGACGCCTTCTCCAATCTGAACTACGGAGACTTTCTCACACTATTCTGCGCACTCTTTTTCGCATGCCATATACTTGCCATTGAACGCTTTGCCCCGAAAATGGATCCTCTCGCCCTGGCCACTCTTCAAATTGGAACTACCGCGCTGCTTAGTTTCATAAGCGCCATACTTCTCGAAGAATGGCCTGGTGCAGCAATAGCTCCAAGCGCATGGTGGAGTATTGCCTTTACCGTGCTTCTTTGTACTGTCTTTGCTCTTTCTGTACAAAATGCAGCTCAGAAATTCACGCCGTCCACCCACGCGTCCATTTTGCTGAGCCTGGAATCTGTATTCGGAGCCCTGTCTGGAATTCTATTTCTTGGCGAAATCTTTACTCCTCAGATGGTGCTTGGGTGCTCTCTCATCTTTTTCGCCGTCTTGCTCACCGAAACAGGCCCTATTTTGTTTCAACATGCAGCAACTTTTGTTGCAAAGATAAAAGCGATGAATAATTAAGACTATTTTCTATCTTTAGAAGATATATCGCAAGAGATAATGTCATCAGAAACTACTTCTTCTGATGACTTTTTTGTTTTTTCAGGGTCGGGCGGTAATTTGCCAAGGAGCTTTATTCGATCTGCTGGTATAGTGAAATTAAGACTCACCTTACTTCCAGATACACCAAGATCGGCATCTGCTATTTCAGCATCCACGCCAGGTAAGACATCAATAGCGTCTTGCATGGCGTCTTTAGCCTCATCTTCTATTGACTGTTTGATCTTTTTCCCTTTCTCTATGAGATCGTCAGCTACAGGAATAGAAACCACTTCATCTTTAGGCGTTTCTTTCGGTTGTATCTGAGCTTTTAGATCGCGAAGTTCCTCTTCCCTTGTTTTTTGTTTGGGAAGAACCTCCTGTGGAGGGTGTTTTATTTCCACCTTAGGAATTGGCTCCTGCTCAGTTTGAGGAGCGGCTATTATGTTTTGTCCAGGTTTCGTTGGCTGAGAAGAAGACGGAAGATTGACCGTATCTTTCGGAGGCTTGCTTTCAACTGAAGAAGCATTGAGCTGAGGCCGCGGCTGAGCCTGCTCCTGAATGCCTCTCTCTTCACGCGTATTCAAATACCATAGACTGCCTGCCATAGCAGCAAAGAAAGCAAATACACAAGCTAAAAGAAAAGAATACTTTCTCATCTCTCTAGCGCCCCCTTTTGGGCTTGCTCCTTCTGAAGTTTTGTCTGGAACTCCGCCTCACCTTCTGCTTTCCACCACTTTGTTTTACGCCACCTTGTTTTTCCTCCCCCTTTTCTGGAGGAACAAGACATTTTTCATCACAACCAATGAGATCTTCACGACCTGCAATTCGTAAGGCTTCTCGTACCAATTTGTGATTCGAAGGGTTGCGATATTGCAAGAGAGCACGTTGCATTTTTCTTTCTTGGTTGCTTTTGGGCACATAGACCGGTTCTCCAGTTAGAGGGTTCAGCTCTGTGTAATACATGCACGTCGAAAGGCTTCCCGGCGTCGGAATAAAATCCTGCACCTGCTCGGGCATAAAGTTCAGATCACGAACAAATTCCGCAAGCTCTATCGCCTCTTTCAGACCAGCTCCCGGATGGCTCGATATAAAATACGGCACGAGATATTGTTTCTTTCCAATTTTCTTATTCATCTCTTCGTACTCTCTCATGAAGCGCTCGTAAACGCGCCGTCCCGATTTGCCCATCAACTCGAGCACCGTATTTGAAACGTGTTCCGGAGCAACTTTAAGCTGACCGCTGATATGATATCGGCATAATTCTTCAAGGAAACCGCTTTTTTTGTCTGCCAAGAGGTAGTCGAATCGAATGCCCGACCGTATAAAGACCTTCTTGATGCCTGGAATGGCCCGTATCTTACGCAACAAGTCAATGTAAGATTCATGGTCGACATGTAAGTTCTTACACGGCGCAGGAGCCAGACATTGCTTGTTTTTACACGTTCCTCGTCTCAACTGATCATCACACGATGGTCTATTGAAATTGGCTGTCGGACCTCCCACGTCATGAATGTACCCCTTAAAACCGGGACGCTTCGTGAGAAGTTTCGCCTCTTTCAGCACTGATTCTTCAGAGCGACTCTGTATCATTCGTCCCTGATGAGAGGCTATGGCACAAAAAGCACAACTGCCAAAGCACCCTCGATGGGTAGTAATGCTGAATTCCACTTCTTTAATGGCTGGAACCCCACCGTATTTTTCATACATGGGATGCCACGTTCGCATGTACGGAAGTTCGTAAACAGCATCGAGCTCCGCCGCCGTCATGGGCATTGTCGGGGGATTCTGCACAACGTAAAAGTGTTCATGTTGCTGTATAACTGTCTTTCCCCGTATGGGGTCTTGCTCCAGATATTGAAGGCGAAATGCCTCTGCAAAGGCCTTCTTATCCTTGTTTACCTTTTCAAAGGAAGGACATTCCACATAATCCCAGAGCCTCTCAAGACTTTCTGTTTTGTAGCATGTCCCCTGAATATCTCTGATTTCTGAAACTGGAATTCCGTCTCGCAAAAGCTCTGCTATATGTACTATCTGTTTTTCTCCCATCCCATAGACAAGTAGGTCGGCCTGGCTGTCTATGAGAATGGAACGTCGTACTGCATCTGACCAATAATCGTAGTGGGCGAAACGGCGCAAACTTGCTTCGATGCCGCCAATGACTATGGGAATATCTTTCCAAAGTTCACGAATACGGTTGCAATAGACAATAGTCGCCCGATCTGGACGTCTGCCGGCCTTTCCCCCTGGAGAGTAGCTGTCAGTGCTTCTGCTCTTCTTGGAAGCCGTCAGCTTATTCAACATTGAATCGAGGTTTCCAGCGGCAACGAGAACGCCCAACTTAGGACGTCCCAACCGCGCAAAATCCTTTGTATCGTGCCAGTCGGGCTGAGCGATAATTCCTACTTTGAAACCAGCACTTTCTAAAACACGACTGATTATGGCGTGTCCAAAGCTGGGGTGGTCTACATAAGCGTCACCGCTGATGAAAAGGAAATCAAAATCCTTCCACCCTCTGTCTTTCATATCTTTTCGAGAAACAGGTAGAAACGTATGCGTCAAAAAACTCTCCTCAATTCTAAAGTTCCTTTAGTAGTAGAAGTATTCTACCACAGGCTTCAATACTAAGTAGGGTATATTAATCGTCGTCTCTCTGAGGTATTTTCTCGAGTATGGCCTCTTCTATATCCTGTATCTCCGCACATTCTCTCTCATCGAGAGCAGCCATGACTTCTTTACGGAATGCCATAGACAAAGTTGTGCGAGGCCGTTCACGCTCACTTCGAGGAACAATCTCTCCGCCAGGCACATCGCCCCACGATATTTTTTTCCTGTTGTGGTAAAGATCCAGGTCGACAAAACGCTGACCATCTTCCGTGTATTCAAGTCCCATAAGAGCTCTTTTGACCATAAAGGGTTCAAGGAAAGTCAAAATACGAATACAGTAAACGGGTACAGGCATAAGAATATGGGCATAGTCCTTACCCCACCCTTCGCCGATAACCATACAGACTTCAAGTCCCTCAAGGGCAAGACGCAAACGGCGGGTGTGAAGCCAGTACTGTTTATCCGCGTCGTACAGGCGTACTTCCATAACGTTCCAGTCACGGTTATTCAGTCCCGCGTTGAAATAATGAAGAGCTCTGCTATTGAGACGTTTAAAAAGCTCTTCAAAGGGCATATCTATAAACAGCCCTTCTTCTAAGAGATCGCCTCGTTGAAAGGCAAGGCCTTTTTTCAACGATTTTTCAGTGAAGCAGACAGGAACACCAGGGTTTTCAGAGGCAAAGACAAGATTGGAACCAATTTTATCCAGCCGCCCTCCGAAATCGTTCTGTATCTCTTTCAATACAGTACGATAATCGCCGAAAACCCTGAAGAAGATGACTCTCGGCAGACGTTCTGCGTACTCAATCATGGTCGTAGCTTTTTCGTTGATAATACGTTCGAGTATTTTATCGGGGTGGCTTGTTGTTACAAGAACAACAGGCGGTATTTCATCGCTTTCGTTCATGTTTTTTACGATGAGACCGGCCTGCCCCTGTTCCACTGATCCGAGGGTTTCTTCGAAAGATTTGCCTTCAAGGGAGATGATTTCTGCTTCAAAATTGTTTTGAAGCCACTCTACAATAGCCTCCTTAGCCCCTTTCAGTATTAACAAAGGAGCTCCCTTTCTGATGACATTGATCATTTAAAAGCCCCCTTCTCCGTAGAGAATATGGTGTATTTCCTTTAATACATCGACAAGATTTTCATGAATGACAAAAGATGCTACTGAATCAAATTGCGTGGTCTCTTTATTGATAATCACAAGTTGAGCACCGTTACGGTAGGCATCAACAGGAAAGAGGTTGGCAGGAGAAACGTTAAGAGACGACCCAAGCACTATAAAGAGATCGCAGGTCGTCGAAAGTTTCCTTGCTTCCTCCATGGGGCCTTCTGGTAAAAGTTCTCCGAAAAGAACAACGCCGGGGCGTAAATCGCCGTCGCACATGGGGCACGTTTCCTGTTCCAGCAAGAGGTCTGAGGAAAAGACCTGCATGCAGCGTCTGCACTGCACGTTGCGAAGAGAACCGTGAAGTTCTATGACGTTCATGCTTCCCGCTTCCTGGTGAAAGCCGTCAACATTCTGAGTAATAACACCTTTTACAAGATTATGTTTCTCCCACTCTGCCAAAATGTGATGAGCAGCATTGGGAGCTGCCCGTTTAACGGATTTTATTCTATACCGGTAAAATTCCAAAAACGCCTGTCTGTTCGTATTCATGGCCTCTACAGAAGCAAGAGCCATTGGGTCATAATGAGTCCACAACCCTTGGGATGATCTGAAATCGGGAAGTCCAGATCTAGTGCTCGTTCCAGCTCCCGAAAAGACGACTGCTTTCCGAGCAGTTGTTAAACACTCGGCAAGTTTTTCATATTGGATCATCACAATCCCTCCTGAGGACTAACGCTTCACTTTTATAAAGACACGCTACTGTACGTGTCACGTCGATTTGACTCGCAAACAGAATATCTGACTCCATATTCAGTTCATAAAGACTTTTGGCGTGTTCAGCTTTGTTCAGGGCGTTCAGAAGATCTCTTTCTGCATAATTCCACATAGCAAGAGCTGTTAAAGCTCCGTCTCGGAGAACAAGGGATGAATCTTTTTTTTGCAGCATATGGACCAACATTCCGGCACATGCTCCGTCATCGAAGGCAAGTCGGCCATATCGGCCAGCACAAAGTATGGCCAATTCAGTTCCGCTTTTCCACAGTTTCTCTATGGCTGCCGTTGCATTTCTGCCACAAGCTACCCATACTGGAACTCCCGTCTCTGCCGCCTTCTGCAAGGCTAAAGTACCATTCGTGGTTGTCATAACACCTGACGGACGACGTGCCAGAAGTTCTTTAGACAAATCGAGTGGCGAGTTTCCAAGATCGAAACCTTCTGGAGAAAGAGCGTTTCTTTCTCCCATGAGAAGAGTTGCCTCGCCTCGCTCTTTTTTTAAACGAAAGGCTTCCTCCAATGTAGCTACCGGAAAAAGCTCGGTTCCGCCGTTGTCAAAAAAAGTAGTAATCGTTGTCGATGCCCGAAGTATATCGATAACGAGCCATCCATCGGCCTCTGGCAGTTCTTCTGCTGGAGAAAGCACCACATCGATTCTTTTCATGGGCTATAACCACTTCTTTCTCTTAAACCAGTACATCATGACCAAAGCAATACATGCCATGAGAATCCAGACAAAGGGATACCCCCAATGCCATTCAAGCTCTGGCATATATTTGAAATTCATTCCGTACACACCAACGATGAATGTTAATGGAATAAAAAGGGTTGCTATAACTGTAAGAACTCTCATGACTTCGTTCATGCGGTTGCTTATGGAAGAGAGATACAAGTCAAGCATTCCAGAGACAGTTTCCCTGAAATTTTCAACAGTATCAATGTTTTGTATAACATGATCGTAGAGGTCGCTGAAATAGGTTTGTGTCTGCGACTGGACAAGAATATGTTCGGTTTTTCGTATAGAGCTCACTGCTTCGCGCAGAGGCCAAACGGCATGTCTTAACGTAAGAAGTTCTCTCTTCATTCTGTAAATAGAGCGCACTGTTTCCTGGTCGGGATGAGTGAGCAACAGTTCTTCTGTCTCCTCGACCTGCTCTCCGATCTTTTCTAAAATGACGAAATAATTGTCCACAACAGAATCCATGAGAGCATAGAGAAGGTAATCAGCGCCAAGTTTTCTAAAGCGCCCTGCCGTATTGCGTATGCGTTCTCGAACTGAATCGAAAACATCTCCCTTACGCTCCTGAAAAGAGATGACGAGATTCTCTTTCAGAATAAAACTGACCTGTTCAATAGTGAGAGCTCCCGTCTCTTCATCTAGATCAAGCATCTTAAGAACGATGTAGAGGAAATCATCGTATTCATCAATTTTAGGACGCTGCTCCGTGTTAAGAATATCTTCAAGAGCAAGGGGATGAATAGAAAACTTTTTTCCTATCTGCTCTATCAATGCCGTGTCGTGAAGTCCCACAACATCAAGCCACTCTATGCCTTCTGTCTTTATCTCTTTGTTTTCGTACTCCGTGAAATTCGATAAAGACTTTTCTTCAAGAACGTCTGTTCCATAGTGAATCAGATGTAACCCCACTTCTCCCTCTCTTTTCTCACCTACATGAATAAGAGTACCGGGAGGGAGTCCCGCTTTTTCAGATCGGCGACGATGCTTTTGTTTGAAAACCATATGCATCTCTCCTTCAAAAGAGATTCTTTATCTAGGAGCCAAACACATGCGAATAATAAAGCTTGCCACGTATAGTAGAGTTTACTACTTACTGAAAAAGAAAAAGGCCCACAACTCCAAAAAGAACAAAGAGCAGAGGTGGATTATTTTTAAAGATGCGAAGCTGGAAAAAAGCTACTCCCAGAGCAAAGAGAAGTGCAGCCTGCCACTGAGAAAGAGCTGTCTTTAAAAGGGGGACAACAGCAAGAGTCAGAAGGGCCCCTACCGCTGGACGCAAAGACTTTTTAAAACGTTCAACTTTTTCATCCGAACTTTTCTTCATAACTAGAAGAACACACAGCAATACAAGAAGAGGAGCCGAAACTACTGATGCAGTGGCAATAAAAGACCCCAAGATACCGCCTTGATGAAAGCCAACGAAAGTTGCTGCATTGACAGCTATAGGACCAGGCGTAACTTGCGCCAAAGCCAAGACCTGGTTAAATTCTTGTGGCGTCAGCCACCCATAGTTTATAACAAGTTCGTGCTCTATTAAAGGAATGGTGGAAATTCCGCCACCAAAAGCTCCTACACCTATCCGAGCGAAGGCCAAAGCAAGCAAGAGAAGTTTCATTATTTTTTCTCCTTTCTGAACCACTGAATAGCAACACCTACGGCTATGGCAAAAAGAGGATGAATATTCAAGAAAAGCATGAGTGCAATAACTACGGCATATGGAATGAGATTCAGCAAATCAGAAAAAAGAATGGTTTTCAGCTGACGAGCAACGACATTGACCAGCAAAGCAGCCACGGCACAGATCACGCCGAGGAAAAAGGCCTTTAACGCCGGGGAATTCTGATAACGCAAGACAAGATTCGAAAGCAACAAAATAATGGTGAAAGGAGGAACTAAAACGCCGAGAACGGCCATAACAGCTCCGGGAATGCCGCTATAATGTTTCCCTATAAGGAAAGATGAAGAGACTGCAAGAGGCCCTGGCATGGCTGCCGACAAGCTGACAATATCGAGCAGATCCTGCTCTGCCATATCTCCCCTTTTACGAACTTCCGTTTCGGCCATACCCAGAATAACGACTCCGCCACCAAAGGTTACGGAACTAATTTTAAAAAACATTTTAAAAAGCTGCCATGGCGTCATAGTATAGTTTCAACCCTTTCTTGAGCAAACTTACAAAACTGTCTTTAGAAAAGTTTCAATATCTACATCATAATCGTCAAACAAAAGATTTTCATAGTCCAATTCGGGAACTCGTACATTCAATTTTTTTTCAAGCCATACAGCCACAATACGGCGATGGCAGAAATCCCCAGGCTTCTCCCAACATAAAAGGATAGCATTCTCTCCAAGATCTTTATAGACTTGCGATGGGTTTAAAAGGGAAAGGACCTCTTTATAATATTCCAAGGCGCAGACATGGGGAGGGATTTTACTCCTTTTTCCCTGCTGAAGCAGTTCCCACGAAGGGGCTAGCGGAGAGTAGATTCTCCCCTTGAACCACGAAGGCACTCCCCTGCAAATAGCTACAGAATCAGGGTTTGATATTGCTTCTTTATGTGCAAAATATGATGTTTTCACTTCTTAACACCTCGCATACCTCTACGAGGCATTGTACATAATTTTAACGACTTTTGCAGCTTAAAAAAGGTACAGGAATTTCTATAAAGGGAAAAGCGGGTAAGACATTGATTCCATTTTGACTAGCTATCGCCTGTTTTTGTATTTGTTGCCAAAGAAGGGATTGAAGGCTTCCGTCCTGATTTTCAACAACGGCTGAACAACTCTCTAACCAATCTCCAGTATTACAGTAAAGAATATTTCCTATTTTTTTCATGACAGGATGATGAATGTGACCACAGACAAGACCTTGTACATCATGTTTTTGGGCGATTTCAGTAACCCTTTTCTCGTAGCCACTAATACATTTTACAAATTCCTTAACCACTCGTTTCGCCGATTTAGAAAAAGACCACTGGTTTTCGCTGGAGAAGAAGCGGTTTATTCCATTATTCAAAGCCAGAGACGTTTCATAGGCAACATCGCCAATGCGGGCAAGCCATTCAGAATGTTTGGAAATGATGTCGAGTTCATCGCCATGGGTAACAAGATACCGCCGTCCGTCACGTGCAGTATGAATGCTCTTCTCTAAAATGTGGATACCGCCGAGACACTTTCCTCTGAACTCGTCGAGGAAATCATCGTGGTTTCCAGGGATATAGAAGACCTCTGTTTTTTCAGAAAGCTTGAGCAAAAGCTGAAGCAGGTAGTGTGAAGAACGTGTTTTTAAAGCTTCACGGCGAAATTTCCAGCCATCGATAATATCGCCTACGAGATAAAGACGATCGCAAAGAGACGAAGAAAGAAAGGCTGCTAATTGATCGACCTTGCTCCATCTCGACCCAAGATGAACATCTGAAACAAATATTGAACGGTAATGCATACTTTGGCCCCTTTCTTCATCACTTAACTTGTATATATCTAGCTTCGTATGCCTATTTTCGCCCACTATGATGGGCCACTATGAAAATTCCGAGCAAGATGAGAATTCCCCCAGCTAATGTCAAGAGGGTAATTTTTTCTTTCCATAAAAGAAAAGCAAGAATGGAACTTCCCACAGGTTCTCCTAACAAAGCTACGGAAACGGCACTTGGGTTAACGTAACGCAAGGCCCAATTATAACTACTATGTCCGAGTATTTGCGGGATGAGGCCCATTCCCAAGAATGCTCCCCACGTTGGAAGAGAAAAACCTGCAACTGGAAGTTTTTTGAAGAGGATAACTCCCCACAAACAGACGGCCGCTACACTATAACAGAGAGAAGCATATGTCAACAACGATACTCGCCGACGAGCAATGCGTCCGCAAAGGAAATAAAGGGTTGCCGCCCAAGCTCCGATCAAGGCTAGAGAATCGCCCCACAAAGCTGTTTTTCCTACAGAGAAATCACCCAGACTGATCACAATTCCTCCCATGAACGCTACGCCTATTCCCAAACATGCTTTACGACTAACCTTATCATGAGTAATTATTGGAGCCAAAAAAGCGGTCCAAATAGGGATCGTATCGGCAATAACAACAGAACTTGCAACTGATGTATAAAAAAGAGATGATATCCAAAAGGCGAAGTGAATAGCGAGAAAAATTCCCGACAGGATAAGAGCCCGCCACTCTCCCTTGCTAAGAATGGCAATCTCTTCACGACAACGCCAGAGAGCGAGAGGCAACAAGACGACGGCAGCAATACCTACTCGATATGCAGATATCACAAGAGGATGAGCATGGTGTGCCATTCGTGCAAATATTGCTCCTGTAGATATGGCAAGAACTCCTAAAAAAAGAACTAGAAAAGGTGAGATAAGTGGCTTATCGTCTGCTGTCTTATTCATATGTATAGACTATCACAAAAAGGGTAAGAAAAGAATATATGAAATACGTATTATGGCCCTTCTCTTTCTGTAGGAAATATGGCATAGTATAAATACATTACAGCATTCTGTAATGGAGGTGAGCGTAAGAGTGCTTTATTCCAAATACCCTCCGGACTTGGTAAAGAAAGCTCTTGATTTACAGTCAAACTTAGATTTTTTGTTACGTCAAGATATTTTAGATTCTGCGGTTCACGATGCAACTGTGTGGTTACCGTCTTTAGGCCAGGAAATAGGCCTCCCTTCCCTCGTTTCACAAGGACCAACAATCGAATGGAAACAATTCTTAAGTATACTGTATCATTGTTCCCTGATGGCTGCCCCAGAAACAGATGACATCTATCAGGATAAGGCCCATCGCTGGCATTCTATGCTTTCTGCCATGGCGGAAACGGCCTTTCCTTTTTTATACGACACCCTTCCTGAACGGCAGTTCATGAAACTAGCACAACAGGAGATCGTTACTCCGGCTATTAAGGAATTCTCCTCATATCTGCCCTGGCGCGAGGTCCCTTCGTGGCGATGGGGACACTATGCCAGTATGTTTCTCAACATCCCTGAAAGCCATGGGGAATTTTGGAGCATCAGCGAAAAAACTACTCGATGGACGACAGCCCATATGGCGTCTCTATGTGGGCGAACATTTCGTACCCCCCACTACATCTATCAACGGTGTGTCTCACTGCCCAGAGGGATTATTCTCGAATCGAGCCCACGTCGTAAGTGGAAATACTCTTCGAAACGTCTTTCTGTAGCATCTGTCTACTACCTGTCGGGCTACGTTTTCCCCAAGATAGATGCCTATATGAAAGCTCCCTTCGATAGCACAAAAACAACAGTTATCGAAGCTATTTTAAGTAAAGGAACAAAACATCAAGATCCATCGTGGCTTGCTGCGGCTCTTAAAAATCTCTACGTTCTTTATGGCAAGCTCCCTCTTGAAAAGATCGGCCGTCTTGCTGTGCTTTTGTACAGAAGACTTCAATCCCTATTCTATTCGGAACAGCTTTTACGAAACGCTCTCTTCGAAATGAGAAAGTTATTCTCAAACCATGCGGGAGGAAAAGCCTCAGATACTGTCTTTCATGTTTTCACAGACATGGTTCCAGAATATTCTTATTGGTTTGTAGCAACATAAATGGTGTTGCTTTTCTATAAAGCTTTGCTAGTATAGGCCGAAGATTCTCGACCATATGTTGGAAGTAGGGATTGAGTTATGCATATCGTTATTGTTGGTGCTGGAGAAGTAGGGTATCACGTAGCAAGAAGTCTTTCCGCCGAAGGACACGACATTACAGTTATTGAGGAAGACAAGGAACGAGCATTGAAGGTCGATAACGAGCTTGATGTTATTACGATCCGGGGAAACGGATCTCGTCCCTCCGTTCTTGAAGAAGCCGGAGTTAAGAGCGGCTGTTCCATAGACATTTTGGTCGCCTGTACCAATCGCGACGAAGTCAATATTATGGCGTGCTGGATAGCGAAAAGGGCCGGAGTTAAACGTGTCATTTCAAGGGCTCGCGGGCTGGAATATACAGATAGCCCCACATGGGCCAGAGATCTTGGCATAGATGTTATGAACTCTCCCGAACGGTCTGTCGCTCGTCAGATTATAGAGTTGCTTTCCGTCAGTTCCGCTCTGGAGACAGCAGAGTTGCTCGAAGGGATAGCTGGTATTTATGCTTTTCCCATCGCCCATAAATCCCCCCTTGCGGGACTCAGCCTTAAACAGCTTCGTATTCAATATCCTCATGTTACCGCCATTATTGTCTATGTAAAAAGAAACGGGGAAGGATTTGTTCCCTATGGAGACAATATTCTGGAAGAAGGGGATATTTGCTTTACCGTCACGAGAAAAGACCAGGTGTGGCAGTTGGAAGAAGTTTTCAGCGGAGAGAAAAGCACTCCCCTTAAAAAGGTCTTTATTATCGGAGGCGGAAAACTGGGCTATCAGGTTGCCCATCGCCTCGAAAAACACTATAAGAGCGTAGATATTCGTCTTATTGACCGCAACAAGGAAAAGTGCGAACGAATCGCCAGTGAGTTGCAGCGAACTCTCGTCTTATGCGGAGATGGCGCCGATGAGACATTGCTCAGACATGAAGGCGTGGAAGATGCCGACGGTTTTGTCTGTACCACTGAAAGCGATGAAGCCAATATCCTTTTCGGCGTCGTTGGCAAAGCTCTAGGAGCCAGAAAGGCCATTGCCGTTGTGCGACGTCAGATGTACATGCACCTCGATAACTACATCTCCGTCGATGCCATGGTCAACCCTAACCAGGCCCTTGCCTCTGTTATTATGAGCAATGTGCGCTACCCATCTGGAGCCGGAACACTCTCGCTTCTCGATAAGATAGATGCAGAGATGCTTGAAGCCCATATTTCGGAAACAAGCGCCATTTCTGGCCTCACCATGGCAGAGATGGACCTTCCAAAAGGAATACTGATCGCCCTCGTTCGAAGAGACAATGAAGTCTTTGTTCCTATGGGAGATACGATTATTCATGCAGGAGACCTCGTAACCATATTTGCCTCTTCTGAATTGATGCCTATTGCCGTTGAAAAACTTGGAGTGAAATAAGTCATGAAATTTCGTCTAGTAGCGCGAGTTCTCGCCCTTCTGTCTTCCATGATCTCTATCTTCATGCTCTGGCCCCTCTCATGGGCCATTATGGACGGAAGCACTGATGCAAAAGCCTTTGTAATGTCTATTGCTGTCGGTTTCATGGTTGCCCTGCTTCTCTACGGTTGGGGAAAACGTGGAAATTTTCAAGATCTCGGCATACGTGAAGCCTTCGCTGTCGTCACCCTATCGTGGGTAACCGCTTCTATCATAGGGGCACTGCCCTACTTTTTTCATGGAACAGCACCCACATTTACCGATGCATTTTTTGAGGCCATGTCTGGCTTTACAACAACTGGAGCCTCCATACTAACGAACATAGAAGCCCAACCTCGCGGAATCCTCTTCTGGCGAGACCTGACACACTGGCTTGGAGGCATGGGAATTATCGTCCTCAGCCTGGCTATTCTACCCTTCGTCGGTGTTGGAGGAATGGAACTCTACAAAGCGGAGGTCCCCGGGCCCATTCCAGAAAAAATGACACCTCGAATTCAACAGACTGCTCTGCTCCTGTGGGGAGTATACGTTTTCCTCTCGGCGTTGCAGACTGTTCTGCTTCTATTCGGAGGAATGGATCTTTTCGATTCTCTGACCCATACTTTCGGGACAATGGCTACTGGTGGATTTTCACCAAAGAACACGAGTGTTGCCCATTACAATAGCGCCTATATCGACTGGGTTATTACAATCTTCATGTTTCTCGCCGGATGCAACTTCGCCCTGCACTACCATTTTTTAAAGGGAAAGTGGAACGCCTGGTGGAAAGATGGAGAATTTCGTGTCTACTTCTTTATCAGCCTCGGCTGTACAGTAGCTATTACGGCGTTACTTTTGATAAAAGATATTTACAGCAACGTCTTCGACGCATTGCGTTATGCAGCCTTTCAGGTTGTAAGTATTATCACCACTACAGGTTTTGTCACCGCGGATTATGAGCTGTGGCCAGTATTTACTCAGCTTCTGCTTCTCATCCTCATGTTTATCGGCGGCTGTGCTGGCTCTACAGGCGGCGGCATTAAAAATCTTCGCATTATGGTTCTGGTACGTCACGCCTATGCAGAACTTTTCCGTCTGCTTCACCCAAAAGCCATAGTTCATACTAAAGTGGCAGGAAGAACGATTTCCAAAGAGATCGTCGGCTCGATAACCGCTTTTTTCCTTCTCTATATAGGGATCTTCACTCTGGCAAGTCTTGTTATGACCGCATTGGGGCTTGACATTGTTTCTGCCATCTCAAGTGTGGCAGCGACTCTAGGTAATATCGGCCCCGGTCTTGCGCTGGTTGGTCCTACAAAAAATTACGCTCTTATCCCAAATATTGGGAAATGGGTTCTTTCTTTCTGCATGCTTCTTGGGCGACTTGAACTCTACACAGTTCTGATCCTTTTTGTTCCTGCAACGTGGAAACGATAAGGTGGAAGAGCCGGCGCTATTCCGCTGGCTCTTCTTTTCTATTTATAATATCTCTCACTTTTTGCAACGCATCTGGTTCGCCCAACACAAGAAGGGTATCGTACGGTTCGAGGGTCAACTGTCCACGTGGAACAAGAAAGTTTTTCTCTCGCCTCACCAACAATATAAGGGCATCAGACGGAAGAGAAAGCTGACCGATCGTTTTTCCCACTGAAAAGGTCCCCGGTAAAATATCTAATTCCCGCGTTTCATTTCGCACATCGTTCTCTGTCTTATCGAACTCAAGAGGATATCTCGGACGAGATAGAAGGGGCTTATCCACCTTCAGGAACCGCGCCAACGGCATGAGGGTCTTCCCCTGAAAAAGTACTGACGTGAGCACAATAAAGAAAACGACGTTGAAAATTTCATTGGAACGTGGGTGCCCCATAAGCAGAGGGAATGTAGCCAAAACAATGGGAACGGCCCCGCGCAACCCCGCCCATGACGCGAGGAGCCTCTCTCTTAAAGAAAAGGAACTTCCTATTAAAGTCAGCAGAATAGCCACCGGACGGGCAATGAACATAAGGAACCCCGCGCATAGAAGGCCTTCCCAGACAACGCCCACAAGATGGGAAGGAAAGACAAGGAGCCCCAGAACCAAAAACATGATGATCTGCATGAGCCAGCCTATACTATCGTGAAAACGAAGAAGGCTGCGTTTGTAGATAAAATCGCTGTTCCCCAAAACGAGTCCACAAACATAGACGGCTAAAAAACCGTTTCCGCCAATCTTCTCTACAAGCCCGTAGGTTAAAAGAACAATACTTGTTCCAAGCACAGGATACAAACCGGCATAATCAAGCCTTATTCTGTTTATGAGCCTCGCAGATACCTTACCGAGAAACCAGCCTCCAGCAGCTCCCATGGATATCTGGATAATAAATAAGGGAACAAGTTTACCCCATCCTACAGATCCCTGCTGAATAACCTGAAGAACAGCCAATGTCAAGAAGATCGCCATGGGGTCGTTACTCCCAGATTCAAGCTCAAGGAGTGTGCGCAAATTGCCTTTAAGGCTTACTCTGCGCGATCTGAGAACGGCAAAGACGGCAGCAGCGTCAGTAGACGATACGATAGATCCCAGAAGAAAGCCATCTTGCAGCGAAAATCCGAGAACGTAGTGAACAAAAAGTCCCATGAAAAGAGCGGACAAGGCAACCCCTAGTGTAGCCATCGTTATTCCACGACCTAAAACCGGTCGGATATTATCTACTTGAGTATCGAGACCTCCGGCAAAAAGGATGAAAGCCAAGGCAACCGTACCAACCATATTGGCAGTAGCGGCATTATCAAAATGGATTCCTCCAGGGCCGTCAGATCCCGCCAACATACCTATAACGAGGAACATAAGAAGAGCGGGAAAACCAAATTTTTCCGCCAATTTGCTGGAAAAAATGCTCAATAGAAGAAGAACGGAAGTAACGAGAAAGACAAGCGGTAGTTCAGTCATAGCAATCCCCCCTGAAAGATTATTATCCAGTTGACCTCTGCGAGATTAACAGGTATTATATACGTGTTACTTTTTAAGAGTTTCGTAACACGTATATCTAAAATGCAATTTTGTGGTTCACCGATTCTCCTCATGCAAAACGGAAAGGCCGCCCACCCGGCCTTTCCGCTCTTTTTTAAACTCCTTCTGGAAAATACACAAAAATACTGATGATGAATAGCGTAATGAAATTTATAGTATATGACTATAAATTACCATAAATTTGAAGTAAAAACACATTAATTGGGGGTTCCCATGATGAACAAAATAAAAAGAACTGTAATTGTATTAACTTGCATTATCCTTACATTGATTATTTCCAGCGGCGCCTATGTAACCGCTTCAATAAAAGCCGCTACAACAAATGCCTCTGATAACCTAGAAGCTCCGGCGGAAAAAACATCAGACGCCTATTTCAAGGCCGAAGCTCAAAAACTTTTGCATCTCCCAGGCCAGTATGATGGGGTTCTTCCTGCGGCAGACTGCCCCGGCATTCGGTATGCTCTTTTTCTTCGCCCCGATAACATCTACCAACTAGAGATGACATATCTAGAAGCCGAAGAGGGCAAAGACAAGACTTTTGCCTCTTTAGGGCGATGGGAGCTCGTTCCTTCTAAGAAGATGATTATTTTACACGAGTCCCCAAAAGACAAAATGTATTTTGCTATAGATAGCAATGACAAAATTACACTCGTTGATCGTGAAGGGAAACGTGCAGAATCTGACCTTAACTTCTCTCTTTCACATACAAAAGAACCATATGTGCTGAAAACCCCCCTTCAAATGGAGGGTACTTTCTCATATATGGCTGACGCGGCCCTCTTTACCCACACCTTTACCGGAGCAACCTTTCCTGTCGCCATGGAAAAGGACTATGTCACTCTGGAAGAGCAATATCTCTCTCTTGAGCCTCAAGCGGGAGAACCTCTCCCTGTCGTTATAGAGGGACATATAGAAAAAAGAGCAGCCATGGAGGGAGATTCTACAGAAGATGCTCTTATAGTAGACCGCTTCGTTGGCATGGGAAGTGATGAAACAGAGGAAGCTGAAGAGAGTGAAAAGCAAGAAGAAACAACCTCTGGAAAAGACGTATCAGTACAAGAAAAAGTCACTCTTGAAGATAAGGATTGGATGCTTGTGAGGTTGGGCGACAAACAAATAGAACGAGCCGAAAACAACGATGGAATATCCTTGCATTTTAATAGTGCGGAAAAGAGAGTTCACGGGTACGGAGGATGTAACAATTATTTCGGTGCCTACCGTCTTGATGAGTCTGGGTCGCGTCTTCTCTTCGAGCAGCTTGCGTCGACAAAAAAATATTGCCCTGATACCATCGATCTAGAAGAACAGTACTTCAAAATGCTCTCTCATGTAACAGCATTTGAAATTGTGGGCAACACTCTCTATTTATATGACTACAAAGAGGAAATTATCGCCATTTTCGAGAGAAAGGCACAGCAGTAAAGAGATAGTGCCACGTGCTACAGCATTAAGACGTTATCTGTCTCTCCATTTTCGTCGAAGACATAGTCGGGGTCGCGAATAATTCGCACCTTCTGTATTCGCTGCCCCGTTATTTTGACAACTTCGAAGCGCAAGGGCCCCCACTCAAGAGAGGCGCCAACGGCAGGCAACGTTTTAAACTGCTCGAAAAGCCAGCCGCTCAACGTGCTCGACTCACTTCCCGGCGTATAGGGCATTCTTAAAAATTTTTCAAAGAGTTCTTCCAGATAGGCGTCTCCGCTCGCAAGGTACGTGTTTTCCTCAACCTGAGTACAGTACTCTTTAAAGTCATCGTGCTCATCGTATATTTCCCCTACCAGCTCTTCAAGAATATCTTCGAGAGTAATGATTCCCGACGTTCCGCCATACTCGTCAAGAACAACGGCAAGGTGGGCCTTATTCTTTTGCAGCATTTTCAGGCCATCCATCAGGGTGGCACTTCCAGCTATCAAAAGTGGCGGCGTCATAATCGAGCGAATTTCCACGTTGTCATCATGTATAAAATGGTTCAGAAAATCTTTCTCGTTGAGGATTCCTACAATATTATCGAAGGTTCCCTCATAAATAGGCACACGGGAATAATGGTTCTTTAAGAGCAGATTCTTTACGTTTTCAATAGGTTCGTTCACGTTCAGGGCAAATAAATCCACTCTGGGCGTCTGAATTTCGCACACTTCTATTTCGGAAAAATTCACGGCATTCCCTATAAGCTCCTTCTCAGTCTCAGGAAGCACGCCCTCTTCCCCCATAGTCTCAACTATGCTCAAAAGCTCATCGTGTGTAACACTGGGCAAAACATCCGTTCGATCTTTTCCACGAAGGATCTGGGATAGATTTGTAGTAAGCCATGTAACGGGAGAAAGCAGGGAGACAAAAAAGTGAACAAGCCCAGAAGCGCCAAGGGCAAAGTTTTCGGCCTTATCCTTCACAAAAGCTTTAGGGAGTATCTCTCCAAACAATATGATCAAAACAGTCATCAGAAGGGTTGCGTACACGGCTCCCATGGGGCCAAAGAGAACAGAGAGCGTTCCTGCGGCGGCGGAGGTCATGACAATATCAACGATATTCCCACCTATTAATATAGCGGAAATCGTCTTATTGAAATCCTTTGCCAGATCGAGTGCCTTATTAGACCCTTTGCGTCCTTCTTCGGCAAAACGTTTCAGGCGTATTTTGTTAACACTGGAATAAGCCGTCTCGCTTGCAGAGAAGAAAGCTGAAAGTATAAACATAAAGATGAAGAACAAGGCAAACAGTATAATTGAACTATCAGCCACTACAAAAAACCCCCAATTCAGGCTATAACTTTACCATGAGTATAATAACAGAACATTAAGAGGTGGTGATACTCTTGAATAAAATTATTCAAGCAATAAAAGAACGACGCAGCATTCGAAAATATAAAAAAGAGCAGATAGATGATAATGAACTTCTTGCCATACTCGAAGCGGCGACATTCGCCCCCAGCGGACACAACGACCAGCCGTGGCACTTCTTGGTTATTCAGAATAGACGTATTATAGATGATTTAAGTCGGCGCACACGTACAATTATGAGCAGAAAGGATGATGAACGAATAGCCGAAATAGGAAGGAATCCTGATTATCATCTTTTTTTTCATGCTCCCACTGTAATTATTGTTTCCGGCAAAGAAGATGGAATGGTTTCCGACTCTCATCTCGTGCCTTTTGCCGACTGTTGCGCAGCTATAGAGAACATGCTTCTGGCAGCCCACAGTCTGAACGTGGCCTCTTGCTGGATCGGTTTTATACGCTACCTTTTTCAAAAGGAAGATATATGCGGGGAACTTCCCATTCCCTCTGGATATAAACCCTACTATGCTGTCGCCCTCGGCTACTCAGACATGACTTCAGCTCCCAAACCAACTCCACGAAAGCCTCAGGTTGTTGCACGTGTCTATTGACGAGAGGTCGAGTGATTGACAAAGAGTGTATAAATGATTAAAGTGAGAACGCCTATTCTCAGGGCGGGGTGCAAGTCCCCACCGGCGGTGAACCAGTCTATATCTGGAAGCCCGCGCACGCTTTTTTGCGACAAAACGCAGGAAGCGTTGATCTGGTGAAAAGCCAGAGCCGACGGTGATAGTCCGGAATGAAGAGATAGGGCGACCTCTGCTCTCAGGCAGAATGCCGCTTTTTTATTTTTTCCCGCCCTGCACTATAAATTTCATATGTGATACTGGAGGAATGATGGTATGAATAATGCATTGCTCAATGCCTTTGGTTCGCCTTTGACGCGGGTTGAAAAGGGGCTTGAATCTCTTCGGGCTGGAAGTGGCATTCTCGTAACCGACAACGAAGAGAGGGAGAATGAGGGGGATCTTATCTTTGCCGCTCAGACTCTTACCGTTCCGCAGATGGCCATGCTCATACGAGAATGCAGCGGGATAGTCTGTCTTTGCCTGACACCAGAAAAAATAGAATCACTGGAGCTTGCGCCTATGGTAGAACACAACTCAAGTCGTTTCAAAACGGCTTTTACAGTCTCTATTGAAGCTGCGGAAGGCGTTACAACAGGCGTGTCTGCCGCAGACCGTGTAAAAACTATACAGACAGCTATAGCTCGTGACGCGAAACCCCATCATCTTAATAAGCCTGGACATGTCTTCCCCTTGCAGGCCAGAAAAGGCGGCGTACTAGAGCGAGACGGCCATACAGAAGCTTCTGTAGATATGACTCGACTCGCAGGGGTAGACCCTTACGGAGTTCTTTGTGAACTTACAAATCCAGACGGGACAATGGCCCGTCTGCCCGAAATTGTTGATTTTGCTAAAAAACACGCATTCCCAGTCGTTACGGTAGCTGATATCATCACGTATCGACAACACTATAATCTCTAAATATCATCTCAAAAAAAGAGGGGGATTATTTTCCCCCCTCTTTACTCGTCTATTCGTCTCTGTTGACCCATCTATTGAGAGTCGGTAAAAACTCGGCCAACATTTTTCGCGCTTTTTCTTCGTCAAATCCCTGCTCTACCATATAGGGAACACATACTTCTATCATTTCTTCCATAGTTATATCTGGCTCTTCAAAGGCACCTTCTTTATAACAATAGATACAATAGTCGTGAGTAGGGCTTCCGTCTTTTTCAGTACCGAGAAGGGAAGAGTCGTCAAGGGGCATTCCGCAACTTTGACAAAACTTTTTCATGGCGCAACCTCCTTTAATAACGATTTTTATGTTTTAATAATAGTAGCATAATTGTTGAAAGGTGGTTGATTATGCATTTCAAAAAATATGTACGATTTTTAGCACTTCGCAGTTTATATTTTACCGCTTTTTGTCTCATTATTTCTGCTGGAGTTTTGCTCCCTTATATGGTGCTGTCCTCTCCTGCCTTTTGCGCAGTCGAACCTACTGTTACGCCTCTTCCCATGGTGCACGTTGAGGAGGGGCTTCTTGCCGGCTTTGAAGAGGATGACGTTATAAAATTTTTAGGCGTTCCCTATGCTCAGCCTCCGGTAGATGATCTGCGCTGGAAACCGCCCCAGCCTCTTCTCACCTGGGATGGTCTTAAGTATGCTCAAAAGTTTGCTCCAAGCTGCCCTCAACCCCTTCTATACAATGAACCGACAAGTGAAGATTGCCTCTACTTAAATATATGGACTCCTTCCCTTGACGGGTCGTTGCCTGTTATGGTCTGGATTCATGGTGGTTTTTTCTCGCGCGGTTCTGGCTCACTCTTCAGTTTTGATGGAACGACCTTTGCCCAAACGAAAAGAGTTCTCCTCATTACAATCAACTATAGATTGGGAGCTTTCGGTTTTCTTGCTCATCCGGCACTTTCCAGCGAAAGCGCTCTTCACACCAGCGGGAATTACGGACTTCTCGACCAAGTAGCAGCACTACAGTGGATTCAGAAGAACATTCGCCAATTCGGAGGGGATCCTCATAATATAACTATCTTCGGACAATCGGCTGGCAGTATGAGCGTCTCGGCGCTCTGCCTCTCCCCTCTCGCCAAAGGTCTTTTCCATAAAGCCATTGGTCAGAGCGGAACAATTCTCGGCAACTACGCTCTCTTTCCCCGGGCTGGCGGTTCCTTGACAGAAGCGGAAGCGACTGGGCTTCGTTTTGAAGAGGAGCTGCTAGGAATCAACAAAATCAACCCCCTTGAAGAACTGCGGAACATTCCGGCAGAGAGAATTGTAGAAAAGACAGGATATCCTCAGGTGGGAAGCAACGACGACTATCAATTCGCCCCTATCTTCGATAACTATATGCTGCCCTCAGAACCGCGCCTTGCTCTGGAAAAGGGCGCCTTCAATAAAGTCGCCATACTTTTCGGCACAAATAATGACGAGGGAACAGCCTTCTACTCCCCCATGACAGCAGATGAATATTCTGAATGGATATACACTCACCTTCACCGCGCCGCTCCAACAGCCTTTCTTTTCTTTCCGACACCTCGCGATGAAGAGACTTTCCTCTTCTGGCCCTCCCTAGCCGGCTTCACCTTCTTCGGCGAGCCGACTCAAACCTTCGTCTACGAATATGGAAAAAGGAATCTGCCTGCCTATCTCTACCTTTTCGATCACACCCCTTCTCCCTTTCTGAACACCAAGAAAGAACATTACGGGGCAATGCATGGAGCAGAAATTCCCTACGTGTTCGGACACATTTCAAAGGAAGAAGGCTACAAGGATATTGATATAAAGATGTCGCAAAAAATGATGGAATACTGGATTCGTTTCGCAGAAAACGGAGATCCCAACAGAATGGGAACCCTCTTCTGGCCGAAAGTGGACGCCAATATGACAAGAAAAGACCTTCCATATATGGTTATTTCTTCATCCCCACACATTACGAGAGGGATTCTTGCTCAACTTGCCGAAGCACTGCACAATGAGAGATAATTCCAACCATTCTTGTGAAATGGCGGCAAAGCAATTTCTGGTCTGGCGTACGAAGTGGCAGAGTAAACTATTGTTATATCTTTCTCCCAATATAAAATACATATCCATAATACTGTTTGTATTTTGAATACAAATCTGCCTCACGCCTCATAAATGCAATCATGTCCTCAACGGTTTTATTTCCCGCATGTTTTTTCAAAAATTCCTCTTGCCTTGCTTTTTGCGGAATAAAATAATTGTCTATCCAACAACTTTCAGGCAGTGTAAATGCGGCAACAGGAATATAACCTGTTTTTTGCATGATGGAAATATTATGTCCTATTGTTGCAATTTCAGGAACTGCGTCCACCCACCAGTTCTCAATTTCAGCGGGGCGCTCATCAGTAAACCAAGACTCATATGTTACGGCAACATAACCATCTTTTTTGAGGAACTTCTTCCAGTGATTTAGGCCTTTTTCAAAACCGATATTAGCAATAGCCCCTTCGGACCATATAAGGTCAAATTCGCCATTCTGGAACGGCAAATTATCCATTGAACCAACAATACCTTTTATCTTGTTCTGCAAACCTAGTTTTCCAACTGTTGCATTAAGTTTATCAATCGAACCAGCATAAAGGTCGAGGGCTGTAATGGTTGCCTCTGTATTTTGTGCCAGAACCATTGTTTGAGCGCCTGTACCACAGCCTAAATCAGCAATTTTTGTTTTGTTTGAAAGGTTGCCAATAAAACTTAATGCTCTAATAGTTTCTTCGGGACTACCTGGACCCTGTCGTTCGATCTCTGTAAAATATTCATTGATGAGGGCAAATTCAAATTCGTGGATTGTTATATCTTCCATTGTTCGCACTCCTTATCTTCTAATTATTTATACCTTTGGCTTTATTCCTTTTATTTCCGTCGAGGCGTTCTTTTCTATAAAGCGTTCAATGTGCGCCGCTAATTGCTTAGCGGCCTCTTTCTTATCAGGCATTGTATCTGAAATACTTACTAGCAAATAAAACGGCGCATAAAATTCAAGTGCAAGCTGTTTCGGGTTGTTTTTTATCCAAATACCTTCTTCCATCATTTCACGGAATAAATCTTCCATATAGCTGACCGGTCCGCTTACAAGGCACTTTTGATATAGTTCCATTATTTCAGTGTTTTTATATTGCTCCAAAGTCAACATTTTTCGAAAATTACTGGCAAATTCGTCCTCCGTCCAAAAACGAAACTGCGCTTCAGTGAAAGTCTTGATTTTATCCACAGCAGTCTTGCGGTAGGCCGACGGTGATTTATCAAATGTTTTTTCAGGCACTTCATATTTTCTTGCTCTTTCAGCATCTATCTGATAAAGACGCTTCACAATGCTATCGAATATGTTCCGCTTATTCTTATAGTGCTTATATAAAGCCCCTTTTGTCATGCCAAGCTCCCCGGCAATATCGCTGACCGAAGCGGCCTCATATCCATTCCGTGCAAACAAACGAAGGGCAGTATTCAAAATGTTTTCTTTTGTATCGGCCATCTAAAAATCCTCCCCTTGCAGTAAACGATCGTTCACCATTATTATAGTGAACGATCGTTTACTTGTCAATTGATATAAAGATGTCGCAAAAAATGATGGAATACTGGATTCGTTTCGCAGAAAACGGAGATCCCAATGAGAGATAATTCCAACCAATTTGCACTATTCTGCAAGTTGAATTTTTATGTATACCATCTATAATTATTCCTAAGGGTTATTTCTTCTCTTAATTAATTCCCTGAAAGGATGTAGAAATTTAATGAGGTACTCTTTCGACTCACTTCGAGGAAATGTTTTCTCGGTGTTCCTGTACTATTCCTCGTTGACAGTTATAGGAATGATCGCCGTTTCGTCTGCCAGCGCCATTGATGCGGCCTTCTTGGGTAACACCAACGGAGAAGCGGCTTTAGCGACAGTTACACTGGCTCTCCCCTTCATTATTTTTGTGGGAGGAATCGCTTTTATGATGGGAATTGGCGGATCTGTAACGTGTGGAAAATATCTTGGAGCCGGCGATGTCTATACCGCATCAGCCGTCTTCACGAAAACGCTGCTTGCCACACTGATCTTCTCTCTTGGCGTCAGTCTACTAGCACTTATAAAGATAGATTCTCTGGTGGCTCTTCTTGGAGCAAGTCAGGATGTGGCTCCGCCTGTACGCACCTATCTTTCTACTCTTATTTTCTTTATTCCCTTCTCTCTGATGGGAATTTGCCTCTCTTATTTCGTTCGGGTAGATGGTCGCCCATTCCTATCAGCTATGGCTATGACTCTTGGGGCTCTAATCAATGTTTCACTCGACTGGACTTTTGTCGTCAGACTCGATTGGGGTGTTCGGGGAGCCGCTCTAGCCACAGGAATATCGCAGATATTCCTCATGAGCATACTTCTTCCCCATTTCTTATGTAAGAAGGGAAAATTGCGTTTCAATACCCATGGGGGTTCGTGGAAAGAAATACTTTACTCTGCCTACAACGGTTTTTCAGAGTTCGCCAATGAAATATCGGCAGGTATTCTCACCTTCCTTTTCAACTGGATTATGATTCGGAAACTCGGCGTTGACGGTGTAGCTGCCTATACGATAGTAAACTATATTCTCTATCTCGGCTCTATGGCGTGTTATGGAATTGGTGATGCTATTCAGCCTATTATCAGTAAAAATTTTGGTGCGGGAAAGGCATCGAGAATTCAGAGCTTCTTATGGGTAGCAGGCGGTACAGTGCTGCTTTTCGGAGTAGTGATCAGCGGCCTCCTTCTTCTTGCTCCTCAAACCATCATTGAGCTCTTTACAAATAATGACGCTGAAAAAACAATCTTTATCGCTCGGAATTTTATTGCCCATTTCTGGCCGGCTTTTCTGCTGCTCGGAATCAACATTGTCTTTTCTTCGTACTTTACGGCAATGCAGAAGCCCATACATTCAGCAGCTGTCGCCATATCGAGAAGCCTGGTTCTGCCAGCACTTTTTCTCTTTGTACTTCCTCTCTTCTTTGGCGAAAAGGGTATATTCATGGCTATTCCCCTCGCGGAACTCGCCACTTTTATTCTGGCGCTGATTCTCTTTATGCCCAACACACCCTTCAAGATCGTGCGGACAGATCAAATTTACAAAAAACTTGGAGAGAGAAGAGAGCTATTTCCAGAAAAAGGTGTATCCCCTTCAGAGTTGCACTAGTAAAATTAGAGTTAATTGAGGTATACGTTATACGAGAGGAGATTTTGAAATGGCGAATGCTGAATATAGTATTTCCCTTGGTGTTCAAGACGCTGTCAACGCCCTTATGAATGACGAAGGTGTTATGAAGGGGTTACGTTTCTTAGAGGCAGATCATGAAAGGACTGTGGGCGATCAGATTGCAATCTGCGAAATTCCCGCCCCGAGCTACAAAGAAGAAGAACGGACAAAGTATCTATGTGCAGCTTTCAAGAAACTGGGGCTGAAAAATGTAACTGTCGATAGTGTCGGCAATGTTTTAGGAATACGCCCAGGAATTGAAAATGGTCCCAAACTCGTTGTAGCTGCCCATATAGACACAGTATTTCCAAACGAAACTGATATTAAGGTAAAAGAAAATGATGGGAAGCTCTACGGCCCCAGCATTGCTGACGACAGTCGTGGTGTGGCTGAACTGCTGAGCCTCATCAGAGCTTTCAATGAGACATGTATAGAAACTCTTGGTGATGTCGTTTTCTGCGGCGATGTCTGCGAAGAAGGGCTCGGTAATCTGAAAGGGTCCAAACAGTTATTTGCAGATCACGCGGATATAGATGGTTTTATCTCCCTCGATGGAACTGGCGTAGCATCTATAGTCTACGCTGCCACCGGCAGTTACCGGTATAAAATCGTATATAGAGGGCCAGGCGGGCACAGCTATACAGACTTCGGAGCCTCTCCCAGCGCCGTTCACGCATTGGGACGGGCAATTGCCGCCCTTGCCGATCTAGAGGTTCCTACAGAACCGAAGACAACTTATTCTGTAGGCGTTATCAACGGCGGAACGTCCATAAATGTCATTGCCGAAGAAGCGAGCATGCTCGTAGATCTTCGCTCTAACACCCAAGAAGAGCTAAATAAAACTGAATCGAAGTTTAAGGAAATCGTTCAGAAGGCCTGCGATGCCGAGAATTCCCGTTGCAAAAGCATCGGTCTCTCTGTGGAGATCACCTTATTGGGAAGCCGACCTGCAGGAAGCCAGTCAACAGACGAAATCATTGTACAAGCAGCCTGTGCCGGGCTGAAGGCCATCGGCATTGAACCGAACTTGAGACTTCCATCGAGCACAGACGCCAATGTCCCCATCAGTCTGGGAATCCCCGCCTTGGCTGTAGGAAGAGGCGGAGAATCTGGACAGAGCCACTCGGTTCATGAATGGTTCGACCCTAAAGATGCCTTTAAAGGGCCACAAAAAGATTTTATAACCATATTGAGTCTTGTAGGCGCTAAGAATATTTGCGAACCATTGCTGCTCAAGAAGCAGCCCAGGCAATAGTCCGAGAAGAAACAGATTCCTTAGAAGAAGGAAAGCAAACGAAGAAGAAGGGGCACAATAAGCACGGTAATAACACCGCAAAGTCCCGTAGCGAGACTGCTGAATGCTCCCTCGACTTCACCCATTTCGAAAGCCCGACTCGTTCCTATGGCGTGTGAACTTGATCCAATGGCAAGTCCACGAGCTACAGGATGATGAATACCTGCGATTTTGCAGATGAACGGGGAGATAAGAGCCCCGGTTATTCCTGTAACAATAATAGAGAGAACCGTTATAGGAACGAGTCCTTCAATAATAAGGGCAACTTCAATTCCTATTGGAGCCGTTACGGATTTAGGCACCAGAGAGAGAAAAAACTCACGTTCAAAATCAAAAACATAGCAAAAAGCCCATATGCTCACGAAAGCGGAAAGTGCTCCCACGACAATAGAAAGAACGATGGGCACGAGATTTTCCTTCAAACGGGGAAGCTCTTTGTAGATTGGCACGGCAAGAAGCACCGTTACAGGTCCAAGCAACATTGAAATCATATCTCCCCCACGACTATATTCTTCGTAGGTATAATCCGTCACGAGAAAGAGAAGCCCGATGGCCACCGCCGAAAAAACGACGGGAATCAAGGCAACACACTTCGTTTTTTTGCGTACCCATCCACCCAAGATATAGGTTCCAATAGTAAGCATTACGGCGAAAAGGGGCGTAGTATAGAGTTCTTTAAAGACGTTCATTAGACTTTGCCTCTCTTCTTCGAAGTAAAAATTGCGCAGCCAGTCCCGTTGCAACCATAACAAAAGCGGTTGAGAGCACCACCGTCGCAAGGAACTGGGGCGCAATGTGAAGTATCTTATCTTTCGCCGTCACAACACTCACAATAATGGGCACGAAGAAAAAGGCAAGGTTGCTCAAACAGAAATCAGAGAGCTCTTTCAGCGAATCTATAGAAATAACATGAAAGGATAGAAGAAGAAATAACAATATCATTCCTATTACGCTTCCCGGAATGGGAATGTGCGTCGTAAGCTGAATCGCCTGCCCCACGTAAAAAATGACCAAAATTATAAGTATCTGACGTAAAAGTTTCAAATCAAAACCCCCTAAACAACCGCTATACGAGTTCCTCTCTACCACAAAAGGCACAGAAAGGCTTCCTTTCTATTTCTACTTGGGGAAGTCCCAAAACGACACGAGCCCGATTTAAAGCCTCATCTATATTTTCACAGAAATTCTCTTTTCCCATCTCTTCTATAAGGCCGGAACGCTGGAAAGCCTTCAAAGGCTGAGGCTGAACTCCAGAGATAACAAGTTGTGTTCCCTCTTTCTGGCAGCGCTGATGGAGTTCCCGCAAAACATGTATGCCCGTCGCATCAACAGCCAGAACGTTTCTCGTACGGATAATGAGAACTGAAACAGGCTTTTCTACATTTCGAAGGGCATTTTTGAAAGTATTAATCATACCAAAAAAGAAAGGTCCGTTCACTTCATAGACCTCTACTCCCTTTGGAACCTCGCGCAGGGCTATTGAATTGGGGTCTTCGCTGGCGTCGTCTTCACCTCGAACTTCGTCAGTGATCATGCTGACATTCGTAATCTCGGACATTCTCCAGATAAAGAGGAGAGACGCCAGAACAACACCGACCTGAACAGCTGCCGTCAAGTCAACGAGAACGGTAAGCAGGAAGGTCAAAACCAAGACAAAAGCATCGCTTCTGGGACCTTTAAAAATGGCAACGAAGTGATGAAGTTCACTCATGTTGTAACTCACAACAACAAGAATACCTGCCAAGGCCGAGAGAGGAATAAGCTTGGCAACAGGCGCACATATGAGAAGCAGAAGGGCCAGCACAATGGCGTGAATGATTCCGGCAACAGGGGTTTTGGCACCACTTTTAACGTTGGTTGCCGTTCTGGCTATGGCTCCCGTAGCAGGAATACCCCCAAAAACAATGCTTCCAATATTGGCAACACCCTGGGCTATAAGTTCAGCGTTGGGACGATGCCGTCCGCCAATCATTCCATCAGCCACTGTAGCAGAAAGAAGAGACTCAATGGCCGCCAGCATGGCGATTGTGAAAGCGGGCTTGATCAATGGGGCTATCTGTTCAAAGTGAAAATCAGGAAAAGAAGGAGCCGGCAACATTCGAGGCAGCTCACCGAAGCGGCTTCCTATAGTGGCTACATCCAAATGCAGAACCTGAGCGCAGAGAGTGGCAACGATCATGCCGATGAGCATAGCCGGAAGCTTTGGCCAGAAATGGCGCACAACAAGAATAACAAGAATCGTGCCTATGCCAACAGCCAGTGTGGAAGGCTCGAAAGAACCCATATTTTGAAGGTAGACATGCCACTTCTGTAAAAATTCTGCCGGAACTGTATCTATATGAAGTCCGAATAAATCTTTGATCTGAGTAGAAAAAATAACGACAGCGATTCCCGTAGTAAAACCTGTTGTTACAGGAAAAGGGATGAATTTGATAAGGCCGCCCATACGGAATATACCGAAAAGAATAAGAAAGATACCGGCAAGCAACGTACAGAGAGCTAATCCAGAATAGCCGTATTGTCCGGCAATAGCTGAAACGAGCACGACAAAGGCACCGGTAGGACCTCCTATTTGCACCTTACTTCCTCCCAAAAGCGAGATAAGAAAACCAGCAATAATAGCCGTGAAAAGACCTCTCTCAGGAGGCAGACCGCTTGCAATGGCAAAAGCCATGGCTAAAGGGAGAGCAACAATACCGACAGTGATTCCAGCGAAAAGGTCAGAGAAGGCTTTTTCGCGAGAATAGTCTCTTAGTTCAGTGAATAGCTTTGGTGTATACACATCAATCTTCCTTTTCTATATTTTATTTATGCTCTTTCTTTGTCTGTTTCCAATAGGAGTTAATCGGAAGGGTTGCCGTTGCCAGAAAGCAACTGTATGAGTCTATCATTATTAACGCTAAAATCAAGGTTCCATCTAAAAAGTCTAAAAAAAAAAGACCTCTATAAAAAGAGCCTTATCCACTTATTTTTCATTTCTTAGTTTAATTGATTTATAATAGAGAAAATTTCATCTTGTCTTTCAGTAAAAACGCCTTCAAAAATTTTTTGAAAGGGAATGAGGCAAATGTTAAAAAAGAGGACTATAGCAACAATGATTGTAATAGTAGTAAACATGTTGTTTCTCTCCTGTCCCGCAATGGGGCATCCCCTTGATATAACACGTATCGTTACTGAAATGGCAGAAACAAAATCACAAAATCGGTTGCAAATCCTTACGTGGCGCATGGAAATCATCAAGAATGAATTCTCTTTAACGAGAGATCAAGCTATTGAAGAGTTACGAAAAGCTCTCCCCAACAAAGATGAAAAAGCCCTGATCGCCTTACTAGATGATAGTGCTGTTGTGTTCATTGAACTCGATGGTGAAAAACGATATTTTGAATCTGTTGCAAGAAATATTTTGTTTCGCAACACGACACTTATGCGTGAAAAGCTCCAAAAAGACGCTCCTTTCGTGGATGCATTGGAACCATTAGTATTTGCCTCTTCCGAAAAAACACCAAAAAAATTTATTGACACCCCCTACACTGAACCACTTCAATACAAAGGCAATCTAACCATAGATATAGAGAAAACGCACTTGCCTCAATTGGGAATAGTCGACATCTGGGTTCCTGTTCCAATTCTTACAGATTCACAAAAAATAGCCGAAATCACATCTGTTTATCCTGAAAAATTTTCTAGTGAAATAAATACTGAAAAGGATATAGGATTCATCCATTTCGCTATTCCCATGGAAGAAATACAAGAAGTGCTAAAAATATCTGTGGATTTCAATTTTACTCATTACCAACAACACTTTGATGTGAATGCTGAAAAAATCCTTCCATACAACAAAGAAACAAATTTATACAAACAGTACACTCGTTCTCTAAGGAATACCTTTATTTCTGACTCCATAGCCCAAAAAGCCAGAGAGATCGTTGGCAGTGAAAAAAATCCTTACCTTCAGGCCCAAAAGATTTACAACTACATTATAGAAAACATTCCCTACAGTTTCGTTCCTCATGGTACTCTTCAAATATTAGGTATTCCTGAATCAAAATATATTCATGAACAGCGTCATGGAGACTGTGGAACTCAAAGCATTTATTTTAGTGCGTTATGCCGTTCTCTTGGCATACCTGCAAGAACAACTGGAGGATATCAAGCTATTCCAGGTCACGAAGGCACCCATTTTTGGGCAGAATTTTATATTGAAGGATACGGATGGATTCCTGTGGACACCACTGTCGCCGATACTGCAGACTGGACTGGAATACTTTCAGAAGAGAAACGCCAGCACTTTAAAAAATTCTTCTTTGGAAATCTTGATGCCTATCGCTTCGTTATTCAAAAAGACGTAGATCTACCTGTTTATCCAGAACCTAAAGAACGTATTTTTAGCGATACATTCCCTCTTCTTGTTCTTCAAACGCCGCTCATTGCAGGTCAAGGAATGAAGGAAAATCCAATAAGACTTGCTGAAGAATCTTTTTCGATAAAATATTATCCGGTAAAAAAGTAATTTTAAAGATAAAAAAAGTCTGGGAAGCTATTTTCCACAAGCTTCCCAGACTGTAACGACATCAAAATATTTTTAAAAAAGTTCCTAAAAAAGAACTCTATTTTTTAAAAAATTAAGAAGAAGGAGCTTTAGCTTCTGAGAAGCTGAAGCCCGTGGGATGTACGAAGCATAATATGCTCAACAACCCGTCCGTTACGAAGTTCTGCAACCTCAAGACGTCCGTCGGCGGTCATCCAGAAGGGAACCTCATCAACGTAAACTAATTTTTTGTTCATTGTGTTACCTTGCCTTTCTTACAAAATTCCGAAGTATGCGACACATGAGATATGACGTTTCGGTACCATCGTAACTGCATGGCGGGACGTGTCGCTAAAAAAAGCCATTCCGCTTTTCCAGAAAAGCTATTTAAACTATCTGAAGCAGAACTTTGTAATTATATCATATAAATATATTATTACAATATAAAATGCAAAAAATGTTGTAGATGGGCCCTATTATTCAATAATGAGCCTACATTACATGGAAAACTTCGTATATCCGGAAGGAAGCTTAAAGAGCGCCGGATCAACGTTGTTTTCTTCTATGTTGGTATAAAGTATTGTCACTGTATCCTGAGGACTTTCCATGTAAACCTTCAAAGGATAGTTCAGATCCTTAGAAATCCAAACTGTGGATTCCCCATAAGACGAGTCATTATACACGATATGATAGACATCGCACGTATACCCTTCTATATCTTCTGTTCCTTTTTTGGTTACTGTGCCTTCTTCAGCCAACTTAGCTTCAATATTCTCGTCTTCATCAAGGGTAATCTGATTGTTCTGTATTTCCATATACATCTTTTGTCCTGGAAGAATGACGTACATAACCTTGGCGTTCTGCTCAATAATGGTAACCTGCGGTCCTGCGGCGGTGTCTAATTCCTGGCGCAAAGCGTTCCCCTTCACAAAAACTCTTCCTGTCATCTCTCCTGCCGTGTCGCTCCCCATTGTCATATCTGCCTTAAACTCGGCAGCGTTGGCACCACACGCCATGACACTGATCATTACAACAATAAAAGCAGTTAAAAAAACTCTCTTCACTCCTGAAAGCATGTGTTTCCCTCCCCTATTTTTTATGATCGAGGTACATGAATACTTTTTTAAATCTTTTAAACTCAACATGCTTATTTTAATCATAAAAGAGGAGATTTTTCCACAAAAACATTAAAAAAATTTTACCAACCGTGGCAAGTTTCTGATAAGCGCGGAAGACAAAAGAACGTATCGAAGGGCTTGAGTAAAACGTCAGGAATATGTCTTAAACGTTTTGGAGGAACATCAAAGACAAAAGAGCAGGAGGAATGTTCCCCCCTGCTCTTTAAGGCATCCATTCTATGATTCCGTTATTGGGATTCGCTTTTCTCCATTGCATGAAATCAGCGTAATTTCTGACCCCGTCTCTTATAACTGCCTGATAAATCTCTATTCCCATTACACTCTTTTCATCAGGAATGTCGTTCTTGATTTTTAAAATGGCGTACTTCTTTTCATCGTCCAATAATGCCAGAATTCTGTCTGCCACCCTTTCAAAATATCCGGCATATGGAGAGCCTTTCGGCATGTGTATCATATCGATTTGCCATTCATTTTCGTCGCTGTCGACATACCATGCATGCCATTCAAGGCACTCTTCTCCTGTGTCGAGAAGATTTCCGTACATTATTTTTTTGATGCGACTATTCTTACCGAGCCTCGATATGGCAGAAAAACTATCTTCAATTTTCAAGGGATCGGAGTAAATATGGAAGTCGATATCTCTCTTTTTCATGAGCAAACCGGTTTTCAAGGAACCTACGAGATTAATCTCCGCACCGATAGAATGCCAAATATCAACAATCCCCGTCTCTTCAATAATCTGCCTCGCCCGTTTTTGGTTCAATTCTGAAAGGGCAATAACGTCATCCATGCAATCCGTCTCCTTTTTTAGGTTTTTAATGAAGCGGATTTGCAATATTAAAGGTTTGTGCGAAATCTTGCAATAGCATACATGTCGCAGGGTCGAGAGAAATGCCTTCTTTCATTGCTCTCTCTCTGTTTTCCCACTCTTTTTCACCATGGATATAAATTCTATCGTATCCGTCAGCCTTCTCGCTGTTCTGAATATCAGTAAGAATGGAATCGATATGCTTCTTTATATCGTTGGCGTTGCCAAAGAGGTCGAGTCTGAATGCCGCAAAGAAATGGGTGGTTCCAGACCCTTCGCCTTCGAATGTATGTTTGCTCCAACGACCGAGGGAAAGACCGGCACAGAGAAGTTCCACGAGAAGGCCCAGGCCATAGCCTTTATGACCTCCGAGCATCTCTCCTTCCCCACCGAGATAGAGGTGTCCGCCATAACCGCCCTGACGGTCTTTGAAAAGTTCCTCTATATGATGGGCATCAGTCGTATCTTTACCCTTTTCATCAACAGCCCAGCCAAGGGGCATTTCTTTGTTCCGCCTGTCGTAGACCTCAATCTTTCCATGGGCAACAGTTGTAGTCGCCATATCGAGAAGGAAGGGTTCTCCCCCATCTCTTGGAATGGCCACCGCTATGGGGTTGGTGCCAAGAAGTCTTTCCCGCCCACCCGTGACAATGCCACACCGTCTTGTATTGGTGAAGGCCATGCCAATCATGTCTTTACGAGCAGCCAGCTCAGCCCAGAAACCAGCAATTCCGAAGTGGTTTGAATTTCGTACAGATCCGAAACAGACTCCGCTCTGCTGAGCCTTTTCAAGGCACTTTTCCACAGTCACTTTTGAAATATAAGGCCCTATTCCGTTTTTACCATCGACAACGACAGAGACAGGTGTTTCGTGAACGATTTCCGGCTCCGCCTCTGGAACAGTGAAATTTCCATCAATATTCTTTTTATAGAAAGCGAGACGGGCAACGCCATGTGACGGAATTCCTCTGGCATCGGCCTCAACCAAAACTTTCGATGCTATCTCTGCTTGTGACTGGGGATATCCCAGTCCTTTCATAATTTCACACGTAAAATTCAAAAGCTTCTGATACTCGATTTTCTTGAAATCCATGAATTAAACCTCCTCGATCAAAGCTTCCCCCTTATTCAGCTCAATATGAGGAAGCTCCTCTTTTCTCTTCGACTCAAGTATATCGTGAGCCGGTTCCTTGCCTAAAATAGATGTGAGTAGAAAGACTCCCAAACACACGGGCCATTCAAGGTATATTACGTGGGGAACAATCCGCACCTGTGGAATAAATGTCCATGCCACCCAGATAAGAAGGGAGGTCAGTATCGTCCAAAAACCCGAAATCCTTTTACAGAGACGGGGGGCAATGAGATTGACCAGGATGAGTATGGTGAAAGAAACCATGACCGCCAAGGCTGACGTTATCGTTTTCAGAATGCTCACCGACGTTATGGCCAAGATGAAAGTAAAGGCGCTAACGAAAAGAATGATGATTCGCGAAACAAGAATTTCCTGTTTTTCTGAAAGTGTGCGATGGCTTATTCTCTTCCAAATATCTTCAAGTACGAGGGTGACGCTGCCTAGAAGAAGGGCAACGGCCGTCGATATATCAGCCGCCCAAAGTGCCGCAAGAAAGATTCCGCCTATGAGAGGGCTTATTGATGTCATAAGGGTTGGTAGAGCCATGGCTGAGTTTTGAAGTCCGGGAAATTTGTAAGCAGCGATAATTCCGAACATGGCGCAAAGGAACCCCACAGGTATTATTATCATACCACCAAGGATGAATCCCTTCTGCGCCGCTTTTTCGTCACGAGCAGCGAAAGCTATCTGAGATATGGCCTGTACAGAGAAAGCCTGAGTAACCATAACAACCATCCACGCCGCGACGACAGCTATTCCAACGCCGGAAACCCAGTCGAACCAGGGAGCTCCAACAGGCATAGAGATAACCAGATTTTCCATACCACCTACAGAATTCAGGCTGGAGATAAGGGCAGCGCATATTCCTCCATAAATAACGATAACATTGATAATACTTGCGAGACCGCCAGCAAGGTAGCCTCCTGCCACGGCAATGCCAACGAAAAGAGCTGCCGTAGCGACCATTCCGCTATGGAAGGTGAATATATCGGGAAGAAGGGCGGCAAGTACGGCCCCTCCCGCAACGTACTGAAGAGAGGTAATAACCATCATAATAAGAAGCTGGGCGATGGCCCCGAGGATTCTGGCGCCAGGTCCAAACATTTTGCCCATCATTTCAGGAATGGTAACAACTTCGATTCGGCGAAGGTATTTGGCTGCAAAGATACCTACTACGATACCGGCAACACCCCACGCCGCATTGTACCAACCGGCAGAGAGTCCCTGTGTGTAGGCGTTCTGAGCGACTCCAACTGTGGAAGCCCCGCCAATGGCAAGTCCTGCAAGCATTGTGGCAATCATGAGGGCTGGAAGTTTTCTTCCGGCAAGAAGATATTCTGCAGCACCACTGCCATGTTTGCTCTGAATACGATTTGCTATCACTGATACGACGACAAGTAGCGAGATGTAGATGACTAAGATAACCAACTGAATGTTCACATTACCCCTCCTCATAAAAAAAGGCCGGGTACCCTTAAAATGAAAGGGCACCCGGCCTGAGATTTCTGGTCAGACAGTACTAGAGGCTGACCACCTCAGGTGAGTCCCCGTCTGTAAACCAAAAATAGAAATAAAAGCTATTGGAAAGAACCATATTCTTTTGCATTAAGACCCACCTCTCTTTCGTACAGTCGTTCAGATTTTTCAAAATAGTGATGTGTACTTTATACGGGATGTACTTTTTTGTCAACTCAAAAACGCAACAATATTCATTTTTTTATTCTCAATGACACAGACCTTTGTAGCCACATTTTCTACTAAACGACGGTCGTGAGAGACGAAAATGATGGTTCCTTCATACTCTTTCAAGAGAGATTCCAAGGCATCTGTCGCATGGATATCGAGATAGTTCGTAGGCTCATCTAATATCAATGTATTGATATCGCTCAAAAGCACTTTAGCCAGAGCCACTTTTACACGTTCACCACCGCTTAAGACGTGAGCTTGTTTATAGACATCGTCTCTGAAAAAATGCAGCCGCGCTAACACCGTTCGGATAATTGTCTCGTTTTGCCTGGAAGAGGAACGTACGTTTTCAAGAATCGTCTTTTTGAGGTCAATTACACTCAGATTTTGACTAAAGTACCCGATCTTTACTGAAGGAGCAACGGTAATTCCTTTATCTCGATTGATAATCTTTTTTATAAAAGTGGTTTTTCCGCTTCCATTGGAGCCGATTATAGCCACTTTTTCTCCGCCATAAATATGGAAACTCGCCTTGTTCCAAAGAATTCGCCCTTCGATAACGCCCGAAACATCCTCGATTCGAAGAATGACCCGTCCTTTAAATGTCTCTGCGTTCGGTAAATTCATTTTAAGCGGAGGAACGTCGCGTATTTTTTCAACTTTTTCGAGCTTTTCCAACCTTGTTTCAATGGATGCCGCCGTTTTTTGCAGCTTCTTCTGCTTCTTGGCAAAATATGTTTTGGCACCTGGTAGTTTAGCTTCTGATCTACTCACCTTTTGGGGAGTTTTAGTTGCTCTTTCCGCCTTTTCCTTTCTCTGCCTCAATGCTCTTTCCAACTGCTTTTTCTTTGTTTCATACTTGTCATAAGCCACTTTCTGCTGGCGATATTTAAAATCTTTCTGCTGGTCGTAGTCACTGTAATTTCCCTTATATTCTTTTAATTCCCCATTATCGAGTTCCCAAATCGTGGTACAAAGCGTATCTAAAAAGGTTCTGTCATGAGAGACGAGAACAAAGGCCCCTTTCCACTGGGCCAGCGTATCTTCAAGCCATTCAATATGTTCTGTATCGAGATTCGTTGTCGGTTCGTCGGCAAATAAGATTTTGGGCGCCTTTTCAATGACCTCTCTAATGTAGCCTTGTGTTATTTCGCCACCGCTTTTTGTTGTGTCAGTACTCTTCAACTGAGGTAAAAGCATCGTCTGAGCGTGGCAAATAACTCTTCCATTTTCCGGATTCAACGTACCGGCCAATATATTCAGCAACGTTGTTTTACCGCAGCCATTACGGCCGACTAATCCTATTCTGTCATGTGTATGAATCTGTAATCGTTTTATATGGAAGAGCAAATTTCCTTTGATGTAATGTTCAATATTGAGAGCTTCTAATAAAATCATGAAATCATCCCCGTTTCGTACCTTCAGGGACAAAAAATGCCCCCTATCTACAATCAGAATAGGAGGCATATGCATTTACACAAATAAAAAAGATGCCGAAATAGAATGCCGGAAAGGAAGCAAGAAAGAACGCAAGAAGGGATGTAAAAAAGAAACCAGAAAGACGCCGGAAATCTAATCCTATTCTGAAAACATAACTGAAAGCATCAAAAGAGCGGCAGACACGCCTATCTGCCCTTAACACCTTCAATTCAACGGTTTTCGTAAATAGGATTAGTTGTTCATCTAGTCAATTCCCTCTTTCATATTTTTCTTGCTCGAAATATACGACATTTTCAGAGATGCAAGTAACGTATAAGGAATTATCAGTTATTTTAATCAAAAAAGCAACTCAATAAAAACCTGATGAAACCTATTTGCGCAAAGAAGCCTTGGAGAAGATGTAGTCGGGTATTTCAACATCAAATTCGATAGTATCTATAATATATTCCGTTCCCTCACCAGAGGCCAGAACATCTTTAACGGTCACCCTCTTGGGATACCATCGTTCTTGAACCTGAAATATTTCGTTAATGACGAAAGTTTTCAGAAGCTTGCCACTTTTAGCGAAACGGTCTTCTCGTAAGGGGAGAAAGTTCTCTTTATCCACCCACATTTTTCGCGAATAGTAGGATACTCCTTCTTCTTTGGCGATGAGTTCGAGCAGGTAGCAATTTCGATCGACGAGTTTTTCTTCACCGACGAGTTCTACGCTGTACATATTGCTGAGTTTGGGGTCTTCCATGTAGTCTTCGTAAGAGATGTCTGAGCCCATCATGGAACGCCGAAGCATGTGCCCCGCTATTTTTATTGTGCGGTCGGTTGATGGAGTGTAAATCCAGAGTTCGTTTTCAAGTTTGAGCATTTTCGTGCCCTTTTCCCGTGGCGGCGAAAGGAATTCACTAAAGGCCTTTTCAGCGCCCTGAACCCATGAAAGCACTTGTAATGTGCGGGAACCGCGCCGCCCCTTCACAATCATGGTGCTCGTGACTTTTCTGTTATCGGCAACATAATTTTCGTCAACTTTTTCAAGAATCTGCTCGCCTGTGAGGAGTGTGTGATCAGAGGAAGATATCTGTGCAGCGCTAGTTTCAACATTGGCGATGGCGGTTTCAGCGACCTCGACAATGCCGCCGAGTAGCGAAACTGTCAATATCGCCGCAATGATGAAAGCTCTAATGAGCGTTGACGCGAGGGCACCGGTTGGTGGCGATGTTAGTGCCACGGTTGATACCGACGTAAGGGCTGCAGCTGGTGTCACTACATTTGTCTCCCTTTTAAGCGCTCTTTTAAGCCCCCTTCTCCTCTTCATACTTCCAACTCCTTAATCAGTTGGGCTGTCTGCCTCTTATAGATGCCTATTCCTGCAAACATGGCTCCTGTTACTGAGGCGAACACTCCCGGAAAAAAGCCGATAAAATAACTTGCCGGCGTAACCTGTGCCCGTATGACGTTTGATATGAGCATGCTTGATTTCGGCATCATATCCCCAAAATCTATGCCCGTGTATTGCATATAGTACGAAACGGCGAGCCCTAAAGCGGTTCCCAAGATGGAACCGGCAATTCCTATAAAGCACGATTCAAAGATCATGGAACGATAGAGTCGCCCCTTGGATTCCCCCATGGCAAGACGAACGCCTATCTCTCCGTACCGTCGCAATCCGTTCATCAAGCCCGAGTTCCAGAGGACAATCGACATGGCCAAGACAAAAATACCTACGATAACGGCCCCCATGGCTTCGGCGTAATTCAGATATTCCTCGAAATTACTCTGCTGGCCGAGAGGCACCATTACAGGAGAGAATTCGTCATCAGACTTAGTAAATACTTCATTGAATCGCCGCGCGACATTACCCATTCGCGTATCGGAATAGAGCATGTCGCTCGTATACCCCACAATTTCACCAGCGCTGTCAACCATATCGAGGGCATTTTGCACGTCTCTGATATCTGCAATTATTGTGCCCCTATCCATGGGAATCATGCCAAAATAGACGGTTCCGGCAACCTTAAAATTGTACGTCGCCATGGAGCCATACATAGTCGAACTAATGAGCGTTACTGTGCTTCCGATGTGAAGATTCATTTTTTGAGCAAATTCGTCGCTTAACAATATTTCGTTTGGCTGTTTGGGGTAGGAACCGCGTACCATGGCTCTTTCAATGTTAAAGAGGTCTTTTTCTGGCGTGTCTTCGCTGAAGAGATCGATTCCAAGCCCCACGACGGGAGCCTGAACAAGAGTCTCTCCCCTTTCATCAGGAACATCAAGGAGCCCGCCAAAACGTATCCGCTGAGTCCAGATCATCTCTTTTTCATTCTCTTTGAGCCACATAAGAAGTTCGTTGGCTTCCATAATCGCCAAATCGTTTGGAACCTGGTCGGAAAGCTCTCTATACGCCTGGGTCATGACTTTGACATGGCCCGTATCGAATTTTGCCGTCGAACTGATGAGGTCGCCCATGGCTCCTTCCATGAAGCAGTAGAGAAAAACCGTAAGGAAGACACCGGCACTCACCATGAGCACGGGAAAGAGGCTGCGTGAACGGTCTCGAATCAATCCTTTCAGAATGAACGTAATCATGATATTTTTCCTTTCAGCGCCTCTGTGGGCTGGAGTCTCGCTATTTTACTCGAAGGAAGAAAGCTGATTGTGGTGACAACAACCATAATGAAGGCCATCGTCGTGAGAACAAGCTCTACGGAGTAGACAGGAAAAAGCTTATCGGAGAGAGCGAAACCGTATCCCTCCACCATCTGAGGAATGGCAATTCCCTTTTCTGATATATAGGTCAAAAGGGGCATGCCAAAGATGAGGGCGACAACGATGGCGAGGGCTCCCTGAATAATGCCTTCCATCGTAAAGACAAAAACAACCTGCATTCTCGTCATGCCGAGGGCGATTAGTGTGCCAATCTCCTTTCTTCGTCTGAAAAGAGAGAGGACCTGTGTGTCGAAGATGGCGAGCATGCCCAGAAAGAGCAGAATAAAATAGATAATGACGCTCGAAATTCTCTTTGTTTTTATCATTTCCGTGAGGTCTCTCATCAAGAAGGCCTGAGTTTTAAAAGGCCACTCTTGAGAGGTAATGTAGTGTTTGGCCTCGGGGCTCACGACTACAAGGGTCGCTTCGTTTTTCAAGAGTGTCATGTGCTGCAAGGCCTCAATGGGAACCCAGATAATTCCGTTATCGATAGACGAAACCTGAGTATCCATGATGTGTACAATCCGTCCTTCGGTGGCGTCAAAGGTTCCGTAGGAATCCCTCCAGCGTATGGTGAGATAGTCACCTATAGCGAGATTTTTGCTCTTCGCCATTCTCTTTCCGATAAGTATGGGCAGTTCGTAAATTGCGGCGGCGTTGGTGCCGGCCGGGGCGCTGGTACCGCGATTGGCGCCAGAGGGAAGAGCGACGGCGATACTGGTCGAGGCGACGGCACTACTGGGGATCGCGGCCTTGGTCGCACTCTTGACACCGTTTGTGCCGAAAGCAGCTGCCGTATCTCCGAAACTGTCGGAAACACTGGCATTACCAACCTCGCCTGAAACGAGAAGAGAGCGCGTAGGAATATTGAGAATGGCCTGGGCGGGATCAATTCCCCGAAGCTGAGCGGACTGCGCTCGTCCGGCAGGATAGATTGTGGCCTGGCGAATGAGGATCGGGGTCGCTTTTTTCTCTTCAATCAAAGAAACGAGACTTGAGGGAATAACGCCATGACCGTCATCAATAGAGAGGGCATCGTATGGATCGTAATCTTTGTGCCAATATTGGCCACCTGCAATTTCGTCTTCAATCATTGCTCTCGATGTTTGGGCGAGCACACCCGTATATAGCCCCTGGAATCCGACGATCACGACGAAGGTCAGCGCAAGCACGGCAACATTGAGCCATGTGCGGAGCCCTGCTTCTTTTATATTGCGATAGGCTAACTTGGCAGCGACACCGAGCATGTCAATCCGCTCCTTTAGATGGAATTTCGTCTTTCGCCACGTGCCCATCGAAGAGGTGGATTTTACGCCTCAGGTATTTCATGACCTTCTCGTCATGGGTCGCAAATATAAAGGTGGTTTCGAGCTCTTTATTGAGCCGCACCATCATCTCCAAAATGTTGTAGGAATTCTCGCTGTCAAGATTGGCCGTAGGCTCGTCTGCCAAAATCAAGGCAGGCCGCTTCACTACAGCCCTGGCCACTGCCACCCTTTGACACTCCCCTCCCGAAAGCTGAGCTGGCTTGGAATCCACCTTGTCTGTTAATCCCAGCCATTCCAAAGCATCGAAAACTTTCTGCCGTCTCTCCTTAAGGGGCATCTTCAAAAGCAGCAATGGAAACTCTATGTTTTCATAGACGCTATAGACGGGAAACAGGTTGTACGTCTGAAAAATAAAACCAATGTGGTGGTTGCGCAGCGCCGCGGATTCCTTCTGAGAAAGGCTCTCTACGTTTTTATCAATAACCACGATACTTCCTTCAGATGGAGCGTCGAGGGCTCCGATAATGTTCAAGAGGGTTGTCTTTCCTGATCCGCTGGGACCAATCAATCCGCAGAATTCTCCCTTTTCGAATTCAAGGGTCACGCTATTCAGGGCAGTAAAGAAATGGTTGCCCATGGGGTATCTTTTTGTCAGATTTTTTATGGTTACTATAGACATGAACAGGCCCCCTTCGCTAATAGTTGTACACGAGGGTGAGGACGAGCCCGGTTCCGGAATAAACGCTATGGCCATCGTCACCGTTGTGAAAAGCCGTTACGTTAATGAGCCAATCATCGTATGTACGCTGCCAGCTTACGTTGGGATAGAGATCCTTTTCTTGCCAGTCGTAGTAGGTCAGGATAGTTACAGTGTCGAGAATGCCGGTGCTGAAGTCGATGGAAAGGGCGGATATTTCAGAGTCGGTGTCATGGCTCCATACGTCGCTGCCAGATGCTTCAATAAAATGCTCTGCCAGAACGTGGACGCCGGAGGCAATATCGAAGGTGTAGTCGGCTCCCAGGGTGAGATATGAGGTGTAGAGAGAGTTGTTGGAGTCTCTTTTAAGGTGGCTCATAACGAATTCGAACCAGAGCCCGATTCCCACGTCGAAACTTCCATCGAGGGCGTAACGCTGTTCCAGACCGTCGAGTAAGGTTCCTTCGTTGTGAAAAGCCGGAACCTTTGAACTTCGAGAGTTCCACCACTCCCGATCGACACGCCTGTTGTGATATGTGAAGGCTATCTCTCCATTAGCCACTGGGATTTGATATCGCAAGCCAAACTCCGGTCTGTCTTCATCTGTTTTAAAAATTTCCATTCCCTTGAGATCGTCGTTTCCATATAAGCCCCACACCCATATATTCGAATTGTTGGGGAAATAATAGCGCCCGAGAAGGGCGTAGACTCCGTCGGTCAGGCTCAAAGGGTCGCGGGGGTCTATCTGGTCGAACCATTTTAAGGAACGAAGGATCCGCGCCGGTCCAAAATTGATTCGTTGAAGGCCGAGACGAACTTCATACCTCTCGCCGGAGAGTCGCACCCAGGAACGATACAAATCGGTATGAAAGTTGTCTTCGAACTCTTTGAAGGCATCGAAGGTTGTAAAGGTGCGGATGTTGAAAGAGACAAGAGCGTCAAGGGATAGGGCTGTTTGCGCATCTGTGGCAACGCTTGTGGCGGCGTCTTTTTCGGTGCCAAAATCTATTGTTATTTCGGGAATGTATCGGATTCCCAACGAACCGTCTTCGTCGTCGTTGTATGCCCCCCAGAGTGAAACCTGCCCCGAGTGTGTGAATGTGGCGGCATGGCTTACAGCAGGCCCCCATATGCAAAGGCCCAATAATACAAAGAGAGTTCCCAAAATCATAAATCCGGGCGCACACATTCCGGCCTTACATGTTTTCTGACGAGACACCGTTATACTCATGCCTATGGTTAACCTCCTGCATCTTTAGAAGCAAAACATCTTGCAAGGTTAACTTTGGACGAGATGAAATGACGAATTGTTTATATAAGAATACCATCTAGGAATTCTATTAGGCAAATGTTCTTTGCTTTAAATGAGGTAACGGTTCCTTCGTACGGAGCAAAATTTTATCGTTTTCCAAGCTCCAACTTTAGGTTGTTCGTTTCGCGGTTCCTTCGTACGGTGCAAAAAATTTTATCGCCATATAGTAATTTTTTTATGCAGGCTTTAATATAAAATGTAAAGGGAGGCGAGAATAAATGCCAGACTTCGAAGATTACGTCGGCTTCAAAAAAACCCAAGGCTCCGAAAAATTCGAACGCTATAAACTTAAGACCAATCGCCTGGTACTCATAGCCGCAACGTGTGACCACATCAATGCGGAGCTTGAAAGCAATGCCAAGCTTGCCATGCTTCTAAACGCTGAAATTAGCAGCAACTGGCCGCCTGGCGAATATGACCGAAACGCACAAGAATATTTTAAGGCTCGCCTTGAAGATGGTGGACTACCTGTCTCTGGATGGTATGTCTGGTATGCCCTTCTTCCTAAAACCCCAGATCGCCCCTCAACTCTGATCGGATCAGCCGGCTATTTTGGGCCTCCGACGCCAAAAGGTGACGTCGAAATTGGCTTTTCAGTCATGGGGAAATGGCAAAATAAGGGGTACGCTACAGAGATAGCCAAGGCTCTTATTGCAAATGCCTTCAGAGATAGTCGCACTTTCAAAGTGGTAGCCCACGCCTTGCCAGACAATCTTCCATCGTGCAAAGTACTGACGAAGTGCGGTTTCCATTATGTGGGAATAGATGAGGAATCAGGGTATAACCGTTTCGAAATTCTACGCCCGTAATTGGCCGGTTCTACCATGCCGGAAACATGCAAAAAATAAGTCGAGGTGTTGGAAATTATGATGTACAAAGAAATGTATAAAGGCGGCTGCTTATCATGAATACCAACAGGTTGAAAGGTGTATCCCTTTACGAAATTTCTCTCGGCGTACTGGCCATTCTCTCTGTCGCTTTGCTTATTATTCAGGAACGTGCGGAAATTTCTCTCGACCAAGAGCAAGTGCTCGACGGCATTGATTTTCTGATCTGGGGAATTTTTGCCAGCGACTATTTTTATCATCTCGTTTTCTCGCGCGACAGAAAAGTCTACGTCAAAAACCACATTATAGAGCTTGTAGCGATCCTTCCCTTCAACGCCCTCTTTAAAGGAATTCGTGCCTTTCGCCTCTTCAGGTTTGTGCGGATTTCCTTATCGCCTCATTCGGTGCGATTTGTAAGGCTCATTGCCTACTTTGGAAGAACACATAACTATCTTTCCCGCTTTCTCAAATATCATCACTTCCAGTACGTTCTTTTTATTACGGCCTCTGTGGTTATATTGGGAGCCGTCGCTATTCGCAACTTTGAAAACATGGATTTTTACGATGCTCTCTGGTGGTCGTTCGTTACGGCAACAACAGTCGGATATGGAGACATCGCCCCTACAACAATGGGAGGACGTATTATCGCAACGATTCTCATGTTGGTAGGCATAGGCTTTATCAGCATTCTTACAGGAACCATCGCCTCTTACTTTATCTCACCCAAACAGGAAGAAGAGCGAAATTCCAAGCAGGAATTTGTCACACTCGCCTTATCACGGCTTGAAAAATTCGACAATCTCACGTTGCCAGAGGTGCAAGATATTTGCCGTGTTCTTGTCAGTTTGAAATCTGAGGAAAGCGCGGGCGGTGAAAAATAAACGGCATAGCGACACTATGAATACGGTGGCGTGCTGTGAGGCTGGAAAGCAGCATAGCGGCATGGTAGCGAAGTAAATCAGCGACGCCACGCGGCACGTTTTATTTTAACAGTACAGTCGAGAATGCTAGCAGCAAGGAGGAATGATGATGGAAAACTTCGAACTCATGGGGAAGTTTTACCTGGGTAAAGAGATAGATCCCGCGACAGGGAAAAAGAGTGACACGCTTGTACTCTACGATTCCAAAGACCTCACAACCCACGGAATGATCATCGGTATGACGGGAAGCGGCAAAACGGGGCTGGGCATGGCTCTTCTTGAAGAAGCCCTCATGGATAACATTCCAATTCTCGCCATCGACCCCAAAGGAGACATCACCAACCTCCTTCTCTCTTTCCCAGAGCAAAAGGGCGAAGATTTTCTTCCATGGATCAACAGAGAAGACGCCACAGCCGAGGGACTTTCTGTCTCGGACTATGCGTTAAAAGAGGCTGAAAAATGGACGAAGGGACTCGCAAGCTGGGGAATTAACGGAGCAAGAATCAGAAAGATGCGTGAATCCATCGATTTCACCATCTACACTCCAGGAAGCAATGCAGGAGTGAAAGTGAACGTGCTCGGTTCCTTCAGATGCCCTTCTGAAAAAGTGAGAAACGACCGCGACCTCTTTCTGGAGAAGGTTCAAAGCACCACAACAACGCTCCTCTCTCTTCTGAACATTGAATCTGACCCCATTTCCGGAAGGGAACACCTGCTGATTTCGAAGATATTCGAAGAAAGTTGGCAAAAAGGGCATGATATCGACCTTCCATCCATTATAAACGGCGTACAGACTCCTCCTTTCGACCATATTGGCATTATGCCTACAGACACCTTTTACCCGCCAAACGAACGTTTCAAGCTCGCCCTGGCCCTCAACCAGATTCTTGCGTCTCCCGCTTTCAATCAGTGGATGACAGGAGACCCCCTAGACATAGGTCGCTTTCTTCATACTGCGACAGGAAAACCGCGAGCATCTATTTTCACGATCTCACACCTTTCAGAGAACGAAAGGATGTTTTTTGTCTCTATGCTGCTCAACGAAATCGTAGGCTGGATGAGGAGTCAGACGGGAACGCCCAGCCTTCGGGCCATCCTCTATATAGATGAGGTGTTCGGCTATATGCCTCCAGTGAAAGAACCCGCTTCGAAGAAACCACTTTTGACGTTGTTGAAACAGGCGAGAGCCTTCGGAATTGGAGTCGTTTTAGCTACACAAAACCCCGTGGATCTGGACTACAAGGGACTTTCAAATATTGGAACGTGGTTTATCGGCCGACTTCAAACACAACGGGACAAAGACCGCGTTCTCGAAGGAATGGAACGACTCGAAAGTATATCGGGGTTCGATCGGGAATTCCTCGACAAGGCCATAACAGGGCTGAAAAAAAGAGAGTTTCTTCTCAATAACATTCATGAAAACAGCCCGTCGATCTTTACGAGCCGCTGGGCCATGTCGTATCTGCGAGGGCCCCTGTCACGGGAGCAGATTAAAACACTGATGGGAGAATGGGTACCGAGGCCGGCGGCACTGACAGAGCCAGGGCTGGAAACGTTAACGGCGGCTGAAGAAGCGCTGGTGAGACCTGCCGCGACACCGACAGAGCCAGCAGCGCCGGCAATATCACTAGCGTCAGTCAAACCAGCCATATCGCCCGATATTCCAGAATTCTTCGTCGATACTGCGACGGGGCGCGGTTCCTGGGCATATAAACCCTTTATTCTAGGAATCGGCGACATCTACTACTCCAGCACCAGCCTCGAAATCGACACTCACATAACTTACACACTGGGGGCGGAAGCACCTGGCACCTTCGACCCTGATTGGGAAAGGGGTTTCGACCTCGACATCGCTCCAGAAGAGCTACGGACAACGGCCGCTGATGGCATACCTTTTTTCGAACTCCCCAAAGCTCTGGCTGAGCCACGCAATTACACTACATGGGGAAAAGCCTTTCAACGATGGATCAGGCAGAACAAACCTCTCGTCATCTATAAGAATCAACCTTTGAAAATAGTCAGCCTGCCTGAAGAAAGTGAAGCCGACTTTGCCATACGAATTAACGAAGCATTGCGAGAAAAAAGGGATATTGAAATCGAAAAACTACGGAAAAAATACGACAGCAAAATGGCAACTCTACAAAAGCAACTCATCGCGGCGGAACAGGCCATCGATCGAGAAAGCGAACAGGCAAAACACCGAAATATGGAGACAGTCATATCTTTCGGATCGGCTATAGCAAGCGCATTGTTCGGCAGAAAAAGCCTCACGGCGACATCCACCTATCGAATGGGATCTGCCCTTTCCAAAGCGGGACGACTCAAAAAAGAAAAGATGGATGTAGCAAGGGCTGAAGAGAGGTTCTACTTTTTACAAAATCAAATGACAGACCTTGAAGCACAACTGAACGAAGAGATGGATATTCTCACGAGAGGTATCGAGAAATATAAAGAGGCGACGCGGGAATCTCTGGTGCGCCCTAAGAATACGGACATTAACATCAAAGCCTTTGGCCTTGCGTGGATTCCGGTGAGAATTGGAGAGTGACGAAAAACGAAACGTATAGAGGCTGTGCAGGCAGCAAGATTTAACGCCGTTAGTATCAAGGCAATCGGGTTCGCCCACCTGCCATTACTGCCGGCGGCTTAGAGTTCTTGCCAACGAGGAGGGAAAAGATGCCTATAACGCTGAAACGAATTTACGAAGAAGCGGATTCAAGCGATGGATATCGCATTTTAGTCGATCGCCTATGGCCTAGAGGATTATCAAAAGAGAAGGCAAAAGTAGATGAATGGATGAAGGAAGTTGCTCCATCAAACGAGCTTCGAAAGCTCTTTCATGGCGGGGAACTCGCTTGGGCTGAGTTTGAAAAGCAGTACCGGGAAGAGTTGGAAACACACCTTGGGGAGCTTCGAACCCTTGCAGAGAGGGCAAAAACTCTCAAAGTGACGCTACTTTACAGTTCTAAGAATAGTGAGCAGAACAACGCAACGGTACTGAAAGAGTATTTGGAAAGCATGAACGGAGAATAAAGCTTATATTTGGGGCGACGTCAATTCTGCTCGATCAGATCGTATAACTTCACATTTCTCATTGTATTTTGCTTGCAAATTGAGCCATAAACCGGCACTAGTCCCCAACACAGTTGCTAGTTTCATTGCTACATCTTCATGCACAGACGCTTTACCCGACAAAATCTCACTTAAATGTTTTGAAGAGATGTCCAGACGTTTCGCAAATTCATCCTGTGTAATTTCCATATCTTCAATGAGTTCTTTGAGATAAAAACCTGGGTGGAAAGCCAATATATTGTCGTATTCTATTTTGCACATATTTTTTTCTTTTCTATTACTCATAGTGAGGGATCACCTTTTTTCTAATGCTTATGTATATATATGATAACGTACAATATCTTTCATATATTTCTATCAGAACTGAAGAAGTGTAAGAGCCCACACCTCTCTAGGTTCATCAACCGCAAAATTCAGAGAAAGACACGAGCAGTTGGGAACTTTTCAGTCAGAAAAACCATCAATTCCATCCAGTAATTCCAATACTTTCCAAGTTTAGTCACAACTTTGCGCTAAACTTGTGCTGATATCTCTTCTTTGCTTATAGTATGATACTCGTATCATGCTATAAGTTATTAAAGACTTATAGTCTAGCGTATTATGATGTTTATCCTGACTCTTTGTTAAGTTATGTAACTACACCAGCAATAAACAAAATAACGTAATTTTTTAATGAAACTTAATTACAATTATCTGTTTCGCCTATTCTAGAGAGAATCCTTTCTAATTCTTCTTTTGGATATCTTCAAAAATAAAACCGTCGTCTAAACATTTTTCATAAATACTATTAGCCCATTTTTCCTGTTTTTCAGAAAGAAGCCACTTATTGGATATCAACCTACCGACTTGAAAAACAAAATGCCTTTCTTTATTATTCAACTTATTATTTTCTTTAGCCCAATGTGCTAACGCAAACCAGAAATCAGGATTCTCATTTTTGAGCTGAGATTCAAAAGAATCAACCTTAGGGTTGCTCGCTTTTTCCTTTTTAATTCTGGCATTTTTCGAATTGGAAGATTTCAATTTCTGTTTTTTTAACTCTTCTACAGATGCATCCTCCGTTTTTTCGTTATTTTTCTTAGCTAGATGTTTTTCCGTTTCTTCAGAAAAGAAATTCAATCCCTCGTCTTTTATTGGATCATTTTTATTTTCTACACTAATCTTATTATTTATTTTTGACTTCTCTTCACTCACTTGTAACGCATTATTAGTATCTTTTTCAGATAAATCAGAGGTCTCATATTCAAAAGTACCCTCAGATACCTCTTGATTATCCTGAAAGCCTTTTTCAAACGCTTCTTGACTAACTCTTGGAATTTGATCAATTTCATTTAATATTTTCGTAGTTTTTTCATCGTCCTGATCCAAAGTCTTTTTCACATTTTCAAAATTCAGAAATTCGCCTTCATACTCTCGTTGAGATGACTCTTCTACATTGTTCTTAGAATTAGCTGAATAAGATTTTTTACTAGTAACAAACTCTTTCTCATAACTTTGATTTTCTTCTTGATGCTCAGGATAAAATAATAGATCATTATCTTTTATCTTTTGCTTATCTAAAACAATACCTGCTGTATCAACAGTATCTGTTGATACAGCAGGGCTTACTTCAAGAATAAAACTTTCTTTCTTCTGAAAAGCTACAGGTGTTTCGAGCAAACTTTCAGGTATCGCTATATTTTTTTCTCCACTTTGGATCATAGATGCTAATCTAGCTATTTCACTAACTTCTCGTTTATATGCTAAAGGATCGTTACTAGACTTTGAATTTTGGAAAGACATAGTTCTTTCGATACCTAAACTTGCCAATTTATCCTTCACTTTTTTCATAGCTTTAACCTTATCACTATAAAAAGCACTACCTCTTATCCTGATAAAAGTCCAACCAAGCCTTTCTAATATAGACTGTCTTGCAAGATCTTCATGTAAAGTTTCAGGCGTATGGAATTTTTCTCCATCACACTCTATAGCTACTTTTTTCCCGTTGCTCTGTACCACCATATCTATTCGATAGGCACCTACTTTCCATTGAGGTATTATGTCGTAACCGCTAATGACAAGGTCCTGCAAAACTTCTCTTTCGAAGGGCGATTCTGTTCGTTTTTCAAGATCTTCAAACGTTATTTCCCATGCACTAGGATCCAAGGAATATTCAATAAGTTGTCTCCTTAAATCACCAGGTTTTAGATCCGTATAAGGATCTAAAGAATACACTACCCACATCTGGTCCTTGGCTCTACTTGCCGCGACATTGAACCTTTTCTTATGCATATTCTGTTGTCCTCCGCTAAGCATTTTATGTGGAGGATTTTCTAATGAACTGTAAACGAGTGATAAGAAAATAACATCTCTTTCATCACCCTGGAAATGGTACGGAGAACCGCACAAGATTTCATGTTTTTCATAAACATCTTCAGGAATGTACTCTTTCAAGTATTTTTCAATTTCCAAAGTCTGTGCATCTCCATAAAGAGAAATAACACCCATCGTTTTCTCTTCATATTCGGGAAGTTTTGTACATACCGCCATGATAGATGCAATTTGCTTAGCCTCTACTGAATTAACCTTGTTATCATCACAATATCCGTTATTGACTCTGAAGGGAATAACTGGGGGTTTTAAATCAGTGCTACTTGATTCCCTCAAAGGAAGGATATTCCCATTGTAAGAAAGTCTATTGCTAAATTGTATGATTTCAGGCACGCTTCTAAAATGCTCCCGTAAAGCTATAACTTTCCCAGAATTTCTTTTTGCTATATCGTAAATACTAGCAGTGCCATCATAAAGAGATTTAACAGGAATATCCAGAAGGTATTGATCCATAAGCTTACGAACAATATCTAGCTTCTGCCCAATAGCAAGTGGACTAACCTGCTGATCATCACCCACAATAACTAACTTCTTCCCCAGATATATAGCAATAAAGGCCATTACATCGCATTGACTAGCTTCATCTATTATCACGACATCAAAAGAAGTACTCCCAGGTTCGAAAGATTCAGCTACCTTAATAAGAGGCATAATCCAAACCGGGACAGCACTTATACATTGATTCATAGCCTCTTTAGCATCTCTAAGTAAAGCAGCAGCATTTTTAACTTTTCCTGTTTTGCCCAGTTTTTTTATAATCTGAGTGTATGCAACTAAGGCGCTTCTTTCTTTTTGGGTTGTTCTTTCGATCTGTCTTCTCCAAGCTTTTACAGAAATAAGATTATTGGTAAGATCTTTCAACACATCTTGTCTGTACGCGATTTCATCCTGAATATCTTCAATAGAGGTCTTATTTATTCTTTTAACTTCTAGTAAGATTCTTTTCCATTTCCAAGCTTCTAAAAGGTCACCAGGAGGCTGACTCTTACCCCATATACCATTCCGACTTTTTACAAGATTTGCCCATTCTTTAGAATAACCTGTGATTTTTCCTGTTATATTCTGCTTCTTTTGATAAAGGGGCTTCATCCGATAAAGTTCTTGTAGTAAATTAATGGACTCTTCATAAGCTTGGACATCAAAATGTTTAAGATATGATTTTATATTACAAATAAAGGAATGGTTATTTTCTGATTCCATTTCTTCAAGATAAATGATAATTTTTTCCAATTTTTGACAAATTTCAATATTATCAATTTTTTTCATTCTAATAGGTAAGACATGATGACATAGTCTCTCAAGACTTTCTTTCAGGTTGTCGATCGCTGCCTCTCTTGATTCCGAGCCTAGGATAGGATCGCAAAAACTTTCCCAGTTGAACCCCAAATTTCTCAAGGAAACAATAAGAGACGAAAATTCATTAGAATACCAATATAAATATTTTGATATCATTGGCTTGACTTGGAAATATAGTTTGTGAGCAAGGTCTTCGTCTGGCGTTTTCTCACTACTAAACACCAATGTTGGACAAAGGGCAACGATAGAATCTATGAGTAGCTCTTTTTGTATTGCATATTCAACTTCAGCAAGCAAAGCTATGTAATGATCTCTGCTTTGGGGTTTCCCTAGAGATATCTTTGAAACTTCTGTAATTTTTTTCCATTTTGGCTTAAGAAATAATTTTAAAAAAGATAATCCACTATTGTCACTAAGATAATCAACTATTTCTTTTAATTCCTTTATTATCTCATCCTTGGGCAAATCTAATTTTTTGTAATCTATTTCAGGTTTCAGGCGAATCCGCTGAGACTTCAATTCGTTAAGACTTTGGAAAAGATATTCTATCTTTTCCATCATATCCTCCCAAGGTTGTAATCTGTTACCTCCAAGATAGCCGTCATAAAGAACTTCCTTTTGCCAATTATCCCCGAATGTCAATGTTTTTAAACATTGTTGGGCAAAATTCCACACCAATTCTATATCTCTGGCAGAAACACATCTTTCAGAATCCCATAAAGGATCAAAGGGATCTTGAACAAATTGCTTTGAACTTTCATAAACTTCTTTCATTTTAAAAAGTTCTTCTGGGGTAGGCAATTTGGAAAAATCTAGCAAGGGATCCATAAGCAAGGTTTCTTCTTCTTTTGAAATCTTGTCATTAAACTCAAAGAGGTAATCAAATTCCTCCTGTGTAATAGGAAGAGTCTTTTCAGATACATCAGGATCAGGAAGCCATGAATGTACATCTACCCCTTGAGCAATCTTTTTCCCAGCTTCAGAAGGGCTTAAGGTCTGACCATCTATTATAATTTCTGTGTATTCAGATCGGAGAACCTCAATCAACTGTGCTTTGAATCGGTTTAACTCAGATAGTACATTATCTCGATTTTCTATAAGTCTTTTTTCTTGTTGAATTAATTTTCGAGGATCCTTTGATGTTAGATTTTTAACAATTTCGTTTACAGAAGACTCAAGATCCTTCTTAGCTTCAAGATCATCCTGCAAAACACTCACTGCCAAAGAACGTAATTCTTTAACTATATGTCTTTTAAGTACCCGGAGAGGTTTTGAGGTTTTACTTGTCACTAAGACTCTCTTACCTTGAGCAAGAAGATGCCCTATAAGATTAGCAATAGTATGGCTTTTTCCAGTACCCGGAGGTCCCTGCACAAGAACTGAGTCATAGACCTCTAGTGATTCTGCAATTTTCATCTGTTCTTCATTACTTTCTTTGCCCAAAAGAATTTCACTAGTTTTTATAGCTTTCCTTGAAAAGTCTTCATTGTAGTGGTTTACACAATCATCTTGATCTACACCAACTATATTTTTGAAAAAACTCGAAGGTTCTTCTCCTCTCTCAATATTTTCAAGAATCTTCTCAATACAGGAAGCGAACCCTAAGTCTTTATTACGAAGGAATAAAACAGGTTTTCTAACTATCTGTGGATATTCTTTGAACTGAAAAGACTCGTTATTCTCAATAAATTCACCATTGGAGACTACAGAGGAAATAAACCTTTTGAGGAAAATTTCTACTCCCGTTCTTCCAAGAGGATGAAAATGCTCTTCATTCACTGATTTAATAGCATCCGCTATGGAAAAAGCATCTACATCAGTATTAGAATGAAAAATCTGGGAATAAAACTCAGAGGGCTTATCCGAAGGCAAAATGGAAAACTCTACTTTTTCAGGATCAAATTGTAATTGTACCTGCTGTAACAATAGAGGATGATATAAACGACCTTCTTCTATACTCCAAATTATAACTCCATCACCTAAAATTATTTCAAAGCGATCAGGTTCCCTTTTAAAGAGCCTGTATAAATCGTAAAGATCCTCGTAGATCTTCATAGTCCTTCGATTTTGCTTTTCTTTTTCTGCCCAGACTTTTCTTTTTTCCAACCAGCTTAAATAATCAGTAACCCTTTTTTCATTATCATTAAAGTACTCCAATTCCGTATCATTTTTTTCTGTACTATCTCTAGACATGAGAGGAAACCCATTCTTTTCGTTAGGTCTACTTTCTATAATCTGGACTTCTTTAAAAGGATTTTCCCATCCCCCATAAAGCCAGCTCTCAAAACTTTGAGAAGGAGCCGGACAATATTTCAGTTCAGGACGCTTTACTACGAGGATATTTTCAAGGTCAATATCATTACCATCCTCATATAAATCGAACATATCTAATTGATCTGTGGATTTTCCTAAAAGTTTTAAATTCGGATGTTTGGGAAGAGATTGAATCCACAATTTCCACGAATAATCCTCAACATTCTTAATCGCAGGATTTCTGTGTTGGTTAAGTGCTTCTAGATATTTGAAAAGCTGTTTCATTCTATGATTCGCAGTTTGTGAAGAATAGCCCATTTTTTCGACAAGCCCCCCAGATGAAGGGCTATAAAAACTATAATTTAAATTACATTTATTACAATAATCATTTAAAATTCAAATAATTATTTACTAAACTCTGTGCAAACTTATTTTTAATATAAAGAACCATTAAGCCCTTCGCACATAGCCTAACATAATATTTGAACTTAGTATATAACTATCGAAACTAAAAAATTAATCTTATAGAATATTTTATGACGGATGAATATTAGACAATGAGCAGCAGATGTAGTGTGCTGTGTATGAGTATATGTACATGCACCAAAACGCTTTTTCCTGTCAAAGCATCTGAGTACGAAAAGATGACAGTCTAACAGCATTATTAAAACGACCGTCATTTGTAACCTGCCGCCTGTCTTTTGATCTTTGCAATCAATGTTTCGATAAAATACTTCATGTTATAAAGTGCTGTAAAGACTAGTTTATAATCGCCGATTGAAGTTTTTCCTCGGTTTTTGCCGTTGACGCCTCAAGCATAGAGACAAAATCAGTAGCGTTAATATCCCAATTGTCTTGAAAATGCTTAACAGCCTCCCACTTATACTTTTCGTCCACCCAAAGCAAATGAAGGAAATATTTGTGATTTTGGTAATTTTTCAGGAGGAATTAAGTTACTCCGCTCCGCTTCAATATCGCTCCTGAATCTGAAATGTTAACAAGAACATTAAAATCATAAAACATTCGACACTACTTGTACAAAAAAAGCGGAGGTGGCATAAAGTCTCAGCCAGGCTCCGCTTTCGTTTTAGCTAACTCGCTATTGGCAACGTTTTGTTTTTAGATTCGCTACTCGCTACCCCACGATCTTTTCTTTACCGTGGTATTTTTCCTCAATAACGCTTGTGGGAAGATACTTTTCTTCCAGCTTTTTGATGTTTTCAAGGTGAACAACTTCCGTAAATTCCTTAAATGTAAATAGTTTATCGAGATATTTATCAGAGACGCCATTTTCCTTGATCTCTCTCATAACATCAAGCATTCCCCTTGCGGCGGCATAGAGAGAAGAAAGGGCTGGAACGATCCACTTATACCCCATCTCTTCCGCTTCATTTACTGGAACGAGTGGCGTTTTTCCTCCCTCTATCAGGTTGAGCATGAGCGGAATGTCTTTCAATTCAGAGGCAGTCTTTTTAATTTGTTCCCGTGTTTCCATAGCTTCTATGAATATCATATCAACTCCAAGCTCTGCCGCTTTTCTGGCACGGTCAAGGGCATCGCTGTATCCGTTGACGGCAATGGCGTCAGTTCTGTAAATAATTATGAAATCTGGGTCAATATCTTTTCTTGCGTCCATGGCAGCTCGAAGTTTGCCTTCCATCTCTTCATAGGGAATAACCTGCTTGCCTTCCATGTGTCCGCATCTTTTCGGGGCTACCTGATCTTCCAAAAAGAGTCCGGCTGCTCCTGCATTTATATATTCCTGTACGGTGCGATACACATTGATAGCATTGCCAAAACCGTTGTCGGAATCCCCAACTACGGGGATATTTACCGCTCTTGCCGTAGCTCTGACCTGGCTGACCATTTCAGAAAGTGTAAGAAGGCCGACATCGGGTTGTCCCAAAACCGCAGCAGCTGTTCCATATCCAGAATGTTGAAGAGCTTCGAATCCTGCCATTTCGCATATTCTGGCGCTTAGAGAATCGTAAACGCCTGGAGCAACAACGGCTCGGGGCTCTTGTAATCTATTTCTTAACAGAGTAGATTTTCTCATGATTTTTCCTCCAAATGGTTGATTTATCACAGATACATCTCTATAGGTATGAAAAACCCCGCTAGGTCAACTCTTTGCAGCGTTATTTACGTGTGGAATAGAGCTTCTCCACTTCTAATATGTCAGGCAATCCGATGAGGTTGTTGAATTCCTCAAAGAGAACCATTTTATCCATCATGCTTTCCGTAGACCCTGTTTTTTTGAGAGTCGCCATAACATCTTGAACGGCCTTGGCGATAACATAGGTCGACGTCACAGGAAAAATGGCGAGGTTGTAACCGATCTCTTCTAGTTTTGAGACTGGAAGAAAGGGAGTTCGGCCATGCTCAACCATATTTGCCAGTACGGGAACAACGAAGATAGATGTAATTTTTTTCATCTCTTCTTCTGTTTCTGGAGATTCCACGAAGATAATATCGGCCCCGGCCTCTTCATAGGCCAGTCCTCTCTCTATGGCTTCATCGATTCCACATGTGGTTCTGGCGTCAGTTCTCGCTATGATCATGAGGTTATCGTCCTGCCTGGCGTCACAAGCAGCCTTAATTTTCCCCACCATTTCGTCTTTCGGTATTATTTCTCGCCCCAGCATGTGGCCGCATTTTTTGGGAGCAACCTGATCTTCCAGCTGGAGGCACGCAACTCCCGCTTTTTCATATTCCCGCACGGTACGAGCTACATTTACAGCGTTTCCATAGCCTGTATCAGCATCGGCGATGACAGGAATATTGACAGCTTCTACAAGTCTGGAAGCCCTCGCCACCATTTCAGTCAGCGTCAAGAGTCCCACATCTGGTTTCCCCAGCATGCTTGCCGAGGTTCCATAGCCAGTCATATAGAGCGCATTGAAGCCCTCTTTTTCAATGATTCGGGCGGTAAGGCAATCATGGGTGCCTGGTGCCACAACTATCTGATCTTGATAAAGAAGTGTTCGTAATCTCGTTCTGGTATTTTCTTTTTTCAACGTGAGCAACTCCTGTCTATTGCAGGTTTAGTGCATTATGGATGGCAGCCAGAGACTCATCTGGGGAAAAGCCATGGCCAATATCAGCATGAAGGTCATTAAGATGATAAAGGGCCATACTCCCTGAATAATATCCGACATGCTTATGTCTTCGCGAAGGCCGTTAATAACGTAAAGGTTCATTCCAACTGGCGGCGTGATGAGAGCCATGGTCATGTTGACTGTAAGAATAATGGCATACCAGATAGGATCGATATTTAAAGCGACGAGGATGGGGGTAACCAAAGGCATGGTCAGAAGTATGATAGATACGGTTTCGAGCATCATGCCAAGTATGAGCATGAGCAGGTTCATCGCAATTATGAACATGAGCGGCGAGAGGTTGATTTGAATAATCAATTGAGTGAGTTTCTGAGGAATCATGAGCATGGTCATAACCTTGCCGAAGAGGATTGCCGCAGCGATGATGATGGCGATCATGCAGGATGTTCCTACAGATTTCAGACAAATTTTCGGTAATTCACTGAGCTTTATCGTTTTGTAAATGACGATGGTTATGAAGAGGCTGTATATCAAGCCTACAGCAGCTGCTTCTGTGGGAGTAAAGACTCCGCTATAGATACCGCCTATGATTAATAAGGGCAGAAGAATTCCCCAAACATTCTTTTTTGTGACGCTCATTCGCTCAGACCAGCTGGTTCTCTCCATGGGAGTAAAGCCGCCCCGTTTACTTTTGAAAACCGCATAAATGATGAAGATGGCTGTCAGGATGAGTCCGGGAACGACGCCTGCGATGAAGAGTTTTCCGACGGATTCCTCTGTAATGGCACCGTAGAGAATCATGGGAATACTCGGCGGAATCAAAATGCCCAACGTTCCGCCAGCCGCCAGAAGTCCCAAGGTAAATTTTTTGTCGTACCCTCTTTCAATCATTGCGGGATAGGCAACCATGCCGATAGTAGCAGCTGTCGCAGCTCCAGACCCAGTTATTGCCGAGAAGAAGGCGCATGCAAGAACGGTAGCAATGGCAAGGCCTCCGGGAAGATGTCGCACCCAGGCGTTCATAACGTCAAAAAGGTCGTCACCGACACGGCCATCTAAAAGTATCTGGCTCATGAGAATGAATAGCGGTATGGAAAGAAGGGTGAAGCTTTCAAGGCCAGAGAACATGGTGGAACCGACTATCTTCGCAGGAAGTCCGTTGAGAAGTATGAGCAAGACGGATGTTGAGCCCAGTGAGAAGGCTACGGGGAGTCCTGTAAAAAGGACGACGATAAGAAGCGCAATAACCAGAAGGAAGCTTAGCATGGTTGTTCACCTTCTTTATTGTGATCTTTGAGTGCTGCCGATCTCATGGCTATGATAATAATGAACTGAAGAGTAAGAAGACCAAAACCGACAGGAAGTGCAAGTTGTGGAATCCAGAGTGGAACGCGCAATGGAGTTGCCGATAACTTGTGATATTTCAGCGTAGCCTCCAGCATTTTCACGCCCTGAAGCGTAACATACGCAGAGAAAAACATTCCTATGATGCTTGTAATCAGTTCGAGAAAGCTCTGTGTCTTTTTTGAAAGCCGAATGGTCAGAAGATCTATCTGAACATGCTTACCTACCTGCAACGTATAGGCGGCTCCTGCCAACATGGTCCAGATGAAAAGGATGATCGATACTTCCTGAGCCCAAATTGTCGGCGAGTTGAAAACGTATCTTGCTATAACTTCATAAAAAAGGATAATTCCCATGGCCAAAATGCCAAGGCCACTGCAATATCCGATTAGAAGATTCACCTTTGCTATAGTTTTGTTTAGAGAAGAGAACACGCCAATTCCCCCAATCTTGTAATACTCGCACGCTTTTCTTATTATTTGGAGGAGGAAGGAATTTGCATTCCCGGCCTCCTCCGTTGGTGAGTGATGGTAACTAAGGGTGTTATATGAAAGAGAGGTTCAAGGCTAAATTGCCTTTACAATTAGTCAATGGATTCTAAGATTTCCATAAGCTTATGGCTGATTTCGCCAGTCTGCTGCATGAATTCAGATCTAACCGACTCTGTAGCCTTTACAAAAGCAGCTCTTTCCTCGTCGTTAAGCGCATAAATCTCTACTCCGCCCTCTTTAATAACGTTATAGGCCTTATCTTCAGAATCGGCTATTGAGCCACGAATTGATTCTGCAGCATCAGCGCCGGCTTTGAGAAGAACTTCTTTCTCTTTATCGCTGAGGGAATCCCACCATTCAAAGTTTCCCTGTACAAAGAACTGAGCTGTGGTGTAGTTGGCGAGAGTCATATATTTCTGCACTTCATATATCTTTCTCGAAACGGCCGCGGGCATACCTGTGGTAGCGCCATCAACGGTTCCTCTCTGAAGGGCCATGTACATTTCAGAAGAACTCATGACTGCGGGAATACCGCCAAGAGCCTTTACCGTATCAGCTGTTCCCTTACTGAAGGTTCGTATTTTAAGGCCGTCAAAATCGGCTGGCTTTGCAAGGGGACGTTTGTTGTTGTAAAACTGGACGAGGCCGTAATCGACCCAAAATACAACTTTGGCGCCTTTTGCCTGGAATTCATTATCAAGAATTTCGCCTGCGCCGGCTTCTATAAATTTCTTTGGGGAACTGAGGTCTTTAAAGACGAAGGGCATTTCAAAAATATCGGCTGCTGGAACCATTCCAGACCATTTATTAACAGGAACGAGGGCAAGCTCAACAAGACCTTCTTGAATGGCTTCAACTATTTCAGTGTCTTTAAAAAGCTGTGCCGAATGGAAAACTTCAACTTTCATTTCTCCGTTTGAATATTCTGACACCTTTTCAGCAAAAAAATCCATGCCTTTAGAAATAAAATGAGAAGGAGGAAGCTGATTGGAAAGCCTCCATGACGATGCCGCCATTGCAGGGAAAGCGTAGAGGGTTATGATAAATGCAGCCAAAGTTGCTAGCAAAAAGGATCTACCGAGTTTCATTATCTTGCACCTCCAATATTTTTGATTCGTGGGCATCATGTCATGTGCGAAGAGTCGACAGTCGACACTACCTTACACTAAAAAAATTTAACTCCCTTCTTTAACATTTTCGAGCCTTCTTGCGAAAAGGCTCCAAGATCTACTCTCTTTAAGTTTTTCAAGCTCTCCGCTTTTCAAGAATTCTACGATTCTATAGTGACTGAGAGCTGTAACTTCCAAACTTTTCGCATGGATTAAATCATCGAGCATCCCCAATTCCAACTGATGATACAAGTCAGAAAGGATACTTAACGTTCGGGGACGATTTGCCTTCAACCAGGTATAGCGGTGAAATTCAATGTCTTTTTTCAAGAAGGCCAGAACCTTTTCGCCTGTAGACATATCAGATCTTGCGACTTCTACCATCTGGTCAATAAGGCCGGAAAGATGCTCGTAATCCTCTTCTTTTAAAAGATTTTCATTGATGAGAACCTCGTAAATGCTTCCCTCTAAAAGATAACGAAGTGCATATATCTCCTCCATCTCTTTTATCGAAAATTGAGTAACAAAGGCCCCTTTTCGAGGAATGGTTGTCACCAATCCCTGGCTTTCGAGACGTTGAATGGCCTCTCTCACAGGAGAGCGGCTAATATTAAGTTCTTCTGCTATTTGGGATTCGATAATTTTGTCTCCCTTTTTATACTTTTTGGAGACAAGAATTTGTTTTTTAAGGTAGTCCATTACTTTGGATGTAACAGTTTCATTAAAATAAGGTTTTGTCGAAACCATATTTTTCTACCCCTCTTGTTTTTTATACTGGGAAGATGTTGATAAGATTCTAAATAGTCGACAGTCGACTTATGGTTTATTACTATACAGCATTGATAAAATATTTGCAACTTGTCTAATAATCGAAAAAACACAACTTGGTTTTATTGACAAAATAAAATATCAATATATAATTTTTGTCGACAGTCGACTAAATGTAAAAGAAAAATCGCATTCCAACAAAACTTCATAAATCCAACCTCACTACATACTTAAACAATTAAACAATACCGCTCTTCCATAAAAGGAACGGTTTAATACAGGATCTCCTCTCTCGCTAGGTGAAATTGCAGTAACGCAAAGCAGCAATAATAACGTTGTGCGCGGTTTCAGGTTCTTTACGTGGAGCACTAAACATGTATGCAACTATTATCCAGAAGGGCGTGAGGATTCAATGGAGACAAAAGGTGCGCTAACAAATCTGAAGGTGCTTGACCTCACTCGTGTATTGGCAGGTCCTTTCTGCACTATGATTCTTGCCGATATGGGAGCCGATGTTATAAAGATCGAACGGGCAGATAGTGGTGATGATACTCGCTCAATGGGACCATTTCTGAACGGCGAAAGCGCCTACTACATGAATCTCAATAGAAACAAAAGAGGAATGACCCTGAATTTGAAAGATCCGCAAGGGAAAGAACTCTTCCTTGAAATGGTTAAAAAAGCTGACATTGTAACAGAAAACTTCCGGCCAGGCACAATGGAAAATCTCGGCATTGGCTATGAGACTTTGAAAGAAATCAATCCCCGAATTATTTACGCCGCAATTTCAGGGTTCGGACATACGGGCCCCTACAAGATGCGTCCCGGTTACGATATTATCGCCCAGGCCATGAGCGGACTTATGAGCACAACTGGTTGGCCGGGGGGAGAACCAACACGAACCGGAACGGCGATGGGCGATGTTCTGGCAGGTCTTTCCTGCGCTATCGGCATTCTCGCAGCAGTCAACGCAAGAAATCTCACAGGAGTGGGCCAAAAGGTAGATATTGCGCTCGTGGATTCCGCCGTTGCCAGCCTCGAAATTATCAATATGATCTACCTCATCGAGGGGCGTATTCCTCAAAGAATAGGAAACCGCTACGAATCCACCTACCCTTACGATTCCTTCAAAGCTTCAGACGGAAGTCTTGTTATAGGCGCTGCCAACAATAAATTATGGAAAAACCTCTGCTCGGTGATGGAACGACCTGAATTGGCCGAAGCTCCCGAATATCTTGAAGTAAAAGACCGAGTCGCCAGAAATGAAGAACTCAAGGTTATCGTCGAGGAATGGACCACAAAACACACCGTTCAGGAAGCTTTCGACTTGATTAACGACGCCGGAATTCCATGCGCACCCATTATGTCAATCGACCAGATCGTCAAAGATCCCCACATTGCCGGAGACCGAGAAATGTTCGTAAAGACCAGCCATCCAATTGCCGGGGAACTGACGATCACAGGCAGCCATATCAAACTTTCTGACACGCCTCCGACCATAAGAACCCACTCCCCTCTTTTGGGAGAGCACAATGTTGAAATTCTGAAAGAACTTCTCGATATGGACGAGGAAGAAGTGAAAGAGCTGGAAAGGAGAAAAATTCTCTAATGACACATCTTCAGGCGCCGAGCTCGGCAATTATACGCGAAGTATGTCCCAGAGATGGTTTCCAGAGCGTAAAAGACTTTATCCCCACAGAGGATAAGGTGAAATTCATAAACGACTTGGCAAAGACGGGAATTTCGGTAATGGAAGTCACTTCGTTTGTGAGTCCCAAAGCCATTCCCCAAATGGCCGATGCTGCCGAAGTCATGGAAGAGTTTAACAAGAATTGGAAGGATAGGATAGAATCCGTAGCGCTCATTCCTAACTTGAGAGGCGCCGAGAATGCACTCAAAGCAAACCCCGATTGGATTAACTTTGTTCTTTCAGCCAGCGAATCACACAATAAATCAAATACTCGCAAAACCGTAGCGGAATCCTTGGAGGAGCTCAAAAAAGTCGCAGCAATAAAGGGAGAATGCAAATTATGCGTATCTGTGGCCACCACCTTTGATTGCCCCTTCGAAGGAGCCATTGACCCTGAAGCCGTAATAAAGATTTTAGATACCGTTTTTGAAATAGGAGTGGACGGCGTTACACTTGCCGACACTATCGGAACCGCAGATCCATCAAAAATCAACAACACACTTTCACGAATCAGAGAAAACTATGGAGACTATCCCTTCTTCCTCCACCTTCACGATACCCACGGCATGGCCATGGTTAACACCCTTACCGCGCTACAGCTTGGGTTCAGCCGCTTTGATTCGGCAACGGGCGGACTTGGAGGATGTCCGTTCGCTCCTGGCGCCGCAGGAAACCTCGCTACCGAAGATCTCGTCAACTTCTTAGAGAAAATAGGCGTCAAGACGGGCGTTGATCTGCTTAAGGTGATATCTGTAGCCAGAGATATGGAAGCATATGGGCTGCACGTTACAAGTCACTTGTCTGCCAGCAATATTGGAAGGGAAAGCGTCAACTGTTGCCATCAACTGTAGAAACTGTAAAATAAGAGAGGCTTCTGTGAACAGGTTTTTCGCCAGTCCGCAGAAGCCTTTTTATATCATTCCGAAAGGAACGGGAAGGGTTCCGTTGGGGTGAATTTACTTGAGACTTCGCCAGAGAGAATGGGATTGCTGCTCAAGTCGAGTTTCGTGGGTTTCGCCCCTTCCTTCAGATTCAACTTTTCCAAATCCACCCAAAATACAGCAGGAGTCAGCACCGACTCAAAATAGTAGCGACGGGCTTTAGTGTCCGCCACTGTGCGCCAGAGTGTGGAAGAGAGATTCGGTTTTTCCGGGTCGACGATTCCCAGGGGAACTGATATGTGGCGTATTAAAGAGAAAACTGTCGCGATGGCGCGTTCTGGAGAGTCTACTTTGGGGGTGGCGTCGAGGTTCCAGCTGATGCGAGCGAAACGGTCTGAAGCTCGGTGGGTTCCAGGTAAAAACTTCATGCCGCCGACGCTCTTCCAATAGCTATCGATAGCCAGTTGCTCATTAAAGGGAGGCGAGTTGGTCATGACCACGTATGCGCGATTGTGGTGAGTTACAAGTTTGCCTTCGATGTATTCGAAGATGGCGCTGTCGCCCGATGTGTCTGCGATTGCAACATGGCCGCTGGCTGCTTTTCCTCCGGGGAGAGGTGGCGCAACGATAGAAAAGGGCTCTTTTTTGAGGGAATTTACGGCTTCCGCAACAGTAGCGTAGTTGTCGAGAATATATTGCCCCCAGGCGCCAATCGAGAGTAACGGGCGTCCTGACGCCTTGGCGTCTCCATAGTCGGATTCGGAAAGGTACAAAACGTTGACGATGAGTCCGGCATCGTTGATTCCGTCTACTGTTCCCGTATTGTAAATATCTGCTACAAGCGAACCATATTTTGACGTCCATGTAATGGAGTTGGAACCACAGCCTCCATCTCGTTTCAAGCTGCGCGGAAAAGCCCATAGGTCGGTTTTTGTATCGTCGTACCAGTCCATAGTTCGCCCGACGATGTAGTTATTTGTGCCAGTTTCATAGAGAATTCGGGTGCAGGCGTGGGCTTGAAATCCGATTAAAAAGATGAGTGCAACGGCGAGGAAGATTGATAGATGTAAAGAGTGGTGGCAGTGGTAGTTATAGTGGCGGGATTGGGGCTGCTGCGTTTTGGGCCAGATCCGAGCTTTTCTGTTCACAAAGCATCATCCTTTCTGGTGGAATCTAGCAAAAACGTTCTTTTCGCATGGATACATTGATCTGGCTTGAAGGCTGAGTGTATAGGTTAGATGATAGATTGGGTAAGAAATTGCTGTGTCGTATGCTTTTATGGCAACGGAAGAAGTCTGTACTAGATTAGAGTTGGTATAGTTCATTTTAATATATTTATACAAAAAGGGATTGTCAAGTTGGAGGGGGATATAGCTGTTATTACACCTCTCTTCACGTTCTTTGCTAATTTTTAAAAGTTTTATTTTTATAATTAAATTTATATTTTATTTAATAAAATTTTTTTGTAATAAAATTTAATTTATAACGTATAATAAAGTAAGTATTAAATATAATTTTTTAAATTTTTATGTTAAAGTTTTTGTATTTTGCTAAATTAATTTAGAAAAATCAAAGTATAATCCTAACAAAATCAATAGGAATATCAATGACAAGGGAGGATATAAAATATGGGAATTTCGCTAGAAAGATGTTTCCATCCTATAGGGCAAGGAGCCTTCTACACCGAAAAATTTTTTGATAGAGATAGAAATAGTTTCTTTAACGTTGTTTATGATTGTGGTACAGAAACTAGTCTAAAAACCATAAAGTCAGAAATAGAAAGCTGTTTCACTCCTAAAGAACCAATAGACGCTGTTTTCATTTCTCATTTACATAATGACCACGTTAACGGTCTAAAGTATCTAATAAATTATTGTGATGTCAAAAATATTTTTCTTCCTCTGTTAACTGACGAAGAAAGGATAGAAGCTCTTCTTCATAATGCTATATATAATAGGAATAACATATTTATTCAAAATTTAATCTCTGCACAAGATAGCAACCAAATACCCAACTTCGAAGGGAAAATTTATTTTATTGGGTATGGAGGTGAGCGTTTTAGTGGTGAAGGCTCTTTATTTAGACTTGACCCTGATGATAACCGCTTCAATAGAGAAGACTCATCTAGGAAAGGGGGACAAAAAGGACCAATTTTAAATCCAGATACCGAAATAACAACGTGCCTGGGGAACGAATGGGTTTTTTTACCATTTAATTATAAAGCGCGCAATCAAAGTACATCGCTAATAAAAGAGCTAAATGATAGAGGGATCTCCCTGGAATCTACAGATGACTTTAAAAAAATGTGGAAAGACATTGAAACCCAAAAAAGATTAAAAGAGGCGTATAGGAATCTAAATGGGGATCTTAATTCGAATTCCATGACACTTTATTCTGGACCGAAACATAAATTTTTTTATATGAATTACATTAAAAAGGGATCCTTTTATGACAAACAGTGGATGGACTATGAAAGCTCTTTAAGTTTTTTACGTTTTTATGATAATTATGTACCTTACCATTTTCGAGAGTATTTTAAATGTCCCTTATTAGAAATTATTGATGATGCCTCACGTTTTTTGAAGCATTGGAATGAAATTAAATACCACCCACCTCTTGGGTGCCTTTACCTTGGTGATTATGACGCTAATAATTGGGAAGAGCTAAACAATAAATATAAAAGCTACTGGGAGAAAATCGGCATGATACAAGTTCCACACCATGGTTCAAAGCACAATTACAATTTTGAGTTAAGTAAAAAAGAGGCATATATTTTTATTATATCGGCCGGAGAAAATAATAAATACGGACACCCTGATCCTTCAATTTTTAATTCTCTATTGGAGAATCAGAAATTCCCTTTTTTAATTTCAGAAAATAAAAAAAGCGAAATTAAAATTTGTGGTGAGTTTTAGTTCCCATATTTTCACAGTAGCAACCAATATAAAAATGTTATAACCGGTTCTTTACAAAAAGTGCACCTCCAAATGCTGGTTTCTATGAGTCTTATTTTGGGGGTACACTTTATTATCACGTTTTCCTTCTTTAGCATATAACGGCGTTCATTTTTACAATGATCATTATAAAAACGTCAATTCTAGCTTATGTTTACGTCGTTTCCAATCTGGCATAAATTTTTCAAGAAGATTATAGAAATCTGCGCTATGATTATAATGTCGTAAATGACAGAGTTCATGGGTAATAACGTATTCAATACATTCTTTGGGCACCTTAATGAGATCTAGATTCAATGTAAGGTTCCCTCTTTTTGATAGGCTTCCCCATCGAGTTTTCATTTGTCGAATTTTTATTTGCGGCTTAGAAAACCCTAATTTTTCGAAATAAGGCCAACATTGATAAAAAATTTTTTCATATTCCTCACGCGCCTTTTCCCTATACCAATTATCCATAAGTTGTTTCACTTTTTCCGGTTTGATTTCATTTTTACAACTGATTAAAAAGTATCCTCTAGTAAGTTTAACCTCAGATATATTCCCTACTGAAATTTTCAGTCTATATTGCTTACCCAGATAAAGATGTGTTTCTCCCCCAATATAACTTCTTGTCGACGTTTTTATAGTAAATTGTTCAAAGTATTTTTGTTGCTTTTTAATCCAATTAGCTCGTTTTTTTATACGTTTTTCAATAACAGAATAATTTATATGAGAAGGAGCCTTAACAACCACGCTTAAATCGGGAAAAACCGAGATTTCAATGGTTTTACGATTAGAATAGATTAAATGGAAGCAAATAACCTCTTTCCCATATTTAATTGAACACTTTAAAGGCATATTTATACCATCCTAAATTTAGCTACCTGCATGAGTTGTTCGATAATTTCATCCATTTCGTCGGAAGAAAAATCGATTCTTTTCTCATCTCGTATATCATCATAAAGATAATCATCTATAGCATTAATTACTTTATTTTGTGCCACCTCATCATCCCAAAACTGTACCTTCCAATATTTATAAAAAATCTTCTTGATTTCAAGGGCCATATCGGCTGCTATATCTTCAATCTTTCTTTCATCCAATCCTTTTTGATTGAAAAAGGGTTGGATGACTCCATAATATGCCATAGCGTTATCATCACCTTCTATTTGTGAAGGCATATCATCATGATGACGAGTAACAATTTTATGTCTAAGGTCACTTACTGTATTTAGGTATTGAAGATCAGATAGACGTTTTTGTCTATAGTCATCTATTGCTTGTTGAATTAATTGAGAAAACTTTTTGAAGAAAGCGGGATCTTCCTCCATTTTTTCCGTAATAACTTTTTTTGTTGTATGTGCAATAATATCTGCTCTGGCAGCAATACTCTTACCTTGAAATATTCCATGATCTTCTTTGACTTGAGTAAAGGTACGATCATCAAAAATATTGACAGGTTTATTAAGCTGAATTACTCCATCTGCATGAATATGCGTGTTTAAAAGTTTCATAATTTTAGGTTCATAATCCCTATAATCAATGGCCTCGGCATAACGCAACTTTACAGAAGCCTTCAATTTTTGAAAACGTAAAAGATCATTTTTATACATATTGATCTTACTTTCCGGGGTTTTATTGAGAAAATGCTCTGTCGAAAGAGCTATTTTTAAAATTTTACTAAACTCATACAAATTTTCATAAAAGCTTTCTCGCAAAGCATCATCTCCAAGCAACTGTTCATAAGCCTCCTCATCTTTTTTATGTTTTACTGTTTTAAAAATATTATAAAGATCAGAATATACTTGTGGAAGCTTCTTTATCTCTTCATTCACAGAAGTGAGTGTTCCCACAAGATCCTCCTCGTCAAAACCTTCTAAAGCATCATACATATTCAAAGCCTTATCGAGTTCTTCAAGAATACTCACGTAGTCAACAATAAAGCCAAACTCTTTATCATCGTGTAAGCGATTTACTCTTGCTATAGCCTGAAGCAAAGTGTGTTCTTTAAGGCTTCTGCAAAGATAAAGGACTGTATTTCTCGGAGCGTCAAACCCCGTCAACAACTTGTGAACTACTATAAGAATTTCCAGATCTTCTCCATTTTTAAATTGATTGATAACCTGATTGTTATACTCCTCTTCTGAACCATACCTTTCCATTCTGCTATGCCAAAAGGAAACGACTTCTTCTGTGGGGTCTTCAAAAACATCTTCAAATCCCTCCCTTTTATCAGGAGCAGAAATAAGGACCTCGGAGGACACTTCACCAATATGCTTAAGATATTCGTGATATTTCAGAGCTGATTTTTTACTTGGCGCTACTAATTGTGCTTTCAAGCCTGTCCCTTGCCAATTTTCCTTAAAATGAGTACTGATATCAAAAGCTCTCATATAAATAACCTGGTCAGTTTTATTGAGTGTTTCTGCATGAGCATATTTCTTTTTCATGTCTGCCTTTTGTTCCTTCGAAAGATTTTGGGTATGGCGCTCAAACCATAAATCGATAGCATTCTTATTTTGCTCCATTTCTACATGACGGCCTTCATAAAGCAAAGGGACAACTACTCCATCTTCAACAGCTTGCCGAATAGAGTAAATGGGCTCAATCAAACCACCGAATTTAGAAAAGCTGTTCTTTTCTTTCTTCATCAAAGGAGTTCCTGTAAATCCTAAATAACAAGCTTTTGGAAACATCTGTCGCATTCGTGCAGCCATGGAATTATAATTTGAACGATGACTTTCATCTACAAGTACATATATATCTGGTGAATCGTCATGAAACTGTTTAACATTTAAAGCTTTATCAAATTTATTAATGATAGTCGTAATAATAGAGGATTTGCGTTCACTTATAAGCTCAAGCAAATGCCTACCTGACTTCGCTCTTTTAGGGTAAAAACCACATGTCATGAAGGTGTTGCTTAATTGAATATCTAGGTTCTCTCTATCCGTAACGAGAACTATTTTAGGGGCAGGAATATCGGGATCTAGTGCTAAATTTCGTGTAAGCATAACCATAGTTAAAGATTTACCGGATCCTTGCGTGTGCCAGATAATTCCGCCCTTACGACAACCTTCTTCGTCATATTGCTTCACTCTATTTAAAGTAAACTTGATCACAAAATACTGTTGATATCTAGCTAATTTACGAATTCCATTATCGAAAACTGTAAATTTATAGACAAGATCCAGTAATCGTTCTGGACGGCATAAGCTGAAAACCGCTTTGTCTTGAACAGTAACAATTCTTTCTATCTTTTCTAAATCATCGAAATATGTTTTTGAATGTGCAAAATCACCAGAAAAAAGTAGTTGTTTATTTTGAGAGGAAATAGGCTTATTAATGCATGAAGATACTGAATCTTCACTGTCGGAAAGTTCCTTCCATACATTCCAAAATTTTGCAGAAGAACCTACGGTAGCATATAAAGAGGAATTCTTATTTATACCCATTACCATTTGAGTGTAAACAAAAAGTTTGGGAATATACTCCTCTCTTTGATTTCTTATAGACTGACTTATTGCTTCTGCTATATCTACATTAGGAGACTTGCATTCTATTACCACAAAAGGAATACCATTCACAAAAAGGACAATGTCAGGTCTTGTCGTTTCAAGGCTTTTCGTCTTTTCCACAGAAAATTCAGCAGTAACATGAAAGCTATTATTAGTCCAATCGCACCAATCAATGTAATGAAGATTAAAACTTTTTGAATCCCCGTTAACAGTCTGTTCAAGAGAAGTCCCCAATGTCAAGAGATCATAAATGTTTTCATTTGTCTTCAAAAGGCCAGCATAGTCAATATTTTTAAATTTTTGAATGGCAGATTGAATGTTTTCTTCGCTAAATAAATATTCTTCATTTTTGTAATAAATACGATTTATTTTTTTTAGTTGCTCTCTTAAAATCCCCTCCAAAAGGACATTACTTCTTTTTCCGAGACGTTCGCGAAGAGCCTGCTCAGGAGTTAGATAGATAAAACCAAGATTGATTAATTCCTGCAAAGCTGGAATCTGAGAAAGATGTTTTTCGTTAAAATGGAAACCAGTCATTTTTCTGTCTCCTTCTATCTTACTTTTCCTTTTTTAATTTTTTAAAATGCTCCCGGAACCATGATCGAGAAGCAATTTTTCTTAGGTCATTTAATTTATAATGAAATTCGCAGGCTCCAAGTTTACGATTGCACCCACATGGACAAAGTTTTTTGTTCGCCCGTTTTTTTCTCATCCCTAGTAATTTTAATGTTTTTAAAACTTGCGATTTAGTTTTTAGTCCAAGCAAATCCTTATAGTCATCTATTATCCCCTCTGCCCCATGGCGCAACTCCCCATAAATAAAATCACCACCAAATTTAAATCTATAGGATATGGCGCATAGGAAAGGTACAAGACAATTTTCTGCAAAACCTGTTAGATTGGGATTATCATGAACCTTTTTTAGTAATCTAATTGGAGATCCCAAGCATAGAGAGCCATCACTATTTACATGGTGCCAACCATCAAGAGGAATTTGACGTTCGACTTCCTTCACAACTGGCAAGTCTTGAGGGTAATTAATTGGAACTAATATTTCAAGCATAAAGCTACCGTTGATAGGCTCGTTGAGTTGAACCTGAAAGTCAAATCGCCCCCTAAGCTTAAACAAAAGACTTACATCTTTAGATGGAACAATCGACATTTTAGGATAATCTCTCAAAAATTGAATCAAACCATATCGATCCTCTTTTCCCATTTATTAACCGTTTTCCCATGGTTTCGCAGGATCTGAAATTACATGAACCTTAGGGGTAACTCTTTCTTCTGAATCAAGGTTAATACCAAGTTTTCTAGATAACTCAGATTGATTTAGCTTTAGCGAAAATTTTTGTTGTGCCTGTTCTGTAATAAAATGAGTGTCAAGAGTGGAAGTTATGCTCTCAAAATCTAGTTGTGCTTGCTTTAACCAATCCCAAAAATTTTTTTCTAAATTAAGATTCTTATATTTTTCCATCCCCCAACGGTCTGCAAAATCTTCTGCTGGGTCAACAGGATTAGGGATTCGTGGGGTACTTTTATTTACATACTGCCCCATGTTTTTTAAAATATTTTGTAGTGCCGAAAAGACATTTTGTTCTCCTGTGTACGCTCTAGCAGCAAGAGTTGTAATAATAATAGAAATAGGTTTTAGATCTTCATTCCCTTTAAACATCTGATCTCTGTGTCGTTTTAATAGTTGGATTGCTCGTTGTAAGGGCGTTTTCCTCTTATACAGGGGCATATTATCAACTTGACCTCTTACTTGAAATGCTTTCAATCTTTGAGGATCCATTCGATATTCGAACCAATGAGCATATCCTTCTGGATTGCTTATCTTCCAATCACAACAGATTCTTCTGTACCCTTGACGTCTATTGTCCGTAATGTAAACGGCGGTTTGCGAAGCTGAATTTGCCATAGATTCCTCTAGGCCAAATTTGCGCATTGATTCAACGGTCTTTTTCTTTGTACTCTCATCAGCTGGAATACAAGGAACAATATCCATGTGGAAGCTCAAATCATCCTGATATTCTAAGCGCCAACAACGATGCTTCTCCTCAAGTGCTTCCTTGATTCCTCTGGAAACTCGATAAGCTTCAAGTTCTCGGCCTACAATTGATTTTAAGAACTCCTGTGTATGGCTAACATGTGTAATACCTTCTCTAAGCTTGCAAGAAAGATCCACATCATATTCTTCATTATCATTAAGTGGTCGAATTGCTGTTCCCAAGCGAAAAGAACCTTGTGGGAAAATATGAGGCTTGTTTATATAAACAGAAGAGTCATCCCTACTTAACCAACTACCAATATCTTCGTACCTTTTTATAGCCTTTTCATAGGCTGACTCAGGTAGCTCTAGTAATTCAATCATGTTTTCAATAATTAATTTCTTCTGTTCTAGTATAATCATCATCATTCTCCTCCCTGTAGGAAATCTCTAATCGAAGTACTCTCATGAGTAAAGTCTCTGTCTGCTTTTGATATCAAATCATCGATCACAGATACATCATCTAAGGACAACGGAGTATCAGAGTTAAAATCAATTCGCTTAATCTGCTCGGAACGAAGTTGCAATTTTAGGTAATTCATGGCGCTTTGACTTTGCAAAGACAGGATGAAGCCAATAAATTTTTTATGCCTCCATCCATTAAGAAAACCCCATTTGCGTAATTTACTTGTACCATACATCGTTTTGGAATAACCGGTGCCAATAGAGAAAACCCTAATATTCTCTTTTTCGGCCCCTAAACGTCGCTGAGCATCAATCACAGCTGCCAATGCGGGATTATTGGCCCAAAGCCCGCCATCAGCTAAAAGATAATGGTCAATTTTATGTGGATCAAAGAAAATTGGAGCTGAGCAAGAAGCTAAAATAGCATCTTTGAGAAGGACGTTGTTATCACGGTTGAAGTCCGTAGAATATCCTGATTTAAAAACATGAACTCCTCCATTACCAATATCAGTAGATGGAATCAAAAGAGGTTTATCAATTTCACCCAAACACGTTCCTTGACACACCTCTTTAAGTATTTTCTCTAGGTATTGAGAATCATAGATACTATCTACCAGCGGCTGGCAGAATTTTTTTAAATTTCTACCTGAAAAGAAAAACTTCTTTTTCTGAAAGATTTTGCTACCGTACTTTCTATACATTTCAACAATATCGGCTACTGGGAGACGGATAGCCACACCTGCAGCAATAATAGAACCAGTACTTGTGCCAGTAATCATATCGAAGATTTCGTAAAGATTGATATGCAATCGTTCTTCAATACATCGAAGTATATGGGCAGGATATACTCCTCGAATTCCCCCTCCATCAACACTCAATATTCTGAATATTTTGCTCATGCTATATCCTCATTTTTTATCTTTTGGTGGGCAAGGATCATTTCCGTAGCTATTACCAGCACGAATCTTTCCATTTTCACCATGAATCTTAGTGTCCGATTTTTGATTTCTAGCAATATTTTCTGCAACTTCAATAGCTTCTGCTTGTGTTCGAGTTACTTTGGTTGCCTTAGTATTTCCTTCACCTTTAACAGCCCAACCACTGGGATGCTTTACAACATGCTGGTTTTTACCTTTTGCCATAATTACACCTCCATATGTTGATTGACGATTTTATGATTCACTCGCCATTTTCCAGTTAAAAGTTTCTGCATTAAACCCTTTTTTTGTATTATTAAGAGTTTTTTTAATCTTTCTAAGAGATCTTTTTCATTGTCAGCTACCTTTAAGAAACTTGCAATAGCCTTCTGTTCTTTTAAACTAGGAATACAAATCTTTATCTTACTGAAATGATGAAATTTAAGATTCAAAGTATCAGAAGTAAGCCCTTGAGAATATCTATAAAAAAGGTGGATCATTCTTGGGAGTTTGAAAAGATAGGCCATAAACACCCCGTCTACATTATCTTTAGGAACGCAAATTGTATAAGCTGGACTAACAATACCTTCAAGATTTGATAAAGCTGATACTCCTTGCCACATCCGCATAGTGTTATACCCTATATCCCCCTTGCATATTCTAAGATAACAAGATTTATCTTCACAAGAAGTATCTCTTTTACCATTCAAATTTTGAGGTATTACTCCTTGAGTTTTAGTAATAGAAAGCAATGGCAAATTAGAGAAATCTTTTTCTTTTCTCTCTGTAAAAAGCTCTCCTAACGAACATGCTGTCCACGCTTGATTAAATCCTTTAAGACGGATTTGTTTCTTCAATAACCGAGTCATCCAAAAAGATTGTTGCTTCTCCTTTAGCTCGATCAACCGTTCAGTTTTTTCGATAGCTTCATCCCAAGTGCTCAGCAGATCGGCGATAGCCTTTTGTTCGGAATAAGAGGGGAAAGGTATTGTAACTTTTCGATACGTTTCTTCTGTTAGCCCAAATCTCGTAACGCCGTTTGAGTAACGATAAAAATTACGTGCAACTTTTGGAAGCTGTAACGCATACGAAAGAAATTTTGCATCAATAGATTTATTAGGCCTTAAAATTGCGAGATGATAACCACAAATTAAATTTTTTGGAACGCTTTCAACAAAAGCAGGAATGCCAATATCGTTTGCACTCTCCGAATCCTTTGTTATAACGACATCGTTGGGCATTAATGCAAACTTTCCAATTTCACTTTCTTTAGCCGTCGCCCCCATAAAAACCATATCTTTTGTAATGACGTTGTTATAGTAAACATCTGAATAGTTACATAAACTCACAGAGACCTCACAAGAAACCGACTTTTTATCGACACTACTTACAATCACCTTCGCTATCTCTTTAATTGATCTCTCTGGGAAAAAGGAGTTCATCGCCGGATCTCCTTAAGATGTTCAGTCATCTTCACCCGCACTGCAGCCAATTCTTCTTCTAGTAAATCAATTTCCTTTTGAACAGCATCGATATCAATTTCCTCTTCCTCTTTATAAGTATCCACATATCGGGGTATATTGAGGTTAAAATCATTTTCCTTAATCTCCTCAAAAGTAGCTACGTGAGCATATTTATCAACGTCTTTGCGACTCAAATAGGTATCCATAATCTTCTTGATATGCTCATCGGAAAGAGAATTTTGATTTTTTCCAGGCTCAAATTCTTGACTCGCATCTATAAAAAGAACATCTTGTCGGTTTTCATTGACCCCTCCTTTTTCTCTACTACGGTCGAATACCATAATTGCTACTGGTATTCCAGTAGTCTGGAACAAGTTAGCTGGTAATCCCACAATCGTGTCTAGCAAGTTTTCCTCTATAAGCTTTTGACGAATACGCCCTTCAGCTCCAGCCCTAAAAAGGACACCATGAGGGACAACAACAGCGACCCTTCCCTCTTTCTCTAAGGCAGCTTCTATCATATGGCTAATAAACGCATAATCGCCTTTGCTTTTTGGTGGTATTCCACGCCAAAAACGATTGAACCTATCATTTTGAGCTTCTTCAGCACCCCATTTATTTAAAGAGAAAGGTGGATTCGCAACTACAACGTTAAATTTCATAAGCTTGTCATTTTCCACGAGAGCGGGGCTTGTAAGAGTGTTACACCATTCGATACGAGCACTATCAAATCCATGCAAAAACATGTTCATTCTAGCTAACGCCCATGTACTTCCATTGACTTCCATACCAAAAAGAGCAAAATCAGGACTTCCAACTTCTCTTCCTGCTTCGATTAATAAAGTACTGGAACCACAAGCAGGATCACAAATCCTATCGCCGGGTTTTGGACGAGCAAGCTTTGCTACCAATCGCGATACCGGGAAAGGTGTATAGAACTCTCCAGCCTTTTTACCAGCATCAGTTGCAAATCTTTCAATCAAATACAGGTATGTATTACCGATAATATCCTCAGACACGTTCTCAGTGCTCATATCAAGCTGAGGCTTATTAAAATCTTCAAGGAGATTTTTTATCCTTCTATTTCTTTCTTTTGTCTTTCCGAGATTTGCCTCAGAATTAAAATCAATATTCCTGAAAACACTGTCAAGCTTGGCTTTGTTGGCTTCTTCTATAGCATCTAAAACTAAATTAAACAATTCGCCTATATTATTGCTGCTACGTCTCTCATAAAGGCTGTAGAAATCAGCAAGGAATTTATCCTCCAATACTCCAGTGGAATGATTCTTAATCTCAATATTTGGAAGCACAAATCTTTCCCGTTCAAGTTTACGGCGGATTCTTTCTTCATCATTGCCATATCTTTCTTGATACTTCTTATAATGAACTCTCCATATATCAGAAATATACTTTAAGAAAAGTGTAACCAAAATATAATCTTTATACTGTGCTGGATCCACTACACCTCTAAAAGTGTCACATGCTGCCCATGCTGCATTGTTAATATCCTTTTGATTAATCGTATCTGACATAGAAAAACCTCCAAGCTAGTTATCACGAAATCTAACTAAGTTTAATTTTTATTAAAGATATTACCTCTGTTCTGAAACTAACTTCATTAAAAAAGCATCCATATAAATTTGTCGCTTATTCAAAATTTCTTTAATTATTTTTTGCTCTTTGTTGCTTAGATTATTTAAGGTAACAACTTTATCTTGAATATCTAAAGATGGAACATATATTTTCAATTCTCCGAGCGTTTTTTTATCTATCATCTGAACAGAAGTACCTTTTGCCATTTTTGCAAAATATAATTGCGATGAAGGATGATTAATAAACCAACAAAGGTAGGCCGGAGTTACATTATTTGTTAACACTCTGATTCTATATAGAGGTGAACTAACTACTGTGTAAGCAACTTCTTGATCAACCAATACTGCTGTATTTGTTTTTCCTCTAGAGCGAAAAAGTATATCATTTTTCTTGATAAGATATTTACCATTAATTTCGTCTATATCTATACCAAAAAGACTATCACAATTTAACCTGTTGTCTTCTGTCAAATCTTTCATCTGAATGACATAAGCATTTGATTTTTTTACGTTTTCAAGACGGCATCTAAAATTTTGACCTATCTGTATAGAAACCATTTTTTTTAGTTGAAGCACCCCAAAACCCCCTCATTTTTAACGTAATAACGGAGTTACTCAATTTCAAAATTATATTAACTCAAAAAAGAAATTTGTCAATGTTGTAACGAGATTACTCCTTATATTTTTAGCAATATTTTCATTACGAATCGTTCAGAAAATTTATGAAGAGATTTTTAAACGAAGAAACACTGCGGCACGTATAAAATGCTTTAAGTGTTTTTTCATGCCTTCTTCAAAAGAAGAAATAGATTGCGACCCATGAACACGTATTGACACGTACTGATACACATGTTACCTTTGCATCGCCTTGAAAGGTAGGTGATCACTGTGAAACGACCTAAGTATTATAAATATCCCGCTATATTTCTTCCCGATGGGGACGGATGGACTGTCACCTTTCCAAATTTGGAAAACTGTTTCACATCAGCAGATACTATAGAAGAAGCTATAGTAGAAGCTCAAGCAGTGCTTGGAGATTGCATGTATTTCCGTGAAGTTCAAAAAGACAACATTCCTGAGCCTACGCCGATAGAAATGATTGGTTCTCCATCGGGCGGATTTGTTCAATTAGTTGTTGCTGTTATGTCGCCCATTCGAAGAGCTTGGAGTACAAAAGCTGTGAAAAAAACATTAACGATCCCTGCATGGTTATCAGACCTCGCCGAAGAAAATCACGTAAACTATTCTGCCCTGCTCCAGCGAGCTTTAAAAGAAGAATTACGTGTTACTGACGAATGGACCCGCTATATTTACCCAGCACTTTTTCACTATGAAGAAAACCAAGTGGGAGTAACATTTCCCGATTTGCCTGGCTGTGTTACGGTAGGCAAAGATGAAACAAATGCTATCAAATGCGCAAAAGAAGCGTTGGGACTACATCTCTACGGCATGGAAGTTGATGGCGAATCAATTCCCGCTCCGTCATCTATTAAAAGTTTGCCACAGAAAAAAGGAACAATCTGCGTACTTGTTGATGTTTGGATGCCACTCATTCGCGCATCTGTAAAAGAATACAGCGTAAAAAAGACGCTTACAATACCTGCATGGATGGATCGTGCCGCCAAAGAAGCGGGAATAAAAAATTATAGTTTGATGCTTCAAGTTGCAATCGCACAAGAACTCGGTATAGATATTAAAGCTGAAACCCCATCTTCACATCCTGATCCCACTGCTGCATGATTAAAACAAATGCACGCCGCCGCTACTTCCCAACAGGAAGGCGCTGCTGCACATTTTTGCGTGTTCTGAAATCCCGGGCCTTAATAAACAGGGGCTGCGCCATTTCCGTCAATCGCGAAACGATCCGCGCGCCCCTTTCTCCCAACATTTTTTCAAGCTGCGACATAGAGCACGCATTTGTTGTTATGACTGTCTGCTTCCCCAACCTGTATCGCGCGTCAATAACAGAAAAAAGCCGCTCACTCACCCAACTCGTCGATCTCTGCGCCCCCAAATCGTCGAGAGCCACGCAATCCGCCTCCTTCACTGCCTCTTGAATCGCGTCTGCGGTTCCTTCATCGTAGCCTGACCGAATTTCGTCGAGCAAATCCACCACCGGCACGAATAGGGCCTCTCTGCCCCGACTCACAGTTTCTTGCACCATGGCGATGGCAAGATGGGTCTTCCCCACACCTGTTCCTCCACCCAGAATTATGGAGGCGCCGTCTTCCACACTCGCCATTGCCAGCCCCTTCGCCGTTCTGATCATGGGGTCTCCGGTCGTTATGAAGGTGTCGAAAGTACAGCGTTTCATGGCTTTTGGAATCTTGCTCGCCCGAATAAGCCGTTCCATTTTCCGCTGCCGACTCTTTCTCTCGCGGTTCACACACTTTCCCAACTCGGCCACAATTATTTTCCGTCCGAAGATTTTTTTCGCTGAAACTGACCATCGGAGCCCTTTGTATTTGCACAGTGCGATTCCCGGACACGTGGCGCAGAATCGTTGCTGCTCTTCAGCCTGTATGAAATCTCCCATGGAACCATATAAATCCGATTCCGTTATTGATGGATTTTTGAAAAGTCGCCGCACGTACGAGAGAACCCCGTTTGTCATGGCAACTCACCTCCGTATTTTTCAAGCAGAGCCTTCTGCTGACTGGCCTCCCACTCTTTTAAATCAGACGCTCGCTGTTTTTCGTATGGGTCATCAGATGTCAAAGCCCTTTGCGTTTCAGATCGGCCCCTCCGCCCCGAAGTCTGATATTTCAAGCTTTCGTAAATGTATTCGAGTGTGAGCATGTGCAGCGGACGTTTCATTTTTTCGTATCGCGACACAGCCTTTGCGATCTCATGGTTCACCCGTGCAGGGACATGAATTTTTTCGAGGGCTTTGATTGCGGAAAGTTCCCGTAGAGTGATTTCCTTTCTTCCAGTCTTAAGTAAGAAATACTCTACCGTCGCGCGCATTGCTTGAGGAACCGCTTTTAAGGCCGTTTCTAAGTCCGCTTCCAAGTCTGCTCCCACGTCCGTTTGTTTCAAGCGTGCTTTCGCGGGTTCCTTCCGCTTCTCTGAAAGAGAAGTATCTAGTTCAAGTGATTCTAGTTCCGCTACTTCGTTTGCTGCATCCCCCTGGTGCACGTCGTGCATCCTTGCAGACGATGCGCCCCCAGCTCGGTGACCGATAAGGATATATTCCGAAGAAAGCTGGCGCTTATTTTTGTACCGAGGATTCCGCCTCAGATATTTTTTAGATTGCAACCGTTTCAGGCTCTCTTGAGTGGAGCGCACTGAGCACCCCGCATATGCGGCAATTTTTGCCACTTTGGGAAAACATTTTCTCTCGCCTACGGATGCGAAACTGCAAAGAACAGCGTAGACGGTTTTGTCGATAGGAGAAAGGTCTTTGTCACGAATGACGCAGAGGTCTACGCATGTCCACCAAAAATCACGAGTGTCGTTTAGAAGTGTTTGGTCTGTCATGTAACTTCCCCTCTTTCTGATATAAAAAAATAGACTCCCTCTACCTACATAAGTGTGCTCGTGACGCTGAAAAAACAAAAAGTGAAAAATTTTTGAAGTTTTTGGGGTGAAAAAAATCTAACCGTGAAAGGGGTGACTCTATTTGGAGTTTTCGGGATGAGCGCTTAACTGGCACTCCATTCTTGAAAGTAGTATCATGATATTAGAATGTTTTGCGAACCTCTCTTCTCGGGAATTCTCATGTTTCACCGCTGCCAACGCATGAAAATGGGCACCCCTTCGCGAAAAAACACATTTGACATAGGAGAATAGACACATGGGTAAATACAACTTTGATCACGTAATAGAACGTAGAGGTACAGCTTGTCAAAAATGGGATAATCTCGGCAAGGTTTTCGGTGATCCTGATATTCTAGCTCTTTGGAAAGCCGACATGGATTTTAAAGCCCCACCTGAAGTGATTGAACGCCTGAAAAAAAGACTCGATCACGGAATTTTCGGATACCCTAACAGACCTGATGATTTTTATGATGCCATTATTTCTTGGATGTCTCGCCGCCATGGTTGGGATATCAAAAAGGAATGGATTTGCCACTCTCCAGGCGTTACTCCCTCTCTTGTCTTTTCTATGCTTGCCATGACAAGACCAGGCGATCGGGTTGTTATCCAATCACCAATCTACGCCCCTTTCTATCACATCATCGAAGAAAATGGCCGAAGGATAACAGATAATCCTCTCGTTCTCGACAACGGGCGCTTTTTCATGAATCTCGATGATCTGAAAGCTAAGCTGAATTCCAGGGTAAAAATGCTTTTTCTCTGCAACCCTCACAATCCTTCAGGGCGAGTATGGCAAAAGAGAGAGCTCGAGGAAATAGCTGAAATATGCCTTAAAAATAACATCACTATAGTATCTGACGATGTTCATTCAGACATTGTATACGAAGGCAATAAGCATATTCCAATAGCAAGCATCTCACGAGATATAGAAGAAAGAACCATAACAAGTTTTTCACCCAGTAAGACGTTTAACCTTGCCGGCTTCCGTTCTGCTGTGGTCGTAATTCCCAATAAAGATCTTAGAGATAGATACAACGATCTTATCTCTGGAATGCACCTTGCCGGAGTCACAGTCTTTGGAGCAGAAGCCATTGCCGCCGCCTATTCAACTGGGGAAGAATGGCTAGAAGAACTAATTGAGTATCTCAGCGGAAATTTACGTTTCGTCGAAGAGTTTCTTAGAGAAAATATTCCCGCTATCAAGCTAATCAAACCGGAAGGGACATATGTTCCCCTTATCGATTTCAGGGAACTGGGATTGTCTTCAGAGGAACTTCAGAAATTTCTTGTTCATAAAGCTGGCGTTGGAATGAACAACGGAGCAGAATTCGGCAAAGTAACAGAGGGGTTTGCCAGAATGACCATAGCGGCTCCCAGATCCACAATCACTGAAGGACTCAACAGAATTAAAACAGCCATTGAAAATAGATAGAGGAGATTATATTGATAAAACATCTTAAGATGACAGCTAACAAAAAGCTTTCGCTCATTTATTTACAACATTTTTTTAACGATCTGCACACCTCTTTTTTGCAGACTTTTCTGCCCTTTTTGATAGAAAGGCTGGGACTTTCTGTAACTCAAGCAGGGATACTGACTTCTTTGCCTGGACTATTTAACATGTTTCTCCAGCCGTTCTTGGGTTTTGTTTCAGACATAACATCCCGTCCAGTCATGATCGTCTGGGGGCCAATTTTAACAGCACTTGGAGCCTCGCTCATTCCTTCGGCTCCTTCTTACGGAGTTACTTTGATTCTTGTGTCGATATGGGGGTTGGGCAGTGCCGTCTACCACCCTCAGGGGCACGGCTCCATAGGATATATTGGAAGTTTGGAAAAATTGCCTCTTCAGCTCGCTTTTTTTAGTACTGTGGGAATTCTAGCAAGTTCTGCTAGTCCACTTTATGCAACATTTCTTTTCAAATACTGCCATGATTGGCCACTTAACATGATTCCTGTCGTTCCAGTAACCATTACAGGAATATTATTCTGGATACTGGTTCCATCGGTACATAAAATAAAAGAAAAGATTAAAAAACAACAGTCAGGTCATTTTCTTAAGACCACGAAACATATTTTTAGTGATATTTGGCCGATCTGGACTGTTACTTTCTTTAGAGATATGACCAACCACGGAATAAAGTTTTTATTTCCCCTCCTTATCGCTCTTCGGGGGGGAGGCATTGAAAAGGTAGGATTTTCTCTTTTCCTTCTCCAGTTAGCTAAAGTTGTATCTCCCCTTCTGGCCGGAAAAGCAGCTTTAAAATACGGGAACAAAAAGGTTTTACTTTTTGCCCAAGGAGCCTGCCCTTTACTTATTTTTCCTGAATTATTCTTTGAAGGCTGGCAGGCCTTCGTTCTTTTTCTTGTAGGGAACGCCTTACTAATATCTTCGTCTCCAATTCTCGTTGCCCAGGCTCAGGAATTGGCTCCGGAATCAAAAAGTACGGCCACATCTCTTCTGATGGGAGTTGCGTACGGCCTCAGCGGCCTTACTATGGCCATTGTTGGAAAGATAGCTGACCTGCAAGGTATTGTGTTTGCATTCTCACTTATACTTCTATTCCCCCCGCTTAATATCTTTATTATTCTGTGTAAATGGGGGAAAAAAGAATAAACCTCTAAAAATTAAAGGGGCAGCATCTCTGCTACCCCTTTAAATATATTTATGCCCCTAACTTATTTAAGGCCCCAAGCAGAAGTTGCCTCTTCACCAAACTTTTCAATGAAGTATTCCTGTACGGGTCTTGCAGCCTTCTTGAACGCAGCAAGTTCATCTGGTGTCAATTCTGTAATAGTGACGCCTCTGTTTTCGACAAAGTCTTTCTTTATCTCTTTTTCTGCGTCTTCAAGATATTTTCTACCGTACGCCTGAGCTTCTTTAGCTTTTTCCAGCAAGAGTTTTTGAGTTTTTTCGCTGAATTTAGCCCAATCTTTGCTGTTGGCCATCAGCCAATAACCATCATAGCTCCAATTCCACTCTGTCATATACTTCTGCACTTCATAAATTTTAGCTGAATCGATTGTCTGATATCCGTTTTCATGACCATCAATTGTTCCCTGCTGAAGTGCGGTAAAAACTTCGCTCCAGTTCATTGCTATGGGGTCGGCACCGAACTCACGTAATGTTTTCATGTAAACTTCTCCGCTCGGAACTCTGATTTTTAACCCCTTAAGATCTTCCGGCATTTTTATTTCTTTCTCGTTATTAGTAAGCTGACGAAGTCCATTATGGACTCCAGCTAAGTAAACCAACCCTTTTTCTTTCATTAAATTCGCGTAGTATTCTCCGCCGGTGCTATCCATCTTTGCACTTGCCTCAGCATAGCTAGAGAAGATAAAAGGAACGGAGTGCGTAAGGAACCTGGCATCGATATTGCCAAGAACGGAACCAGAGAACACTGCAAGTTCGTAATTGCCGCCAACTATCAGAAGTTCAATACTCTTCGCCATGCTACCGCCGGCAAGCTGACAGTTGGGATAGACACGGATCTTAATTTTTCCGCCGCTGGCTTCCTTAACAGCGTCAGCAAAGTACTGAGCGGTAACGGCATCTACGCCAAGATTTGTTCCAGACGTACTTAATTTTAGGTTCAGTTTCTCATAATCATCGGAGCCACTCTCTTTTGCTTCTACAACCGAATTCCCACAGCCGAAAGCAAACGCAAGAACGAATACACACATAAGGATAAAAGACATTACTTTTTTCATCATTTTCTCCCCTTTTGTTATGAATTAGAAACGCTAAAAGCAAGCACTATATTAAAAATCTGGAGTAAAGAACTTCTCTTCATCTTCGTATTTCAACATCCTGGCACAAATCCCCCTTCTAGGTTGTGCGAGATGTAAACCTCATTACCCCAGATTGTATGTTTAGCCCCTTTTACTACCGCTTGCTAATCCGCCATAAGCAGATTCGGAATAAACTGAGATATTGCAGGTATATAAGTAACGATAAGCAGAGCCAATACTGCCGCCGTTAAAAACGGTAAAGCCGCTTTCGATATCTCTTTGAGAGATACGTTACCAATACCACACGCAACGTAGAGACAGACTCCGACAGGTGGCGTAGCATTACCAATTGCAAGGTTCATCACCATGACAACACCAAAAACGAGAGGATCGTATCCCAACTGTATGGCAACTGGCAACAAAATAGGCGTAAATATATAAAACGCGGATGTTCCGTCAATACCGCATCCTGCCAAAAGAAGGATAATATTCACTATCAGAAGGAATATTATGATGTTCCCTCCTGCCATATTTATGAGTAGCTCACTTGCCGCAGCCGCGATTCCTTCTGTCGTGATAATCCATGCAAACAAACTTGCAGTCGCTGTAATAAACATAACCACAGCAGATTGGACTGTTGATGTAACCAATATTTGGTATAATTCCTTGAATTTCAGAGACTTGTAGATAAAGATTCCAACAAATAAACCGTAGACAGCAGCTATTGCCGCCGCTTCCGTAGGTGTGCACACTCCACCATAAATGCCACCTAGTATGATGACAGGCATCAAAATTGCCCATATAGCATCTTTAAATGCAACCCAGCACTGTTTCGGAGGAACCTTCGGGATTCTTTTTATATCTTCTTTCCTCGTCGTCAAAAGGCATGACACAGCGATAAAAGCTCCCATAAGAAGTCCAGGAACAATTCCGGCCATAAAAAGTTTGCTTATGGAAACCCCAGCAATTGAGCCGTATATAACGAAAGTAATAGATGGAGGGATAATAAGGCCTATGGCACCTGACGTTGCCATTAAGGCCGAAGAGGTATCTTTTTTGTATCCCACTTCAACCATTGCAGGAATGACGATCATACCGAGAGCTGCAACTGTAGCGGGAGCGGATCCTGAGATAGCGGCAAAAAAACAGGAAACGAGAACACATACGATTGCGAGTCCGCCTTTAAGGTGACCAACCAAGGCCATTGCAAAATCAATCAATTTCCTGGAAATACCGGCCTTTTCCATAATATTTCCGCCCAAAATAAAGAAAGGAATAGCGAGAAGGACGAACTTGCTGCTAGCTGCATAAAAATTAATGGGAATCATGTCGAAGCTCATACCCATAGCCATGAGGCCCAGCAAACTCGAAACGCCCATAGTAATGGCAATGGGAACATTTATCAACAACATGATTAGGAATGATCCTAATAATACGGCCGCAACCATTAGCTACGCCTCCTTCTGGCTTAAAGACTCAAAAAAAGCTTGGATAAAACGTACGGTTAAAAAGAATGCCCCTATAGGAACAAAGGAACCGTAAATCCATTCCGGCCACTGTAGCGTTATGGAAATCTGTTTCAGTTCGTACTCATGAATTGCCATAAATATTCCTTTGTAAAAAAGCACGAGAGAAAATATCACACCTAAAGCACAGGCTAAGAGATAAAATCTCCTTTGCCATTTCCTGCTCAGTTTGTCTGTAATCAGGCTCAAACCCAAATGAGCATTATGCTTTACCGCAATAGCGGCTCCAAGGGTGCATAAAAGGACAAACAGCGATGTTGTGATCTCTTCGGTAAATGAAATAGATGAACTAAGAAAGTATCTTGCAATTACGTTTACGAAGGTGAGCATCAGCATAACAAACATAACAATTGCCGATAAAACCTCTTCGATATTATTAAATATCTTTTCCACTTGCCTATTCAACTCCTTCCAGCCCTATAAGAAAGGCCGTTACCTAGAGCAAGACAGGTTATTTGCTTATGGCACGACCAAGCGTAGAAACCTTGCTCTAAAACAGCTCACGCCATGCCACAAGCATTATGCGACATCCTAATCTTCGTCGGCAGGAACTATTTTAACGCTGTATTCAAAACCAATGCTTCTACCAAGAACGTCGTCTTTCAGACATCCTCTAAACTTTTCTCCGTAAACCAATCCATTCAAAGCCGGGATTGTGCCAGAGAAAATAATGCAATCTTCAAGGTTAGAATAAAGTTTTAAGGCCTCTTCCCGAAGAGTCTCTAGGGTGATCAGAGCGGAAAGTTTTTCTTTTTGATAGACAACTTCTTTGCCATCCTTCGTCTGCCATGCGATCAACTCAAGATCGTCCCAGTGATCCTTTACGTCTTCATATTTCCAGACTGTGGTACTCATGGGCTTCTGACAAATAGCTTTCGACTTGACCATGTCTACAGCTTCAAGAGATCTATCTGTATGCTCACTTGTAACACCTACATATATATTGCCCTCTCTCTCAAGGAAGAAAAATTCGATCTCCCCGCATGTTCCATCGCCGACTACTGTAATTTCATCATCTTGGGTTACAACATTCGGAGAGCAAAGGAAATGTTCAGGCATGCTCTTGGGCCCTCTTATACCGTGCTCGGCCAATTCTGCTGCATGTTTTCTGATCTCATCTTTATTACGTCCAGCCCATCCGAAAAGGCAACAGTTTCGGATAGCAAACCCCGTAGGTGTTACATTTCCATTTTTGTCCTCAACATCAAACCAGATCTTTTTCATTTTTATTCCCCCAAGTTTATAGAAAATATCTAACTAAAGTTTTAAATAATTACTTAATTTTCTTTAGAACTATCTAAATAGCTAAAGTAAAAGACACAGTAAAAAAACATCAATGGCCTCCATAACCATGAGGTCATATACAGCTCATTTAAATTCACAAAAACTTTCAAGTACCTTCAAAAAACTAATGGGGATATTTCCGGAAAATCCTCAGTTACTGATGTTAAAGTTACAGATATTACAATAAGAGCTCTACCCAAGAACCTCTACTTTATATTCATGAGCTATCTTTCTCTGCAATACTTCATCCTGAAGCTCGCATCTAAAAGAATCGCCATAAACAAAACCATCAAGCAAGGGCACAGTGCCAGAAAACATAATCATATTGTCCATATCGGGGTACGTCTTGCTAACTTCCTCTATTATTTTTTCGACTCTCAAAATTTCACTGACTTTCCCTTCCTGGTACTTCACTTCTTTTTTGTTGTGAACCTGCCACGAAACGAGTTTTAAATCATCCCAATGATCTTTCACTTCATCGTATAGCCATACTTCATTGGATAAAGGCTTGGCACAAATTTGTTTCGATTTGGCAATGCTCACCGACTCTAAATCTCTATCTGTGTGGTCACTGCCCAAACCAATGTATATTTTTCCTCCCTGCAGAACGATGAGGAATTCTGCTTCTCCACTGGATTTGTCTCCAAGAACCTGAATGTAATCCTCATCCGTTACCAAGAGATCGGCTACCGGATACAACACAGGAATACTCTCTGGAGCTTTAACTCCAAGCTTTTCAAGTTCGTGAATATGTTCCATGGCTTTGACCTGATCTCTCCCCGCAAACCCTATCGCCAGCACCTTGTCGAAATCAACGCGCAGTTCTTTACGTCCTTCTTTTGTGACCAATGTAAAATTCATCGTTTTCATGTGTCTGATCTCCCTATAATTTATAGAATTCAGGTTTTCTATCTCTAAAGACGTTAATTCTTTCGCGAATATCTTCAACTATGGAAAAATCTGCCTCTGCCATTACGATCTTTTCATCCTCACCAGCATTGACCAGTATTTCTCCCCAAGGATCTATCAGCATAGAGTTACCACAGAATTTCAAATCATTCGCTGTGCCAACTCCATTTATGGCAGCAACAAACATCTGATTTTCAATAGCTCTTGCCATTGCCAGTGTTTTCCAATGTTTCAATCTGGGATGAGGCCATTGTGCAGGAATAAATAAAATTTGAATGCCATCTAGCGCCAAGGTGCGGACCAATTCAAGAAATCTCATGTCGTAACAAATAATCATTCCGGCTTTAATGCCATCTAACTCAAAAGTACAAAGTTTGGAACCGCCCTCGAAATACGTATGTTCCCCAGAAGGAGAAAAGCCGTGGATTTTGTCATATTCGGCGATACATTTTCCCTCCCGGTCAAAAACGAAACCAGTGTTATAAATTTTGTCGCCCCGCCTATTAGCAACAGAGCCACCAACTATATTGACCTTATATTTACTCGCTAACCTACCTAGCAACTCTTTTGTCGGCTGACCATCCACATCTGCCAAGTCTTTCAGGTTCTCTTTGGGGAAAAAGCCTACATTCCAAGTTTCCGATAAACAAATGACATCAGGGTTTCCTTTTACAGCCTCGCATATCATCTCTTCGGCTTTGTTCCTGTTCGCTACTGGATCTGCAAATGCTATATCCATCTGCAAAAGAGCTATTTTTTGGATCATACACGATTCCTCCTTTGCCTGTGCTAACTTGACTGCCTTCTTATATTATTTGTAATGTGCTCTAGAGCGGCCTTCAAATCTCTTTTTTCCAGCGCTGAAACAAGGGAGGAGTGCTCTTGAATTGAGGGCTCCATTCGATTTTCATATTTACATGCCCTTAGACCAATGAGGAAAAAACGATCTCGAAGCTGCCCCAACAATTCACTCATCTTAGGGTTATTGTAAATTTCGAAAAAATAGTTATGGAACTGCTGGTCCGAAGACATAAACGCAACAGGGTCATTTTGTTCAAAAGCCTCTCGCTGGAAATCAATCATTCCTCGCAATTTTTCGATATCTTCGGCAGTAATAACATTAATAATTTGCTCAATAACAAATCTCTCAAGAGCCCTTCTGACGTCATATAGCTGATTCGCCTCTTCATCTGACAGCTCTTGCAAATAAATACCCAGTTTCGGTACGATTTTGACAAAACCTTCTTTTTCCAAAAGCTTAAGCGCTGATCTTATAGGGGTTCTGCTCATATTGAGTTCAGACGCTAAACGATTTTCTGAAATCGGTTGATCTCTCGTTAGAATCTCTTTATGTATCATTTCTTTAATCTGCTGATAAGCAATCTCTGATTTATTTGGTAGTTGTTCCACTTTTTTTCTCCTTTGCTGTTAAGTGAAAATTCTGCTTACAAACGGCAAAAGATTAGTTGAATATCTATGCTCGTAAGTAGGATGAATAAGCAGCTTCAAACAATGCCGTATTGCCGAATTTCCTTCTCATCAGATCTTTCCTCTTAAAAATGATGGAAAATTCTGACACCCATAACTCGCCCATTCTCATGCTTAAGCCATTAAAAGAATAATAACATTGTACGTGTGTCTCGCCATGAGTTGGTTTGAATTGATGAGATTTATTAAGAAGGAAAGGGAAATACTGAGGAACACGGATCATACGAAGAAGAAATCGCAAGGCTGCGTCGAAATGTAATCGTATCGACGTTTGTAAAATCGGCATCATCGCCTTGCCAGAAACCAATTGTAATAGTAGTGCCTTTAGCTTCTTCAATGATCCAGAACGGCATTCCATACATAATCCCTCACTTTTTGAAATTAATGAAACACAAGGATATATGCTGGTATTCATACTAGTATCCAAGTTGGTATATAAGATAATATAAGAGCTTCTTACCCATTTGTCAATGATAAATTATTCTCAAATATGAAAAATGAGGGGGGGATTTTCATCATGCTCTTCTCTCTTTTATCTCTAAATCTCGTCATCACTGGGATTTGACCGCTATCGGATGACAGCAAACAGATTTGATATTTCTATTTTTCCGTAGTGGGAAACCACCACGAGGCAGGGAAAACATGGCGCATGTGTGAGTTTTTTGCGGGTGGGTGGTGGATATGCTACATTTTTATACTGATACTAAACTACAATTTGTTACTCATATATTATCAGCAAATTCATTTGTGACTCGTATATGATCATCAAAATTTGAAAAGAGAAAAAGGAACAATCCCTTATCGAGATCTGCCCCTCTTTCGTCTTTTAACTTTAGGCAAACCGGTAACGCCTGCTCTATTCAAGTTATCACGAATTTGCCTTTTCGCTATTGGAGAGTAACCCTGTGAATCACATATTTTCGTATAGATTTCCCTAAGCTTTGTATGTGGAAGGTTTCCTTTTATTTCTATTTGACCATCTTTTTCTGCCTTCATAAGAATATGTTCAGCTACTCTATTTTCTACAGCAAGATCAAGAACACATTCTGCAGAGAAGCCAAAATTTTCTTCTGGTTTAAAACGTACATGAGGATGTGTTGATCGAGATGATCCTATTTCGTAATAATGTGTTTGTGTAGTTGTTGTTGGAGCTATTATCATAACAGGGTAATCAGAATTTAAAGGATCTGGAGTATATCTATATGCCCCTAAATAAATAAACCAACGTCGTTTTTGCTTTCCTTCGTAATTGTGTGGGTATTGTTCCCAAACAAAAACATCTCCAATAACCATAACTTTATATACTGGCTAAAAAGTCGCTTCGGCCTCTTCCATAGCCGCTATATCTCTATAACATAAGAAACGCTCTTCCTCAGGAGTTAGGTCCTCCTCTGCTTTCTGAAATAGGTCATCAAATTCATCTTCATACTCCATAGGTATTTTCCCTCGTCCAACCTTTTCTGCAATCGCCCAGGCTTTTTTCCAAGCTTTTATTTCTTTATGGGCATCCTTTATCAATGTTTCAAGGTCGACATCATCTTGAGTATATGCGTCTAATATCCCATCCATTACATCAAGTTCATTGTCAGAAAAGTAATCCAGGTCAGGCTCATCAAGGGGCTCAACTTTGCTTCCGCCATCACTCGTTGTAACAAATCGATATTTATCAGTTTTTAGTTCATTTCGTGCATCATATAATAAGGGAGGAACTGGGCCATATTTCATTGCATTATATTCTAGGCCAATACACGGAACTCCTGTTTTCTTCAGCATTCTAAAATCAAGAAGGGCAAGAAATTTATATATCCAAGTCTGTCGCGGAAAGTATTTTTTTCGAGAATAAAATTCTGAAGAAAAATAGGCAATCGCATTTTTAAGCTTTTCTTCCCTATAAGGAATCACTTCTTTAACCTCCTTTCACAATAAAAAGAGCCAAATAAACTCAAGGCACAAATCTACTTATAAAGTATCAAAATACACTATATAATTTTCAAATGTATCTTTGTATCTAATTATGTACAAACCAACAAGAGAAGTCAAACCAGAGCGGCTGTAACAAGCCTTAATAAGCTACAATAGCAAATAACGTCTCTTACTTTATGCGTGTGTTCAAACAAACCCTATCCTTTCTGTTCCTTTTCTTTCGTCTTTTAACTTCAAGCAGATCAGTAACGCCTGCGTTATCTACTAAAAAGCCGCTCGCTCCGGTTCCGGCCGCTTTGCTCATGTAAATTTCTCCGCTCGGAACTCTGATTTTTAATCCTTTAAGATCTTCCGGCTTCTTAATTTCTTTCTTGTTATTGGTAAGCTGACGAAGTCCGTTATAGACTCCAGCTAAGTAAACCAACCCTTTTTATTTCATTAAATTCGCATAGTATTCTCCACCGATGCTATCCATCTTTGCACTTGCCTCAACATAGCTAGAGAAGATAAAAGGAACAGAGTGCGTAAGGGACTTTGCATTGGTATTGCCAAGAACGGAACCAGAGAACACTGCAAGTTCGTAATTGCCGCCAACTATCAGAAGTTTAATACTCTTGGCCATGCAACCGTCGGCAAGCTGACAGTTGGGATAGACACGAATCTTAATTTTTCCGCCGCTGGGATTTGACCGCTATCGGATGGGGGTGGGGAAAATAAAAAAGAATCTAGTTTTTGCTTCATTTTTCTTAATTTAATGTTACTATTAGTTTGTTTGATTTTTGAATTTAATTTTCAAATATAACTACCCAATTCTGGAGGATTTTTTATGTTTTGTAATCACATAAAAATGAAGATTTACTTTTTTGCTTCAATTATCTCTCTTCTTCTTTTCTCTCAGGTATCCTTTGCATCCCCCTTAACAACTGGAAATCAAAATACTGAAACAATGCCTAGCAACTATTTGGAACGTAATATAAACATCCTTCAAGATGAAATTGATACGTATAAAAATCTTTTTAACGAAAAGATTAAACTTTTGCAGAAAAAAATCCCGGTAGCTGCGCCCTTCACAGAAGCTGATATTGAAAATGAAATTAATAAATTAATAGATGAAAAATTACTTTTAAAGCAACAAGCTTTTAGCATTGAAAAGACAAAATTAGATATTGCCAGAGATAATATAAATTGGTGGATGACTTTTCTTCCTGCCTCGTTTGCTCTTATAGGTGTGTGGGGCCTTTTTAAAGGGAGAACTATTTTAAGCAACATTGAACACCTTTATGAAAAAGTGACAAAAATTAAAAATGATATGGATACGCTATATAAAGACTCTAAGAAGACGAAAGAAGAGATAGACAATATACGAGAAGCAATCCAAAAAACGGAAAAAATTTTACCCAATAGAACAAACATCGATAATGAGGAACTAGCCTCCAAAATAACAGAAGGAGACCTAGAAGCAATAAAAACTGTTATTAGTAATCAAGAGGGAATCCCTTTTCACATTAAACTCAAAGCATATGCATTAAAATTTTATAATGAGAAAGAATGGGAAAAATCCATTTCTTTCTTTACCCCCCTATTACTATTAGATCCTAACGATTTCTCTATATGTTTTTTCTTAGGAAACGCTTATTACTTTTGGAGTAAAAATTCTACTGGTGATGATTTTTCCTTCAGAATGAAAAAAGCCTCTGATTTGTATGAAAAAGCTACCCTTATTAATGCGAACAACTCCAGTGTTCGGAATAATTTGGGGGTAGTTCTCTCTGCACTCGCAGAAAAACAGGAAGATCAAGACATCGCTATAAAACTCCTCAATGATGCATGTGAAAAATATGAACAAGCTACTTCCATTGACAAAAATAACTCCAATGCTTGGTATAACTGGGGGAATGCTCTCTCTGAACTCGCAAAAAAAGACGAAGATCAAAACGTCGCTATAGAACTCCTCAATGACGCGTGTGAAAAGTATGAAAAAGCAATCTCAATCTATGATAAAGATTATCGCGTTTGGAATAACTTAAAAGAGACTTTGATTGCACTAGCCAAACTAACCAAAGATGAAGATCAAAAAAGCAAACTCCTCGAACGCATTCAAAAGGTCCACGAGCAAATGGTGAAACTAAAAAAAGATTAAAAGTTACATAGATGCTCTAGAGACAACCATGCTCTGCCCACGACTACGCGCCCTCACAACACCCCGGGCCCGTCAGTCTGCTCTTCCCACCCGACACCGGCTCCACCTCAATCTGCGTGCTGATCCTCTCTCGCAGCGCGGATACGTGCGAAATCACACCAATGAGTTTCTCCTCCTGCTGTAAGCCAGCTAAGGTTTCGAGAGCGGTTTCCAAGGCGTCTTCATCTAGCGTTCCAAACCCTTCGTCCAAAAAGAGCGAATCGACTCTCACATTCTGACTCGCCATCTTCGAGAGTCCGAGAGCCAGGTTAAGGCTCACAATAAAGGTTTCTCCACCAGAGAGGTTTTTCGTCGATCTGACCTCCCCCGCCTGGTAGTTGTCGATAACATCAAGCTCCAGCGGCTGTTCCTCATTTTGTATCAGAAGGTAGCGATCTGTCATTTTCGCAAGCTGCCGATTGGCATGAGACACCATCAATTTGAAGGTCTGCCCCTGCGCAAAATTTCGGTACTTTTTACCATCTGCCGACCCTATGAGACTATGCAGTTTAGCCCATCGATTGCACTCTTTTTTCTGCTCCTCAATGGCCCCCTGCTTCTCTTTCATGCGCTCTTTATTCTGGCTGTTCGAGACAAGTTGCTGTTTCAACCCCGCAATAACGTCACGAAGAAGCTTCAGATTTTCTTCGCACTCCCTGAATTGGGGTTCAAGCTCTTCACGCCCCTCATCCGTCACCTTTTTGGCAATTTCAGCCGCCAAACGCTCTTTGCGGTCTTCCTCTTTGGCCTTGAGTTCCGTCTGCCGGTTGTCGAGGCTCTTTGCCCTGTTTGCCAGTGCCATCCGTTCCGAAGATGTAAGGCGAGCCTGAAGGAACCGCGCCTCATCGCCGAACCCGCCCGCATGCAAAGAGATATGAAACGCCGACTCGAGCTCGTCAAGCAGCGACGCTCTCTCCCCAATCTTCTTACTGAGCGACTCTATGCTTGCCTTCGTTGCGGTCAGCTTCTGTTGCGCTAGGTTAAGCTGATTTCGTGCCTCTCTCTCTACCTCATCAGCCTTGGCAATCTGTTGGTTCATGCGCTCTTCTTCTTTGTCGGGATCTTTATCTCCGTAGAGCTTCTGGCGCTCAGTCTTTGCGCTCGTATATCCATCTTGAGCCGACTGTAAGGCCTGTTTTTTCTCTGCCAAATCCTTCTTCTGCGTCTCAATCTCACCATCGAGCTTCCCCAACGTTTTTTCAAGCTGAAAGCGCTCTCTTTCTATTTTTTCCTTCTCATCGACATGGATCTGCCATGCTTCGAGCCGTTCATGCAACGCCTCACGCAACGAAGAAACGTCTGTCTCTGATGTGAGGTCGACACCGAGGGGGTGAAGTTTCTCTGATACAGTTACCTTTAAGCGATCATAGTCGTCTCTCATCTTTTGTAGCGTCTCATTCAAGTCTGAGAGATCTTTTTCCGCCCTTTCCTTCTCTTGTGTAACGAGCCGAGCATCGCTTTCCAACTCTTTTAGTTTGCTCACAGCCTCCCGCTCAGCTGCTTCACGCTCTTTTACGTCTTCACCCAAAGCTTCTGCCGCTTCTATGAACCCCGTCAGCTCATCGATCTTCTTCTGCGTTCCATCAGGGAGGGGAACATTCCCCTCAGCATAGGGATGGACCGTAGCTCCACAGAGTGGACACGGTTTGCCGTCTTCGAGTTGGGCTCTGTAATCTTCAAGTTTCGCTATCTTACTAAGGAGATCACCTTCACGTAGCAATGCATCTTTTTCGGCGCGATATTCACGAAGCAATCGTCCTGCCAAGAGAGTTTCAAGCTCTTTTTGCGCCTCTTCGTGAGCCTTGACAGCTTCTTCAACCTGCTTCTTGAAAACGTCGTTCTTTCTGCCGCACTCTCTCAGCCTTTCACAACAATCGGCAAGCTGTGCCTGAGCCTGTTGCGCCTTCGTCTCTTGTTGAATAATGGCCTTCTGCTCACTACCGAGATGGGCCAGCTGCTGTTCTATTCCCGTAAAGCCGCTCACCAACCCCTTATCTTCGCAGTTAGCCTCAAGGTATTCTTGAACGGCTTTCAACTTTTCGTCAGCTCTGTTGTGCTCCTCTTGTGTTACGCTCCTCTCCTTCTCCTTTGCCTCAATCGCCTCGGCATCCCCTGTACACTTCTTGGCGCACGATTCGACGTCTTCCCCTTTCAGGGCGAGATTTTGGTCGAGCAAACGCACATTTTTAATAAGAGGAACCTCTTGGTTCAGCTCGTCTTTGGCTTTTTCGGTCTGCTGCTCTGCTTTTTTCAAGCTCTCTTCACACTCTTTAAAGGAACCCTCAAGCCCGGGAAGCTCCCCTTCCAGCTTTTCCAACGAGGCTCTATCATCGCTCTGAACCTTCCGAACCTCTGCCAGCCTGGCATATTCGCCGTCAAGTTCGGCCGCTTTCTGGGCATGGTCAAGGCGTTCACGCTCCGGTTTGAACTCTTCAATTTCGGATGTGAGCTTCGCGGATTCCTCAGAGAGGGAAGCAATCTCTTCATGAAGTGCTTCTATATCTTTCAGCCATGAAAGGGCGCGCTCCATTTTCTCCCGCTGATCGGCAAGTGCTGCCTCTTCTTCGCGTTTTTCGGCTATCTCGTGCCCAATCTCGCATTCCCGCTCGGGAGTGAGAAGTTCAATGCCAGAGGCCTCGGCTTCCAGCAGGCCTAACGCATCTTTTTCTCTACTATGACGCTTCTGGACACGCCGTGAAATTTCAGAATAAATCTCGGTGCCGGTTATCTGTTCGAGTATTTCAGATTTTTGCTCCGGATTGGCCTTCAGGAAGGTATCGAAGCTGCCCTGCGCAAGGAGAATTGATCTTGTAAATCGGTCGAAATCCATTCCAATTTTATCTACGATAACGCCCGGAACCAGGCTCTTTTTCGACTCTATAACTTTGCCTGGCCCATCGTCTTTCACTTCGCTGATCTCATGATGTGCATCGACGAGGTTTCCATCAGTTTTGCCGTGGGCGCGATGTTGTTCCCAGAAACAACGAAAACGCCCTGCCTGAGATTCGAAAACAACCTCTGCAAAGCACTCCGCCGTCTGACGAGACATGATTTCGTTGCCACTCTTCGTGATCCGCCCGAGTCGAGGAGTCGCCCCGTACAAAGCCAGGCAGATTGCGTCAAGTATGGTGGATTTGCCGGCGCCTGTAGGCCCCGTGATTGCAAAGAGGCCGTTCGTCATATATGCTGGATCTGTAAAATCGATACGCCACTCTCCGTAAAGGGAGTTCAGATTTTTAAATCGGAGTTCAAGAATTTTCATGTTCAGCCTCCCTATTCTGCGTTAACGTCGTCTTCATAAAGAGACCTGACTATCTCGTTATATGCCGTGATAAGCTCTTCCCGCTCTTCCTGAGAAACGCCGTAGTCGTCAAGGCAGCGTTCAAAAATGTCGTTCACTGTCATATCGTCGAGGGTCTCGCTTTCCTCAAGAGTAAGGGTGGCATTTTCAATAATCTGTCTGTTTTTTATTCGCCTAATTTCCATGGAACTGCCCGAGATTGCCTCTTCCAGAACCTCTCGCAGGTTTCCAACAACGCTTGTGCCCGTATACTCGATCTCAAGCCACGCGGAGCTGCCCTGCCCCTTGAGTTCCTCAATTTTCGACTCTATTTCATCAAGGGAACCCACGATGCGTTCCAAATGCTGAAAGCACGGAACCTGAATGTCGCGAACGTCTGGCGTCGTGCTGTTGAATTCAACAATAATCACCTTTTTATTCTGACGGGCCTCGCCGTAGCCCATAGGGATGGGAGCGCCACAGTAACGGATGTGATCAGTATTTCCCACACACTGAGGAACGTGGAGGTGTCCCAACGCCAGGTAGTCGATAGACGAAGGGAAGCGGTCGGCCGCCACGTGAGCCAGTGAGCCGACGTACAACTCTCTGACGCCGTCCCCGTCCACCGTTTTGCCTCCCACCGTGAAAAGGTGCCCCATTGCGATAATTGGAATATCTACTCCGCTATCTTTCTTAAACTCGGCGCGCTTCTTCTCGGCAATGTCACAGACGGTTCCATAGTGAGTTGTAAGACCTTCGATGAGCTTCTCATTCTTATCTTTAATCGTTTCGCCGGCCTCGACAACGCGAATATCTTTATCCCGAAGATATGGAACCGCGCAGACTATGGCTTCCGGCTTTTGGCTTCTATCTCTCAGCACGATAATTTCGTCTTCCGGGTTATCTGTTATGGAACCCACAACGTGGACGTTCAGAGCTTTGAGAATCTCTTTCGGAGCGTTCAGGAATGAGGGGGAATCGTGGTTTCCTGCAATAATGACAACGTGCCGGCAACAGGAACGAGAGACTGTGCAGAGAAAGTTGTAGTAAAGCTCCTGAGCGCGGTTGCTGGGAGTGCTCGTGTCAAAAACATCTCCGGCGACGAGCAGTGCGTCGACATTTTCGGCTTCGATAGTTGTGCCGAGCCAGCCTAGAAATTGGGAAAACTCGTCGTAGCGTTTGCGCCCGTAAAGGGAGCGTCCCAGGTGCCAGTCTGATGTATGAAGAATCTTCATTGGGCTTCCTCCTGTGAAGCGAAATCACTTGTATCTTCTGGAGAAGTTCCAATCCAGATATTCGCGATTTTGCTCCAATCGACTTTTCTTTCTTTTTGAAAAGTCCAAACATCCCAAAAATCAGGATCTTCAGATTCCGGTTGTTGCTCTTTTTTAAGATCCTTAACTTCAACTAAAACAGGAATTTTTGAAGTGACGCCTAATAAAATACAATGTCTTTTTGGTAAACTTGGAAGCTCTTTTAATAACCCTCTTGTCGTATCAGGAACTAGTCGACTAACTAGTTCTTGATCTCGGTCATTTGTAATTCTATGTAATAAGAAGGTATTACACTGTGATAAAACCGTTTCAGAAAGTTCTGATGGCCTTTGCGAAGAAAGTACCAATCCTAAACCAAATTTACGTCCTTCCCGTGCAATACGTTCAAAAATGCATCGACACATATCTGCAGGAGTTGGTATTTCATCACCATGAGGCATTTTTTTTGCTACAAATGTGTGGGCTTCTTCGAGAACCAATACCGTTGGAAGATTTTCTTTATATAATTTTTTATATCGCTGTAAGGCTTCAATAATTAACCTTGAAGTAATTGCAATAACGAGATGTAAAATTTCATAAGGAACTAATGAGAGATCAATAACAGCGACTGGACCATTTTCCCCTTGATTTGAGCCTATATATTTTTCGAGCCATTCTTGTAGAGATGGCGGATCATTCGGATTTACAACATCTTTCATTCTGGAATCAGAAAGCATCGTTTTAATTCTCATGACCATCATAGGAATATACTGGCTGGAATTGCCACTTTGTTGACTCGCCAATACTTCTAAATAATTGGCCAAATTACTCGCATCAAATCTAATCGGCATATCTTCATTAGCACTAATATATTGTTTTTTTTGGGGATACTGTGCAAGAACTTCTTTAATCAATTTAATAATTTTAGAGAGCGAGCTATCAGAAAAGTCTCCGTAATATTTTTTGTTGTCGATGAAGTTCTCCTTATAAATTTTATCTAACTCTTTTCCAAGATCCGACATAGGTTTAATTAATACATCACCTGCAGCCAAATCGCTTTTATATATATTAATATCTTCTTGGAATGCATGTAACATTGTTCCACAATCCTTATTCTCGGGGAACCCTGTAGCACCTTTTCCTTCAAACCCTAGCAACCATTTCAGAACCAAATTACACCGTGTCTGTATCCTAGTTCTAAGATTAAGCTCCTGAGAATATCCAGAACGCAAATCTCTTAGGGCTGTCTGTAACAAGGGCTTTTGAGCTTTAGGTGCAGCTTGTGCGACTGCAGCCCATTCAGAACTATTCCACATCCAAGCTGGTAAAACAAATTCTTCCGCACTTTTATATTCAAAAGGAGGTACTTTAAAGACACGACATCCTGAACCTAAATCTTGAAAGCAATTAGAATACTCTCCATTAGGATCAAGTATAATAAATCGTGCGTTAGTATTCTTTTGTTCATCTCTTTTAGGATCAGACTCCTCTTGTTTTAAATTAGATTGTGCCGCCTCTACAGAGGAACGTATCAGTACAGCCAAAGTACACGATTTTCCACTGCCGGTATTACCTAACACTGCCAGATGCCTCCCAAAAAGTTTATCTGGATCTACTTGAATTAAAGCATTATGAGCAGTAGGACACGTTCCTATTTTCAACCTACTATTTTTTTCATAATTTGTAACAATAGCAATACTTTGTTCCTGCGTAGGTAAAATAACAGGATCTCCTACTGAAGGGAAACTTTGAACCCCTCTTTCTAATTTCCACTGCCCTTCCTTTGATGTAAGAGTTCCAATAGGGGTTAAAATCATTTTTCTTAATGGGAACGGTAAATCAATAAGCCCAAAATCTTTTAACCCCTGCCTTTTAGGGTATGCGGAACGCTCTACCCCAACCCAAATAACAGAACCTACAACAGCACCTACCTCGTTAGGCAACAAAAGGAAACTATTTATTTTAGGGAAAGAAATGGGAACACCCGTATTTAAAGCTATATTTCGTGGTGCATCTATATCCAACAAGACCTTAATTTCGTCAGAAGAAACACTTTCTACAGTCCCAACAGTCCGCATTGATATATTAGATATAGGAGATGTCATTACAACACATCCTCCTTATAGGGGAAATTTTTCATTTTTTCTTCATCTTCTTTATTGGAACTCCATCCCCTATTTTTAAGCAAACTAGCTTGACGCATTGTAATTGGATCAATTGCCGGTTTGGGAAGATAGTACTTAACAAGTTGCTGTATATCCCCTAAATGTGTCCCTATCAATAACGAAATTTGCGCATCATGACCAACGTTATTATAAAAATTACATATTCTTCCACTTTTATCTCCGTGTGAGATAATGACCAAATGGGTCGAAGGGATTGTAAGCATATCTGCTATGCTCCTATTTATATGATCATCACCAAAACCATAGCCGTAAGTTACAAGCGAAGAATTGGGGCGACATATGGCAGCTGCGTAATCACGAAACAGTTCAACATAAGGATATTCAGCTGTTTCTCTATCTTTTGCAGCATTTGGATAGATCATTACCTGCGTATGAGATCTGTTTTCAAATGCCGGGTGGTCATATTCAAACCCAAATGGCAAACCAATTTTTCTGACAAAACCATCCCTATAAATCCAATCTAATGAACCATGAAGTTTAGTAAACCGAACTACTCCTTCAAGGTATCTAGGCTCACCTCTTATTCCAGGTGGATTATAATGCATATCTATATCAAGTCTTGATGATCTAAAAACAGGTTCAAGGATTCCAACAAATCTATCTATTAAATGTAAACCAGCCATATCAGCACCGTATTCAATAAGTCGGTCGTAGTTAGTCGTAAAAATATTAAGTCGTTCTCGCGTCGCAGTTCTGCTTGCAAAACTTAATAAAAATGAGACAAGCACGACCAGTGATTTCGATGTTACGTTTTCCTCATCGCTATTTGTTTCCAGATGTAATTTTTCTTCCTCGTTAGCTTCTCGCTCAATAGCCTTTCTAATATTTTGTTCACTTCGCGAAATATTATTTATAAATTTTCTTATTAATTCTAATAACGCCTTTTTTACCTCCATGGCTTCTTCATCTTTTCTCATAATTTCTAATCCCTGAGCTAATATATTTGCCACACGAATTTGATCTTCAATATTTGGCTCACCACGTCCTGTAGCCTTTGCCACTTTTTCTGCAGCTAATTTTAACTCTTCACCATGACTAAACTCCGCATAATCGCAGTCCATGCCAGCTCCTTTTACTCCAGCTTTAGTTGCAACCGCAGTGGTAAATCCACTGCCTAACAATAAAGAGAGATGTTCACTTTGGAAAACAGCCGCAAGCCAAGATTCGATATCTCTTTTTAGTTTTTCTTCATCCAATTCAGAATCAGATATTCCAAATTGTTTTTTAGTACCCACTTTAAGAATATGTTTTCCTTCCCAACTCATTTAGGCATGCCTCCCAGTCTAAGTTATTGCTTCTATTTCAGTAGTTTGCAGTAGAAAACACTTTTAAACTGACTAAAAAGGATAACCTTCTTAGATTATTTTAAAAACAAACTACGTAATGTAATTACTTTTCAAAAATTTAATCCCAAAACAATTTAAAGAAAAAGAAACAGGCACCTCAAGGACGCATAATTTTTACAAATATTGTACCTCAATTAACCCCAAACAATCTTTCTTCCATTAGCATGTAGCATGTATAGAGAGAGCTATCTGCTACACTTTATTCATATGCGGAAATACATTTCAAAATCTCATTTTCTACTTCTTAGCTATACCTCACAACTGATAATTAGCTTACAATATGCCCCCCAAAGATCCAAAAAGGATCAGATTAAGATGATAATCTAATCTGATCCTTTTTGGATCTTTTTAAATATTTACACATAAATATTTTTATTTATTCTTCACTGTTATGATTTAATTTATTCAATAATTTCAAGAATTGGAGGCATTCTTGGCTACTACGATTTGATTTGTTCAATAATCTCTTGGATTGGGAGCGTTCTTTGTGATAACGATTTAATTCATTCAATAATCTCTTGGATTGGGAGGCTTCTTCGCTATAAGGCTCCAATTCGTTTAATTTTTCCATATTTTGAAAACATTCTTTACTATTAAGTGAATTAAATTCCTGCATCAAATCATTATGTAAACTTGTACTGTGTGCTAACTTATTCCTTACTGCTAGGACTTCTGCGATTGTCACGTCCCTTACATTCGTAACTGACTTATCTGAAATAGATATATCTAAATATTCTTTAGATTTTTCCAGAAAATTCTCCATAGAAGACATATAAAAACGTTGGCCCGACAAATCTTTTAACTCTTTTATTAATTCATATCTAGGACCTATTTTTTTAGATTTCTCTCCTTTTTCCCACCAATCATCCTTTTTATCATCACTAATAAACATAACTGGCATTTTTCTCTCTTTAGCCTCGGAAATAATTTCTTCCCATATAAAGTAATCTCCATATTTGTTCCCATTGTCTTTTTTAGAATCCATATATCCTGGCGGTATTTTTTGTTCAAATCTCAGTTTGGCCTCTTTGACATTTTCTTCTTTTTCTTTTTCACTAAGTTCTGCACCGACTTTAGTGTCAAAATCAAATAATATTCTATCTAATATCCCATCTTTTTCAGACAAGCTAGGATGTCTTTCTTTTTCTTGATTTATTTGTGTTATCATTTCTTCACAATGAGAGTCCATCTTTTTTCAATATTCTTACAATCAAGACAATAGTGATTTTTGTTTTTATTGGCTAAATTATCTAATTTTTTTGAAAATTTTTTATGCATTCAATAAAATCATCGTATACTTTTGCTTGTTCATTTATTACACTTAACCTATTATTAAAAAATTCATTTGCTGCATGCCATGGTAAAAAAATCCTACCTTTAATCTTCGCATCCTCTAAAACTTTAAATATATCTTCAACAGCTGTTTCTTTATATTTATAAATATTTAAGATTGAATTTGCGTCAAAAACAAAAATGCCTTTGTTCCACATTTCCCTCCAATCTTGATCACTTGGAGGCAAAAAATATGAAAATTTTTCTTTCACTTCGCTCACCTCAAGAAATTATTAATATTTAACTATTATATACAATATAAATATTTTTCAAGAAATCGATAATATTTTTATTAGATTAAATACTCCTAATTATTTCTATATTTTACCAACACCCACTTTAGTCAGTTACTATCTTTGTATAGATTAATCTGTAATAGCAAAAAAATCCAAGCCAGGTGAATATTCTCGAAGTTTCGCCTGATAAATATGACATTTGGGATATTCCTCTGAAATGAGAGTTATAAAGTCAGTTTTTAATTTATTTCCCATCTTAGCTCCTAAATATATGCCTTCTATTTCATTCGGATGAAATTCACAAAAATAAAAATCATAACGTCTAGACATTAGAGGATAAGAAATAACCCTCCATTCTTTTTCATACGACCAAACCATAGATTTTCTCAAGAACCAACTTAGATATATCTCTTCAATTTTTGCATAATATTCTTGCCTTCCAGGTGACAATAAAATTGGCGCTATAATATCAGGAGTAATACAAGGTAACGAATTTTTATATTGAACTTTTCGAGCAGCACACAAAGGGGAACCGTCTCCCTCGGGGAGGCATTTTATTTTAATAACTAAACCACGATGCTCCTGGGCATAGTGTGACCACATTAGAAGGTTGTCATTAGTTTCTGTGACACAAAATATTTTTACTTCTTTCGAAAAATCCTGCCTTCTATTGTTTAAAGTTTTAGCAAGATTAGAAAGGATAGAATTACCATTGTAAAAATTCCCAATACTTCTTATTTTGTTACGGAGATGGCGTACCTGACCATTAGATTTACTGTCTCTCATTCTCCGCTTTATTAAATTGAATCGTTGTTGTACTTCAGGTAAAAAGAAGGCAGGTTCTTTTCCTCTTGTCTGGAGTGCAATTTCAATTAATTGCTCTAATAATATCTCCATAATTTCTTGGTTGCTCCCCTTGGAAAAAACAGAAAACTGGCAATCATATGGATCATTAAATACAGAAGGAGAACTCCATTTAAATTTTTTTTCTTTTAGAGTTTTCATGGCTCCTTCCACAGAATAATACTTATAGAAAGCTTCTCGACCATGGATTATATTAAACAATTCCTATTTACCTCCTATATAAATTGGGAAAAGAGTTATTCACCTTGTATTTAATATAAAAAGTTCCTTTAATGCCATTATCAAATATAATATTAACACTTTGCACAATGTCATATTTCATAAACTTAGATTTATCTTTTTGATAATGCCTTCGTCCGCTTTCAACAATATTTGAGCAAAAGTCCTCTCCCTCTTGCAAAACAAAAATAGCGCTATACTATACTCATATATTTAATAATCATGCCTCAACTCTTTCGTACTCCACTCACTTGAAGGAGGACATCATGAGAATCGACACAATCAGTTTACAGATAAAAAATGGGGAATATTTCACATTCCTCTCGCCGACTGAAGAACACGCACACGATGTTTTGAACCACATGAAGCAGACAAGCTCCGAAACCGAATATTTGCTGAGATACGAAGATGAGATCAGAATGACTGTCGAGGAAGAGCAAGATTTTTTGTCAAAGCAGGCAGAGAGCCCAAAGGCCATAATGATTTCCGCATACTTTGATGAAAAGCTCGTGGCGCTCACTGGAATATCCCCTGTAGTGGAATGCGATAAATGCAGTCACAGAGCAGTGTTGGGAATGTGCGTTCTAAAAGATTTCTGGGGGAAAGGTATCGGTTTTACCATAATGGGAATGATTATCGACGAAGCCAGAAAGATGGGCTATGAACAGGTGGAGTTAGAGGTCGTCGCAGACAACATCCGTGCATTTTCCCTCTACAAAAAGTTTGGATTCGAAATTTATGGAGTCCGCAAAAACTCCTTCAAATATCGCGATGGAAGATACAGCTCGGAATATTTGATGGCATTACCGTTATAATAAAATTTCCGCACACCAAATCACAAACAGCAGCGAGGGGAAAAAGATGTCGAACGAATTTACCGTAAGAAAAGCTGTACCCAGCGACGCCCAGGAAATGAGCTACATCCATGCCCAAGCTTGGAGAGAGGCCTATCGCGAATTGATTCCCGCAGATTACCTTCAAAACCTCAGAGACGACCATTGGGTCGAACTCTTCTCTACTATTCTGTCTGACGGAAGTACAACCACCGCATGGGTTGTTTTGCAAGAAAACAAAGTAATAGCCTGCGCAAGCGTTTGCCCGTCCCGCTACAAAGGGTATGAAGGAAACCTCGAATTGGTATCAATATACTGTCTGCCCGAGTTTTGGGGGAAGGGCTACGGACACGCCCTCATGAAGGAAGTAAAAAAATACGCCTCCGAAAATAGATTTCTCCGCATTGCACTGTGGGTGTTAGACGGCAACGAATCCGCCATAAAGTTCTACGAGCGCCAGGGATTCTGGGCAAACGGAGGCTTGCTGCATGTTGAAATAGGGGGCGCTGATATGGTGGAGAAGAGATTCGTTTGCAAGGTGTAGGAAGCGTGACGTTAGGAAAATATATCTTTTTTTAGTTTTGTAGCTCATTATAGAGCTTATTCCATGCCTAGATATGCCATAGTCTCTTCTTTATTGTTGATGTTACTTTTTCCTCAGAGACTTTTCACATCATCGCTCAATTACAGCTCCCCAAGCTGCTTCGATGCCATGAGAACAACTTCAGTCGCTTATATGCGAAATAATGACCTTATTCTGCTATTGCATATTATCCACAACTAAAAAAACTAAACATCATACTAAATTTCTATTATTTTTTGAGAATATTGGCTAACTAAAAACGTTCGCTCAAATTTACTAGTGAATTCCTCATCATTCTTCATTTCGTGTATATCCTGATCCGTAAAAGAAAAATAAGTAGAAATTTTACCAGAAACATTAAAATTAATTGCCAACCAGACCTCTTCGCATTTTCTTTTATAACAAGAATATCTTTCATTCTTCTTTTTTACAGCTTCTTTTATTTGAACAGTAAGTTCTTCCCCTTCTGGGGTATAATCACAATCTGAGACAAAAACATTAGTTTCTTTAAAATAATTTTTTCTTATAATTCTAATACTCCTCAATTCTTCAATAGGGAAGCGTAAGGATATTGATTCATTCAACTCAGGAATATTACAAATGATTAATTTTTTTATTTTTTCTGAGATTTCTTCTTCGTTCACATTCTTCTTTTGAAAAACATGCCCCTCAAAAATAAGTCTTACTAAGAGAAAAGGATTTTTCTTTAAAATAAGTTTGTCCTTAATCTTTTTAGCAATGTTGTTCTGCATGCTTTCACTTGCCTGGCGTGGACGTTTAGAAAATTGAAATTTAGAAAAATATTCCGGCCAATACACTCCTGTTACTTCAACACCAATTCTATTAGCCTTATTTTCAATAATAAAATCAGGATTTTCACTCTCTACTATAGTACCTTCAGGAAAATCCTTTAATTTTAATTTTAAAATCTCCAAAATAATTTTTTCTTTACCTTTTTTATTCCCGTTTATTTTCATCACCCTTTTTATTTGTTTAAAAGCATTTTGTTTAAAAGCATTTAGTGATAGCGCAATCATCGATTCCAACATTCTTACCTCTAGGAAATGACTTTCTCAGTTTTTTCTCCATAATGTCTCCAAATGCATAATAATTTAAATTAGTTGAATCATACTTTATCAAACATTCCCTGCCCAAACAGGAAAAACATCTGTGGGAATTCACTCATAATCCCATCGATGTCTTTTTATTTTTCCTCACAAAAAATAATTAAAATCCCAATAATTTTCAAATTTACACCTATTTAAAATGGGTAGACAAAACTACTTATTACTGATACAGTTTAATTATATTAAATAATACTATTAACTCATATATTGTAGTCCATTCTTCCTATTCTGTTAAGTCCATTTTAACCCACATATTATTTGAAGCACTTGAATAGTTCGATCGTATAAAGGAATATCGATTGCGACACTTCTAGTAACGCTTGAACCAATTTTCGTAATAATGGCGACGGCCTGTCTACGAAAATTATCCCTTCCTAAGGAAATCTCTCTTTTTTCCCATTGCAACGTAAGCGCTTATTCTCATGATCTGCACTCGATACGGTTCCTACAAAACGCTAATCAAAAAGCCTTTCACAGCCGCGCAATAAGCCATGCAACAAGAAGTAGGCAATACATGCAACTAGCAAAATGGTAACTAATCCTACGGAGAAAGAAAAAGGAGGAAATGTGATGAAGGCACGAAAGGCGTTGGTACTCTTTTTAGCAATAGCGCTTGTAGTTTTTGGATTGGCTGCTATGGCACAGGCAAGTAATACTGCCACTCAAACAGTAACATTTCAGGTGCAGGCAATAAATGAAATCAGCTTAGGTGCAGATCCTGACCCCCTCATTATCAGCACAGCAACCGCTGGAAGTGAGCCAGATTATGCTCAAGGCACATCGACATACGCTATCACAACAAACGATGAAGGCAAAAAAATTACAGCTAAAATTGACACCGCTATGCCCATGGGAACTGATCTTTACGTAGAGCTGGAAGCACCCACCGGAGGAACTTCGTCAGGTCAAGTAGAGTTAGCGACAACTGATAATGACGTAGTAACTAGTATTGAACATGTAGCGGAAAGTGGCAAAATAATAACCTATATCTTTTCTGCAGATTCAACTGCAGATGTTATGGAAAGCACAGCAACGAAAACAGTTACGTTCACTCTCACGGATGTCGTAATCTAAATCCTCATTTTTTCTAAGTTGTTCTAAGGCAGGGGGGAGGTTCCTCTCCCCCTCCCCCCCTGTCTCTTTGGAGTGAAACGAGGTGTCTTGCTGTGATAAAAAGATGCATTTTAATTGTCTTATTATGCATAGTTTCTTTACAATCGCCCCTCTATGCCATTGAAATCGATATTTATGCAACTGGTGGTTGGACAAATTTAGTTATTAATTCTTCCCATCTCAGAGGTGGTGCCGGAAGCAATCTAGCCGATAGTTTCGAAAGCACTGTAGATGCAACAATAATAAGCATTGCAGGCACCGAATGCCCTTGTGGCGCATGGGATGTTTTAATACGAAAGAGCGCTTCATCGTGGGCAAGTGGTGCTACTCTTTACGTTAAGCGAACAGGAAATGGAAGCGGAGCCGGATCAATCCGTGGGGGAACTTTATACATAGCTGTCGGGGAATCTGATGTTCTTTTCTTTAGTGGAAACGGCGACAGAACAAATATTTCTATACAATACAAAATATCTGAACTGTCTATATCGGCGCCCCAAGGAACGTACAGCGCCCCTATAACTTTTACGGTGGTGGATCAATCATGAAAAAAATATTATTCGTGTCTTTCTGTTTGTTTTTATTATTGTGCCTATATTTTTCTGATAAGGGATACGCCATACAACTACCAGATGGAATGACTGTCAATAAAACCCTTCCGCTAGGTGGACAAACATCTGGGAATATTGTCATTGCAAATAATGGCAAAGAAGCAGAAACAGTTCGTATCTATCAAACAGATTACATGTTTTCTGCAGACGGCAAGAACAATTTCGGATCTCCGGGAAGCATGCCGCGATCTAACGCAAAATGGATCAAATTTACGCCTAACCAAGTAACCGTAGCTCCTGGCGAAGAAACCTCAATTTTTTACGAGATAGCGGTTCCAGAGACATCTGACCTTCGTGGAACATACTGGAGCGTCATTATGGTGGAACCCATTCCTCAAGATGCTTTGAAACCTCCGAATCCTAAAAAGGACAAAGCGACTATCGGAGTTCAGGCTGTGTTTAGGCATGCCGTTCAGATGATCACACATATAGAAAATACAGGAACCCGTGCTCTCCAGTTCTCAAACAAAGCCCTCAAAGTTCAAGCCCACAAGACCTTCCTAACCATAGATGTAGAAAATGTAGGCGAACAATGGCTAGTTCCTCAGCTTTATGTTGATGTAGCCGATTCAGGTGGGAACGCAATGAAACGATACGAAGGGAAAAAGTTCCGCATATACCCGGGCTGCTCCGCCCGTTATGTTATAGATCTTGGAAAATTGAATTCGGGAAAATACAACGCTCTCGTTATAGCAGATAGCGGAGAAAATGAAAAAGTTTTCGGTGCCAGATACATATTAGATGTTAAGTGATCCTGAGCGCTAACCTGAGTCTTGGTGCGAAAAGCCATGGTGAAGGGGAGGCTGAAGAAGAGAAATGATGAGAAAAAAGAGACGGTACAGATCAATATTCTTTCTTTTCATTTTATTGATTCTTCTTCTCTGGGCAAAAAGCGCGTACGCTCAGGGTAAGGGATATGGTGTACATATCCGCCTCATGGTTCCCCCACAACTTGATGCTAACCCCGGAGAAATAGTTAGCGCCAGTTTTATAGTTGAAAATACAACCGATAGTGAAGAAACCTTCGAAGAAGCCCTCTCCTTGCCGGAAGGCTGGCTTGAAATCACTCCCCCCGACGTTTTTATTCTGGGCGCTAAACAGCAAACGGTGAGAATGCTGGCTTTCCAAATTCCGACCACATCGAGCGCCAAGGATTATACCGTAACGTACTCGGTGCGATCCCAACGAGACTACGCCATCTCAGACGCCGTTTCCATAAGCATATCTGTTCTTTCAGTAGATGGAATACACATTTTTTCTGAAAGTGCGCCAGACATGATTGTAGGCGGCGAATCCTACGAAATAACAGCAAGAATCGCCAATAAGGGAAACACTGCTCTCACAATGCTGATCTCTGCCAGAAGTTCGAATGACTACCCCTTAACTCTCTCTACACACGAAATTGTTCTTGAACCTGGAGGAAATACCGTCATCGCCATTTCAGTGAAAACCCCCTCCCAAATACCCAAAAGTCTGAACCACACCGTCTTCATTGAAGCAGTGAGCAAAGAGGATTCCTCTATCAGATCGGTTCTTTCCGTAACGACAGGAATCGTATCTCAACACGCGAAAATCGACCTCTACCACCGCATTCCGGCTAGTTTAACCCTGAAATCTATGGGGAGAAGAGATACAAAAGACTCCGATGGTTTCGACATCGAACTGGAAGGTAAGGGAACCCTTGAAGAGGGAGGCAGACGCTGGATTGACTTTTCACTACGCGGCCCTGACACGCATGAGAAGGGACTTTACGGAGAGAGAGACGAATATTACATAAACTACTTTGACCCCGACCTCGATTTCAGACTGGGCGACCAAAGCTACGGACTCTCGCACCTCACGTCTTACTCGCGATACGGAAGGGGAATAGAAGCCTTCTATCATCCCGAAAACAGCTTTTACGGTCTTGGAACCTACTATGTGAAAAACCGTTTCACCACTCCTGACTGGGAAGAGGGCGGAGTGTACATAAAGGGAGCCTTTTCCCCCCAGGCCCAATGGAAGCTCAACTATTTGCAGAAAGAGTGGGATAGGCATGAAAAGAGGGGTTCCAAAACAACAGATGATATTTATAGCATTGAAGGAACCTTCGTGCCTGCCAAGAATACGAGGCTCAGCCTTGAATATGCGAGAGGAGAAAGAAGTGAAGAAAATGGTGCGGGAAAAGTCGAGGATGACGCTTATAGGGTGAATCTTTCAGGCCTTGCGGGAACAGCGCGCTACTCCTTTGTCAAAACTCACGCTGAGCCTGATTTCTACGGATATTACAATGATAGCGATTATATGGCCACGTCGGTGAGCTTTCCTCTATTCGGCCAAAAATCAAGCCTCGTAGCAAACCGTACGCGGGGTTTCCTTGCATACAGCACCTATGAAACCAATCTAGACAAACGACTCGATAAGGGAGACATTTCGGCAAAAGAGACGCTCTTTCAGGCAGGAATCAATCACAGCCTCTCTAATGGCTGGTATGCTCAACTTGCTTACGATAACTTCAGCAGAAAAGACCGACTCTTCCCCTCGGAATATGACACAAAAGAAAAGGCCTACCGCTTCAGTCTCGGAAGAAGCACCGAAAAATTCAACTACCGAGTCGAGGCGCGCTACGCTGACCAACACGATCTACTCACCGATGAAAGCAGTTCGCCATGGAACTACAGTTTCTACATATCGTACATACCCTCAAGCAAGCTCTTGTTCACCCTTTACGGAGGGTTCGGCGATAATAGCGCGATCAGCGGAAGCAGGCTTCTTTCAGATCAAGACAACTGGGGACTTTCTTTCCGGTGGCAGGCAACAGAGCAACTTATACTCAGCGGATGGTACACGAAATATAATTTCAACTCGAAAGATCCCGAAAGCAACAACTATCAGTTCGAAGTATCCCTCGCCATGCCAGACGAAAGCCGTTGGGCCTTCAAAATCCGCCGCTACGACTGGGAGTATGGCAACGAGACTGAAACTGACTACTCCCTTTCATACACCGTTCCTATCGGTATCTCTGTGAGCAAGAAAAAATCTCTAGGAATCCTCTCTGGATCAGTATGGGAACGTGTCGGGGATGTTTCCGCATTGGCGGCAGCTCAAACATCTGCGGCATCGGCACAACTAAACACTTATTCCGCTCCCGACGAAACTAAAAAAGCTCTTCCCAACGCCATTATCACCCTAAACGGCAGCAAAGTTGCCACAGACGCTTCTGGAAAGTTTACGTTTTCGGCACCTCCTGGCACGTACTTTCTCGACATAGATCGCTCCTCCATCGGACTCGAAAAAACCGCGCTGGAAAAACTCCCAATGAAAGTGCACGTACAAGCAGGCCAAACAACCTCCGTTGAGCTCACAATTGTCAACGCTGCTACACTCAGCGGAGAGATCGTTCTTCTTAAAGAGGAGACACCACCGTCACATACAATCAGGGATGAAGCCGTAACGGTAGGAAACCCTGACAACGGCGCGGCGCGGGTTCCAGCAAAATTGGAAGGAATTCTGGTTGAGCTTTCAAAAAACGATGAAACCATCAGAATGATGACAGACAGCGAAGGAAAATTCTCTTTCTTGAACATACGTCCCGGAGCATGGAACTTCAAAGTCTACGACTACGACGTACCTGCTTACCACTACATTCAAAACCCCGAAGAACATATAACACTAGCGCCCGGCGAGAAAAGAAACATCACAATAAAAGTCGCACCTAAAAAGAGACAGATCGAAATATTGGAAGAAGGGATTATACGAAACCAGTCATAAATTCCCTTGCGGATTAATCGTTTTGTGCAAGACTGATATAGACAAAACGTATAGACATAATCGAAAAAGCCGCGAGGAGTTTGACCATGATTCGAAATCGAAAACGTTCTATTTTTGCCAGCCTTCTGACCGCCATTTTCTTAACCATCGCCAGCCAGGCATTAGCACTCTCCATTGGAACCATGAATATCGAGTATTTCGACGTCTCGGGGAAAAAGGCCTACTCCCCCTCTGATTGCGCCAACCTAGCCAAGACCATCACCTTTTCTGGCGCTGATGTTTTAGCCCTCCAGGAAATCAAGGGAAACGCCGCAATGAGATATTTCGTTACTAAATTCTTGCCAAAATGGAAATATGCAGGAAACGACACAGGCGGAAGACAAGATCTTTACTTTCTCTGGAATAGCGAAAACTTAAAACTTCTAGACGGCCCCTTCGCTTATGGAGCCAATGCCTCTTTCCGATTTGAGGGGAAAAGCTACAAACTAAATGACCGCCCCAATCTCGTAGCTACCTTCCTAGACAAAGAGAAAAACCGCCAATTTACCCTGGTCAACGTGCACCTCAAAAGCCAGAGTACCAGAGGGAAAAAAGACCAAGATCAGGCCAAACGATATAACGAGGCTAAACGCAACGCCCAAATCGATGGGATCAACAAACTTGTATCGACACTGAAAGGTCCCGTTTTCATACTCGGAGACTACAACACTGACACGCCTACTGGGTGTTCCTTCCCCTTATTAGCCCTCGGCAAAGGACGATACAGCTACGACAACAGCAAAAGCAACCTTGATTACATCGGATTTGCGAATGTAAAAAGAGCACCCTCGTGGGTATTATACGAAGTCGAAAGTGCTATAGCAGCTCGATCAACAAAACGCACTCAGCACCCAGACCACGACATGGTTGTGCTTTCTATAGATGGAGAAAAACCGTCACAAACTGTTATTGGATTAGAAGGAATCCCCGCTCCACGATTAATAGCGCCACAAAAGGGAACAGTTACGGCTTTTAGCAATCATAATAAGCTACTTTTTATATTTTCTTATTTTTTTTAGTTTTATTCATAGGTGGGATATTACAAGAATGTAAAAGGATTAACGATGATTTTTTATTTTGTCCTTTCTGACAGAATAAATTCTGCTTTATAAATAGTACTGCTTCTCTTCCTATCCTGATTAGCTAACCATTTTATGGTGTATATGTATGTGAATTTCTTTAATGAAGGATTTTGATATCTCAATGCAAGTTCTGCTTCTGGAAAAGGAATTTTTTCTATGTAACATATGTACAAAAGTAATAGTATCGCTCGCGGAACTACTATAGACACAGAATCCTCTGCCTTTTTACCTATTGACCAACACCTTACCTTTTCTTGCCTAATATCGGTGTTTTCAGCTTTATACTTTTTATAATTTACCTCGTTAATACGTGAACTTTTTCTTATTCCATTTTCGCAATTTTGACGTTCTGTATAATCGCACAAATTACCTAGATAAGGGACATCCCATTCAGCCACTATATTTATAGCAGGGTAAACCCCCATGTTAATGAATCCAATTTGTGGCAATTCATTTTTATCACTTTCTATACCTTCTTTCAATTCCTCCTGCCTAAAATTAAGCCCTGTTGGGAATAATTTAGGTTGACGCTCTTCATTATACTGTTTTCTCGTTAAAATCACTTGCCTCAATGAACAAAACGAAGCTATTAACGACGCAATGGCTGACATCATTGCCCAGAATGACATATCCATGGCGGCCTCCACTATAATAGTCAATTTTCGGATAAGCTTTTGTTGTTGTATCTGCAAACTTTCGTAACCGTATAACGATAAGTTGTCTTATTACCAAATTTCTTTGTGATTTTTAAATTAACTTCAAGTTTATCTGTACTACGCAAAATTATTCTGTTTTCACGGATAAGAGAAAGAAAGACCTCGTCTTCCATGTCTACATGGATAGCTTTCCCTTCTTGAACGTAATCAAAACGCCACCCATTATCTTGCCCTATCACATTTGTGATAATAGGCTGAAGTATAATTCTTCTTTCTTCATATTCCTCTTCAGTTATATCAGGAATATTCTCATAATCAGAAGATGTCAATTCTATTTTGGTTAATTTATCACCTGTTGTAATTTCTTCTTTGTAAGTGGACGTCGCCGAAAGAAAAGTTTTAAAATGTTGCATCACTTTTTTATCTCGATAAAGTTCCGCTGAATCTGTACTTGTTTTATATTCTCTGTTGTCTTCGGTAATAATGCGGCATAATCCATCAGGCAATATTTCTTCTATTCTATATTGAGTTTTCTTTAAGAATCTTATTAGATGTATAAGAGAGGCTGGATTAATAATAATATAATCTATCATAGGAAGTAATGATAGTTTTGAAACTTCTATTAAGCTTACTACCACTGAACCTTTTTTTACGTGCCCCTCTATTTCTAGGGAAACTTCTTCTTTATGAATCGCTTTTGCTGCAGCTTTTATTGTTCTAGCAAGACCATCAATAGATTTACAAAAATCTTGAGCGTTAATTCGGCTGCCTCTTTTCTTGTTAATTGGTACATATCTTAGTGTAAATTTCGTTTCATGCCATCTTTTAGCCGAAGGACGAGCCATTTTAAGTCCCCCTATTTTCATAATAAGAACACATAGTAATTGTACTATAAAATTAATAGAACTTTTACTTCAAATAATGTCAAAAGGGAACTCTTTTACCAAACGTCACTTCCTCTTGAAATATTTAATAGTATAGTGCATTGCTACGAAACGTAGAAACATTATAAAGAAAAAGGATCAGTATATTTTCAAGAAAATTTCTTTCTCACATATTCTCCGCTAGATAGTCCCCTTGTTTACACCTCGTCGAACCTCGTACTCTTTATATAAAAATAAATAAAGTAGCACGATAAATTAAATGAAATTTTTCTATCTAATTTTAATTAGATTTTTCATTCTTATGTTTTTTGCAACTCCCGCCCGGTAGGAGTTTTTCCAAAGAAGCAAGACAAGAAAATAAAAAATACACCCCAGAGAATTTCTAGAAAAATAAACGCTACTCTGGGGTGTTATATTTAGTTCCAAGGCCACTTGCCTCGTTTTTCATGATATATAAAGCTACCCATAACTACCAAAGTAAAAATCAACCCCAAGTATGACCAGCTTTTTCCAGCTATATCTGCAAAACTCATGTAGATGCCTCCTTTTGTTGATGTTCTCTTACTAGTTCCTCATACCTCTTCTTGTAATAATCAGGACTCTCTCTACCTCTCTCTTCTACTTCTGATTTTACGGGAGAATGGAATCCCCCAATTTTTACATCTGTGTTATCCCATGCTTTTTTCACGAATAACCCAATCACAATTGTAGAAGCCATATCTACGTAATATCCAGGTAGTTCCAAGGCAGGGACTGTAGCTTGAAATCCCCACGATAATAAAGGAGCCACTACGTGGTTGAATAAGATAACGAAACTAACCATCCACAAAATTGTCGGAATTGCTCCCGCCACGTACGGACTTTTGTTAGATAACCAAGCTTTCTGAACATCAAGTTTGGCTATATCTCTCTTTATGTCGAGTTTGGCTAGTTCTATTTTTAGTTCATTTGCCTGATTGGGGTTGGGAACAACTTTATCTATTAATTGTCCTATAACGGGTGCTACTTCAAGAATATTCATCTTCTACCTCCCTGTCATAGTAGGCAATACAGTGTGAGCTACCCAGCCAAAGATTCCACCAATGAGACCTGCAGAAGCAATCCATGATCTCAATCCCGTAAGCTGACGTTCTATGTGATCAATACGTTCGTCTAAAGCTGCTATGGCCTTTGCATGAAGAACACATTGCCTATCACGATCTTCTAAACGTTGTTCTATTCGGGTTGTACGATCCCTAATTTCAAGAAGAATTTTATTTTCGTCTCCTGTCATGTTACCCTCTCCATTGACGTAAATGTCCGTCTCTAGATTTATGTGTATCTACGTGAATTCTTCCGTTATAAAATCCCAAACCTCCCAACTCTGGAAGTTTTCCCTCTTCATATGCCTGAAGAACCTTTGAATGAAAAATATCGTTAGAACATTTTGTTTGGCGAATATCTGCGGCTATGCCTTGCATATGCCAGCTATTTGGAACCCCCCCCACTTTTTTGTTATGCGTAGGGCAGCGGTAGCCGGAATTGATGAAGATTGGCGTTCCCATCAGAGAGCGGATCTTTTCTAAAAGATTCAAAAGTTCCGGTTTGATATCGCACCTATCACACCCACAACGGCATGCAAGTTCAGATCTGCTAAAGTGCTCTGAAAACATGTGATACATCCCTCCTCTCCATAAAGAAAGAGGCTGCCGAGTAGGCAACCTCTCGAGTGTTTAATTTAGCTTGTTCTTTTACCAGTTGATTTGTTCTAGCTCTTCTAATGTTGCAGCATTATCAGCTTGCTTTTGAAGTTCCCATTTTTTCTGCAGCATTTGAGCATAATATGCTTTCTGTAAAACAGGTATAGATTCATAAACATTTCTAGGTAAAGAATAAAATGTGTTATCTATAGCTCTTACCTCTACTTCAGTTACTTCTGGAGCCACATATTGAACGCCCTCCTGCCAAATAAGAGCATCTTCTACTCCAAAATCAACATTAAAATTGTGGCCTTCTATAGGCATACCGACTTTTTCTATCTCATTCAGCCATGCCTGTTTTATTTCCTCTTTTTTTTCAGTTATTTTTAAAGTTAATAATTTTGCTGTATTTACGGTTATCCTGACCACTACGCCTCACCCCCATAACCATCGGGATTTGAAAAATCAACTTCCCATGTTTCTTGAGGTGCAGTAGGTAATTCAGTTGAATCTATGATAATAAAAGGAACTCCTGCCGGTACATCTTTTTTTGCCGTTGTGAGAGAATCTCCGACAGGTGTCATTACGGCAACTTTTTCATCTATAGGAAATAAAATTACTTGCATGTTAAAACCTCCTAGCAAAATACAGCTACACAATTATTTTCAACATCGACGGGAACAGCATTGTAATTTGTTGTAAATATATCAACTTTATTTTCTGTGGATAATATAAGAGCAGAACCAAGAAACCGACAAATAGCACTAACAGAAGGGGTTCCAGTTGACATTGGTGTTTGAAAATTTATTGTAAATTTCCCAACATCTATTTTCACAATGCTAGAAACGTTCGCGCTGTTTTTTATGACGGGAGTTCCTGATGAGGCATCAAAATTTACCCACGCACGACAAACATACATTGGAGCATCTCCCGGAGCTTTGATATCTACCTTATCAACTTTATTGTTTAGTTCATTTGCTAAAGCTGTAATATCTATTAGCCCTTGGTTGGTCGCTCCGTCAAAAGCCTTAATGCAACAGAGAATAGCAGTGTTGCGTGGGCGGGTTTCAGAATCACCAGTACTTGTAATTCCACTCTCAGAAGATAATAAGGAGCTTCCCATTTGTGTTCTTAGTACATAAACCGCGTTCCCAAGAGTTTCTGTCGTGGTCCCTAATAAATGCGTATGACTTTTAAAAGCATCCATCTGCTCACTACCAACAACTCTGCCAGAATCGGGGTCAACTCCGCGGGTTTTATCGAGTACCCTGAAAAACGTTCCTTGTGGGTTAGGTAACCTGAAAGTGGTAAGGCCATTCCCCACTGTGAAGTGTCCTTCATTTGCCGTTGTATCTTCCGCTAGAATGTTTCCAGAACTTTGAGCATATGCCCATAATTCCGGATATGTTTCTCTACTGACTAAAGAACCATTACACTCAAGCCACCCAGCAGGCGGTGTTTCAGCCAAGAAAATGCCGATAAAACCAACTGGAATGCCAGTACCGTCAGGCAACCTATCTTTATTTATTTTTCTCTCTGCATCTAACCCAACATACCCACCCGGTTGATCTTTTTGCGAGGTTTTCTGATAAGGCAGATTCCCATGCGCCAAGGGGTCTGTGTTATGCTCTGCAATGCTCTCATCGACATATCCACGTGTTGACAGCACAACAGCAGGGTCAATCTTCAACGTAATTGCAGACGCGTTCGACACCTCTAAAATCATCCGGATATAAAGATCTTTTCCAGATCCCTCAGCCAGAGCTGGCTTGTATGTAGCCGGGTATTTGCCCAGAGCTATCAGGTCTCCCTCAGAATCAATAATTCCAGCTTCCCGAACTGTAAAGCTTCCCGTCGTGGTAGGAATCACCACTTCAACAACAATCCAATTCGGATTTGCCTCATCCGTTTTTATCTGATTTATCGGCCCACGCCAAACCTCATTTTTAAGAGCTGCTTGCGATTCGGCAGGTTCGTAGTAGTTTCCAGCCCCATCTCCAACAGCTATGGAAGAAAACTCCACTTTCGTTCCCAACGCCTGGGCGTTGGCAAGTTTTGCTTTCCCCACATTAGTTAAAATAGTATAAAAATTTTCAGCCATATCACACCTCCTAAAGTGGATAAACTGTAACTGTTTCAACTGCTTGATATCCCAGCGCCCACCGGATAGAAGCAACGTTTTCAAGTTCCGTAACGTTATACGGATAGACTGTTATCTCTTCCCCGCACAAACTCACCATTGCAACTTTAGGAACCGCACCCCGCACGGTAAGATACACATTCAATTCGTCAAGCCACGAACGAACGTTCTTGTACTCATCTATTAGTCGCTCTAAAAGCACATAGGTCTGCTCATCAAGTCCACGCTCGCTAAGCTCAAGAATCTCTACCTTGAATTTGTACGGCTCCCCACCGTATTCATACCATTCGGAAATAACTCCACGCATGGAGAGCATTTCGAAAATGCGAAGCAGCGCCGCTTTCGTTCCTTTCAGACGATGTATCTCAACAGCCCTTTTAACAAGATCTCTTTTTTCTTCAACCGAAACGGCCAACCCCGCACCCTCATCAAGGGTGATATGAAACTCCCACAACAAGAGGTCTAATACTTCTTGAGACAGTTCATCAACCCGTGGCAAAATAATGGTTTGAATCAAATGAGAATTAATATCAGCAAGTTGGTCATCTAACGCTAAAGTTGCGGATTTCACCTGCGAATCTATTGCAATACTTGCGGGAATAAGGTCTTTCAACCCGGCGCTAGCCATCTTCAAGTCCTCCATAATTTACCGTCACACTATCTTCCTGAGCAATTTGCCATGACTCTAATGCCGTATAAACTGGAGATGTTACAGAAACTCTCTTAGCCCCGGCATCCATCACACGCTTGATAAGCGCCGAGGGGTTAATATCTCTGCCCAATTTCGCTTTCTGCCATGCAATATATTCCCCTACGGCAGTTGCCACCTGAGCCTGTATCGCAGAAATAGAGATAGCTTCTACGCGATCTATGAAATATGTAATATCAATAGAATAGGCAACCCGTTCCGGGGCTAAAACCGATACCCGATCTGTCAGTGGGCGCACGTCATCAGCTGAACAAATCTTTAAAACGGCATCAAGAATTTCGGAACTGGGGAGTTCTCCTCCCTCCATCAACGGCCTTATTTCAACTTCTCCCGCAGCAGGAGATCTTACCGACACGTCAATTATTCCCTGGTGTGCAGTACGTGCCCAGAAATCATAGGCAAGTCGAGGCCCTGCAACAGAGTACTTTTCCATAGCCTGCCTTATACGCAGTCTGAAATTGTCATCTGTTTCTTCGTCAACACCACCTGCAGAAGGTGTTACATTCTCTACTTTCGCAATATATGGAAGAGGGTCTACCAGTTTGTTAATCTGCCCTATTGCAAAGTTGTTTCCAATAGAACCACTTTGAACGCACGTAACCACTACCTCAATAGAAGTCTCTCCAGAACTGATTTCATGGGCTTTCTGCGTAGCAAAAAAGAGCCCATCTCCAGGAGTAACACGAGTTCCTTGAGGGATAGACACAGGAAAAGGTTGTGCCATTGGCAACGAAAAACGGACTGTGGTCATTGCCGACTGCTCAGGAAGCCGCGCAACCCCCTGCCTGTCACCAAGATGATCAAGATAGGTTCCCGTTGAATAAGCCAGCAAATTTTGCTTCGCAGAAAAATCAATAAATACACGCTGTTGCGCTATAACAGCCGCTACAGCCTCTAAAAAAAGTCTGACCGGATCCCCCTTTGCAAGAATCCGGCCTGCCTTTTGTTCATATTTCGCTATGATCTCGGCCTCAACGTCAGCCGCAGATTTTTCCGTAAAATCTATATTAGGTAATGTCAGCACGAATTCTCACCTTCACTTTCGGAATTAAACGTCCATCACTATCTCCCGAGAAAGAGACCGCCGCCACTTTGGCCCTTGGCTCATATTTCGATATAGCCTCCACGATCTCAGCCATACACCGCGCCTTCACAACAGGAGTTGGAGAATCAACTAAATCAGCACTAATGCCAAAATCCCTATCGAGAGGCACACTCCCGCGCACAGTAAAAAGAATAGTTTTAACGTTTTGCAATATCTCCTCGACTTCACTTTTCGGGGAAAAATTTACCCCATCAAGGCTTGCTGCAATATTAAAGTCCAGCATTTTTAACATACTCCTTCAAAGAAATAGCTACTGTGGCTACAGTTAAAACTCCTGCAGGATTTATGGTTTTCCACGACTCCGTTATTCCGGTTATTACAAATAGCCCGAGAGGAATTCCTCCTATTATGAGAAGTTGAGCAACTCCGTTATCGCGAACAGCACGTAAAGTTTCGATTTCTATCCTTGGATTCATTCCCCAAGAAAGATCGAATCGCATTGAAAAACTGACACTATCGAGCCCTGGCCCCAAAAATTCCAAAAGAGGCTTGCCCTGTGCAACAGTATGCTCGGAAAACCGAGCCTCACACCCCCGTTCAAGGTCGTTTATCGTTTTGACACTCTCTGTCGATACCTGAAAAACGACAGGTCCTAAACTTCCTATCATATTTATCCCCCCGCAAAAACATTGGAAGAGCCCGTAGCTACGCTGGAACCGCACGCAACAGGATCTCCGACACGGCCAATCTGCTTTCCATTAACATAGACTGTCGATGATCCGGAAGCCAATACAGACGCATGGGTTTCAGGAATGTCAGGACACGTATGCGCAGCCCAGCCGTCACCTTGACGATGAACGGCAATTCCATTTACAAAAACATCAGACGAGCCCCCCACTGAGGACCGAGAAGGCCATCAGCCGTGACCAGTCCCCATGTCTCCTATTCGAGTAACTGCTGGCATATATATCCCTCCTTATGGATTCAGATCCAACCGTGACGCTTTAATAACCCCATGCTTCTCGCTTTCAATTACAAAATCACCTGTTATATGAACTATGTAAGCTCCAGTGCTTCTGTCAAATTCAAGCCAGGACCCATCTCCGAAATCAATTCTGCGCTTTTCGCTATTAACCACGGAAGAAACTCTATCTTCCTTGCTGTAAAAAGCCCCCAACACAAAACCTTGCTCGGAACCATTGTCAAGAAAGACACATACTACATGCTCTCCAACATCCGGCATGTAAAAATCTTTATTTATCTTCGTCTGTTGAACTAAAACAGGCAGGTCATAACTAACGAGATTGCTTCTATCTTCGAAGATTACCCTTACCGTACAGTGCGCTGGATCAATGGAACAAACCTTTCCCACACAGATCATTAATATCCCTCCAAAACACGATGCAAAGAGAGTCTGGTTACATACCCACTTCCTTGCGAATACGAGTGTGAAGCTGTATCTATGGCATACTTCGCATCAAATACTCCAAAACCTGAAATTTCTACGTTAAGCCCTGCAGAAAGATTGACGTTCCCAAGAACCGATATATCTCCTGTCACTTCATTTTTATTTTGTAGTCGTAACTTTTTCTTGGCGAGCGTGATAGCTTCGGCAATATTTTCAACTCTCTCGTTAACCATGAGAGTGTGCCCAACTTTAGGCGCATTCGGTGGTTCGTAGGTATAGTCAATATCCGTTTTTGTTACAGCATCGTGCCATTTCACGCGACAAGCCCGATAGGTGGCCTCCGCCTGAGAGGTAAAAGACCAGGACAAAAGGCTGGAATCAGACGCTATCGTACATACTGCCGCTTTCGACTCGTAATCAGCTTCATCGAAGATAATGATCTTCTCATTTGCAATCTTCAGACACACTCCTGCGTCTTCGCACATTCGCTTTAAAAATTCCATATCGGATTCTTCATTCTGGTCGCGTCTTTCATAAAGAGGGTCAGAGGCAACTTCCCAAAACAATTTCATGCCTCCATGTTTGGCTATGTCATTGGCAATAGCAGATAAGCTGATATTTTCCCAAGCGCGCGTTTTCTTTTCACGCCTGATATCAGATGAGACAAGGGCTGAGACTCCTTTGATCTGACATGTGCCCGGAGATCCGCTTACATCAATCTCATCTATAGAAAATGTTCCGCAGGGCAATGTTATGGACTGTCCATCTCCGCTGAAATTTTTAGTCACTATTGCAGCCTTGATTTTTGCCCCTTTTGAAGGAAACCACGGCCCCCGCCATAGACCGTCTTTGTCTTCAAGGGTTATCTGCAAATCATCCGACTTACCATGACCATTGTCAGTGAAGGAAAAATCCAACAAAAAAGAGTGGATATCCCGAGAGATATCCACTCCTGCATAAATCAACGATATATAGGCTCTTCTTGCTTCCACGATATCACCTCTTCCATGGCGGCAAGATAGCAAATCGGGTTACATCCACATCTGGTACACGAATAGTTATATTCGCAGGGAAAAAGACTCTGTCATGATGTTTGGGGTTCGCCTCTATCAAATGATGCATGAAACGTTCGTTCCCATATACTTTTTTTGCAATCCAATCCCATGTGTCACCTTGAATAGTTGTGTATGTCGTCATGAAAAATTCAACCTCCGTTCATCACGACGCATACTTTCAATTCGTCGCATAAGATCATCACAAGCTTTTTTCATGACCATTTCAAGATCGCCAGTAGCGTTTCCGTTACCCGAAACTGTAATATTCGGAGCAAAAGTCAAATCGATAGAACCCTCTGAATTATTTACTCCAAGTATGTCTCCTGTCTTTTCCCACAAATTTATGGCTCTTTTTCTTCTGTGTGGAGCATGAGGGATAATAGACTCGCCGCCCTCTTCTGCAACCACCGCCAAATGTGGAGACCTCGCAATAGCGCCAGAAGCATATCCAGGAACTGAAGAATACACATCCCAGGCCAGATCCGCTTCTTCTTTCTGGCTCTCTTCATCGCCCCCAAAGCCTATAAACTTTTTGAGACCGTTCCATTTTTCTTTGAACCACTCTATTTTCTCGGCAAGCCATTCAAAAACCGATCTGAAAGGTTCAACCATGCAACTCGCCAACGCTCCAAACCCAGCCTTCATCGTGTTCCAAAAGCCAGAAAACCAGCTTGAGACTTTATCCCAATTTTTATATAGGGCTATTCCTGCAGCTATAAGTCCTGACACTGCTATAACAGCAATAGCAATCGGGCTAGCCGATAAGGCCGCGTTAAAAAGCCACTGTGCCGCCGCCGCTGCCTTCTGAGCCATTGCAAGGGCTACTGTTTTTACCTTCATTATTCCCAACATGGCTATATGCTTCGTTGTTCTCCCTATATTGAGAGCCTTTTGCCAGCCTTTCTGTGCAAAAGTAACAGCCTTAGCAACTGCAGTTCCTTTCAGCTGAGAAGCCATAAGTGCCTCATGACCACCTCTTAACAGCAAGATAGATGCACGAACGTTAGTGAAGACTGCTGAAATGCCAAGAGCTCCATCCTGTACAAATGTCCATACATAACTTCCAATAGTCGCAGCTTTGTTCAGCTTGACCCAAGCAACAGCTGTTGTCGAAAGAGCATTCGTGAGGAAGGGAAATTTCTCTGTCATCTCAGTAAGAAACTCTGCACTTTTTGCTTCCAAAGATGCCACATTATTTACTCCTGGCAACAACATTTTTCCAATAGAAGCAGACAGAGAGGCCGAGTTTTGAGAGGCATTACCCCCTTCTCCGCCCCCTCTTTCTTCAGGACTGACGTTGTACTTCGACATGACTGAGAGCGCTTCATTCATAGCTGAATCGTTATGCTTCTCATTAACAGCAGTTGGAAGTTTTATCTCTGCATTTTGAGCTTTCTTTGCAGCATTGACAGGAGCCGCTATCAATGAATCCAAAACTTCAATATCCGCCACTCGCTCTCGTAACTGAGACCTCTTTTGCTGATTGGCTTGCTTCTTTCCTTGTATCGCCTGTAGCTTCTTTTGAATCTTCGTTGTCTTGTCTATCTGCTTTGTAATTTGTTCCTGCTCACTTTTAAAGCTTTTCGTCGAAATTCCGGCAGTTAAGAGAGCTCCTTCAAGCTGAACAAGTTCTTTGCGCTGATCAATAAGTTTTACTTGCAAGCTTTCCACTTTTTTTTGCGCTGAACCGAATCTATTTTGAAGGGTCCTCGCCGGTTTTTCAGATTTCACCATCTCTCTAGATAAAAGCTTTGCATCAGAACGAGCCAGAATAAACTGCAAACGTGTGTCATGAGTATCTTTCTTTAATTTTCTAAAAGCATTGATTTTACCGAGTCTGTCATTCAGCCCCTGTAACCTTTTATCGAGCCTTTCGATATTGGCAGCGGTAGAAATGAAAGATTTCCCCAAGCTGCTAGATATCTTCGAATCCAAATGAACTGCAAGCTCATAAACTTTCCCCATATCTGCCACCACCTTCCTGAACCATTTGAGATATGTCGTCTAGCCATAACATCAACTCTTCGAGAGGCATTCGTAGCCAGAAATCAACACCTGTTCGGGTGTATTGAGCTACTCGCAATATTAAGCGCCTAATAGTTCTTCCCGAGGGCCTCCCGTATCCAGCAAAAAATTTTGCACCACGAGAGTAACGTAGGTAAAATCTCTTACCGGAAGCTGCTTGATCATCTCGTAATCAACCTTTGCAGCTCTGGCGGCCAAACTACTCAAATAGGTTTTGGAAAACTCCGCCACTGGCGAAACAACCTGCTGAAGAACCAGACATTCCTGCTCTGCGGCAATCATGTCAGCACCACTCAAACCTTCAAGGTCAAGTTCTAACTCCTTATACTCTTTTCCCGCGTAAGACACAGGTTTCGTTAACTTTATTGTCTCCATATAATTCACCCCTTATGCAAGGCCGAGGTCTGCTTTTACCTTGGCGAGAACGTCTTTACCGTTGATTTTACATACGCCATTAAGCTTATCTATCTGAATAAGCTCTTCCCCTTCAAGCCATACCCTGATATGCAAAACTTCAAACTCATTGGCTACCTCTCCAGAAGCTCCAACGTTAAGTTTTCCAAGTCCTGTCTTTTTAGGAACCGCACCACAAACAACCTTTAACGCTTCAGAAGTATATTTTCCTGTAGCAGCGTCATGAACCTGAATCGAACCGCGCATATCAAGCTGATGGGCCTGAGGAACAGACAATGCAGCTGAATGGCTTGTAACAGTTCTCCAATTAATAGTCAGACTCATACTTCCATAATGGCCGAGAATCGGAGAGTCTATTTCTCCGAGAATTCCCGCCCCCTTAATTGTTTCCGTCATTGAATCAAGGGAAGGCAAGTCCACATCGGCTACACCAATCAAATCGTTGCTTTCATTAAAAACTCTAAAGTTAATCAGCTTTTCTGGAATTATATTCATCCAAGGTCACCTCCTAATCAAAAAGAGAGTTCAAATTGCTTACGTCGTACTCTATTAACCACTCAATATCCCGAGCAGGAATAGGTGGAGTCATAAACAAGTGGAAACGAACGATTCCATCGATCAAATCGGTCAACGGATTTTCATCTGATCTGAACTCTACTCTGTTCTGGTTGCCTACCAGAATTCCTCGTGCTGCAAGGGCGTTAAGATTGATATTCTCACTATCGACGATAGTCTCGATCAATCGACGATTTGTAGGGGCATCAACTTTCTGCCAATATGTCATGATCAGCTGATTGGCCTTCCAGTAGAACATGCGTTTTACAGGAATGAAAGAATCTTTTGCATCGGTAACGCCTGGATATGTCGCAGTGCGGTTTCCCCAGCATTTCCAACCGCCGACAAAATTCAAAGCGGTAACAATACCCTGGCTATTCAGATAGTTTGCCTGATCAAGGGTCAGGTTTACCTCGTTGCCCTCACTGGCATCGCCAATCGTCGCTCCATCCATCTGTAGAAGATGGTTTGAAGGGCTTATATAAGGAATCCCCTCATTTCCAGCATCAACCTGCATCATCAAAGCAGCCACCTGAGTACTCAGATGATAGACAGCGTTACCCAGCTTGATCTTCGGCCAACATGTGATCATATTTTCATGAACAAAGTTATTTGTTGTCTTCCAACCTGGTGCATCGGAATATTTTGAGTTTGCATCGACGGGAATATCGACAAGAGTAATAGACTTAAAAACGCTATTGATATTCTTTGTTTTAGCCGCCATAACCGATGCTACGGAAGTATCATCGCTCCAGCCAGGAGCCAATAGCATGCCCGGAACAAGCCTAAACTTCGGGAATACCTGTTCCACAAGTTCAAGACCTGTGTATTGACCGGTAGACACATCGTAACCACCTACAATATCTGTGTTTTTAACAGCTGTTGGATCAAGTTTGTCGTAAGAAACTGTCAGTGTTGCCGAAGCCTCTATCGTCCCTGTAGCAACGCGAGTAATTACCAGCTTCTCATCGTCATCAAAAGAAAGGATGTAGTCTTTGTTAGGCTCATATGTCGTATCTCCAGCCTGACTCTTCACCACAACAGATTTGGGCAAAGCACCTGACTCCTTCAAAGTAGCCTTATCATTCTCACCCAAACTGACAGCTTCGGCAGAAACAGATACCTTATGGATAGAAGGATCAAGAACGTTTACAAAAACGACTGGTGCTACACCGAAAAGAGCGAAGAACGTGTACATGGCTTCGCACAAAGAATAATTTTCCCAATCGGCAGAATAGCCGAGAGCCTCAACAGCTTCTTTATATGAGTAACAAAGAATTGGAACATTCGTCTTCCCAACTCCATCAAGACTCATATGCACAGGTGCAGTTCCTATGACTACAGCGGGACTATCGAGTCTCACGGGCGGCACAATCGCTGTAGGAATTTCAGAAACTCTTACTCCATGGAAATAACTCATACTTTTTCACCTCATTTATATAGATAATTTTTTTGCCCGCTCTGAAAGGGAATACAGAACGGTTCCATGCGTAGAAATAGACACCAAAGCGGCTCCGACCTCTTCCGGTTTAACAAAGAGTTTTTTGAGAAAGGGGTTATCTGATGCCAATATTTTTATTTGTTCCGGCACTCCCCCTATGAATGTGGAGCCATGCAAAAGCCCCAGCATTGGGATGCTGGGGCCGCAATATGTTACTTTGACTATTTTTTTAGAACCCTTCGCCATAAATCGTGGCCTCCTCTTTTATTGAAAGTGTCTCCCTGGGAAGTGGAACTTCCCAAGTTGTCGTAATCTCCCCCTTCCACTCCGGGTAGGGTTGTTCGTCGATCATTCGCCACGAGAAAGGATATTCAATCCTATATCTCCCGTTTAAAACACGCTGTTTTCCGAAAGCAATACGTATTCTCTCTATAATGTTCAGCACATCGCGGAATCCGGCTGAATCTTCTGTATATGTACCAACCAGTATTTTCACAACAGCGGTCGCACGCCCCTCCGTATCTTTACCTTCCGACCCACGCACAATCACATACGGAAGTTGAGGAATATTTGTTGGGTCTATCGAAAATCCTCCTGCAACTACCTGAGGAGCTCTTGCGGTCTTTTCTTTTGTTTCAAGAGAGTAGTCGCAAACAACAGTTTTTAGAAATGCACAAATCGAATCAACAAGACCATTCATTTTCTGAAAGCCTCCTTTCTTTAATAAGATTATTTAATACTGGTTGTCTCTTGCTTATCCATCGCATGCTTGCCTCAACCGATCTATAGACCATCCTCTCCTTGCTCTCTTCTCACACCAACGTCGCATAATGCGAAGATCGCAAAAATCCACGCACGTAATAATTTCAGCGCCAATTGGGAGAGGAGAGCATCGTACATCCGACATGCCTATACGCATACCTTTTCCCTCGGGTATTCCCCAGAGAACATAACGTCTAGCCGTAGCTGCTTCCTCCTTCCCAAAAGAAAAGGGAACGAACGAATAATGCTCGCCCGTCCCCTTTACTTTTATCCTTACAGGAAAATGTTCAGCCCCCCAAAAGTTGGATTCTTTTCCAACATCTGGGGGGCCTTTCAAAGCCTGTCTGGGTTTTTCATATTTTTTCTATGCTAGTATTTTAACAGCTTTTATAGGATTAACAGTGGAATATTAACGGATCATTGTCGGATTATCAGAGACTTTGAATTTCAATAACTCCTTCTATTACCCTGAAATAGCTAACTGAAAACATCCTACTGCTTCACGAGCTATAGCCATTGGCACTGTCTTACGCCGTCTCGTTATGGTTTTGGGATCAACTGAGTATTTTGTTGCGATACGTGCTAACATGCTCCCCCTGTAGAGTCTTGAAGAGAAAGGATTTTCTATATATCTGACGTGATCTATAAACATATCCCAATCTGTAGGAAAAACCTTTCTAAAACTACAAGCAGCTGAAACAACATTTTCCCAACCACCTATACTTTCAAGAAACGACGTAATAAGATTGCCCTTCGAAATATTTGAGAAAAAACCATCTGGGTTAAGAGAGGTATCTACACGCGTATTGGTGGTTCCTTTCTCATGAAGATATTGAGTCAGTTCAAACCACTCTACATCTGAAAGAGACGGACGCTCTCCCAACAAAATCATTATGCCCGACGGATGGTAAGTAACAAGTAAATCTATAATAGCCGCTAGACGCTTCATATCATTCATATAACACCCTCCTTTTCAAAAAGACCTATTAGAAATACACATAAAGTACGCTCTTCGCTTTTTGGAAACATCTCCATTCATTCTGACCATACCATTTTCGTATTTATAAATAATATACTTACTGACGTTAATACCCTTAATAAGCTCAGTTATTAAAAGTTTTTCAGAGAATTGAACGTGACCGAAGATTATCATACTAATTTCGTATGGTCAATGGTAAAAATACGCTTTATGTATTATTATATATACGCAAACCGTTATAACACTTTTCGTATGCTTCATGTATTATTAAATTAGGTGGTGATCTTATGAGTGTTTTTGGAGACAATCTGCGCTCTGCAATAGAGCGTTCTGGCATGACTAAGGTAGAACTCGCCAAGCAACTTAATACGACCCCCACCACGATTTATCGCTGGGAAAAAGGCATAAATGAAGCTTCTGATGAAATCAAAATCAAGCTTGCAGCTGTCTTAAACACTACTGTGGCCTACCTTATGGGAGAAACCAGCGATCCTAACCCACTTAGCGAAGCGAATGTCCGTAAAGATTCCATAAGAAGCTTTGATAACTTGATAGAAATTCCTGTACTTGATCCAACGGCAATCGCTTGCGCAGGTGTCGGAAATGGAGGCATGACAGGTATATATATAAACGCACAAAAAACGGTATTCCTACCTTCCAATCTCGTAGGAACAATTTCCGTAGATGTCGATAAAAAACCCTTTGCTATCTTAGTAGAGGGAGACAGCATGGAGGGAGCCGGAATTCCAGATCGTAGCACGGTGGTAGTAAATCCAGCCGAGTCAGTCTACGACGGAGATGTTGCTCTGGTATGCTTTGGTTTACAAAACGAATGGGCTATAAAGTGGGTCTATTTCAACAAAAAGGATGAATCTATTGAAATTCGTTCTGCTGCTCCTCAATATAAACCTATGCTCTTCACAAAAGAAGAAATAGAACTGGGACTTTTCAATATTGTGGGGAAAGTAACGCTTTATACAGGAACTCCAAGAAAAGGAATTTGATCTTTCGCTGTACTTAAACCTAAGAATAGTTCCATGCTTGCGCACACTTCAAACATAGTCAACGCTACTCCCTACAAATATTTGTACAGCTTCTTATGAACTTAGCCCTATACATCTTTATACACACATAAAAGATCTCTAATAATATATAAGGAGGACTTTATTATGAAAAAGAGAATCATTTTTATTGCACTAATGCTTCTTACGTTTTGCCAAGTTGTATTTGCTGCTGATTTTGAGTTGTTAACGGTGAAGACTCGTAAGTCTGGAATAGATGATTTTACAGAGATCATGGGACAAATTCAAAACAACACAAATAAATCTTATGAGATAGTAATGTTTAATCTGAATATATATTCGGCAGATAAAGAACTATTAGAGGTCACCCCCCTGATAATTCCAAATTTCCCCAAAAAATCAAAGAAAAGTTTTAAAGACATTATTCAAATTGTAGTTCCTAAAGAAGCATTATTTGAACTTGAACTTGACACAACACTGTAAGCGAAGCTCTTTACACGAATACACTTATTGCGTTTACTAAAAGTCAGGCCCGGATTTACGCAACTGGCCTGACTTTTATAATTTTTTCTGAGGATAGATCATATCCAAAAACCGTGCGCCGTAACCTTGCCGTTGGCCTCACAGGTTACTCCGAGCACTCAATACCCAAACGAAAGCAATCAGACCTGATCTGCTGGCTTACTTGAGTGAAATATTCTTCTGTCATGTACTCTTCCAAACCATATTTTTTATAGACAAAGTCTGCATAGTGATAGTTCATGCGATCTACCAAGATGTAGTCAACAGCCCCTTCCAGCAGATTAATCAATTTTTCCGCACCTGGAAGAATCGGAGCAATCATCGCATAGGTCCGAATTCCCTGCCGATGTAATTCCGCAAGAGCGTTTATTCGCTCAGGTATAGACGGCGCAGCTGGTTCAAACAATTTTCTTATGCTCTCATCTGCGGTCGTTATGGAGAACCCTACTTCTATATTTTTTGCTCCCCTGAGTATGTCTATATCTCTGAGAACCAGGGGAGAGCGGGTCTGAATCACCACAGGCCAATCTTCGCTAATTAATATCTGCAAACATTGCCTGGTGAGTTCATATCTTCTCTCTAAGGGCTGATACGGATCACAGACACCGCTAATCCAAACTGTCGCCTTCTTTTTCTTACATATTTCTTTCCGAAGCAACTCTGCCGCATTGATCTTCACATCAACGAACGTACCCCACGGTTCCTTATGGCCGGTGAACCTCTTCATATATCGGGCATAGCAATACGTGCAGGCATGCTGGCAACCGACATATGGGTTGATGACATAGGGGAAAATTTTTGAGGCTGTAAGAATACTCTTGGCGTGTATCTCCCGAATAATCATGAAAGCCTTCTTATTTGTACGTAGCATGCGCTACTGATAGGGAATCTGTCGTCGCGGTTTTCCACGTTTGTACATGCGCTTATTCCATATTTTTGAAGTTCTGAATCATGGACATGTTTTCGAGCTCTATTGAAACTACATTTGTGGTAACCAAAGACAACCAATTTTTAAGAGTCTCTTTCAACACATCTTCAATCTCTGTAAGTCTTTGCTTCAGTTCCTTTTTTATGAGAGGTATTCCATTTGCCCAAGCCGAGAATCACTTGATGTAATTTCCCCTTATTTGCTCTTGGACTTCTTCTGCAGTTACTTCAGCCATTGTGAACCACTCGCCTCTGCGTATATTTGTGATAGGGTATTGTATAAAACCTTCAAAACAATGGCTTTTGCGCGGACATATTACAAATTTTGTGTCTGCAACGAATAGTTTAGTTCTGTCCGTTCGATAGCTTGGCATACATCGAAGGTATGGCGATTCGAAAATAGTAGATTTTGATTTTGCGAAATAGATAGGTAGGTATCTTTTTGATTTTAACACTTGTGGTAGTGGACATGGTAACCTCCTTTCAAAAAACAAAAAAAGCCAAGCCCGGAAATAGACTTGGCATTAACAGATATTCAGATTTAATTAAAGTTACCATTTCCCAAGTCTCATTGTAGTAACTTTACTGCTGCTACAATAATCGCCCTAATCAATGCTGGTGCAGCAGTAATTAATCCTGTAATTATTTTAAGACCCATTTATTCCTGTTCCTCGCTAACCATTAACTGTGGGGCGCGTTTTTACGTCCGCACCAATGGCTGGTTAGAGATCATTTGTTACCCTTTGAATATGAATATCTACAAGCTGACCAGGCGATATGGCCCCATCCTTGACACCAAGCCACGAAAATATTAGTCGAGCACAGTCCTGTTTGATAAGTACAAACAATTGATGCATGTCGTCATAAGAAATGTGAATTAAAGTGCTCGGCGGGAACCTTGAGCCGACAACTTTCAAACGCCTGTGCTCATCGGGACGAATATTACTCTTGGCATGCAAGATTGCATGTCTCAATATTCTGAGATCACCCATGATATCAGGTTTAATTTCATTGATCGGGATGCTTTTTGCGGCAGCTAGGCGAGGCCGTATTTCATCTTCCCAGTAAGTAAACAAAAAAATCACAATTGCTCGGGAAAGGCGTTGCTCATTCGAACCGCCTGGAGAGTTGGCTTCAAGATAGGTATCAGCGCGGACGATTCGGTTGTGAACGATGCCTGGTTTGCTTGGATCTTCGTAACTTGCGTAAACAACGACAGTTTTGCCCTTTTCTTGACGCTTTCCAACCCGGTCGCGATATGCGGTGAACTTGTCTCTGCACTCTAGTGTAGTGTCCAGCAAATCCCGCCAAAGCATCCATGTAGGTACCCACTTGCTCGTTTACAAAATCGATATATTCACGAACTACATCGTCGTAACGCTCAACCACAGCTTTACTCCTGTTTTTTCCACAATCGTTTCCTCAAGCTCTAACATTTGAATTCAACGGCAAAAACGCATGTATTGTCCGGTGGAATGATTTGTTATGTGTACTAACCTTTTTCTTTTTAGTTCGGTCAGTCTTGCGAACGTATTCTTTGGCTCTTTCCAGCCAAGTATTCACGCGATGCATTTGTAGAATTAAGTCACGGAATGTCTGTTCTGCTACGTTTAAATTTTTTAATTGGTTCGCGATCATTGGACAGAGACTGGCCTAGCAACTTCCAAATTATTGTTTCAGCTAAAACGAGTTCCTCAGAAAATCGCCAGCGATGTACCTCCTCGTCTCCCCAGAAATTTTCTTCATATCATTGTTCTTACGTGTTATATGTCAGTTCAATTTTTATAACCCCGGGTTTATCAGGGTGTGTCAACAGACAAATATAACCTAGTTTTGCCGCTTGCCAAACTTCTTCTTGTTTTCTGCCGCCGATACCACAACACAGCGGACAACCTTCACCATCTGCTACAAGAGCACATCTTGTCCGCCATTCATGGCCATTCATGCATCGAAAGCTAGCTTTCCCAAACACCATACTTCTAACATAATTAAATTCTCGTCGGAACGGGATATCTGCCAAAGGCGTTGCTACCCCAAAAACCTTTTCGGCTCAATATGGATCAGGAACGGCAATGTACGTTTTAATATTCTATTTCTGACAGTCTCTTTGACTACCTGTCCCGTGTATGTTTCGTCGTTACAATTATGCTCAGCCAATCGTTCCTCTGGGTAACAAGCAGTTTGTCCGATCTTATAAAGGTCTGAATCGGACGGGTGAACTAAAACATAAAGATAACCTGATTTCATTTGTAAGCTAGGATCAATAACAATGATTCATTAACCACATAACACCGCTCTCACCGGTGCAATGAAACGTAGCGATGTTGGCATCCGGAGGCAGCACCTGTTAAATGCTTGATATGACAAATTTAAGATCATATCCATTGAATCTATGGTTTGGCCATTCTTCTACAGCCAACGAAATAATCTTACCCTCAGTGTTTTCAGAATATGGCTTCCCTTCAACAATAGCGTCCTCCATATCTTCGGACAGAGGCTTATTTAAGCTAGACAAACTCAATACTTCAGCGAGTTCCAACAATTTTCGTCGTGCCTGTTGAGATCTGGTCGCGTCATTCACACTGACTATCAGTTTTAAAGTATTTGCTAATTCCTCAGACCCTTCAACGTAGTAAGCAACATTATCTGGGATAATGACATCGCCAAACGCTTCCATTGGAGATGATGCAAACCATTCATCTTCGAATACGCGATTATAGAAACCAGTACTCAGCCCTTTGCTTGAAATAAATTCCTTGGCATGATATGGACTCCATCCAAGGTCTATTGGTACATCCTTCGGATTTCGTTCCGCTTTCCTCACTTTATGAATGTGCCGAAAAGAATCTATCAAATCTGCGTGTGACTCGATATTTTCCCTAGCGATATGAAATGACCAGCGATCAAGCAAGCTCATCCTTATATTGAAGAATATGATGGCGTATAGTTTTGCCAAATTTCTATAAGTTTTATTTTTAATGGAAAACTGTAGGCGGATAAATACTTGCTCATATGTAGAATAAACGAGCATGGCGAATATAAATGGCAAATAGCAAAGAGTTAACAATGGAGGAACAAAGAAATCATATACAGTCCTTTCATTACCAAATTCACCAAAATTGGTAGCCAGCATATATAAAGAATAAACAATCAAGATAATGCCAACGGACGATAAAAAATATTCAAGTAGCGATTTTACTTGATGATATTTTTTGTCACTTTCAGTAATAGCCAACATAGCCCCTATCAATGCCAAAACAAGTGCGAGTAGAACTTCAATCCAAAGTGTAAACGTGTAAAAGCCAACTATGAATTGAAAGATTGCCAATAACTTCAAATTGTCTATGACTGAGTGTTTGAAGAAGCTTCTATCCTTTTTTATAGTTTCAATCTTGAACAGAGACATAAAGCCCACTGACACAAACCAAAATATGGTGTTTTTGATCTGCTCAACATTCCATAAATCTAATTCAGATAGGAAGTAAACCATAGTAACCATGTACGCAACCATCAAACCGAGCACCAATAAAATCTGTTTTACAAAAAACACAGATAATAAATGTCTAAATGATTTTCTGACCTCGGCCACTTTGGGAGACAAATAGATATAAACTGAAAATGCTAACAGCCACAAGCCAATTGCAATTTCTCGACTATTAAAAATATCCACCATGCTCCTTTTGCATTTAACACTTGAGCTCACCGGCGCTCAAGTGTTACACGTTTTTTTATATTAAAACTTCACAAATTAATTTCTTTCTTACAATCCCAGTTGACCTAGGACTGTTTCAATTACTTTTACAGCTTCAGACACTGAGCAACAAAACACTTCACCAAATGGTGCCTGCTTATCTAGACAATCTTCAAGAATCTTATGTGAAAGTAATTCAACCTGTTCAGCACACTCCGTGTAAAAAGCAATCTTGAATTGCCATTCTCCCAATGGTTCATTGTAGTACCGATACTTTTCTATTCACTTTTCAAGATTATTAATTATTCGAGTGGCTGATCCTTTTTCACTACCTGAAAGTTTGCTAAGATGATCTTTCATATTCTCGAGGTAGGACTCGGCAAACGTCACACCTTTCTCCAGAGGGAAAGCATTTCCGCTAGGACAACTTATACCACTGACAACACGTTGAGGAACAAGGCCATTTGCATTAACTAATCGTCGTCCTCCACAAATCTGACATCTTCAAATCGCAAGACCACTTTGTTAATGATCATATCAACTTTCACGCGCTGGCTTCAGAATTTTCATGAATGTAAATAGCCCCGTAGAGGTAACAAAATCCAACCATTCAAAGTTTGCCAATTTTTCATGGTAATTATTCACGTATAACATCCTGCGTCAGGATCTCGAATTTGGGAACGTATCTTGGACGCTGTTGTTATGTTTCCGTCTTTGTCACTCTTTGCAATATTCGTCTTGCTAACTGAAGAGATTTGGAATTGGTAAGATCAGTATGACAGTCTACGGATCGTCGGCGTAGAGCACCTCCAAAGGCCGTCTTGTACTCAATGCTCCATCTCAAGTTGGCACCCTGGGTTAGCGACAGAGAGTACTTCCTCCCATGTATGGATTCTCCTTCCCACAACTTTCCACCGTGAATTCTCTTCTCAGTCCATCCGACAACAATACTCTGCTGCTCAAGCGCGTGACGCATATCGTCGGCCGACTGGAATCGTTTAGTTGGATCAATGTTCATCGCTCTGTTTATCAACCGACGTAGGGATGTGGGAATAAAGTCGCGGTATTGGTCGCGAGGAGGGAACTCGCCCCTCCGTGCACGCCGGGTTGCCTCGGTGATATCAATCGGCGGCAGATAGATGTCGCCGTTGACCAGTCGGTACAAGGTTACGCCGCAAGCGTAGATATCGGATACAGTCGTGTAATCCTTCATTCTGCGAACTTCGGGCGCCAGATGAAGTCTGTACTGATACTGCTTGAACTGACTCGCATCGACTGAAGCGATATCGGGAACCGCCAGCCCGAAGTCAGATAGCTTACCCTCTCCAGAGTTCCCTATCATGATGTTGGCGGGTTTGATGTCGCGATGGACAATGCCTTGAGAATGTGCGTGAGCCAACCCCCTAAGAACATCCACCATCAACTGTTTCGCTCTTGGCAGCGGGAGAAAGGCTCCGCTCGCCTCGTCCTCAACGCTGCCGCGGGGCAAGTACTCCATGGAAATGTACACACGTCCATCTGACAAAATACCCGTCTCCGTAACACGCACGATGTTGGCGTGCTCGGACGCTTTGAGGGTCTGAGCTTCTTGGTGAAGGTTCGAAGAGTTGATGATCTTTTCTGGAGGAATACACTTGAGGGCTATTTCGCAGCCGAGACCATTGTCGATGGCATACCAGACTTCCCCAAAGCATCCAGATCCAAGCCGCTTCTTGAAGTCGAACGATGCAGCCATGTCTACTTCAAACAGCTCCATCCCACAAGGATGGCTTCCTGCCGCTTTGTGTTGTATGAATCGAACCCCGCAATCGGGCTTGTAATAAGTTTCGTTTCGAGATACTTGCCCTTTCCTTTCATGCCAAGGTCCTTCGCAATGGTTGACTTGACTTTGCGGCAAGCGATGGAACAACCGGCTTCTGCCCCCGACATTAGGGCGATGCCCTCAATTCTTATTCGGGTTTCCAATATCCCCGATCGCTTTACCATAGGCTCGGCAGCTTTGACGGCCACTCCGTCGGGGCTGTAATGGTTGATCAGCTCCATGATTTCCTGATGAAACCAGTGAAAGAGAACATGCTCATCGTATCCCTTTGGGTAACCGACAACTTCAGAATCAATCACGGTTGGAGACCCTTTACTACCCTCGACTATTGCATACGCGAAATCGCAATTGCTGCATCGGATGGCAAGTATTTTCATCTATCCTTCTCCTTGCATAACAAGTTATTTATTCGTTTCTTTATACCTCATCTGAAATGTCACTGATCATAACCTTTCTCTACCAAACAATTCCATCGTACACAATTAAATATACCATAAAAGCATATTATTAAGAAAAAACTTGAAATTATTCCTACGGATATCATAGTTAATATAGGGTAATTGTGAAAAGAGATATCACCTACGATCAAGTTACCGAAGGCGTTTTTAGATAAATTCAACGATTTCACATTTAGGTTTTGGATACTGATGCCAATCATTTCCTGGAATTGACATGGAAAAGTAAATATTACTGAGCAGGTTTGGTACAAAAAAGCAGCCTACAGCTTCTTTTCTTTAGATTGTTTGTAATCATGGTGGAGGTGCAAGGGTAATCACTTCTGCGTATATTTATGAAAAGGTCTCGCATAAAACCTGCAAGAACAATGGCTTTTGCGCGGACATATTGCAAACTTTGTGTCTACAACGAATAGTTTAGTTCTGTTCGTCCGGTAACTTGGCGTACCTCGATAGGTATGCGATTCGAAAATAGTAGATCTTGCCTTTGTAAAATAGATAGGTAGGTGTTTTTTCGATTTTAAGACTTCTAGCAGCGGATATGGCTGATATTTATGAGAAGATTCATGAACAATAGAATTTCTCCTATCCAATAGAACGTTATACACAAGCCCAATCTTTAAAAGAATCCTTGTTATTGGATTCGAATTTAAGACATAACATGCATCATCTCAACTATTTTGTCCTCAAGACTAGACATAACATCGGTGCAAACAAGTAGAGCAACTATGATTCCACCAGGTACCATAGCTTCTTTTAAAACTCTATAAAAAGAAAAGAGTCTTTAAACTCCATCAAATAAATATTCTTCCCAACTGCTAAAATCATTTGGACATCTTTCAAAGAAGTAACCAAGATAGATTAAGATACCCTCAAGTACATTAATATAATCATAACCAGCTTGCATCTGTTCAGAGGTAACACCGCTGCCAACACCGTTATCAAAATCTATCATTACTTTAGCTTTAATAACATTGATTTTGGCCTTGAAGTTTTAAAAATCAATTGCTCTCTGTTTTTCATCTCTTTGTAATGTAAGATATCTCTCAATGGAAGTCTGAGCCCGACATGAAACAGACGACGGTATTTTTCACCCGTTGCTTCATAGTAATGCCTTGGAAACACTTCCCTGCTCTCTTTAACCTTCTAGTACAATCATCTCGATACCTTTCAATTGTTGGCTTGTTAAGTTTTCGTCCAAAACCTCCTCTAACTTGCGTTTCGTTATAACATTCCAGACAAAGGACTGCAAGGTTGTCTTTTCTATTGTTTGGTGGATTTCCATCCAGATGATGGATTTGCACTACCTTACCTTTCTCCCTACATATACAACAAGTTTTATCTGACAAGAATATTATTTCACTTGCAACATCTTCCAGAATTGGAATACTTTCTTTTCCTGAGATACTCCCACCTTTTAAAGAAAGTTTTTATTCATTCCACTTGTAATTACCTGTGAAGCAACTTATACCCTGCCCAAAATGATGAGGTCAAATTCTGTCCCATTTTAAAACAACCTTCCTCGCAAAAAAACGATGCTTAAGTTTTCTTAATTAAAAAGCCGCACTCCGAATTGAATAGCTACGCAAGAGTTGAATTAATACTCTATCAAGACACCATCCAAATCTGAAGGATATACATCAACCAAGAGTCACTTTTAAGGATAATGGCACGAAGCTGCTTATCGGTGAGTTCAATATTCAAATTGTGGACTTGGTTGAAAAATTCCATCAACTTCACAAGCGCTCGAGTGTCTACATCGATAAACTTGGTCAATGGATCATTATTCAGATTCCTGCAGATATACAAGACTTTGGAACGTCTTGTTGGACGCCCATTTTCCAAGTATCCTTGATAGCCGTGTTCCTGGATCCATTGAATAACTCGATCATCCGGTGCTAATTGTCTAAGGAGATGATTCCAAAGCTCTCTTAGTGAACTCAAAATATGTCTTGACCGATCTGGATTATTTCCGTACAAAGCGTCACGTGCCCCTTCGTACGGTAAAACAAGAGATAGATTCACTTGCTGCAAGAGGTCAATACAGTTAGAAGTTTCCTGTTCAATTTCTGAAATTATTGAGATATCAGAATCATCGTCTCTATCATTTGACTTCTTCAAAGGATTTAGTGACTCCAACACGTAGCCTGTTGTGAGTAGTTCTCGCGTCGCTCCAGGAATGATAAATGATGGTTGCTGAATAATTTTAGGAAGGCTTTTCATAGAATCAGCTAAACTACCATAGGAAGTCATCAAATTGGACACATCATGCCCAATATCTACAACTTCTTTGTGAAATCGCATCTGTAATGATTCTAAATCTATACCAGAAAAAATCCTCTCTGCAGCAGCTAACTGATATGAGACATTGCATAACGAAAGTTTTGCAGTGGCTTCAAGTTGAGTAGCAATGCTGCAATGATGGGGCATGATATCTTTAAGCCAAGAGTGATGCACCTTTACTAAGTTATCGAAAATTATATCTTTTGTTCTTACCTGATTGATAAATTCTTGCTTTTGCTGTCCAATTCCGATAATCTCATTTATAAACGCAAAAGAGGGAGATGATGTCAAGACTCGAATAGCTTCTTCTTGAATACAAATTGGCTCCATCACATTTCTCATTTGCTCAACTAAGTTGGTATAGGAAGGCTGATTCAACCTGCTCAAAAATTCCATGTCATCCTGAATCTTCGAAAGAGTAGCTTTAACCATCTTCAAGTCGTTCAATATATAAACCTTCTTTCTCTATTCAACTGATTCTTTGCAGATCCAATTCTCTTTTGGGGCTGGAAAGCAATGATATCAAAATAAAATCAGCACATTATCCGAAATAATTTAGCGAATGGCTTCATTTTGTTATTGTTAACGGATTAAAGTTCACGCTCCTCTTGGCAACTGTACAATATGGGAAGTAGTTTTAATTCTAAGATCTTGAAACATCCGTTGGAGATCTCTAACTGCCTGAGCTTGAGCATTCTGATTTTTATTCTTTGCTTCGATTATTAATACTGATAATTGGCGTCTATTCACCAATAGAGCAATCCCATCGATATTTGCCGCAGTCCAATTAATTACATCTATTTTCCCTAATAAAGTAATGATATACCCTCTAAAGTGTTGAGCTTCAATTGCATCAGCTAATATCTTTAATTGGTGTTTCCTATCTTCATCAAGTGATTTAAAAACCTTAATTTTATTTCGTAATATTTTTGCACTCCTCTTAGCACCTTTATTAATTAAAAAAGCTTCGGCAGAATCATACTTCTTGATATAACCTTCGATAAAACAATCGAATAACTCGTGCAACACTTTCAACAAAATATCTTGTAATAATCGCTCCAGCTGCTTGCTGGACTTCCTTATCTTCAATAAAACTATTTAGTAAAAGAGCAATTGAACGAAAAGGATGACTTATATTTTCATAATTTTTTTAGCATAAAATGAAACTAACATATTTGTGTTTTCCAATGAATTAGTCCGTTCTATGAATATTCCTGCATTTGGGGACGGCAAGAAAAAATTTTTTGCCCTTATTGCAGTTTGTAAGTTCTTTGTTTCGAAAGCTAAACAAATATGTTCTTCTCTTGGATTTTCAGAATAATAATTCTTAATGCCCTTTCGGAGTTCGGAAAGAGAAGTATCTAACCCCGAAAAATACAAATAAAAATACAAATAAAAATACTTAAAGGCAGTATTTTTAAAAGGTGCCGTTTCATTTCGATGATATAGGCGTCTCAAAAATTCAACATGCATAGAAGAAATAAACTTAGAAATACTTAATTCACGTGAAAACCAAACTGAAAGATTCTTCTCCCAGCTTTTGATAACTTAATCCAAAGAAAGATTGAAAGGCACAGAAGAATGTCTTAAATCTAACTACTTAAAACTAAGTAACCTGCACTTTTGAATACCTCGTCCTCGATATCTCTTGGCCTAAAAGGATCAAGATGCCAATCAAAAATTTGATAACATTTTTGTTTTAACTGTTGATCAAAACACAGTCCCGATATTTTTATATAAGAAATAATTTTGTGAAAGCTCATAACATCAAAGTTTTTTAATACCTGATCAAAATACCATTTTAGATTGCGGTGTTGGCAAAATTCTTCGAATGGTCAATAGCTTTATCTTACACATGCAAAAGTACCAGAGACATGACCTATGTTATGCAAAAGGACCAAGGATTGAATGATTTCAGCACGAGATGTCGTGAAAGAGAAAATAACTTATCTCTACGGTGCCGCGATATGTAAAGCTCATGCAATGAACCTATTTGATAAATCTGAGATAACTCTTTTATCAAAACATACCGATTGAGAATATGAAATATGTCTTTCGCTACTCCATAAAGTTGGACAAGAAGGTAGTCAATTCCAGAAAAGAATTTAAATACACACATTAATTATCTCCAATAGATTAGTAAAACATAGTGTGTAATATTTCATTAAGATATTATCATAATTATGAACTCTAATCTTAGGCAACCTTTCTTGAAAATGGATACTCATCCAAATCATTTTGAGAACTCAGGAATAAAAGTCAGCTATAGATTTTTTCGTAGCTACAAAAAAGTAGCCAGACATGCTTGCTATCTGACTACTTTAACCCAATGCTAGTGTAAGCGCGGATAAAAGCTACACCTCTACCGTAAAACCTGCAATCCCTTACAAACACTGGATCCCCTACTTGCCGCAACTTTAAATTTATATCAGTCTTTTATAGCAAAAATCAATATATTTAATATACTAAGAACCGGCCATAAATGGAAATTAGTTTGGAAAATAATTTTTGAGATGAATAACTTCCTAATAATCAAGACTCGCTATTTGTAAGCGCTGTAATTAACTACTATAATTTTTACCACTTTTTGGCAAAAAGAAACAATGGAGCGATGAAAAGAAGCATTGACGGTACGAATATCCCAGCATTACATTCTCTTCCCAAGCATTGTTCGGTAGATTGGAATATTGTTGTTTCAACCTTCATATTTCGAGCAAATCGTCAAGGTCTGGCTCATCTATAATCTTTCCATTGTTCTTTCTGATCTCAGCATACATAAGCTCGGCTGTGTCATTAGCCTTCATATCCTCAGATGCGTCCTTATCAGCAAATGGTTAAGCATTTTTTAGGTGGCAGATCGTCATCTAAGCATGTCAAACCAACTTTGAATAGTTGTTGAAAGGGTGCCTATGGTAGCTGCATTTCGTTTTATCCAACTAAACCCTCTTTGGATTAACGTCTTACGTTTAGAAGGATCTGCACATTTTAGTTCGTCTAATATATTCTCTATTTCATTTCTTTCTTCTTGAGGAACACCTTTTTCTTTTAAAGCACCATGGATGCTTGAATAATCACCGATTTGCACATTTGAAGATGATACATCCCCCAATATGCCTTTAAAGCTTTGAATATTATAAGTCACTGATCCTGCCTTGCTAATTTCTTCGCTTGAAAAGGACATACCATCACCAATAATTCCTTGATTTTCAAGTTCTAAACTCCATTCCAATATTTCATTCCTTACAGCATCCAATATCCCTGCAAGTTGTGACCCGTCAACGATCAAAGTTGGCACCATACCCAATTGGAATTGTTCGCTATGTGAAAAGAGTTTCATTATCCATTCATGAGGTAGAGGAACCTGTAAAACTCCACCTTTGTCTTTTTCAGTTAACAACGACTCAAGTTCTGAAATGGGTTGACCAATATCTCTTTTTGAAATTAATTCACTAACTTCTGAATCTTCTATAATAACTGGTATCCAACCGTTATAAGGATTCCAAGCTTTCACTGAGCCTTTCACTTTCCGGTACGATGGTATTTGGTTTTCAGCATAACCTTTCATCTCAGACTCAATCCATCTTTTAAAATCATCAATTTTGAGTTTCGTCGCAACAACCAAAGCCTTTCTTAAAATATCTGAAAGAAGGCTGTTAGTATTCATTGCTTCTCGTTGAAGCTCTAGAACCAAAGATTTCATTTTATTCACCTTCTGAAACTTAACATTCAAGATAACTGGTGCCTGCCAAAGCGTCCAGTTCACCTCCTTATTAGCTGCATTAAAAAAGTGTTTTCGTCATTTTTCCGACCCCATGAATCAACTCCTCAACTTCGTCATCTGTAGGATCTCTGTCTTTGCTATGATCACAGAGATTTCGTATATCACCAAGCCTTTGAATATTCCTCCACTCTGGCGTATCAATGACTCCACCGTTCTTCAAGCCATCATTGAAATCACTTATGGTTGGGTTTTTCTTGCGTGTTTTGAGTGCATGATTCGCAAAGACTTGCCCAAGATGCTTTTCGAGCACAACACCTGCAACAGCGCCAGCACCACGATGAAATCCTTTCTTAGATAGTTCTGTCGCAGCAGCAAGCTCGGAATCGAACAGATCTGCCTGTACCAATTGGCGAATGTCAAATAGAGAGCTGTGGAATCTTGATTCTACGGACTTGAGGATGGCGATTTGCTGTCGCAGATGAGGAATGGCTGACTCAGGACCGCACTTCTTTTCGCCAAATCCGGTTCTTATTACCAATCCCTGTAGGCAATCCTCAATCCGATAATTTTCAAAGGAAATATCCTTCCGGCTTTTTGGTTTCTCGTAATGACGACGGAAATCATCTAGTCGATCTGGAAGCAATTGCCGTATCAAGGCCGTAGCTTCAGAGTACCAAGATTGATATTCTTCTTTGAAAGAAGGTAGTTTTTCTATGATTTTATCTGCCATATCCCCAGCCTGTTCAGTAAACTGATCGGGATACGATTCATACTGAATGGCCAAGAAAAGGAGATCAGCACGGCTTACAAGCTTCTTGAGGTCAGTTTTATATTTTTCAATGTTTGTTGTCACCAACAACGCTCCTTTCATCCAACAAGTTATTAGTTCGTTCCTTTATGTCTCATTTACGATGTCACTGATCATAACCTTTCTCTACCAAACAATTCCATCGTACACAATTAAATATACCATAAAAGCATATTATTAAGAAAAAACTTGAAATTATTCCTACGGATATCATAGTTAATATAAGGTAATTGTGAAAAGAGATATCACCTACGATCAAGTTGCCGAAGGCGATTTTAGATAAATTCAACGATTTTACATTTAGGTTTTGGATACTGATGCCTATCATTTTCTGGAACTCTACTGGAAATGTTCAAATTTCTGTCCGTTTTCAAACAACAAAAAATCCGCTGTTGCAAGGTTTTTCGTACTACCTTGAACAACAGCGGATCTCTATCTGGTGGAGGCGGGGGGAATTGAACCCCCGTCCGACAAGGGCCAGCCGTGGAAGCTCTACGAGTGTAGTTCCTGATTTAATCTCGGATGCAGACTCCCAGGAACAGGATTCTGCGCTCCCAAGCCCCTTTATCTTTCTCGCAGAACCAGAGGCACTCTCTACGAGGCATTCACCTTATTATGACGTCATTCAGCAGACCGGTGACTGATCTACTGAAGACGTGGCTGAACTAAGCAGCCAATGCGTAATTATTATTATTGACGTTTATTGTTGTTCCGCCGTTTAGCGAGGTTGCGGAGTCCTCGACCCGCTCTTCCAGACCCTCCATCTTGCCGTCGAAACCTGTCGCCCCCTTAATCTCTATCGTCACGTCGTAAGGCTCTGGCCATAGATCTTTTCGCATCTCGTTCAGCTATAGCATCTCGCTTATCATGTTCGGCCTTACCTTTAGCCAACGCTAACTCAATTTTTGCATGTTTGCCGTTTTTAATGTAGATAGAAAGGGGCACAAGTGTTAAGCCTTTTTCTCGAATCTTACTATTTAAACGCAACAACTCAATTTTATGAATTAACAGTTTTCTGTCTCGTTCGGGTTCATGATTATAATAGCTACCTTTTTCATAGGGGGAAATGTGCATACCTATCAACCAAAGTTCTCTATCACGGATAAGTGCAAAGCTATCTTTCAAGTTAACTCTGCCGTCACGTACAGACTTTATTTCGGTTCCAGTGAGAACAATGCCGCACTCAAAAGTCTCAAGAATAAAGTAATCGTGTTTTGCTTTTCTATTTACCGCAACTCGATCTATGGCCACTCTACTTCCCTCCACTGCTGATTCTAGCAAAATAGTCAGCAATAGTCAATAATAGTCAATTTGAAATTTTACCTCTCCATACAAAAAAATCCCGGCTATAAAAGCCAGGATTATTCTTCTATATGGTCGGGGCGAGAGGATTCGAACCTCCGACCTCCTGGTCCCGAACCAGGCGCGCTTACCAGACTGCGCTACGCCCCGAACGGCGAGATTGTATCACGCCCGTAAAAGGTCGTCAAACCCCTAATGAGCTCTGTCGTCATCTCCCGAAGAACTATTTCCGTTCGACGTTTCCTGAGACCCTTTACGCAAATTCCGCCAATTCAGTCGTCCACCGGGACGCGTCGCATCTCCTACAGGAATCTCTGTCCAGCCCCAAGGAGTTATCATTATGAACCGGAAAACAATTCCCTGATTAAAGAGTGTTCGAATATGAGCCGAATACCGCAAAAGATCCGAAATCATGTAACTGTCGCTCATGAGCCAGACCCGCTGACATACGTCTCTTCCGAAGAGAGAGGCGTAATCTATAGCCATACGAACGCCATCCTCAAACTGCGCTGGGCCAAGAGCCAAAACAATGGCATCATCATGACCCGTCGGTTTGTGAAGCGAAGGAATTACATCCGCACACTGCTCCGCCCACTCGATTCGCGAAAACAAATTATCCATATCCACTTCAAAGGGTTCTTCCAGATATGGCATGAGTATATCTTTTTCGTTTTCTGTCATTTCTTCCCCAGATAGAATATCTTCCATCCAGGTCTGCACATCGGTAATAAATTTTAATATATAGTTCGGATACCCCTTGCCCGACATTGCAACAAGAACATCTCGCACAGTCCATTGATTAAGATTTTTTTCATCTTCGCCGTTAGGCATAGTCATTCATGTACCTCCAAAAGTGCTCTTTGCATGTTATTGAGGAACAGCATAACATAAAGTGTGTTAGATTACACGAGTTATATTACAATAAACTTTGACAATCAAAAGAATCTTTTTTTCAAGGAGGAAAAATATGAGTTCTTTAAAATTATCCTGTGAGAATACGCAGTTTCTCATGATCGATATTCAGGAACGCCTTCTCCCGGCAATAGATCACTCCGAAAATGTGAAAGCAAACGCCTTTAGACTTCTGGAAGGAGCGCGCACTCTCCATATTCCTGTAACATATACTGAACAATATCCCAAGGGCTTGGGCCCCACTGACTCTCTCTTATTAGAAAAACTTGAAGGAATAGACTCTTTTCAGAAAACAACTTTCTCATGTTGTGACGAAGAAGGGTTCATCAACGTTCTGAAAGATAAAAAACGAAGTAATATAGTTGTGTGGGGAATTGAATCTCATATCTGTGTACTTGCCACAATTATGGATATACTCAGCCACGACTTCACCGTCTGGCTTGCCGCCGACGCCAGTGGAAGCCGCAATACTCGAAATCATGATCTCGCACTACAGGCCATGTCACAGATGGGCGTCATCGTGGTTCCCACAGAAACAATTCTGTACCAGCTTATGAAGAGAGCGGGAACGCCTGAATTCAAAACGTTGCTACCTCTTTTTAAATAAAAATCGAAAAGGGTTCTTTTCAAGGGGGGATTCTTGTGACTATTGATCGACAAAAAGCTTTAGAGCTCCACCGCAGAGCTCGCGGAAAAGTAAAAATGTATCCTACAATCAATATACGAAACGAAGAAGATCTGGCCATGGCTTACGTTCAGGGAAGCGCCTTCGCCGCCGAAGAGATTCAAGAAGATCCAGACAGAAGTTATGAGTACACCGGACGAGCAAATCGTCTGGCCGTTATCAGTGACGGAACAGCCGTTCTCGGCATGGGAAATATAGGACCCCGCGCAGCCCTTCCCGTTATGGAGGGGAAATGCCTTCTCTTCAAAAATTTCGGCGATGTAAGCGCCATTCCAGTATGCCTGGAAGCTCAAAACGCTCAGGAAATCATTGAGACAGCGAAACACCTGGCCCCCTCATTCGGAGCTATCAATATTGAAGACATATCGAGTCCCAACACCTTCGACATTGTCAAAGCATTACAAGCCATAGAGGTTCCCGTTTTTTCAGATGACCAGCAAGGAAGCGCAGCCGTCGTTCTCGCCGCTCTCAAAAATGCCCTTACCGTCGTAGACAAGAAACTGACCGAGACAAAGATTGTTATTCATGGCGCAGGAGCCGCAGGAATCGCCGTTGCAGACCTTTTCCTCCACTTAGGTGTAAAGAATATCGTCCTGCTCAATAGCAAGGGCATTCTCGGCCCAGACAACCCTTCTATGAACCACGTGCAGCAAAGCATGTCTGAACGGGTGAATCCAGAAAACCTCAAAGGGAACCTGAAAGAAGCCATCGACGGGGCAGACGTCTATATCGGCCTTTCGTCGAGAGGAACCCTGCCTTCGGAATACATAAAGAGAATGAATGACTCTCCCATCATTTTCGCACTTTCAATGCCCACACCAGAAATTTCAGCCGAGGAAGCTCAGGCCGCAGGCGCACGAATTGTAGCCATGGGCCTTAGCACCGGGAAAAACCCCATCCCCAACCTTCACATATATCCGGGACTTGTACGAGGACTTCTCGATGTACGAGCCACAGGTCTGAACAAAAACGTTATTATTGCAGCCGCCAATGCCGTAGCGGGAGTGGTCGATAAGCGGAGAATGAATGAGCACCACATTATGCCCGACCTTTTCTCTGACGAAACGGCACCATCTGTAGCAGAAGCCGTAGCTCAGGCCGCCATCGTTGAAGGTCTGGCAAGACGCTCAGTACCGCCGAAGAAGATTTACGACGATACGTGGCAGCGACTCTTCGGAGGATATTTGCTCCGCACCTAGTGAGCATAGTGAACACAAAAAGGGCCTTTCCCGGATGCATTTTCTGAAAGCAGTCGCGAGAAAGGCCCTTCTTCATGAAGCGTTGCATATAGATGTTACATAACAATAAGATAGATATTGTGCTATTCGAGAATCACTACAGGTTTAATCAGATCTCTTGGCTTATCTTTCATAAGCAATAAGGCTTCTTCCATCTTGTCAAAGGTCTTAAATTCATGAGTAACCAATTTTGACGGATCCAGGCGACCATACTTCACAAGGCTCGCTAAACGCTCCATACGTACTCTACCGCCAGGGCAAAGTCCGCCGCGAATAGTCTTGTGAGCCATGCCGCACCCCCATTCAAGACGGGGAATTAGCAAATCTTCACCTTCGCCATAATAGTTGACATTAGAGATAACCGACCCGGGTTTGGCCATCTTCACACCCTTTTTGATCATATCAATGCCAGGTGCAGCGATAATAACTCTGTCTACACCCTCACCGCCGGTAAGTTCCATAACCTGATCTACAATTTCTCCATCTTTGTAATTAATAATGTCAGTAGCACCGTAAGCTTTGGCAACTTCAACGCACTTGGGGCGGCTTCCAACAGCAAAGAGACGCCCAGCGCCAGCCAAAGCAGAACCGGCTACAGCCATGAGTCCCACAGGTCCAATACCAATAACGGCCACACTCATACCGAAACCAACTTCAGCCAACTCTACGCCGTGAAACCCTGTAGTAACCATATCGGTGAGCATGACTGCTGATTTCGTCGACACTCCATCTGGTATAAGAGCCAAATTCATATCAGCATCGTTAACGTGAAAATACTCAGCGAAAACTCCATCTTTAAAGTTTGAAAACTTCCATCCGGCTAAAAGACCATTGGAATGCTGAGGAAAACCGCGCTGCACAGCAAGTGACGCCCAGTCGGGGGTAATAGCGGGAACAATAACTCTGTCTCCAGGTTTAAAATCTTTAACTTCTGACCCTACTTCTTCAACTACTCCGACAGCTTCATGACCAAGGATCATATCTTTTCTGTCGCCGATGGCTCCCTCAAATACTGTATGGATATCTGAAGTACAAGGTGAAACAGCCAGTGGAGAAACTATTGCATCGCAAGGTCCTGCCACAGGTTTTGCCTTCTCGATCCAACCTGTTTTCCCGATTCCTAACATTGCAAATCCCTTCATGATACACTCCTCCTCTACAGATAAGGTCTGTCGTAAAAGAAACACTAATCCGCTTTTTGCTTTGTGATTTTTTTAGCTTTATTGCCTTGTAGTTATTATATAATAAAAATGTATAAAATTTGATAAAAAAACATATTCTACTATACGCAATATTCCGAATCAATATGGCCAGACTATCTGCTTTTTGGGAAAACGGCTGTTTTTCTCTCTTTTCCTGAAAAATATAATCTTAGTTTTTTGTTTTGTTTTTTCCTGCTATTTACAGTCGAAACTGTGTTATACTTTTGTGAATAAATTATCAAAATCACAGAAAGGGAGAGATTTTTGTGAAGCGCCTTCTCGAAGAAAAATACGCCATTGTCACCGGAGCTAGCAAAGGAATTGGAAAAGGGATCGCAAAAACTTTCTTAGATCATGGAGCAACTGTCGTTATAACAGGTCGAACAGAAAAAGACCTCAAGGCCGCTGTGGAAGAACTCTCTGCCCACGGACCTATCTCTTATATTGTCGCTGACGTCAGTAAGGCTGACGAAATCAAGACCATGATCAGCACTTTCATTGAAAGACACGGACGATTAGACATACTTTGCAGCAACGCCGGCATTTTTCCCATGTCTCTCATCGAAAATATGTCAGAAGAAGAGTGGGACTATATCAATACGGTTAACGTAAAAGGTATGTTCTTAGCCGTAAAAGAATGTATTCCTCTCATGAAAAAACAGGGAGGCGGCAATATTGTCATTACCTCCTCCATTACTGGTCCCATTACAGGTTTCACCGGCTGGAGCCACTATGGAGCCACGAAGGCGGCACAGCTGGGTTTCATGAGATCTGCTGCCATTGAATTAGCTCGCTACGGTATCAGAATTAACGCCGTTCAGCCAGGCAATATTGCAACTGAAGGGCTTCTCAGCATGGGGGAAGACTACGCCAACACAATGAAGAAGTCTATTCCTCTCGGCACGTTGGGAGAACCTGAAGATATAGGAAACGCTATGGCATTCTTAGCTTCAGATCTTGCTAAATTTATTACAGGTCAGACAATCGTAGTGGATGGTGGTCAGATTCTTCCTGAATCGTCTGACGCCATGGAAGTACCAATTGAAGAATAACACGACAAAGACACATCCCTAAAAAATTACTATCCGTAAGGCAAGAAGCCCCCTGAAATCAAATTCAGGGGGCTTCAAATATATGGTTATCACGTAAAAACTTTTTATGCAGCGTACATTAATTACCGCACTACTACCATTTAAAGCGAGAGAGAAGTAGTGCTGTTCCTGCAAGAGTCACCCACAACGAATGCCTCTCGCTCTTCCAGACTATAGACCATTCGTAATGACCGTTAATGCGCTTTCCAGGCCATGAGAGAGGAATAAAACGTCCCGTCGTTTTCTTATAATCTGTGTATGCCGCACCAAATTTTTCTTCCAGAAAAGATTCCTCATAGGGAACGATCCATATGCCGTAAATGAGGAAAAAGGAGAAAAGAAAGAGGGCGACAACCCAGGGGCCTGCCAATATAGACCATCCCAAACCGATAAGTCCATTTCCAACGTAGAGAGGATTCCGTACAAAGGAATAGGGTCCCCATGTAACCAGCTGCTCTGCTCCAACCTTTTCGCCTCTGTATTTCACTATGCAGCCCGAGGCCCAGAAACGTATGAACTGGCCCAAAGCCACAATGAGCAAAGAGGGAACAACCCGACTCAATTCAGGTCTGGCCAAAAAGAGGATAAGGAGGTAAAGAGCTGTCCACAGCCCTCCACGCAATTTAAATACCTTGGCTTGAAATGTGTCATGCGTCATGGTCTAATTTCTCTCTTTCATTCATAAAAATTTCTTCGCTGGTTCCCCATCCCAAGAGTCGGATGGCTACAGCTGCACCCATTCCTATAGCTAAGTATTCCGTAAAGAAACGCCATAGAATGGCCATTACTCCTGCAACATGCCAGGGAACGAGAAGTCCGAAAAGGGCGGCTCCTCCCCCTTCTGCAACGCCACTTGCGCCAGGAGTGGGAACAAAATAGAGCACAAACATGAATACAGCTTGTGCCATAAAAGCCTGAAGGTAGTGAACAGGAAGGCCAACTGCCCAGATAAGGCAGGGAAGAACCGAGAAAAGACAGAGCAAATGAAGGCCAGAAAGAATTATGGCGCCTACAAAGTGAGGAAATCCAGACGTGAAGAAGAGTCTGAAATTCTCGCTATAATTGTCTATTTCCCTATTGACCCTGCGTATTACAGAGAGCACCTTTATATGCTTTACAATCCCGAAACGTTTCAGCATAAGGGTCAATATCTGGCCCCATCTTTTCATCAGCTGAGGTTTCGTGAGACTCAAAACGACAAGAACCCATGAAATACCCACAAAAATTGCAACATATGTAAATACGCTTTTTACAAAGAGGCTTGTTCCCAAAAGCTCTGGTTCAAAAAGAATAGCCATAGGAACCACAACGCCCAGCAGCAAAAGGGTGAGAAGGGTGCGCGTTAAGGTAATTGCCACACCTTTCCCTATAGGCATATCGTGTTTATATAAGACAAAGACCTGAAAGGGTCCGCCGCCACTTTGCATAGGAGTTACAGCGCATCCAAAGTAATGGAGCCACGTTAAAACCAATCCAAGGCGGAAAGTTACGCGCTCTGAAGCTGCTCTGGCTATGGCACAAAAACGCATGGCGTCACAGCACCACGCCCCAAAAACAAGCAGTAAAGCAACTACTAATGCAGATTTCCTTGCGGTAAAAAGCATTTCAACAGTACTCTCGTCCACACTTGAAATAAGAACCAGAGCACTTACTCCGAATGTCAAAGTTAAGAATACAACGAGTCCTTTTCGTAATGACAAGGGTAATGCACCCCTTACTTTCTCCTATGGGTTTCTTCTATAAGACATGCTGCCTCGTACAACCCATCGACGACATGTAGCGACAACATGCTTTTCTTCTCTTCCAACTCTGCCCCATATCCGCTTCGAACAAGAATGAATGGACAATTCACATTCTCGGCCAGAAGCAGATCTGGTTCATTGTCTCCTACGACCCAGCTTCTCCGTATATCTATTGAAAGATCTTTAACCGCTCCCAATACCATTCCAGGAGCAGGTTTCCGACACGTACATTCTTGTTTGTATTGCTCTATCACAGCCTCAGGATGATGAGGACAGTAATAGAAAGCATCAATACCGGTTCCTTCCCTTTCCAATTCTTTCTGTATAAAGCGATGGCTCTTTTGAACAAAGGCTTCATCAAAATACCCACGAGCAACGCCGCTTTGGTTGGAAACCACCACGAGAAGATATCCCAGGCTTTTTAACTTTTTGAGAGCTTGCGCGGCAAAAGGCACAAGTCTGATCTTGCAGATATCGTCTAAATAAGGAACGTGTTCTATTAATGTTCCATCTCTATCGAGAAAAACCGCAGGAACCATTTACTGAATATAACCACTCGCAACTGAACTAAGTTCTTCAATATAAGGGTACAATCCTTCGAGAAGAGGTACGATGTCATCTCGGATACTGGCAGCCATCTCCTCGGTCTGATTGTTCTCCATATATTCCGATGTCTTCTCAAGAGCTTTTGTCAAAGCGTTGCGATGAGATTCAATCTTTCCGTCTCCCATGTCGCCATCCTGCACTGAGAGGAGAAATTGAGAGTGCAACATGACCTGCAACAGCCAGCTAATACCTTCCACTCCATCTTTGAGAGTCGCCATAGCTTCGTCCATCTGGTGATTCTCCAAAAAGGTGGCAACGCGCTTCATACCGTTGATCAGCGTAGGCAAATAGGTTTCCGAGCTTTCCAAAGACTCCATAACAAGTTCTCTAATGGACGTGCTCTGAAAATCAACGGCACCGACACTTTGAAGCTTTTCAAAGGCTTCTTCATCTAACGCAGCTCCATCTACTTCTACTGCCCTCAGCACTCGCCCCTTTTGGGAAAGTATCTGTTTCACCTCTTGAAGCAAAATTTTCTTATCTTCCGTTTCTGCCGAATTCAACTCAACTTTTTTCCCATCAATAGATATGATCAAATTTGATTTCCTCCTTCTTTCTCTGATTTTTTCAATTCCTCTCTCCACCACTCTACCATATCATTTACAGTGTCACTCAAAACGTGGCAAGGTTTCCAGCCAGTATCCTTCTTGATCTTTGATAAGTCATTCCAGTAGATCAATTCATCAACAGCACGCACAAGAGCCGGATCCCGCACTACGTTTACATCTTTTTCGCAACCTTCAAGAACAATGTCGAGAAGCTGCTGCATCGAAACGACATCTGATCCAGAAATATTATAAGCTTCTCCGCCACGTCCCTTCTCCTGAAGAGCCCAAAAGCCCTCTACAGCGTCTCGCACATCAAGGAAGGCCCGCTTCGTGTGCAAATTTCCCACATGAAATTCCGGCGGAATAATATCTAAATCTATCTGAGCGCGACGTCGGGTAAAGTCGGAAACAACTTCCCCCCTGCGGCGACGTCCTACGCAATTGCCTATTCGCAGGCGAATAATATCAAGTGAGTGAGCGTTGCCATACGTCACGGCAAGCAAATCCTGAGCCGCTTTCGACATACCGTAGACGTGAGCTGGCCGAAATGGCTGATCTTCTGTTACAGGAGCCTCGGAGGGATCTATAAATCCGTAGGCAGCTGTAGATGATGCCAGCAAGACTCTCGTATCTTTCAATCCCAGATGAAGCATTGATTCAAAGACGTTGAGCGTTCCCATAACGTTCGATTCTACTGTGAATTCAGGTTCTTTATACGAAACCATAGGGTAGCTCTGAGCCGCCAAGTGGTAAATAACGTGAGGACGAACTTGTTGAAGAGCTTCTTCAAGATGTGATCTCTGACGAACGTCAATATTAAAAAGACCTTTGGCATATCGTGTCGGAACACTCATATCGTTTGTCGGACGGAAATACGACCCCCACACTTCGCATCCCTTGCGGGCCAGAAACTCTGAGAGGTGACTTCCTATAAATCCGCCAATTCCCGTAATAAAAACTTTCAATGACATTCTACAAACACCTTCTTTATTGATCAAGGGAAACTATAAATTCAGGAATATTTTTTTGGCTTTTTTGATAATCGTCTGGAACGCCAATGTCAACAAAAAAACCTTCCGCTTCGTGAGCGTACACGGGGGCATTTCTTTCAAGCAATGCGGGCAATACATCTTTTTCCCAGGAAAGCCGCCCTTCTGGCAAATCCTCAACCACTTTTCGTTTAACAACATAGAGTCCTCCATTGATAAGCCACTGGCCATCGTCCCCAGCTGCTATGGAGGAATCCCCAAATCGCAAGACTCTTTTATCTTCGTCTATCTCAACAGGATCTGTTCTTTCTATTGAAGGCCATTTGCGAAGTGCAATGACCACGTCGGCATCGAGATGCCGGCTCTCTTTAAACATGCTCTCTATATCCACATCGAGAAGGGTGTCGCCGTTAAGAAACAAAAAATCGTCTTCCTGAATGGAAGGCAGGGCATAACGCAGAGCTCCCGCCTTATCGAGAGGCTCAGGTTCCACACTATATTCTATCGATAATCCCCATGGCTCTCCGTTTTGGCAATATTCCCGGATCTGGTCGGCCTTATAGCCAAGAAGCAGAAGACATTTCCCTATGCCTCTTTGACGAAGGAAGAGAAAAAGCCAATGTAAGAAAGGCTTGCCACCTATAAGCGCAAGCGCTTTTGGACGGTCGGAGACAACCGACCGCAGGCGGGTTCCAAGGCCTCCCGCAAGAATAACGGCAAGTTCACTCTTCATGGGAACAGAGAGCCTCCTCTACGAGACCACATATTATATGTCCCCATGTAATATGCAATTCCTGTATTCGCGGAGTGTGAAGGGAAGGAGCCGCAAGAAGAACAGAGACAATGTCAGCTAATTTTCCGCCACCCTGGCCCGTCATGCCGATTGTCTTAAGTCCATTTTCTCTGGCCCATTCCAGCGCCTTCACCACGTTGGCACTTGTTCCACTCGTAGATATTCCTACAACTGTATCTTTTGAATCGGCCAATCCCTGCAACTGTCTGATAAAAATATTCTCATACCCGAAATCGTTGGCAAGGGCCGTTATCGTACTCGAGTTCGTCGTCAAAGCCATTGCAGGCAGCGCCTTTCTGTTCCGTTCAAAACGACCGAGAAGCTCTGCCGCCATATGTTGCGCATCGGCAGCAGACCCGCCGTTCCCACAAAAAAACACCGTTCCACCTTGAGATATGGTTTGAATTATATACTGGGAGGCTAACGCCACTTTTTCAGCTAAAGGCAAGGCTGCCCTCTTGACGTCTATAGATTCTCTGAGTTCGTCTTGTATTTTACCAATCATGAAACCAATCCCTTCACGATCTTCTCAACAAGATATTCTACCACGTAGAGAAACAAAAAACTTTTCCTCCTATAAAGATATACATATATTAAGAAATATAGCGCGCTACCCGATACATATTATGAAACCAATATATTCAAGGAGGAATAGCCATGGCAGATTCTAGTGAGCCTCTCTTTACTATGCCTGGTGTTGCTAGTGGTATGGATTGGGGAAGTATGCTCGATAAAGTGATGGAAAAGGCACGGAAGCCTGAAGAAGTCTGGCTTGAGCAGAAAGATACCCTTGAGTTGAAAATAGATCTCTATAAAGAACTTTCCGCTTCTATTAAACAAGCTCGAACGGCTTTGACTCCTCTAAAACTCGAGTCTACTTATCTTAATAAACAGGCAGAAATGGTCGTTCTCAGCGGGGGATCGTCAAGCGATGCCATTGTAAAAGCTACAGTGAAATCAACAGCAGCCATTTGTCGTCATGAAATAGAGGTTATTCAGAAGGCCACGAAAGAAACTCGCTTCGGTGCTCGTATCGAAGACAAGATGGAAGACCTTGGTCTTACGGAAAACCGCATTTTCTACATTTCAGCAGGTGGAAAACGGGCAAAGATAGAGATTACCCCAAGCGACACGCTTCAGAAAGTTGTAGATAAAATCAACGGAGCCACAGATATAACCCTTAATGCAGACGGTGAAGCAAAGGGAGAGCCACTGCCCATCGTCGCAAAAATTCTTGACAACAGGCTTGTTCTCGAAAGCACCGAAACAGGACTTGGAGAAAAAACTTTCGAATCAACTATTACACGGGGCGCCGACGGCGAGCCAGATCTATTAGACTTTTCCATAGACAAGCAGGCTCCTGCCAATGGAGCGTTGACTGTCACCCAGGCTGGCATAACCTATATTGAAGGTGTTGACTTCGAAGTTTCTCAGGGCGGCAATGAGATTACATGGCTCGCTGGCGGAAACAAACCGGCAGAGGGCATAAAATATAACGTTTCCTATAAAGTAAACGCCAATGTTTACACCTTTGATACTGAAGGAGAGGCAGACGGAAGCATTATCAACATTCTCGGACTGGATAGCGCTGATGCCAGAAATTACATCCCCGCTCAAGATGCAGAGCTTGTCATCGATGGAATGAGCATAACCCGATCGAGCAACACCATAGAGGGCCTCATTGACGGTGTAACCCTTGATGTGGCGGGACCAGGCACAGTCATGATGGATGTAACCCTTGACGCCGAGAAAGCTGTTACATCTACAGAGGAGTTTGTAACGGCCTACAATGACATTATGGACTGGATCAATATCCGTCTTTCCGAGGAACTCGTCAAAGACCCAGTTTCAGACTTCGAACGAAAATGGGGCAAGCTTCATGGAGATTCAACACTTTGGCAAATCAAAAGCCAGTTACGCCAAATATTGGGAAGTTCCGCTCCTATCCCGTTCAACCAGAGAACCGGCACAGAAGCTATTCTTGGAACAATGGCCGACGAAGGTCTTACAAACGATACGGCCTTCTCTATTACCATAGATAACAAGAGCACTTCCATAGTCGTGAAACCTGGCGACACCGTACAAAATATAGCCGATCGTATCAATAGCTCCAGTGAGCTTCGCTACGATTCGAATGGAGAGCTTCTCTCCCCGCCTCTTGCCACAGCAAGAGTTACAGAAGGCCGCCTTGTTATTACTGCTGCAAGTAATAAACAGGCGACAGTTTCCGACTCAAGCGGAGTATTGGGACTTTTAGGTCTCAACGATCCCTACACACAGCTTTCTCAGCTCGGCATTACTACTGAAAAGGCCGACTTCGGAAAGAGCGGGAAACTGGAATTCGATACAGATAAGTTCATGACTGGCATGAAAAAGGATCCTAAGGCTGTGGAACAATTCATGACGAATGTTATGAAAAAACTCGACGAAGCCATGGACGGACTTACCAGTTCTTCCACTATCGCCACTGGCGGAACATCTCAACCTAAGGGACGTATTTCCAGTCAGATACACTCATGGGAAACAGAAGTAAAATCGATAGATAAGCGAATCAGCAAATTCGAAGATCAGCTTTCTGAAAAACGGAAACGAATTTATAAGCAATATACGGCAGCAGAGCAGCAATTAGCCAAACTACAACAGCAGATAAGCTGGCTTTCCAGCGTATCAACGCAACTCGCGTCACAAAGCCAGTAATTCAACAGGAGTTATGCGTCGCATAAAACGGACAATATAACAAACACAGAAAAGAGGGCTTGTTGTTCAGCCCTCTTTTCTGTGTTTGTACCTTTCGTTTACGCATTCCAATCATTCAGTTTACTGATTCAGTCAGAATCTTACTTCGATGATAAAGAACCGCTAATAACCTGTCGCAAAGAATCTGGTTGCAGTTGTGCAAAACCAATGCGCCACGCCAAAATCGCTGCCTGAGTTCTATCACGCAAATCAAGCTTCTTTAAAACGTGACTTACATGATTCTTAACTGTTTTCTCAGAGAGAACCATCTTAGCTGCCACTTCGGAATTGCTCAGCCCCTGTGCAAGCCAGTATAATATTTCCTTTTCCCGGGGCGTCAATTCATAAAGCTGATCATTTTCCTCTTTGCGTCTTGAAAATGAAGTCAATAGTTTTCCCGCAACTCGCGGGTCCACATACGGTTGATTACGATTGGCAGAACGAATTGCCGACAACAATTCCACTCTGCCCGAAGCTTTAAGCACAAATCCTAAAACACCCGCTGAAGAAAGAGCTGAAAGACTATCTTCATCATCGTAAGCACTCACGGCAACATATTTAATAGCATGTGTATAGCTGTTCAATTCCCGTACAAGCTGAATTCCGTCTATTTTAGGCATATTGATATCAAAAAGAAGAACATCCGGCTCTTTCTCTCGCACGACTTTTAAAGCTTCTTCACCATCTCCAGCTTCACCAATTACATCAATATCAGACTCAAGTTCCAGAAGTTTCTTTACGCCATCTCGAAAAAGCCTATGATCGTCAGCTATAACAAGGCGTATGGAATCCATGGCTCCACCCCCATAAAATACTCTGCGAGTCTTTACATATCCATGACAAATGTCTCTATGATATATAGACCTATGATATAGTTTAGGTACTTTTACAAAAAAGGAACCGTACTTACATCTTCGGGTTGATTAGGTCTATAGACCTAATTATATACCATAATGATCAAAGGAGCACTTAAAGAAAGAACATGACGGATAATTCAAAAGAAATAGTCAACCTTCAGCTTCAACCAATGCTCCGTAAACGCTTTGGAAAAGCTCTCGGCAATTTTTCTATGATTAAAGATGGAGACAAGATCCTCATCGGACTCTCAGGGGGCAAAGACAGCCTTGTTCTTTTAACAGCCCTGTCCGCTTTCCGCAAAAGATCTCCCCGCCACTTCGAACTTGGAGCCTGTACCGTCGATATTTCAGGGGGAGAGATGGATACACAACCTCTTTCCGATCTTTGCGATAAACTTCATGTCGAACATTTCGTGACGATTTACCCTATTTCGGAGATAATAAAGAGACGAAATGAGAAATCGCCCTGCAGTTTTTGTTCCAATCTCAGACGAGGCATTCTGAGTTCCGTAGCTGTGGAACACGGATATAATGTACTTGCCTTGGGACACAATCTCGACGATGTATCGGAAACAGTTCTTATGAACCTCTTTCAGACAGGTCGCTTTAAAAGTTTCAGACCCAAGTTTTGGCAAAGTCGCACAGGGTTGTGGGTTATCAGGCCACTCATATATATTGGGGAAAAGGAACTTAAAAAAGAAGCGTTGCGTTTGAAATTACCTATCACACCTGAAATTTGTCCCTTTTCGCTCCATACGCAACGAAGTAAGACACGTTTGCTTATAGAACAGTTAGAGCAAGAGAATCCGAGCATAAAAATGAATATTATTCACGCTCTTTCGTCAGTGCGGTCATCGGATGTATGGGGCATAGAGCAAGAAGATTGCGAGAAGGAGAGACGATAAAGCCGTGAACGATAAGACAGCAAACGAAAAGACAATTAGTGAGTATTTTGCGTGGGATCCACAAAACGACCCCGACTTTTCTTCTCTTATTGTAGGGGAAGGAAGTATCGGAGGAAAAGGTCGTTCCCTCCTCTTTGGCTTTCGCAAGATTCGAGACAACGTTGATCCCGATCTACAAGAACATGTAACTATTCCTGTCTCACTCTTTATAGCTGTAAGCTCTTTTCGTGATGTTATTCGCCAGATTCCCAACCTTGAAGAACTTCAAAATGGGGATCCTGCCCAATTGGAAGAAGCCTTTTTGCGCACCACGCTGCCTGAAGAGGTACGAGGCCATCTGGCTGCTTTTCTGAGCAAAATGACAGACCCCATTATTGTCAGAAGCAGCAGCATACTCGAGGATTCCCTCAAATATTCCTTTGCGGGAAAATACCTCTCTCTCTTTGAAATAAATGGGGATGCCCCGTTGGAAGAACGTCTTGCCCGTGTCGAAGAGGATATTAAGAAAATTTACGCACGAACCTTTTTCCCCATCGCCACAGCGTACAGAAACAAGCATAAACTCGGAAATGATGAAATGGGAATCATTATAATGCGCGTTGCCGGAAAGTGGCGCGGAAACTACTACTATCCCACCATGGCCGGCGTCGGATTCTCTCGGTACTACAGACGGTGGACAACCCGTATTAAGTCGGAAGATGGCATTATTCGCCTCGTCTTCGGTATGGGAACAACAAGCACTAAGCGAGGGTACGCCAGAACCTTTTCACTGACAATGCCCTGTCTCCGCCCGGAGGGACAAAATCCATTTAACGTTATGCGGCACTCACAGGAGCATTTTCAGGTCGTAGATAAAGAGAAAGGAGAGCTTGTCACCGTTGATATAAAGCAGATATGGAAAGACATAGCTCCCTATCACGAGTGTTTCCCCGACTATGCGCAGATATACCGTTCCGACGACGAGGGAGGCTACTTCTCCCCTATGGCATCACGAATAGGATCCATCGTAGAAAAAGGAGACAAGATCTGTTTCACTTTTGAAGAGTTTGCATGTCGCTCAAAGCACTTTTTTGAAAGGATGAAGAAGATTCTTCAACTTCTCGACCATGCCATGGGCGTTCCGGCAGATGTGGAATTTGCCTACCACCCAAGAGAAGATATTGTAGAGATAGTCCAGGCCAGGCCACTGTGGCTAAGCGATACCTTTGAGAAGAGGATTCCCGATCTTTCAGACAAGAAGGTTATTCTGCAAGCTGACCGGATGGTAACAAATGGCGCTCGGGAAAACATACCTCATATTGTGCTTATAGACCATCACCTCTACTCCAGGGAACGTCGTTTCTCAGATATTGCCAGAGGCATTGGAGAGGTTAATCAGAGCATGGGGGATAAGAACTTCATTCTCGTAGCTCCAGGACGTGTGGGATCGAGCAACCCCCTTCTAGGTGTGCCTGTACAGTACGATGAAATAACGAAGTGTTGCTGCATTGTGGAAGTCGGTATTCCCAAAGAAGGCTATATGCCCGAACTCTCTTTCGGAACCCACTTCTTTACTGACCTTGAAATTGATGGCATTCTCTACATGCCAGTCTATAAAGGAGACAGAAATAATATTTACGATGAGGAATTCTTTGAGACAGCTCCATATGCATTGGGGCCTCACCCTGCCATCCGCATCTATACGGGATCTTTCTCCGTCTATACAGATGGAGACCACAACAGAGGAATTGTCATCGTCAATTCTGTAACGAAGCCAGTATAAAAAGAGGCCTTTCCCGTCGAGGAAAGGCTTCTTAATTTTAGTTTCAATATGTTCCCGTTCTCTGCCGGCAAAAAGCTATTTCAAAAGGCCCGAAACAATCATGTCTATAGCTTCGTCGGAAGTAAGTCCCTTCGCCATGAGCCCGGCAATTTTATCATCAGCAATACGGCCAATAGCCGCTTCGTGAGTCACTTCCGCTTCCGGATGAGATGCCCTCACCACAGGCGAGGCATCGGCTATGGCATGTCCCTGAACAACTTCAGTACAATCGACGTGCCCCTTCGCACCAGGAGCAGCTCCGTCGATCATGCCCATGAAACTGCCTACGCTATGATCTTTCAATACGGTTCTCGTCTTTATGAGAGCGGAGCTATTCTTCCCTGAAAGCTTCACGACATCCTGAATTTTTACAGAATCATCGGCCTTGCCGTAGACCTTCGATGTCAGCTCGACGCGGCTTCCTTCACCGACAGCATCTATATCTATATCTATGTCGAGAGAGCCGACCTTGCCTTCGACAAGAGTAAAATCATTAACGTAACGGCCTCCCTTATTAACCTTTACCTTCGTTACAGGACGAACTTCCATCTGACTTTCAGGGCCATGATAGTGAAGTTCTTTGTAAGAGACATTCGCTCCCTCGCCCACTTCTACCGTTCCTTCCATGGCGTGGAGAAATTTCTCCGCATGAGGAAAGACACAATGAGCGAGAAAATCAACTTTCGCTCCCCGTCCCACAGTAACGTGGCTCTCGATAACTTGACGGCCGTTCTTGCGAACATCTCCGAAACAAAGATGGACAGGCTCTACGAGCTGCACACCTTCCTCAATATCGATGAGAGCCTTTACGCCATCGTCTGTCTCGTAGGCTTCAATATGAACTCCCTCAATTTCATGATAATCTACAACTTTATTGGCGTTGATAAGGGCGTAGGCACCTTTTTTATGGTCAAAATGGTCGTATCCTGGCGTGCTGGCAGCAATTTTCAATATTTCCTGAAACTCTTCACTGATCTTAGCCACGGCGCATCACCTCTCCCACTTCACAACCATCACAGGGACGGCATTGAGACATAAAGTATCTCTTTACCGCTCCGGCACTCCCCTCAAGAATAATGCGGCCATCGCACATAAGATACGAACGATCACATCCAGCCGCCACATCTTCGCGGTGAGTAATAACCATGACGCCGCTCCCTTGATCGGCAAGCAGACGCAACAGCCCCAGAACCTCACGAAGGGCCAGGAGGTCAACTCCGGAATCAGGCTCGTCAAGAATGGCAAGGCGAGGCTTCATGAGATAGATAGAGGCCAACTCTATTCTTTTACGCTCACCACCAGAGAGGCTTTTGTCGATTGCCCGGTCAAGGAATGTCGTATTCATCTGAATAAAGTCCATGGATTCTTCTAAATCTCGTTCAGAGCACCCTTTTGTTCCTGTCCGCAGATAGTCTCTGATACTAATACCCTCATACCGTGCCGGAAGCTGCCACGCAAGTGTTAATCCGGCCTTCGCACGATCGGTAATCGACCATCTTGTAATATCTTTTCCAAGAAAGGTGATAGAACCTTTTACGGGAATATAATCGGGCAATCCCATAAGGGCATAGGCAAGACTCGACTTTCCCGCTCCGTTCCGTCCGAGAACGCCGGTTACTTCCCCGCTTTCAACTTTTAAGCTCATATCTTTCAATATAGTCGTGTTTTCTCTACGAACTGTTATAGAGTCAACACTGAGAAGAGTCGTCCCCACGCTTTCCCCAACTCCTTCTTTTTCAAATTCACGTGTATTGTATCACTTTTCGCAAAATGGCACGGTAATGATTCGGGAAGAAAGAACTTTTGAAAAGGAGTTCACTTCCTGTTTCTCTTCGTCGAATCCCTCTCTTCCCATTAGTCCATAGGTATATCGCTTTCCCTGCTCCACTCCCGGCTGATTGAAGGGATTGATCTCCATAATCAAACCGGTAAGGGCCGTCACATATTCCAAAAGGAAAAGAACTGCTCCAAGATAGAATGGGTCAAGAGTAGGAATCTGCAACCAGAGAACTGGACAACCTGCCTTGACCAGAGCCGACGCCGTAGAAAGCTCTTCTGCCGAGCGAAGCTTATGCATGGATTGACCAAAAAGGTATGAGAGGGGAAGAAGACTTTTTTCATCCCCCTTAGGAATCTCAAAATCATCTTTCACATCTTGAACGTTCAGAAACATAAATAATTTATCATCAGGACCCTCTGTATAAAGTTGCAGTTGAGAATGCTGGTCTATGGTTCCCAAAGCTTTTATGGGAGTGGAACCGCGCCCTTCCTTGCCGAGACTCTCACCCCACAGCTGGGCAAACCATTCGCTCAACATGGAGAGACGGTCGATATAGGGCATGAAGACGAGCATATTTCGCTCACGTTTCGCGTGAAGCCATGCCAGAGCAGATATAATCCACGCAGGATTTTCTTCAATATTTTGGGCAGCAGCCAAAAAGTCAGACATCTCGCGCGCCCCCGCAAGAAGACTTTCTATATCAATACCAAGAGACGCAGCAGAAAGAAGGCCCACAGAAGACAAGACAGAATAACGACCGCCCACTCCCTTGGGAATGGGGAGAACAAAGCATCCTGTCTCCTGGGCAAAGGCCCGTAAAACACCCTTTTCGGGATCTGTAATGACTACTGTTCGTTTTGCAGCCTCTTCCGCCCCTAGTCTTTCTTTTAACTTGTTCCAGAAGAAAAGAAAGTTGGCCATGGTCTCTGCCGTAGTTCCTGATTTGCTTACAACAATCAGAGCTGTATTCTGAGGGTCTACGTTATCCCATATAGACTTGTTCTCTTCAGGATCTACGTTATCTGCCATATAAAAACGAGGTCTGGATAGATTATGAGCAGAATCGTTCCAATAGGGGGGCAAAAGCGCATTATGAAGCATGAGGTTTCCTAAAGCGGATCCTCCAATGCCAATTTGAATAACGTCACTCATAGAAGCTAAATGAGAGGCAATTTCCAAAATCCGAGAAGGGGATTCATAAGGAAGAAGGAGCCACCCTGCACCTTCCATGCCATTTTCCTGGTGACTCCTCAACAAAGAATCCGCCTTCTGTAAATGAGGCAGTAAATTTCTTACATTTTTAAATGTCACAGCTTCCGGGGCCGAAGGCTCTCCCAGCGCTGCACCATAATGGAATTCAAGACAACCTTTCATACAATGACCTCCCTACATGGAAGCTAAGGTTAGGCCACTATTATATTACGTTCCCCTTATTCCTGGTTACTTCCCTATTTTTTCAAGTTCAGCATCTATGGCAGGTCGGTCAAATCCTACTATATATACATCATCGAACTGAACAACAGGAACGCCCATCTGTTTCGTCTTTTTAACCATATCCATAGCTGCTTCTCTATCTTGGGAAACATCAACGACTTCAAATTCCACGCCTTTTGAAGTAAGATATTCTTTGGCTTTGGTGCACCAGGGGCACGTGGGTGTTGAATAAACTTTTATCATTATTTATCCCTCCGTTTGAATAGGACTATTTATACCCTCTATGGGTATATTACATAGTTCCCCTTCATTCGTCAACCCTGAGAATAAATCACATTTTTCGTGGTTAAAAATAGTAAAAAAGATGAGGTACTGAATGTAAATATATGGCATAATTTGTATTGACAAAATAAATATAACATATAAGGTATCAAGTTGAGAGTAGATAACACGACCCCTAATAACATAACCCCCAGTATATCTTCGATAAACGAGGAGGAAACAAAGTGTACAAAATTATTTCCAAAAAGCTTGTCGTCCCCAAGGAATTCGACATTTGGGTAGAAGCTCCTAGAGTGGCACGACATGTTCAGCCGGGGCAGTTCGTCATCATCCGTACGAACCCCCAAGGAGAGCGTATTCCTCTCACTGTGGCCGACTTTGACCGTGAAAAAGGTCTTATCCGCATGATTTTCCAGATCGTTGGAAAGACAACTGCCGAGTTTGCCGACATGAAAGAGGGAGACTGTTTAACCGATATTCTTGGTCCCCTGGGAATGCCCAGCGAGATTAAAAATTACGGAACAGTATTAATGATCGGTGGTGGCGTTGGTATAGCCGCCCTTTTCCCAATTATCAGAGCTTTGAAAGAGGCCGGGAACAAAGTTTACACCATTCTTGGCGGACGAACAAAGGATCTTGTCATTATGAAGGAAGAATGCGAGAAGTACTCTGATGAGCTTCTCATCACCACTGATGACGGATCTGCCGGCATGAAGGGCGTTGTTACCGATGCTATGGTGGAGCTTCATAATCGCGGAATCAAATTCGATCAGTCATGGGCCATCGGTCCTTCCATTATGATGAAATTCTCCTCTTTGAAAGCCAAAGAGTTGAATATTCCCATTTTTGTTTCCTTAAACCCAATTATGATCGATGGAACAGGAATGTGCGGCGGCTGCCGAGTAACCATTCATGACCAGATCAGATTCGCGTGTGTTGACGGACCAGAGTTTGACGGATGGGGCGTAAACTGGAATGAGTTTATGAACCGTATGCGTCAGTACAAAGACGAAGAAAAAATGTCTCTGGAAAAATATAAAGCTGAAATGGGTGAAGAGTAATGGCTTTAGACATAACCCCGAAAAGACTTCCCGTTCCTGAGCAGAGTGCCGAGGAACGTGTTCATAATTTTAATGACGTCGTTATAGGCTATAACATTGAAGAGGCTGTAGCTGAGAGTTCCCGCTGCCTTCAGTGCAAAAACCCTCCATGCGTGAAGGGCTGCCCTGTAGGTATCAATATTCCTGAATTTTTGAAAGCTATCAAAGAGAGAGACCTTGAAGGATCTTGGGAAGCTCTTACAAAATACACCAACCTTCCAGCCGTATGTGGACGTGTTTGCCCTCAGGAGAAGCAGTGTGAAGGCGTCTGCACCGTAGGAAGAATCAAAGGCTATGAGCCTGTTTCCATCGGTAAGATGGAGCGTTTCATCGCCGACTGGAAGGGTGAGCACGGCAGCAAAGTTGCCCCTAAGGTTCCTGAACAGAACAAGGGTAAAGTTGCTATTGTCGGTTCTGGCCCTTCAAGCCTTACAGTTGCTGGTGATCTTGCCAAAATGGGCTACAAGGTCACAGTCTATGAAGCTCTCCACGCCGCTGGCGGAGTTCTTATGTATGGAATTCCCGAGTTCCGTCTTCCCAAAGCCATTGTTCGCAGAGAGATCGAGAACATCAAGGCTCTTGGCGTCGAATTTCAGACCAACGTTGCTGTAGGACGCAGCGTAACTATTGAAGAGCTTAAAGATAACTATGATGCCGTCTATATTGCAACTGGTGCCGGTACCCCTCACTTCATGGGCGTTCCCGGAACAAGCTTGAACGGTGTATATTCTGCAAGTGAATATCTCACACGTATCAACCTCATGCACGGCTACGAGTTCCCCAAATACGATACTCCTACAAAACAGTCTGAGAAGGTTGTCGTTGTTGGCGGCGGAAACGTTGCCATGGACGCAGCACGCTCCGCTCTTCGACTTGGAGCCAAGAGTGTTCAGGTTGTCTATCGTCGTTCTCTTGAAGAACTTCCTGCCCGTATTGAAGAGTACCATCACGCAGTTGAAGAGGGTGTTGTCTTCAACTGGCTCACCAACCCTGTTGAGTATGTTGCTGGCGAGAGTGGAAATCTTGTAGGTGTAAAATGTGTACGTATGGAGCTCGGTGAGCCTGACGCATCTGGCCGCCGCCGCCCCGTTGAAATAGAAGGCAGTGAATTCACAATCGAAGCAGACACCGTTATCGAGGCCATTGGACAGGGCCCCAACAAGGTGTTGCTGAGCGCCTTCCCCGAACTTAAGCTGAACAAACGTGGCTACATCGAAGCTGATCCTGAAACTGGTCAGGCTGATCCTGACTGGGTCTTCGCTGGTGGAGACATCGTCACCGGAGCAGCAACAGTCATCCTTGCCATGGGTGCAGGCAAAAAGGCTGCCGTCGCTATCGACAAGTACATCACAGAGAAAAAAGCTGCCGGCAAGTAAGGGAAACGTGCTTCTAAATTAAAACATAAGGAGGAATGCTGAGATGTCTATTGATGAGAAAAAAGCTGCCCGTTGGGAAGAATTCAGAGAGCAAACGTTAGAAATAGCAGCTCGGCGCAACAGTCCGGAGTTTGACGCGTATATTGGTTCTTTAACTGAACGAGCATGGAAACATGTCATTTCTGAGGGAAAACTTAATTCTCAGAATGCGGAAGCTACCATGTGGAAATTCTTTTGTGAAGACCAAAAAAATCGCTAGCTCAACGTTTTAGCAAACCTCCACACATCTTACGTTTCAAAGAAAAGTAAGAGAGGGACTGAAAAATCAGTCCCTCTCTTTTTAATATACATAGTGAACAGCATTTCAGACGCTATTCGCTATTCCTCTTCCTCTTCTTTCTTGTGCTCGGCTATAACCTTCTTGGCCACATCTCCAGGCACATCCTCGTAGTGGTCGAATTCCATAGAGAACGTTCCACGTCCTGATGTCATAGAACGAAGCACGATAGCGTATTTAAACATCTCTGCCAAAGGAACCTGAGCACGTACAACCTGTAAACGGCCGCGGCTGTCAATTCCAAGAATGCGTCCACGTCGGCTGTTCAAGTCGCCCATTACATCGCCCAGATAATCTTCTGGAACGATAACCTCAATCTGCATAATAGGCTCAAGCAACACTGGGTTGGCGTCAAGAATACCTTTCTTAAACGACATGGATGCTGCGATTTTAAAGGCCATTTCAGAGCTATCTACATCATGATATGACCCGAAGAAAAGTTCGGATTTAAAATCAACTGTGGGAAATCCTGCCAAAGGCCCTTTAGTCAATGCTTCACGTAAACCTTTTTCAACGGCGGGAATGAAGCCCTTGGGAATGGCTCCTCCCACGATCTTATCTTCAAAAACAAATCCTGACCCGCGGTCGAGAGGAATAAAACGAATGTGAACGTCTCCGTACTGTCCGCGCCCACCAGTCTGTTTCTTATATTTTCCCTGGGCTTCGGCGGTTTTACGAATTGTCTCCCGATAGGGAACCTGAGGTGTCTTTGTTTCAAGCTCTACTCCATACCGCTCACGGATACGAGAGAGAAGAATCTCTATATGCATATCGCCCATTCCGGAAAGAACGTTGTCGCCTGTCTCGGGATTCTTTGCAAAGGTGAGAACAGGGTCCTCTTCCAGAATCTTATGAAGAGCATTGGAGAGCTTATCTTCGTCTGCCCGGCTCTTCGCCATAACAGCTACGCTGTAAACAGGTTTGGGGAATTTAATCGGCGGGAAGATGTATTCGGTGTTCTTCGTTCCCAATGTGTCTCCCACTTGAGTGCTGTGAAGTTTCGGAATGGCAATAATATCTCCAAGAATAATTTCCTTTTCGTCAGCGCCGTCTTTTCCTTTCATAATTTTGAAGGAACTTATGCGTTCTTCCTCTTGTTGGCTGACATTGTAAATAGTGTTCTCACTAGACAGATGTCCTGAGTTCACACGAATATATGAAAGTTTTCCTACATAGGGGTCAACCATAATCTTAAAGCAGAGTGCCGAAAATGGAGCTTCAGGATCTGGTTCGATAGTTAAGGTTTCTTCACCCTTTTTAGCCTGGCGTGAATGTGATTCCAGAGGAGAAGGAAGCATCGTTCCAATAAAATCAAGAAGATGCTGCGTTCCTACATTAGATGTTCCCGAAACGGGGAGTACCGGATAAATCTGACGTTCCCGAATTGCTTTTCTCGCAACAGAAAGAATCTGTTCTGGAGAAAGCTCTTCGCCGTCAAGATACATCATCATTACTTCATCGTCAGCTTCAACAATCGTCTCAACCAAAGACTCTCGTGCAGCTGCTACGTCGTCTGCCATATCAGCAGGAATATCGCATTCTTTGAAAGAACCTGTCGCGTCTCCTTCATACATATAGGCTTTCTGATTCAAAATGTCGATAACTCCCTTGAAGGAAGCCTCTTTGCCTATGGGAAGGAAAAATGGAACAGCCTTTTCTGTAAGCTGTTTCTGAATATCTTCTACTGTTCTGGCAAAATCCGAATGTTCGCGATCAAGCTTACTGATTGCAAATGCTACAGGAATACCAAAATCTTCTGCAAATTCAAATGCTTTGCCTGTTTGAACCTCAACACCATGAAGACCGCTTACTACTGCTAATGCCGAGTCTGAAACTCTCATTGCTGAACGCATATCACCTATGAAGTCAGCAAACCCCGGCGTGTCAAGAAGATAGAATCTTTTCCCGCTACGCTCAAGTGTAACAAGTGCAGTATTGATGGAAATCTGTCGCTTCTGTTCTTCGGCTCCGAAGTCTGCAACGGTGTTGCCATCTACGACATTCCCCATACGACTAATGTCACCATTAGCAAAGAGCATCGCTTCAACAAGGGATGTCTTTCCGGCCCCACCGTGAGCCACAATGGCAACACTTCTAATGTCTTCAGGTTTGCGCGTTCCCATACCCTACTACCTCCTCTAAGACGTCCGACTGCCTCCCTCTCTATTCTCTTCCGGTCAGCAAGCCGGCAGATTTATATCTTCTTTACATTGCTTTATCTTACGCATTGCTGTTACGATAGTCAATAAAGAAGAGGGCAGGGAATACATTCCCTGCCCTCAATCATTATTCTTCCAAAAGTTGAGCCAACACAGATGCCGCCTCTTTGGGGTCAGCTTGTCCCCGTGCTTCCTTCATAATCAAGCCTTGGAGGAACTTTTGCTTTTTCCCCTTCTTATCTTGTCCCGTCTTGATGATTTCAACGACATCGGCATTATTTTTCAAAATACCGCGAACCATATTTTCAAGGTTCGATCCGGAAATGCCGCCTTCCTCCACTCCACACTCCGACATAGCTTCTTCAAGAGAAATTCGACGAGCTGCCATCATGTCGAAAACCTCTCGCGCCGCTGTTGTCGATATCTTATTATCGTCAACTTTAGAAACGAGCTGGGCCAAAACCGCAGGCTTGATGGGGAAGTCCTCAATTTCGATCTTCTGTTCGTTCATGATGCGAAGAACCTCTGTCCGCACCCAGTTTGAAGCTCTCTGAGGGCTTGCTCCCGCCTTGACACACGCTTCATAGAAGTCGGCAAGAGGAATATGCTCTGTCAGAATCATAGCGTCAGTTTCGTTCAATTTATAGGATTTTTCGAAACGATCCACTTTCTGCCAAGGCAGTTCAGGCATAGTCTCTTTTATTTTGTCTACATACCCGTCAGGAAGAAGCAGCGGAGGCAAATCCGGCTCCGGGAAGTATCTGTAATCGTGAGCCTCTTCCTTGCTTCGCGTAGCCATAGTCACACCCTCTACGTCATTCCAGTGCCGTGTCTCCTGAGTGACAGTTTTACCCTCGGCCAAAAGCTGGCTCTGACGTTTGAACTCGTATTCAAGTGCTCGCTCAAGAGCGCGTAGCGAGTTCAGGTTCTTTACCTCGGCACGGTCTCCCCATCGTCCGTCAGAACATTTCACCGAAATGTTGGCATCGACACGAAGAGAACCTTTTTCCATATCGCCGTCAGAAACACCAAGATAACGAACAAGCTGGCGAAGACGGGCCACATACTCTTTCGCCTCTGCAGCAGAGCGGATATCCGGCTCTGAAACAATCTCTGCCAGAGGAACACCGCCTCTGTTGTAATCGACAAAAGACTGGTCCGCACCTACAAGACGGCCGTCACTTGCTTCATGAACAAGTTTACCGGCATCTTCTTCAAGGTGAAGTCGTGTAATACGAACGTGATATCGTCCGCCATCCTCTGTTGGAATCTCCACATAGCCCTTTTCAGCTAAAGGAAGATCGTACTGGCTGATCTGATACGCCTTGGGCAGATCTGCATAGAAGTAATTTTTTCGGTGAAATCTCGTCGCTGTATTTACTGCGCAGTTCAGGGCCAATGCTGCCTTAACGCCATATTCAACAACTTTGGCATTGAGTACGGGAAGGCTTCCCGGCAACCCCAGACAGACAGGGCAAACATTCGTGTTCGGCACGGCACCGATGTAGTCAGTGGAGCACGAACAGAAAATTTTACTCTTCGTTGCCAACTGCACGTGAATTTCAAGACCGATAACAGGTGTAAAGGTCAATTCAGACATTAGCAAACACCCCCTTGGGCAATAGGAGCGGTTCCATAGGCTTTTTCGTGAAGGGCAGCTATGGAAAGCAGATCCTCCTCACCCCACCATGATCCGATAAACTGAACACCAAGAGGCCGGCCATCTTTTGAGAAGCCAGCGTTGAGAGAGAGACCGGGAAGCCCCGCCAGGTTTACAGGCAACGTAAAGACATCTGCCATGTACATCTGAATAGGATCGTTCACTAGTTCTCCCTTACGGAAAGCCGGTGTGGGCGCTGTGGGAAGAAGTATTGTATCTACAGACTTAAAGGCGTTTACAAACTCTCGCTTAATAAGCTGCCGCACTTTCTGGGCAACAAGATAATAGGCATCATAATAGCCGGAACTCAACACATAGGTTCCAACCATAATACGACGTTTGACTTCCACTCCGAAGCCCTCGGCACGTGTCTTCATATAGAGATCGATCAAAGACGCCGCATCTTCACTTAAACCGTAGCGTACGCCGTCAAAACGGGCCAAATTGGAGCTAGCTTCCGCTGGAGCAAGAATGTAATAGCAAGGAAGTCCGTACTCGATCATTGTGGGAAGAGAAATCTCGACAATTTCAGCCCCCTGCTCCTTACAAAACTTCACTGTTTTGTCGAAAGCTTCTTTGATTTCCGGATCCAATTTGTATCCCAGAGTCTCTTTAATAAGACCAATCTTCCGTCCCTTCAAGGAATCCGCGCGCAGAGCCTTTTTGTAATCGGGACGGGAACGACGGCTACATGTGGAATCATGATCATCTTTCTGTGAAATAACATCAAGCACGAGTGCCATATCTTCGGCAGTTCGTGTAAAAGGTCCGATCTGATCAAGAGATGAAGCGAAGGCGACAAGACCACGACGGCTTACAAGGCCGTAGGTCGGTTTCAGACCGTATATACCGCAGAAAGCGGCTGGCTGACGAATAGAGCCGCCTGTATCGCTGCCAAGGCTGAAAGGAACATATCCGGCAGCAACAGAGGCCGCACTTCCGCCAGAACTACCGCCTGGAACGCAATCCAGTTTCCACGGGTTCGAGGTTACGCCGTAGGCCGAATGCTCAGTTGAGCCGCCCATGGCAAACTCGTCAAGATTCGCCTTCCCCATGAGGATGGCGCCCGCTTCATCGAGAAAATCGACTACTGCAGCATTATAGGGAGGCTTCCACTGTGCAAGAATTTTGCTCGCACACGTAGTTGGAATGCCTTTGGTGCACATATTGTCTTTCACAATAAATGGGACCCCGGCAAGAGGACCAAGTTTTTCTCCTGATGCCAAAGCCTTATCCACTGCTTCCGCCTGAGCCATTCCGCTCTCTTCAGTAAATGAAAGTAACGCGGATATGCGAGGTTCCAGCATCTTAGCCCTATTCAGGCATGCTTTAAAAACTTCACTTGCCGAAAAGGTGCGGTTCTGAAGGCCTTCTATGATTTGCGCTACTGAAAGCTCAAAAAGTTCCATGCTAATCCTCCTCCACTATACGAGGCACTCTGAAGAAATCTCCATGCCGATAAGGAGCTTCATCTAAAGCATCTTCCCGCACAGAACTCTGCACCGCTTTATCCTCTCTCCAGGGGATTTCTTCGTCAACTTTCAATGCAAACGCATCTATCCCTTCGAGATCAAGTTCGTTCAGCCTGTTAAAATATCCTAATATTTCTTCGAAATGCTGGTGCATAGCCTGAACCTCATCGTCTGTGATCTCAAGACGAGCCAAGGCTGCAACATGTCTAATATCATCTGCTGAGACTGCCATGATCACTCCTCCTTCGCTGAAATATGTTTATCTTCGAATGATTCTTCTATATAGGGACGAATCATCGTTAAAAACTCTTCTTCATCTATAACTTTTACGCCAAGCTCCCTGGCCTTTTGAAGTTTGCTTCCGGCACCAGGCCCCGCAACGACTATAGATGTCTTTTTGCTCACGCTGGAGGAACTCGCCCCTCCCAGATCTTTCACGAGAGCTTCGGCATCGGCCCTGGCCATGGATTGGAGTTCACCGGTGAAAACAAAACGCTGGTTTTCAAAGGGCGTATCCTCCCTTGACGCTTCTTGCTTCTCTTCCATCTGAACACCGGCTTCCTTGAGGCGGCGAATCATTTCCCTGTTAGACTCGTCGTCAAAAAAGGCCCTGATGGACGCCGCGATCTTAGGTCCTACGCCTTCAAGAGACGAAAGATCCTCTTCCTTCGCTGAGGCAAGGGCATCTAAGCGACCGAAATGGTCTGCCAGTATTTCCGCAACCTTCTTTCCTACAAGAGGAATGCCCAGAGCGGTAATCAGATTGGAAAGTGATCTCTGTTTTGACGTATCGAAAGCCTTTAAAAGTTTATCTGCCGATTTTTCGCCCATACGTTCGAGAGAAAGAAGCTCCTCTCGACTGAGAGCGTAGAGATCGGCCATATTCTTAACCATATTCTTTTCGACAAGCTGCTCTATGAGCTTATCGCCAAGGCCACGAATATCCATGGCGGCACGAGAGGCAAAATGGGCCAATCCTTCTCGAAGCTGGGCAGGACACGATGCCTTGTTGGGACACCGCAACGCCACTTCGCCAGGTATGCGAATAACGTGAGAACCGCACACCGGACAGGTGTCAGGCATGAGGAATTCCTTCTCATCTCCAGTACGCTTCTCAACAAGCACCCGCACAACTTCGGGAATAATCTCCCCGGCCTTTCGAACAGCTACTCTATCTTTAACGCGAATATCCTTGCGCCGTATCTCATCTTCGTTATGCAGGCTTGCCCGCTTAACGATGGTTCCGGCAAGATGAACCGGCTCCAGATTGGCCACAGGGGTAAGAACGCCTGTGCGGCCTACTGAAATTTCGATGTCAAGAATCTGGCTTTCCTTCTCTTCCGGCGGATATTTAAAGGCAATGGCCCAGCGAGGCGATTTAGCCGTATATCCCAGGTCTCCCCACAAATCCACAGTATTGACCTTCAAGACCACGCCATCAGTGCTGTAAGGCAAGGAAAAACGCCCTTCCCGCCACTTTTCTATAAAGGCATCAATCTCATTCCGAGTGGAACAGAGTTTCCAGGCCTTCTGAACGGGAAAACCAAGATGCTGAAGCCACTCCAGTATCTCCTTTTGAGTCGATAGACCGTACTCCTGAGGCTGAGACACATAATAAAGGAAAATCGAAAGCTTCCGTGACGCCGTAATCGTCGAGTCGAGCTGCCGCAAACTTCCGGCAGCAGCGTTCCGGGGATTGGCAAAAAGCGGTTCCTCAGCCTCTTCACGAGCCTGATTCAGCGCTGCGAACTGCTCTCTCATCATGAGCACTTCTCCACGGACTTCCAGCCGTCCCGGAACTTTTTCGCGAAGACGAAGGGGTAGCGAACGGATGGTACGCAGATTTTCCGTTACATCCTCGCCAATTTGACCATCCCCACGGGTTGCACCTCGCACAAAGACCCCGTCTTCATAGACCAGTGAGACGGCCAGACCATCTATTTTCAATTCGCAAAGATAATCTATATCGTTCAACCCTAAGGCTGATGAAACTCGATCTGCAAACGACCACATTTCATTCTTCGATAAGGCATTATCGAGGCTGAGCAGCGGCGTCTCGTGAATTACCTTTTCAAAATGATCTAAAGGAATGCCTCCTACCCTGTGGGTGGGAGAATCAGGATCGTCAAATTCAGGGAAGAGCTTCTCTAAAGAAAGAAGCTCTCTCAAAAGGGCATCATAGACATCATCCTCTATTTCAGGAGAGTCCAGAACATAGTATAGATAAGCGTGATGGTTGAGTTCTTCTCTTAAAGCTTCAATACGCTTTTGAGCCTCGTTACGATCCACAAAAACAGCCTCCTCTTACGCTTTTGGACGCATTGTCGGGAACAAAATAACGTCCCGTATGGAGCGAGAGTCAGTAAGGAACATAACTAAACGATCTATTCCAATGCCAAGACCGCCAGTTGGAGGCAGTCCGCACTCGATAGCATTAATAAAGTCTTCGTCAAAGGCATGAGCCTCTTCGTCTCCCTCTTCTTTCTTGCGAAGCTGATCGAGGAACCGCTCTCTCTGATCGAGAGGATCGTTCAATTCACTAAAGGCATTAGCCACCTCGGAGCCATAGATAAAGAGCTCGAAACGGTGGGTGTAATCAGGATTCTCGGGATCTCTCTTCGCAAGAGGAGAAATCTCCGTCGGATGTCCCAAAACAAAGGTAGGCTGCACAAGCTTCTCTTCGACAAAGGCCTCAAAGACCTCGTTAAGAACGCCAAAACGGCTCTCTGTACCCTTAAGCTCAACGCCCTTTTCTCTGGCAATCTTGCGTGCATCTTCGTCTGTCTTTATGGTGTTGAAATCAATGTCTGCATATTCTTTCACGAGATCCAGCATGGATACTCTGCGGAAAGGCTTGCTGAAGTCAAGTTCAACGCCCTGGTATGTAACAGTCTGCTCGCCTACGACCTTTGCCGCGTTGCGTATAATCTCTTCGGTAAGATCCATCATATCGTTATAGTCAGCATAGGCCCAATACACTTCCATGGCTGTAAATTCAGGGTTGTGCATTGTATCTATGCCTTCATTTCTAAAGTTCTTACCAATTTCAAATACCCGCCCGAACATTCCTACGACAAGGCGTTTGAGGTAGAGCTCCGTAGCAATACGAAGATACATATTGGAATCAAGGGCATTATGATAGGTAACGAAGGGGCGCGCATTAGCTCCTCCTGCAAGAAGAGAAAGAATGGGCGTCTCCACTTCGAGAGTTCCATGATCTACAAGAGTCTTTCGTATAGATGCGATGATGGCAGATCTCTTTCTAAAGGTATCTTTCACATCGGGATTTACCATCAGGTCAAGATAACGCTGACGATAACGAATTTCAGTATCCTTCAATCCATGCCACTTCTCAGGGAGGGGACGGAGAGCCTTCGAAAGAAGGGTGCACTCCTTCACCAACAGGGTAAGTTCTCCCCGTCTCGTTCTGAAGGGAATACCGACGATACCCACAAAATCTCCACCATCTATCCATTTTTTGGCGAAATTATAGGCTTCTTCTCCCATGGCGTTAAGCTGGAAGTAAAGCTGCATAGTATCAGTTTCGTCCTGAAGATTTGCAAACATGGCCTTACCATGCTTACGAAGGGTCATCATACGACCGGCAATAGTAAGGTTTGCGTTCTCATCAGCTTCGTCAACACCGAGATGATCGAAACGTTCCCTAATATCTTTAAGGAAATCAGCGCGTTCCCAGCGCTCTATGAGGTACGGATTGTACCCCTCTTCCTCTACTAATCTTTGAAGCTTATCTTTTCTCTGGCGGAATATTTCTTCCTCTGGCAGAGCAATCTCATCTGTCTTGTTTTCTACATTGGCCGACACAACACGTCTCTCCTTTCAAAATAGTGCTCGCAGCCGCTCATGAGTCTTCGAAGGTCGTTCCAGCCATGGAAGCTGGCGCAATCCCTTCGAAGTTCTGCTATTCCTGGAATGCCTTTAAACATACCGGAGAGAAGCCGCTTTATCAATATTTCAGCCAGTCTGGGACTGGCCATTTCTGCAATGTGGTCCCCCAATTCAATAAGCAAGGATATTTGCAACTCTATGGAAGGACATAACAATCTATTATCCACCGAAAAGCCTAAAGTCGCCAGTGTTTGGGGAAAAATAAAAGGATCTTTCAACGCCCCCCGGGCCATAAACACTGAAACACACCCCGCATTCAGATATTGGAGGGCATCTTCAGGTTCAAAAACGTCGCCACTGGCGCTTATTTTTCCGGGAAAAAGTTGGGCTAGTTTCATAACAGACTCTTTATCGGCCGTTCCTGAATATCGCTGGGCCGGAGTTCTGCCATGCACACAAATATTATCTGCACCAGCCTCTAATAGTTTCTCACAAAACATTTCTGTTGAGAGCGGGGCACGATCTGAGCAAATTCGTACTTTGGCCCAGACGGGGAGATTGAATTCCTTCAATGCCCTCACCATGGAAACCGCTCTATCGGGATATTGAAGTAAACGAGACCCGGCTCCCTTTTTAAGAACTTTAGGCATGGGACAAGCCATATTGATTCCAACGGCAGCAAATCGCCCATGCGCCTCCTGCTCAGCCTTACAGGCCGCTGCATAGAGAGTGTCTGTATCGCCGGCAAAAAATTGCAAAATCACCGGATCCTCTTTCTCACAGACGGCAAGCATGTTCTTCGTCTTCACACTACTGCGGATCAAACCGGCACCACTGATCATCTCCGTATGAACGGCAGCGGCTCCAAGTTTGCGGAAAAAGGCTCTCATCGGAGGAATGGTTATACCGGCCATGGGAGCTAAGATAAGAGGTGATTCGAGGGGAACTCCTCCAACAACCTTAGGAAACGTTTCTTTCATATATTATCCGCAGTCCTTCCAAGGTAAGCCATTGATCTACAGTTTCAATGGTCTCAGATATTTTAGCGATAGCCTCTGCATGACCGCCTGTAGCGATAACACCACAACGGCATCCCAGAGTCTCCCTTGTTTTTCGAACAAGAAAATCCACCAAACCGGCATTTCCAAACATAAGCCCAGCCTGAATGGATTCCATGGTATTGCTTCCTATAACACTCATCGGAGCCTCCAAAGAGACTTGAGGCAGCTTCGCCGTGCGGCCAAAGAGAGCTTCCATTCCTGAAACAAGGCCTGGTGAAATGGTGCCGCCCAGATAGGCCCCTTCCTTCGAAATAATATCGAGAGTAATGGCCGTTCCGAAATCGATGACGATCAGCGGAGCGCCATAACGTTCACGCCCTGCCACAGCATTGACCAGACGATCCGCCCCAACTTCGTGCGGAGCACCATAAAGGATGTCCATGCCTAAATCCAATTTATACGAAACGCGCAAACAGTGAACGTCGTTAAAGTAACGGGATACGCCTTCCTGAATTACACTGTCTAAAGAAGGAACGACACTCGATAGAATAGCTCCGTGTATCTCTCTATATGGTATAGACGCAAACTGCAATAAGTTGCGTAAGTAGATTCCAAGTTCATCAGATGTATGTCGTTCAGAAACAAGCCGCCAGTGAGCTACAAGACTATCATTATCGTAGACACCCACAACTGTCGTCGTGTTTCCTACATCTAAAACAAGTAACATGCCTCTCAACCTCCATAACTCTCAGTCTCAACTCTTAATCTTAAATACTACATCAAAATCAATATCACAACACATTGTAACAGTAATGCCGTCGATAGAGAACGCTTCCACGAAAGCCGAATGGATCGAGCAAGAAACAAGGGTAAAATTCCAGCGGCAAAAGCTCCCCAGAAGGGGTTCCACGAGACGTGACAGGGAACAAAACGAACAATCGTATCAGCACAAAGTTCCCAAAGATAAAAGAGCCCATCAGCGGAGCGGGAAAGCCAATATCCGCCAGGGATAGCCAGTAACGACGGCAAGACCAAAAGAGAGCTCAGAGGATATAAAACGCCAAAAACAGCACCGGCAAAAGTGTTCATAACAACTCCCGCCAAGGGGACACTCCCCCAGACCGCGGAAACCAGCGGAAGAGTAGACACCCAAATTGCAGGACTCACACTACACCACCACAGAGGAGAAAGTCTTCTCTCAAGGGCTGCGGCAATAATCAAAGCCGCTATTATAGAAAGACGCCATCCCAAATCCCAAAACCAGAAGGGACGCCATAAAAGAAGCAAGAGTCCCGCCAGTGAAACGGAATTAACAGGTGACGGAGGTCGGCCAAATAAGCGCCCTAAAAGAGCTATCTGCATCATAATTGCAGCTCGTATCGCACTTGGAGCCGCTCCAGTCAGGAAAATATAGCCCCACAAAGCACCAGAAACCACGAGCTCCCTTTTCTTTCCTGCGGGAATAAGAAGCCACAGGCCTGAAACAAAAAGAGCAACGTGAAAACCGGAAACAGCCAATAGGTGGCTCGTCCCCCATTGCTGATGCTTAAAGCTCAACACTGGAGATTTCAGACCGGTCCAACAGGCCAGTATGTACCCTCGCGTACGGGGAGGCAATGTCAAAAGAATACGCTGTACGAGGGCATTTCTCCACCCAATGGGCGACATCCAGCGTGATGAGCCAAGCAACGAAACATCTTCTGGAATAATCTCGCCAACGGCTCCGCGGGCTTTCCAATATCGGTCCTCTCGAAAGGAATTATCCTTATCTGACGGAAGTTCGAGCAGTATCCCCGATAATTTTATTTTATCTCCAGGAAGAAGTTCATACTGGGGCCCTACTTTTACCATAACCCGACCTACTGAGGTTCGAAGCAAAAGAGCCCTTCTTCCTCCCCAGGAACGCTCGTAAAGAACAACGCCCTGCCCTTTGTATCTCTCTCCGGCATGGTCAAAAGGCTCAGACACTCTCAGGCAAACTCCCATGCTGCCAATTCCCGCAATAAGAAGAAGTCCTATAGCGGCCTTCCAATAATCGGGAGCATCTCTGTCAGTAAAAAGGAAAAGCAACGCCAGAGTGCCAAGCATGGCCAGTAAAGAATCCCATATCAATGACACGCCACGTTGCTGAACAAGAAGGGCCAGACATATGCCGGCAAAGGGAAAGAGGGCCGGCATTCTGCCGAGAGCTGTCATGAACCTATCGTAACCAGTTGACGTATCTTCTTGAATTTTGCAGGGCCAATACCTCTCACCCTCAACAGATCCTCAACGACCTCAAAGTCCCCTTGAGACTCTCTGTAACTCACTATAGACGCTGCTGTCTTGGGACCAACTCCTGGTAATGCCTGTAATTGTTCCTCTGAAGCACTGTTAATATCAATCTTCCTATTTATATCCCTTTCTTCTGCACGAGACGCGACAGCCCCATTCAAAGAAACGGAAGACGTCCCCTTCGTCTGAACATCCTCTTTGGGAACCTCGCCACGAGCCGGCACGTGAATGTGCATCCCATCCTGTAACGGCGTCGCGAGATTGATAGCTTCGTGATCGGCCAGTGAAGAGAGCCCGCCAGCCATATCGACAACCTGATAGACTCTCGAATCAGCTGGAACGTGGTAGACACCAGGCTTTTGAACACACCCCGTTATATATACGACCCACTCGTCTTTTTCCTCCACAGGTTGCTGTTCCATCGGCTGCGGTTCCTTCTCCACTCTGGCAACAGGCAGGGGCCCTGCAACAACAGTGGGACGGCCTGCCTCCCATCGTCCTGAAAAAGTGGTAATCAGCAAACCTGCGAAGACGAGACAAAGAATTCCGGCGGCGAAGAAAAAGAGCGCCTTCGTTTTTTCTTTAGTCAACGATATCAATCACCTCTCCGTAAAGGCACCAATTATCAGCAGAAGTAATTTTTATAGTAGCAAAATGACCGATAAGGTCTTTTCCACCCTTGATAATAACAACTTTATCAGTAGGAGTACGACCCTGAACCAATCCTTCTCCCTTCGGAGCAACATCGTCAATAAGAATCGAATACGTTCTATTTACAAGGCTCTGGTTGATTTCCGAAGCTATGCGAGACTGTATTTCGTTAACGATATTGAGACGTTTCATTTTTATCTCCTGAGGAATCTGATCTGGCATTGTAGCAGCCACTGTTCCTTCACGGGGAGAATATGCGGCTGTATGAACAAGATCGTAACGGAACTCGTGAAGTGCCGCTACAGAATCCTGAAAGTCTTCTTCTGTTTCGCCTGGGAATCCTACGATAAGATCGCTGGTCAATCCCACTTCTGGCAGAGCGTTGCGAATGATAGAAACAGTCTCTCTATACTTTTCAAGAGTGTATTTCCTGTTCATTTTCTGTAATATGCGCTCGCTCCCCGACTGTATGGGAAGATTTATCGACGGACAAATCTTCGGGTAACGAGACATAACCTTGACAATATCCGGCGTAAAATCTTTCGGATGAGAGGTTACAAAACGAATAAGAGGCAGATTCTCAATATTAGCTACATCGCGAAGAAGGGATGAAAATGCGTAGCCATTATCAAAATCAAGACCATAACTGTCGACATTCTGACCCAAAAGAGTTACCTCTTTTATGCCATCGGCAACAAGTTTCTCAACCTCTCTGATAATTGACTCTGGAGATCTGGAAACAAAACGCCCTCGCACATAGGGGACGATACAATATGTACAGTAGTTATCACACCCATGAGCTATAGTCACATAAGCCTTCCATGGATTCACTCTTTTAATAGGAGGAACCTCAAGGTCAATAAAGGCTCTGGGGTCCTCATCAAGAAGAGAGATACACTCCCCTGCCATTACTCGTTCGCATGCCTCAGGCAGATTTCCTATATGACGGGGACCTCCCACAAGGCGCACCCATGGAAAACGAGTCATCATGGCCTCTCCCAAACGCTGGGCTATACAGCCGGTTACAGCAACATAAGGTTTGCTTTTCTCATTCCAGCTATCACCGTAACGACCGAGTTCGCTCCACACTTTATGTTCAGCTTTGGCCCTGATACTACAGCCATTGAAGATAACCAGATCGGCCTCTTCTTCCTCTACCTCTTTCCACCCTTTTTGAATAAGGGCTGTACGAAGTTTATCGCCATCATAAACGTTCATCTGGCAGCCATATACCTTTAATGCAAAACGATACACACGTATTCCTCCTGGCCATAGAAATTCTAATATTCTAACATAACAAACAGTCTAACTGAAAAATCTTAACATGATTTGGGGAAGACGTCTAAAAAGAAAAGTGGCGATGTACCCGCTCAAGGGAGAAAGTGACAAAAACAAATTAAGTTGTACAATATAAAAGAATTGTCAGAAAGTCGGCATAAAGGGGGGACTTTCATTGACAGACCATAATATTACTATGTCTTCTGACAACCGCCAGAAACAAAAAGAAGCCTTGCTGAACATTCTCTCTTCATACTCCAAGGAATCACGCTTTCTTCTTCCCATTCTTCAGGATATTCAACGAACCTTCCGTTATCTTCCCGTCGAAGCGATGAAAGAAGTCGCTACCTATCTTGATGTTCCGGAAAGTCGCGTTTACAGTGTCGCCACTTTTTACAAAGCCTTTACGCTCTCACCAAGAGGACGTAAGACCATTCGTGTTTGCGGGGGAACAGCCTGCCACCTCAGAGGAGGGGCATTCATCCTCAACACGCTGCAAAAGGAACTCTCTATCTCATCAGGGGAGACAACTCCAGATGGTCAGTTTACTCTGGAAACGGTAAACTGTCTTGGTGCGTGCGCTCTGGCTCCTGTAGTCATGGTCAATGAAAAAGTCTACGGACAAATGACGCCCAATCTCATTCCATCTATGATTGAGGAGGAACGAAACAATGACGTTTAACACCCCTTCAGACCTTCGTGAATACCGGAGGAAACTACAAGAAGAAAAAACAGCGGCTACCATTCCCTCCGTCCGCATATGTTTTGGTACGGGATGTATCGCAAGTGGGAGTCGCGACGTATACCGCGCCTTCGAAAAGGAACTCAAAGAGAGGAAGTTAAACGTTAATCTTCAGATTTCCCTGGATTCAACAGGATGCCACGGTTTTTGCGAACATGGCCCACTGGTAACTATTAACCCAGGCAACATTTTCTACCAGAAAGTCAAGCCATCAGACGTTCAGTCGATCATCGACGAAACCATTTTAGGGCAAAAAACAATTAGTCATCTTCTCTATCGGGATCCCAACACGAAGAAATCGACTACCGAAGCCCAACAGATTCCCTTCTATTCTCATCAGACACGAATCGCCCTCCGCAATTCAGGAGAGCTCAACCCTGAAAAAATAGACGACTATATTCTGGCCGACGGCTACGAAGCCCTTCTTCGGGCCTTCGAAACAGGGCCAGAACATGTTTTACAAGAAATTATCGATTCCGGTCTGAGAGGCCGGGGCGGCGGCGGATTCCCTACCGGCAAGAAATGGCAATCCGCTCGAAAGATAGAATCAGACATTCGCTACGTTGTCGCCAACGGGGACGAGGGGGATCCAGGGGCATTTATGGACCGAAGTCTTATGGAAGGCGACCCCCACAGCGTTATTGAGGGAATGGCTATCGGTGCTTATGTCATAGGCGCTAATAAGGGCTTTATATATGTGCGAGACGAATATCCGTTAGCCGTCAAGCACCTCTCCATGGCGATAAAGGAAGCCCGTAAGGTGGGGCTTCTCGGCAATAATATTCTCGGATCCGGTTTTTCCTTCGATATTGAAGTCTATCGTGGAGGCGGAGCCTTCGTCTGCGGCGAATCGACAGCGCTAATGGCCTCCATAGAGGGCCGGGTCGGCGTTCCGAGGGTCAAATATATCCGTTCTACAGAGAAAGGACTCTGGGAGAAACCTACAGTTCTTAATAATGTAGAAACATGGGCTAATATTCCTCCCATTATTTCGAAGGGAGCCAGCTGGTTTCGAAGTCTGGGAACAGAGACGAGCCCAGGCACAAAAATATTCTCTCTCGTAGGCAAAGTCAAAAACAGCGGCCTCGTCGAAGTTCCCATGGGAACAACTCTCCGTACAATTATCTTTGATATTGGAGGGGGAACCCTGAAAAACAGGCCTTTCAAGGCCGTACAGACAGGTGGACCATCGGGAGGATGCATTCCCGAATCCTTCCTCGACCTTCCTGTGGATTTCGACCATTTGGCTGACGTAGGGTCTATGATGGGCTCCGGTGGCATGATCGTCATGGATGAACGAAGCTGCATGGTCGACGTAGCCCGATATTTTGTTGATTTTCTCGTAACGGAATCGTGCGGTAAATGCACTCCCTGCCGTGAAGGCCTTATGGAAATGCAGCGGATTCTTCATAAATTGACAAGGGGGAAAGGTGAAGCTGGAGACACTGAAAGGTTGCGCGCTATTGCAGAGAATATGCCCGAAACAGCTCTCTGCGGACTTGGGAAAACAGCGGCCAATCCCGTTCTCTCCACCCTTCGCTATTTTTCAGAAGAATACGAAGAACACGAAAGGGAACATTTCTGCCGAGCCGGCGTTTGCCAAGGAATGTACATGCCTTTTATTCTCCGTAACAAGTGTATAGGCTGCGGTGCCTGTCAGGCCAACTGTTCAACTGGCGCCATCTCGGGAAATGACAGGGATATTCGAAAGATCGACCACGATAAATGTATTACCTGCGGAATGTGCCTGGAGGTATGTCGTTTCGAAGCTATCGAACCCAGGCCAAAGGAGGCGACATCATGATCTCTATCACTATAAACGGAAATCCTTTGAACATCGAAGCAGGAACAACCATTTTAGAAGCAGCCGGTCTTCTTGGCATCCATATCCCCACTCTCTGCTACCACCCTGGATTACCGGCTGATGGAAATTGCCGAATGTGCTCCGTAGAGATAGAAGAAGGCAAGAAGCGCAAAGTCGTTATGGCGTGCTCTTATCCCATTACAAAAGACGGACTCATCATAGAAACGGATACGCCAAAAATATACTCGCTTCGGAAATTCGTACTGACACTTATCGCCAAAGAGGCAAAAGAAGCGTGTAACACACCAGTTCTTCGCCATCTCTTTGAAAAATACAACGTTTCTGTTCCCACCCGATTCAATACTTCGCCAGATCCCCTTCCCCACACTCCACTTGATACTCATCTCGCTCCCCCACTCGATCTATCTCCCAATCCATCTCTCAATACTCCGATTGATACGTCTCAGAATGCCACCCACGATTCTGCATCGAAATGTATTCTCTGCGGCCTTTGCGTTCGTGCCTGCGAAGCTGAAGGTATTGGATGTCTTGATTTCTGCCGGCGAGGTCATCAACGAGAGGTCACATCGCCCTTCAAGGAACCGCCAACGTCGTGTATCGGATGCGGCGCATGCGCAGAAGTATGCCCAACCGGCGCTATAGAAAAGCTGGAAAAGGATGGCGTACGAATACTCTGGGGAAGAGAGTTCCAACTTGTACAGTGCACTCGATGTGGACGCTTTTTCGCAACAAAAGAGCAGCTAGAACGGGCAGCTCTCAACTACGACGACGATAACGATCTTAGCTCTTATGAAGAGATATGCCCGCAATGTCGTCGTAAAGAGGAAGCGTACGCACTTGTTTTTTCAAAAGTAAAAGCAACACGGGGGTAGGCTAATTCAACTATATTGCAAAATGTGAAAGGGGAGAAAAGTTCATGGAAAAAGTATTACTCATTTCGCCAGATCGCTGCATTGGATGTGGCAGTTGTGAGGTAGCTTGTTCTTTGTCTCAGGAAGGGGAATGTCGTCCTTCCCTGGCTCGAATCAAAGTGTTCAGATTCGAACTGGGAATACATGTTCCCATGACATGTTTGCAATGTGAAAACGCTCCATGCGCATCAGTATGCAAGACTGGCGCACTGGAACAGGATCAGGAAACGGGCATTATTAATATTCATTCAGAAAAATGCATTGGATGCCGTATGTGCGTAGTTGCCTGTCCTTTCGGGAACATTTCCTATAACAGAGAGGGCAAAAGCGCCTTTAAGTGCACGCAATGCAATGGTGATCCTCAATGCGCTCTTTTCTGCCCTACCGAAGCTCTTCAATATGTTCCTGCCGAAAAGGATAACCTCGAAAAGAAAAGAGCCTATGCCGCTAAATTTGCAGCGATAGTTGAGGAGGTTGAGGCATAATGTTTGGATGGACAGGTCGGGTTTTACGTGTAAATCTCGGCGAAAAAACGTGGAAAATAGAGCCTATTCGAAGCGAAGACGCCCGTCTCTTTATAGGAGCACGCGGCCTTGGCACAAAATACTATATAGATGAAGTTGACCCAACAGTCGACCCGCTCAGCCCTGAAAACAAACTCATCTTTGCCACGGGACCTCTTACCGGCACCCTCACCACATCATCAGGACGATACGATGTTATAACCAAGGGACCTCTGACGGGAACCATTGCGGCTTCCAACTCGGGGGGGTTCTGGGGACCGGAACTTAAATATGCCGGTTTTGACATGGTCATTCTTGAAGGAAAAGCCAAAGCTCCAGTCTATATCTACATATACAATGACATGATAGAAATTCGTGACGCACGTCATCTCTGGGGAAAGGATGTTCACTCCGTAACAGACTCCCTGCTCACAGAGACAGACTCTGAAGCAAAAGTAGCCTGTATCGGGCCGGCAGGAGAAAACCTCGTTAAATTCGCCTGCATTATGAACGAAAAAGACAGAGCCGCCGGCCGTTCCGGTGTAGGAGCCGTTATGGGCTCTAAAAATCTTAAAGCCATCGTCGTTCGAGGAACGAAGGGCATCAAAGTTGCCGATCGGGATGCCGTTTTCCAGAGCGTAGCCGCTGCACGAAAGAAACTCAAAGAACATCCAGTAACATCAGGAGGACTGCCAACCTTCGGAACAAACGTACTTGTCGGCATCATCAACTCAGCGGGAGCTCTTCCCACAAGAAACTTCAGAGAAGCTATTTTCGAAGGTGCAGATAAAGTCAGTGCCGAAACATACAATGAGAAAAACCTCATAAAAAATAAGGGCTGTATGGGATGCCCAATCGGATGTGGACGAGTTGCCAAGAGCAACGGTATCTATGTGGGGCAGGGTGAAGGGCCAGAATATGAAAGCACGTGGTCATTCGGCCCAGATTGCGGCATTGACGATATTGATGCTATTGTCAAAGCCAATTTTATCTGCAACGAACTGGGAATGGACACAATAACACTCGGTTCCACTATAGCCTGCGCCATGGAACTTTACGAAATGGGCGTTCTTACCGAAAATGAAACTGGATATGACTTGCATTTTGGCAATGTTAACGCTATGGTAAAGTTAACAGAAGATACAGCCTATAGACGTGGATTTGGCGATAAACTTGCTGAAGGATCGTGGAGATTGGCTGAAAAATGGGGCCATCCTGAACTTTCCATGACCGTTAAAAAGCAGGAAATGCCAGCCTACGACCCACGAGCCTTGCAAGGTATGGGTCTTGAATACGCAACTTCCAACCGAGGCGGGTGCCATGTAAGAGGTTATTTGACTTCACCTGAAGTATTGGGCGCTCCCGAAAAAATAGATCCTGAAGATAACGAAACTAAACCCGTCTGGCTCAAGGCTTTTCAAGATCTCACCGCTGCCCTTGACTCTGCGGGAATGTGCCTTTTCACAACATTCGCCCTTGGAGCCGCAGATATTGCTCCTCAACTTGCGGCAGTAACGGGAGTCGATTATACAGAAGAAAGCTTCATGCAGGCTGGAGATAGAATCTGGAACCTCGAACGTCTTTTCAATATGAAGGCAGGTCTCTCAAAAAGTGACGACACGTTGCCTCCACGCTTGTTGAAAGATCCAATTCCCAATGGACCTATGAAGGGACGAGTCAATCGTCTTGATTCCATGCTTCCTCAATACTACTCGTTGCGAGGATGGAATGAAGAAGGAATACCAACAGAAGAAAAACTTATAGAACTCGGGCTTGCAAGCTATCTGTAGTTCTATTTGAGGGGAAGGGGCCTTCGGGCCCCTTTTTTGATGCTAAAATATCACCTAAAGAGTTGTCTTCGAAAGAAGGGATAGAGATGAAACCTTTTCATAAAATAGTATTTTTCTCGTTGATGCTTCTGCTCTTCTCTGCAGAAGTATCTTCAGCCGCAATAGATACGTTGCCTGATCTTGAAGGATGGACAGGAGAAGACCTTTTTTCACAACAACTAGAGGCTCCTTCTGGCAATTATGGCATATGGCGTAAACGACGTTATATTGCCCCAGGTGGGCGTAATTTCAGTCTTACGGTGCTCTCTGGCTCAGGAAGCGGCGATCTTTACATTCCTGAAAAGGAAGTTAACACAGATGACCGCCCCATGGGGTTTGGAGCTACCTACCGCACTCTCTCCCTGGGAAAATACAGAGCGCTACTCGAAAGCTACCCGCAAGTTGGAAAAGCTTTATCTATCCGTCTTCCAGAACACACCACATTGATTGTAGAAAGCAAGAGTCTTGAGGAAGAAGAGCTTTTTAGGGTAACACAAGAGATTCTCTTCCAGCTGGAAAATAAAGAGAACTAAGAAGCGTTTAATGCCACGTTACATAAAAAAGAAGCGATGAGAAACTACCTTACACGGTAATTTCTCATCGCTTTATCTCGTATAGTTAAGCAACGTAGCGAAACTTCTAGCTCTTGCTTTTAAATACTATTTCTCTCCCATCCACTTCTTTTCAAGCTCATCAAGTGCCCCAGATTCTTTAAGCTCGCGAAGAGCATTATCGACAGCCTCTACGAACTGAGGATCATCTTTACTCATGGCCAGGGCCATTCCCTTATCGATATAAAGGTTGAAAGCTTTCTTAAGCGTATCTGTAAAATCTTTGTTATTTTCAAGGTTTTCCTGAGTTACAGTTCCATCTACTACTGCAAAATCGGCTCGTCCAAGAAGAACCTCTCTGAAAGCGTCATCCGTCTTCGAGAAACGTTTGACTTCTTTCAAACCAAGCTTAGAGACGTACGCATCCTGAATTGTACCCATCTGAACGGTAGCCACTTTATCACCTTTTAAATCCTCTTCCTTTGTTATTCCCGACTCTTCTGCCTTAACAACGACTGCGGAAGGGGTAAGATAATACGTATCTGAGAAGGCAACGCGTTTTGCTCGCTCTTCAGTTGCACTCATTCCTGCTGCTATAATATCAATCTTCTTTGTCAGCAAAGAAGGGATAAGAGAGTCAAAAGATGAGTCTACGATTTCAACTTTTTTACCAAGTTTTTCTGCTATCATGTTAATGAGGTCAATATCAAATCCTACAACTTCATTATCAACGTTTCTAAATTCAAAGGGGCGAAACGTCGATTCGGTTCCTACTCGAATAACATCTTTCTCAAGAGCTGACTGGGCAGCCATCGCACCAATAGCACTCGTAAAAACAAAAATAACAGCAAGCAACACGACTAACTTCTTCATACCTATTCCTCCCTATTTAAACACTAGTTACATATAGTCAAATTTTAGAACTATAGTTTAAGATTGGTCTATTATAATTCAGGCAAGGAAGAAGTCAAGAAAAAAGAGGGGAAAAATCCCCTCTTCCTTCTACTAAATTAAAAAGACTTATACAACAAGCCACAAGAAAGACTACTCTTCTGGCTCGAACATATCCTTTCCAACGGCACAAACTGGGCAAACCCAATCTTCCGGAAGGTCTTCAAAAGATGTTCCAGCGGCAATACCATTATCAGGATCCCCTTCTGCAGGATCATAAACATATCCACACACTGTGCAAACATACTTTGTCATAACTTCCCCTCCTTCATTTTTTAAACTTCACATGTAGAGACATTATATCCGTCTCTCTGTTAAAAAAGCAACCGTTAATGTATTAAAGAATAAGTAGCCCCTGATCTAAATCTCCGGAAATACGCTCCGCTCCATTTTCCGTAATGAGATAATCATCTTCGATACGCATTCCTCCGAAACCAGGAATGTAAATGCCAGGTTCTATAGTGACTACATCCCCAACTTGAAGAATATCTTTACTTAATGGAGATAATCTCGGATTTTCATGAATCTCCAATCCCAAAGCGTGTCCCAGACCGTGGTTGAAATATTCCCCATACCCTGAATCAAAAATGATTTTACGGGCAATGGCATCTATGTCCTTTCCGGCAACACCTGGTTTAAGGGCTGCTGCTGCTTCCTTATGGGCACGCAGCAAAATTGCTTCGATCTCTCGCACTTTCGAATCAGGTTCGCCAAGGCAGAAATTACGCGTGAGGTCAGAGATATATCCTCCAACCATAGCACCAAAATCGACTGTCACCCAATCTCCTTTTTTGAAAGGCTGGTCAGTGGGTGCCGCGTGAGGCAAAGCGCTCCGAGCTCCAGAGGCAACTATAAAATTATGATTTCCCCAACCTGCCTCAGCACCAAGCTTCTTCACCATATATTCCAATAGAGCTTCAAACTCTTTTTCAGACATCCCTTCTTGTACTCGGGCTGTAACTTCTCTATAAGCATTGCACGCAATCATTCCGGCCTCTTTGATCAGCTCAATCTCAGAAGTATCCTTCGTCCTCCGCATTATAGGCAGAAGACTGGAAATATCACACCATTCTTTTCCTTCCAGTGAATGTTGAATCTGCTCAAATGTCTTAGCCGATATCTTTTCTTTCTCCACTCCGATTCGAGAACAGCCATGTTCCTCCATAAGATCACACATTGTTTCAAGAAGAGAACGTTGTCCCTGTGGAACCAGCGTAAAGGGCGACTGCTCCGATGCCTGCGTTAAATAGCGCCCATCTGTTACAAGAAATGTTTCTTTTTCTGTGATAAGAACTCCAGAGCTACTTCCACGGAAACCGGAAATGTAATACACACTTTCCCAATTAGAACGTTCGAAAACAAAAAGCGCAACAGCGTCTATTCCAAGGGCGGGAAAAGACTGACGTAACTTCTCTGTACGGTGAAAAATATTCTGCATAAGCACTTTTTCCTCCTTATTGGGACTTCTTACAGATCAAGAAGTCTCCATAGTTCTTCTTTTGTGTTCAGTTCATCATTGTCCTGGCCTTCTGCAGCTATGGTTCCTATCAACGTTGCAGAAATATCTTTCTCTTCGAAACGTGCCAATGCTTCGTCAATATGTTCTTTAGGAACAACAACAACAAGAACTCCTGAAGAGATAAGATGAAAAACGTCAAAATCTAAGTCGTCCTGTACTTTTTTCGTTAAGGGGTGAACTGGAATGGCCTCTTTATTGAGTTGAAGGCCAAGTCCGCTTAAGCGACATATCTCTGCAAGTCCACCAAAAAGTCCACCTTCAGTAGGATCGTGCATAAATCTGGCTATATCTCGAACAGTTTTGGCATCTTCCAATACGGATATTGAAGAAATCCATGACGAAACCTCTTGAATTTCTTCGCTGGTCAGACTTCTTTCGAGAAGATCGCATCTATCATGAGCCAGTATGGACATGCCTTCAAGCCCCACATGTTTGGTCATAATAACACCATCGCCAACACAAATGTCAGTTGCTCTGTAAAGATACGATGTTTGGCCCATCATCGTTCCCACTATGACAGGTTTTTTATATCTATCTGTAAATTCCGTATGACCACCTATAACGGCAACACCCATTTTTTTACAGGCGTGGTGGATTTCTTCCATGATCATCGACGCAAAGGGAAGCCCCTGATCTACAGGGATAATGAGCGTAATAATGAGATATGCAGGATCTCCACCTTTACATGCGATATCGTTGGCGTTAATATGAACAAGAAAGGTTCCAGCACCCTCCGAAGCGCCTACAATAGGATCAGAAGAGACAGCTAATAGTTTTCCCTCGGGGAACCGGATAAGCGAAGCATCTTCCCCAATGCCAGGTCCAACGAGAACATCAGGCCGTCTAGCTCCACTAAACTGCAATATGTGCTTCTCTAGAATATCTGGGGGAAGTTTTCCGACAGGCAATACGCTACGTTCATCCTCCATGGGGGTCATCTCCTCTTATCAATACTTTCGGCATGTATGCTATAGCAACAACCGCAATAGTTCTGACGATATAGATTCATCTCACGGCTTTTTCGTACCGATTCTACGAAACCGTTATTTTTTCTCCATATCTTGTTCAGCCATATAATTCCATATCGAGCTGAAATTTCTTCTCCCAACCTATTAATTCTATCAGGATCTTTATGAGGACTAATAGTCAGGGTCGTACATAAATAAGAAAAAGAAAGCTCCCGGGCTCTCTGAGCAGCGGCTTCCAGCTGTAAGGCAAAACAAAGGGAACACCGACGCCCGCCTTCGGGCTCTTCAGATAAAGCCTTTGCCTTTTCAAGCCATTCATTGGGATTATATTCTTCTATATATACAGATTGAGACAGGAGAGAGGCAAGTGTCTCTACTGCCTCTCTCCGCCGATTATACTCTTCTTGCGGGTGAATATTGTGCCCGTAGAAATATCCCGTTACACAATACCCTTCCTCAATAAGTGCTGGCCATGGGATTGTTGCATCTGGAGCACAACAAATATGTAGCAAGAGATTGTGCATGTTTTTTTACTTACGCCCTTCCTTTACAACATTCTTCGGCCTGCGAAGCTATTGACGCTGCATCAAGCTTCATCTGCTTCATTACTTCTTCAGACTTGCCAGAAGCACCGTATGAATGTACGCCAAGAGGCATAAAGGCAGCACTAAGCCTTTCCTCAGCCATTGCTAAGGCTATGCTAACACCTAAACCATTGTGATAATGATGATCTTCAACAGAAATAACAACGCCTGTGTCGCAAGCTTCCCTTAAAGCTGCCGTGTCGATGGCTAATGGAGTAGCTACGGAAAAGAGCTTGAAGTTCAATCCTTTTTCACGAAGTATTTCCCAGGCTTCAAGAGCTTTTCCTGTCATGGCCCCAAGTGCAAAGATGGCACCATCTTTACCATCACGTACCTTCACTGCCTGACCATATTCAAACGTATAATCTTCGCCAAAGATTGGTTTGCCTTCCTCGTCTGTAAGGACTGGCAACTTGCTTCGTCCCATGGCAAGGCAGACATTCCCCGCTTCTTTAATGGCCCATCGTGTCGCTCTGTCTGTCTGATTGGGGTCTGCCGGAACAATAAGTTTCCAACCAAATGTATTTCTTAAAAGGCCAACGTAGTCAATGGACTGATGGGTCATGCCATCTTCTCCCACGTCAAGACCCACGTGAGTAAGCACCAGTTTAAGGTTTGTCTTGTTTATGTCATTCAGCCGCTGCTGATTATAGGCTTCGCTCAATCCGAACACTCCGAAATCAGCCCAAACGCTTACAGCGCCAGCCACAGAAGCAGCTCCGGCAACTGTCGCAGTAGCATGCTCCTGTATGCCTGTCTGAATAAACCATTCAGGGCACTTTTTAGCGAAATCGGCTGTTTTTACAGAACCTGCCAAGTCACAGTCAAAAACAAGAAGAGGTGTCTTGTCTTCTTTCTTATAGTTAAGGGCTCCCACATCGGCAAGAGCATTGCCAAAGGCCGATCTGTTGTCTGTCTTCGTTTCACTGTCATACTGGCGAGGTTCCCCATAGACAAGATTATTTGAATTGGGAACAATTTTTCTCCCTACAGGCATCGGATTGCCCCGTAAAGATTTGGCCTTTTCGAGATATTCCAAGTCACCGCCAAGCTCTTTCATGGCTTCTGCATACTGATCTTTACTCGGTGCTTTTCCGTGATAATCAGGAATACCTTCCATAAAGGAGATGCCTTTTCCCATTTGGGTATGACAGATAATTACTGTCGGAACATCGTCATTTACAGCATCGCGCAAAGCCGCATAGATCTCGGCAAAGGAGTGTCCATCGCATTCGAGAACTCCCCAACCATCGGCTTCCCATAATGAACGCACATCAACAGGCATAACATCTTCTGTACGTCCGGAAATTTGTATGTGGTTATAATCGATAAGGGCTGTAATATTTGAAAGTCCCTCTTTTACCGCAATTCGCCGTGCTTCGGCAACCTGCCCCTTGGTCTGTTCTCCGTCACCCATAACGACAAAGACACGCCCGCCGTTATTCCGGGCTTTCTGCGCAAGAGCAAAACCTACACCAGCAGCCAGCCCTTGCCCGAGGTTTCCACTTCCCCAGTCTATTCCGGGAACATTTCTCTCAACATGTCCCTGGAAAGGACTGGAGCATAATCTGAAATTGGCAACAGCATCGAGAGGTTCGAAAAAGCCCCATGTAGCTAAAGTCGCGTATGCGCCAGGAGAGGTATGTCCGTGGCTGACGACTATATAGTCACGGTCTGTATCGTTGCAATTTTCAGGGGTGAGATTGGCCACACCGTATGTAGCCAAGTACATTTCCATACTTGAAAGGGATCCGGCAGGATGTCCACTCCCTGCGAGAGAAACCATAGTCACAGCATCAATACGTGCCTTGCGAGCTGCATTATCAAGAAGCTTTACGTCTTCGTCGCTTAACGCCTCTACGGGAAAATTCCGAAGTGAAGGCAAATTGTTTTCCATCAGTCTTACGTCCTCCTTATATTCAAACTCCAGGTCTGATTATATCCATTTTTTCCTTTTGAGGCATAATTTTTATGTAAAAAAAGAACATCCCTCAAAAAATGCCCCTTTATCCTATCCTATGTATTCTAACCTCTACAGCATAATTATATGAAGCATAAGGGCATAAAATAGAAAAATATTTTTATTCCCCCATAACAAATTTATTTTGACTTCCAATAATAAGAGAAACTACAATGACACGGTATATTTTCTATACAAAGGAGCATCTCAAAATGACAATACAAGAAATATGGGAGCGCGCAAAAGAAAAGATGTCCCCAAGATGCAGAGTCTGTAAAGTATGTAACGGCATCTCCTGCCGTGGAGAAGTCCCTGGAGTGGGGGCTGTAGGCAACGGTTCTTCTTGGACTGTTTGCACTGAATTTTTGGATAGTGTCAAACTCAATATGGATACGTGCTATGAAAACTGCGGACAAGATACAACTTTGGCTATGTTCGGTCAGAACTTTAGCTATCCGATCTTTATTGCCCCCATAGGTGGTATGAAAAAAAACTATAACGGTATTATGACTGACATCGAATATATGGAATTAACCATTGAAGGAGCCAACAAGGCAGGTATCCTAGCTTTTACGGGAGATGGACCTGCTCCTGGGATGTTCGAAAGCAGCATAGATATTATTAAAAGGCATAAGAATCGCGGTGTCCCCGTATGCAAACCGTGGAGCAATGAAAAATTACAAGAGAGACTCGATTCAATTAATACAACAAAACCCACAGCTTTTGGAATGGATATTGATATGGCAGGGTTGAAAAACATGGGAAGTAAAGTCAATACTCTCTCGCCTAAGAGCGTGGAAGACCTTCGCCTTCTTACTAATGCGACAAAAGTTCCTTTCATTCTTAAAGGTGTTATGACCGCTAAGGGCGCACTTAAAGCCTTAGAGGCAGGGGCCCACGCTATTGTCGTATCTTCTCACGGTGGCCGCGTTATGCCCTCAGCTCCCGCCACGTGTGAGGTCTTACCGGAAATTCGGGCAGCAGTACAAGATCGCCTCAAAATAATAGTAGACGGAGGAATCCGTACGGGAGCCGATATTTTCAAGGCCTTGGCACTAGGAGCCGACGCAGTTATGATCGGTCGACCATATGTTATAGCAGCATGCGGAGGCCAATCTGAAGGTGTTGCTCTTTATACAGAATTTTTAGGCGAACAGCTTCGTAACATTATGCTTATGTGTGGCGCTGCAAACCTCAAAGAAATCACCATGGAAAAAATACGTATGCCCCTTCGGTAAAGAGGGTCATAAAAAAATAAGGAGGCTGCCTCCATTGACAGCCTCCCTTTATTCTTTCCTGTTGATCTAACGAATATAAACTCTGGGAACTCGCGGCAAAAACATAATTGGAATTTCGTAATTAATAGTATTCCGAATTGCCGCCACTTCCTCTGGCGTAATAAACTCTTCACCCTGACGCCCTATAATAACAACTTCATCTCCCACTTTTACGTCATCTATATCCGTAACATCGATCATCGTCTGATCCATGCATATATTTCCAACAATAGGAACTCTTTTACCGCGCACAAGAACTGGTATTTTCATTGACAGTGAGCGAGAGTACCCGTCTCCATAACCTAACGGAATAATGGCAATTTTTTCTATGCCTCGTGTCATATAGCGAAGACCGTATCCGATGCCACTATTGCATGGCAACTCTTTTATAGAAGCAATAGCCGTTTTTACTTCAAATGTGGGCTTTAATTCTATAGGGCGAACGCACTCATCAGAAGGCCACATACCATAAAGGATGACACCTGGTCGAACAGCATCCAGATACATCTCGGGAGAATGAAGCACTGCTGCGCTATTGCAAACATGGCGCAATGGAATTCGGAGCCCCTTGCTCTCAAGAAAATGATACACATCCATATATCGCGTAAATTGAAGCTCTGTATAATCCAAGCGTTTTTCATCTGCAACAGCAAAGTGAGTAAAGAGTCCTTCTACTCTTATTCCTGGTAATTTCAAAATTTCATCTATAACTTGAGGTATTTCTTGTGGGAGAAAACCTATTCTCCCCATTCCAGTATCAATTTTTAGATGAAGCAAAGCTGTCTTTCCCTGATTAACAGCTTCACGGCTCATCGCCTGTGCAAACTTAATATCTGTAAGGGCAGCCGCTATATCATATTTGACATATTCTGAAGCAACATCGTAAGGAGAGGGGCCAAGAACCAATAGTGGGTCGTTTATTGCTGCTTCTCGTATCTGTACCGCCTCATCTGGAGTGGCTACGGCAAAACGCTGACATCCTACATCAAGAAGAGCTTTGGTTACTTCTAAAGCACCGTGCCCATAAGCATCAGCTTTCACTACAGCCATGACCTGGGAACCAGTTCCTACGTGTTTCTGAATTGCTTTGAAGTTAGATTGAATATTCTTCAAATTAACTTCCATTCTGGTAGGACGAAGTAACACACCTATTCCCCCTGTTCTTTATATAAATTTCGTTGCACAGAAGACAGGGGCGGAAATCCGCCCCTGCCGCCATGTTACAATAGTTAGTATATTTGTCAAATTGTGATAATTTACTCAAGTTCTCCTGATTTTCTCTTGGCATCAAAATCTTTGACAAGACGACGAAGCTCGTTAGAAAGTAAAAGAAGGGCAACAAGGTTAGGGGCAGCCATTAGTCCATTCAATGTATCTGAAAGGTCCCAAAGGTTTGTTAAGAAGGAACTGGCATCCCCGAGGAGGGTTCCACCAGCAGCACCAAGGAATATGAAGATAATCCAGAGCACTTTCATGACAGGAATGACTTTTGGTCCAAAAATGTATGTAGCAGCTGTTTCACCGTACCAATACCAACCAAGAATTGTTGAGAAAGCAAACAATCCCAGTCCTATGGATAAGATCATTGTACCGGTTCCGCCAAGAACAACCTGGAATGCAGAAAGAGAAAGCTGAGCTCCAGAAAGCTCTGGTTTTCCCGTAAGAACGCCGCTGGTAATGATGGCTAAAGATGTAAGAGAACAAATAACGACTGTATCTGTAAAAACTTCGAACAAACCGTACATTCCCTGACGAACTGGGTGATCAACTATAGCGGTAGCGTGAACCATAGGGGCAGAGCCCAAACCGGCTTCGTTTGAAAAGACTCCTCGCGCAATACCCTTTGTAAGGGCCATCTTTATCGTCCAACCCGCTAAAGCTCCAGGCATTGCCATGGGATCACTGAAGGCATACTTAACAGCACTGGCCAATGCTGCCGGAACTTCGCTCGCGTGAGCAAAAACGACAATGATGCCGCCGATAATATAAAAAACAGCCATGAAAGGAACAAGATATGTCGTAACGTCAGAAATACGTTTCAAACCACCAACGATAACAAGAGCCGTCAATACGGCAACTGCAATACCTGTCCAAATCTGAGGGATACCAAAGCCAAGGAAGAATCCTTCAGCTGTGGAGTTTGACTGAACAGCACATCCGATTCCGAAAGAGGCAAGGAATGCAAAAAGAGCGAAAAGCCAAGCAAGCCATTTATATCCGGTACCTTTTTCTAATACATACATGGTACCACCGCGCCAGTTCCCCAAAACATCCTTTTCACGGAAACGGACAGCCAGCGTAACTTCACACATTTTTGTCGTCATACCGAAAACGGCTGAAATGAGCATCCAGAAAAGTGCTCCTGGGCCGCCTAGGTGAAGGGCCGTCGCAACACCGGCGATATTACCGGTTCCAACGGTTGAGGCAAGAGCTGTAGACAGAGCTGCGAAGGAAGAAATCGTACCTTCTCCTTCTTTCTTTTTACCTAAATTACCGAAAACTTCCTTAAACATAAGAACAAAATACCGAATCTGAGGAAAGCCGAGAATCAGGGTCAGGTAAACACCTGTGCCAACTAAAAGAGCCAACATCCACGGCCCCCACACAATACCATTAATTACACCGTTCAGCTTCATAATAGCGTCCATTGATGCAATTCCCCCTTTCACTATGAGAGAGAACATGACTTTTCTCTATTCTTGTCATTCTCTACTCTCTTCACAACACACTCTTTCTCGTGGTGCAAACTTCAAGGAGCGAAAAGCACGTGCTAAACTGAACTTTCTACCACCTCCTACTTTTTGTTAGATTTTAAACAATCTAAAAACTACGAAAATTATATCACTTTTATTTCATAAAAAAAGCGGGAAAACATTAAACTGTTTTCCCGCTTACTCTTTTATTTCTATTTTGAGTCTTTAGTATTACTTGATTCTAGAGATATCCGTTGGCCTTTAATATTTCTTTGGCCTTTTCTGTATACTTTGCCGGTAACTTCACCACTGGGCCTGTACAGCCCATGGCAGACTCGGCGTAGATCTTTTCTTTCCAAAGCACCTTTACGGCATCTTCAATGGAAAGTACGTCTATCCCATGAATTTCATCATCTGTCGGCTCTGCAGGAGGAGGTGTTATCTCCTCTTCTGCAGCCGCAGGTTTGGGCTGCAGGGCCGCAATGATATCGTCAAGTCCAGCACTTTTTGCTTTCGCAATTTCCTCAGCAACAACTGCAGGAAGATTTCCACGAACCGCAGCTGCATTATAAGCTAAGGCATTAGCAATTACAGGAGCACCGGAAGCTCTTGAAATAATGGAAATAACGTGAGGCCAGCCTTCACCAGCTGATGGGCCGTAACCCCAACCGAGAGCCTCATAGGAACCACCTGTGTTAAATGAAGAGAATACCTTCATCAACACGTTACCTGTCAATGTGTCGCTAACACACACATCAACGGCACCAGCAAGGATATCGTTCCCACGAAGGACAGAACCGCCATCCTTACGAATGCTTGTTCCAAAGGTAATATCGTAGCCTTTCTCTTTCAACTGGCTTAAAGCTCTGAAAACAAGCTGAGCTCCTTCTACGTTTAATATACCTACCGTCGGATTCTCTTTACCAATAGACTTGGCAACGGCAATACCGTAAATCGCATTCTTAACCATGGCTTCAACTCTCTGAATAGCAGAAGTACCTGTGGAAGAAGCGATAATCATATCTTTTCCTTTAGCAGGAGTTACAACACGTCCAATAGTTGTTACTCCCATGGGGAAAGGATAGTGCATCGCGACAGCACCCTGTATAACTCCCTCTTTTATGGCTTTCTCCATTGCGGAAGAAACATCTGCCTCACAATTAGGAGTTTCAATCCATTCAAGCTCATCATATCCATCCACTTTGGGACCGATCATAACGACCTTGACGTTGGGATACTGTGCCTGAGCCAGAACACCAGCTTTCGCCAGCTCTTCTCCTCCATGTTCACTTCCAGTAGCCATAAGTCCTACGCTGATGCGAGGACCGCCACTTTTAGCTGTTTCAACTATTTCGGAGAGAGCCTCCCCGACTAGACGCCTGATTTCACTCATACTGCTCACCTCGCTCCTACTACTGGAGCTTTTCCGTGATCTCAGAAAGAACCTCGAGAATCAGCGCTTTAACATCTTCCTTGCTCACGGCAGCTCCAGCACCACCGCTGCTCGGCTCGATAAGGAAGGAAGCTCCGTCAGCCAGGTTGGTCAAACGTGCAAGGAACAAACTTCCCTTACCGATGATCATTACCCGGTTCATAGAACCCTCTTTAATGGCTTCGCAAGCTGGGCCAACGAAAGGAACTCCAGAAGGGATATGTCCCTGTGTATGGGCATATCCAACGAGACCTTTCTCTTTTACGAAGTTCATCATGTCGGCTTTCTCAATAACTTTCTTCATAACAGCTAACGCAGCAATCATTTTTGTGCTTGCAAGAGGCACGTCGCCGGCGCCGGCAGGAAGTGTTATTTCAGGTGTGTGAAGTTCAGCTGCAAACTTATCTACATCTGTAAATGTCAAACCAATTTTCTGCAAAGGCTCGAAAACGAGGGCAGAGGTAACAGCCTGGGGGGAAGCTCCGGAACCTACAGAGTGCTTACCCACAGCATCAAGGCGAATTACTGGATTTGTACCATCATCGGGCACAAGCATAATTGCAAAGTTTCCAAGGCAATCTTCCAGTGCAGGCATTCCCTTTTTAACATGGTCGCGGCTGTTCATGTAAAGCTTAGGAATAGCTCCACCAGCGAGCACGACACAGTTTTTACGAAGACCGGAAGCAACCTGTGATGCCGCTGCAAGCATAGCATTAACAGGGCCAGCACAGAATCCACGAACGTCACATCCACTTGCATTTACACAGCCTGCGATTTCAGCAACAGATTTTGCAAAGTTGCCGCCGCCACGCTGGTTCATATCTCCGGCAGCCTCTTCAGAACACTCGATAACAAAATCGATTTCCTCAGGAGCAACGCCTGTATTTTCCAACATGTGAAGAAGGGCCAATACTCCGCCAGCCTTACAAGCTAAATTTTCAAGTAATACGTAGGCGAAAAGGCACTCGTCAACCTCGTGACCGTTACGTGCGCATCCTACAACTTTATTGTCAAAATAGAGAGGCAAAGCTAAATGATCTTTCACTTCTGTCTCTATTTCGGAAAGGTCGTGTCCTGCCTCAAGACGGGCAAGAACATGATCATTAATTATTGGATCCTGGGCGAGCTTCTCTTTTACGCTGGCTGCAAAACCTTTCTCAAGCCAAATAATATCGAAGACGTCGCATATATCCATGAGTCCAAGGAATTCATCCTCGGGCATGATTTCACCAAACTTGCCATAACGGCTTGAACCTGTTAAACGATTTTCATACCAGGGCTGTTTCTTGGCTTCATACTCGGAAAGAGGGAAACCGCCAATATAAGCCTGGTTGGGAGCATAATCTCTTGCATCCTCAAAGGACTGCATATGTTCCGGTAAATTTTTTAAATACTCACTCTCTCCTTTATGATGGTGCCTCTCAACGTAAGGGGTGTTCCCATAATGGAGACCCAGTTCGGGGACGTGGTTCAGGCAGTAAGCGTAACCTTTAATACCAACACTGGACATGGCTGCAAAAACCTCCTCAATTAACAATCTTTCTTTATTATTCTACAATAAGAGATAGGCCCAGGGATTACCCTGGGCCCTGATTACAGACGTTACTAGTCTGTGAAAACTGTCTGATCGTCGACTTCTGTCTGAAGGGCTTTCAGAGCTTTCTCTACGAGATGCCGACGAATTGCTTTTTCTTCCTCGAAAGGCTTTGTTGGGTCACCCAGGGGGTGAGGAATGGCAACAGCTGGAACGATTCTGTTAGCACCAACAGTCAAGGAAATAGGAACGATTGTACAAACGTGAACGACTGGAAGACCAGCGCGCTCAATTTCTTTTACCATCGTTGCACCGCAACGAGTACAAGTTCCTCAGGTGGATGTTAATATTACCGCATCGACGCCGTCTTTCTTTAATTTTTCAGCAATTTCGGCACCGAAACGTTTTGCGCTGGCTACGGCAGTACCGTTACCAACTGTTGTATAGAATTTATTGTGAAGCTTTTTAAATACTCCGGCTTTTTCCATCTCTCTCAGTACGTCAACAGGAAGAACTCTGTCGGCATCCTGGTCAGCATAGGTAGCGTCATAGCCACCGTGGGCTGTGCAGTAAGCTTCAGCTGTAAGGTCATCTACGCCGGTAATATCATATTCGCCATATTTGCTGGCACTGGAAGCCTCGATATGATCAGGGTTTCCTTTGGGGCAAATACCACCAGATGTAACAATAGCAACAGTGGCATTTTTAAGGTCTTTAATGGCAGGGTTTGGAGCTACTCTGTCAAAGACAGGCATTGCATATTCAGTTGTGAAAGGTTTGCCCTGCATTTTTGCTACAAACATGTCAACAGCGCGCTCGGCAGCAAGTTTCTCATAGAACTTGTTGATTCGAACACCGCGCTCAATGTAGCCTTCCTCTGTGGGCAGACCAATTTTCTCTCCCTTAAGCTGTTTGAGAAGAAGAGCAGCCATTGCAGGCACTGCTTTACCCATTCCGCGAGCACTGTCAGCAGCCTCTACGATGAAAAGGTTCTTTCTATACATCTCAACGCCGGGGTTTTCAGGATACATGGCGGAAACGACAGGAACGCCAAGCTCTTTGGAAACTGCGGAACAAATAGCGCCGCAAGCTGTGCCATAACGTCCAGCGTTAAAAGCAGGGCCAGCTATAAAAGCATCGGCATTGCTCTTTTTCACCATATCAAGAATCGTCTTTGTTGCTTCTTCCATATTGGAAGCAAAGTATGTATCTCCACAGACAACGGTGGCGACTATTTCGGCTTCTCCTTTAAATGCTGCATTAAGGGCCATACCAGGGCCTACTACACCTTCACGAAGCTCTGGTAAATAATCAGCCTTCTCCTCACCGCCAATACCTGCAAAGAACTGATTTATATAATGAACGACACGGTAAGTCATATGTACCCCTCCTTTCTATAAGGATTTATAATGTATGCTTACTAAATTCTTCGCGCATAGATTTTACAGCAGCAGAAAGTGCCTCGGGGTCGAGAACCATTTCCATCATGCTGATCTGATCTTCCCAAGCCGCTTCATCGGCTTCATCGCGAATTTCCTGCTCAAATACGTGGTATACTGCGAGTCCCAACGGAACTCCAGCCAAAGGACCAGCGAAAGTAGGATCACCGTTTGTTACTGTTTCAGCGTAAATCTCAGCGCCTTCTGCATCAGAAGAACCAAGAATTACTACTACGTTTTCGGCTCCATACTTTTCAGCAGCATCTTTAACACGCTGCTGGTTCTGCAAGTCCATGGCTCCTGCAGCCGTTCAGACGAAACACTCGGTCACTGAGAAGACAACCTCAGCGCCGCTATCTTTGAAGCATGCTTCCATGGCAGGTCCTGGAACGCCATCGCGCTCGCCAAGAAGAAGAACTTTTTTTCCAGCCAATTTGCCCATGCTTCGCACCTCCTTTTTAGTCTTTTTTATAAGGAACTTCCTACACTACTGAAAACTAGATTGTGTAGGCTCCAAGTTTCGTGTAACCAAGCTCACTTGTAGCGCCGAGGATAGCCTGCAACTCAACGGTAATTGTGCCGTCTTCAGCAAGGGAACCCTGCCAGCCGCCAGCGATAGTGTTGGCTTCTTCAGGAATGCCGATAACTCTCTCCATTGGAGGAAGTACGATAACTTCGTTAGCGTTACCAGCTGTTACACAGGCATCGCCCTCTTTGCAGGAGTCTGCAAGAGACTGGCTTGCGCCGTCCTGACCAGCATATTCGTCAGTAAGAAGAGTGGTCTTGATTCCGGCGCGCTCGGCTTTCCAGCAATTCATGATAAGGTCGGCATCGGGGTTACCAAAGCCTTCCTCAGAGATAAGAACGCCGTCTACGCCAAGTGTCTTCGCAAGTTTGACAGCATAGGAAGAGCTTCTCTTCTTGTCGGCCAAGGTTACGTTCTCATTGGTGATGATGCAGCCGATGAAGTTGAAATCTTTTCCGTGGCGATCAAACATGGATTTGATGACAGGGTTGTTGAGGTGAACATAGGAGTTGTTCTTATCGCAAGCGGAAACGCAGTTTCCGGAAACGATAGCGCCATCAAAAACTTCTGTCGGGTTGATGAATGTGGGAAGAATTTTCTTGGCGTCTACACCGTAAACATAGGTATCGTGAAGAAGTCCCTGAGACTGAAGCATATAGAGGTATGCTACTTTAGGAAGCTCAGGATAGGCATGCATAGCTTCGTTGAAGGAAGGAAGCTCGTAAGTCTCGACCTCGTCAGCTTTTGCTTCCTTGCAGCTCTGGGCAAGGTAAGCAGCGGTCTTAAGGCCAGCCATACGGCATGCTGCTTCATGATCGTGTTTCTCAAGATCATCAACGGGAGTAAGAACAAGTACGACGTTGTTGGTCTGAGAATAAGGAGTATACTCCGCACCAGGACCCATCATATCAATGATGCCTTCCTGGAAACGAACTATTTTTCCCGTTGTTACAACGGCAGCACCTTTTAACACGAGAGTCTTGCCCTCGCCGACGGTGTCTACATCGCCGATGAAACCGGGGAATACTTCGTTAGAGCCTTCGAGTTTGCAACGAGGCTCAACAACATCCTTCACTGGAAGGATACGTACGCTCTCGCCGGGCATAGCAAGATCAACATCAATTTTAGCAAGACGCTCGTCATCGGAAAGCTTTGCAATAAGCTCTTCTTTGTTGACATAGAGAACGCCGTCTTTTACTGTTGTCTTGTCTCCCCATGCAAGTTTACTAACTTTTACGTTATGGAGTTCTAATTTCAAATGACTCCCCCCCTTTTTCGCGGATTCGCTTACAGTAATTTCTCTACATTTTCCTTGATTTTCTCAAGGGTAACCTCAGCACCGCTAATACGTGCAACCTCTTTGCCATCTTTCCAGAAAAGGAATGTGGGTAATCCCATCACCCTATTGTTGATAGCTACACGACGGTTCTGAGAAACATCAACAGAAGTGAACTTGACTTTTCCTTCAAACTCCTCGGCCATTTTATGTACGTTGGGAAGAAGGGCCATACAAGGACCACACTTAGGGCCCCAAAAGTCGACGAGTACAGGGAGACTGCTCTCCTTTACCTCTGCATCGAAATTCTCTTTCGTCAATTCGACCATTGCCATTCAACTTCACCTCCTTTCAGAAAAAGTTAAAAATCTCACTAACACGACAACACTAACCCCTATTTATCTCTGCTCATCCCCAGCAGAGAAAAACATTGAATACTTATTCAGACTTTCTTTAATAAGTTCCTTATCAAGAAATGAGAAATCATCTATCATTTCCTCTGATAGAGACGAGACTTTTAGTATCCTCTCTCCACAAGAACGATAAATCGAAAGAGCGTTTTCTATAAGCTCAAGGGAATATGTATCTACTTGACGTACAGAATTTTCACTTGGAGCTTCTAAAAGAAGGGAACGGAAAGGATGCTGATAGGGGCGCAAATTACCATAAAGCGGATGTGACAAAAGAACCCATCCTTGATGGATATAATCACGAGCTACAACCAAAACGTCGAATGACGATCCTTCTACACATTCGACATTTTTCACTCTCTTACAAAGAGTTTTATTATTTGTTACGAGGAGCTTGCGACCCATATACACTGCCTCCTATATCGATTCTATAGGTAAGACAATCTCTGTCGCATAGCCCAATCTGGCTCTATGAAAAGAGCGGCTAACTCTTCCAGAGACCCGTCCAGTCGCAATCCTTGTGCCTGAGAGTTTCCATTTTAAGGTTCCTACACCTAAAAACATTGCCCCTTCGGCGCCCCTCTACCATAGTAAAAAGGACTCTCTTGCGACCTTCCTCCGGCAATCTGTTATGATTCTACACTATAAGTGATGATAGTCAAGGCCCTTGTGAAAAATGAAACTTTCATCCTATTCACATAAATATACAAAATACAGGGGGAATTATTCTCCCCCCTGTTATCTTTACTTTAAGCAGCTATTGTCAAAACCCGCTGCTGATTTCACTTTTATTACCTTACTACTCTTTTACCATTTCAACCCCTGCCAGAAAATGATAGCAATGGCTATTGGGGCAACAGTTCTACATATCCAAATCCATACATCCATCAGACCAAATTGATATGTGCCATCGTTGCTAACCTCTTTACGCGCAGTCTCTGTCCAGACCCAGCCGACAAAAAGGGCAATGAAGAGTCCACCTAAAGGTAACAACACGTTAGAAGCCAAAAAGTCCGCCGCATCAAGGAAATCTTTTCCCGCAACTTTCAAATTGCCTGCAAGAGAAATTGCAGAAGGAATACCCAACAGGAAAATTGTCAGTCCCATAAGCAACGCAGCCTTGGGTCGTCCCCATCCCATTTCATCGATAAAGTAAGCAGAAACCACTTCAAGCAAAGAAATAGCAGACGTTAGCGCCGCTATGAAGAGAAGCAAAAAGAATAGTGATGACCAAATGGGACCACCAGGCATCTGAGAAAAGACAGATGGCAACGTAACAAATGTAAGCCCCGGGCCAGCTCCGGCTTCGACACCAAATGCAAAAACTGCCGGGAAAATAACGAGACCAGCAAGTAAGGCTACCATTGTGTCGATAAAGCATATCTGACCAACAGCACTTGGTATTGTCGTATTTCTCGTCAAATAGCTGCCATACGTAATCATACATCCCATGCCAAGAGAAAGAGAGAAGAAAGCCTGACCTAACGCTGCCAAGAAAGTATCTCCGGTAATTTTCGACATGTCGGGTTTAAGATAGAATTCAAGCCCTTTTCCTGCGCCTTCAAGAGTCACAGAACGAACAATAAGAATCAAAAGAATTACAAAAAGCGCTGGCATCAACACTTTACAATACTTTTCAATTCCTTCGCCTATACCACGATAGACAACCCAAATAGTTACTATCATAAAAAGCGCTTGGAACATAATAACTTGTGGCGTATTTGTTACGAAACCGCCAAATACATCTCCAGCCTTGCCAGCAGCTCCTGCTTCCATGAGCCCTGTCCATGAGCTAATAAAGTATTTAATAGTCCAACCGCCAATAACTCCGTAATAAGACAAAATAATAAACCCTGCAGCGACACCCATCCAGCCAACGATCGGCCAAGCTCCACCTTTTAATTTTTTAAATGACCCTACAGCATTCAACTGAGCGCGACGTCCAATGGCTACCTCTGCAAGCATAACGGAGAAGCCGATAACAAAAACAAGTGCAACATAAATAAGAACAAAAGCTCCTCCACCATTTTGGCCAGTGATATAAGGGAAACGCCAAATGTTTCCCAAACCAACGGCTGAACCAGCGGCCGCAAGAATAAAACCTATTCTACTTCCCCACTGTTCTCTCTCTCCATTGTTACTCATCTTCCATATAACCCCCCTTTTCATCTGACTACTAAAAACTTTTGTAACATTCGACTCTCACTCTATTTTTTCCTCTTCCACCTCCCCACACTCAACAACTAAATTTGAAAATACTCAAGATTGGCATTATTCAAGATATACGATAATGTACTTCAATTATACATCAAGAGGTTAATAATTGTAGCCCTTAAATGAAAATAAAATGATCAAAAATTCTTTTATTTTTTCTGTCCATTGCATAAGAAATGATATAGAGTAGAATTATATGTCGGAAGGAGTGATAGACGAGATGTGTCTTGCTGTTCCTCACACAATAGAAAAATTCTTAGGTGAAAACAAAGCGTTAGCCAACACAGGTTCCGTTCAGGTTGAAGTTCGTACAGACTTGTTAGACTCTGTTGAAATAGGAGATACCGTTCTGGTACATGCGGGTTTTGCTATTGAAAAACTAGAAAAAGACGATTCAATAGAGTTGCGGGCCCTTTGGGATGAAATTTATCAATATGCCGAACAGAGCCATGCAAAAGTCCGATAAAAAATCCAACCCCTTCAAGGCCTCTTTTACAGCTCAACATGTAATAGAAGCCATCGGCCAGAGAATTTCAAAACCATTAACTTTTATGGAAGTATGCGGAACACATACAGTCTCTATATTCCGTTCAGGAATCCGCTCTCTTCTTCCTGAAGAGTTATCTCTTGTATCTGGACCAGGATGTCCCGTCTGTGTGACAGATCAAGGAGAGATCGATTGCGCCATAGACATTCTTGACATGCCACAAATCACAGTAGCAACCTACGGAGATATGCTTCGTGTTCCTGGAACCAAGAGCTCTCTCTCCGAGAGAAAAAGCGAGGGGAAGGATGTTCGACTGGTAACAAGCGCAGCTCAGGCTTTATCCATTGCAGAAAATAACCCCGAACGAGAAGTTGTTTTTTTGGCTGTGGGTTTTGAAACAACTGCTCCAGCAACCGCAGCTACCGTTCTCGAAGCGCGCGAAAAGAACATTTCAAATTTCTCTATTCTGAGTTATCACAAACAAACACCTCCCGTTTTGGAGCAATTAGTTCAAGATCCAGACCTGAAAATAGATGGTTTTATTCTTCCTGGTCACGTCAGTGTTATTCTCGGACACAACGCCTATCGGTTCATTGCCCAAAAATATAAAATTCCTTGTGCTATTGCCGGATTCGAACCAATGGATATTCTTTTGGCCATTGCTGACCTTGTCTTTCAACATGCAAATGGTCAGGCTGTTTTACACTCTCTCTATCCACGAGCTGTCCGACCAGAAGGCAATCAAAAAGCTCTTTCAATGATAGACCGGGTATTTACACCCTGCTCTGCTCGATGGAGAGGCTTGGGAGAAATTCCTCTCTCCGGATATATGCTTAAGGAAGAGTTTTCATCGTTTGATACCCTTCTTCGGTTTCAAATAACACTTACATCACCGCCTCCTCCTGCAGGATGCCGTTGTGGTGATGTTTTAGCAGGGCATATACGTCCATTGGAATGCCCTCTTTTCGCTAAACGATGCACACCTATGACTCCCGTTGGACCATGTATGGTCTCAAGTGAAGGGTCTTGCTCTGCATACTACAAATATAATAGAGGAGGTGAATCTCCCTGGAAAAAGTCACACTTGGCCACGGAAGTGGCGGACGATTAACTCAAGATCTTATACAGGTCATTCTTTCCGTCTTTCCTAAAAAAAATCTTACGTCAGATCTTGAAGATTGTGCTCTTATCTGGGAGAAGATTGGTGTAACCATTGATAGCTTTACTGTTTCGCCTCGAGATTTTCCAGGTGGGGATATTGGAGAGCTTGCAATCTGCGGAAGTGCAAATGACTTAGCCGTTCGTGGGGTTAAACCTCAATTTATAACGATGAGTGTTGTTGCAGAAGAAGGTTTTCATATAGATGAACTCACACGATATATGAAAAGTGCCTCTTCGATATGCCAAAAACTCGGCATTCAGCTTGTAGCAGGGGATACTAAAGTAGTTCCCAAGGGGCACGTTGAAGGTCTTTTCATAACAACATGCGCTGTTGGAGAAAGAGTTACACCTGCCCCGTTGGGGATGAATCTTCTCCAGCCAAGCGATACGATTATCGTCAGTACATCTATAGGACGACACGGTGCAGCAATAGGGGCAAGCCGTTTTGATCTTAATCCGGAAGACCTGAAAAGTGATTGTGCTCCTCTTTGGCCAGCATTAGAACCACTGCTCAAAATTGATGGGTTACGCTGTATGCGCGACTGCACCCGAGGAGGGCTGGGCACGGTTATGTGCGAATGGGCCGAAGGACGACAATTAGGAGTAACACTCTCAGAAGAGGGCATTCCTATTCGTTCATCAGTGCAGTCTGTCTGTGATATTTTAGGTTTTGATCCGCTTTATTTAGCGTGTGAAGGATGTGCAGCCATAGGAGTTGACCCGAAAGACGCAGATAAGGTATTGAATATTTTACGGGAAAACCCTCTTTGCCAAGAAGCCTCAATAATAGGCAGTGTCACTGAAGAACATAAGGGAATGGTTGCTCTTCAGACAAAAATAGGTGGTATGCGAGTAGTGGATATGCCAGTAGGTGAAATGTTGCCCCGTATCTGCTAAGACCGCAGATTATAAAAATTACATGATTAAAAAAGGGAGGAGCTTTTGAAAGCTCCTCCCTTTTGTTTTATTAATCAATTTTTTTATTATCTTATTAGTTTTCTTCGTCTAATACTCGTACTATTCTTTCTATGTGTGTAGCTTTTTTAGTCTCTGTGTCGATATCAATAAGCACAGCATTAAGACGCAAATCGTCGCTGGCCACTTGAAATCGAGAGGGGAGACCTGTAAGGAATTTTGGCAAAACACTTTCTAACGTCATACCAATAGCGCTGTGATGCGCACCTGTCATTCCTACATCAGAAATATATGCTGTTCCTTTTGGTAGAATTTCTTCGTCAGCTGTCTGTACGTGAGTATGGGTTCCAAGAAAAGCTGAAACTCTGCCATCAAGATAAAAACCTAAAACCCTCTTTTCAGATGTTGCCTCTGCGTGAAAATCAATTAGGGTGGGAACATCGGCAAAATCTTCTAAAATTTCATCAGCCTTACGAAAAGGACAGTCAGTATCAGGCATAAAAACCCGACCCTGCAAATTTATAAGGCCAAGCTTCAATCCTCGTTTCGAAAGAACAGTCACTCCTATTCCAGGACACCCTGGCGGATAGTTAGCAGGCCGCACTATTCGAGTTTCTTCGTCTAAAACTGTGTAAAAATCAGACCTATCCCAAATATGATTTCCTGATGTAATACCATCTACTCCTGCATCAAAGAACTCGTCTTTGATTTTCTCCGTCAAGCCCTTTCCAGCAGCAGCATTTTCACCATTAACAATGACAAAATCAATCTTCGAAAATTCTTTCTTAAGAAGAGGCAACTGGGTCAAAAAAGTTTTTCGACCCGGTCGCCCCACTATATCTCCAACGAAAAGTATTCTCATCATCGCAAATGCCTACTTCGCATATTCTGTTGCCCGAACCTCACGTGTTACCGTGACTTTGATCTGACCTGGATATTTCATCTCTTCTTCGATCTTACGGGCGATATCATAGGCTATTTTATAAACAACGCCTTCATCCGTCACATTGGGAGAGACCACAACGCGAACTTCACGTCCAGCCTGTATAGCGAATGCTTTACTTACTCCCTTGAAAGATTTCGCTACTTCCTCCAGCTTTTCGAGTCTGCGTATATATGCGTCAAGGCTTTCTCTTCTAGCTCCCGGACGAGATGCGCTCACAGCATCTGCAGCAGCAACAATAACGTCAAACACCGACTGCTGCTCTACATCTTCATGATGTGCCGCGATAGCATTTATGATTTCTGGAGATTCGCCATACCGTTTCGCCAAGTCTGCTCCGATAAGGGCGTGAGGCCCCTCTATCTGATGGTCCACAGCCTTCCCTATATCATGCAACAAACCGGCTCGTCTGGCCAACTCCTCATCAACACCCAATTCAGCAGCGATAATACCCGATAAGTGTGATACTTCAAGGCTATGCTGTAAGGCATTTTGTCCGTAGCTATATCGATATCGCAATTGACCTATAAGGCGAATAAGCTCATCGTGCATATTTTTAACGCCTGTTTCCAAAAGGGCGGTTTCTCCAGCTTCAAGTATCTGCTCATCAACATCTTTTGTTGCCTTTTCCACCAGTTCTTCGATCCGGGCAGGATGAATCCTTCCATCGGCAACAAGTCTTTCGAGAGAAAGACGTGCAACCTCTCTTCGTACAGGATCAAAACTGCTCAAAGTCACAGCTTCTGGCGTGTCATCAACAATAAGATCTACGCCTGTCAAGGTTTCAAAGGAACGAATATTTCGTCCTTCACGGCCAATAATACGTCCCTTCATTTCATCAGAAGGCAGAGGCACGACACTCACGGCGACTTCCGATGTCTGTTCAACAGCACAACGTTGGATAGCCGTCGCAAGAACTTCTTTCCCCTTTTTCTCCGCTTCTCGCCGCGTTCGTTCCTCTAAATCTTTCATAAGCATGCCCAAATCATGCTGCATATCGTCTTCTGTCTCTTTAAGAAGAATCTGACGGGCCTCTTCTCTCGACATTTGAGCAATCTCTTCAAGGCGTTTAACCTGTTCCTGTCGAACAAGCTCTACCTCGGCAGACTGTTTCTCTATATCGTCTTTACGTTGACGAAGTTCTTCCTCTTTGTGACCAATCCGGTCCATCTTTTTATCAAGATTTTCTTCTTTTTGCTCAAGGCGTCGTTCTGCTCTTTGAAGTTCCAAGCGACGCTCCTTACTTTCCCGTTCAACTTCCTGACGAAGTTTATACGCTTCTTCGCGAGCCTCCGCCAACTTCTCCCGTTTACGCTGTTCCCCCTCTTGAAGAGCCTCTTTAAGAATTGTTTCTGCTCGTAATTTGGCATTTTCAAGATGTTTGGCTCCAATAGTCTTTGAAAGCATGAACCCTGCTGCAACTCCAGCAGCAAGGCCAGCAGCTATTCCTATAATAGCAGTCATCATTTGCATAATTGGCCTATCACTCCTCATTTTATTATCAAGGTGCTGATCAGTAACATTTTAAGACCGCACACGTAGTGCTGAGGATTCTATTTTACAGATCAACGGAAAGGCTCACAAGTCCTTTCCAAAGCAATCTTGCAGGAACTGGCAGAAAATCCACGACGTATCAATCGTCCCCATATTTTTCGAGAATCAACATCATGCCGCTTCCACTCCTGTGCCAAGACACACGCACGATGTACTTCGTCTGTTTCCGCTTCCTCGAGCACCTTTTGAATTATCGTAGGACTCACTTTTCGTCGTCTCAGCTCGTCCCGTAACTTTCGGTCACCCCACCCCACATGAGATGCTACATAAAGAATACTATAGGCTTCATCATCTAGAAAGCCCAATTCTGTATATTTTTCTACCAATGTATGTGCTACTTCTTCAGCTGCACCCTTCTTTATGAGTTTATCCTGAATTTGCCAACACGTATAGGCTCCACGGGTCAACAAACGCTGAAGATAGTTTTCAAAATATTCTTCATTCATGCAATTCCCACCAAATCCAGGTTTCGTCCAACTGTTCTTAACACGTAGTTCAAAAGTTCCGGTTCTTTTTCAAGTCGTGAATCCTTTTCGATCAGATCAGACGCATCTTTTCGGGCCAATTCCAAGAGAGAACGATCTTTCAATAAATCAGCCACACGAAAATCTGTAATTCCATGCTGTCTGATGCCACAAACTTCTCCTGGACCGCGAAGTTTCAAATCTGCTTCCGCTATTTTAAATCCGTCAGTTGTCGCACACATAACCTTTAGCCGTTCCACAGCTTCCTTTGTTGATGGGTTGCTTAAAAGAACGCAATACCCCTGTTTTTTTCCTCTTCCCACTCGACCACGAAGTTGATGAAGTTGCGAAAGACCAAAACGATCCGCATCTTCGATAATCATGACCGTCGCCTCAGGAACATCAACTCCAACTTCTATAACAGTAGTCGATACGAGTATATCAAGTTTCCCCGCGGCGAAATGATTCATCACGTTTTCTTTTTCCTTCGCTGGAAGTTGTCCATGTAATAATCCCACTCTCAGTTCAGAAAATAGTTCCTGCAAATATTCATATCTTTCCGTAACTGATGTTACTGAAAGGGCTTCACTCTCTTCAATAAGAGGACACACCCAATATACTCTCTCTTTCTCCGAGCATCGCTCCCGAATGAAAGTCCACAATCGCCTCTCTTCTTTTTTCTTGAGCCAGCGAGTATGAATCTCAGTTCTCCCAGGAGGCATCTCATCTATTGTAGAGACAGAAAGATCTCCGTAAACAGAGAGCGTAAGTGTTCTGGGAATGGGCGTTGCCGTCATCACCAACACGTGAGGAACCATGCCCTCATTGCTTCCCTTGGAACGCAGTGCATTTTTTTGAAGCACTCCAAATCGATGCTGTTCATCTATAACCGCCAAACCCAGTTTCAAGAAAAGAACAGGATCTGAGAATAATGCGTGGGTCCCGACAACCACCTGTGCTTCGCCGCTTTCTATTTTGTGCAGTGTATCATCCCTCACGCTGTTTTTTAAAGAACCAACGAGCAAAACTACAGAAATTCCCAAATGTTTAAATAAGGATTTCAATCGATAGTAATGTTGTTGGGCTAAAATTTCTGTAGGAGCCATAAATGCTCCTTGAAACCCAGCTTCCACAGCTTGAATGAGGGCTAAAACAGCAATAGCCGTCTTTCCCGAGCCCACATCCCCCTGAAGCAGACGGTGCATGGGAATGCTCTGTTCCAAATCTGAACTTATTTCGAAAGAGACTCGCTTTTGCGCTTCAGTCAAGGCGTAAGGGAAGACCTCATCTAAAAACTTTTTCCGCAACGGGCCATCTACAGGTAATATTGGCGCTTTTTCTGCAAAATGCGAACGCTTACCCCGTCGGAGAGCCATTCCTGTCTGCAGAACGAATAGCTCTTGAAAAGCAAGACGATCCCGCGCTTTCTTCCAGCTCTTTCTGCCTTGTGGATAGTGCATTTCACGAACAGCTTCGAAGAACGTCGGAAATTCATATTTCAAGCAAATAGATGTTGGAAGAGGGTCCGACGTTATTTTATAATTTTCAAGACAAAAACGAACTACATTGCGAAACCAGCGTTGTTGCAATCCGGCAGTAAGTGGATAAACCGGCACAATATGTCCAATGGAATCCGGATGTTCCCCTTCCTCTATGATTTCAAATTCAGGACTCGTAATTTGCAGTTGCCCGTATCGCCATTCAACTGCACCATATAATGCAACTTCCTTCCCTGGAGTGAGAAGGCGTTCAAGTCCCTTCCGATTGAACCAGACAGCCCGTATGAAATCGTGTCCATCAGTAAGAAGAGCTTGGATAATCATGAAGCCTTTTCTTGAGGTCTGGCGTTTTTCCAAAGCAACAACACGAACGAGAAGAGAAACTGTTGTATCCGGCTTTACATCGGCAAGGGGGGTTAATCCCCTCCGATCTTCGTAACGACGGGGGAAAAAAAGAAGAAGATCTTCCACCGTCTCTATCTCTAGACGATTCAACAGTTTTTCTCGAACTGCCCCTACCCCTTTTATGTAGCGAATCGGTTGCTGATGTACTTCAAGTTCGGTCACTCCGCCTGATGCTCCTCAACTACAGTAATTTCCTGAGTAACGTCAACATCGTCTTCAATAGAATCGATTAAGGAAGAGAACTTGGTCAACAAAGCTGCCATATCACTCTTAAAGACGCGTTTCATGTCAGAAAACCTGGCCGCATCACGTCGATGACGGTCTCGCTCGTTCATCGCCTCAAAAACAATTCTCTCTCCCTTGGCCCGGGCCTCAGAAATAATAGCATCAGCTTCCTGCTTTGCCGCATCATTTTTCGCTTCTGCACTTTTTTGAGCCATGAGAAGTGTTTCCTGCAATGTATCCTTAAGATTGTTATATTCCTTCAATTGCTCTTCCAAACACATTTTTTCCCGTTCCAGGTCTGAGAACTGCTGCCCCATAAGACGTAACGTCTCTGCTAAATGATCAAGGAATTCGTCAACCTGATCGGGGTCATACCCTCTGATAGCCCTGGAAAAGGTTTTACTTTCAATATCAAGCGCCGTGATAAGATCAGGCACGATGTTCCTCCTTCCATTCTTCCACTATACCCTTGCGATGAGATGCCATGAATACTCCTGGAGAGACACGAACTACATCTCCTCGCATAGCGAAAGCAACTCCACACAAAAAATCAAGTACACTTTGCCCTACGTCACGATCCATATTCCGCAAATCAACAATAACATTAAGACCCTTATGCAGGGCTTCCCCAAGTTCTTCTCTACGATCAAGACAAAGTTCTCCACGACAAATAATAATCTGAGCCTGTGTCGGTGGAGATTTTAAGATACGTTTCTGGCGTTCTTCAACATCTTCTTCGCCGTAAGTTGTTTCTAATTCCGTTTCATCTTCACCATTAACGTCATCGTAGTTATATTCGGCAAGCCCCAACATCGCCATAAGGCGCTCGAACATTGAACCACCTCCTATAATATAAGAGCGGTTAATACGATCGAGGACCAAATATCGCCGTCCCGATCCGGACCATGGTACTTCCCTCTTCGATAGCCCACTGAAAATCGCCGCTCATCCCCATAGAAAGTTCTGGAAGCGAAACGTCCCTTGATGAGCTTAAATTTTCTTTCAAGCTTCTGAGTAGAGCGAAAGCCTCTCTAACTTCGCTTTCTTCTTCCGTGAGAGGACCTACAGTCATAAGACCTTGAACTGTTAGAGATGGACACTCTCCCATAACATAATCGAAAAGAGAATAGACATCATCGGGAGCAACTCCATGTTTGGCACTTTCTCCCGAGGTATTGACCTCAAGCAAAACACGAACTGTACGCTTCATTTCCACACAAATACGTTCAAGTCGTTCTGCAAGAGCAATAGAATCTAAAGATTGAATAACATTAAAAATTTCAAGAGCTTTTCTTGCTTTGTTTCTCTGCAAGTGTCCTATAAGATGCCATTCAGCATTTACATTTTCCGGCCAGCTTGCCCGCTTGGTCTGGGCTTCCTGCACTCGGTTTTCACCAATGTTCGTAACGCCCGCTTCCTGTATGGCCTTAACCATTTCTTCTACTTTGTGATTTTTAGTCACAGCAATAAGTTGAATCTCTTCTTTTTTGCGCCCGCTCTTCTTTGCACTTTCTGCAATCAAGCCACGAATTCTTTCTACATTTTCACAAATATTAACGTTTACCATAGCTCAACTCGACCCTCCCTGGCATGATCTGCTTTGAGTATAACAATATTTCCTGGTTGCAGTCCGCTTGTCACGAAAAAAAGATGATCAGACAGGGGAATACCATTGATTTCTTTAAAACAGGCATAGTTTCCTTCTACAAGGAAAACCCCAAGTTTCCCGCCTCGCAAGATAACCGCCGATTGAGGAACTGAAACGCCTACACGTTCTTCCGTAGAAATAAGATACGATACAGAACGATTTTTCACAATATTAACAGGAAAAAAGGGCAATGAGAGATACAATTTTGTTCTATACCCCATTTTACGAACTACGCGTATTCCCGCTTCGTACAATGATTCTTTGGGCCCTCTGCGCACCAAAAGTACTCCTCGTGCCAGTTGTTTTTCAAGGGCCGGAGTTAAATCGGCATAACCTACAATACGCAGCTGTTGAGGCATCGGAATAATTTTGCCGATAGCGTCTCCCTTGTTAACTTTATGATTTCCAGGAAAATACCTCAGCGATGGAAGGTCAGGAAATTTTTCCTCTCCCCCCCAAAGGGAAGAGTAGCTCAACCCACCTTCCACACCATCAAGGCCCGGAATAAAATAACCTGTCTGAGGGGCCCGTAATTGTTGGCGTGCGGAGGCTGTTACAGTCGCAATGACATCCCCTTTGCTGACTCTCCCTCCATGCCCTGAAACAGCATATGAAAGTGTTCCCTTGAGGGGAGAAGTCACTACAACTTCGTCCCATAAAAGAACACCATACAGAGGAACCTGCTCCTCATACGAATGAGGAATAGCCTGTGCAATACGAGGATGAGTCACTTCGTAATAACGCCACCAAAGACCATAAATCCAAATAGCTGCCGTTATAAAACATAAAACAATAACTCCATAAAGAAGTTTTTTCCTTTTTTCTTTAAAGTCCATCGATTAGAGTGTCTTCTTTCTTTGAAGATCCCTGCTATTCAAGCAAGAATAGGGCTCTTCTCCAAGGGCCACCCTCTGAACATTTTTTACAATAAAGTCAATAGCACCATTCAAAGAAGCATCAGTGACCCCTCCAATATGAGGGGTTGTCGTTACAAGAGGGTGATTCAATATAGGGTCAGTAATTTCAGGCGGCTCTTTCCAAAAAACGTCGAAACCTGCGCCTGCAATCCATTTGTTTTGAAGAGCTTTATCAAAGGCTTCACGCACAACAATATCCCCGCGAGCCACATTAATAAAGAAAGCGTCCCTATCCATCGACTGAAAGAAAGGTTCTGCTATTGAATGATATGTCTCTGGGGTCAAAGCCAACGCCAAAATAACAAAGCGGCAACCTGCCAATGCTTTTTCCATTTCAGCCAGGGAATAAAAGGTATCAACTCCCCATTGGGAAAATTCTTCCCGGTGCGTTCTATTAACCCCAGTAACGCTCATTCCAAGGCCTTTTAACCGCTCAACAACACAGTGCCCCAAGTTTCCAAGTCCGATGACACAAGCTCGTTTTCCCCAAAGAGTGACTCCCGGAGGTGTGAACACCTTGCCTTCCTGAAGTTTTTCTTTCGCCCTGTGATATCGTCTTGCCAGCAGCATCATATGAAGAATGGCTATCTCTGCAACACCTTCTGCATTACCTGTTCCCCGCGAAGGAATATTACATGCATAAACGCCTGCTTCAGTACAATCTTCAACGTTTAACCCCTCTACACCAACACCCCACTGCTGAACCAATTTAAGTTTTGCTCCATACTTGAGAATATCCTTATCTATAGTCATGGGGCGTATAACAAAAATATCTGCCCATGGGAGTTTGGAAGGTATCTCTTCGTCTTCGGCAACATCTAAAGAATGCTCTTGGAAAGCCGGAGAAAGCACATCCCATAAACGTAAAAAAGCCTTGCCACCAAAGAGTATGTTCATACTATCCCCCCTAAGAAGATACGTGCCGCTCTAATTCCGCGAAAGCATCGTGATTATGTATACTTTCTGAGCTTACAACTCGCACTCTGTACCATGAAATGCGTTCTTCCGTGTCGAGTTCCAACGCTGTATCACGTAAAACATCCTCCACAAATTTAGCGTTATTATACGCTTGTTCAGTAACATATTTTTCATCTTCCCGTTTCAATAATGTGTAAAGAGGTGCAGAACCACATCGCTCAGCTATTTCTACAAGTTCCTCTATCCATACGAAATTTTTCATACGGACAGAAATATCTATCCGAGCTCTTTGATTATGAGCTCCAACATCCGAAATTTCCTTTGAACATGGACATAACGTTTGAACTGGCACCGAAACAGTAGTTATCAGGTCGAAGTTTTCCTCTTTTTGAGTCCAAAAAGTAACATCATATCGGGAATAGCTCGGAATTTTTGTTACAGGAGCATAACGGCGGATAAAATAGGGAAATTGAAAGGTTATCTCCGCCCGATCGGCTTCCAGAACCTGGCGAAGGTGTTCTGTAATTTGCTCCATTCGGGATAAGGTAATTTTGCCTTGTATCTCTTCAAGCACTTCGATAAAACGACTCATGTGTGTTCCCCTGTAGTGATGAGGCAGGGAGACCGCCATCGAAATCTGAGCTACAGTCTGCTGTTCGTTCTGTTCTCTGTCAAGAACAACTATAGGATAAGAAACATTTCGTACCCCTACGAGGTCAATGGCAACCTTTCTTGAATCTCTCTCGTTTTGAACATCACGCATAGATGTCTTCCTTTCTGACAATAACTCCGCTGGTTGCGGTTTCCCAAATTTCTACAGCGTAGAGATGAGAATGTGGACGTTTGAAAAACTGTTCTATCTCTTTCCAGACCCAGACAGCAATATTTTCCGCTGAAGGCTGAGGAATAATATCGTTAATATAAGCATGGTCAAGACGAGAAACAACTTTTTCCTTTACTATTGAAGAGACTTCGCAAAAATCAACGACCATTCCCTCATGATCTGGAGTTCCTTCTATAACAATAACCATGCGGTAGGTATGCCCATGAAGGTTTTCGCATTTCCCCTTATAGTGCACAAGATTATGAGCCGCATCGAAAATAAACTCTTTCTTAAGAAGCATTGAGCCATTCGCTCCTCTCTCTATAAAAGTGACGTTATTTTGATTTTACACTATATTTACAAGACTTCGCATTTGTTGCATCTCACAAGAAAAGAGACGAAATACCCAGTTTTGATATATTTTGTCATCCCCAAATACATATACATGCAAAACTGCATAAAAAATGCTTCGCTTTAGAATTGAATGTGCATAAAACAACTTTTTAAATGCAATTTGCACATTAAACCCATACTTATAACATTAAATTTGCAAAAAGCTATTGACTCTTTATTTTTTAAGTGCTATAAAACAGCATCGTTTTTTATTCTATATCCACATTAGAAAGGGAGAGGAGATTAAGATGGCGTACGATAAACCACGTGATATTTTCGGCATGTATGTTTTCGATCGACGAGCTATGCGAGAACGACTACCGAGAGATGTATACGATGCTCTCATTGCTTCTATTGAAGGCGGTCAGAAACTTGACGCAAGTATTGCCGATATGGTAGCAGCCGCAATGAAAGAATGGGCTCTTTCAAAAGGGGCTACTCATTACACACATTGGTTTCATCCTCGAACAGAACTTACGGCAGAAAAGCATATGGCGTTCCTCACTGCCGACGAAAACGGACTGCCCATGGAGTCTTTTAAAGGAAAAGAACTGGTACAAAGTGAGCCAGACGCCTCTTCTTTCCCATCAGGTGGCATTCGCTCTACTTTTGAAGCACGCGGATATAGCGCATGGGACCCAACAAGTCCTGCTTTTATTGTTACGAGCCGAAAGGGAGGTACTCTCTGTATTCCATCTGTCTTCATCTCCTACGACGGAACTCCATTAGACCTCAAAACACCTCTGATGAAATCGCTCGATGCCGTGGAAAGCCGAGCCCTTCGTCTTTTAAAACTCTTTGGAAACCGCGGTGTCCGTTGGGCTAAGGTAACAGTAGGAGCTGAGCAGGAATTTTTCCTTGTCGACGGAGCTGGTGCACGTAAACGTCCCGATCTTCAATTCTGCGGACGTACTATTATTGGTTGTCAACCTCCTAAAGGACAACAGATGGAAGATCACTATTTTGGTGCCATTCCTCCACGAGTTCTTGCATATATGGAAGATGTCGAACGAGATCTGTATCGGCTGGGTGTTGTCATTACAACTCGACATAATGAGGTTGCCCCCTGCCAGTTCGAATTTGCACCACAGTTCGCTGAAGCCAACCTGGCATGCGATCAGAACCAGCTTATTATGGAAACTATGCGCAAAATGGCTCGTCGCCACGATCTCATGCTTTTGCTTCACGAAAAGCCTTTTGCCAGTCTCAACGGAAGTGGAAAACACATTAACTTCTCAATACAGGATAGTGAAGGTAAGAATGTATTGAAACCTTCATCAAACCAGAGAAAGAACATTCAGTTTTTGACGTTCCTATCAGCGCTGCTCCTTGGGCTTTCAAAGTATAGCCCCCTTCTTCGCGCCTCCATTGCATCTCCAGGGAATATGCACCGACTTGGAGGAAATGAAGCTCCTCCTGCAATTATGAGTGTCTATCTGGGAGATACGCTATCTGCTATTCTTGAGAGAATCGAGCAAGGACTTCCCGAATCTTTCCCCGGGAAGAGTCTCATCGATCTCGGCCTAACACGTCTACCAGAAGTCAGCGTAGATAATACAGATAGAAACAGAACTGCTCCATTAGCCTTCACAGGTAACAAGTTTGAATTCCGTGCACCTGGTGCATCTCAATCCATAGCCGGACCTCTTACCATGATCTTGAGTATCTGGGCGTGGGGATTAGATCAGATATGCTCAATGATAGAGTCCCGACTTGGCGGTGGGGACGTTGTAGATGCAGCCCTTGAAGCTATTCGTTACGCAGCTCAGGAAAGTAAAAATGTTCGCTTCGAAGGAAACGCATATAGTCAGGAATGGCACGATGAAGCAAAAAGACGGGGCTTGACTATTGCAAACAGTACCCCGGAAGCTCTTGCCCTCTATCTTGTTCCTGAGCATCGCCAGCTTTTGTCTGATTTACATGTTATGACAGATAGAGAGACATCTGCATATTATGAAATACGACTTGAGCAATACGTAAAAACTGTTGAAATCGAGATGGGCATTCTTCACTCCATGGTCTGGGAAGGTATTTTACCAGCTTTGACGAAACAAATTGTTCTAGAAGGACAATCCCTCTCTTCTTTTGAAGGAAAGGGAGCTATCGATACACAACCATGGTTTAAATTCGTAGAACGCCTAGGATCACTTAAGAGCGGGCTTCTAACATCTATCGAACGTCTGGACAATTTGCGTCAGTCTATTCAAGAAATGCCGCTTGAGAAACAGGCTCAGGTTCTCACAGAAGAAGGATTGCCTCTCTATGAAGCTATTCGAGGCATGTGTGACGCAGCTGAATCCATTACGGCAGCTAGCGTATGGCCCTATCCTACATATAGGGATTTACTGTACATTCCATAAAACGATTAATAATACTATGGGGCAGAGAAAATATTTTCTCTGCCCCATAGTGTTTACTGAATAAAAGATGACATTTCCTGAATTAGAGTTTTGTTTTCTAGCTTTTTCCCCCAATCGAGAAGAACTGAAAGCTCCCTACTGTGAGGTTGTTGCTTAAAAACGTTGTAAAGGCGATTGAGACCAATAGCAACTAATTCGGGATTTTCATGATTCTCACCTAAGTTCAAATAATAGTAAGCTAATTTTTTTTCTGCTATATCTTGCACCATAAGGGATGTTGCGGCTTTTTCCAGATAATTTTTTTTGTTTTCAGCACTCTCGCTATCAAGAGAAAGACTGACGAGACGATCGCCATAAAGGCCATGTCCGAAAAAGAGGAGCGCCGACAATACACACATTCCCGCGAAGGTAAATAAAATTTTTTGTCCCTTTTCAGAGAAGGAAAGAAGAGGCTGAAAAAGGAAAATTTCCCTATTGGCAACTCCGAAAGCAACAGATATCCACACTGCATCCTCGATACGATGGAAAGGCCGCGTCCACAGAGCTGTTCCTAATATAAGCGCCAAAATAGATATTCCCCAGAACGCCTCATAAGAGAGGGATCGTTTTCTCAATAAAAGTCTTGTGAAATTCCATAACCACCAACTTGCTAAAAGAAGAAGCCAGCCTCCCCCAATAACGCCTGTTTCGCATATCCATTGCAGATATTCATTGTGCGCCCAGTACGTAAATTGCCATGTTTTTTCCGGACGCAAATGCCTCATTTCTCTTTGGGCTTCAAGATAGTGCCATTTGTATTGGCCAAGGCCTACTCCTGAAACGGGGGTTGAGCGAAACATGGTCCATGACGTGAGCCAAATGCTATCTCGCTTGGCTACAGACGTAGGATGGTCAAGGATATCTTTAAATTTATCCTTCAGCGTTCCTATGCGCCCCTTGTTAATTTCCACAATTCCAGCCATGACGAGGAGGAAAATAAAAACTACAGCAAAAGTCCTTTTGAGTGTCTCTTTCGTCTGCGTCCGAAGAGCCATAATCAACATGAAAAAAATCCCCGCTGCCATTCCGAAAATAGCAGAACGACTCGTTGTATTCCAAAGACCCCATTCAATAATTGCTAACAAGAAAAGGGCAATGATTCCTGAGTTAAAAGATTTTTTCTTTATGTAAAGAAACATGGTATTGAGAGCACATAGAGCAAGCCATATGCCGAACATATTCTGCTGCCCAGTATTGGCAATATAGTGTCCAGGAGTGTTGAGAATAAAGGGGAAAACCCCATTTATTCCAAGCAACTGCAACTCAGCAAAAAAGACACTGAGAACGCCGGCGATACTACTCCCCCATAATATAAAAGAGAGCATCGTTTCCTTAAAAAAGTTTAGAGTTAAGCAATAAAGAGCAAAGAGGCTAGCAAAAAAAACATAGCCCCTTATAAAAGAAGGGATGGAAGATATTTCAATGAAGACTGGTTGTATCGCCATATAGAGTAGAAAAATAAACCATAATATCGAAAAAAAATCTATTGTAAAAGAAATATGACTCCGAAATGAATAGATCCATAAAACCATAACCATCATAGCTATGGGGACAAAAGCAAAAAACCATTTCATCAAATGTAACGTCTGATACCAATAATCACCTGAAAAGATCATATTTGGAAAGATTAGAACCATTCCAAAACAACAAAATAAAAAGCCCTCCATTAAAAATGAGGGGCTTTGAGATGCAAAAAACGATTCAATATTGTTACTTGCTTTCATGGGACAAAGCCTTTTCTTCATCATTCACAATTTGTTCTTTCAAATCTACAGCTATTTCAACAATAAGCTGCCGCTGAGCGAGCTCCTTAACTTTCCAGACAACAGGAATTCCTCGCCGGCGGCTTTGCTCCACCAATAAAGCCAAATCTTTAAGAAGCTCTCCTGTCGGCCCTTCTGGTCCGGCAAAACTTAATCCCTTCTGTTTCTTTCCCTGAGTTGTTCTATTACTTTTAAGCATATCTGTTTTAGACGATTCCTGACGAACAAGCTTTTCTACATCTTTTGCAGGAATTTTTTCATCGACGATACGCTGTGCCCATTCTTTTTGAACGTCTCCTTCAAGAGCAACGAGAGCTCTCGCTTGACGTTCCCCCAACTCTCCCTCAAGAACCATAGTCTGCACATCATCTTCTAATTTAAGAAGACGAAGTTTATTTGCAATAGCAGACTGAGAACGTCCAAGGCGCTGTGCAAGATACGATTGGTTCCAGCCTGTACGTTGCAAGATATCCTGTAGACATCGAGCTTCTTCTATTGAAGAAAGATTACTTCTATGAATATTTTCTACGAGAGCAATAACCTGTTGGTCTGTCGGCGTTACTTCCGTTATGATTGCCGGGATTACAGAAAGTCCGGCTCGTTTAGCGGCTCGAAGACGTCGCTCCCCCACTATGAGTTCATAACCATTCTCTACCTGGCAAACGACCACAGGCTGTATTACTCCGAGTTCTGCAATAGACGTAGCTAGTTCTTGCAGATCATCTTCATCGAAATATTGCCGCGGCTGAAGGGGATTCGGTCGTATCTGATCTATAGGCAAATCACATAATCGCCGCTTTTGATCGTTAGCCGTCTCATTTTTCATCCCGTGCAGCAATGATTCATTTCGAAGAAAATTCATCATGCCTGCCATATCGTTCCTCCATATATAGTCAATCTCCCTGAAAGAAGGACCTTACATATATCCTCTTTCAGCATTTACAAACCTCGTATATTCCCTCAAGAAGACAAGATCGACATCTCCTGTAGGTCCATTACGATGCTTCGCTATACGAATAACAGCCCTATTATCTTCTTCTTCTGGAGCAGCTGCCGTATCATAATAACCGGGACGATATAAAAGCATAACCAAGTCTGCATCCTGTTCTATTGCTCCACTATCTCGAAGATCTGACAATTGAGGCATTTTATCGTTTCGTTGCTCAACAGCTCGTGAAAGCTGAGAAAGGGCAACAACTGGGACATCAAGCTCTCGTGCCACTCCTTTTAAAGCTCGTGATATTTCAGCAACTTCCTGCTGTTTGCTATCAATTCGCCTTGCGAAACTCATAAGCTGCAAGTAGTCGACAACGATAAGTCCCAAATTTTCAAAACGGGATTTAAAACGTCGCGCTCTGGCTCTAAACTCAAGAGTAGAGAGCATTGAACTATCGTCAATAAAGATGGGAGCTTGAGATAGCCGTCCAGCAGCATCCGCAAGTTTATCCCAATCATTTTCTGCAAACGACCCGTTACGTATATCATGAATATTGACCTTGGCTTCAGAACCAAGCATTCTCTGAACAAGCTGTTCAGCGCTCATTTCAAGGCTAAAGATCAATACAGGATCATGACGATCGACACCACCATACTGCGCCATGTTCAAAGCCAAGGCTGTCTTACCCATAGACGGACGAGCCGCAATAATATTCAAACTTCCCGGCTGGAATCCTCCCGTTATTCTGTCAAACTGATAAAAACCAGTGCAGAAACCTGTTACGTCCTGATCTGACTTACGATATTGCTCTTCAATAATCTGGAATGTCTTGCCTAAAACATCAGATATTGGTCTGAAATTCGTTCTATTCCTCTTTTGAGCAATTTCAAAAACTGCTTTTTCAGATTCTTCAAGGATCTCGTCTACTTCCAATTCCTCAGAATAACCAAGACGCACGATCTTATTACCCGCAGAAATAAGACGCCGATGTATTGCCTTATCTTTAACAATAAGAGCATAATATTCCGCATTAGCCGTCGTCGTAACCCCATTGACAAGTCCTGCTATAAAGGGCTGCCCACCAATTTTTTTATCAAGTTCACGGCGATTAATTTCTTCAAGGAATGTCAAAGCGTCGACAGGCTTATTTCGCTGCGCCATGTCACAAACCACATCGTAAGCTTCACGATGAGTCAAATCATAAAAATCTTCTGGAGTTAAAATCTCTATTACCGTATTGAGGGCTTCTCTGTCAACGAGACAAGCCCCCAACACAGCACGCTCAGCCTCCGGACTCGCTGGAGGCACTCTGTCATAAATGGTCTCAGTCACAACTATTCAGCCTCGACTTTAACTGTCATACGAGCTTCTACTCCTGAATAGAGCTTTACAGTAAAGGAATACTCTCCTGTATTTCGGATGTTCTCATCCAATTTGATATCTTTCTTGTCAATAGACACATCCAGTTGTTTCTTTAATGCCTCTTCTACATGAGCATTAGTAACACTGCCAAAAAGTTTTCCGCTATCGCCGGCACTCGCCTTTACAACGATTCTTTTCCCCTGCAACCAACGGCATTTCTCTTCGGCTTCAGCCAAAAGTTTTTCTTCCTTTTTCTCTTGAGTCTTCTTTTCTTTCTGCCACTCTTTTATTTTAGCAGGAGTAGCTTCATCTGCTAAACCTCGAGGGATAAGATAGTTACGAACATATCCATCGGAGGCCTCAACAAGGTCTCCCTTACGACCAAGTTTCGAAACATCTTCTTTCAAGATCACCTTCATTGCTATTACCTCCTGATTCGTGACCTGAAATCAAACCACATATCAGATACACCAAGAATCAATGCAATTGTTGAAAGGAAGGGAACAAAGAGAACTAAAATAACAGCAACCCATCTCACAAAAGATCCCAAACCCTTCAATGAAAAATAATACCAGATGACGGACAGTCCCTGGAGTAAAAAAAGAATATTAATCAAAAGTTTTAGATTCATTCCCATACGAAACATAAGACTTGCTTCCCCTTGTTGCATTCCTAACATGGAAAACAGTATGGAGACAAGAAGAGCCCAGAAAATGCTTTTGGGGAATCTCCAGTTTGAAAAAGAAGGCAACGGAGGAAGAGTGCCACTCCCGATACGTCGGATTACTGCCCCGCTAATAACATAACTCAAATAGCAATCCACTGATGCAGCAAGAGTCAGCAAAGCCGGGAAAACGAGAGGGATAATTTTCAAGGTCATCATCATCTGCTGCTTCATCGATTCGATAGTTTCTTGCGATAACCCTTTTCCCGCATAAAAAGCAAATACTTTATTCAACATACTCTCAATCTCTACAGGATCAACAGAAAAAGGATTTACTCCCATAACTTTACTCGCTATCACCATAAGAAGCAATTTACTTCCCAGAGAAAGGAGTATGCCATAGAGAAGGATTTCCACTCCTCGATGAAGGCGCTTTGCCAATTGGCCAAGACCTACTCCCAATACGCCAAAACCAAGGAGGAAAAAGAGTGCTCCCAGAGGTCCCATGAAGATCATGACAAGCCCTGTCGCTACAGCAACACCCAGCAGAGCTTTCTTAAAATCATGTCTTAGACCCATTACCACCAGAGGAGCCGGACAAAGAAAGGAAAAACCAATCCCCACAACCGGTAGAAACTGTGCGGCCAAAAAAAGGACCACAGCCAACCCTACAAGAAGGGATGATTCTACGAGGCTTCTCGTCGGTGTCACACACAAACATCCTTTCATGCACTAGTTGTGCCGAAAAAACAAGGGGAGAAGCCGCAGCTACCCCCCTTGGAAAAGTCTCTATTTTGCCGTTTAATCTAAGGCGTAGGGCAGAAGTGCCATAAAACGAGCTCTTTTAATCGCTATTGTCAGCTGACGCTGATGCTTTGCGCAATTTCCGGTAACACGTCTTGGCATAATCTTGCCCCGTTCACTTACGTACTTCCGCAGGCGTTCTACATCTTTATAGTCAACGTGATCAATTTTGTCGACACAGTAAAAACAAACCTTTGGCCGTCTCTTGCCGCCTCTTCTCGGACCTCTGTTTCCGCCCTTTGAAGCGCCACCACTTACAGCCATTGATGTTCCTCCTCCCTAAAACGGAATATCTGCTTCATCATCTCCGGAATCAGTCTCTCCCATTTCGGAGATATCCAGAGGGAACTCTTCTCCATCGAAACCTCTGTCACGGATGCTACCAAAGTCATCGCTTCCGCTACTAGAGTGGTTTCCTTTGTTATCGTCATCTCGAGGGGCACTACCTAAGAAGACAACCGAAGAAGCAACTACTTCCGTCACCCAACGGCGTTCGCCAGACTTGTCTTCGTAGCTCCGTACCTGGAGACGTCCCTCAACAAGAACAGGACGACCCTTTCTAAGATACCGCTCGCAGTTTTCAGCCTGGCTTCCCCATACAACGATAGGAATAAAGTCGACCTGGTTTTGAATCTCACCATTTCGCCCCTTCCACTGGCGATCAACGGCTACATTCAACCGCGCTACTGCTTGCTTGGAAGCTGTGTATCGTATTTCTGGGTCTCGGGACAAGTTCCCCATGAGTATGACTTTATTGAATCCCCTGGCCAAAAGATCTCCTCCTTATTCTTCGTCAAGACGGACGATCATATGCCGGTATACATTCTGTCGAAGACTCAGTAAACGTTCAAGCTCAGTTACTTCGTCTGAAACGAGCTTGAAGGTCAAAACGGCATAAAAACCATCGGTGTGTTCGTTAACTGGATATGCTAGCTTTCTTTTTCCCCATATGTCAGTTTTCGAAAGCTCTCCACCGAGGTTTCGCACGACCTCTTCTACCTTTGCAATCTCCTCTTTGGGATCTTCAAGGTCGGCATTAACAAGAACCATCAATTCGTACGGTCGCACGCAACTCACCTCCTCCCTTTGGTCTAATTGGTCCCTTTTATTAATAAAGGGACAGGGACACATGCCCGTGTATTATACGCTACTGTTTCTTCTCGGGCAATATATCATCCGACGTTACTACAATTTTATAAATTTTCTCACCGGGGAAAACCAGATTATATTGGTCTCTCGCTAAATGCGCCATTCCCTCCGGCGTTTTATAAAATTCAATTTTTTCTTTGTATTCCTGAATGATCTGGCTCTTCTGCATTAAAAGAGCCATTCGCTTATCTACCAATGCAGACAAGCGATGAACCTCTCGTAATTCCACGATATAGGCAGTTCCCATGATAGCCGCAATGAGAGATAAAACAATAGCCAGAAGAACCCACCGTAACCGCGGCAAATGTCTACATCCTTTCTGGAGCGTTTAAGCCAAGCAGGCTCAGAGAACGAGAAAGAACGTATTTTGATGCTAAGACAAGTAAAAGCCGAACATTCATAACATCTGGGCGCTCCCCAAGAATACGATTGGCGTTATAGAAGGAATGGAAGTCAGACGCCAAATCATAGGCATAATTTACAATAACATGAGGAGCACGATCTATAGCTGCTCTCCGAACCTCCTGAGGGAAGAGGGATAAACGGTTCACCAGCTTCTTCTCTTCATCGGAAGTCAAAAGTTCTGTGTTTAAAGCTTCAAGTCCGTACAGCTTTATTTGACGGTTTTCAGCTTCTTTTAAAACACTGCAAATTCGAGCGTGAGCATATTGAACATAATAAACGGGATTTTCATTGGAAGATTGCTTCGCCAGCTCAAGATCAAAATCAAGGTGACTGTCACTTCGGCGCATAACGAAGAAGTAGCGGGTTGCATCAACTCCTACTTCATTGATAACGTCTCTTAACGTTACGAATTGCCCAGAACGAGTTGACATTGCAACCTGTTCGCCACCTCGCAAAAGGTTGACGAACTGAATCAGAACGACCTCTAAACTCTCCCTATCCTTCCCTAAGGCTTCTACTCCCGCTTTCATACGGGGAACATACCCATGATGATCCGCTCCCCATATATCGATAACTCGTTCAAAACCTCTGCCAAACTTCTCCATATGGTACGTAATATCTGATGCAAAATATGTTGGCACGCCATTATTGCGAATGAGAACCCTATCTTTTTCATCCCCAAAGGCTGTCGCTTTGAACCAGAGCGCTCCGTCCTGCTCGTAAGCATAGCCATGTTTCCTTAGAGTATCCATGGCTTCCGGCACCAAATTTCGTTCATAAAGGCTCTTTTCGGAGAACCATACGTCAAAATGAACGCCGAAATCTGCAAGATCTTTTTTTATACCCTCTAAAATATGTCCTGCAGCATAAGTTTGGAAAAACTCCATGCTCTCTTCTAAAGGCAAGGAAAGAAAACGATCGCCTTCCTTATCAATAATTTCTTGGGCTAAATCGTAAATGTATTCACCTTTATACGCATCTTCCGGGAATGGGGCGCGATCTTTATGACCAAGAAGTTCAAAGTAACGTGATTGAGTAGATGTGCCCAATATTTTCATCTGCAAGCCGGCATCATTGATGTAGTACTCTTTCTGAACATTCCACCCTGCAAAATCCATTATCTTAGCGATAATGTCACCAACAGCGGCACCCCGTCCATGTCCCACATGAAGAGGTCCTGTAGGATTTGCACTTACAAACTCAACCTGAACTTTTTCGCCCTGCCCCACATTCTGACGACCGTATTGATCTTTAAGCGTAAGTATTTCTTCTAAGACCTCGCCCATCCATTTCTGAGACAACCTGAAGTTAATAAACCCCGGTCCGGCAATTTCAACAGAAGTAAAATAATCGCAATCAGCAAGACGATCTACTATTTGTTCTGCCAATTTTCTCGGGCTATTGTGAAATATGCGAGCCAATTGCATAGCTGCGTTTGTTGCCCAGTCACCATGATCTTCATTTTTTGGCTTCTCTATCACAAAGTCAGGAAGATTTTCAAGTTGAATGTTTTGCTCCTCCGCCATTGATCGTATGGAATCATTAAGAAGTTGGCGAAGAGTTACGAGTACATCAGCCATTCTTACACCTCCGGAAATCTCTAAAAATCTTATTTGGCGCGCAGGGCCAATGTCTTGGCATTAAAATCAGCAAAACGACGAAGAGACTCGTTCAGTGCTGAAGCTAATGCCCCGTCTATACGATCAGAAGAGACAACAACTCTGGCGCTACCACGAATAACATGTTTTTTCTTTCTATATGTCATATCTTCATAATACTTTACTTTACCCATATCTCTATCAGACGTACTTGGAAGTGTGAGTACATTCATTGATGATGGCAAACTCAGCTCATATTCAGCCTCGACAGCAAAAGGAAAACGTAGTGAATACGGCGGACGTACCGAAGAAAGTTCTCGCAAACATGCCGGGACAAAAACAGGAAGTTTTACGAGCATCTGGTGACCTTCAGAACCCGTAATGGCTCCAAGCATTCGTACGGGGAACCGTATCTCAAAACCATATTTAAGCTGCTTGATTTCTCCTTTACTACTATCAAGTTGTAACCCAGTGCAGCTAGATAGAACAGAAGCCGCTTCTTCAAGGGTAGGCGTTTTCCCTGAGAAAAAGAGCCCTGTCCACCCATTTCTTACAAAAAAGGAAAGTTTTCCCACCAAAAAACCTGACTCCTCCAAATCAAGGTCCCATCTAAGAGAAAGTCGGTGGTCTGCTGCACCTCCACCTTGAATAACGTCAGATACAATTTCTTTATTCACAAGTCCGTAAACTCTATTTCCCCAAAGTGATGGAGGTGTTTCGCCTAAAGAGAGACCTTGTTCTACATCAAAGTAGACACGGCCACCCCCAGGGATATTTGCCTCAACAACCGGTTTGAGAAGAAGTCCCCTTGTAATGGGAGTCTCTTCAGTAATTTCCGTAGGGGTAATCCACTTTAGATTAACTTGCCAACCTGCCAAAGGCAACCACTTACAAAGAATTAGCGCTTTTTCCCATTCAGACCACGGCCCGTCACTTGGAATTTTCGATCGGACTACATTATGAGCAGCTTTATCTTGGAAAGATGGGTGATTTTTGACAAACTGAATAATATCTTCTCCTGCTTTTACACGATTAGCTCCACGTCCCATTGAAATGACACTATCTGGTGCCTCTGGAACAACAACGTCTTCTGTAGACTGCAAGAGTTTATAAAAAGGAATTTTCCCCTGCTGAAGGCTAAAAGCTATAAAAGGTTCGAAAGAACTCAAAAGAGAAGTATCTCTCCATACGGGGCGATTGACAATATGCCATTCGTATCTGTCGCGACCCATTTTTTTCTCGAGACTTGGTGCTTCATTCTCACTTGAAAGCCATGTAAAAGAAGAACCTGAAGGAACATCTACAGTAATCTTCTGCTCCCATTGAGGCAAAGATATTCCTGTTTTTACGTATCCGTCCACACCTAATTTTCGAGGGGAAGTAATCCTGTACGAAAGAACCCAAAGAACTTCATCCCGTGCCGGAAATTTAACACGGTAGAAAGTCCGTCCCTCAGATTCTGTAGTTGTTATGTCAGCTTTAGTTAATAACATAGCTGAGGCGGGATCGTATACTTCGGCTTTTTCGATGGAAATGTTCCCTCCTTCGGGAACAATAAGAGACCAATTCTGCCATGACTCATCAATGGTTTCCTTTACAAGGATAGCCCATGTGACGTCTGTCTGCATGCTTCCATCGGCAAGCAGTGTATAATGATACTCTTTCAGCCATACTATTCCCTGTGCGTTTCCGTAGAGAGAAAAATCGGGGGCTTCCTGAACAAGTCTCCGAATATTGATTTCAGTGGAGGCCGTTGCCGGAGACTGTAATAGGAACATTCCCGCTATACATGCACAAAACACAGCAAACACCAGGGCTGCTTTAGTAAAAGTTCGGCCCATACTTATTTTCCTCCTCATTTTAGGCGTTTTTGCCACAGCAGTGTTTATACTTTTTTCCGCTGCCACATGGACACGGATCATTGCGCCCTACTTTGGGACCCTTTCGTATTGGTTGAGGTTTTTCGGCACCAACCTGAGCTCCCGGAACCTCTTCTGAAGGGAAAGGAAGAGTGAAATCTCTACTTTCCCTAAGATTCCTCCGATCAGGAGTCCTCCGCGTTTCCTCTGAAACTACTGTTACTCTGAAAGCAAGTTCAGCAATAGATTCTCTTACCCTTTCCATCATTGCCTGGAAAAGATTATACGATTCGAACTGATATTCAAGCAGAGGATCTTTTTGACCAATTGCACGAAGGCCTATTCCTCTCCGTAATTCATCCATTGCAAGTAAGTGGTCTTTCCAACTGCTATCTAGCGTGTGAAGAACAATAAAACGCATCAGTTCGTCAGAAATTGCCGATCCCAGATTCTTTATCTTTATCCTGAAACGATTTTCGACTTCCTGTTTTATCTGTTCAGAGGCCTCTGGCAAAAGACGGCGGCTATCTACATCTTTCAAAAAGGAGTCAAGCCCTGGACCAAAGATACTTTTTAACTTTGAAGCAGCTCTCTCTGACTCCGCCTCCCCATCTTCGGGGAAGTAGTGGTCTAACACATCACCTATAACGCCCTGAATAACTTCCCATGTATGCTCAATAATATCTTTATCCGTAAGAATCTGGCGTCGCTCACCATAAACAGCTTCACGCTGTTGATTCATAACGTTGTCGTATGCCAAGAGCTGACGACGAATGTCAAAGTGCATCTGCTCTACTTTTTTCTGTGCCGACTCAATAGCTTTCGTCAAAAGGTTATGCTCAATAGCTTCTCCCTCTTCCATGCCAAGCTTTTCCATAAGTCCATGAATACGATCAGACCCGAAAAGTCTTAAGAGGTCATCTTCCAAAGAGAGATAGAAGCGGCTGGAACCAGGATCGCCCTGACGACCTGCTCGTCCCCTCAGCTGATTATCGATTCTTCGCGATTCGTGACGCTCCGTTCCAATAATTTTAAGGCCGCCACTTTTGAGAACCTGATCGCGCTCTTCTGCACAAATGTTTCGATATTCTTCGAGTAGTTCTTCATAATGCTTAGTGTTCTGAGCATTTTCATCGCCCTCTTTTCGAAGGGTCTCTTTGGCCAAAAATTCTGGATTTCCTCCTAAAACAATATCTGTTCCACGTCCTGCCATATTTGTAGCTACGGTAATAGCCCCAGCTCGTCCAGCCTGGGCCACAATCTGGGCTTCCCTTTCGTGGTACTTGGCATTCAAGACCTGATGAGGAATTTTACGTGCTTTAAGAAGTTTGCTAATATGTTCAGAATTTTCTATTGACGTCGTGCCTACAAGTACAGGTTGCTTCTGCTCATAAGTCTCTGCAACTTCCTCTGCAACAGCATGAAATTTTTCTAAAGACGTACGATAGATGACATCTGGAAGATCTTTACGAACCATAGGCTTATTCGTAGGAACCAAAATAACCTCAAGTCCGTAAATCTCTTTGAATTCTTCTGCTTCGGTTATAGCCGTACCTGTCATTCCCGCCAGTTTCTGGTACATACGGAAGTAGTTCTGAAGAGTTATGGTAGCAAGGGTTTGACTCTCTCTTCCGACTTTAACTTTTTCCTTCGCCTCAATGGCCTGATGCAATCCATCTGAGTAGCGACGTCCAAACATAAGACGGCCTGTAAATTCATCGACTATTACAATCTCACCATCTTTGATGACATAGTGTACATCTTTCTGAAAAAGCACATGAGCCTTAATTGCCTGCACGATTCTGTGAGCCAGATCAGAATGAGCCGCGTCAGAAAAAAGCCCTGGCATCTTCAGCAGTTTCTCACACTTCGCTATTCCTTCTTCTGTAATGGAGACATTCCGTTCTTTTTCATCTTTCTCAAAATCCGGACCTTCTTTAAGCTGTCTCGCTATCTGGTCTGCTGTGTTGTACATCTCTACGTTGTCTTCAGAAGGACCTGAGATAATAAGAGGCGTTCGCGCTTCATCGATCAAAATAGAGTCGACTTCGTCAACAATACAGAAATGGTGAGGTCGTTGAACAAGCTGTTCCTGGGAAACAGCCATATTGTCTCGCAGATAATCGAAACCGAACTCACTGTTTGTACCGTATGTCACATCAGAAAGATAGGCTTTTTTACGCTCTTCCTGATCCATATAGGCGTATATAACACCAACAGACAGGCCTAAAAAATGATATATGGGCCCCATCCATTCAGCGTCACGTCTCGCCAAATAGTCGTTTACTGTAATGACATGAACACCTTGCCCAGAAAGTGCATTGAGGACAACGGCCAAAGTAGCAACAAGAGTTTTTCCTTCTCCTGTTTTCATTTCAGTTATTTTTCCTTCGTGAAGGGCAATGCCTCCCATAAGCTGCACATCGAAATGGCGAAGACCAAGGGTTCGACGTGAAACTTCCCTCACCAAGGCAAAAACTTCTTTTAATAGATCATCTGGACTTTCACCATTATTGAGACGCTCTTTATAATCTGTAACCAAGGAACGAAGCTCGTCATCGCTTCTCGCCGTCATTTCCGCTTCGAGCTCATTGATATCATCAACAATCTGGCGATATCTCTTGAGCGCCCGTTCATTAGGGTCCAACCCCAGAACGCGCTTTAAGCCATTAAACATTCACTTCACCTCTACAAATATTTGCAATAATCATTCCACAAAAAAACATTATATGCTGTAACAAAGGAGTGGGTCAAAAGTATTTTCACTTAAAATAAAATATGGGCGGAGGCTCTTATTCCTCCGCCCTTGTTTTTATTCTACACCAGCCATTAAGAGGGCAAAAACCTTGGTTTCGTTTATCAGATGTTCAATTTCACAATATTCGTTAGGCATATGAGCTACATCTGCCTCCTGAGCCCAAACAACAGCTGGAATATCCTCTTTTCTAAAATATGCAGCACACGTTCCTCCTCCAACGCCACCCACCTCGGGATCAAAACTGTAAACGGCTTTAATCGCCTTGGTAAGCAGGTGAACGATTGGAGCATCCAGCGGAGTTGGGGGGGTAGAATCCGTTCTCTGAAGAACAGTCAATTTTATCTTTCCTCCATACTCTTTCTCTATTGGGCTAATTACTTGGGAAACTACATTTAAAACATCATCTACATTCACAGAGGGTAAAATGCGACAGTCGAAACAAAATGTTTCTTTACCTGGAATCGTATTGACGTTTCCTACATTAGGTAAACGTCGTGTAGGTTCGAATGTGGAAAAAGGTGGTGTAAAAAGATTGTCCTCTTCAGGAAAAGCGTCATGAAAAGCCTTGTCAAGTTCCGTAGCAAAGGCATTCGCGATGCGACACGCATTTAATCCTAAATCAGGCCTACTCGCATGAACTTGCTGTCCTCCTACTGTAAACTGAAGCCATAGGATACTCTTTTCGGCAACTTCTACAAAATCTCCCCGATCGTTCCCACCATCAGGAACGATAATCAGATCATCCTCTTTAAAAAGATTCTGCTCTATAAGATATTGAATTCCAAACTCACTGCCCAGTTCTTCATCTGCAACAAAACAAAGATATGTCTCATATTCAGGCAGAATATTGCATTCCTTCATGGCTGCGGCAGCGTACAGACTAGCAATGAGCTCTTGACCATTATCATTACTACCACGGCCATAGATACGATTTTCCTTGATTACAGCTTTAAAAGGATCCGTCTGCCATAAACTGCGGTCACCTTCAGGAACCACATCCATATGAGTAATGATCCAAAGCCTCTTATCAGTTTTCCCCGGAACGCGTATAACCAGATTAGGCCTGAATCCTTCTGGCGCTAGTTCATCTGGAGCGTTATGCCATTGGATATGAGAGAGACCTAATTCTTGAGCAAGTTTTTCCAGAAAACGGGCTTTTCTATTCTCACCTTCTCCTCCTTCATGGGGGGAAACAGCAGGGTATTCTACAAGTTCAGCCAAACTCTTCACGATTCGATCTTGAATCGTATCAACATATTGAATGACATGAGAAGTCATTGTTAAACCCCTTCTTTCTCCATGATTATGAAGCATCGAAAAGCATATTACGCCCTTTAATAAGATATTCCATACCAGACCAGACGGTAAGGATCATTGCAATCCACATTGCAGGAAGGCCGCCAGGCAAGTTAAAAATAAGCAATGATATAGCAATAATCTGACCTACTGTTTTCAACTTTCCCATAGAAGATGCCGCAATAACAACTCCTTCAGCAGCAGCAACAAGCCGAACTCCGGTAACGATAAAATCTCTTGCGATAATCACAACAACAATCCAAGCCGGCAAACGCTGCAATTCAACGAGCGATATTAATGCCGCAATAACCAGTATCTTATCTGCTAAGGGATCAATAAATTTGCCCAAATTCGTAACTATACCTTTTTTACGAGCAATGTATCCATCGGCAGTATCTGTAAGAGCCGCTATGATGAAAACGAAACCTGCAATAAGATCTCCGTAGCTAATGCTTGCTCCCAATTTTTCAAAGATAGGGACAGGCGTACTTATTTTTAAAGTCAAAAATATAACAACTAATGGAGAAAGAAAAACTCGTAGCAAACTTAACATATTTGGGACATTCAGGGCAGACATTTAAACGGGTGCCTCCTCAACTAATTTTCTCTGTTGCTAAGCATCTCAATATTATGACACAAAGAAGGGGACGGCAAGTCATCCGTCCCCTTGCTTTTCATAACAATTTATTATACTACTATTTTTAGCCGCCCAGATAGGCTTCTTTTACTCGCGGATTTTTCAACAACTCTTCGCCCGTACCTGAAAGGACAATGCTTCCCACTTCCAGAATATAGGCATAGTTGGCGATTTTAAGGGCTGCAAAGGCATTCTGCTCTACAAGAAGAACGGTCTTCCCCTGTGCGTTGATTTCCTGAATAATATCGAAAACTTCTTTAACAAGCATGGGAGCCAACCCCAAGGAAGGTTCATCCATCATAACAAGTTCAGGTCTGCTCATTAGAGCACGTCCTACGGCAAGCATTTGCTGCTCTCCTCCAGAAAGAGTTCCACCTTTTTGCCAGGCGCGCTCTTTAAGTCGAGGGAAGAGGGAATAAACGTGATCGATATCTTTTTGAATGCCTTCTTTATCGTCACGTATATAAGCACCCAAAAATAGATTTTCTTCAACAGTGAGATGGGGAAGGATCCTCCGTCCCTCAGGGCTCATGGCAATTCCTTTTTTAACAATATTTTCTGGAGCTTTGCCCAATATATTCTCTTCTATGCCGTTGCCGTTCGTATATAAGATTTTACCTTTAGCTGTTTTAACAAGGCCGGCAATACTTCTGATCGTACTGCTTTTACCTGCACCATTGGCCCCTATTAACGTTACAATCTGCCCTCGTGGAATATCGAGACTAATGCCCTTGACAGCATGAATACCGCCATAGTAAACGTGAAGATCTTCAACCTTAAGCATTTTTCGCGTACTCCTCTCCTAGGTAAGCTTCGATAACTCGAGGGTTAGACTGTATTGCTTCCGGATCTCCCTCGGCAATAAGCTTCCCATAATCAAGAACCCATATATATTCACAGATTCCCATGACTACTTTCATATCATGTTCTATAAGAAGTATTGTCAAGTTGAATTCATCTCTGATTCTGCGAATAAAAGCCATGAGTTCTACAGTTTCGAGGGGATTCATTCCTGCAGCTGGCTCGTCTAAAAGCAAAAAGCTTGGTTCAGTGGCCAGTGCACGAGCAATTTCAAGACGCCGTTGCGCTCCATAGGGTAAAGAACTTGAAAGCTCATCCGCATGTTGAGCCAACGCAACTGACTCCAGCAATTTCATTGATTTTTCTCGAATTTCCTTCTCTTCCCTGATCATTGACGGGATAAGAAAAGGAGCCATCCACCATTTACTTTTCTGTCGTACGTGACAACCTATCATTACATTCTGCAAGACAGTTTCATTCGTAAAAAGTCGTATGTTTTGAAACGTTCTGGCAATGCCCGTTTCGCACACTTTATATGGGGGAAGTCCAGTAATTTCATTGCCGTTAAAGAAAACGCTTCCCTCTGTCGGAGTATAAAAACCGGTAATCATATTGAATACTGTCGTTTTTCCTGCTCCGTTGGGACCAATGAGTCCGACAATGCTTCCCTGGGGAACTGCCATATTTAAGGAGTTAACAGCTGTCAATCCTCCGAAACGCATAGTAATTTCTTTGGTTTCAAGCACTGTTTTGACCTGATTCATTCTGTCTTTCCCCCTTTAGAGAAACGAGCGAATAAACCATCCCAGGTCAATTCTCTCATTCCCATAATGCCCTCTCTTCTGAAGAGAATAATGAAAATAAGGGCTAGAGAGAAAATAACCATTCGCATTCCGGGAATTCCGGGAATTTCAAAAGAACCGATGGTGAGGGGGTTTTCCACAAAACGAAGCCATTCAAGCAATATGGTGATAATGATGCTGCCTAAAACACTTCCAGTAATGGATCCCAAACCTCCGGCTACGGTAATCATGAGAATATTGAAAGTCAGAAGGAAGATAAACATCTTAGGGTCGATAGTTGTAATAAGGCTCCCCATGAGAGCTCCGCCGATACCAGCAAAAAATGATCCTATGGTAAAAGAAATGACACGATATTTGAAGGTATTGATCCCCATATTTTTGGCCGCTATTTCGTCGTCTCGGATAGCCTTGAGGACATTACCAAAATTGCTATTGATAAATTTCACCATAACGTAAAGGGTAAACAGAAGCCAACCATAATTCCACCACAAATTAGAATAGGAGGGAATTCCTTTAATACCGAGAGCTCCATTTGTTATTGGTGTTATGTTCGTCAGAACTACACGAATAATTTCGGCAAAACCAAGGGTAGCGATACCGAGGTAATCGCCTCCAAGACGCAACACCGGAAGAGCAATCAGTAAACCAAAAAAGCCAGCAACGAGACCTCCTGCTAAGACTGCTACAAGGAAAGGAGCGCTCATAACAGAAAAGGGCCATACAATTGGTTCCAAAATCCATAAGGCCTGTTTCTGAGCCGGACTCAAGATTAATATGGCACAAACATAGGCACCAATAGCCATAAATCCTGCATGTCCCAAAGAAAACATTCCGGTGAAACCATAAATCAGGTTGAGGCTGAGTGCAAGAATAGCATTGACAGCCACGAGATTGATTACCTGAATTTTATACCCATCAAGGTTTCCCTGTGCCCAGTACATAAAAAGTGCCAAAAGGCCAATTCCGCATAAATTAAGTATGAAATTTCTCTTCTTTTTATCCATCAGATCTTGTCCTCCAACTTCTCCCCCATTAAGCCGGTAGGCTTTATGAGGAGGATAACGATCAGAAGAATAAATGCAAATGCATCGCGATATCCAGAAAGAGCGGGGAAGAAGGCCACAACCATTATCTCAATAATGCCAAGAATCATTCCCCCAGTAACCGCTCCCTGAATAGAGCCGATACCGCCAAAAACAGCTGCTATAAAAGCCTTAAATCCAGGAATAACCCCCATGAAGGGGTTAATTTGAGGATATCGCAGTGCCCACATGATACCCGATGCTGCCGCTAGGGCCGAACCGAGAGCAAAAGTTATGGCTATAACTTTATCAACGGAAACGCCCATAAGACGTGTCGTTTCAATATCCTTGGAAATTGCCCGCATAGCCAAACCTGGTTTAGTTTTATACACGACCCACAGTAACCCGATAACAAGAAGAAATGTTACAAGAGGAACGACTATTGCTAAGGGTAAAATTCTAACTCCTCCAACTTTGATGACACGTACAAGCCAATCGGGACGAGCCACTGGTCTAGGAAGACCAGTAAAAATGACGAGACCAAGGTTTTCTATAAAGAAAGAAACGCCAATAGCACTAATAAGAGCAGAGATACGGGGCGCGTTCCGAAGAGGACGATATGCAACACGATCTACCAAAATTCCACAAAAAGTCGAAAGTATTACAGCAACAATAACAGCTATTCCCCACGGCAATTTAGTAAGAGTGACAGAGAAAAAGACAAAATAAGCACCAAGCATAAAAATATCGCCATGAGCAAAATTGATAAGACGTAAAATTCCATAAACCATAGTGTAGCCAATGGCAATAAGGCCGTATAGAGAGCCAAGGGTAATAGCATTAAATAAATGCTGAATAAACATATTTAGGCTCACAGCAACTTCCCCCTTGTGAAAAGGCAGGAAGGAAATTATCCTTCCTGCCTCTATAGAAATTAAAATTTACTGAAAAGAGACATGAAAGGCCATTTTACATTTCAGGCTTCACTGTACCTATAAATGTCTTTTTACCTTCCTTGATCATAACAATTCCTACTTCTTTTTCAGCATCGTGAGTCTCATTAATCGTGGTGTTACCTGTTACTCCGGGGAAGTCTTTCGTTTCGGTCAGAGCCTTGGTAATCGCTTCTGGCTCAGCGTTTCCAGCCCGTTTAATGGCATCGATAACGAGAAGATACGAATCATAGCCAAGCGCTGCATTGACGTTAGGATCTTTATCGGGGTGAGCCTTTTTCCAATTTTCAGTAAACTGTTTGGCAAGAGGACTCATATCTTTCATAGATGGGTCATATGGGAAAGTTGTATGCATAAAGCCTTCGACCGCTTCTCCACCAATAGTAACTATCTCTGGATTATCCATGGCATCTCCGCCCATTATCTTAAACTCTGCTCCGAGTTCAGCAGCCTGTTTCATGATAATGGCACCTTCTGCAAAGTAAGAAGGAATAAACATAATGCCAGGTTTCTTACTGATAATTTCAGTAAGCTGGGCCGTGAAATCCTGATCTCCAGTGTTATATTTAAGTTCAGAGACTATCTCTCCGCCCAGTTTTGCAAAAGACTGTTTGAAGAATCCTGCCAAACCAACGCTATAGTCGTTAGAAACATCAACAAGAACAGCGGCTTTCTTTATACCAAGTTCGCGAATTGCGTATGTTGCAGCAGCTGCGCCCTGATAAGGATCTATAAAGCACGCACGGAAATAATACTTTTTCCCTTGGGTTACGAGAGGATTTGTGCATGATGTACCCATAACAGGAATTCCCGCTTTTTCTGCTACTTCTCCACCAGCCATAGCCAAAGAAGATCCATAGGTTCCTATAATAGCTATAACTTTTTCCTTTTCGATCAGTCGTTTAACAGCATTTGCTGACTCAACTTTGTCTGACTTATTATCAACAACGATAAGTTCAATTTTCTTTCCCATCACTTCTGGTATTTCTTCATGAGCCATTTTCACGCCGTCCAACTCCAACTGACCACCGAAAGCATTCTGCCCTGTCAGGGGAAGATAGACACCGATACGAATCGTATCCTGGGCAAAAGCCCCCCCTGTAAGAAGCAGAACCATTGCCAGAGCCAATGCTACTCTTCTCAGCTTCATAAACCAAACCCCTCCTTTTTCATATTAATAAAAAGATATATGAGTATAAGATACAGAAAGATAATGTAATTATACACGAATATCCAATCAAACAATGGTATAAATTTTAACTAGAGAGACGATTATATAGAAAAAGACTATTCTCTTTCGTCAGAAAGACGTGAAATTTCACGCTGGAAACTTGAGAGGTCAGTAAATTCACGATATACAGAGGCAAAACGGACGTATGCTACTTTATTCAGTAACTTGAGTTCTTCCATAACTTTTTCTCCAATGAGAGAGACTGGAATTTCCCCATAACCACTTGAACGGAAACTTTCTTCTATACGAGAAGCTACTTCCTCAATCTGCTCTAAGGAGACTGGAAGTTTCTCGCATGCTTTGCTAATCCCCCTTGTAATTTTTTCCTTATCAAAAAATTCTCTGCTTCCGTCTTTTTTGATAACACGCAGGGTCTTTTTTTCTTCAACTTTTTCATACGTTGTAAAACGCGCCAGACACTCGGGACATTCGCGACGACGGCGTACGACACGTCCTTCATCTGCAGTACGTGTCTCTATCACCCTTGTTTCCATTGCTCCACACTTAGGACATCTCATATAGGGTCCCCCTCTAAAGTGACATTAAAAATAAAAGCCGGGTATAATACCCGGCTTTTATTTTTATACAAAAGTTAATCAACGAGAGACTGCAAATACGATTGAACCCGGGTTTTAACTCTTTTCCCATCAGCCCGGCCTCGAATCTCCCCCATCAAACGCCCCATTACTCGCCCCATATCTTTGGGCCCCGTAGCTTTTGAGGCAGCAGCAGCTTTCTCTATCATTTCATCAAGCTCTACATCAGAAAGCTGTTCAGGAAGATAAACTTCAAGGAACGTAGCTTCTTTCAATTCTTCTGCAGCCCTATCGGCGGCTCCACCGGCAGAATATTGTTCTGCAGATTCATGTCTCTGTTTTATGAGACGTTGGATAAGAATCACAATATCTTCGTCTGTAAGTTCCGTCGTGCGCCCTTTTTCTGTTTGGGCTTTCTGTATTTCTGATTTCAACATTCGCAACGTTGAAAGTTCCATATCTTGTCTCGCTTTCATCGCTGCCACAAGATCTTTTTGAATACGTTCCGACAGATTGCTCACCTTAAATTACCCCCTGGATTTGCCCCGTCGTTTTCTGGCCGCTTCGGCCCTTTTCGCTTTCTTCACTTCGCTTGGTTTCTCGTAATGTTCGCGTTTACGTGCCTCGCGAAGGGTTCCAACTTTCGAAACCTCACGTTTAAAACGTCTAAGCGCATCTTCTAGGGACTCGTTATCTTTCCGAATGATCGTAGTCATACTGGATCCCCCCTTTCTGTGCCACCCACATTGACTAACCTGGTGGCCAGCGGAACGACCGTCCCGCCAACAGGTGAACATGAAGGTGGGGGATTGTTTGTCCAGCTTGAGCACCACAGTTAATAACTAACCTGTAACCGGATTTATTCAAGCCAAGCTCTTTGGCAACATACGTTACTGATGCCATAAGATCGGCCCAAAGACTATTTTCGCTAACTTCGGCTGATGAACCAACGTGCTCTTTGGGAATAATAAGCACATGAACAGGAGCCTGAGGATTAACATCCCTAAATGCTACGACCTTAGAATCTTCATAAACGATATCAGCATTTAGCTCTTTTTTAATAATTTTACAAAAAAGACAACTTTCGCTCACCAAAACCCACCTCTCAGCTTCACGTTATTCTATACCAGATTTTTATTCCGGACAATAGACCCCGCCCAAACTCGTACACTTGCTGCACTATGAGATTGAGCAAGCAATTTTATTTTCGCCATGGTCCAAGAGGGTACATTTTCTTCTCTTCTCAATATTTGCAAAAGGGGAACGAGAATTTCTTCTTTATCTTTCTTTAGAAGACGAATTAAACTTAAATCGTCGGGAAGCCCTTTCCCATGAGGCCATCGTGTCAAAGCTTTCGCTACAACATCTTCCGATGGATGGGAAAGAAAACGTTCGAGATATATTTTACGTTTATCGAAGCGTGCAATCCAGCGCAAAAAAGAAAGAGCTACTTTCTCTGTAAGCTGAGAAGCTTTTGCAGCTACCGCTTCTGCAATTGGAATAAATCTGTTCTGAAAATATATTCCATCAAAAATGTACTGTAACACGTATTCGTCTTCAGGATACGCTTGAATCATTTCTGCAAAAGAATCAACGACACCTTTTTCATCTAAATGATTGAAAAGGAGAGATGCCGCCAGAGATCGAACTTCAGGATGGGAACTTAAAAGTCTCTTTTGTGACCTATAAAAATCTGATTCCCCCTGTTTTTCTGCAACTTTCTCCATAAGTCTAGCCATTTTTATTTCTGCTTCAACTATTATTTTTTCTGTAAGAAGATGCCTTATTTTTTCAGGATTCGCTTTTTTTTCTGTACGTTGCGATTGAGCTTTTCTAAAACCCTCTCTTTTTGGCTTCGTACGAGTATAACGATCTTTAGTTGTCTTTGTTTCTTTGCGAGTAAGAGTGGTTCCCTTCTTTTTCAAAAAAAGATATGCCGCCGTAATCTTTTCAAACTCTGCTGCCGTCTGAGGTCCTGCTATATCAGGATGGCATGTGCGTGCCAAGCGTCTAAAAGCAGAGCGAATTTCTTTCATTGAAGCGCCAGAAGCAACGCCAAGGATTGCCAGACTTTCTTCGATCTGAAGTGATATATCTGTCATAGGGAAACCCTCTCCATTTCACGAACCATCTCTTCAAGAATAGCTACAGCATCCCCATAAATAGATTTATCGGAAAGTGTTCTGGCGGAACTAAAAAGAGACAAAAGCCTGCCTTGTTGCTCTGAAGGTAGAGCAATAGAAACACGGGCTAAACGTTTTTCCAAATCTTTTATTTCCGGCGGTACAGGGTTTTCCTTTAACGTACATTCTTCTACCGTAATATCAGGAATTGCTATTCTCTCTCCATTTTTTCTTTGAAGCTCTATAGCAAGAAGTCCGTTAGAATCTACGGAGAAAAAGAGTTCAACTTCTTCTTTTTCTGAAAGAAAGTCGATCGTTACCTGATTTAATGTTGAAAACTGCCCCTCAGATGTTCCTTGCATTATATGCAAATCCAAACTGCCGTTAGCAATGCTTATAAATCTTTTCGAAGCCTTACAAGGAAGAGGTGAGCCTTTTTGAAGAACAGAAACAAAATCGCCAGTTGCAGAGCGGATACCAAGATCTTGAGAAAGAACATCTATCAAAAAACGTTTTTCTGAACTTGCTCCAAAAAGAGCTGCGCCAATAGCAACAGCCTCATCAGGACATTGATTCAAGTGATCAGGTCGGGCAACTCGTTCTTCAAGCATTGAGTGCAATAAAGGTATGCGACTGCTCCCGCCTACAAGCAAAAGACGTTGAGGAGAGTACTTTTTCCAAAGTTCACTTACTATATTAACCACTTTATGAAGCATGGGGCGCATAAGACGCTCCAATTCCTCTCTTCTTATCAATATCGGTTTGCTTGACTGACAAATTCCAAAGGAAGGCAACCACGTAAAGGAAGAACACGTCGAGAGAGCTACTTTTATATTCTCCGCCTCACCAAGGAGGTACCGCCAGAGCGCTTCACTATCTGCTAACGTTTTAGAGATCAATGAAAGTCGTTTCTGAAGCATGCGAGCGAGAAGAAAATCAATTTCTCTTCCCCCTATACACGAATCACCGACACTCTCTAAAACCTGCCATATACCCTGTTCAGCTTCAACTACAGAGACATCGACAGTTCCCGCTCCAAAATCTAAAATTAGAGAGAGCCCTTCTTTTCCATAGGCAAACGCTGCAGCTGTAGGCTCGTTAATTATTTTTATTTCTTCAAAACCAGCTTTATCCGCAGCTCGCGCAACAGCTTGTCGCTGGGAAAAATTAAAAGAAGCAGGAACAGTGAGGACACACGACGTTATAAAACGAGTTAGTGTTGCTTCCGCATCCTCTCTGACCAACGAAAGAAGGGGGACTAACAGTTCTTCTGGAGAGAAGGTACGCCGACCACATCGAATAGGTCCGGTACAAGCTATATGCCTCTTCATGTCCCAATATGTGTACTCTGGAAACGCCACTTCACGACGAGCAGCCTCCTCGCCAGCAAGCCACCCCTCGGATGCCCACGAAACAACGGAGGGAGTTTTTTTCAATCCCCACCGATTCGAAAGCACTTCAACTTTGTCATTAATTTTGCAGGCCGCCAGGGCATATCGAGTTCCAAGATCTATCCCAAGCATAGAGTCCATACAAACAGACCGCCTTCCACTTATAGCATTGAGACTCCGCTTAATCTATATTCATTATACCAGTGTAAGAATTCATTTTCAGGAATCGGCCTTATGCATAGAATTGCTCTGATGCATATTTACGTGGAGAAACCTCAATTATTTGGCCGACAGACATCTTTCGGGGAACAACAGCTTTTACAAAAAAGGGAGCTAATCCCGAAGATTCGTTTTCTCCTGCCTCCTCTATTAGGATAGGGAAGGTCTTACCTATCCACTGAGAACAATACTCATTCAGAAGTTTTTCGCCAGTTTCTAAAACCCGATGCACTCTCTCCTGAATTATTTCATGCTGTATCTGTCCTCCCAAAGAGGCAGCTTTTGTTCCCTTTCTTCGTGAATAAGGGAAAACATGTACTTTACCAAATTTTACATTTTCCATTAGGGCAAGAGTATTGGCAAAAGCCTTTTCGTCTTCACCTGGAAATCCTACGAGAATATCCGTACTTATATGCACATTATCGCCAAGAAAACGACGAACCTTTTTTACTGAAGTCATATAGTCATTTACACTATATCCACGAGCCATCTTTTCTAGCACTCCGTCATCTCCGCTCTGGAGAGGGAGGTGAAGATGAGGACAAAATTGAGGTGTTTCTGCCAAAGAACTAAGCAGTTCATCATCTATCCCAAATGGTTCAAGGGAACCAAAGCGGATTCGTTTCACTCCAGAAATTGCTCCTATTTGCCGTACAACTTCTCCAAGTGAAACCTCTCCATACTTACCATAAAGACCAAGATGAACTCCTGTGAGCACTATTTCAGAACATCCTGAATCCACTATTGAACAGACCTCTTTGAGGAGGTCATTAAGAGGACGACTTACCGGATTCCCCCGAACAAAGGGGATAATACAATATGTGCAGAAATGATTACATCCGTCCTGTATTTTTACAAAGGCTCGGCTATGAAGAAGAGGGTGATATTGAAACAAATGATCCCATTGGGCATCACGAAGGACATCGCTTCTCATATCAGTAAAAGCCATGGGCTGATTCGACGAAAAGGCCATACTGAAAAGAGAGGGTATTTGCCACTTTTGCCGGTTTCCTACAAGAAAGTCAACTCCTAAAACTTGCGCGAGGTGAGATTCAGCTTGTTGAGCCCAACAACCTGTAGCAACGATAACGGCTTGTGGTGCCTGCCTTCGTAAGCGTCTTAACAGCTGTCGACTTTTTTTATCAGCCACAGCTGTTACAGTACATGTCACCAGAACAGCACCGTCAAAAGGTGGCTCGCTTACAATATCTGCCCCAGCAGCCTGCAACATAGAAGCAAGGGAGTCTGCCTCAGACTGATTGGATCGACACCCCATAGCAATAATACAAATTTTCTTCCCTTTGAGCTGACTTATCATTTCTTAGTTACTGCCACTCCCCACCAATCGTTTCTTTCAAGCTCATCGATAATTTTTAGACCTGCCTTATTAAGCGTCTCGATAAATGTATCTTTTTCCTTCGTCAGGAGGCCAGAGAAAATCGCAATTCCTCCATCGCATAAAGCATGGGGAACATCAGGAATCATAGACATAAGAGGTTCTATTATAATATTTGCCATTAATAAATTTACGGTATGATCGAAACCTTGAAGAAGATTTCCTTCTTTAAGATCCACCTCTTCTTTATAAATGCCATTGAGTTCCATATTATTCAACACTTCATTGAGTACTGCAGGATCAAGATCTCTTGCATACACTTTACCAGCGCCAAGTCGAATAGCACCAATAAAAAGAATGCCTGACCCTGTTCCAATGTCAGCTATATTCCAGTGAGGTTTCATGTGACGTTCCAAAAGTGTCAAAGCAATCTGGGTGCTTTCATGATATCCAGTGCCAAAGGCCGAACCAGGATAAATATAAAGGGGAATGCGATCGTTAGGTTCCGATCCACGATGCCAAGGAGCCAATACAACAAACTTCTCTCCTACGGGAAGGGGAGGAAAGGCTTCTTTCCATTCTGTATGCCATTGGCGATTTTCAATTTTTCCCATGTCCACTACACTTATTCCAGGGAAGGATTCTAAAACATGATTAAGCAATTCGAGCCAATATCCGAGATCGTGAGACGTTCGGTAATAAATTCGAAGACGAATTTTCCCAGAGCCTTCATGTTCCTCTGACCCTATCCCTCCAGAAAGATCTGCTAAAGAAGAAAGTGCTTCTTCTTGCTCAGATCCTCCTTCAAGTGTTATATACCACCAGAAACTATCTGCCCCGGTCATTATTCGTCCTCCTCTAAATCATTTCATTATGAAAATATAGGGAAAAAACGGGGAGCCGCAAAGACAGCCCCCCCGATTCGTTAAGAGCCAAAAATATTTTTAAATTTCGCAAAAAGTCCTTCGTCTTTAACTTCAAGCTCCATCTCTTTTGCTAGACCTTCAATCAGAGCCTTTTGCTTTTCAGTAAGCCGAGTAGGAACCTCTATCGTTACATGTACGAACAAATCGCCACGACCTCGGCCACCTCTCAGCTTAGGCATTCCTTTTCCTCGCACGCGGAAGACCTTTCCTGGTTGCGTACCTGCAGGAACATCAAGCTCTTCTTTACCGTCGATAAGCGTTTCCAAATGGATCACTCCGCCTAAAGCCGCAGTGGGAAATGCTATGGTTTCCTTTTTATGTAGATCAGCTCCGTCTCTTTTAAAGACCGGATGCTCATCTACATTGATAACGAAGTATAAATCTCCAGACGGACCTCCGTTTAAACCGGCTTCTCCCTCTCCTTGAATACGAAGACGCGTTCCAGTATCCACTCCAGCCGGGACCTTTACTTTCACCCGGTGAGTTTTTCTGACACGTCCTTCTCCGTGACATTCTGAGCATTTATTTCGAATGATCTGCCCCGTACCTCCACATTCAGGACATGGGGTCACTGAAACAAATTGACCAAAAGGCGTCTGTTGACGCACTTCAACCTGACCAGTTCCTCCACATCTTGAACACGTTTCAGGAGATGTTCCAGGTTCTGCTCCACTACCGTTACACTTTGAGCACGTTTCCCACCTTGGTATATCTACTTCATGATCAATTCCCAAGGCAGCATCCTGAAGCGTAATTGTAAGGCGCATTTCAAGGTCGGATCCTCGCCGGGGAGCTCTAGGATCTGAACGGCGTCGACCCATTCCGCCACCAAAAATATTATCAAAGATATCTCCAAAGACATCTCCCATTCCGCCAAACCCATCAAAGGGACTACCTCCTGGCGGCATATCGCCTACAGTTCCGAACTGATCGTATTGAGCCCGCTTTTCTGAATCACTCAGAACTTCGTAGGCTGCATTTATTTTTTTAAACTTTTCTTCGGCTTCAGCGTTCCCTGGATTCGCATCGGGATGATACTTCCGAACAAGCCGCCGATAGGCTTTCTTGATATCAGCAGCCGAGGCATCCCGGGGAACGCCAAGTATTTCATAAAAGTCTTCCTGCGCACCGGGAGCTGGCACCTCAGATCACCCCTTACGCCTGACTCTGATCACTAAATTCAGCGTCTACTGTTTCTCCAGCCTGCTCAGAGTCTGCACTCTGCTGTGATTCTTCGGCGCCTGGATTGGAATCAGCTCCAGCCTGACTATACAAGCGAGTGGAAAACTCTTGAATTTGTTTAATAAGAGCCTCTTTGGCCTCTTTCATCTTCTCTAAGTCAGAACCTTCAAGGGATTTCTTTACATTTTCTATAGCCGTATTAATTTTTCCTTTTTCCTCAGCAGATATTTTATCGCCGTGATCTCTCATTAATTTTTCGGCCTGATATACAACGCCATCGGCCTCATTCTTAATTTCTGCCGCTTCTTTACGTTTCTGGTCTTCTGCTTCGTTTTCCTCTGCCTGCTTCGTCATCTTATCGATTTCGTCATCGGAAAGCCTTGAAGACTGAATTGTAATTTTCTGCTCCTTACCTGTTCCTTTATCCTTCGCAGATACGTTCAAAATTCCATTGACGTCTATATTAAATGTGACCTCAATCTGGGGTATTCCCCGTGGTGCTGCAGGAATCCCGTCAAGAACGAAACTTCCCAGCTTTACGTTATCAGCAGCCATAGGACGCTCTCCCTGCAAAACCATTATTTCAACCTGGTTCTGGTTGTCTGCAGCTGTCGTAAAGACTTGGCTACGAGAAACAGGAATAGCTGTATTTCGTTCAATTATCTTTGTGAAGACGCCACCAAGAGTCTCAATTCCCAAAGAAAGAGGAGTGACATCAACTAGAACTATATCTTTATGGTCTCCAGATAAAATCGCTCCCTGAATAGCAGCTCCTGCAGCTACGCATTCATCAGGGTTAATGCCTTTGGTCGGTTCCTTTCCAAGCAGATCTTTAATCTTCTTCTGAACCATAGGCATACGAGAGGAACCACCAACAAGCAATACTTTATCGATCTCGTTAGCTGTTAAGCCTGAATCCTTTAACGCACGCTTTACAGGCCCTTCTACTCTTGCCATAAGGTTATATGTAAGCTCCTCAAATTTAGCGCGGGAAAGAGACATTTCAAGATGTTTGGGACCAGTCTCATTCGCCGTAATGAAAGGCAAGGAGATGGTTGTTTCAGGCATAGAAGAAAGCTCTACCTTAGCTTTCTCAGCAGCTTCACGCAAACGCTGCAAAGCCATACGGTCATTATTTAAATCAATACCTTCGGCCTTCTTAAACTCACTTACCATCCACTCGACAATGCAGTTATCCCAATCATCTCCGCCGAGTCTGTTATCTCCAGATGTTGCAAGTACTTCGTATACTCCTTCTCCTACATCAAGGATGGAAACATCGAAGGTTCCGCCGCCAAGGTCAAAAACAAGCAACTTACTCTCGCCCTGTTTAGAATCTCCATAGGCAAGGCAGGCAGCTGTAGGCTCGTTGATAATACGTAATACTTCAAGCCCCGCAATTGTTCCTGCGTCCTTCGTTGCCTGACGCTGAGCGTCTGTAAAATATGCAGGAACCGTTATGACAGCCTTCGTAACAGACTCGCCAAGATAGTCCTCTGCATCACGCTTCATTTTTTGTAAAACCATGGCTGAAATCTCTTGCGGCGTATACGGCTTATCGTCAACTTTCACGGTCTTTTCAGTACCCATGTCTCGTTTAATCGACATAATAGTACGATCGGCATTGACAATAGCCTGACGTTTGGCTAACTGGCCCACAAGTCTTTCATTATCTTTCGTGAACGCTACAACAGATGGAGTGGTTCTGGCTCCTTCAGCATTAGGGATAATAGTAACGCTGTCGCCTTCTTTAACGGCAATACAGCTATTCGTTGTCCCAAGGTCTATTCCTACTACTTTTGACATGAATATCACCTCTATAAAAAAGAGTTAGTTTTTTGTATGTATTTTTAAATATTAACGCGCTATGCGTCTTTTTCCTTATCTTTATCGCTATTTATACTCGCATCAGAATCTTTTTTACCTACATATTTGCCTACTTTTACTCTAGATGCTCGAACAACCTTATCCCCGATCTTATACCCCGTTTGAAGTTCTGTTACGATAACTCCATCTTTTTGAGGATCATCAACGGCTTCTATTCCTACCGCTTCGTGGCAAAGGGGTGAAAAACTCTCTCCCACAGTAGGAATCTCAGAGACACCGGCACTCTCCAAAACTCCGAAAAACTGCCTACGAATCATCAAGACACCCTTTCGTATATCATCTTCTGCAAAATCACCCGATTGATTCAACGCTCTATCGAAGTTATCGAGAACTGGCAATAACTGCAAAATCAAATCCTCATTAGCTAAACGGATATACCTCTCTTTATCTCGCTCTACCCTGTTTTTAAAATTAAAAAAATCAGCCCTGGCCGAAGCTGCAGCTGTTTTAAGGGCACTATTCTCCGTTTTAAGCTCTTCTATAACTTTTTCCATCTCTTCTTTTTCTTTAACTAAGATTTCCATCTCATCCTCATTCTCAATAAGATGTGCAGACTCTTCTAACACATCGGTCTGGTTTTCCTGAACGACCTGATCGTCTTGTCTTTCACATTTATCTTTATCTACAGGGGCCATAAAGGTGAAACCTCCTTAAATATTATTAATCGATATTTTCTTTCTCAATGTCAGCCATCATGGCTTCGAGGACTGTAATAGTTTTTTCATAATCCATTCGTATGGGACCAATAATCCCCAATACAGTTTTGCGCCCTCTTTTACGGGAAGGAACCATAAGGACTGAGCAATCTTGCATTCCTTCTTCAGGATTTTCATCACCAATGGTCACGTTAACTCCAAGATCGATAGAACACCGGTCTACCATATCTACCATAGCCGATTCTTCTTCAAGAAGTGAAATTATAGCCTGCAACTTACTAATGTCCTGAAAATCAGGCAAACTGAGAATATGCTGGGCGCCTCCGACAAAAAGCTTATAGTTATATTTCTGCAACATGTCGTCCATTTGAAGGATAGCAACATGGCACGCCTCTGACAATCTTTCCAGTCCCTCAAGAACATAAGAAGAAAGAACCTGGCGAACTTCAGCCCACGGATGTCCGACAACAATCATATTTATACGACGAGCCAACTCGTCAAGAGTTTCTTGGGAAAGCTCACACGGCAGGGTAACATTATTATGGTGAACAAGGCCACCTTGAAGAACGAGTATTACGAGAACGGCATTTCCCCCAAGACGGACAAAATCTACCCTCTGTATTTCCACTTCGTGAAGAGAGGATATGGCAGCCACACCGACATAATTTGTAACCCGGCCCAAGAGTTGAGAGGCATACGAAAGAATGGATTCAATACCTTGCTTTTGGTCTTTGATACCATTTCTCCAACTTTTAAACCCCACAGGTGCAATTCTTCTTCGATGCAATATAGAGTCGACATAAAGACGATATGCTCTAGACGTAGGAAGTCGCCCGGCTGACGTATGAGGCTGGTAAAAATACCCCATCTGCTCAAGATCGTACATCTCATTCCTTACCGTGGCAGCACTGCAACCTTTTAAGTATTTACGAGCAATTGTTCTGGAACCGGCAGGTTCCCCAGTCTGTATATACTCATAAACAACGGCAAGAACGATCTCTAGTTGTCGCTCGGTAAGCACAAAGCTCCCTCCTCTTGAGGACGTATTAGCACTCTATGCCAATGAGTGCTAGCCCTCATGTTTACAAAAGGTAGATTATCAACCCTGGGGTGTATTGTCAAGACTGGTCAGCCTTTTTGTTATACTTTTTTTTGTTATACTTTCTTTTGATATAAAGATAAAAATACCTTTTAAAGTGTGAGGAGGCTTTTATATGGCATCTCAATATAAACACACCACTATTATTCTCGCTCGTCACGGTGAGTGCCAAGGGAACAAGGAAGAACGATTCCGAGGACGAGTCGACTATCCACTTAACGAAAGAGGGCTAGAGCAAGCTTCTGATCTGGGGAAAGCCCTTATTGCTCTCTCTCCTCAATATGCATATACAAGTCCCTTGCTCAGAGCTCGCCAGACAGCGTCAGCAATAGCTACATCATGCTCAATAGAAAAAGTTGAGATTCTAGAAGGGATAAATAATATTAACTTCAGTTCATGGGAAGGCCGGCTCAAAACGGATATAGCACTTGAATATCCTTCGGAATGGCAGATGTGGCTTACCTATCCGGAAAAATTGTCTCTCCCTGGCGCTGAAACTCTTGCCGATGTTCAAAAGCGTTCCATACAAACTCTCAATGAGCTCGTGAAAAGACATAAAGGCGAAACTTTTGTTGTGGTCTCCCATCGTACAGTTCTTAAACCTCTCATTGCAGCTTGTATTCATATACCTGAACCATATTTCTGGAAAACTCACATGGATACAGCTTCGTATAGCGTTCTTACTCATGATGAAAAACGAGGGTATAGCCTTTTCTCATTAAATCAGACATTTCATCTGAAAAAAGTACAAACCGAGTGGATTTAGTCTTTTTCTTGACCTCCTTTATGAGAGGACTTATTATCTTTGTGTTTCATGCTTATTAATCACTAAAGGAAGGGAATAGTTCATTGGCTATATACCCAGTAAAAATCAAGAGTAATAAAGACCTCGTATCTTTGATAGCAAAAGTAGGAGCTGATCCCCGATCAGTGGCATATTTTGTTCCTAAACGAGAAGTCTTCGCTTTTTGGATTCCAGATGTTGATTTTCGTGCCGCCGCCTATCTCAAGCAAGAGATGCTTGCCAGAGGTGGAGATGCTGTTGTTCATCGCAATGTTATAGATGCACAGAGCAAATATAGTAATGTTCTTCTTATAGGAACAGAAGGACAATACAAAGCACTTTTTCCTAAACTGGAAGCCATGTCATGTTGGGGCATTGAAAAAATACGAAAAGAGTTAGCAGTTTCTTTTAAAAAATATTTTGCTTCATCATGGAAATTACCACTTCCGAGAGGTCGTTTTCTAAATTTAAAGCAGGGGGAAACAAAAATTATGGGCATCCTTAACGCCACCCCCGATTCCTTTTACGCTGGAAGCCGCTTAGAATCCATTGCTGACCTACTGAAGCAGGCAGAACACATGCTTGAAACAGGAGCTGACATTCTTGATCTAGGGGCTGAATCGACTCGTCCAGGTGCTGATCCTATTAGCGAAGAGGAAGAAAAAGAACGCTTACTCCCCTCTCTTCAGTCATTAAGAAAAGAGTTTCCTGAAGCGATTATTTCAGTAGACACCTATAAAGGGGAAATTGCAACAATTGCAGTAGAAAACGGTGCAGATATTATTAATGATATCTCCGGTTTCTCCCTTGATGATAAAATGCTTGAGGCAGTAGCTCAGACTACGTTACCCTATGTTCTTTCCCATATTCAGGGGGCCCCTAAGAATATGCAAACAAACCCGTATTATAATGATGTTATTGGGGAAAGCCTCGACTATTTCAAAGAAAAGCTACAAAGGCTTCAAGATGCGGGTGTCTCAGCAGAGCGTATTATTATTGACCCAGGCATAGGTTTTGGAAAACGGTTAGAAGATAATCTCCGTATTTTGAAGTCAATACAATCGTTTAGAAGTTTAGGCCATCCTCTTCTCATTGGACACTCGCGAAAAGGTTTTATAAAAACTATTCTCGCCAAAGAGGACCTTCAGTCTCGCCTTTATGGAACCCTTGCAGTTTCTGCTCATTGCGCACAAGAAGGAGTAGAACTCGTTAGAGTTCACGACGTAGAGGCTACACATGATGTTATAAAAATGGTAGAAGCGGTAAGGGAGGCAGAAATGTGATGCGCGTTGCATTAGGAATAGGCAGCAACATTGGTGATCGAATGGGAAATCTGCGAAAGGCAGTGCAGCTGTTGAAAGAAAAAAAGATCGCCATTATTGCAAAAAGTGATATTTTTGAAACCGCTCCAGTAGGCGTGACACAACAGCCTCGTTTTTTAAATGCGTGTGTAATTATAGAAACTGAAGCAAAACCTGAAGAGTTGCTTTCTACTATAAAGACCATAGAGCAAGAAATAGGTCGTGTACAAAGAGTTCACTGGGGACCGAGAGAAATAGACATTGATATTTTACTTTTAGAAAATGGACAAACCTATACAAGCTCCACCTTATGCATTCCTCATCCTGAAATGTATAAAAGAGCTTTCGTTCTTGTCCCATTGGCACAAATAGCACCAGATTGGGTTCATCCTCTTTCAAAGACAACTATTGATGCGCTTGCGCAAAAACTCAATCTACAAGATGAAACTTTAATTAAAATTTCAAGTTTGTAAAACAGGAGGTGTTTAGCATTTATGTCTTTTAAAAAGATCAGAATTTCTTTCATCTTTTATATGGTCTGTCTTCTTTTAACAGCACCTCTTTCCTTGGAAGCAGCAACTACAACTAGAATATACTCTGTGCCAGGACATCCTCTGGCCTTGACGATACAAAGTGATAGAGGCGTTATCAAAGAAGCTTGGCTTCGTTCCCCAGCGGGACTTCATCCACTCAATGTGCTTCAAGGGAAAAAGATCACCGGCAGTGCGTGGCGCCAACCTCTGGCAGACAGTGATCTTTGCCCTGACCTTATATGGCGACTCTCATTTGTTGATAGCAACACTTCCAAAGTTTACTTTCTTTGGATCACCTCTCTCACAGAAACGCCTCGAGCATGGCTAGCCATTACACCAGCAGGGGGTTCATGTTGGGACTCTTTACCTTTGCAATTATCCATGCCTGATGATGTTTTTCTCTATGTATCTCCAACACTTCCGTCATATTCTGAGTTAGAAAATATAGAAAGAGAAAGTTCTTCCCTTCTCACATTTGTCTACACAGTCGGACTTACACGTGATGGTCCTAACTTTGTGCTTGTCCCTGAAGTTTACAAGCAGCTTCTACCTATTACGGAACTCGTGCGTCAAGCAGAAACGGACCCAGTAATAAAAAACGCCTATAACAACCTTTACGACGATTTTGAAAAAATGGGAAAAGGGCAAACTCCATCGCGAGAAGCTATTATTAATTTCTCTTGGAAGAAAATACTCAGCCTCAACTGGCAAAATTAACCCCCCGAGAACTGGGGGGTTTTCTCATCTAGTTTGTTGCATCGATACCTTTGGCTCTGCTATCTTTGATACAGACAGTTCTACCCAGAGCATCTTTCATGCATCTTTGTATTTCAATTTCAATATTAGGGATTTCAGTTCGAGTGTAATCTTTAAGTACGAAGATTATTTCTCGAAGATCAGGTGTTTCTTCCAGTCCGTATATTTTAGTAAAAATGACTTCATGTTTCTCATTGAGAAGTATATTCGCACGAGAAGAAATTCCATCTTGTTCTCTAAAGACGCCATATTGTCTCGCTATAGAACCATGAGGCCAAAAATCAGAAAGGAATTGTAGCTTTTTTATTCCAAGGGCGTCACTCCATGCCTTTTTGCTGGCATATGAGTCTACACTGAGAGCAAAAGGTATAGTATTTAATTTATCAAAAAGTCTCATATGAGTATCTATTGTATTGACTTGCGCTTGACAAACACTTGTCCAAGCTAAAGGATGAAAAGAAAGCAAGATATTTTTCCCTATCAAAGTGGAAAGAATTACGTTTTTACCGTTTTGGTCTCTTGACGAAAAATCAGGAGCTTCATATCCTAACGGAATTAACCCTTCCATTTATTCTTCCCTCCCTTTCAAGAAACATCCTTTTCGTTCTCACATCATACCTGTAATACAAGTTTCAATTTCTCTGATTTTAGCACTTCTTTGAAAAAGAGGCGTTCTTTTTTCTTTATACAGAGAAAAATTCTCCTCAAATGTTTTTCTTCCTTCCTGCTTATACAAAACACCTAAAGGGAATTTATCTTTCTTTAGCGCTAAAGAAAGCGCAGAGATCTGGTTTTCAGGATCATGAGTATCATCAATATAATATGTATTCTCTTCGTACCATTTATATGTATTTATCTTATTAAAGGAAACACACGGTTGAAATATATCGATTAGCGCATAGCCACGATGTTCAATAGCCTGTTTTATTAGGTAGGTTGTTTGTTCCACATCTCCTGCAAAAGCTCGTGCAACAAAAGTAGCCCCCAAAACAATGGCAACAGCTAAAGGGTTAAAAGGAGTGGCAAATACGCCATCTACTTGAACAGGTGTTTTAAAACCAGTAAAACTTGTAGGAGAGGCTTGTCCCTTCGTTAAACCATAAACCATATTGTTATAGACCAAATTTGTAATGTCAGGATTCCGACGAATAGTATGGATAAAATGATTTCCGCCCTCCCCATACATATCTCCATCTCCACCTATAGCTATAACATTCAGTTTTGGATTAGCTATTTTAATTCCTGTCGCGTTGGAAAGAGCTCTACCGTGTAAACCATTTAAAAAATGACATTTTATAAAATGGGGTGTCTTCGCAGCCTGACCTATACCAGATACAACAACTACATCATTAGGTTGCCAGTTTAATTGTGAAAAAGCAGATTTGAGAGCTTCAAGTATTTTAAAATCGCCACATCCCGGACACCACGCTATATCAGCTTCTGGAAGGTCGAAAATTTTCGGCGTAGTCATCTACAGCACCTCCCCGTTTAAACAAGAATCAAGGTCTCGCGTCAGTTGCTCTACTGAGAATTGCAACCCAGAATAATAAGGAAGAACATAATCAATCATCCTCCCTGTATGTTGTGTCAATAATCTTGCAAATTGACCCGTTTTATTTCCTTCTATAACGATAATCTTTTGTGCTTGTTCCAACTTCATTCCTATGTTTTGAGGAAGTGGATAGATCTGTTGAAAATGCATTAAAGCTGTATCAGAACGTCCTATAAACTCCAACGTCTCTTCAATAATATGGAAGCTTGACCCCCATCCAATAATAAGCGTTCTAAAATCTTCTGGACCAATTAGTAACGGCTCTTCGATATCCTTCTGCATGCTCTCAATCTTTCGCAAGCGCTTTTGAACCATACGTTCACGAAGATCAAAGTCTTCGTACACATGTCCAATCTCATCATGTTCATGACTATCTGCTCCAACCAACCCATTTCCATATCCTGGAACAGCTCGCGGTGAAATTCCATCATGAGTTATCTCGTACCGTCTGTAATTGTCATTCGCTTCAACAATTGCAGGGGGGACCAACGTACCCTTCACATCAGGCATAGCCATATCATAATATGTGTTGAGAAAGTATTGATCTGTCATGAGAATAACGGGAATCTGATATGTATCAGCCAAATAAAAGGCTTTTGATGACAGTCTGAAGGCTTCCTCAAGAGAAGCCGGCGCTAATACAGCTCGTGGAAACTCGCCATGTCCACCATATAAAGCGACATTAAGATCTCCTTGCTCTGTACGTGTAGCCATACCAGTAGCTGGCCCTGGACGCTGAGCAAGATGGATAACTACAGGTGTCTCCATTACTCCAGCCAGACTGACGCCTTCACACATAAGATCAAAACCTCCTCCCGACGTCGTAACCATAGATCTGGCTCCTGAATATGAGGCCCCTATCGCCATATTTATTGCAGCAATTTCATCTTCAGCCTGTTCAACAATAATTTCCATCTCTTTAGCCTTTTGAGCCATAAATGTTAAAACTCCCGTTGCAGGAGACATGGGATATGCCGTAACAAAAGAACATCCAGCAGAAAGAGCCCCTAAGGAGACTGCTTCTGTTCCACTCATTACAACTCTTTGAGCAGATCTAATAGCCTGATCAGGTGGAAGAAGAATAGAATCATCTCCAATATATGATCTTCCTATAACATAGCCTCTCTCTAAGGCCACCTTATTCTGTTCTGCAAGTTTCTCTTTTTTACCACTGAACTTTTCATCACAAAATGCTTTTGCCGACTCCATTCCTCCACCGATAAGACCTAATATAACGCCTGCAGCAATAAAATTAGAAAAGACCTTCCCTCCAATTTCTCTTGCGACTTCATTAATATTCACATTTAATATAGAGCCCCTAAACTTCTCTATTTCACTGCCTAAATCCTCTTGATCGCAGATCACAATCGTTTCCTTCGAAATACGTCGCAAAATATTATCTCTGACTCCCAAACTTAAAGGCACCGCTATATCGATACGATCTACAAAGGCCCGTATTGGCCAAGGAGATATTCGTATCTCTGTAGAATTATTTCCTCCTCTTACGCGAGACATATATTCACGACTGGCAAAAACGCTGTAGCCAATATGACGTATAGCCCGTATAAGTAACTCTTCAACTGTCTGTACTCCTTGTCCAGCAGCTCCACAAAGAACCAAAGATATCTCTTTTCTTGATTTCCCGATTGGAATAGTCATTAAAAACCTCCTCTCTCAAAACATGTTAATATTACAATACAAATTTGTATTATTATAACTAAATATCTTCATTAAAAGCACAAATCAATTATAATAAATAGGCCGTCGTGAGATATCTATATGGAGGTGTTTATATATGGCTAAGTTCCAATGTCTGGAATGCAAAAAAGAGTTCGAATTAGAATCGACAGCTCCGATAATGAGATGTTCTTATTGCGGAAGCAGATTTCTTTCAAAGATTGAAGGAGAACCGTTAAAACGAGGAAAATCTTGGAATAGTAAGTCTTTTAGCGTCGGCAGACCAGAAAAATAATAAAAGAGGTCGGAGAATAGCTCTCCGACCTCTTTTTTCATTTACGCTTCCGTAGTATCTTTTGTTTTTAGAGCATTGAAAGCCTCTCTCACCATCAAGACAGCTAAGACCAACAATATGACAGAAATTGAAACGAGTAAATAATTAGGAACGCCAGTAAGCTTCTCTTTTATCATTATGAGCAAAGCAGCTACTGTTGTCGCCAACATAAACCACATTGGAACCATAAGGAAAGAGTTGTTTTTCTTTAACCCCTTGGCAATCCAAACTCCGACAGCAAGAAGAGCTAGAGCAGCAACTAGCTGGTTTGCTGCACCAAACATCGGCCAAATAGCCGCCCATGCCGGAATAGGCTTTCCATCAGGTCCCACTGTTTTAACAAGGAGCAAGGCCATTGCAGCAGCAACCGCTACAATTGTTGCTGTGTATTTATCGACCTTCATATTAGTAAGTTCCTGAATTTGATAACGGGTCAGACGTGTTGCTGTATCAAGAGAGGTAAGCAAGAAAGAATTTATCGCCAATCCGCCCAATGAAGCACCAATTTTAGGATCTATTCCGACAAGGCCTGCAAATTTACCAAAACCTTGAGCATACGTAACAACTGGACCACCTTCAAGAATTTTACCGCTAATCATGATAGTACCGATAGCGATAACAGCAACAACTCCTTCAAGAAGCATAGAACCATAACCGACAAGAGTGCTATCTGTTTCACGACGAAGCTGTTTCGATGTTGTTCCGCTTCCTACAAGGGAGTGGAAACCAGAAATGGCTCCACAGGCAACGATTACAAAAAGCATAGGCCACATATATTGTGTTCCTGCAACAAACCCCTTAAAAGCGGGGAGCTGAACTTCAAATTTTCCACCAAAAATCATTCCAATGGCACCGATAATAACAGCAAAATAAAGGAAGAAAGAAGCAAGATAGTCGCGAGGCTGTAACAAAAGCCACACTGGAAGAACAGAGGCTAGAAGAATATAAACAGCTAGAACCCAACGCCAGGCGGGCATAGAATAAGTAAAGCTGCCTGCTACCCAATCAGCGTAATTTCCATACCAACAAGCTCCGATTACTATAGGAACCATTACAAGGGTCATAAGCCAAAGTGGCGTATTATACTTATAAACAAGGACACCAAAGATAACAGCCATAAAGATGTAAAGAGTACTTGAAAAAGCAACTGCTGGGTCCGCAGCAAAGGTATTTGCAGAAAGCTGAAGGAAAACAGCAACAACGAGGACAAGGCTTAAAATTGTAAAAGTCAGGAAAAAGAATTTTCCACGCCGTCCGATCCAGTGGTCAACAACTTCGCCAACAGATTTTCCGTTATGCCGCATTGAAGAAACAAGAGCACCCATATCGTGCGGACCACCAAGGAAAGCAGAACCGATAAGACACCACAAATATGCAGGAAGCCATCCAAACATACTAGCAGCAGCAATAGGTCCTACAATCGGGCCAGCTCCAGCGATGGAAGCAAAGTGGTGTCCAAGCAAAACAGCTGGATGCGCGGGACAATAGTCTATGCCATCGTACATAGTCTCAGCCGGAGTAGGATTATCATTATTAAGTTCATAAATACGTGCCATATACCGCCCATGAACGCGGTATGCGATTGCAAAAAATACTATTGCTACAATGAATAGCATTGCTAACATCTGTTTCACCTCCAAAAAATTATGTATTTCCATAAATTAAAAGGACTACTCTTTTCTTCGTTATGGCAAGATCACCCCCCTAAATATCAGAAATGGCTATTTCCCGAGCTTTATTAACTAATGGAGCCAAATCTTTAATTTTAGGATTCCATTTAGTTCCCGGAACGTAAGAATAAACTTCAATAAATCCTTTTAAGCCAAAGAAAAACATCTTAACTTTTTTGGGGAAACTGGAAATTTCTTCTATGAAAAGGAAGCGCTGAGTCATTACTTCAGGAATTGGTTTCCATGTGGAGAGGATATATTCGGCGTCATGTCGCCCTTGATGTGACCAAACTATATAATCATATGCATAATACTTTCCGACTTCCCCTAAAAGGGAATCTTTTACGAAGGTTACCTTTCGATAAACCCCCCTCATCAAATTATGAGACCATGGTTCAAAACCCCAATACGTCCAAAAATCCATACTTTTGCCATATAGAAAAGACATATCAACCATACGCATCACCCTTGAATCAAGAATATGCTTTATATGTACAAAATTTATCTCATTGGCTTGAAATAATGAGATAAGACAGCTATAATACCTGCTATTGTGGGTGACTAGCTCAGTGGAAGAGCGCTTCCTTCACACGGAAGAGGTCACAGGTTCGAACCCTGTGTCGCCCACCATTTTTTATGCCTACTCGTCTGGTATACAATTTTAAATACACAATTTTAGACTTAAAGGTGCATCTTAGCTGCAATGAAAGGGAAGTTTTGTCTCCATAAGTAAAGCCGTAGCAAAATCTTCGTAGTAATGTTCTTCTTTTTTAATTACGCGAAATCCGAAATTTAAATATAATTTTCTTGCTGTTTCGTTATCTTCACGAACATGAAGTTTCAATTTATTATACCCCTCATTAAGGCAAAATTCACCTGCTGCGAGAAGTAATTGGCTAGCGATCTTTCTTTTCCTATGGCTCTTGCTAACAAATAAATCACTAATCATAATTGCATTTTTCTTCTTTTCTAACACGATAAGCCCAACTATACGAGAATGCCAACGGGCTGTCATATACACTGACAGCCCGTTTTTAATATCTTCCACTATAAATTCGCGGGGCCAAGCGGCTCCACCTTTTTCCACTTCAAGAGAACAAAGAGAGTCAATATCGCTAAGGGAAGCAAAATCTATTTCTACAAATAAAAAAGACAGTATTAAAGCCCCCTGATAATAGTCTGATCTCTCCCCGGACCAACTCCTATAAGTTGCACAGGTACACCTGTCTCTTTCTCTATGTACTCCACGTACTTTCTCGCTGTCTCAGGCAAGTCATCAAAGTTTCGGCAGGCTGAGAGGTCTTCTTTCCAACCATCCAATGTAGTATAAACTGGCGTAGCCTTTTCAAGAAGGGATGTATTCGTCAAATAATTCTCGTATTTTTTACCATTTGCTTCATAGTGGGTACAAACTTTAATTTTGTCAAACCCAGTAAGAACATCAAGTTTGGTGAGAGCTATGGAAGTCATACCATTAACGCGTACAGCATATTTAAGCGCTACGAGGTCAAGCCAACCGCAGCGCCGAGGACGGCCAGTTGTAGCTCCATACTCTCCCCCCTTGTCTCGTAATGTCTGTCCATCGTTTCCAAGATCTTCTGTAGGGAAAGGACCTTCGCCGACACGGGTACAATAGGCCTTTACAACACCAATAACACGATCAACATCGGAAGGACCTACCCCTAATCCAACACAGCCACCAGCTGCTATAGGTGAGGAACTCGTTACAAAGGGATACGTTCCGTGATCAACATCAAGAAGGGTACCCTGAGCCCCTTCGAAAAGAACGCCCTTACCTTCTAACATGGCTTCTTGCAACGCTAAAGAGACATCGGCAACATAGGGAGCTAATGTCTCTCCCCAGGAAAGTGCCTGGGCATACACATCATCGAAAGCAACAGGTTCTGCATTATAAACCTTCGTTAAAATAAGGTTTTTCAGATCAAGATTGAAGGAAAGTTTCTCGCGCAGTATTTCCGGATCAAGAAGATCTTCAATACGAATGCCACAACGGTTAAATTTATCAACATAACACGGACCGATTCCACGTCCTGTAGTTCCTATCTTTTTATCTTTACTTCTAAACTGTTCGTCGGCCTTATCAAGGATTTTATGATAAGGCATAACGACATGGGCTGATCCGCTAATGATAAGACGGGCTCGATCTTTTCCCTGCTCCTGTAATGTTTTAAGCTCATTAATTAGCTGCTCAGGATCGACAACAACTCCGTTCCCTATAGCACACAATTTACAGGGATAAAGCATTCCTGATGGTAAAAGATGAAATACATATTTTTCCCCTTCTACAATCACTGTATGTCCAGCATTGGCGCCTCCCTGATAACGAGCAAACACTTCCACTCGATTGCCAAGGGCATCTACAACACGCCCCTTGCCTTCATCACCCCACTGGGCTCCAATAATAATCTCTACTCGTCCTTTCACTTTCAAGGCCTCCTCATTGTGCCTTTTGAATTCTAAGAAGTTCAGGCACAGTTACAAATTTTACGTCATTTATATTAGAATCGCAAAGCTCTTGTAAAAAAGGAATTGTATCCGGTCTATTATGACAAATGGCTACAACCCATCCTCTTTTTTTTGCAATAGTAACAGCCTTTTGAAACTGCTTTCTCATAAATTCGATATTTGTCTCATGGTCAAGAAAAATTGAATTATAAGCACTTGGAACCCCGAAGCGCTGAGCAGTTTTATAAGCGACAGATTTAGACGATGTTCGGCTATCTATAAAAATTTTATTCATAGGAGCCAAAGTCTCCATCAGCACACTCATAATCTGGTCGTTACTTGTTGCTTTTGAACCTCTGTGATTGTTCATTCCTATCGCGTTTGGCATGATTGCAAAAACATCTTTTACAGCCTTTGCAACAGCTGGAGCAGACATGCTTACTCCAATAAGAGAGTCCCCCTGCGCTTTATCGGCTAATGCTTCCATAGGCATATGAACCAAGTATGGAATTTTTTTTGATTCCGCCAATAGAACTGTTTTTTCTGTGAAACGTTGATGCGGAATAATTGCCCACGTAAAAGGAAGATCTATAGCTGCTATCTCTTCTGCCATGGAATATGAGAATCCGAAATCATCTATAACAAGAGCCACAAGAGCACCATGTTGCTCTTCTATCTTGTCTTCAGATACAACGTCTTCTATAGACGTTTCAGGTCTCTCTTGAACATTTACTACATATACTTCTTTATTGTCTGCTGAGACATTATTTTCTGACCTTTCTTCCGTTATATCTCTCACAGTATCATGAGATTTTATGAGCGGAACAAATACCAGTAAAATCAATATCCCGAACAGGATAAAGAGGAGGCCTCTAGACCTCCCCCTCTTTCTCGTCTTTTTTCTCGGCATAATTTTCCTCTAATTAATTTTTCAGCAGTTTAGATGTTCCTTTTTCAAGCTTTAGCAGCTCGTCCATAGCCCGCTTCAACTGAATGTCTTTTTTACGATCTGGATTATATTCTCCTTCGACTGTCACATGAGGTGTTAATCCTATATGATCAATAATTGTTCCAGAAGGAGTATGATACCGAGCTATCGTAACATATAACCCCGATCCATCCGAAAGATTAAACAGAGTCTGTACAGATCCTTTTCCGAAGCTCTTTTTTCCTACAAGCACAGCCCTTTGGCGATCCTTGAGAGCACCAGCCACTATTTCCGAAGCACTGGCACTTCCTTCGTTAATTAATACGACAAGAGGAAGCTTCGTCAAAACTCCGGCCTGCGCATATAACTTATCATTTGCCCGTTCTACGCGCCCTTTCATTCCAACAACCAAACCGCCATCCAAGAAGAGGTCGCTAATATCAACAGCCGCATTTAATAAACCACCACCGTTATTGCGTAGGTCTAAAATTAACCCCTTAGCACCTTTTTTCTCTAAATCGATGATGGCATCCCGGGCCTCTTCGGCAGTTTTTTGTTTAAACTGAGAGAGCCTGACATATCCCGTATTTTTTTCAAGCATTTCTGATCGTACTGATATCAGTTTTATATTTTCTCTCATCAAATCAAATTGAAGCAACTTATCTTCTCCTTCGCGACGAACCCATATAGTAACAGAGGTTCCTGCCGCACCGCGAAGTCGTTTGACAACCTGCTGAGATTCCCAACCAATAATAATATCGTCACCTATTTTGACTATTTCGTCTCCAGGCTTTAAACCAGCCCGATCTGCAGGGGTCCCTTCTATAGGGCTTATTACAAGAGTTTTTCCGTCTCTATGCCCAAGGTAAATACCAAGTCCACCATATTCCCCTTCCATTTCTATTTCTTCTTCTTTTAGTTCTTCAGGATCAACAAAGCGAGTATAAGGATCTCCATAAGCCTGCACAAAGCCTTTCATGGCACCATAGACAAGATCTTTCTCTTCTTTTTTATCCTTATCGCTGTCAACCTGATACGTCTCTATAATTGCTCGTGCCTGCTTCATAAGCCAAAGATTTTCCAGCTTAAAAGGAACAAAACGAGCGAAATCTTCCAAATCAGAAGCATGAGCTCCCAAAAGGGCTCCTGTGAGAACTACCCCTAATACCAGTCCAAAAATGACGCCTCTTAGTCGTTTCAGCATGCTCTGTTTTTTACTCCTTTTCTCATCTCAAGAATATTTATCGCAAATATTTCATTGGATCTCGCGCATCACCATTTTTGCGCACTTCAAAATGAAGATGAGGACCCGTACTGACACCTGTACTTCCAACTTGCCCTATAATTTGTCCCTTTGATATCCCTTGCCCCTCATCTACAGATGTGCTTGAAAGGTGAGCATAAACAGTACTCAAGTCATTTCCATGATCAATTATTATAATTTGTCCATATCCACGCAACCATCCAACATAGAGAACTTCGCCGGGTCCTGCTGCATGAACTGACGTTCCTCGAGGCGCTCGGATATCTATTCCCGTATGCATTGAAGTTGTTTTAAAAACAGGATGAACCCGTTTTCCAAATCTTTCAGATATCTCTCCCCTCACAGGCCAAGCCAGCTGGCCACCTGAGGGTAAATATGTAATATTCGTAGACGGACGCTTTTTATTTTTTTCTTTTTCTCTGGCAAGAAGCTCTTGCTTCTGACGCATAAGGCGCCGAATCGTATCTCCCACTTCTTCTTGCGCTTTTTGCAACTCTTTTGCCGTTTGTTCATGAAGCGATTTTTCTTTTCTCAACTTCGACAAGAGTTGATTTCTCTTCTGTATTTCAGCTTTATAAGCTTGACGTTCTGCCTGAAGTTTTTTCTCCTGAGATGCATAAAGTGCTCTTTGTTCTTCCAATTCCTTTTTCGATGCATCAAGCTTCTCACGGCTAATACCTAATTCTTCTATCATATCTTCATCTTCTCTGGCTATTTTACTAAGGAGGATAGATGTGGCCATTGCCTCGTGGGCCGTCGAAGCTGTTAAGAGAAGATCTAATTCAGCCATTCCTCCGTATTTATATATAGCTACAAAGCGTTCTTTCAAATACCCCTTTATCTCTACAATACGTGCATCTGTCTTTTTTATATCATTATTCAATTCTTTTATTCTTCGTTCAGCCTTGTTCTGCTTTAATTCAAGAACCTTGATCTGTTGTTCTGCCTTCCCTTTACGTTGATCGTATTGAGTAATCTGGTCAAGAATTCCCTTTTCTTTCTCTCCGGCTTTCTTTATAAGTTGTTCATAATAAGCCGTCCGTCTTTCCATTATCGTCATGCGACGCTCTTCTGCCGCTATTTGTTCGTCAAGTTCTCGTGACGTTAATCCAAAAGCAGGCAAAACGACAAAAAAAGTAGAAAAAACCGTTAGAAGAATACCGAATAATTGTCTTTTTGTGAAGTTCTTCAAGAGACTCTTATTCCTCCACTCTTTCATATCAAAGGGGCTTTTGTGCCACACGAACAAAACGATTCACCGCAAACCAGCTGCATATCCACCCTAAAGTTGTTCCAATTCCTAAGAGTAATACATAAAACTTCAACAAGAATTGCGAATCGCCGATAAGTTCCACAAAAGGCAGAGTTGTTCGTATAGCCTCCTGCGCCGAAGTATAGGAACCCACGACAGCGAGAACGGCAAATAAAGCTCCCAAGGAACCTAAAATCATCCCCTGTAAAACAAAGGGAAGCGAAATATATGTTTTCGTCGCCCCAACTAAGACCATAACCTGTATCTCTTCTTTACGAGAATAAAGAGAGATTCGAATAGTGTTATACACAACAAGAGCACTAATTATAAGGGCTAATCCAAGAACTACAACGGAAACTCTTGAGACCATAAAAGAGATTTTTGATAGTTTTTCCGCAAGTTTTCCGGCATAAACAAGTTCTTCTATTGCCGGCATTGTCGTAAGGTTTCGCACAAGCGGAGCAACTTCTCCAGCTCGCTTTACTTTAACCTCAATACTCCATGGAAGTGGATTTTCCCCAAGAAGGGTCACTGCTTTTGCTTTAGTTCCCAGTTTGGCACGCAGTCGTTCAAGAGCTTCTTCTGGTGATACGGCCTTTACCTGCGTTACATATGGAATAGTTTTAATTTCCTTTACCGTTTGCTGAATCTTACTGTCATCTTTGAGATAGGCTTGAACAACGAGTTCACTCTCGACCTTCGACACCATAGACCGAACATTCAAAGAAAAAAGAGCTGACATACCAAGAAGGTATATAACAGCACCTGCAGTAAGAAGTGTGAGGACACTCAATCCCCAGTGTCGAAAAACCAACCTGAAGGTATCTCGCAGTGCATATCTAAAGCTCGCCATCAATAAGATACCTCCCCTTTTCTTCATCCCGAACAATACGTCCCTCATGAAGCTCTACAACTCTTTGTCTGTAAGCGTCTACGAGGTATTGATCATGCGTCGCCATAAGAACTGTTGCCCCTGCAGTATTGAGCGATATCAAAAGACGCATAATATCTTCTGCAGTATGAACGTCCAAGTTACCGGTGGGCTCATCAGCAATAAAAATGGATGGGGAATTAGCCATAGCGCGAGCAATAGCTACTCGCTGTTGTTCTCCTCCTGAAAGTTGCGGGGGATACAAAAAACGTCGACGCCACAAACCGACCTGGTCTATTACATCATTGGTACGCTTCTCTACCATTCGAGGCGGCATCGCCATGGACTCAAGAACGAAAGCAACGTTTTCCCACGCAGTTAGATTGGGAAGAAGCTTAAAATCCTGAAAGACAACTCCTATATCTCTACGATAATACGGTAATTCTGAAGGTCTGATTTTCCTTAAGTTACGTCCTCCTACAGTAACTTGACCTCGTGTTTGAACGAGTTCTCGTGTAATAAGCCTCATGAGAGTTGTTTTGCCCGATCCAGTCGTTCCTACGAGATAAAGAAACTCTCCTTGCTTAATATCAAGGTAGACGTCTTCTAAAGCTGTAATGTCTGGTTGAAAAATTTTAGTGACTCCTGCCAGGCGTATATCCATTTTTACCTCCTGCGCATCGTCCAAACCTGTACTGCAGCACTCACAATCTGGCTCGATGTGAGCCCGTAATATTCTTGTAATTCTTCTGCCGTTCCACTCTGACCGAATTTATTATCTACAGCCACAAATTTAACTGGTACAGGATAACTGCGACAAACAAGACTTGCAATAGCTTCTCCTAATCCACCATGAAGCAAATGTTCTTCGGCAACAACGCAGCAACCCGTACGATGAATAGATTCAAGAATTTGCTGAGCTGGTAATGGACTGACACTATAACAATCAATAACTTCTGCGCATAAGTCTTGCTGCGCAAGTATTTTTGATGCCTTTAATGCTTCATGAACCATAATACCACACGCACATATGGTCACTTCTGTTCCTTCTTTTAAAACTCTGCCGCCACCAAGCGTAAAATCAGTATCATTATTTTCATAAAGAAGTGGCTGTTCCGGCCGTCCTAAACGCACATAAACAGGCTTGGTACATTCAGCCGCTATTTTGATCAACGTAAGAGCAGAATTGTAATCTGAAGGAACAAGAACTCCCATTCCAGGTAAAGCTCTCATCAATGCTATGTCCTCAAGCATTTGGTGAGTTGCTCCGTCTTCTCCGACAGTTACTCCTCCATGGGTAGCAATAAGTTTTACAGGCAAGCCTGGAATAGCAATGGTTTCACGAATTTCATCATAAGCACGCCCCACAAGGAAAGATGCTAAGGAAGAGACAAAAACACGAAAATTGGCGAGACTTAATCCGGCAGATGTGAGAATCATGTCCTGTTCAGCTATTCCCAGATCAAAATATCGGTCAGGGTGCAAATTACGGAAGGCGACACTTCGAGTTGAAGATCCGACATCCCCATCTATTACAACTATGTCGTCATATAAAGTAGCCAATTCTGTAAGTGCAGCTCCATAGGCATCACGAGTACTCTTTTTCGTCTCATCAGTTGTCATAATAATAATCCCCCTGAATCAAGTTCTCTAAGAGCTTTGTCTACAAGATCACGGGTAAGGACAACAGATGGCTCATGTTGTCGTCCCTCTAAAAAGGAAACGCCTTTTCCGATAATTGTTTTAGCAATAATGGCCAATGGTTTACCAGAGACCCTCAAGGATAGGGCGTTATCCAAACTAGGAAAATCATGCCCATCAGCCATGCAAACTTCCCATCCAAAGGATTGCAGTTTTGCTTCTAATGGTTCAATCGACATAACTTTTTCAACTGAGCCTTCCATTTGCATATCGTTTCGATCAATAATCATTACAACGTTGTCAAGCTTATAGTGGGAAGATGTCATGGCAGATTCCCAGATTGCCCCTTCCTGAAGTTCACCATCTCCAGTAATGCAATAGACTCTACCCTGAAATCCCTTAAGTCGCATCCCAAGGGCAAGGCCGTTAGATATTCCCAACCCCATCCCTAAAGAGCCACTGGAAGCATCTATTCCAGGTGTACGGCTCACCAAAGGATGTCCCTGCAGCATAGCTCCAAGACGCCTATAATTCCATAGTTCATCTCGTGTAAAAAAACCTCTGTTCGCAAGAGCGGAATAAAGGGCCGGGCATCCATGTCCCTTGCTTAAGACAACTCTGTCTCTTTCCTCCCAATTAGGATCTTCTGGACGTATATTAAGGACTTTCCAATAGAGCCAAGCCATGATTTCTACTATCGAAAGAGAAGAGGCAAGATGGCCAGAACGCGCCACTCCAATCATGCGAACAACATCCTTTCGAATTGAAGCAGCAGCCTCTTCGAGAACTTTTACTTCATTCTCAGGAATTCTATTCATGAGAGTTCAACTCCTTCCAGGCTCTTCTTACGGATTCATCACATTTTTTGCGCGCACGTTTTAATTTTTCGCCACAAGGATACGGCCACGGCAAAGGAGGTAAATCGCCTTGTGGGAAAAGAGGGATTTCCCATTCTTGCGCGAATGCTTCCACTTTGGGATCGTATGGAACGGCAACGAGAGGACATCCTGAGAGCAGTGAAATCATACAAAAATGCAGCCGCATACCCATAGCTAATCCACCTAACTGCCAAACGTCTTCAATATCACGTAAATTTCGAACAAGCCGAACTTCCTGACAGGGCAAAAGTTCTGTTGCAGAAAAAGAGCGTAAAAGCTTTTCATCTTCTGGAGCCATGCCTACACCTATGATCGGAAGAGAATGCTCTCTAGCATACTTTGCCGCTGCCTTGGCCGTTTTAACAGCCAAATCCCCTTCCCATGGTCGAATATTAACAAGCAACACTTTAGGCTTATCATAATTCTCGCGAATAGGGAGTCCCATAACAAGATCAAAAACAAGATCGCCTTCAAGTTTCCATTTATGAAGCAAATTTAGCGATCTCTGGTCACGAACCGTTCTGATTTCACAAAGAGATAAGCCATTACGAGCTAAAATTTCCCCTGTTCGGGAACGAAAGGGACCAATTGATTGGGCTAATGCTGCAGAACGACATCCGGCTATTTTCGCCATACGAAGTAGCCCCCAATAGTATAAACATGAACGGAGGCTTGTCGTGTCTTGAAAAAGCCCACCCCCACCGAAAATCAAGGTTTCCGAACGGGATAAAGTCTGCATAACGTCGCGTAAATTCCATCTATTAACAGCATGAGTTCCAAATGACATTCTGCTTTCTTCAGGAGAATTAGACAATACAACCATTTCACTTTTTGCCACTCCGGATTTTTCAAGTGACGCAATAAGAGACGCTGCTAAAAGTTCATCGCCTAAGTTTTTAAATCCATAATAGCCAGCAATGGCTACCTTAAAGGGGCGATATCGACTCAATCCCAAATCACTCCTCGCCAACGATTCCACAGAGGCCGAAGAACGTAATGAAACACCACAAGGAAGAATACACCAAGCAAAATACCAGACCACCAGCCATTAAATTCTCTCCAGAGAATGAAATACAAAGGCGTATGGAAATGGCAGAAGCTATTAACAAGGGAAGAGAAAGCTAACGTCGATGCCAATCTAAAAATTTCACGGTATCGTCCCCAAAGCTGACTTCTTCTAAAATAAAACCAAAGCAAAAGTGCAGGATACCCTGCGAAAAGCTCTTTATTACGCGGACGAGCAACAAGAATTCTCTCAAGAGTATCGCGAACGGCAACTTCCCATCCTGGCACAAATTGAGCATTACCACTTCGTAATAGAACAATAGCAGCAGCAGCAAGCAGTCCTCCAATAAGAGCGAGTTCTCCCCAAAGAGGAGGTCTTGCAAGAACCTGACCTAGAGATTCTGGATGCACCCGCCGTCGCAAGTCATGAATAAGCACAATTATCAAGGGTAAAAAGAGTGTTAATTTCACTCCGGAAAAGGTTCTAAGCCGCAACGTATAAATGGGATAACTAAATAGAGCTGCTATGGCAAGCCCACCAATGAGGGCGACAAGGAAACTGAAGATCAGCCCCCGTAAAGGCTTTCTCCACTGCTCCAACGCCATAAGGCACGCTTCAGAAGCAAGAAGGCCAGCAGTAAAAGCTGCAACAATACGGGCTATAAATAAAACTTTCCAGACACCTATAGCAAGAAAAACGCTAATAACTATAAAGGCAATCGTCTGAGAAAGATTTACTGATGTCAAATTAAGAAGTTCAAAACGATCAGCTAGTAGAGCAATGGTCAAAAGGAAAATGAAAGAACATGCCACTGCCCCGAAGAAAGACATTTTCCATTCTGAAAGAGGTTCAGGCCATTGAAGAGTGATCCCCTGATCTGATAAACCTTGTGATAAGCGCTGAATCTCTTTTTCGAAGACTAAAAGAGGGTCTTCTGCCGCTTCAATCACAGAAGGACGCATAAGCAATAAGCGCACGCTTCGCTCTTTTGCCGCTCGAAGCATTCGCTCATAAAGTGTGTGTCGAGATATATTACGACTTATGATCTCTTCGGTTGTAACACTATGAAGTGAAAGCAAATTCGGGTACATCAACCAATTTAACTGAGGTGCTCCGAATTGTCTTGAAAATTCAACCATCGCTACAGGAATTCCCGCCTCTTTTAAAACATGAGATAGAGGTTTTAAGTTGGGATATCCAGCTGCAAAAAGTCCGGAAGGAGAGATAACACGTATAACAGAAGAGAAATCGTCAAGCAACGCTTCAAGTAACGTCATCTCGCTTTGTGTATCGGAAGGAGTAACTGGAGCAACTCGGTACATTACCGGCGTTCCCGTAGATAATGCAAAGAGAAGTCCTGAAAAATCAGGCAAAACCCCTGTCTCTAATAGTTCATCCAAGGTATGAGGAAGCACATAAACTACTCCCTCTTCTTTTACATATCTATGGCTATTCGGGAAACGAGTCTGCAAGGCTGTATCATACCATTCCGATTCCATAAGGTTTGAAGGAATCCACAATGCAGCAGAACCGTAAGGCTCATTAATTCCTTTTCCTAGATCATCTGGAAGATCCGCTACTGTGCCATAATAAATGGGAAGCAACCCTGAAGAAAGGTCTTTACCAATAGTTTCAGAGACAATAAGGCCTGAAACCCCCGCTTGGCGGAGTCTGTCAAAAACAATATCTGCCTTCTCGTTACTCTTCTTTGCCAAAGAAAGTACATCTCTATACTCAATGATAATAGCAGTATTCCTATGCTCTTTTTCCGCATTCCAGCGAGGAACAAGGGCCAAGCCAGCACTGATTAGTGTTAGCGTTAAGATAAACAGAGTAAAATACCCTTTCTTAAATTTCATTAACTCCTCATCCTCCATTGATCAGCCAGGGAAATTCCGGCTTTTTCAAAAAGACAACTTAAAGAATATAACGGTAAACCTACAACATTAAAATAACAACCACGAATAGACTCAACAAGAAGAGAACCAAGACCTTGTATAGCATATGATCCTGCTTTATCAAGTCCCTCTCCGCTTTCAACGTAAGCAAAGAGAGCTTCTTCATTTAAGTACCGAAAGGTTACTTCAGTAGAGTCAAAATCTGAGAAAACATTATCGCCAAAGCAAAGAGCAACTCCCGAATAAACGTAATGTGTTCTTCCGTTGAGTAATTTCAACATCTCTATCGATTCTTTCTTATTTTCTGGCTTGCCTAATACCTTCTTTTCTATAACAACGCTGGTATCTGAACCAATAACATAGGCATCTGGAAAATTTACGGCAACGGCCCTAGCCTTTTCTATAGCCAAACGTTTAACCATATCGGGAGGAGCCTCTCCAGCCAATAATTCTTCATCAATATTTGAAACAATAACATCAAAAGACCACCCTAAAGATTCTAAAAGTTCTTTTCGTCTAGGGCTTCCCGAAGCCAAAATAATCTTTTTATTTACCGTGCAAGCCACAATCCTACAATGCCTCCGATCAGTGTTCCCAAATTTACATGAAGATAAAATTTCAAGCCAAAATCAACTACGAGCAAATTAAAATCCTGGAAGTTGAACCCTACAGACACAATGTTGCGAAAATACGGAGCCGTAGGGACAAAACGCTGCAAATAAAAACCGATAAGGGTTCCAATAACAATAGCAACGACAAGCATCCACCAACGAACAGAAAAAGTTTTTCCCACGGCCACCTCTATCTACCTCCAAAAATGAAATATTATACTCACGCTAGCAGGAATTAGACAGTATAGTGCAAATATCCGCCAGCGTCCCAATGTCACCATCCTCCGCAACCAAACAAGGGCCATATAACCAGTTATAAAGGCCGCAACTACTCCACCATACCAAAAATCAGGCAACGTATTTGCAGGGGAAAATCCACTCTCCGATACATCAAGTAGCTGTAAAATAGTCGCTCCTAAAATTGCTGGTAAAGAGAGAAGAAAAGAAAAACGAAAAGCTTCTTCAGGAGACAATCCTCGTTTTAGTCCAGTAACAATAGTTGATCCGGAACGGGAAATCCCGGGAATGACGGCAAATCCTTGCGCAATTCCTATAATAAGACCAGAACGTAGTGATAATTCCGATGAAGAACGTGGCAACCTCGAAGCATAAAAGAGGAGAAAAGAAGTCATAAGCAAAGACACTCCAATAAGAAGAGGTTCGCCCATCCATCGCTCCACAACAGGCTTTAGTGGGAAGCCGATGAAAGCAGTAGCTATCGTTCCCACGATTACAGCCCAACCGAACCGCCACCCTTGAGTCTGTCGACCAGCATCAGAGAGAAAACCGCTTATCCATTCACATGCGAGAGAAAATATATCCCTCCAAAAGAAACACAATGTAGCTATCATCGTACTAAAGTGAAGTAACAGATCAAATGTAAGGTTGTTATCTGTTATTCCCCAAATATTTTGCAATAGAGCAAGATGACCGGAACTACTTACAGGAAGAAATTCAGTCAATCCCTGCACAATGCCTAAAACAAGCGGTTCAATGCTCATTATGAAGTGTCTCCTCTACTATGGTTATGATTGGAAGAATCATCGGTCGAGAATGTTCGTAACGACGACGAATAGTTTCGCGGACCCGGCTTTTCACTCGTAATGCGATTGTATCTTGATCTATAACTTTATTCTTTTTAGCAAAATGCTCAAAAACTTTCTTAACAGATGAAAGTAAATCTTTATGCAAACTAGATGCATCTTCCATGTGAAGGAATCCCCTGCTCTCAATGCAAGGCTCAGATAGAAGATTATAATTCACATCTGCAACAACGGAAACGACAATCAGACCATCTTCTGCTAATTCCCGACGCTCTTTCATAATGCTACCTTCCAATTCCCCCATAGCCACACCGTCGACCATGATTCGACCAACTGTCACATGATCACGGACTTGAGCTTTGTGCTCAGAGACAGTAAGTACATCTCCGTTCTGCATAACAAAGGTATGCTTTGACGGAATTCCCATTTCCTCTGCAAGTTGAGCATGACGAACGAGATGACGATATTCTCCATGAATAGGAATAAAATACTTCGGCTTTACAAGATTGATCATTAACCTCAATTCATCGCGTGCAGCGTGCCCAGAGACGTGAATTTCTTTGTCTCCTTCATAAATAACTTCGCATCCACAGGCGAAAAGACGATTTATGGTGCTACTTACAAGTTTTTCATTGCCTGGAATAGGTGTGGCAAATATGGCAACTACATCTTTTGCCCCCAACTGTATCTGTTTATGTTCTCCCTTACTCATCAAGACAAGGCCAGAAAAAGGCTCACCCTGACTTCCAGTAGTCATAACAACAACTTGATTAGGAGCATACTGATAGACATCAGATGCGGGAATTATCAGCTTATCATCAATGGATAGATAACCTAGCTCCCTTGCCAAATCGACGTAATTGATCATACTTCGGCCTATAAAAGCTATTTTTCTATTAAATCTACTCGCTACATCGGCTACCTGCTGAACTCGATGAAGGTTGCTTGCAAATGCAGCTATAATAATGCGCTTATTTCGATGTAATCGAAAAACCTTATCGAGAGTTCCTCCTATTAAAAATTCTGAAGATGTAAAACCTTTTTTTTCGGCATTCGTCGAATCTGAAAGCATAAGAAGAACACCTTTTTCACCTGCATCGGCAAACGCAGCATAGTCGGTAAGACGTCCGTCTATTGGAGTGGGATCTAATTTAAAATCTCCTGTATGCACAATAGTCCCTAGGGGAGTTTGTATTACCAGTCCGACGCCATCGGGAATAGAGTGACAAACTGAAACAAATTGCACGGTAAAGGCGCCAAGAGTAACTTGGGCTCCAGTCTCTACCTCTACAAATTTTTCTGCATATCCCGAAGCTGTTTCTCTTAATTTATGCCTAACCATACCGAGAGTCAGCCGCGTTCCATAAACAGGAACGTCAAGACGAGGTAAAATAAAGGGCAGTGCGCCAATGTGATCTTCATGTCCATGAGTAATAATAATACCTTTTATATTTTCGCGATGTTCTTCTAGGTACGATGTATCAGGGATGACGAAGTCTATGCCAAGCATTTCCTCATCTGGAAACATCAATCCTGCATCGACAACGATAATGTCATCTTTATATTGAAATACGTACATATTTTTCCCAATTTCGCCGAGTCCCCCAAGGGCAAAAACCTTAAGATTGTTACTTTTTCTTTGCCGTCTAGGGCGACGTCGAGTTTTTTTATTGTCTGGCATTCATGCACCTCCTAAAATAACATTGCCAGAATAGCACTTTTTTGATAACATACTACGTTACCGTAGATTTTTCCCTCTGAAGGAGGTTGAACTTTTTGAGTCGAAGTGATTTTGATTCTGCACCTGTAATGACACGAAGCGGTTACGATAAGCTTACTGCCGAGCTCATTGATTTGAGAAGTAACGGACGGGCCGAAATATCGCGCCAACTTGAAGAAGCCAGATCCTTTGGTGACTTAAGTGAAAACGCAGAATACTCTGCCGCAAAAGATGAACAATCTAAGTTGGAAGCCCGAATCTCATGGTTGGAATATCAGCTAAGTAAAGCTAAAGTCATAGATGCTTCCGACGTAGACACCAGCCGCGTTACCCTCGGTACAACAGTTACGATAGAAGATACTACCCATCAGAAAGTTTTTACGTACACACTTGTCGGATCAGAAGAAGCAGACCCCAAAACAAACCGCATTTCATCTTCAAGTCCAGTAGGAAAAGCCCTTTTTGGCAAAACAGTCGGAGAAGAAATTCTAGTCAAGGTTCCTAGAGGAATCAGAAGCTTACGTATTGTAAGTATTGCAGTAATGTAATGTGCTTCATCGATGCGTCTGCCGTTTAACGGCAGACGCCTTTTTTATCAAAGGATAAGCTGACGATTTTCGACAAAAACGTAGAAAAATCGTAACCTGCAGCTGCTGCAGCCTTAGGGACCAAACTTGTTCCCGTCATTCCCGGTGCCGTATTGACTTCAAGAACCCAAGGTGTACCGTCTTCTTCAACTCTGAAGTCTATTCGCGCGTATCCATCACAACTCAGGGTTTCAAAGGTTCTGCAAGCCATTGTGGCAATTGTCGTATTGACTGTCGGCATAAAAGGAGCAGGTACAATATATCTCGTCATCCCCGGAGTGTACTTCGAGTCATAATCATAAAAGCCTTTTTCCGGGCAAATCATCACAGATGGTAACGCTTCAAGAGAGCCGTTATTATTCCATACTGTCACAGCAACATCTACACCCTCTATGTATTTTTCAAGAATACATCTCGTATCATATTTCCACGCTTCGCAAAGAGCTTGAGAAAGACTCTGCCCTTCTGAAACAATTGTGACTCCTAAAGTACTACCACCATTGCAAGGTTTGACTACAATGGTACCGTGTTTTTGCACAAAGGAGTTAGCTTTTTCCAGCGAATAATCGGAATCTTTTAAAACAAGCACACCTTCAGGAGTTGATATCCCAAAAAGATTCAAAAGTCCTTTACTTGCAGCCTTATCCATTGATAAGCAACAAGCCAACGGTCCCGAACCTGTATAAGGAAGTTTCATGGTTTCTAAGACTGATTGAACGCGCCCGTCTTCACCCCAACTGCCGTGAAGGGCTATAAAAACACTGTCAAACTTCGAACTTTTCAAATCCATTAATTGCTCTATGCTTTTCACATCAAAAGGTTCGACCTTATAGGCAGCATCCCGCAAAGCCTGAATCACAGCTTGACCACTTTTAAGAGAAACCTGACGTTCCGGTCCGTCTCCTCCATATAAAACAGCAATATTCAAAGCTTTTTTCACAGCTATATCCTCATTTCGTTGAAAGATGTAATGTAGTATATCCACTGCCTAAAAAGGGAATGGGCTCGATAATTTTTTATCTCCAAAGGCCAAAGGTTTGTCGGGGAACGCATTAATAACAAGCTTCATACTTATCCAATCGTCGTTCTCGCGACTTAAATCATCTCGGTAGACAAGCTGCCATTTCAAGCAATCGCTTGTATCGTAAGACAAAATATATGCCCGTTCAAACCAGTCTGAAGTGCGTATATTGTAGGCACCGCGAACAGCCAGAGACACATCTTTCCCCACGGGGAAAGCAAACTGCTGGTAGAGTTCTTCCAAATTGCCATATCTATCCCATAGCATGGGCGAATGCCCCGAAACCCAACGTCGGCGATACGCAGTTCTTGCATCAAGAGGTCCCACTTTATATCCCGCGCCTGCCGATAGCCACAAAATTTTCTGTTCATCATCTCCGCCATCATATCGATAATGCCAATAACTGGAACTCCAGAATGGACGAATAGGCGCAGGATCGGCAACACCAGATACCATCAGCCCCAAACCCAAACGATCTGTCGTATAGGTAGTTTTAGCTCGTCGTTCTTCATATTTCCCAGCAGTACCGGCAATACGCCATTTCGTGTTCATCCAAGACATAAGAGGCCAATAGGGACTATAAAAATGGAATTCAGGTTCTCGGTATAAAAGATTCTTATAAATCTCTCCGCCGCCCTTTTCTATGTTCAAACTTTCTCTCTGAGACCACCATAACTTGGCTGTCCATCCATTCCAGCTTCCTTTTACTCCCCATAAAGGACGATATGCCTGCTGATCTGTCGTTTCCTCCCAAGAATACTCCACATTAGCAAAGAGAGAAACTCCAGATAGCCCTAAATTCTGCAAACTCTGAGAGAGAGCAAGAGTCCATTCCATATTTTTTTTAGTCCAAGCTGTAAGACCTATTCGAGCTTCTCCATCATCCCAAACTATAGGCCCACTATACCCAAATCCCACACCTTTATCAGAATCATGAACAATAGCTGGCATCAATTCTGAGTCAAGGAAAGATTTCTTTTTATTTAAACGAACAACGTAATCAAAAGGATATGTAAAAAGGTATGACCCACCTATATATACTTTGGGTTTTTTTGCGACAATACTTTTCCCTGGGATAATGGTTAATTTATTCGTGACCACTCTGTAATGAGGATTCTCCTGAGGACACGTCGTTAAAGAAGTTTCGCTCCATTTCCCTATGGTAACCTTCTCTTTAAAACGTGCTGCGGTCTTCTTGCTGATCCAGCCTTTTTTAGCAGCACTCTCTGCAGGAGCAAAATCAAGTTTTTTCCCCTTTATATAAAGCTGCCCTATTCCTGCTGGTGCTTGTCCGCTTGCGCCATCAAGAACGCCTTCTTCCGTAGGAAGGTGATATAAAAGTCGTTCCCCATAAAGCTTGTTTCCGCCAGAAAGAATAGTAACGTTTTTTTCAGGCAATGCCGTAGCGTACGCTTCCTGAGATTCTACATCAAAGTGAATATAATCGGCATAAATCCGAATGGTACCGTATCGAAGGTTTGCGCTTCCTTCTGCTGTAGCAATAGTCCCCTTTTCATTGTATGTAACAAGATCTGCTTCCAGAAAGACCTCAGAAGGCTGAGAAGCCCAACTAGGTGTATGGCTAGATACTATTATGGTTAACATGCATACCAGAGCGGTGAAACAGTTACGGCCTATTCTTTCCACGTCAGACTAGCCCCTTTCTCGACATAAAATGTACCATCTTCAGTAACACGGGCATATGACCCTGTTAAAGTACCACGGGTATGTTCCGCCCATATCCCCTTAGGAAAAATCCACTCTGCACTTGTACTCTTCCATAAGACCTCTGGAGCATTCCACGTCACAGTAAAATCTTTCCCTGTCGTAGTACCACTTGGTTTATACAATATGCCATCAGATGTTTTTTCATCAAAATTTCCAGAAGGAGCCGTTACGTTCCATTTGTTACCATCAGCCGTGTTTCCCTGCATCGTCAAAGATTCTGCAGAAATATTACCTGATTTCCGAACAGTTCTTTCGGCATGAATATGCCATACCCCCCCAGATATCTCTTTCTCCATAGAAAGGCTTTCCACAACTACAGTCGGCCCCTCTTTAACGACTTTTTTTATAGAATTAGGATCAAGATGAAGATCCTTCCAAGCAGACCATAGATAGAAGGCAATACTGCCACATATAATCAAAATGAATACTAAAAATCTCTTTTTACCACTGAACTCGCCAACCATCTTTTTCTCCTACCATTGAAATTGTCATTTTTCGTAAAGTCCGAACAAAAAGCAACTTTTGAACAGAAGTTATACGTGCCTGTTCTCCATTCCATTCGACACTGTACCCACCACTAAGAGGCACGCGCATATTTTTACTCTCTACGTCTTTTTTAAAAGATCCAATATTCCACATTTTTTTTGCATCAGTTGATAATAAATCATACATCTCTTCAACATTGCCCTTTTGCCAATGTGCCAAAAATTCTTCAAGTACCTTCTCTTTATCCGCACCTAATTCACTGCTCTTCTCTAATGCAGATTCCTTCAAACTCTTAGTATCGACACTTGAAGTATCAATTTTCTCCTCTTCTTCTTTTGTTAATGGTTCATATCCTGAAAGATCTATTTTTACCGGAGGAACAACAGGGACAAAAGGCTCCTCAATTTTTTCAATTTCAGCCTTTACAACCTTTTCAGTTTTTTGCTCTTCTTTTTCTTTCTTTTCTTCTTTTGATCCTTCCTTTAGAGGTGGAAGTTCAATAACAACCCGCTCTTTCTTCTTACTCTGTTCTGCAACAGCAACAGTTTCAGTATTTCTATCATTCTCTTTCGCAGCTGCAAATTCAAATATAGACTCGTCAGAAATGCCCATTCCTTTCATTGCTATTGAAAAAACCGGTACGTTTTGACGAGGGAAAAAAACAAGTCCCTGCACAACCCCGTTTATCGGTTCATCAAATTTTAGTTCATAGGAAAGGGGCTGAATTCGCGTTCCATCTGGCAAAAGCATGGAAATTGCTTCTGAGAAGGGATGAAGCAAAAGAGGTTTAACGCCAAAAGAATAGACAGTTACAAGAAAAGATTCCGTTTCTTCAATACGAAGCTGATCAACGAAAGCTTTCTTATAGGCTTCCTTTTCTTGGGAAGACATAGCAGCCCGGGTCGATTCCGCATCGACCCAGGGCTCTATTAATTCTTCAGGATAATGTACCAACCAGACGAGGCAATCTCGCCCCCAATGAAAGGAAGTCCATTTTTCTAAAATATCTGTCGCTCGCGCCAACGCTTCCATGCCCCACAATGGCGAGGCAACAAAAGTCCCTAAGATGAGGATCAGAATAAGCACAACATGTCTCTGTTTCATAGGGCTGTCGCGAGCCTCCTTTATTACAGTTTAAAGTCAATTATGGCAGAAACTCCCACACCTTGAACTCGCCTAAACTGTTTTATTGGATTTTCCGAGTCAACTGGTATCAAAATCTTGACACGCAGACGATCTCTGAACGTAACTTCAAGCTGCGCTACTGCCTTTGTTTTTTCTATAGCTTCACCACGTGGCCCTGCAACCTGAGCAGCACCTATACGCGTTCCGGAACCTAAAGAAACAATAGGAACAACTTTCGTATGCCCCTCAACCTTGGCACCTTTATTAAAGGTAATTTTGTTAATAAAATCATTAAGAGGGCCCGCTATCTGAGAGACCAAAAAACCGCCGCCTACAACACCAATAAGGTCTCCAAGATTTACTGCATAGGCTACGCCTGACAAAGATAAAACTAAAACGAGAACTACAGCTGCTATTTTTTTCTTAACGAATTTCATAAAATTCTTCACTCCTTCACTACTCAAAAACACTCTTACACACGGGTTAATCTATAGGAGTTAATGTGTTATTTGTTTCGTTACTTGTAGCTTCTGTCGTGTTAGGCTCATCGACAGGAGCTACACCACCAGATTCAGGTTCGCCAGATATTTCATTTGAACGAACCATCCCCTGCAATCCTGCCGGCACTGGATACGCTGAGATACGAACAGCCTGTGCTGTTTCTATGAAAAGTTCAGTTCCTGCCGGTATCTCTTTCGCATCTCCCCTCACCAAAAAGCCACCAGCCAGACCTACCGGGCCGAAAAGGATAGCCCCAATAAAGCTTGTACCAGCAGCTGCAATTTGAGAAGACTCAGCCTTTGAAGCTTTTTTAGCTTGTTCTCCTATAGTTACCGGAATAACTTCAGGCCCCAAAGGCAACAATTGGTCAACTCCTACATTAACTTCTGCGGGACGACCAAAACTACGCGGTTTCGTCACACTATCGATATGAGCCACAACTCGACAACCAGCGGGTGCCAAAAGAGTATTTCCTGAAACTAAATCTTCCGAAAGTTCAAGATCCACACTATCACCCTTTTTAGCGGTTGAAGGGGAAAGAGTATTTTTAAATTTCACCTTAAAGACCTGCCCTGCCGGAATCTCCGAATCTTGCCACTGGACCGCATCTGAAAGAATTAGTCCTAATATACGTTCTAATCTCATGGCTATAGGTTTGTCAGGTTTTGCTGTCCCCTCAAGGACCGTTTCCAGCGCATCAACACGTCGGTTAACAGGGTTATACGCATCTACCCGTTGATTAATCGCCCATTCAGCAACTCCTAATTTAAAAAGCATGGAAGGTTGCCCAGATGTTCCCTTTTCCAAAAAGTCTAGAATAGCCGTCTGTCGTTCAGCAATACTTCCAGGAAGTTCCCGGCCAAAAAGATCTTTCTCAATATTACTCAGCCGCTCTATTAAACCACCAGTCTTAATTCTACCGTATAGTATATCCTCTACATGGTTCAATGTTTGAAAAGTCGACGTTCCTTCGTCACTCTGAGCAAACAAAGCAGTATTTGAAACACCTAAACACAGGGCTGTTAAAATCATTACTGTCACGAACAATTTCAGCATTTTCTTCATTCTATGGGTCCCTCCTTTAACTATCAGTAGCCGTTTTTCTACTCTTCAGAAAGATCCACCGCCGCACGTATAAACCCTACAAAGAGAGGATGGGGTTTAACAGGTCGCGAACGGAACTCAGGGTGGAACTGAACCCCTACAAACCACGGATGCTCTGGAATTTCTACAATTTCAACAAGATTTTTCTCTTTATAAATACCTGCAATTTTAAGGCCCGCATTTTCCATAGTTTCGCGATATGCGTTATTAAATTCGTAACGATGACGATGCCGTTCATTAACAACTTGATCACCATAAGCAGCGGAAGAATGCGTTCCTTCCATGAGAGTGCACGGATAAGCGCCAAGGCGCATTGTTCCGCCTAAATCGTCAATATCGCGTTGCTCATCCATAAGATGTATCACCGGATGTTCTGCTGCTTCATCTATTTCAGCACTATTAGCGCCCTTAAGATCACATACGTGCCGAGCAAAATCAATAACTGCAACCTGCATACCGAGACAAAGGCCTAAATAAGGAATCCTTTTTTCACGGGCATAACGCGCTGCCTCTATTTTACCCTCTATACCCCTTGCTCCAAATCCACCAGGTACAAGAACACCATGAACTCCTGATAAAACTTTTTCTGCACCGTGCTCCTCAATCTCTTCCGCTTCAACAGATCGAATTCTCACTCGAACGTCATTTTGAACACCTGCATGGTTTAGCGCTTCAACAACGCTAAGATATGCATCTTTGTGATTAATATACTTACCAACCATGGCGACTTCAACTTCACCATCAGGATGACAGAAACTTTTTACTACATGTTCCCAATCGTCCAGTTCAGGCTCTAACGGGCTTGTGACGGAAAGCAGTTTCATAACCAACCTATCAAATTTTTGCGCATGAAGACTTAATGGCACTTTATAGATCGTTGGTTCATCAAGAGCCTCAATAACTGCCTCTTCAGGTACATTGCAGAAGAGCGCGATCTTTTCTTTCATCTCGTCACATATAGGATAATGTGAACGGCATACAATTATATCGGGAAGAATACCGATTCGCCTCAACTCCTGAACGCTATGCTGGGTTGGCTTTGTTTTGAGTTCCCGCGCAGCTTCCAAGTATGGGACAAGAGTGACATGACAGTAAAGCACATTTTCACGCCCTACTCGAGTCGCCATCTGGCGAATAGCTTCAAGGAAGGGCTGCCCCTCTATATCCCCAACTGTTCCACCTATCTCTGCGATAACAATATCATTATCATCTGCAGCTCTGAGGATGCACTCCTGAATCTCATTGGTAATATGGGGGATAACTTGCACAGTCCCGCCAAGGTAACAACCATGTCGTTCTTTAGATATGACTGCAGAGTAAATTTTTCCTGTCGTTACATTGTTGTTCGCTGAAAGAGATTCATCAATGAAACGCTCGTAATGTCCAAGATCAAGATCCGTTTCCGCTCCATCGTCTGTTACAAAAACCTCTCCATGTTGAAAAGGATTCATTGTGCCAGCATCGACATTCAAGTATGGGTCAAGTTTAATAATAGAGACTCTAAATCCCCGTTTCTTCAACAACACACCTAAGGATGCGGCAGTGATACCCTTTCCAAGAGAAGAAACCACGCCGCCTGTTACAAAAATAAACTTTGTCATGGATTAATCCTCCACCTAGGAAATAAAATATCAAAAAAGATGGACCAGGGCCGCTACAAATCCCTGGTCCAGTTTAACCAATCGAAGTTCCCTTGTCATGGGGCCCGAAGCCTATCGAAGCACCTTTAAGGGATTAATAGGACTGTTATTTTTACGCACTTCAAAATGAAGATGAGGTCCAGTTGCACGACCGGTAGCACCAACATAAGCAATAACTTGTCCCTGATTAACTCGCTGTCCTTTTCTTACAGCCAACTTGGAACAGTGAGCATATAAAGTAGAATAACTTCCTCCATGGCTTAAAACAACAACTCGCCCGTATCCACCCATCCAACCAGAATACACGACTCTGCCATCTTTTGCAGCGCGAATACGATAACCACGAGAAGCCTTTATATCAATACCCGTATGGAAACTTTTACGTCGAGTAATTGGATGACGACGCCAGCCAAAAGGACTGTTAATACGCCCTACAACAGGCCACCTAAAAGACCTCGAATACGAAGAACTTCCAGATGAAGAGCCCCTACCAGAAGCATTCAATACTGAAACCTCTGGGCGAGCTTCAGGAAGGAATAGTTCTTCTCCTACTTTTAAAACACTTAGATCTACTCGAGATTCATTTATTTCTTTGGTCTTTTCCATGGAGATTTGGAATTTTTTAACGATAGTAGCCAATGTATCTCCCTTTTTTACCGTGTAGAAAATTCCATCTTGGTTAGGAATTCGCAACTCTTTTCCCGGTTTCAAAACATTGGGGTCTCTTAAATCATTACTTCCAAAAAGTGTGTCTATTTCAAGGTTAAATGTGTTAGAAATAGACCACAAACTATCGCCGTTAACAACAGTATATTTTTTTATTTCAAGAGGCTTTACTCTATTTCTTTTTTCTGCTAGCTTTGCCTTTCGTGCTTTTACTTCCTCCAAAACCACCTCTACTTTATCCACAGAATGAGGAATGAGGAGTTTTTGGTTTTCCATTAAACGATTAGGGTTTTTTAATTCGTTAGCACGAGCAATATCCTCTGCAGTTACGTTATAACGAGAGGCAATGTCAATAAGTGTTTCCCCTGTTTTTACAGTATATTCTTCCCACTCCGTCTTCACTTCGGAAAGAACGACATCACCGCCACTACTTTCTGCATTTTCAGCAGCTTTCGCAGATACATAATCTACATTGGGATCAACGTCATCAGTAGCATCGGAACTCTCTCCTTCTGCCATAAGGACAGAATCCTCTGCGCTAGAAAGAGCTTCTCCCTCAGGAAGGGGACCTATTCCTAAAGTTTCGCTATTTACATCCGTTTCATTTGCAACTGCTCCAGACATATCAATAACAACAAAACCAGCTGGAACTCGCCCTTCTTCTGAATCATCACTACCTTGAAGATTTCCCCAGGCCACTCCTGCGGAACGATTACTTGCACAAACAGTAAGAAAGATAGCCGTACTGAACATAAGAAGCATTACTATCATAAAGCCCATACGGCCTGATTTAGAATGGGTACCTTGGGCTGGAGAATCCTTCATACTCGTCCCTCCTTAAACACTCCCACTACTCTATACTACGCCATCTTAATGGTCAACAGGAAATCTTTATTCGTTGGCGATTTCTTCAATTTATCTATAATTAAAGATAGAGCTCCAGCTTCATCAACATTAACCATTCTTCGTCGTAATAACCAGATACGGCTCAAGTCTTCCTCAGGCATAAGCAATTCTTCTCTTCGTGTTCCAGACTTTGTAATATCCACAGCTGGGAATATACGCTGTTCGGAAAGTTTTCTTGAAAGATGAAGTTCCATATTTCCTGTTCCTTTAAACTCTTCATATATTACGTCATCCATACGACTGCCTGTATCAACTAAGGCCGTACCAATAATAGTGAGACTTCCGCCTTCTTCTATATTACGCGCGGCTCCGAAAAATCGCTTAGGGAAATAAAGTGCTGCTGGATCCATACCGCCTGACAAGGTACGACCAGATGGCGGAACAACAAGGTTGGAAGCACGTGCGAGTCTAGTAATGGAATCGAGAAGCAATACGACATCTTTCCCCGTTTCAACGAGTCTCTTCGCCTTTTCTAAAGTAAGATTTGCTACTCGTAAATGTTCTTCGGCAGGACGATCAAATGTAGACGCTATTATTTCACCATCTACTGAACGAGCCATATCTGTAACCTCTTCTGGGCGTTCGTCTATCAGCAAAACCATAAGTATTATGTCAGGGTGATTAACTGTTACGGCATTCGCAATTTTCTTTAATACCGTTGTTTTGCCTGCTTTCGGGGGAGAAACTAAAAGAGCACGTTGCCCTTTTCCCACAGGGGCAAAAAGATCTATCAATCGAGTTGATATTTCTTTGGGGTCTGTTTCTAACGTTAATCTTGAATCGGGGAATATTGGTGTCAATGCGCCAAAATGAGGACGTCTGCGTGCTGCTTCAGGGTCTGCAAAATTTACCATTTCCACCCGTAAGAGGGCCTCATAATGCTCCTGTTCCTTGGGAGGTCTTACCATTCCCCAAACAACATCTCCATTACGCAAACCGAAACGACGAATCTGAGAAGCTGAAACATAGATGTCATGATCGCTTGGCAAGAGTCCTTTAGGCCTTAAAAAACCATACCCTTCATTCAATATTTCAAGGGTTCCTCCACCAAAACGGTAATTAAGTTGCTCAGCTTGCGTAGTAAGAATAGCAATGATGAGGTCATCTTTACGGAGAGAGGAAAATCCGGTTACACCAATATCTTTTGCAATTTTTCTAAGTTCTGTTATGAGCTGAGATGAGAGTTTCGCGTAATTATATCGTGGTCTAGGTACAGATTTCACCTCAGCCACCTCAACCTCTGCCTCTTCTTCGGTCTCATTGACCTCGGGTACTTCATTTTCTGTATTAATGGGTTTATCTATCATGTTATTTTCCGAATTCTGATTATCTGTCATGGCTTTTACGATACCCCTCCCAATCTGAAATAAATTGCTGCAGGCCTTTTTCAGTCAAGGGATGATAAAACATCTGTTTCATCACTTTAAAAGGCACCGTTGCAATATGTGCACCAGCCATCGCTACCTCAGAAACATGGGCAGGATGACGGACGCTGGCCGCTATTATCTTTGTTTCTATACAATGAATATGGAATAAATCAGCTATATCTTGCACAAGACCGCTACCATCTTCGCCAATATCATCAAGACGGCCCACAAAAGGACTCACGTAACTCGCTCCGGCGGCAGCAGCTAAAAGCGCTTGTTGAGGAGAGAAGACAAGAGTTACATTTGTAGGAATATTATCATGGGAAAGAACTCTTACCGCCCCCATCCCCTCTTGTGTCATAGGGATTTTTACTACTATATTCGGGGAAATAGAGGCGAGCTGACGACCTTCATTAATCATTCCATCTGTATCAATCGCAATAACCTCGGCACTCACTGGACCATTTATAATACCTGTAATGGTTTTAATTAACTCTTGAAACTCTACGTTCCCCTCTCTCGCTATAAGAGAAGGATTTGTTGTCACTCCTGAAATAACTCCCCACGCTGCAGCCTGTCTTAACTCATCAAGGTTGGCTGTATCAAGGAAAAACTGCACATACATCCCTTCTTTACTTTTTAAATTAGAGCTATTCACCTTTTATTGAATTGGAAATTTCGAAATTCAGGTTGGAATACACGGTTCCTTCATAACAAACTTGCACATCATACATGCCTATGGGTAACGGAGAACCATCTTCCCGTAAAAGGCAAAACACTTTCGATCCCTTACCTGGAGAAAGCAGAAGAACTTCAGAATAGATCAAATGATCTCCATAATACCACTTAATTCGAATATCGCTTCTTTTGCTATCAAGGCTATAGTCAAAACATAAACACAACTGGCGAACCCCCGCCATAAACTGAGTCCCTGTATGAAGAGGTCGCAGTTTTTCGTCTACTTCGTCGCAAAGCACTATGTTTTCAAGCTGGAAGGAAGAATCTGTTGCCCGTCGATTGTGTTTTACTGCCCAACAGGAAAAACCAAGAAGAAGCACAATACATGAAACCACTAAAAGGAGGAATACTCTCCCGTTCCTAGACATTATACCCATCGCCCCTCGAATATGACAAGCTTTTAAAATAAAAAAGATTTATTCAGGTCCAGAAATGCTGCAATCATTGTCAAACTGGCTCTAAAACCAGACTTAGAATCATAGTACTATATCTATACATTCCCACTAGGACGGAGCTGATCGTATGATGAAAAAAAACACTCAGGCATTTCGCGTCGCTCTCGGAGCTGTTATGGCCTCAATAGTTACAGTTGCTACTCTTATAAGTATTCCCATGCCTGGATTTCGCCTCTATTTTAACATGGGAGAAGGAGTGATCTACACTATTGCTCTTATTTTCGGGCCACGATATGGTGCCTTATGCGGAGGTATCGGAGCATCTCTCGCTGATCTCATTCTAGGTTACCCTTTATGGGCCCCCTTCACTCTCATAATTAAAGGCACTGAAGGTTTTATAACTGGTAAATTACGCGAAAAAAACAAAATACTAGCCATAACAGTAGGAGCTATTGTTATGATTATCGGCTATACGAGTATGGCTACATTACTCTATGGAGTTCAGGCAGCACCGGTAGAATTTGCAACTGACATTACACAAACAGGAATAGGGGCACTTCTTGCATTACTTCTTGCTCCTCTTATTGAAAAACGCCTGAAGCCCTTTCTTCTTTCAAATTCATAGACTTTCTCCACCAGTTATACAATGACTCAACAATCCGAATATGCACATCAAGAGGGAAGCTATCTATGGAAAGCTCCCTCTTTTTTGTTACACCGTCAACAGCCCCCGCCTCATAAAGTGCGGCTAGAAGCTTTTCTTCTTCTTCGGAAGTTTGACCTAGCCATTGAGATTCATAAAGAGAAAGTAATGCTGCCAAGGCGTATCCTCCCCAACTCGACACATCAACTGGCAATGTTACATCTGCTGAAACAATTGATAGGGAATCTTTAAATTCAGGCAACAATCGTGAAAGTTCAGGGAAGAAAACCCCCATTCCGGCCTCGTTACCCCCATCTCCCACTGCAAGTACTGATACTTTATTTTTTAAAGCATGCGTAACAGCATCATCTAAAGGTGCAGTCCACTGTGAAATATCCTTGCCCCGCATATTATGATAACAACCTGAAGAATTTTTACCTAATCGTTCAATATACACGAAAGCATCAAAGAAATCTGATGTCAATATTTCTTCAGATGTCGACACTGCTACTATGTCTGGCCCATTGATAGCCTGACTCGCAGCCTTCACCACAGGGTAACATAACGGATCAGTAAAAAGGGTGACATTACGTTTAGAACGTGCAAGAGCGCGTCCTAAAACGACAGCCCCTGAAGGACCATCTGTCTCAGGGGCGTCAGCTGAGGGGACATAGAAGCCCGTAACAATAGCAAGGGAAGAAGAAGCCACTAAAAGATCAAGAGCCCGACTCCAAAGTTCTGGCGCACAAAGGAGAGAGACTCGTCTTGCTGCCCTGTCTGAGGCAACAAGAGAACAAAGTTCTTTAATTTCGATCATCGTTATATACTCAACTTTTCAACAAGTTCCAATTTCTCTGGACTCAGTATTTTTCTAGTTTGCCATGAAGCGGATAGGGGCGACAGAGTCATTTGATGAGCCACCGTACCTATCATCATTCCTTTATGCCCTTCAAGTAAAGATTCAACTGCAAAGGAGCCCATACGAGAAGCAAGAATCGCATCAAAGGAAGTTGGACTCCCCCCCCGCTGAATATATCCCAAAACAGTTATTCGCGCGTCATACCCAGCCGTATCCTGAAGTTTATTTTTAAGATCCGCCGCAGACATAGCCCCTTCTGCAACAATAATAAGTGAATGTGTTTTACCGCGAGACCGCGTATCGTGAAGTTTATCGCAAAGGCGACCGAGACTAAATGAAAGTTCCGGTACAACTACATATTCGGCACCGCTAGCAACAGCAACTTCAAGAGCGATAAAGCCCGCTTCACGCCCCATGACTTCCACAATAAAGAGCCGATCGTGACTACTCGCTGTATCACGGAGCTTCTTCACAGCTTCAAGGGCCGTATTGACAGCTGTATCGAAACCTATTGTTTCATCCGTTCCTGCAACATCATTATCAATGGTTCCCGGTACACCTATTACGGGAAAACCTTTCAAATGAAGATTTTGTGCGCCGCGAAAAGATCCATCGCCTCCGATAACAACAAGACCGTCAATTCCCGAATTCTTAAGTTGGTAGAGCGCCCTATTGAGACCATCCTCCGTTTTGAAACGTTCACTACGAGCCGTTTTAAGAATAGTTCCACCTCTATGGATAATTCCTCCCACAGAAGACCTGTTCAGAGGAGCAAATTCGCCATCAATGAGCCCCTCAAAACCTCGCATTACACCAATAGCCTCAAGACGATGATAAATGGCTGTTCGCACCACTGCCCGAATAGCCGCGTTCATTCCAGGAGCGTCTCCTCCGCTGGTAAGCACTGCAACCCTTTTCACGTCTTCTCTTCCTCCTCTAAAAAATACGCAAAAAATAAAAAAAGGACGGCAAAGCCGTCCTTGTATTGTCACATAAAAACTACTGTCGTTGCAACTCTTCCACTCGCTTTTGTACCTGTTGCAACTCACTTTCTACTTCAGCTAATTTTCCCTCAAGCTCTTTCTTCTGATCATTCAGCTTCTCAAGTCGCTTAATAAGCCGATCAAGCTCTAATCGAGCAGCTGCCTTACCTGTGTAGAGTTTTTCAGGATTATCATCAACTACATCCCAAATATAATCTATAGTTTTCCCCATAGTTATAGGACTGACATTTCCATTAATAGCAAGGCGTATCGACTTAACACCCTGGAGTACAGGCTTTCCCTTTTCATCATATCTCGGGAAATAAATAAATCCATCGCGCTTACCCTGAAGCTTGAAGTTGAATCTTTTATCATAATCAACTGGCTGTAATTTTTTCTTGCCCACCCACAATGTTATATGGTCACTAAAAGGAGCCATATGCATAGAAGGACCTCTATTATCAATACCTATAAAGATGGGGATATACTCCGTCAAATTTAAAGTTTTTAACAACTGATATTTATATTGCTCTGCTTCATCTGCTGTCCATAAATTTTTTTCGGCTTCACTCTGGACCAAAGCCTCTACATATTCTGAAGCATAATACGTAGCGGTTATCCACAACTCATTTCCCAAATCATTCTCGTAATGATTTGTTTTAGACCAACGACTCAAAATTTTATCACTAGCAAAACCTGACGAAACCACCCCTAATGTTAAAATTAAAAGGACAGTGCATATATACTGTTTTTTTAACTTCAAAAAAAGCCCCTCCTCAGTTTCACTCAAATTGGCAATCATTATACACTGAAAAAGGAGACGAAAAAAGGGCTCCCCTTTAAGGGGAGCCCTTTTACAGACATTTAATTAGTACCGTAATTTGTTTAAAACTAGAATGTTACGCGAGTACGAAGTCTGACTACGTTATCGTCGAGACCATTAACTGTCATGCTATTTTCAATCTTATCATAAGCAAGCTCAAAGGAAAGAGCTGGTGTGTAGTAATACTTCACGCCAAATGTCCAGTTAGTGGTGTCATCAACAAGAACACCTGTTCCACGAGCGCTTCCGCTCAAATAACGCTGGAATGTGCTCCACTTATCGTTCCATTTCTGATTCAAACGTACAAACAGAACATTGTCATAATTTCCGAGAGCTTTGCCTGTAACTGTTCCGTAGTCATCCCAAGGACCATCTGTCCAAGCTTTGAAATTCTCGTCGAAATCCATGTACTCAATCCAAACAGATGTAAATCCAAGAGCTTCCTGATCAACATCAAGGATAGCCTGCCATGCACCTGGTTTATCTTCTCCAGTTACATTACCAAGATCCTCTTTGTAGTAAGCACCTTTAAAGGCCCACTCAGGATTGAAATGTACGCCCATAGCTGCCCACCATACGGACTCATCTTCGCTTACTTCATAGTCACGTTTGATGTAGTTTCCAGACATCCAGAAATTCTCGTTGAAGTTGAATTTCACACGGCCTGCATACTCATAATACTCATCAGCAGCAAGCTGAATACCTGCAACGTTGTCCATCTCGTCTATGATATTACCATCATCATCAAACTGCACCAAAGTATCAAAGCCTGTTACTGTTGTATTTGTGTCTTTACGAGCAGCATAGAGAGCGAACTCACCCATGCTGAAAGGTTTGGCGAAGTAGAAACCCTGGAGGGAACGATCGGTGAAACGAGCATCGTTATCAGTATAGAGTCCATCGTCGCCTTCCCAATCGAAGAGCCAAAGACCTGCCCACATATTTACATCCCAAGGCATTTTTACATCAATGTAGTAACGCTGCCATGCAACGTTTGTACCTTCACCTTTACCCAAACGAGCGATGAAAGTCACTTTATCGTCAACTTTCTTGCTCATCCAGATACGATAACGGTTAAGATCAAAATCTACATCTTCGTTATCAGTGTAAAGTCCACCTTTTTCATCGGCAAACTTTGCATCGAAACGGAACTCGCCCCATAATTTCCAGCCGCCAAGGTTCTCTTCAAGAACAGCTACTCTGCTGTCAAGTTTGTCAACCTTTACGCCAAGAGCGTCAAGTTCGTCTTTAAACTCAACAACGAGTTTCTTAAGCATCTCAACATCCTGTTTGCTGGCTTTGTTCATATCAACAACAGCCAGTGCACGGGCTACGAGAGAAGCCATTTCATAACGGGTCATGGGCTGGTTTCCTTTGTAGGAACCATCAGGATAACCGGAAACTACGCCACGAGCGGCAAGCTGACCTACTGCATCATAGGCCCAGTGATTCATAGGTACATCCATGAAAGGATTAGCGGCAAATGCCGGTGCGGCAAATGCAACCAATGCTACTACTGCTACAAGTGCAAGCATTTTTTTCATATTAGTGCAACCCCCTTGGTTGTCTTTTTGTATTTTTGCGGGATTACACACTTTCGAGAAAGACATTGATAGAAGTTTCCTCGTTTCCTTCTTTTGTCTTTTATCTAAAATGTGTTTTCTCCGCCTTCAACATCCGCTCCCTCTTTATGGCCGGGGGTCGTCGGCACCTCCTTTCCTGCCTTCTGAGATACTCACGGATGAACGAAGCACTGTGATGAACCAAGTCAAATTGTCAAAGGACTCAGTAATTTCGCTGACTATGCTATCGTGAAATTCATTTTATGGGAATAGGGCTTAAGCCCTAAATATACGATCCCTGCGTTGCAAGCCAAAGCCAAGCACAGACCAAAATAAAACAGCTGCCTTATATCTGAAAGAAAAGACATCACCTGCAATACTGTATATAAGGATTAATATTATGGTAACCCAACAGACAAGAAAAAGCCAACGCCACTTATCGCCAGACTGTCTAAACCTATAAAACATATTTTTTAAGGCCGTTAGAAATAAAAACAGTACTCCTAAAAGTGTTGGAATTCCACCATATATGGCAAGATTGAAGTACATATTATGTGCATCAGCAATTTTTATTCGATTTTGGGGAACACATTTTCTTCGTATCGCATCAAATTCTTCATGAAATTTTCCCCACCCCCAACCAGAAAGGGGTTTTTCTTTTATCATATAGTAGGAAACTTTCCAAATATCCGACCTTTTTGTTGTTAACATACTCATATCATTAAAACTTGTTATTTGCTTAATTTCCCGAAGAAAACGATTTGAGACTTGATGAAAAGTTGAATTTCCTGAAATATAGCCAACGGAAGCAATAAGTATAAACATTAAGAAGAAAAGCCCCGTTACTTTCCTGACACGCCGATCAAAATAGAGGAGTAATAATAAGGCAATACTGCATGATCCCCATGCTGCGGTGGTAAAACTCATAACTAAGCTTAAAAACACTAAAAGGGCAACGAGAACATAACCAACTCGTTTTATTGGCATCATTTTTGCGAAATTATTACTTCCGGGATATAAAAGTGCAAAGGGGAAAATGATGCAAATATAAATTCCAAGAGAATTAATATTTGAGAAAAGACCTTCGCCTAACGGGGATTGGAGTATTTCATAAAAAGAATAAGCTAGAGTAAGAATAATCGTTGCGTACCAAATGCGTACCCAACGTGTTATGTTTTTTTCTTTTTTCAAAACATAAGCAGCGAGCCAACAAGCGAAAAGAAACTCCACAAGCATAGAGAATCCTCGCCCCCATGCGTTAAGGTCATGTTTCGCAATCCACGTTCCAACCCCTCCCCATAACAATAATCCTATACATACATAAGATACTGTTTTTTCAAACACAGGAGGAATCGGCTCTTTTCGCACAATTTTTATTGCAAAGCCAACCAATGCAACTAACCAGCCAAAATATCGCGGAACAGGCCCCCATGGAGACCAAAATAAAGACCATAAAAAGCCATACTCAATCATGCGATCTGCAACCATGACAACGCTCCTTTGTTTTAAGCTCTTTTGTGAATAATCTCGCGCGCAACATCAAAAATCTCTAGGGGGTTTAATGTTTTCATACAAGGAGATGTGCAATCCCAATTCTGGCATCCCAGATGAGGACAATTAACTGTAATAAAGACTATATCTTTATATCCCGCATCCCAAGGATCAGTGGGACCGAAGAGACCTATAGTAGAAGTTCCTATAGCTTCTGCTAAATGCAAAGGACCAGTATCTCCACCTAAAGCGACAGCAGCAACAGAGCACGCAGCGCCCATTTCTAAAAATGATAATTTTCCTATTAAATTTTTAACACGTTTGTTTGTTGTGGATGAACATATTGTCTGTCCCCAGTCTTCTTCTAATTCTCCATGGCCTATAAGAAAGGGAATAACATTTAAGTCAGTAAGTAGATTCAAAAATTCAATCCAGTTCGCCACTGGCCAGCATTTTTCAGGTTTACTTGCCCCAATAATACACAAGATTAAGGGGAGATCAGGAGAACTCAAAAGCAATTTAACCCGTTTTTTTGCTTCTTCTGGCACAAAGATTCTTGGTTTTTCAAGAACGTTTGTATCTATCCCCAAAAAGGCAAGGGCATCTTGAACAAAAAAATTATGAACATATGGGAACCAGGCGTGCCAACCTATCCTTTGAGAAGCTCTTGAGAAAAGGGTCATGACCAAAGCTCTGTCAGAACGCTGTAAATCCAAAACAATATCGAACTTACATCTCCTTATCTCTAGTAACAACTTAGCAAAGCCAATATTTCCTTGGGAACGATCCCAAACAATAATTTCGTCTACGAAAGGTTGAGATGCTACTAGCTCCCTGTAGGGGGAACAAACAAGCCATGTAATATAGAGATGCGGATTTTTCCTTTTTAACTCTCTGACTGCACCAAATTTAGAGATAACATCACCAAAAGAGCTATAAGCTATAACAAGCATTCGCCCCGCTAAGTTTAATTCTCTCATTTTTCTGAATCCCGCTGGCTCTCTGACAAGACATCATCGCATGCGTTCATTACAGTATCAACAGGTAATCTAGAAAGGCAACTTCCTACGCCTTGCTTACATTTTTTCCCTTGGATACAAGGAGCACATGAAACAGGCGGAATAACAACTCGATGTATTGTCCCCCACGGACCATTTATCTGTGGTAGAGATGGCCCATAGATGCCAACCACAGGAACTGAAAGAGCAGCAGCCATATGGAGCGGTCCTGTATCATTTGAAACAACCAAATTAGCACATGAAAGCCACGCCCCCAAAGTGCTTAATGCCAGCTTTTTTGATAAATCTATCCCCTTTTCGCCAACAGCTTCAAGCACAGAAGCAGCTATTTTTTGTTCTTGATCGCTATAACCTATTACACCAATATAGGCATTGTAACGTTCGACAAGTTTTTCCCCCAGATTAGCATAATGTCCCCATGGCCATCTTTTAGCGGAATCGGCCCCTGGATTAAGAACAAAAAAAGGATTCCCTTTCAATTTTTCTTTCAAAAATGTCGTAACATTATTTTTTTGAAAAGAAGAGATATGGAGTCGCATATTACGATATAACAATGGAACACCCAAAGATGAAAAAAAATAAAGCCATTTCTCCACCTCATGAATTTTCTTGGGGAAGAAAAATTCGTTTACTGCAAACAGAGGAGAGTACAGAGCTCCGCTAACTAAAGGCATGAGCGTTGCTCTCAAATCGACAACAAGGTCAAATTTACCGCCTCTCATTTTTTGTACGGCCTTTAAACGACCATTGAAACCAGAAAAATCTTTTCTACGATCATACAATTCTACACTATTCCACATAGGATCTTCTTCAAACATTCCTATAATACGAGGTGGGGCCCATAAAGTGAAACTGGCATCAGGTAAAAAATGACGCAAGTTTCTAAGAGCCGCCGTAGCAAAGAGCATGTCCCCTATGCAGGAAAGTCCAATAACTAATACTCGTGAAACACGAGATGCCTCAATGCGCATATTTCTCTCCCATTAATAAAGACTGATAATAATCAATACACAACAAAGAAATTTGTTCCACATCAAAAGTAGCCGCTTTTTGAATAGCACGCTTTTCTACCTCTTTTTTTCGAACTTCAGAAGAAAGCAAAACTTGATTCAAGGTGTTGGCAAGATTTTCACAATCATCGGGAGGAACAAGCCAACCATCATAATCATGATTGATAATATCATTCGGTCCCCCGTTACTTGTAGCAACACATAACAACCCTGATGCCATAGCTTCTAACAAAGAGAGACCAAAGGGTTCCGGTAGTCGCGAGGGCAAAACATAAAGGTTGGAAGCCCACAAAAAGGGACGAATATCATTAACAAAACCTAAAAAAATAATACGAGGATGGTTATCGGCCAATAATTTTAATTTATCTTCTTCCTCACCACAACCAGCCAATAATAACCATACATTTCTACTATTTTCACTGCTAATTTTCTTAAAGGCTTCAATGAGAACATCAAACCCCTTCCAACCAACAAAACGCCCTGCAGCAATGATAATAGCGTCTTCTTTTCTTATTCCATAACGATCTCTAACTATTCCAAAGTCAAAAGTAGCTGGTTTTTCATAATACTTCACCTCTACTGCATTAGGAATAACATCAATGTGTTCTTTCTGCATCCCGCTTGCTATCGCTTGTTGTTTAATATAAGAAGAGACCGCAATAGTTTTATCTATATAACGAAAATACTTCTTTTTAGGCCTTGAATCTATTGTGGCAACAACAGGAATATTATATTTTTCCCCCCAATATCCTCCTATAACTGCTGCAGAAAAAAGTCGTGTATGAATAATATCTGGCTGTATCTTTTTTAGACATTCTTCAAAACCTTTGCAGAGAAAGGGAGCCCAAGAGATACGGGGTTTGTATGTAAAAACAATAATCCCTGCTTCAGTAAATAAGGATGACAATTGTCCTTCCAAAGGACAAGCAACAACATTATCTACATTTTTATTTTGTAGACTCTGGATTAATTGAATCCAAGGGCGGCTCCACGACAACGTCCCTTCATTTACGTAGTGCAACACCCTCATAAATATCCCTCCTGGAGAAATTAAGTAAGAATTTCTTCATAAAAATTCGCTGTATCTCGCGCCATATCTTTATGAAATGGCAATTCATGCATGAAAAACTGCTTTGTTTCTCTGGTCAAAATTATTTCTTCTAAAGCATCTTTCCACTCACTTACACTTCCCGGAGTAATCAAACATTCGGAAGAGAAAGAGAGTTCTTTCACGGGAGGTAAATCGGAGGCCAAAACCGGAACTTTCATTTGAATAGCCCTCATCAACGTAAGGCCCATCCCTTCAGACAATGAAGGGAACAGAAAACATGAACATTCTGACATCCATTGGTCTGGATTATCCTGAAAACCGTGGAAAAAGACTTTGTCCGAAAGATTATAATCAGCACACTTAATCTCAAGTTCTTGCTTAAAGGGTCCATCTCCCACAATATCTAGACGCCAGTTATTTTTCTCTCTAAAAGAACAGTCTTTCAAGGCTTCCAAGACAATATGCAGTCCTTTAAGTTTGGTTAACCGACCTACAAATAAAAAGATGAAAGGACAAGATGAAAGTTCACCCTTCCATGAGATTTTCAAGGGAGGCAGCCCATTTAAGATAACAACTCGCTTAGCAGGTAAATACTCGTCAAGATATTCATATACCCAACGACTTATACATATGGCTCCTGCTGCTTTCTTAAAAACTGCTATTCCCATATTTTTAGAATACGTAGAATGGGCAGTAACAACAAAAGGGACCCCGGAGAAACAACTTGCCCACCACGCTATCCACGCTGGAACTCTAGAATGTGCGTGAATAACATCCCACTTTTCTTGTTTCGCCCTGTTCGCGATCTTTATTGCCGCATATAGACCCGTTGCCGGATTTTTTTGATAGACAGGAAGAGCCCAATGTTCAACATTTTTTAGATTTTTCTGGAGCTTACCTCCTCCAGAAACAACCAGCACCGTATGCCCCATTTTAGATAATTCATTTGAAAGCGCAAGAACATGACGTTCAACTCCCCCCTCAGAAAATTCAGGAAGAAGCTGAATGATTTTCATTCTTTCCACCTCTTGATTATCCACAACGCTGCACGCCGTGCTTCATTAAATTCTGTCGTTCCTTTATAGTCATTTTGTTCTTCTAAAACTTGCTGCGAATATTCCACAAGACAGCTTTTCTCTTTGAAAGCATCAAAAAGTGTGTTAAAACGTGGAATTCCCCACAAATAAAAGGGCTTGCTCATGTGTTGCAACATTCCCCTTATTCCCTTTCTATGCTCAACCCGCATTAATATAACACGATGTCCTGCTGTTACAGCCTCTGAAGCCATAGAGACAGAGTCTTCTGTACAAAAGACACGATTACAAAGCTTCATCATTCCAGGAACAGGGTTCATGGAATCTTTTGATGCCAACAACAGCATTCTAACATGAGCTTCATTACTTGTAATACAGAGTAGCTCTTCTTCCGCTTCAGAGTTCGTTCGTCTGGAAGTTGTTATATAAAGGTCAGCACATGCTCCATGTGCCGCATGAATGATAGGAACAACGTTTTCACGTATCCATTGGCTGCTAATAGAATAATTTGCGTCATCTCCACCAATAAGAAGCGCCCATCTATTCTCAGATTGAAAGGGATAAAGCAAGGCCAGTTCTTCGGCAGCTTGCTGTAACTTCTCAGGGAAAATGGAATTAGGCGCGCCTAAAGTCGGCAAAACATTATTGGCCTTCTTCGGACGATCATGCAGTGGAACAACTCCAAAATCAAAAGGTTCCGAACCTATAAAAGAAGGAGTCATTAAGGCACAACTTTTTGCACCCAAATATTTCGATAATGCGAGATTAAATGCCGCAGTCCCGCTTCCAGCTGAAATAAAAAGGGTATCGCAAGGTTTTACATTATATTGATCGAAAAGAGACTGGCACTGTTGCAATAAAGAAACAGCTCCAGCCTCTTCAAGCCAATTTCTAATTTTTTCTTTGCTCATCGACGGTAGGGCACGCCCTCTTATTTTGAGAAGACGAAACTTACGTCCCCCTAAAACTTTAGGTACTTCATATTCTGTAATGACCGCACCTATTTCTTTATGGAGCCAGCCAGCTATTCCTCTACTCTGAAAAAGATGACCTCGTATTCCATCACTCAAAATAATAACAAGGGCAGGTTGTCGATGCATGTTTGTTCTCCTTAATGATTCCGATCAGCCTAAAATACGACGCACGGCATTAAGATCTTCAAGAGTATCTACACTTGGTCCGCGATGGGATACAGCAGTCTCAACCACTTTCATCGAATACCCGTGCTCAAGTATTTTCAACTGCTCTAAAGATTCTGCCGTAGAGAGAGGCGTAGCTTCTAATTTCACATACTTCATCAAAAAGTCTTTACGGTATCCGTATATCCCTATATGTTCGTATACGGGAAGAGGTGTCTTCACCCTAAAATAAGGGATTGGTGAACGGCTGAAATAAAGCGCAAAACCACGACAATCCCTTACGACTTTAACAACGTTAGGGTTACTTAAATCAGCCTCATCACAAAGAGGCGCACAAAGAGTCGCTGAGACTATATCTTCGTTTTCAGTAAGGGCTAGGGCCACTTCATCGATCATACGAGGATCGAGAAGAGGCTCATCACCCTGAATGTTAATGACGTAATCCACATTCATGTTTTCAGCAACTTCCGCCACTCTGCATGTACCGTTGGGATGCTCTTTTGACGTAAGGACTGCATTGCCGTTAAAGGCTTGCACTGCTTCTATAATCCTTTCATCGTCTGTTGCCACAATAACAGCTCCTAAAAAGGAAGAGCACTGTGCTTTTTCATAGACATGCTGTATAAGTGGTTTGCCGCAAATATCAGCAAGAGGTTTCCCCGGAAGTCGAGTTGATCCATAACGTGCAGGAATTACGCCAAGTATATTCATAGCTAAATACGATACTCCTTCGCTTTTTGAAGTAATTTTTCTCGGTCAAGGAATTTTATTTCCTTGACAATCCATTCTCTCATTGCCTTACCATCTTCTGTTTCTTGGGAATAACTCATAAAATCAAGATTTATATTGAGTTCATTCGCAACTCGCCAAGCCATAAGAGGCCATACCTGACCAATATCTCCAATTATAGGAATACTTCCTTCATGTCTGGCAAAGGCAGACATCTCCATACGGAAAGGTATTTTAGAAATTTTGGTCTTCGGCAATCCTTTATCGATGGCTTCCTGAATCATGGCGCTCTGCTTTTGCAGATCCTGAGCTTTTCTGAGGTTTTCATCAAGATCTATGCGAATAAGCTTCTTATCGCGCAAACTGTATGTGTGAAGACCTTTCCACCACGACCAAATGCCGTGACCTGTATAGCATTCAAAAGGACCGTCGTGAATTTCCTGAGTCAATGCTACTGCCGATTCTATAATAATATCAGCGCTTTCAAGCATACTAGCTATCCGTTTAGACCTTTCAAAAATAGAAATGCTATCTCCGATAGACATTCCGATATGGCCACTTCCTATCATCTGAGGAATGCTTACAAGTACAGGCAATCCTTTTTCGGCACCGATACCAATCATTGTCCGGCGATCAGCACCCCATCCTGCAACAAGTTCGAAGGGAAGGCCGTATGCCTTGCACACCGTCAAAATTTCAGCTGCCAAAGACTCGTTTCTTAATCCCATAGGGTAAGCCATATTACCAGCCGCTTTTAAAACAATATGACCATCAACCTCTTCGCCACGTCTCAGAAGAAGCTCATCAAGAACCATTTCCTGGCGAAGAACGTCTATTTCATAAGGGGTAAGCTGGGTAAACTCAAAAACATTCCCTCGGGGCATATATTTCTCGTCGAACCCTAACTCCGATGCATTACACATTTTCACTTTATCAAGAGCGCCAGCCATTTCGTGACCAATAACAGCAGAGCTTGTTGTAACTCCATCAATAATTCCTTTATCCATTAATTCAGCGATGAGAGTCGTAACTCCTTCATGTATATTGGGGCCACTTCCGGTAGCAACGACTATTTTGCCGCCTTTTTTCTTCACTCCCACCATAGTCTCAACGGCTTCATCTAAAGCCGTTTTCGATCTTTCATCTAACTTCTCATAAAATTGATTCAGCAGCTTTTCATTAACTTCCATTATCTCATCACCTCGCGTATTTCTCTCCATGATATTTGTGCAGCTCCCCCCACTCCCTCAAAATACTGTCTAGCTCCTCGCCGTACATCGTCTCGAAGGGAAGGGGAAAGACTTTTTATCCACCACTCCGCTATCTCTTTTGCATTATGTACTGTAATTGCGACCTTCTTCTCACCAAGAGCCCCAGCAGCTTCCGGGAAATCTTCCATATCTGGACCATGACAAATAGGGACACCGAATATCGCAGCTTCCATAAGATTCTGCCCGCCCTTCGGAACGAGACTGCCCCCTATAAAAGCACTATCGCAAATTCCATAAAGATCAAAAAGGACTCCTATTTTATCAACAATTAAGATACTCCACTCTTTTTCTAAAGAAGACAAGCGCTCTACAGACGCAACATTTTGGGCTAACAAACTTATTGCTTCTGCCCGTTCAGGGTGGCGTGGCACAATAATAAGTCGTGCTTCAGGAACACGGGCCTTCACCAAAGAAAAAGCTTCAAGTATTATTTCGTCTTCGCCCGTATGAGTACTGCCCGCTAAAAATATGGGCTTTTTTTCTCCTATAATTTTTCTAGCCCACGAGAGATCGACGGCTTTTTGACGCAAAGCCAATGCATCAACTTTGCAATCTCCCGTAACAATAATTTTCTTTATATCTATTCCTAATGAAAGCAAATAATCGGCATCACTTTGAGCACGAACCATTAGTCGGGTAAAACAAGAAAAAATGTCCCTCCAAAATGCAGACTGCTTTTTCCCCTTTGATGATGTTGTCTCAGAAAAACGTCCGTTAACAAGAAAGGCTGGGATCTTACGCTTCGCAAGCTCTTTGAGCAAATTCGGCCAGATTTCTGTCTCTATTACAGCATAGGCACGCGGTTGCATAATATCAAGGGCACGAGAAACAATCCATGGAATATCCCAAGGATAGTAGATATGTGTTTCAAAGAGCCCGGGAGCTAGCTTAAAAGCCATTTCCCTCCCCGTAGATGTTGTAGTTGATAAGACAACGGGAATATCTTTCGAATCATTTTTCACAGCACCAAGAAGAGGCCAAGCTGACTGCACTTCGCCTACCGATACAGCATGAACCCAAAGGGGATTATGACTTAAAATTTCTTTTTTCTCGTCACTATAGAAAGCTTTACGTTCATCAAGCCCCATTTTATATTTATGAGCCAGCCATGGATAGGCCAGCATATAAGCAGCCGAAACGAGATGCCGGTATGTTGCGTATTTCAGATCAGGCCACCCCCGCTTTTAGTAGTTCATGAAGATGAATTATTCCCAGCGGTTTTTTATCCCGAACAATAACAATTACTGAAATCTCCCGCTCTTCCATAATGCGAACAGCTTCAGCTGCAAGACGCCCTGGTTCTATGGTTACTGGATTTTGAGTCATAGCGCTTGAAACATCTGATTCTAAACATTCAACACCACAACGTTCTATAAGACGACGGAGATCTCCATCCGTAAATATGCCAACTAGATGTTCCTGAGCATCGACTATTACCGTTGCCCCGTACCCCTTGCTTGTCATTTCGAATAAGGCATCGCTTACCGTAACATTTTGTTTTACTATAGGTAATTTTTGTCCCGATCCCATAACGTCTTCCACTTTGGTCAAAAGTCTCCGCCCCAAAGATCCACCTGGATGGAAAAGGGCAAAATCTTCTTCCACTAAACCACGTAATTCAGTTACCATTCCCGCTATCGCATCACCGATAGCAAGTTGAACAGTAGTACTACTTGTAGGAGCAAGATTCAACGGATCAGCTTCTCGACTTACAGCAGAGTTCAATACAATGTCGGAGTTTTTAGCAAGAGGAGATGATGTTCCTCCCGTTATCGATATCACTGGGGCCCCCAAACGTCTGAAAAAGGGCAACAGAGAGACCACCTCTTTAGTCTTACCACTATTACTTATAAAGAGGCCTACATCTTCTCTACAAACCATTCCAAGATCTCCGTGGGAAGCCTCTGCTGCGTGAAGGAAAAAAGACGGGGTTCCCAACGAAGCCAAAGTTGCCGCAATTTTCCTGCCAATAAGCCCCGACTTTCCCATACCTATAACGACAAGACGCCCTTTGCTGCAATGAATGGTTCGTGCCGCTTTCACTAACTCGATTCCCAATTCATTCGCTTTGCGTGACAGTTCTAGCGCCTCTTGCTCTAAGACATTACGGCCTATGGAAAGAAGCCGCTCATCATCAAGTTCAATTCCAGCTCGTTCTCTGGGAAGACAGACCATGCTTACGCCTCCTCTGCCCAATCTATATCTGTTTTTCCGATGGCGTTCTCTACAAGATTCCACACATCGCCAATCTGAGAAAGGAAATATTCTAACTTCTTCAAAGGAACCATATTAGGCCCATCACTTTTTGCTGAAGATGGGTCTGGATGGGTCTCTATAAATAAACCATCAATTCCGATTGCTGCCGCAGCCCTGGCCAGAGGCAAAGCAAATCGTCTGTCTCCACCACTTGATGTACCCTTTCCACCAGGCATCTGCACGCTATGAGTTGCATCGAAAACGACAGGACACCCCATATTTCTCATAAGCACAAGAGAGCGCATATCAACAACAAGCTGGTTGTACCCCATTGTTGTTCCACGCTCACAAAGAATGACTTTATCGTTTCCGGCCTCTTTGCATTTTTCCACAACCTGCTTCATATCGTGAGGGGCTAAAAATTGAGCTTTTTTAACATGAAGAGGTCGATGCGTCTGAGCTGCAGCTACTAATAAATCGGTCTGTCGACAAAGAAAGGCAGGAATCTGTAAAATATCTGCCACTTCAGCTACGGGCTCAGCTTGCCACGACTCATGGATGTCAGTCAAGACCGGCACTGAAAGTTTTTCTTTTATTTCAGCCAGTTCCGAAAGCCCTTTTTCAAGGCCAGGACCTCGATAGCTATGAATAGACGTTCTGTTTGCCTTATCGTAGGAAGCCTTAAAAATATAATTCATTCCCAAACGATGACATATTTCTTTTGCCTTTTCTCCTATTTCCAAGCCAAGCTCCAGACTCTCTAAAGAGCATGGGCCAGCAATAATTGTCAGTTTTTTCTCTCCTATACAAAAATCATGAACTGGTATCGGTTGAACCATACACGTCATCCCCCTGCTTTATATTTCGGGATATTTTTTTATACACATGGCATCGAAGATCCCAACCATACTCCCGTGCCACATATTCCACTACATTATCCAGAGCGCCAGGTCCGCCTAAACGTTTTTTCCCCTCTTCTGACATGGCCGCACGTCGCTCCGGGTTTGAAAGAATGTCAAAAGCTGTATCGGCCAACACCCGAGGATCTGGTGACACAAGGATTTCTGATTCTCCGAGAAGTTTTTTCTGTACAAGTTTCCCCTTCTCATAAATAGAAACAACGGGAACTCCTAAACCAGCACATACCTGATTCGCCGTTCCTCCCAATCCCAAAAGAATATGTGCACGAGCAGCCGCAGATACTAACGTTCCAAAATGGAAAAAAACGCGCAATCCATTCTTCTCTATTCCGCTTTCGTTTTCCATGAGACTCCATCCTGGAGCTGCAGCAACAAGTTGCTTTATGTCGAGGGACGGAGCTATAACCGCTACAAAAACACATGGAACCTTATCGTAAAGAATCAAGGCCGCATCAAGCAGCAACTTCATATCGTGATACGCCCTTTTTCTACTTCCTGGCAAAAGCAATACCCGAACTTCTTTTTCACCAGGCCATTCAAAGGTCCCATTAGTATTATCACATGTTAGGTCCATTATTGGATTCCCTGCAAAAATTGCATCTGCATGAGAGCGAACAAGCTCTGATGCAGTTTCTGCATCTCGAGTCCAGACACGGCGACAACGATGTTTTAATAAAAAACGTTCAAGGCGCCAATGTCCACTTAAGTATACCGTTTTAGCCGTGGCTACAAGCACTGGCAATTGCCCTTGCCCCCATAATGTGTGGAGCAAAAGATATACATCCCCCACACAGAGCGGGGTTCGTATTTGTCCTCGCAACTTATGCCATGCTTTTAATTGAGAAAAAATATGTCGAACGAGACCCGATTTCAAGTCTCGTATTAAATCTGAAATATGATACTTAATAACTCCTCCAGAAGGAGAATCGGAGGTAACAGAGTCAACAGTAATACCTGCGTTTAAATACTGTTCCCCCTTTCCGACAATGGGAAAAGAAGTAACACGAGCAAGTGGGAAACGCTTTCTTACCTTTTGCGCAAGCAATGCTCCCATTGCATCTTCTCCATATCCGTTAGAAGCTACAACAAGTTGGGGACGAAGCCTTTCACTTAAAAGATGCCAAAAACGCTCTTCCTCGTCTATAACTGTAGAAATAATGGGCACAAGCAAGGGCTCCTCAAGAGAACTTTCCGGCAAGTTATACACATCTTTTTCAGTACAAACAAGGTGTGACGCTCCTAATTCTTTTTTAAGTGCTATGAGGCGTTCCATATCGCGGTAATCAAAACGATGGTGGTCTTTAAAGCGCATCTCTTTCAGAACGTTAAGCCCCTGTTGTTCAAGAGTTCTCCGAAAACTTCCAGGACTTCCTATTGCAGAAAAGGCTACAACGGGGAGTCTATTCACATTAAAGTCAATCTCATCTTGCCAGGAACCGTTCCAGAATGACCAGCATCGTAATTCTAGCCTTGATGTAAATAACCTCTCTTCGGGAACGTAGCGCAAAAGTTTTTGACGAACCTCTCTAAGTTGTTTTTCTGATACTTGATCTGCTTTTGTAATAACAACAATATGTGCTCTTTTCAGCGCACTTGGAGGTTCTCTTAAAATGCCTGCGGGAACAAGACGCCCATTTCCAAAAGGGCAACAGGCATCAACAAGCACAATATCCACATCTCGCCCTAGCCGCCGGTGTTGAAATGCATCGTCAGCAACAATAAGCTCTACATTATATTTTTGCAGAGCCTCAACATCTTTTAAACGATCTCTCGAAACAGCAACTGGTACATAAGGCAGACGAGACGCTAAAAGGAGGGGTTCATCTCCCACTATATTTCTATCGAAAGATGTTCCCTGAATAACCACAGGTTCGTTCGTCTGTCCCCCATAGCCCCGGCTTACAATACCAACATTAATTCCCGTATCGTAAAAATGACGAGAAAGCATTTCCACGAATGGCGTTTTATTTGTTCCACCAAGTGTAATATTTCCAACACTAATAACTGGAATAGAGGGTTCGTAACTCGCCATAAGACCGTGATCGAAAGAAAAATTCCGAGAACGTATAAAACTGTGAGATACGCACGTTAAAGGGACGAGCAAAGACCATGGACTTACTTTGCGCTCTCCTCTCGCCCATTCGAGATAACTACGAACAACTTTCATGGTTGATTTCTCCACCAAATTGCAACTCATAAAGGTGGCGGTATATTCCTCCCTTTTTAATGAGTTCTTCGTGTGAACCGCTTTCTGCAATGCAACCTTTATCTAAAACAAGAATTCTGTCAGCACTCCGAATAGTGGAAAGTCTATGAGCAATAACAAAAGAAGTCCGGCCTTCCATTGCCTTTTCCATAGCTTCCTGAATCTGACTCTCTACTGCAACATCTAGAGATGAAGTTGCCTCATCCAAAATGAGGATTCTGGGGTTACGAATGATCGCTCTGGCTATAGCTACTCGCTGTCGCTGACCTCCGCTCAACGTTATTCCTCGTTCCCCTATCTCTGTTTCATATCCTTTAGGAAGAGACGAAATAAACGTATGAATTCCGGCTATCTGAGCTGCTCTTACAATATCTTCCTGCGTAGCCGATGGACATCCATAGGATATATTAAAAGCCAGGCTTCCTTTCATCAAAACAGGATCCTGCGGAACAATGCCTATCTGTTTTCGAAGCTCCGTCAAATCAAGAGTTTTTACGTCATGTCCATCTATACGTACTGTTCCCCTGGAAGGATCATAAAAACGAGGGATAAGGTCCATCAATGTAGATTTTCCTCCGCCGGTAGAACCAACAATGGCAACTCTTTCTCCAGGTTTTGCTTCCATAAAGATACCTTTCAGAACCCACTGTTCATCTGTATAAGCAAACCAGACATCGTCCATCTGTATAGAACCCTGAATAACACCAAGTGGAATAGGGTTTTCTGGTGAGTGAATTTCACACGGCGTATCGAGTATGGAAAAGATTCGCTCTCCAGCAGCCAATCCAAGCTGCATACTGCTTATTACACGGGTAAAGACACGTATAGGTTGCACGAGAAATCCAAGATATCCTAAAAAGGCAATAAGTTCTCCGGGCGTCAAGACTCCATGTATGACATCTCTTCCTCCAACCCAGAGGATAAATGCCAACGCAGCAATAAGAATAACCTCTATAATGCCTGAAAGAGCAGATTGTACCTGTACTCCATGCATTAATGCTTTGAAGTTAGACATATTTTGTCCCTTAAAGCGTTCATTCTCCATATCCTCTGTCACAAATGAGCGAACGATGCGAATAGCTGACAACGCCTCTTGGACAATGGCAGATAACCTTGCAAGCTCTTCTTGGATGGTGTGCCCTACGATACGAAGTTTTTTCGATGCATGATCAAGAATCAAAAATGTTAAAGGTAGAATGGCAAAGGTCATAAGCGTGAGACGCCAATTTATATATATAAGGAATCCGAGCATTCCCAAAAATGTTATTCCCTGAACAACAAGATCCACAACAACAGATGTCACCATATTCTGTAAAACAGTCACATCGTTCGTAATACGCGACATAAGTTCTCCCACGCGTTTCCCATAAATATAACGGAGAGACATTCGTTGCATATGATCATAAAGACGAACACGAAGATCCATTACGACGTGCTGTCCTACCCAGTTCATAAGATATTGATGCCCATAGGAAGCAGCACCCTTTCCAACAAAGATGGCAACAAGGCCTATTGCGAGGACATTAAGGACATCCATCTTTTTGGCGATCAGCACATCATCAACAACATTCTTTAAAAGCCACGGCGGAATTACGGTAAAGGCAGACGCCAATACCATACAGCCGAGAGCTGCAAAGAGCCGAGGCAAGTAGGGACGTGTATATTGTAAAAGTCGAAGGTAGATATGTTTTTTATTCATGCACACACAGCCTTTCAATCATGGCGCTTATACTTTTCGAAGGCATGTCTCGAGATTGTTGCGATAACTTTAAAAGTTGTGTCTTTTGAACTTCGAAAGCCTCTCTATTCTGCCATAAATCATATAGTTCGTTGGCAACATCCGAAGGATGTAATTCTCCTACACTTTCTCTCATTATCTGTTTTTTTACCAAACGGTTTGGCCACGCCAAATATGTCGTTCTGTGAGCAGCTTTACTTCGTAGTATCTTTTCCTTTATTGCAGGGCCTATCGTTGGTAACGACGTGATAAAACTTTTTATTCCACTTAATGGAATTTCCCTTAAAAAGGCAAAAGGAACTGCCACAAGAGTTGGAACAGACATATGCATTAGTTCTAAAGTATTAGTTCCAGGCTGCGTTAAAGCAATATCCGCCTCTTTCAAAACTATTCCTGTTCCCGTAATAGAAGGATTCATCCCTTCATCTTCCCACATTTTTTGTTCTTCTATCTTTGAGAATGGGGATAACAACGTTGTTACTTGCAATGTTTCTATTTTTTCTCTCAACAAATACGTTACTTCTGACAAAAAAGGCAACGCTTTATTCCGTATTGCCGGACGACTTCCAGGGAAAAAAACTAATTTTACACCATCTTCATCTTGCCATGGGGAGGGCCCTTCGTCCATAAAAACCCCTTCCTTCACAAGATCGCCAACAATAATAGTTTCTGATGATATCTGTCGTGCCATAGCTTCATAGGCTGTAAAAACTGCGTTACAGTGATGCAACCCCTTTTTCTGTCCGTATGTATAACAAAAAAGAGGGACATCTCGCTTTCGAGCAATGTGATGACCAAAGAGAAGATCCCCTCCCATTTGAAGAACAACATCAGTTTGATGATTCTTCAAAGCTCTCAATGTTTCAGTCGCTGAATAGGGACCTTTGACTTCATCTGCACCGATAGTCACAGCAGCCTCTGCTTCCCGCCCACTTGCGAATTGGCAAGGAAGAAGCCAAATTGTCACATGTTTTTTCTGACGTTTCAATTCTTGAGCTAACGGTCTGCACCAACCCCAAAGCTCTCCTGGCCCATTAACCAACAAGGTGACGGATATCACTGCCGTTCCCCCTCTAAAATAACCTTTTGCCAAAGAGCAAGAGCTCCTGGTTTTCCCATATCGTCTCTGGCTCTTTTTAGAGCTTCATGTTTTTCTTGTTGCACCTTTCTGTCCTGTAAATAATTTGTAGCTTCTTTCATTATATTCTTACAAGAAGCATCTTCCTGTAAAAGTTCAGGATATATCTTTTCTTGAGCCATAATATTGGGTAAAGAGACCCAAGGGGTCTTAACAAAATTTTTATAAATACGCCATGATAGCCAAGACCCTTTATATATGACAATCATAAAACGATTTACCATCATGGCCTCCAATGCAACAGTGCCGCTTGCTCCTATTACAATGCAGCTCTGCTTCATTAACTCTTTGCCATTACCCTCGAAAAATTGCCACTCATGTAACTCCTCTTTCATCTTCTTCTTAATCTTAGAAGAAAGACCTGGAGCGATGGAAAAAACTGGCTGATAGCCCATTTCATGAAATTGGGAAGCGCATTCTTTGAGCACCGGCAATAATCGTTCTACTTCGCTCTTTCGACTGCCAGGCAAAAGGGCAATTATATTGCTAGAAGGATCTGTAAAAGAAAAATTTTTCAAATCAAGAAAAGGGTGTCCCACCCAAACAGAGGGAACATTGTGGTCACGTAAATACCTGTGCTCAAAACCTAATAGTGGCAACATAAATGTACAATATCGGCGTAACGCTTTAACCCGCTTCTTTCTCCACGCCCACACTGTGGGAGGAGCAACATAAATAACGGGATTTCTAAAACCTTTTTTCCGAAGGGTACGAACAAGAGGAAGGTGAAAATCAGGACTGTCGATGACAATAACTCTTCGAGGTTGTTCTCTAACAATATAACTCGCTATAGTGTTTTTTAAACGCCATAAACGAGGAATAGCAGCAACAATATCAGAACTTCCCATAAGACTTAATTGATCAATAGACCACAGAGCAGTTCCTGTCGCTTTTATTCCTTCTTTGCCTAGCATACCTACAATAGGCTCTTCTGTAGATTCTCGAAGAGCCTTTATAATCAATCCAGCGTAATAGTCTCCAGAAGGTTCGCCACAACTTATGAAGATAGACACGAGTCTACCCCTACAACGGCAATATCCAAGTTGGCGGCAAGATCAAGAAAATGCTCCTTTTCAAGCAGAAGAGTACGTTCTACTTCAAGAGCTAAACTTGTCTGTCCTGCCTTTGCCATCACTTGAAGGGTATGGGGTCCAACAACAGGGATGTCAAATCGCTCATCCTGATCGATTCGCATCATTTTTATAACCGATCCACCATGAACGAGATCGCCAGCCCGCTGAATCATGGCATCCGTTCCCTCCATAGCTTCTACCGCAACTACGGCACCATCTTGAACAACAATGCTTTGCCCAAAAGAGAGAGGAAGAATCTGAGAAAGGATTGAACAGCCATATGCTATATCTTTCGACTCATCCTCTGTCAGTCCTCGCTGAGAAATCTGCCCTCTTGGGGTAAGAAGATCAAAAAGAATATCTCTGTAACCAACTACATGTATTCCCATTTTTTCTATGGTTTCAACTATCCGTCCGAGAAGAGCGTGATCATTGTTATCTTCAGCATCAAGTGTCTGCTTAAGTAACTGATCAAGATTCTCTCTTTGATACATAAGTTTTTTAGAAACTTGTCCCGCCAAAATAAGTGTATCTATTTGATATGCAAGCATACGATGTAAAAGACCTTTGAGATCGAGGTCAAAAACTGGCCATATTTCCTGAGCGAAAGGACGCAATGCCTCTCTTGTTCCTCCAATGGCAAAGATGTAAGGAGAAGTTTGCTGTTCCGCAAGTCTTCGACTTATAATTTCGGGGAGAACACCTTCTCCTGCAATGATAGCTATTTTACCCATTTTAATCATTCGCCTTTCGTGCAAAGTATCCGCCTACAAGTAAAAACACTACATTTGGAATCCAGGCAGCCAAAAAAGGCGGCATGTGCTCTGTTTCTCCAAAAGCTTTACAGAGAGACATCACGACGTAATAAACAAAAACAATCATTACACTGAGACCAAAACCGACTCCTGAACCCGTTCTATGCGAACGAACGCCAAGACTTGCGCCCAAGATAGCAAGGACAACACTCGCCCACGGCACTGCCAAACGCAAATGAAAAAGAACCCATAAGGGAGCCTTGTTTCCACCTTGCGCCTGAAGTAACCGTATTTGAGTCAACAATTCAATAGCGCTCATTTCGCTGGGTTTACGGGATGCCTGTTCAACTTGCTGTGGAGAGAGGTTTAAATCAAATTGCTGACGATCAAAGCGAAAAAGGAGTTCCACTTTTCCATTCTCTGCTACCTGAAAAACCTCTCCGTCATTGATCCACCATTTTCCATCTTTCCATAAACCAGTTTTACCTACAGTAATACGTTTTATCTTTCCGCCCTCGAATTCCTGCAGTAACACATTGTTCATAGTACCTTTTCGAGGTTGTAATTTTTCTATATAAATAACTCTGTTGAGCTGCCCGTTGCTCTCATCACGAAGAAAAACCTGCTCTTTGAGAATAGATGGCTTTTCCCGCATTACTTCGTACCGCATAAGATTTTCGGCAGCACGATTAGAAAAAGGGACTACTGTTTCATTTAATATAAGAGCCACTATGCCAACGAAAATGGCCCCAATAATTACAGGACGTAAGATTCGCTGAAAAGAAATGCCTGACGATTTTAACGCAACAATTTCACTGTTGGCTGAAAGTTTTCCAAAGGTAAGAAGTGCAGAAAGCAAACAAGCCATAGGCAAAGTCAATATGACAACTTCAGGTAAACGATAAACAAAAAGCCGTAGCACAACACCAAGAGAGATCCCTTTTTCTATAATCAGACTGGCTATCTGAAACAGGAGATCCCCCGCGACAAAAACCATGGTGAAGGCCATTACACCAAAAAAGAAAGACCCGGCCATTTCCCGTAAAATAAATCGGTCAAGTATTCCTCTATTTTTCACTGCATCCACGTCCCGTTACACATTCTCTATTATGCGCAAGTATATATTCAGCCACCTCTCTGATGGCTCCATGTCCTCCACACGCAGATGTTACATTTTTTGCCGCTATTTTTGCTTCATTCACAGCATTAGCTACGGCAAAACTAAATGTCACCCACTGCAAGCATTCTACGTCATTAATATCGTCACCAGCATAAGCTATTTCCGAAGGCAAGATAGAAAGATCAGAAGCCAACTTCTGTAAGGCTTCGTATTTATTTTTTACTCCGTTATGAAGCAATGAAATTCCCAACTCTTTAGCTCGCCCCTCAGTGGCAGCAGAATAACGCCCACTAATAATCGCGACATCAACCCCACTTTTACGAAGACGGGCGATTCCCATGCCATCATGAATATCAAAACGCTTAAATTCATTTCCACGACCATCTAGATATACGCCGCCATCAGTGAGCGTTCCATCTACGTCGAGAACAAGAAGTTTAATCATCTGCATCTCCCTTAATTACATGCGGCCATGGCGTTACTCCTCGCTTGGACTGAGCCACAAAAGCAGAAATTTCTGCAGCGGCGAGGCTTCCTTCTACAGGCATACTTTGAGCTGCCGTTCTGAAAGGGAGTCCAGCATGGTAAAGATGTCGATAGAGCTCCTTTATTTCCTGTCTCTCTCCAGAAGAAAAGCCTGCCCGTTTTAATCCGACTCGATTTATACCATGCACACGCGCTGGATGACCATCTACAAGCAAGAAAGGAGGAACATCTTTAACTATCTTTGATAAACCACCAATCATACAGAAACGTCCAATACGAACAAATTGATGGAAACCTGCGAGACCGCCGACAACAGTACCATCACCCACCGTAACATATCCGGCAAAACCTGCTTTATTAGCTATTGTTACTCGGTTGCCAATATGCACGTTGTGCCCAAGATGGACTCCTTCCATGATGAAGCAATCATTTCCTACTTCTGTTGTCGTTCCTTCACCACTTGAGCGATGAATAGTTACGTTCTCTCTAATAACAACATTATTGCCAATGCGAACCCAGCTCTCTTCACCACCAAAATCTCTGTCTTGAGGTTCTCTGCCAAGAACTGTATTTTCATAGATATGACATGTGCTGCCGAGTTCTGTAAAATCAAGAAGATGAATAAACGCTTCCAACACAGTTCCCTCACCGATATGGACTTTGTCTTCCACAATACAGTAGGGACCTATGACAACATTATCTTCAATTTCGGCTTTCGGTGATACTATTGCGGTAGGGTGAATGGTCGCGCCCATGATTAGTCGTTTACCTCCGTCTTTTCTTTTGGGAGTTGTTCTGCCAAAATGAAACTGTACTCGGCTTCCGCAGCAATTTCTCCATCAACTTCGCTCTTAGCTTTTACTTTGCCTACATGGCCTCGTATTTTCGTTATCTCAGCTGTAGTAATCAACTGATCTCCCGGTCGAACGGGGCGACGGAAGCGGGCCTTGTCAACTCCTGTCAAATATGTAATCTTATTTTCCATATTGGGACGACAAACAATCATCATTGCTGCTACTTGTCCCATGGCTTCCAGAATCAGCACTCCAGGCATAACTGGTTCTCCTGGGAAATGTCCCTGAAAAAAAGGTTCGTTGATTGTAACATTTTTCAAACCAACAACTCGATTTTCTTCTACAGATACGATGCGATCAACCAATAGAAAGGGATAACGGTGAGGAAGAGCCTTCATTATTCTATCAATGTCAATCATTATATATCCTCCTTCATTCATTCCGGTTTAACATTCTTTTTAACCGCCGTACAAGACGAAGGTGCATGTCATGACCAGTACGGATGGCTACTATATGGGCATGGAGAGGTCGACCTAACAAGGCCAAATCTCCGATAATATCCAATATTTTATGTCGAACAAATTCATTTGAAAAATATAATCCCTTTTGATTTAAAGCTTCATGAGGTGTTACTAAAATAGCGTTTTCAAGATTTCCGCCCCTGGCAAGCCCTCTTTCACGCAGGGCATCCATTTCTTCTTCCAAGGCAAAGGTTCTACAAGGAGCAATCTCTTCCAAAAAGCCTTCAGAAGTGACTCTAAAGTCATAGATTTCTGTTCCTATAACGGGATTTTCATACTCAATGGCATACGTTATAGAAAGTGAGTCACTTGGAAAAGCGCAAAGAATTTTTTTCTTGCTATTGTCTGTCTCAACTATAGGTACCCAAGGACAAAAGGGCACTGTTTCGCAATCTGTCTCTACAACTCCTACTTCTTTCAATTTCTTAGAAAAAGCAAGAGAACTACCATCTAAAACTGGCATTTCAGGACCGCTGATTCTTATTACTGCTTGCCCTATGTTGCGAGTATAAAGAGCAGCCATAAGATGTTCAACTGTTCTTACTATGGCTCCATCTGAAAAAACAAGCTCCGTGCCGCGCCCGCTACCTCGAAGCTCCGCTTCGTCAAGACTATAAGAACGATTTTCTATTTCAAAAACAATACCTCTCGACACATATAAGGGGTTGATTTCAACACTACATGGCTTCCCTGAATGGAGACCAACACCTTCAAAACGTACAGGATTTTTTACCGTACATAAAAAACTCATTTCTCTTCCCCGCTACCTGACAATTTTTTCTCCAGAGCCTTAAGGCGCGCAAAGAGCTCTGGTAAACGAAGGTAGAGAGCTTGTGCTCTAAAATGCTCTTTGTGATCCCGCGCAGGAAAACCTGAGACTATTATTCCTGACGGAACGTCTTTTATTGCCCCGCCAAAAGCCGCTATTTGTGCTCTTGAGCCAACTTTTACGTGATCCTTCACTCCACTTCGGGCAGCCATTATAACGCCTTCCCCTATTTCTGCACTTCCTGCAATACCAGACATGGCGACTATAATACAATTTTCTCCTATCTGAGCATTGTGAGCTATATGAACATGATCATCTATCTTTGTGCCCGATCCAATAACGGTATCGTTGAGAGTCCCTCGATCTATAGTGGTGCAGGCTCCAATTTCGACATCATCTTTAATGGAAACGCCACCAATCTGTGGTATTTTCTGAGGACGCGCTTCCGGATGAAATGATGGGATAATACCAAAACCATCGCAACCAATTACAGCTCCGCTATGAATCAATACATTTTTCCCCACCTTCACATCTGAATACAAAACTACCTGGGGTTCAATATGTGTTCCTGCTTCTACAACGCTGCGCTCTCCTATAAAAATCTGCCCTTCAAGAATAACATTTTCTCCTATTACAACATCATCACCTATAACACAAAGAGGACCGACATACGCAGCGGCAGAGATACATGCCGTTTCAGATACAACAGCTGTAGGATGAATACCGTATGAGAAACTGGTTTTTTTATCAAATAAATGTAAAAGATTAGCAAAGGCTTCTCTCGGTTTTTCAACAATAATACCTTGGCGAGATTCGTTAAAAAAAGATTGCGCTGCAACAAGCAAAGCATCAGAAGAAAGTAACTCCAGTTCTTTTTCATCCCAGATTACTGAGAGAGTACCCTTTTCACTCTTTTCTGGAGAGACAAGTTTATGTACAACCATTTCTTTGTCCCCTACGATCTTCCCTCCTATATATTTGGCAATCTGACCTAAGGTCATATTTACGTCAGATTTATTTTTCATATCAACTGCCCCCCTACAAATTTCCGACCGCGCGGATACTCCATTGATCATCATCGCGCTCATCATAATGCAATTCAATGGATAAGAACTCATTTATACGATAGCCTATACCCATGTTGCTTTTACTATTTTCACTATATCGCCACCATACATAGGGCTGTTTAACGTGACCAGTAAACCAAAATCGCCACCATAGTTCTTCTCCTGGATAAGCAATTTCGGCTCCTAGCAATATGCGGGAATGAATCTTCCATCGGGCTCCCCAACGACTTTCAAGATCAAAATCGTTAGTTGAAAGTATCCATTCACCGTAAAGTTCCACATTCCATCCGCTCATAGGTAAAGCTTTACGTCCGACATGAAGCCCCAATTCCGGATACCTATCGTCCGTTCCTCCGTAAGCAGCAGCCCATGCCTGAATCGTATATCGAGAGCTTTCTACTCGCGCATCAGCACGAGAAATTTGAGACGGTCGAAACGAAACGTCCACTTTTGCTTTAGAATTTTCGATGATATTTCTATCAGCAAGAGATTGCTCTGCCAATATCTCAATATCTCTCTTGTGGTAATCAACCCAATTTACAGGTAATCCAATAACAGGAAAAAGTCCCGACTGCAAATTATCTTTCAAATCTGTTTGAAAAGCAACAGGCAACGACCCTGACTGAACTGAAGGAGTAACGGCCAGAACTAAAGGTTGTTCAGGAACAAAGGAAATTCTTAAAACTGGAGAGTTCGCACCTTCTGCCAATTCGACAAGAATTGAAATATCCCAGCCAGGAACATGTTCTTTCGTTATCGCCTCTATTTCCCGCCTCAAAGCCATATCTGCCCACGCTAATGCACTAACAGGTACATTCTCCAAACATATATGAACAAGATCAGGGAACTGTCTCGTATCATCTTTAAACCACGTATTGGCTGGAAAAGGAAGAGAGGGATTGTTCAATTCGATACGCCACTGGGGAAAATCCTCCGCCAGAGCCCTAACAATTACATCACCATCAGAATAGTGAGGCGTTTCAATAGTATATCCTGAAAGCAACCTATTCCCAACAAGAACCAACATAGAAAAACGCTCAGCAAGCGGTATGGTTCTATCCATTTCATTCCAAACCGCATTGAGGCTTTTTTCAGCACTTTCAGCCATCCATTTCGGCATTCCCTCAATACGAACAGCCCCGTACAAGGGGAAAGAAATAAAAAGCAGGGTTGCAGCCAAAAAGAGAGCGGCTACAACCCTTTTTTCTTTAGAAAAGTTCACCGAACCCAAAGTGAGTCTTATTTTCCTCGTCTCCCTTAGCATAATCAAGTCGCAGATTACCTATAGGGGTTTTTACTCTTACACCGACCCCCCAGGAATCGTGAAGATCAGAAAGACTGAAGTTTTTATCATCTCTCCAAGCGTTTCCTGCATCGTAAAAGAGGACAAAGCCAAAAGCATTTTCTATGGGAAGTCGTGCCTCCACATTTGCTAAAAACATTTCGTCTCCTTCAAACTCTCCACCATCATATCCACGCAAAGAGTTAGATCCTCCAATGGAGAAACGTTCAGCAGATGGGAGGGTTCCAGAGGAAAAACCAGCTTTTATACGAGCTGCCAAAATTGGAGGATTATCTTCTTTCCCCAAATTCATATCCAAGAAATCGTTAAGTCCTAAAAGAGGAACATAATATCGTCCTTGCAACCAGTATTTAGTATAGGTCCAGTCAGCTCCCAAGAAATCCAAGGCGTGTTCAACGTTTAAGTCTATAACATCACCTTTGGGATAGCTCAAGTATTCATCAAGGGTGCTTCTTGTCAATGTTCCAATAGCGGCAAAGGTTGTACCCTTTGTCAAATCATCAATATCTTCCTGTGTACCTAAAGAAGTTTTTTTAATGTTATAAACATCTACATCATGCCAATCAAGAGTTAGGAACCAACTCAAACGAGGATCGTGGGTAAATTTTTTACCGGCACCGAAATAAAATCCCACTCGCTCCTCATCGTATTCAAGACGTTTATCTCCACTGCGATAGTAACCGCGCTCTTCCCAAACTCGCTTATAAGCGCCAACTTTCCACGAATAGTGCGTTTCATCCATATACGGCTCTATGTATGTCAACCAATACTGTTCGTTGTCACCAGTTTCAAAACCAATCTCGGCCTTATGCCCTCTACCCTTCCAGTTTATATCTCCGTAAGAGAGTCCCCCGGACCATCCACTTTCTGTACCATGACTAATGGAAAGCCCTACTGAAGCCGTCTTTTTTTCTTCAACCGTCACAACTATATTAGTAGCGAGAGGTGTGTCTCCCGGTTCAAATCCGACATTTACATCTTCAAAATATCCAAGTTGCTGTAACTTATTAATTGAATGGCGAAGTACTGTAGCGTTAAAAAGATCTCCCTTTTTAACCTTTATTTGGCGTTCAATTACATAACGTTTCGTCTTCGTATTTCCCTGAATAATAATATCCCCAACGATAGGTTCCATAATCTGAACGTTTATAATACCATTTTCTACCTGGACATCAGCAACTCTCATCATTACGTAGCCATCTTTTTGATACTTTTCCTGAATTCTTTCTAGATCATGCCTAAAAAAGACACGATTGAAGACAGTTCCCGGGGTCGTAAAAACCAGTTTCATCAAATCTTCATCGCTATAGATGGTATTTCCAGAAATCTCAATCTTTTCTATAACTGGATTTTCTTTCACTACATATGTAACAGCAACACCACCTGCTTCAGGTGTAAGTTCAACATCCACAAAAGAAAAGAATCCTAATTCATAAATGGCTTCCACATCTTTTTGAAGTTGCTCTCGATTCAAAGTCTCTCCAATCTTGGTTCCTACGGTCGAAAGAATATGTTCTGATACTACATGTTCATTTCCTTTAACATTTCTAGAAACTACCTGGAGATCTTGTGCCCAACCTCCCTGAATCATAAAAAACATAAAAAGGAAACATATTATTGAAATAAGTACTGGCCGTTTCACACGTAATCTCTCCTTCCAGGAAGGTGAAGTTTTTTACTGCCGATTTATAATTATAGCAGGTCCTTGTTCACGTAATGCACTTTGCCCTATTTGGAGCAACGTTAAAAGTCGTTCTAGAGTTTCGTTTGCATTACCAACTTGTTGATCTTCTTTTGCCACACTCTTTTTGTTCTGGAGTTCTTTTTTTTCTATTGGCATTTCCTTAGCTTGTTTTACGTCTGTCGTCATCGCAACTGAAGATATAGGTAGAGAATCTCGTTCATTTTTATATCCTTCCTCTCTGTTACGTAACGCTTCAATATTACTTTCGCTCAGGCTTTTACGTAAACCAGCTAATACCGCCCGTTCATCTGAAGTAACCCATTCTAAGGAAAACTCTTTTTTTGCTACATACTTTTGGGAATCATTACTTTGAGAAACAGACAAAGGAACAGACAAAACACAGAGGAAAAGAACAGTAAGAGTGGCAACACGACTTAACACCACTATCCCCTTGTTCTTTTGCTCTTGACCTTGTGTTTCAGCTAGTTGCCAAAGCTCTTTCCTAGCTTCTTCCAACTCAGCTCTGGCGCATTCCATTTCCGTCAAGGCATTATGCCACGATTTGCTTTTTGTGGCATACATACATCTCTCAAGCCATCGCATAACTCGGCTAATACGCTTTTCCACAACAGATCACTCCTGGAAGGGTACCTTTTCTTTCTACATACCTTCTCTAATAGTTATCACCTATTACGCTTTTTTAGTGGTATGATCAGGAAAAATCCAACTCTTAAGACGAGCTATAGCGCTGCGTTTAAGCCTATATACATGACTTACATCAATCCCTTGATCTTTTGCTACTTCTTTTGCCTCATGCCCCTTGAAAAACATCTCCGAAACCACTTCTGCTTCCCGATTAGGAAGCTTTTCTATTTCTTGAGACAACGTAAGAAATAAATCGTATGAATCACAAGAGAAATCGTCTGATATACACATTTCCTCATCGTCGACAGGAAGGGGAGCCTTAGCCTCGCTACGTTGTAAATAATTAACCATTTGCCCCTTAATACGGTAAAAAGCATATGTCGTAAATTTAAGTTGACGCTCAGGTTCGAATTTATCAACTGCCTTAATAAGGGCAACCATACCCTCCTGGACTAAATCTGGATAGATAGACGGAGAAACATGAAATTTTTGAGCAAGCCAAAAAACGAGGGGTCTATAAGATACTATCAATTCTTCACGGGCACAATCGTCTGTGCGGCAGGAAGCCCAGAGTTCTTTTTCCCTTTCTGGAGAAAGTCGTACTTCGTCCTGCTTCTTTTCATAATCTACACTCAACCCTATCCCCCCTTATAGCGCAAACAAAACTATGAAAATTCTATCAGTTTGGCTTACGATTGTCTAAGAAGAAAGAGGTATATAACGAATAAATTCTTTAGGTACGTAAAGATGAGTCGCATCATTTAAAAATGCCAGCATTATCGTACTTTGAAAAACATGCACCGAAGAGATCGAACAATTATCAAGGCGCATGTGCCATACTAATGAGGAATTCACTTTTAACAAATCAACAAGAGCCGTGCGAATTGCTCCCCCATGGGCAACAACCATTATTTGTTCTTCATCTCTTTGTAAGATTTCTTCAAGGACACTCGCTACCCTTAAACGAACGGCCTCAAAAGATTCACCATCCCCAGGAATCACTGTAGAAGGATCTTTTCTCCATTGATCATGTTCATCGGGAAAACGTTTTTTTACCTCGGAGACAGTAAGACCTTCCCATTTCCCAAAACCAATTTCCTTTAAATCCTCACGTACAAGAATTTGGTCTTTTTTCTGCCGCATCGCAATAATTTCCGCTGTTCTATGAGCACGACACAGAGGGCTTGTTACTATAAGGTCAGCTTGAAAACACGAGCATAAACGAAGAGAGAGACGATCGGCTTGTTCCAATCCTTCTGCGTTAAGAGGAACATCACTTTGCCCTTGATACCGCATTTCATTATTCCAATCAGTTTGTCCGTGGCGAATAAATAATATCTGTTTCAAAACCATTCACAATCTCCTTTACTAGCGCATTCTCTGCAATTATATCGTGCCTTCGCATATTATGCAGAATTCATCATTTTTCAAATGGAATAATAAAAGAGGCCTTGCGCTTTTCCTTTCAGAAAGAAAAACACAAAGCCTCTCGCTTTTCATTTATTAAGCTGGAGCCGGCGGGCGGACTCGAACCGCCGACCTGCGCATTACGAGTGCGCTGCTCTACCAACTGAGCTACACCGGCAGAGTAAACTAAAATGGCGGTCCCAACGGGATTTGAACCCGTGTCGCAGCCTTGAAAGGGCTGTGTCCTAGACCTCTGGACGATGGGACCGCGATGGTGAGCCGTGTGGGAGTCGAACCCACGACGCCCGGATTAAAAGTCCGGTGCTCTACCAACTGAGCTAACGGCTCTTGCCCCGGCTAGTTACCGCCGTTACGCAAGGGTTTATTCTACAGAAAAAACGCAGCAAGTCAAGCCCCTTTTAAAATATTTCAGGATTCTGGACTGTACTTACTTTTTTCTGAGGAAAGCCAATGGTATCCATTGTCAATTTGCTTCTCGACACTATCAAAGGATGTGCCACCGTATGTCTTGCGTCTACTCACACTTGCTTTCAATGAAAGAAGAGGCATAATATCTTCTTCCACCTCCGGTATGATAGCTTGCCATTCTGACAAAGATAGATCAAAAAGTGATCGTTCATTATCCACACAATAACGAACAAGCTGTCCCGCTTTCCAATGGGCATCTCTAAAAGGAATACCTTTCCTAACAAGATATTCCGCAACATCCGTAGCAAGAACCATCCCATTTTCCATTTTCGAAGTAGCTTTTCGTTCATCTACATCTACATGAGATAAAAAATCAGGTAATATACCCACCATAGAAAGGATAACTGAAAGCGAAGCTAAAAGTCCTCGTTTATCTTCTTGCAAATCGCGATTATATGTTAAAGGTAAGCCCTTAAGCATAATGAGCATATCAACTAAATGCCCAACTACTTGCCCAACCCGACCTCGTGTAAGCTCAAGCACATCGGGATTTTTCTTTTGTGGCATCATGCTTGACCCTGTACAATATGCGTCTGGAAGTTTAAGCCACCCAAATTCCTGGCTGTTATAAATTATAAAATCTTCTGCGAGTCTGCTGCAATGTACGGCAAAAACTGCCGCAAAATAATGGTAATCTAGCAAGTAGTCTCTATGGGCGACAGAATCCAGACTATTTTCTGTCGGCCTTTTAAAACCGAGGGCCGACGCTGTATTAAAACGATCCAGAGCAAGCGTAGATCCGGCTAAAGCTCCTGCACCCAGAGGGCAATCATCAAGAGCATCCAAAGCTGCCTGTAGATGGATCATATCACGTCGAAAGGCTTGAAAGTGAGACATCCAATATTGTCCCATACTTATTGGCTGGGCCTGCTGCAAATGAGTATATCCTGGGATGATAATATCACGGTGAGCGTAGGCTTTTTTAAGAATAGTTTCAAGAAGAATGCACATTCCCTTATGTATTAATTTCAATCTGTTGCGTAAATAAAGACGTAAAGTAGTAGCAATCTGATCGTTTCGACTTCGCCCAGTATGAAGTTTCGCTCCCAGTGGGCCTAATATTTCTATGAGTCGATGTTCAATATTCATATGTACATCTTCCAACTCAATAGAAGGAGTAAAGCATCCATCTTCTATCTCTTTCAAAATCAAGGAAAGCCCTTCTTCTATCTTTTGACCTTCCTCTGAAGAAAGGATTCCAACAGATACTAGCATCTTGGCGTGAGCAAGACTTCCCTTAATATCAAAAGGAGCCAGGCACCAATCAAGGTCAAGAGATTGTGTGTAATTTAATACGATTTCTGCCGTCTGTTCACTAAAACGTCCCTTCCACATCAAGTACCCCTCCCCTGGCAATACATGAATAATCGTTAGGTGTTTTACAGTCTGTCATTTCTATATGTTGGCGAAACCATTCCTCTGCTGGATGCGTTCCGAGAGCCAACCAAGAAGCAACGTGAAGATGAAGGCATTTCACTGTAAAAGAGTTCTTATTTTGAATTCCCCCGACCCCACCTTGAGTAATGGCTCTCCATAATTCAGGACGTCTTTTTTGGAAATAACGCTTCTCAGACGAAGAAAGCAAGGCTAAACGTACATTAATGTGCTGGATATGATATGAAATCCAACGGCGAAGAGAAACGTTCTTTTGAAGGTACTCTTCTAATCTACTCACTCCGTGTTGGGATTCTAGCTCTCCGCACTTGGCAACCAAATAAGGACAGGTGAGCCAAAAAGAAGTTGGAAAGGGCGTTTTTTTATAAAAAGGCCGACAATATAAAACTTGAGGGGCTCCCCAACAACAGCGACACGCAACAGATGCAACAATTTTCTGTTGAAACTTACGAGAAACCATTTGACGCTTTACTACATCCATATCCTTTTTTGCAAAAAACCAATACAGGCCAGGGGAGCTTAAGCTCCCCTGGCCTGTTATCATATCGATCATTTACTTTTTTTACTCCGTTTTTTATTGGCTTTTGCGTTGTTTAGTTTGCTATTCAAATCGGCTATTTTTTGATCGCTGACTTTTAGAAAGTTAGATAACTTTTTTTCAAAGCTATCTTCTGTTTCCTTGGGAGCGGAAGACGCAACAGAAGGTGGCTCTTCCATCTTCTTAAGAGAAAGGTCAATTCGATTTTTTTCATCAATCTTGATTACTTTCGCCTTAATCTTTTGCTTGAGCTCAAGAACATCTTCCACTTTCTTAACATAACTATAAGAGAGCTCCGAAATGTGAATCATCGCTCTCTGTCCTGTCGAAAGACGTACAAAAGCGCCATAAGGCATGATCTGCTCCACTTCACATTCGACCGTATCCCCTACATGTACAGGAGCTTGGTCACTCCTCTTTTCTTCTACCATCAGTTTTTCTACCCTCCAGAAGGCTAATATGAAAGGCCTTTTTAAAAAGTCTGCCTCTATCTCTAAATGGCAATGATAATTCTAACAAATGTTCAATGTCTAGGTCTATTTTTTAAAATTAGACATTTCGTGAGGAAGATCATGCCACTCCCAGACGAGGCCTCCATTCTTTCCCAGACGGCTAAATAACACCAAACTCTGAGAGAAAAAAGACCTGCTCTGGGAATTATACCAAATTAGCAGTGTTCCAGTCTCTTTATTCAAAACACTTTTCACTAAAGCTTTTTCTATTATAGGAGAAAACAACGCCAAAAAAGCATGTCCATCTTTTCGTGGTTTTAACAAATGTGAGGAGGAGCGGTTTTCTCGAGTCTGTGGTAATGCACGCATGATCTGAATTCCACTTTTTATAGTAACCTTATTCATTCTAGTTTTAAAAGAATGAACTCTTGTTAAGAAAGAAGAAAGCACCACACTATGCACCTGCACGTCATTTTTTAAAAGAGATAACGTACTCACATACGGTTCATGTCGAGTTCCATTTTCCAATAAAGAAAGGGTTGAAACATGCACCTCAGAAAGAATTTTATGAATAGGAAGACTTCTATAAAGGCTAAAAACTTGGAACATTTTAGAGTTTGATTGTAAATGCCGAACTTTTACTCGACCAAGGAAGAGCCGTAATAAAACCTCCTTGAAGTTGTAAAAACGTTGCTCATCAATTTGTTTGTTCATCATCAATAACTTTCAACGCCTTCTCTATTCTCGAAAAAGGTTCGGAAAGTTCCATTGTTTTTGCCACTTCTACAAGGAAAGAAGCTACACTATCAATTTCTGAGGAATACTCTTCTGAAAGACGCAAACGGAGAGGTGATCCCATGGCATCAGCTTGAAGTATAAAAACACCATTTTCTGGCTGGGGCTCAACGTCACCTGTTTGTTCAAGAAAGGGGCGAGAGGTGACAGACAAAGTAAGTGTCGGAATTTTACTTAACTTTCTTAAAGGAACAAGCAAAGAATCATTGCGACAAATCCACACACCTGGTTTTACCTCTATAGAATCAAGTAAGTTGCTTAAAATCAATTCCTCTTTAAGATACACATCTAAAGCCCCTCCATAGAGAATCTGTTCTATGCGGGTCGGCTTTATTGGATCAGTATAACGGAAATCAAGGGGAATGCCTCGAAAATCAGTAACTAAGGCCACTCCACGATAAATGCCGTTGTTTTCTTCAATAAGAATATAACCTATTTGATTATTTGTTATCATAACAGCCATCCTTCCGTGAGAAAAAATCACGCATAAAGATCAAAGTTTTTATTCTGGGACGTTTGGCTTTCTGACTTTTTCTTATGATTCGAACCAGATTGACGCTCTTTTTTAGATCTTTCTTCCTTTTCCTTTTTGCGCCCTGTTTTTTCTCCTTCTGACGCATTATCTCCTGCTTGAACAACTTGCTCCTTTTGTATAGCAGCCGAAACTATCTCTCCTTGCTGACCAGCAAGGGCTGCAGGGCTATTGTTTCCTCTGATAGATTGGGTGTTTTGTTCAACGTTCCAATGGGCCAACTGTAAATGCACTGGATTTACAACCATCCTGGCATTCCCCCCAGACCTTTTTTAATAGTCGTAAGGTTTTATTCGAACTTCACCAGCTTCGTAGACAAAAGCAACAAACCGCTGTTCTTCACGCACTATATGTCGAACACCTCGTATAGTGACAGAAACCCCAGGGTAACAAATTCCCTTCACTCGAACAGCTCCATGAGCTCGACTTGCTTCAATGCTAGACTCGACACTTTCTAGCTCTTGGATGCACTTTGAAAGTTGAGACTGCACTTGAAACTTCGCTTTTGTAAGAGATATGAGCAACTCTCGTTTAGGTCGATCAAGTTCTCCTGCCGACTCTATTTTTTTAAGAAAATTCAAATTTGTCTCTACCTTGGTGGCTTTTTCTTGAAGCTCACCTTTAAGAGCCTGAAGTTCTCGCCTTTTTTCATTATATTCAGGCAAGACACCAACAACGACTTCTGTTTTGGTTCCCATCTCACTTCCAAGATGCAAACAAACTACTTCTATTCCGGCCTGAACTTTTCCACCTGCTATCTGAGCTTTGGATCCTTCTTGCACTATAACGGAATTATTCGCTGAAACATCACTATGCAAAATTGCATTTTTTATTCTTACCGTGCCCTTAGATATGACTGTACATTGATCGATAAAATTAGCAGCTATATCCCCATCAGCTTCTATTTTTGCCTTTCCCATGCCCCGAACTCCGCCAGAAAGTGAAATATTACCACCACTAGAAAGATACGCTCCTTCAACAACTCCTTGTACGTCTACGTCACCTGAAGAAACGATCTCAAACCCTTCTCTCACCGCTCCTTTAACTGAAACTGCTCCAATAAAATTGATATTACCTACACTATAATCAACGTCACCTTCGACGTTAAAAACCGGAACAACGTTCAGTTTGCCATTAGCTAAAACGAGATGACCATCTATTGCAGAATAAAGAGAGAGCGCGTCTTCCGAAACAACAGTTCCCTTGCCAGAAGGTAAAGAACGATCTCTCCCTGCTTTTGCTACAAGGGGTATGCCTCGAACAGTCATTCCATTCTTTCCCTCTGTCGGAGAAGTCTTTGTTGCGAGAAGTTGATTTTTTAGAACAATAGTTATAGAATTCACGTTTTTATAATCAATGCGATCTTTTTCATCTGCAATCACGGGTTTAGCTTGTCCAAACTGAATGGCAAAATCTATCTCTGCATCTTTCCCATTAATTGCCGGTTCCCCTTTGGCAACGACAATCCAATCCTCAACTCTTTTGGAATCTATGACTTGTCGCAATGCAGAATCTTTAATTCCAAACGTAACGCCTTTATCTTCAAGTATTTTTTTCAGATCTTCCACTGTAGGCCAGGGCTTTTCCCCAGAAGGTGGGAAAATTCTTATCTCGGCTGTTAAAGAATCAGAACTGATTTGTACTTCCACAACGGCATCGCGTTCTTCTTCCGCCTCGCGTTCTGCAACTTTAAAGGGTTCTAACGATTTTTCTTTAAGGAAAGTGTTAATTTTATCTCCATCGTAATTATTCACGCCGTTTTTTTTGAGTATATCAACAACATCTTTAAGTGATGGTTCACTTTCGGATACCATCGATATATATACTCCATCTTCACGAAATTCCAGATGTAAAGGTACCTCTTCCATAATTAGAGCCCCCCTCACTTAGCCTGAAGCATCCCCCGTAATGCTACCAAAGCCTTTCCGTGTAACTGGGATACTCTTGATTCAGTAACTCCTAAGACACTTCCAATTTCTTTCAGCGTCAATCCTTCATAATAATAAAAAGCTATAACTTGTTGCTCCCGCTCAGGCAACTTTTGTAGAGCGTGTGCAACTTTATCTACTTCCTCAGAATCTTCAAGCAACGCGAGCGCCGATGGCGACTCGTCAGCAAGAAGCCCCTCACGGGTTACATCTCCATCATCCAAAGCCATAACTTCATCAAGAGATACAATATAACTTCGACTTGCGAGTTCAAGTGTTTCCCTATATGTTTTTTCGTCCATTTCAAGCTCATTCATGAGCACACTATCTTTAATGGTTCCTTGTTCTTGCAAAATTTTATCCATAGCACGGTTCAATTTTTGCAACTTCTCTCTTCCCGTTCTAGAAATCCAATCGTACTTGCGGAGTTCGTCTAAAATAGCTCCGCGGATTCTCGGAACAGCAAATGTTTCAAAAACAACGCCTTTTTCAAGATCAAAGCGATCAATTGCATCAAGGAGACCGAAAACTCCAAAACTCAACAAATCTTCATAATCAAGGCCGGGAGGAGGAGACACAGCCATTCTACCTGCCACATACTTAACGAGAGGAAGATAACGTTTAACAACTTCCTCCCTGATAGCTTCGGTATGATTGTTTACATAACGGTTCCAAAGTTCCTTGTCCCTTGATTTCATCCCCAAATGCAACAACCTTTCATCGCAAGAAAATATAGACAAGCCATAACAATAAAAGAGAGCCACCTATCCAAACTAAAAGCCTTAACGGGAAAGGTGAAATCTTTTCCATCGAATGTTCAGATTCTACTCGTACTTTTATATCTCCAGACACACGTACAAGTCCTTGTACTCCTTCAGAAATTGCAATTTTTGCCAAAACAAGGCCTGTGGGAAGTTTTTCTACTGACCGAACGGGAAAAACAGGCTTCTCGCTTGTTTGCTCTAAGGTTCTTTTGATAAATCCAGAAAGGCCGGTATCTTCGAAAGAAACCCAAATACAATCATTCTCCACAAGTTCTGAAGCAGCTTTCCCCCGAACTGGATCAACAAAAGGATTACAAGAAATCTGGATTCCACCTTCACCGATAACATTCGTAGTTGTTTTTTCTTCTTTTTCTTCTTTCTTTTCTTCTTGGCCCAAACCGGACAATTCCAAGCGAGCTTTATTGAACCGCTCTACCGATATTTGCATTTCAATTTCTGTTCTGAAAGCTTCTTTGAGCTGTTCATGCAATACGTCTTCTATCTGTTTTTCGCCTTTATCTTGTGAAAAGATAAGATTCAGTTGTGTGGGTGTCATGAGATCGCGTACTATACTGCGAAGCTTGTTCCAAAGAACTTTTTCAAAGTGGGCACGCAGATCGGGACCTCTTAAGTCTATTAACGCTTTCCGTACAGATTCCCAACTGGCATTTACACTAAACCTTTCTGGAAATCCTTTACTGGAAACCCAATAACTTTCATCAAAGATATCACCAGATGTTCCTTCACATAAGAGGCAAAAAGCACCGCCAACATCTCCCCTTTTGCGAGAATCAAAACGAACTTTCACAGCAAGAAACTTAGGGGAAAGCGATTTAAGAAGGGTTAAAAGCTCTTTAGGATTTTCATTAACTGTAGACATAATAGCAGACAAAGATTTAGAAGTGCAATGAAAGAGAGAACATAGCTCTTCTTCTATTTCAAGGGGAAGTTTAGGCTCGTCTATTCCAATTTCTCCTGTTTTCTCCAATTCGTTTGTTTCTTCCATTTTTCTTGATTCATCCACTTCCATTATTTCTCCCGTCTTATCCAATGCTTCCACCTCTCTCCCCCCTTTATATTTCTTTTTTCCCTTGCCCTAGGGTTTTAACACTAAGCATCCATGTTTCCGTAGAAAACTCCACGCTTCTACCTTTATTTCCTCCAGTATCAGAATCCATTATCTTAATGCCATACTTATTTAGCCACGCCGTTGTTTGCTGAATATTTCGACTTCCAACAGCGAGAAAATCAGACTGAGAGCCCGGTATAGCAAACATCTGAGCCCCTCCTGCAAATTTTGCTTTAAGCCTAGACTTTAAAGCTCCTTTTTTACATACAGCATCAATGAGCGTAGGAACCGCCGTATTGGCGAATTTCCCTGGCTTATCTACAGGAGCACCTTCCCTGCTTTCAGGAAGCATTATATGAGCCATTCCAGCTACCTTTGCGACAGAATCAAAAATCACGAGACCTATACAAGACCCTAATCCTAAGGTTACAAGTGTATCCGGCGCTGTTATGACAATGAGATCAGCCATGCCAACATGAAAAGTATTCGCCATTGTTTACATAACCCCCAGTTTCTCCAGCAGTCCCTCTAGAGAACCGGGGTCAGGAATCATTATCACATTTCCTTGCACATCAAGATCTGATTCTCCAACACTGAGGGTCGTATTAACTACAAGGGCTACATCTCCTGTTTGTCCGAAAATAGAAATGACGACATCCAAAACCGCAGCCAACATGTCATGAGCTACTCCGGGAACCGATATGTTGTATGTACTGCCTACGAACATGTTTATTGCATTCAAGAAAGAACTCAAAATAATATTGCCAACCTCTGATAGTGCACTGTCTCTCATTTCCTCAGGAAGAGAGGATACATCCATTCCTCCACCAAATTGTTTTGTAATAAGCAAATCCACAAGGGACTGAGCGTTCTCTTCCTCTTGTATAAAAATAAGACTGCATGGGAAATCTCCATGAGATCTGACAAAAACAGCGGCGACAAGACTCATTGCCGGCCCATAATGTTCCCCCAACTCATAAATTGAAATAAGCTCTGCTTTAGGGACATCCATTTCCACAGGTTTTTCCAGAAGTTTCGATAAGGCCGTCGCGGCATTACCAGCTCCGATATTTCCAACTTCCCGGATAGCGTCAAGTTGCAAGTGACTGAAACTGTCTAAATTCATCGCCCTTTAATCCCCCTAGCTCTACCTCGCGCAGAGAGAGGCTACGTCAAGTATTAAAGCAACATTTCCGTCTCCCAATATTGTCGCTCCAGCTATTCCTTTTGTTTTAGATAGGAATTTTCCTAAAGATTTAATGACAATCTCTTGTTGTCCTATTAATTCGCTAACGATCATACCGACCTTGTTTCTCCCCGCTTTAACAACAACTACGGGATACTCTTCCTGACCATCGTCCTCAACGGAAGTCCCCAAAATTGAGGCCAGATCAGACAGTGGAAGAACATCCCCTCGCAAAAGAGTAGCAGGTATTCCGTGCATAGTTTTGATATCATTTTTATGTACAAGAATTGTCTCTTCTACATTTTCAAGGGAGATAGCATAAATCTCATTTTCCACTTTAACAAGCAAAGCAAGAACAATGGCAAGAGTTAACGGTAATCGTACAAGAACACGTGTTCCCTTCCCATGCTCACTTGCCACCTCAAATTGACCGCCAAGAGATTCAACCTTTGTTTTTACTGCGTCCATACCTACACCACGACCAGAGATGTCGGTAACTGCATCGGAAGTGCTGAAACCAGGCAAAAAGACAAGTTGCACAAGCTCTTCTTCTGTCATTTCAGAACTTTGTTCCGGCGTAATTAGAGCTTTTTCAAGGGCCTTCTTACGTACCTTATCAGTATCGATACCATGTCCATCGTCATCGACCTCGATAATAACACCGCTACCTTCCTGATAGGCAGAAATACAGATTGTTCCAGTTGCCTCTTTACCGTTTTTAAGTCGCGCTTCAGGCAACTCGATACCATGATCTATGGAATTACGAATAAGATGAACAAGTGGGTCGCCAATTTCATCTATTACTGTACGATCAAGTTCTGTATCTTGACCTTCTATTCGGAGATCTATCTTCTTTTTCATTGTTTTGGATAAATCCCTTACTAATCTTGGGAAACGATCAAAAATGAAGGAAACAGGCACCATCCGAAGCTTGGTAACCATCTCTTGAATATCGCTAGAAATACGACCAAGCTGAGATAGAGGTTCATCAAACTCTCTCAAACGTGCCTCTTGAACAAGACGCTCTATACGAGCCCGGCCAATAACCAATTCTCCGACAAGATTCATTAGTTTATCGAGACGTCCGATATCTACACGAACCGTTTGACTGCTTTTTTTATGATTAGCCGACTTCGAAACATTATTTCCATTCTTTTCAGAATGAAGAGCTTTATTTTCAGAAGAAACTTCGTTCTGTGAGGCATGATCTTGATCCACAGAGTTTTCGTTTTTTTCTCTTTCCACTTGAGGAGCGCCAACATGCTCTATTTCTATTTTTTCTATCTCACTAATGCGAGAAACAGCTTCTTCTATCTTATCCTGAGAGCTATGTGTAGCAATGTACACTTCAAAAGATCTATCAAATTTTTCATTTTCAAGATCGTCTACAGGAGGTGTTGTTTTAATAATGTCTCCCATTTCTTCTAAACGATTTACAACCATATATGCTCGAGCCGCCTTCAGGAGGCATTCTTGCGTCAGAAAAACCTTGACTTTAAAAACATCCATACCAAGGCTACTTGCTTCATGTATCCATTCTTCTTCATGAGATTCTAAACCAGCTGGTTTGCTATCACTGCCAAGAAAAGTATCTTTTTGTGGTTCATCAGAAATAGCTTCTCGTAAAGCCTGAACAAGTTCATCTATAGAAATAGACGTATCATTTCCATCATTCCGAATAGCGTCTACCATAGATTGAAGAGTATCAAGAGATTTAAAAAGTAAGTCGATATCGTTACTTTTTAACGTATTTTCACCCTTACGAACCTTATCTAAACGATCTTCAAGAGCATGGGTCAGAGACGACATTCTTTCAAATCCCATCGTTGCAGACATTCCTTTTAACGTATGAGCAGATCGAAAGATTTCGTTTATAACTTCCATGTCTTCCTGATTTTTCTCTACAGCAAGTAGAAGATCATCAAGATGCAAAAGATTATCAGAAGCCTCATCAAGGAAAGCGCCTAAATATTGACTCAGATCCATTCCAGCCATGATACATCATCTCCAACCTCAAAATTCACTCTAATTAAACTTTATCCTAATTATTCACATACCTTAAAATAGCTGTTGATATCGAAGTTAAAGGTACCGTTTCATCTACTATTCCAGCCTCTACAGCCGCTCTGGGCATCCCATAAACGACGCAAGATTCTTGTGCTTCAGCAATAACATAAGCACCCTTTTTCTTTAGCATTGTTGCGCCATCTGTTCCATCTCGCCCCATTCCAGTTAATATAACAGAGAGCACCTTCCCTCCCACTTCATCAGCTAAGCTCATAAACAAAACATTCGCAGACGGCTTTACAGATAAAACAGGAGGCATATCGGAAAGCCCACAAAATAATCTTTTATCTTTGTCTCTTTTGACAATTAAATGGGCCCCTCCTGGAGCAATAGCAGCCATACCAGCCTGAAGAGGAGCTTTGTCATATGCCTCTATGACTGTAAGCTGCGACACAGAATCAAGACGTTTGGCAAAAGAAGGCGTAAAATCCTTAGGCATATGCTGAACAACCACTATAGGTAATGGGAAATCGCCAGGCAATTGAGATAACACATATTGCAACGCCCTCGGACCGCCGGTAGATGCGGCTATAGCTACAATAACAGGCGGCTCACTTTTTATAATTTTCGCTGGTCGTATTTGTTGCTCTATCTGTTGCGTTATATATGCTGTTGGTTCTTTTAAAACCGATGGGGTTACAGAGCCTGCAGCTACCACTTTTGCAATAAGCTCTTCACCAACGACATTCATATCAAGAGAAATATGGCCTGAAGGTTTCGTAACATAATCAAAAGCACCTAAAGATAAGGCCTGCAATGTTGCTTGTGCTCCTTCTTGAGTTAAACTACTTACCATAATAACAGGTCTTGGGAACTGTTTCATTATTATTTTTAATGTTTGTAATCCATCTAGTTTCGGCATTTCAATATCGAGAGTAACTACGTCTGGATTCAATTCTTTAATTTTTTCCAGAGCATCCTCCCCGTCTCTCGCAACGCCTACAACCTCTATCTGAGGATGGGAAGTCAATATATCCCTTATTATCTTTCTCATAAAAGAAGAATCATCTACGACTAAGACTTTTATCATAATATGCTCACCTAACGATTAATAAGTTCTTGTTGACGAATAAAATTTCCTAAACTTTTTTCTGCCGAAATAGGCAAAATATCAAAAGAGACCCCAACCTCACATCGACCGTCGCGTTCTTGATTCCTCATTATAGAAACAGGGACTAAAAACTCTGTTTCGGGAAGAAAGAGACGGCAAAGATATCGTCTTTTATTTTCAAAAAGATGTTTCTTAGAAATATCCAACAAAAAACCGCAGCCCCCCAAACTTATATCTTTCGCGGTAACAGCGATTTTTTCCTCTCTTGCTGTTTTAAATTGTTCTGCTTCCTGGAGCAAAAACATCTCCATTTTCATAATACAAGGAACACGAACAAAACGTCTTCTTTGTAGTTTGATTACCTCGCCATGCGGCTCTACCCAAAGTAACGGTATTTGTTCTGCAATGGAGCTTCGAACAATAAAAGCTGCAACTTCATATAGTGAGCCCTCTATCTCTATCTGTAAAACTATTTCGAGACTTCTATGTATTGGTAACAAGGCCCCCTTTAGCATGGGATGAGCCACAGCTATCTGATTCTTACGAATATCTTCAAGTCTGGAAGGATAACGTCCCTTATACAATCCAGCCCTAATATCTACAAAAACTTTCTTCCCTATTTCTTTATCAAGAAGAGAAAGAAAATGAGTTAAATCCATCAAGGCTCCATCTCCATTGTGCGTAATCCTCGAGCAAGTCTCAAGAAAAATGCTTTTAATCCTCTCCCCGCTGTCTCCTGTTTTGCCCCCGTTAACCGCGAGGCTATTTCGCGGAAAGAATAAGATGCCACCGAATTCGGGAATTCTCTCAACAATGGCCTTTGAGAACATATCGCTTTCTTTAAATGACGATCTATTGGAACAAATCCATCATAATCAACGTTTAAACTTAAAAAACGCGAAGAGACTTTTTGCATTCTTTCTGCTGTTTCTCCCGCTTCTACTGCATTATCTGCCATATTTACAACAAGATGCATATCAGCCTTGCTCTTTGACTCTATAGCTAAAATCTTCATTATTCCATAAGCATCACGAACCGACGTAGGTTCTGGCGTTGTAACCACCACAACAGAATCAGCGGCAAGAGCGAAAGAAAGTACATCTTTATGTATTCCTGCTCCCGTATCAATAATGAGATAGTCAGCCATAAGATCAAGAGTAGTAAGTTGCTCTAAAATTTTCAAAAAAATGTCTTCATTTGCCTCTGCCATTTCACGGACTCCACTACCGCCTGGAATAACCCATACCCTATCATCAAGCTCGATCAATATTTCTCTTATTTCCCTCGACCCACGTATAACGTGAGCAAGAGAATAACGAGGAACTAACCCTAGCATAAGGTCAACGTTGGCCATCCCCATGTCCGCATCCAATAAAACCACTGAAAAGCCCAGATCGGCTATTGCAAGAGCAAGATTAACAGAGAGGCTGCTCTTACCTACCCCTCCTTTACCGCTGACAATAGCCATAGAACGAGTATTTCTAAATACTTTCTTCTCAAAACTCCTATTTTTTTCTACTAAACTTCTAAGCGTCTTTGCCTGATCGGCAACTGGGAGCCCCTCTCCATTACGCACGAGAATAGTCCTCTTCCGTCAAAAAAAGGTCTACAATCTTCTGAGCATCTGCAACCTCAATATCATTAGGAACATTTTGTCCTGTAGTAAGAAAGGATGCTGGAAGCTTTTTCGAAAGCAGCACGTTAAGTAAACCACCATAGGAACTTGTCTCATCGATTTTTGTAAAAAGCATATGGGTTAAAGGTAAACTTCCCATTCTTCCTACTACGTCAAGCATATCCTTATCTTTCATATTTGAAGCGAGTACGAGGTGAAGAGCATCAGGTTTAAAGGCTTCGTAAAGTCTTTTAGCCTCTTCGAGTCGTTCAGAATCTTTTTGATTTCTCCCTGCCGTATCAAGTAATATAAGGTCAGCCTTGCTATGTTTTTTCAATACAGTATCAATTTCTTCTATCTCAAAAATAACCTCAATGGGAACCCCAAGGATTTTCGCATATGTTCGTAACTGTTCTACCGCAGCTATACGATAGGTATCTGATGTTAGTAACAATACATTTTTTCGCTCCCAAAGAGCATGTATGGCAGCTATTTTGGCAATTGTCGTCGTTTTGCCCACGCCTGTAGGGCCTACAAACATTACTTTTTTCCCGCCAATTGCTTTCGTCGGAACTTTTGCTGCAACTGGAACCTGATCTTTAAGCCAAAGACAAAACTGATCCTGAGGAAGTTTTTCTTCCAAAAACTTTTCTTGAAGTTTTTGAGCTATATCTGGTAATAAGCCTTTTTCTATAAGAGAACCTGTTAGATCAGAAGAAACAGAAACAGCAATGTTTGTTTTTTTGTTTTTCTCGACACCACTCTCCGCCACAACTGATTTGGGATGAGACTCAATAACTGCATGTTGAGGCTTCTCATCCAGACGTTCCAAAACTTTATCCAGTTTTTCATATATGCGCGCTACTTCTTGTTCTAAATCTTTAGTTTTTCCCTTCTCCTCCTGAGGCTTTGCTAAAGCCAAACTTTGAGATGAAAAAGAAACTTCATCTTTTACATCCTCAGTAATCCGCTCTGAAATTGTCGGAGACGCCGATGTTTTTTTAGAATCAAGAAGACGCTGAAATGCTACTAGTCGATCTCGCGATGCTTCTCGCTGATCTGCTTCATCTTCTTCAAGAAGACCAGCAGTAACAACAAGAATATCTTTTCTGAAAAGCCCTAAAAAACCTCCGGCTTTGGCAGGACGAGTGGAAAGAATTACCGCATCCCGCCCTAAGCGTTCACTGGCAATTCGTATTGCTTCTGCATCATTCTTAGCTTCAAAAGATATCTGCTGAACTACGCGCATTTATCACTCCACCATCCCCACAGATTTTAATTGCATTCTCTGGGATATTTCATTATAGGATACAACATAAAGTCCAGGCAATGATCCCTCGAGAATTCTTCTTACTATAAGACGCACATCTGGATGTACCAATAAAACAGGAAGATGCCCCTCCATGGCCATTTTTTCAACCATTTTTGCTACGGCCGCGGTAAGCCCCTGAATATCTTGAGGACTCATATTGAGTTGCCACCCCTGCAGCAGGTCTCCTTCCAGGCCATCTTTGATTTTCTGCTCCCATACAGGGGAAAGTGTAGACACTGTAGCAACACCTTCCTCTCCCTGTATTTTCAAAGATATAATGCGAGAAAGAGACTCTCTTACACGTTCGGTTAAATAATCTACACTTCTCGTTATTCGACCATTATCTGCCAAGGCCTCAAAAATTGTTACCAAATCTCTAATTGGAATCTGTTCACGAACAAGATTTTGCAACACTTTCTGAACTTCACCTAATGAAAGGACTCCCATCATTTCTTCTACTACAGCAGGAGAATTTTCTTTTACAAGATCCGTAAGTTTCTGAACCTCTTGTCGCGTAATAAGTTCGCTGCCATAACGTTTAATAATTTCAGACAGATGTGTGGCAAGAACCGATGGCGCATCGACAACAGTATATCCCATGGATTCAGCCTTATCTCTCAGTTCAGGAGAAATCCATGTAGCTTGTAAACCGAAGGCAGGTTCAACTGTTGGAACCCCCACAATTTCTTCCTCTGCGTTCCCTGTATTCATGGCTAAGTACTGATCCGGCAAAAGTTCTCCCTTACCTGTTTCAGCGCCTCTGACACGTATGACATACTCGGAAGGTTTAAGTTGAATATTATCTCTTATACGAATGGGTGGAACAACAAGACCAAATTCCAAAGCCATCTGTTTGCGAATAGTGCCAATTCTATCAAGCATATCTCCTCCTTGTGAAGGATCGACAAGGGGGATTATTGCATACCCTATCTCTATTTCCATGGGGTCAACAGTCAAAAGTTGCATTACATCTTCTGGAGAAGCAGGCGCTACAGGTTGAGCAGATGTTCCGCTACCTGCACTCTTCGTTGCTCCCTCTCGTGAACCAGATGGAGTGTGAGCCGCAGAAGAACCAGCTCCCTCTGATGATTCTATTTCCTGAACTTTTCCTTCTCTGTAAACCCAATACCCCATCAAAGCAAGAAATATTCCGAGGACAAGAAAGGGTATTGTGGGTAATCCCGGAATGAACGCTAAAGCAAAAAGCAAACCAGAGCCAATGAAAAGCGGGCGTGAATATTTAGTAAGAGATATAAATATATCTCGCCCCAAATTTGTTTCGCCAGCAGCTCTGGTTACAATAACTCCAGTTGCTGTTGAGAACAGAAGGGCTGGTATTTGGGAAACAAGACCATCACCAACAGTGAGGAGGCTATAAATAGCACCAGCTTCCCCTAAGGTAAGTCCTCGTTGAAGAACTCCTATGGCGAGGCCACCAATAATATTGATTATCGTAATAATAAGCCCCGCTATTGCATCACCTTTTACGAATTTTGAAGCTCCATCCATAGCTCCATAGAAGTCTGCTTCCCGCTGAATATCTTTACGTCGCGTACGAGCAACATTCTCATCTATAAGGCCAGCATTTAAATCTGCATCAATTGCCATCTGCTTTCCTGGCATAGCATCAAGAGTAAATCGAGCAGCAACCTCCGCAACACGTTCAGAACCTTTCGTAATAACTATAAACTGGATGATAACCAAAATAAGGAAAACAACTCCACCAACAACATAGTTACCACCTACAACAAAATTTCCGAAAGCACTGATAACTTTTCCCGCATCTGCCCGCAAAAGAATGAGTCGAGTAGTGGAAACATTGAGGGCTAATCTGAACAAGGTAACGATAAGAAGCATCGTAGGAAATGCTGCTAAATCGAGAGCTCTATTGACATAAAAGGTGGAAAGCAACATAACGACTCCCAACGTTATATTAGAAGCGAGAAGGATATCGAGAAGCCATGTTGGGACAGGAATAATCATCATGGCCACTATCATAATGACCATAATAGCCAACCCTAAGTCGGAATAAAGAAGGAGTCGTTTCAAAAAAGATCGTTGTAAGGTCGTTTCTGCCACTTAGGCTCATCCTCTCAAATAATTTCTGTTTTTTTCCTTTTTTGTAGATTTACCTCTCTTGAGTTTGTAAACAAAAGCAAGAACTTCTGCCACAGCTTTGTACAATTTTTCGGGAACCTCTTCTCCAATATCTATAGCATCATAGAGAGCCCACGCCAACGGTTTATTTTCTACAATGGGAACTTCGTTTTCTTCTGCTAGCTCCCTTATCTTTTGTGCTATAAACCCCTTCCCCTTTGCAACAACAACAGGTGCTTCCATCACTGATTTATCATACTCTAGAGCTATAGCTAACGTTGTTGGGTTTGTAATAACCACATCGGCTTTTGGAACAGATGACATCATTCTGCTCCTTGCCAACTCTCTCTGTTTCTGACGAATTTTTCCCCTTAACTGGGGATCCCCTTCTGTTTGTTTGTACTCTTCCTTTATTTCCTGACGACTCATACGAATAGAACGTTCGTGCTCCCATCTCTGATAAAGATAGTCAAAAATAGCGATTGCAAACAATAAAAAGGCTAATTTTAAGCATAAACGCCATATCTTATAAAAAACCAAAGCAAGTCCCTGATCTATTGGGAACTGCAAAACTCCTGCAATCTCTCGAATATCCTTCTTCAAGGCAGTGTAAATAACAATGCCAAAAAGGGTTGCTTTGAAAAGTCCCTTCACAAGCTCCACCAAAGACCTCAACGAAACGATCTTCTTTAATCCTGAAACAGGATTAAAGCGATCCGGCTTAGGTATAAGAGGCTTCGGAGTCAAAACCAAACCAACCTGTGCAACAGTAACGATAAAGGCTGCCAAAGCAGCAACTCCTCCCAAGGGAAGAACAACTATTGCAAGTGTCTTTAAAGCGCGTATCCACAAAATGTGCTGCCAACCTTGTGCTTTCATGGATGGGCTTGCCATAAAAGCTACAGTATCTCGAATATAAAATAAAAGAATGTCCCAAAAAAAAGTACCGAAAAGAAAAAGAGCAATAAGACCAACAAGAATAACGACAGATGCTCCAAGATCCTGACTTTTAGCGACACGCCCTTCTTCCCTTTCTCGTCTTCGTTTACGAGGGCTCGCAGGTTCAGTTCGCTCTTCTGCAAAAAACTGTAAATCGTAAAAGCTACTCTTTTCTATTTCCATACCATGACACTCTTCATTGCCAATTCTATATATTTTGTCAAATTCGCTGATACTAGATCAACTGTTAAAGGCAAAACTATCATTAAAAGGAAGAGGCCCAAACCTATTTTCAAAGGAAGTCCTAATATAAAGATATTCATCTGAGGAACAGTGCGAGCTAAGAAGCCTAACCCGATATCGGCGAGAAGGAGAGCTCCGTAAAAGGGCAAAACCATTCTGACAGCGATAACAAAAAGCTGTTGAATCCAAACCGCTATTCCCATATCGGCTGGAATAAACAAAAAGAGTTTTCCTACTGGAATTAATTTTAAACTTTCTACAATGGATTGTACCAGAAGTAGATGGCCATTCCAGTAAAAAAAGAACCATAAACCGACCAAAAATTTTAATTGGCCAAGAATAGAACTTTGTTCCTCACTTAAAGGATCAAGAAGACTTACCATCGCTAGGCCCATTACATTACCAACCAATTCACCCGCTACTTGCAATGCATAAAGAGGCAATGCCGACAAAAATCCCAGAGCAACGCCTATTAAAAATTCACGTGCACCAGCTAAAACAATTGGCATCCACCCTGAAAAAAGAGTGGCAGGAACAGATAAATCAGCACTTCCTACAGCCGCTATCGATATTAAAATTGCTGCCCAGAAACGAACAGGCAACGGCATGGAGGAAGCCAAGAAAACAGGGGATGAAAATATCATTCCCACAAACCGAAGTCCAACCACCATATAAACTATAAGGACTTGAGAAATAACAAAATTATCAGCCGTCATTGCACAAATTTCTCTAGTTGCCCCAACAGAAATTGTGTCAATTCACCTATACGACCAAACATCCAGGGGCCAAACAACACAAGAGCTACAAGAACAGCTACGATCTTCGGAATGAAAATAAGTGTCTGTTCCTGAATAGATGTTGCCGTTTGCAAAATACCTATAATAAGCCCCACAATCATGGCAACGAGAAGAACAGGCAGAGAGGTAAGGAGAGTTACCCAAACACAATGACTCAATACGTCGTACATACTAAATGTGTTCATGTATGCGCACCTTCCTCCCTACGAAAAACTCTTAAATATACTCATAACAACCAAATCCCAACCATCAGCCATAACAAAAAGGAGTATCTTAAAGGGTAGGGAGATCATCATAGGAGGCAACATAATCATGCCCATACTCATAAGGACACTTGCTACGATCATATCGACAACTATGAATGGAATAAATATTACGACTCCCATCTGAAAAGCTGTTTTAAGCTCGCTGAGCATAAAGGCGGGTAACAAAAGACGAGTCGGTACATCGTCTGCATTTTGAGGACGTTCCATTTTAGCCATCCGAACCATGAGCGAAAGCTCTTCTTCTCGTGTATATTTCAACATAAATTGACGAACCGGAGCCACTGTATTCTGCCAAGCTTGTGCAGATTGTATTTCTCCTGCCATGTATGGAGCCAAAGCCGTGTCGTAAATTTGGCTCCATGTAGGAGTCATAATGAAAAGGGTCATAAAAAGAGCTAATGTAACAAGCACCTGATTCGGAGGAGTCTGTTGCAGTCCAAGGGCGCGGCGTACGAACCCCAAAACAACAAGAATACGAGTAAAACTTGTAAGCATGAGCATAATTGCCGGAGCTAGGCTCAATACAGTCAAAAGAGCTAAAATCTGCAATGTGAGGGCCACATCTTGAGGTGATTCAGCAGCTCGAACACCCAACTGTAAAGCTGGAAGAGGAATAGACGGAGCTTCTGCACACAATGCAGCTGAAGGAACTACGAATGCTGCAAAAAGAAATATAGCGACTATAAGTATCAATAAATCAGTTACATTTTTTTTCACCATTCACGTCTCCCTGAAGCCAATCTTCTTTCCGCCATTTTCCTACAACCTTAGAATTATTCCCCCCAGATAACAATGCTATAACATCTGGACCACACTGAATAATGTAAAGCATTTCGCGACCAAGTCGCAACGCAGCTATAACTTTCACATTGTGGCTTTCTCTTACCGCAATGGATGGACGAATATACCGAATTAAAATATACGAGATACCGACCAAAAGGCAAAGAGCCAACATAACCCGTATAAAGTAAGTCGTAAGTCCTGACGTAGAGGTTGCAGCCTCCGACGGTGTCTGAATGACAAAAACGAAAAACCCAGCCAGTAACGCTGAAAAGCGACTGCCTGGGATAATTTTTAAAAAATTAACCATTACTCTGACCTTGAAATTTAGGCTAGGGCCTTGCTTAAAGCCTCCACCACTCTATCTGGTTGAAAAGGCTTCACTATAAAGTCAACAGCGCCGGCCTGTATTGCCTCTATAACCATAGGCTGCTGCCCCATAGCACTAACCATTATAATTTTAGCCTGAGAATCAAGAGCTTTAATAGCTTTTACAGCATCAATGCCGTTCATTTCGGGCATTGTTATATCCATTGTTACAATGTCAGGATGAAGCTTCTGATAAGCCGCCACGGCAACTTTACCATTTTCTGCTTCTCCAACAACCTCAAAGCTATTTTTTGAAAGAATATCTTTTAACATCATCCTCATAAAGGCGGCATCATCAACTATTAACACACTTTTTCCCATTCCTGCACCCCTCACTTGTCAAACTCGAAATGACTATGTTATGAACGAAATTTTGCTGAGGAATTTACGATCTCTGTAATTCTCACGCCGAAGTTCTCATCGATAACAACAACTTCTCCGCGTGCTACAAGTTTACTATTTACTAATATATCTACTGGCTCCCCAGCCATTTTATCTAATTCTATCACGGAACCCGGTGTCATGTTTAAGATTTCAGAAATACTTTTTCGTGTACGCCCCAACTCTACAGTAACACGCACAGGGATATCTGCTATAAGATCAATATTACCAGACCCCTGCGATCCACCAGATTGACTTAAGGGCATAAACTGTGCAGGTCGGACATCTACTTGTGAAACTGGCTGCGTAGCAGCACTTCGTTGTTTGTTAACATTGTTCTCCATCGGCTGAACAGGAATTTCAACTTGGCCTTTATTTTGAGTTCTAGATGCAGAAGGAGCCGGTGAGGAATCTTTCTTTTCAGGCTCTGGAGCAGATTTGGCTTTCATAATCTCCAAGGCTTCATCTGCTATTTTATTGACAACGTCCAAAGGAAAGACAACCCAGAGTGGAAAGACTGCGACATCATCAATTTTTATAGACATCTCAACAGACCATATTTTTTCGTCTGGCCCCATCTCCGCAAATGGCAACCACTCTCCGCTTTCTAAAGCAGATTGAACATTATCTGGTAATAGGCGACGACCTCCTAAAATGCCACTCATATTGGTTAGAGATGCCCCTACCATCTGGCTAAGTCCCTCTTGAGCCGCATTGAGGTAGAGCTCACTCGCTTCTTCTGGTAAGTCCTTACCTTCTCCCCCCATCATAAGATCGGCTAAGATCAAAGCCCCTTGTTGGGTCGTTATGAATGTCAACGGCGCATCGCTCATGCCCTGACACGTTATATGAAAAGAAAAGGCAGATTCTCCTGGTTTTAAAACAATATCTTTCTGAGGAATCGTTTCCTGCTTTTTATCAGGAACATTTACATCTCTGCCTGCAAGCATGCCAAAGACATTTGTAATAGCAGTAGCAAAAATGTTTGTTATATCATTAAATATCTGTTGTTGTTCAGAAGATACGCCAGAAAGAGATGATTCTTCCTCTTTCAAAGAATGCCCCTGAAGCAAAGCATTAATTTCATCCTGACTCAACAATTCGTCAATCATCTTTGACTCCTCCCTCATTTTCGGGAATCATCTCGTCGTCATAGAGAACATCTGCTATCTCCGCAGCATAATTGCCTTCAACGGTTCCGGGACGCCCCAGGAATTTAATCATATTCCCTACTCGAATATCTATTCTATCTTCTACAGTCTCATCTAGTTTAATAACATCCCCAGAACGAAGCTGCAATACATCTTCTACACTGAGAATGGTATGTCCAAGTTCTATTGAAAGAGGAATTTTAACGTGCCCAAGATGACGAACAATGGCATCACGAGCTCCTTCTTCTTTTTTACGTCCAGTCGATGCAAACCACTGTTGGGAGCTAAGCTTATCCATAATTGGTTCCATCAGAAAGTAAGGGATACAAATACTGACCATTCCTTCTACATCGGCCACTTTCAATTTCAAAATTACAAGCAACACCATATCAGTACCAGGACATATTTGGACAAAAAATGGGTTACTTTCCATATTTTCAAAACGGAACCGGACATCCACAACAGTACTCCAACTCTCTTCAAGAAGCTCAAGCATTCTCATAATAACCCGCTCTATAACCATCCGTTCAATATCTGTAAGGTCTCGAGCTTTTCCTGAAAATTCACCCTTCCCGCCAAGCATACGATCGATTATGGCAAAAACAAGGTTAGGATTAATTTCAATAAGAGCATTCCCACTGAAAGGATACATCTCTAAGATACCTATAACGGTAGGTTGCACGAGAGAACGAACAAACTCATCATAAGCTAACTGGTCAACAGAAGCCACTTCCGCAGAAACCATGGAACGAACCATCGTCGAAAGTGTTGTTGTTAATTGCCTGGCAAAAGATTCATGGATCATTTGTATAGCTCGAAGCTGGTCTTTGCTGAACTTATCGGGCCTTCTAAAATCGTAAATTTTTATTTTCTTCTCTTCGGACTCCGCATCCATCGAATCGATGTCGAAGCTTCCACTAGAAAGAGCGTCAAGAAGAGAGTCTATTTCATTCTGCGAAAGTACATCTGGGCACATTTTCTGCCACCCCCTAGCCCACTAATTCAACTATTGAAGTACAAAACTTTGGAAAAGAACTCTTTTTACTGGCACCTGCTCTTTAGAAGCGGGAACCATGCTATTTATCGATTGTTTAATTTCCTCTGCCAACTCAAGCACGCCTTCTGCATTTCTAAGTTCTCCAGCTGTTTTCCCTTTTGTTACAAGCAAAATTTCGTTGGTTATACGCATTTTCCAATTCTCTTGCTGTAAAATTTCGAGAGCTTTCGCTCCTGAAGTTTCCAAAGCAACGGAAAAACTTACTATACCGCCATCAAGACCTGAGAGATTTGTAGTAAAATCCCCCATACTACAGATAGGTCCAGGTGTATCTATGGCTTCACCGGAAGCAGATGCTACTGTCGACGAGCGATTCCACATCCGCCCAGCCAACAAACCGCCACCAAAACCAACAGAAAAAGCCATAACCCCTACTATTATAAAGATAAGAACTCTTCTGAACATATGATTTCCTCCCAAAGGTTGTTCTCACAGTCTATTTGGGATACTGTGAAAGAATAACTAGATCAACCCTTCGATTAAGTGCCCGGTGTTCTGGCGTATCATTAGGAACAATAGGGCGAAAAGCACCGTAAGAAACAGCCTGGATTTTTCTGGGGTCTATTCCACCACTTTCTTGTAAATACGAAGCTACCGTTGAAGCTCTAAGAGCGGCAAGTCCCCAATTATTTTTTAAGGGACCACCGCGAAGAGGGACACTATCTGTATGCCCCTCGACAGATAAAGTCGGAACGACATCCTTCAATTGCTGGGCCAACTTGAAAAGAACCCTTTTCCCTTCCGGTTTCATGTCTGTTCGTCCTGTCTCAAAAAGAAGCTGATCAGAAATAGAGACTGTTATACCTCTCTGATCGACTCTGACAACTGTCTGACGCTCTAGACCTTCCTGCTTTAAATAAAGCTTTAAACTTTGGGCAACTTCTTGAATATTAATCGTTGTTCTTTTCGATTCTCCCGCATCCTGATGTTCCATGCCTCCAAAAACGCCACCATTTTCCTGTACTGTTTTGCCGCCTGGTAAAACACCTAAAGCTCCTTGGAAAGAAAGAAGCATCTTTTGAAACTTTTGAACATCTATAGAGGAGAATGAAAAAAGGAAAACAAAGAAAGTCAAGAGCAGAGTAACCATGTCACCATAAGTTGTAAGCCAGTTTCCGCCTCCACTTTCTTCCTGCAATTTCCTTCTACGAGCCATTTACGCTCCACCTTCCCTAGCTTGCTTTTCCTCTTCTTCCAATTTCTCTCGCTGTAAGGGAGGTAAAAAGACTTTCAGCTTTTCCTCAACAATACGAGGATTTTCTCCTGCTTGTATTGCAAGAACGCCCTCTACCATAAGTTCTCTCGCCATCACTTCTTCTGATGACCTTGTCGATAACTTACGAGAAACTGGAATAGCAAAAACATTAGCAATAAAGGAACCATAGAATGTGGTTATAAGAGCTACTGCCATTCCAGGGCCAAGAGCATCGGGGTCGTCAAGGTTACGCAACATAGCGATAAGCCCTATTAACGTCCCCAACATTCCAAAAGCAGGAGCAAGTTCAGCCATTGTGTCGAACATACTCTTATTCGCGACGTGTCGCTCCTCAAGAACTCCTATTTCAGTATCAAGTATAGCCTTAACAAGTTCTGGGTCCGTACCATCGACAACAAGCTGAATTGATTTTTTAAGAAATTCATTGTCAAGCTCTGCTGCATCGCTTTCCAAAGCAAGTAACCCTTCTCTTCTCGCTTTTTCTGCAAAACTTACAATAGTTTGTACGAGAGAAACAAGATCGGGACTTTGAGAAAAAAAGGCACGCCCCAAAATTTTACCTATATTTTTTATCCGTTCTACGGGGTTTGCCATTATTGTGGCGCCTAAGGTGCCGCCAAGAGTTATCAGAAGGGACGGGAAGTTAACAAAAGACATAGGTTCACCGCCTGCAACAATACCCCCAATAACCAAAATAAGTGCTACTGAAAGACCTATTACTGTTGCCAGATCCACAAAAACTCCCCTCCCTAAAACAGCCTAACTACACCAAAGAACTTATTTGTCGTTCTGCTGTTGTGTGATGATAGCGCTCTCAGATTGACAGGAAGAGCGCCAAATACGATTCCTATACTGAACAACTAACTCCACAATCTCTTCCATGTTTTCTCGAACTACATAACGATGGCCATTAAAAAGTTTTATTACTGTGTCTGGTGTCGTTTCCACCGTTTCAATCAAATCCGCATTTAACGTAAAGTGCTCTCCGTTAATTCGTGTGAGAGTGATCATAAGCTGTTTCCTAACGTTTCATATTCACAAGTTCTTCAAGAACTTGATCACTCGTCGTAACGACACGAGCATTCGCCTGGAATCCCCTTTGGGCAATGATAAGACGCACAAATTCTTCGGAAAGGTCTACATTCCCCATTTCAAGAGAACCACCGGATATCTTGCCAGCTCCTCCTTCAAGAGGAGATACCACCTGACCTATACCAGAGTTGGCACTTTCAGCAAATGCAGTATTACCTACTTTTTCAAGACCGCTCGGATTCGCAAAAAGAGCGAGTCCAAGTCGGTAAAGAGAGCGACTTTCGCCATTACTGTAAACACCTACAACAGTTCCATCAGTTCCTACTGCAAAATCGTTTAAAACGCCCATCTCATAGCCATCTCTATAGTAGGCTTTTGTAGTAAAGGCCGATCCGTACTGTGTTACACCTTCAATAGGCTCTTTATCAAACGACTGACCACTGAAATCAAGTTTTATAGAAGAATCTTCTGCTCCCAAAGAACCAAACCCTAAAGACATTGTGGCGTTACTTGACGATCCATCAATTTTACCGTTACTCTGGAAAGAAATAATTCCAGTATTGTTGGTTAATGTAATTCCAGGCTCTGTAGGAAGCCACGCTCTCCAACGCCATTGATTATTCTCTATTTTTTCCCAACTTACCTCTAATGTATGGCTATTCCCCAAACTATCAAAAACATCAAGCTTCGTAGTATGAACACTTGGAATTCGCTGATTAACAGTTGATAATACATCCCCAGAAACAGAATCGCTTCGAATCTCAATACCTTGTCCATTTTCTGAAGGAACAGCAAAAAGAGTCTTTCCTTCAGGGAAGGTTGTTCCCAAAGAATAACCGTTACCAGCCGGGTCAATAAAGATGCCATCATGAGACGTTGTAATTTCTGAAGAGAAACGTGTTACAGCAGAGGGAGTTGCGTTATTATCTCCCCAAAGAACCATTTCTCTGTTTCCACCCTGGCTTCCGAGATCGTTATATTCCACGAGATAATGATGTTCTGTTCCGTTACTTTCAGCAATGCTCACTATATCGTAATCCATCATGGCGCCAAGCTCATATTCCCATGAATCTGTCGCATCTGCCTGATTCGTCATTTTCAATACACCAGAGGCGCTATCAAACGTAACATCGTATGTCTGTCCATCAAGAGTCAACGTTGTGTCTGCCAATTTAGGACGTTTTACGTCTTGATCTACACCATCTATTGCCATCTGTACAGTTTGGTCTCCGACTTTAACTGTGACAAAAGAATTCACATCAGTACCAGAACCAAAGGTGATAGAACGCTCAGCTCCTCCTAAAAGTCCCGTTGCTTTTACTCCATTAGTCAGGAACCCCATGGGCAGGTATGCATCAACTCTGCTATCGAGATTACAGCGGAATCCTGTAAGAGTCGTCGCTTGAGCTGGCAATTTTTGCCCTACAGGAATATTCATATCTACTAGCTGCGTACCTTTAATATACCGAGTAGGATCGTTAGGATCAGTCTCTAATGTATAACCTTTCAACATATACCCAGTTCCAGACTGAACAATGTTCCCATTAGCATCAAGAATAAAATTACCTGCTCTGGAATAAAGAGTTCTGCTTCCATCACCCATGACATAATATCCGTCACCTTGTATAGCCATATCAGTTCTATTGCCCGTATACTGCAACTGTCCTTGGCTATGAATTGTTTCAATAGCCCCAATATTAACGCCAAGACCCACCTGCATAGGATTTATTCCGCCCCTATCGCCCTGTGGAGAAGAAGCTCCACGAGACGTCTGATAGAGCAAATCCTGAAAAGTCACCGTCGATTTTTTAAATCCGGCTGTATTCACATTGGCAATATTGTTACCTACAACATCGAGCAGAGTTTGATGTCCCCGAACTCCACTTACTCCCGTCATAAGGGATCTTAGCATTTCTATTAACCTCCCAACACAGAGAAATGCGCACTCCCTTGCACATGTCAAACCCAACCGTCCCTAGTGGGCTTTTTTCTCTCATAGTTACTATTTCGGAGAATACTTACAAGAACTCAAATTTTTTATGAAACAGAAAGAACTCCTGCCAATTTGATTTGCCCCTCGGGAACCTGAAGAATAACACCCTCTTTATCGTCAAACCAAACAGCCTGAACTTTAGATGTCATAACTTCTCCGTTCTCATCATAGAAACTTACGTTTTTACCAAGATAAGAAACTGCATTCCCTCGATTTACAGTAGCCATTTCGTCTACAACCTTGCCCATATTCGTCAATTTTTCTACTGTAGTAAATTGAGCCATCTGAGCAATGAATTCTCTATCTTGTAAAGGATTCATGGGGTCTTGGTGGGTCAACTGAGTGATCAAGATTTTGAAGAAAGCGTCTTGATCCAATCCTCCATTCGAATCGGTTTTACTTTTCTGTTCTGTCGCGCTTGTGGCAGAAGCTGTTGTAGCAGAGCCTGTTACTGAATAATCGGTACTTTGTACAAACATTTTCTCCCTCCTATCCTATGCCATCCAAACGAGTAAGCCTTGCTCTAGGTCAAGACGAAAAGCAAGAGGTTCTTCAGTTTCGTCTAAAGCATCCATCGCTACTTTTATTCCTCGCCGTTTATTCTGTTGGTTTTGTCCACTATGTTCATTCTCTTTTCGAACATCCACAGAGCAATCGGCTAAAACAAGTCCTTGCTGCGAAAAGGCACTTCGAAGCGCTGGTAACTGTTCTTGCACAATATGCCTTAAAGATTCGGAACTCACACGAAGAAACGCCTCAACCCCTCGTTGAGAAGAGAGCAGTTCCACGTCTACCCTGCCAAGAGCTGGTGGCTCAATAACGACCTTGGCTTTTGTTTCTCCTCTCGTATGAAGGAACCTTAATACATGCGTCATTCCTGTCTGTATTTGTTCCCCTTGATTTGTGCCAACATATACACCTCTTTGAAATGCTTGAGGAACTGTATTCATACGATTTAAATCCGATTTTTCTTTAACTATATTTTGAGCCATCACTTCATGAAAAGGATGCTGCGACACTGAAGTATTTGTCTTATCCTTTTCTATTCCCCATTTATGTGGAACATCTACATCTTGTGATTCTTTATGTAAATCTAAGGAATCACTCTGCGTATTTCCCATGTCAGTTTGTTGAGAAACGCTTTTATCTGAAGTTATTATTTCCTGCGGAGGCAACACATTATCTTCAATCTCTCGTTTTACATGAGAAAACGATTTTTCAATATTTGGGATAGAATCACCAACAACAGAAATTTTATCTAAAGGAAACTTCTCCTCTTTCGGACCTTGCACTTCTCCTTTATCGTGGTTACGTACAAAACCTTTTATAAGCGGCTTTTCCTCTTCTTTTTCACTCGATACTTTTTTATCCTTATTATTAACGTTAATGCTGCCTTTTAAAACCTCAATCTCTGCAGCTTTTTCCTCATCAATTGTTATTTCTTCAAGCAACCCTGAACCTTTTTCTTCCAATTGATCCATTTCTTTCTGTGGCAAAAGTTCTGAAGGATTTTGCTGCAAATTCTCCTCTTTTTTTGTCTTTTCAGTTGTCACGCTATCAATAAGAGTTTCAGTTTCATTTACCGTTGTCATTTCAATCTTTTTTTCTGCTGTTTCACTTTCCGCCTCGGTTTTCGTTAATAAAATATTCACTAAAGGCGGACACGTTGCATATAAAGAAGATAAAGATAACGATTGTCCCCTCTCCTTTTTATCTGATTTGTCTGATTTATCTGAGGCTATCAAATTAAGGTTAGAAAGAGAATCTTTTTCTGTCTCTCCTGATACGTTTTCTGACAGAGCTGCAACAAGAGTTGCAAAATCCAACTCAGTAGTTACTTTCATATCAGGTTGAAGGGTATTATTCGGCTCGGTAAGAAGCTCCCCCATTGAAATAACTGAAAAAAAATCACCTTGCATCCCCATCTCACCTATCTTTCTGAAGTGCAAGCTGTTCCGTCAGCAAGGCTGCCCGTCCTGGGTCCATACGTCCTAATATAGATGCAACACTATCTTCAGGCATTTTCAAAAGTAGTTTCACTGCCAATTTCTGATCTAACTGCTCAATGATAGATGCAGCCCGACGCGACGACATTTCCTGAAAAGTCTGAACTAACGCTTGTAAAGACTCTTCGTTTTGAACTTTGCTATCATTAGAATCCTTTTCCAAGGCCTGGATTTCAGTTTCCTTCACAAGAAGAGCATCTTTTCTAGAGACAAGGTCTTGAGAAAGAACTTCAAGATTATGCTCTTTTTCATTAAGTTCATTTTCTTTTTTACTCAAGCGGCTTGCCCACTCTTCTAACTCTTGTTGTCGGCGATCGGCTGGAGAGAGAGTCTCGCTTTTAATTATGCCTAATTTTTCCGCAAAGGGGCGAATATCCCAAACCCCACCTAAATGGAGTCCTAAAACTACGCCAGCCCCTATAATGAGCAAAACAAAAAAAAGGCCCAATCTACGCCTCAGTCTACTCCCCTTTTTACGTGGAGAGACGGGCCGGGATGAGCCCTGATTTTCCTGTAACTCCCGTTCTGTATCCTCTGCCCATAAATTATCGTCAGGCATTGTTCTATTCGCTCCCTATATTTCGCTTATATTCTGCTAAAACGTTTTGAACATATTGCTGCGTTTCAGGGAAGGGCGGAATACCTCCGTAGGAATCAACCCGAGAAGGCCCCGCATTATATGCTGCAAGAGCCTGCTCTAAATCCCCCTTATATTTATCGGACAAAAAGGCCAGATATTTTACACCGCCCTCTATATTTTCGTCGGGATTATAAGGATTATTAACCCCCAACATACGCGCCGTTCCCGGCATCAATTGCATAAGCCCCATAGCCCCCTTAGGAGAAACAGCATCTGTTTTCCCCCCAGATTCCATCTTTATTACGGCACGAATAAGGTTTTCATCCACATTGTAATTTTTAGCATGGCGCTTTATGATCGAATTTAAAGAAACATTTTCTGAGGTAGGAATTTTGCTGTTTTCTTTTTCTGGCAAAACGTTCACATCAAGGCTAGATTCTCTTTCTACACGCGACAAGACATCAACAAATCGTTCTCTCTTTTTTTCTTGTTTAGGCGCTTCATTCGGGCAGAAGCGCTCCTGAATCTCATTTATACGTTTTATAACTCGTTCCAATCCTACTCTTTTTGCCTGCAAAAGATTTCACTCCCCAGACTTATTCTCGAATCGTATCGTAGCTATATCGTCAAGTTCTTCTTGCTCCATTCGTGACACGACTTGGTTATACTCATCTTTCATCTTACCAAGATATGTCTCCATAACCTTTACGTCTTTATGTTTCTGAAGAAGACGTTCTTCTGATTGACGAATAGCATACTGTATCTGTAACAATGCCTCGTGCGCTTCGTCTAATTTTCTTTCGATACAATCAATGGATTTTCGTCTATACCACATATCCTGAGGGGAAAAAAGACAGTTATCCTGCGTACTGAAAACATGTAATGCTTGTTGTTTTTCTTCTTGCAATCCATTCATTAAGGAAACAATATTTTGCTCATAATTACGCTTTTCACTTAAAAGTAAGCGTTCTTCATCTCTTACCTTTTCTCGTGTCGACAAAATCTTTTGGAAGCGTTTTATACGTTCAATCATGAATTACCCCTCTGCCTCCTTTTAACCTACCTTTATATATCTTCGGCAAATGGAGCCAATGTCATAAGACTTGATTCTGTCTCTTCAAAAGTATATTTTTCGTCAGTCGACTGGCAAAGAAAAGCATGTATATCTTCTATATGACTTAAGGCCCAATCAATCTTACGGTTAGAGCCCTCTTTATATGCCCCAATATTGACCAAATCTTCCGCTTCTCGATGAACAGCTATAGCTTCTCGTATTCTGGAAACAGCCTTTAAATGTTCTTTGGAAACAACAGAAGGCATAACTCGACTCACACTGTTCAGAATATCAATAGCAGGGTAAAAATTTTTCGAAGCTATCTTTCGAGAAAGCACAACGTGTCCATCAAGAATACCCCGTACGGTATCAGCGACAGGCTCATTCATATCGTCACCTTCAACAAGAACGGTATAAATACCGGTAATGCTTCCACGCTCTCCGGCGCCAGCTCTTTCCAATAACCGAGGAAGAGCCTCAAAAACAGAAGGAGTATATCCTCGGGTTGTAGGCGGCTCTCCTATAGCTAAACCTACTTCTCGCTGAGCTCTGGCTACTCGAGTTACAGAATCCATCATCAAAAGCACATTTTTACCTTGATCTCGAAAATATTCCGCTATTGCTGTAGCTGTCAAGGCCGCTTTTAAGCGTATGAGAGGAGGTTGATCTGACGTTGCAACAACAAGCACTGAACGTTCCATACCTTGCGCGCCAAGATCATGATCTATAAACTCTCTAACTTCTCGTCCTCGTTCTCCAACAAGAGCAATAACATTTATGTCTGCTTCCGTATTTCTGGCCATCATTCCCAGAAGAGTACTTTTTCCCACGCCGGAACCGGCAAAAATTCCGATTCGCTGCCCAGTACCCAATGTTAAAATACCATCTATTGCCTTTACTCCTACAGAAAGATGGGAGGAAATCATCTGTCTTCGTAACGGATGAGGCGGATCTGCATAAAGAGGGTAAAAATCTGAAGCAATAATAGGTCCCTTATCATCCATAGGCTGCCCTAAGCCATCAAGAACCCTACCAAGGAGGTTACGACCTACATGCACTCCCAGAGGACGTTCCATAGAAACAACGTCACATCCAGGCCCAACATCTTTTAAGCTCCCTAAAGGCATTAAAAGAACTCTATCTTCTCTGAAGCCGACAACTTCCGCCTTTAACGGAGGAGAGTCGCCGCGAAAGCGTATCTGGCATAAATCTCCAACTCGAACATCAGGACCTTGAGATTCCACAACGAGCCCCACAACTTGTACCACTCGACCGTTAATTTTTATTAATTGATTTTTAGAAAGTCGGGCCTCTAAAACATCCCATAGAAGCTCCCTACTCTTTTCGGAGTTCAAGAGCAGAAGCCTCCTCTAAGAAAAGCTGGTCTATTTCCTTTTCGATCTGTTCAAACTGAGTTTTCCAACGAGCATCGTAAACCCCAAGATTTGTTTCTACAATGCAACTTCCCTTACCCACATGATCATCAACATGTATATCTAAAACCTTTACACCTCGTAAAAGATCGGCATAGGTGCTTTTTTGATTTTTCACACGTTCAACATCTTCAGGGTTAAGATATATAACAATTTTTTCTTTATCACTAACTCTTGTTAAAATACTTTCTAAAATACGTATTACGGTATTCTGATCAATGGAAACTTCTTTTTTAAGCAATCTCTCCAAAAGGCATTTCCACAAACGCATCATATAAGGCAAATTAAGTTCAGCGAGAGAAGATTTTTCTTTCACAACAGTAGCATGAATATTGTCAAACGTAGCCAAAAGCCCGGAGAAGCGCTCTGAATATTCCTGCTCCACCTCGTCTCGGGCCGATTTTAAACCTTCGGAATGCCCTTCTATTTGGCCGGCATCATATCCTTCTTTTTTAGCTTGTAAAAAAAGAGAGTCTTTTTCTTTGTTCAAATTACAGACAGCCCGCTGATATTCTTCATCTACCTGTTTTTTATGGGCTAAAAAATCGTTTTCGAGAACGCGATTACGCTGAAGGGCTTCTTTCAATTCTTCTTCTAGTTGGGAAGCATAATTCTGAAGGTTTGCTAATTCTTTTTGGAGAAGTTCAGACTGATCTTTGTCTAAAGAGCACACAGCAGCTGTTTCGTCCTGAGCCAAAGCTTCTCGGGAAACTTTCCCGTCATTAGCTGAAGCTCCTATACGTACAGCTTCAGGAAGAACACGAACTGCTCTAATAATATTGTGACGCACAAACTTAGACAACCAGCTCTTCCTCTCCTCCGCGTGATATGACTATTTCTCCTACATCCTCAAGGGCTCGAATAACGTTAACAATCTTCTGTTGCGATTCTTCAACATCACGTACACGTACAGGCCCCATAAATTCCATATCTTCATTCAACATCTCAGCAGCACGCTTTGACATATTTTTAAAGAACTTAGACCGAAGATCCTCTGTAGCCCCCTTCAGAGCCAGAGCAAGCTCTTTCATCTCAACTTCACGCAAGACACGCTGTAAAGAACGATCGTCCATTTTGAGTATATCTTCGAATACAAAGAGTCTCCTCTTGATTTCCTCGGCTAATTCCGGATCATTTTCTTCTAAGTGTTCCATAATATTTCTCTCAGTTCCACGATCAGCATTATTAATAATGTTCACTATGGCATCGATGCCACCAGCCAAGGTAAAGTCTTGCCCCATGACAGTGCTTAACTTCCTTTCTAGAACTCTTTCTACCTCACGTAATACCTCAGGTGTAATACGATCCATTTTGGCAATACGTTTCGCCACTTCAGCCTGCATAATTGCCGGAAGGCCACCGATAACCTGAGCCGATTGCTCTGGTTCAAGATACGAAAGAATCAACGCTATCGTCTGAGGATGTTCGCCCTGAATAAAACTTAATAACTGCTGAGGATCTGAATGTCTCATAAAATCGAAGGGACGAACCTGCAAACTCGCCGTTATACGAGCAAGAAGGTTTTGAGCACGCTCAGGTCCCAAAGCTCGCTCCAGTATATCCCGAGCGTAATCAACTCCACCACGAGCCATATACTCGCGAGCAAGAAGCATCTCTTGCGCATCCTTCAATACTTCTAATTTTTGTTCAGGAGATATTTTCTGAAGATTGGCTATCTCAAGCGTTATTATTTCGATGGTCGCCTCATCAAAATGTTTGTAAAGTTCAGCTGCGACTTCATTCCCCAAAGCAACAAGCAAAATCGCCGCTTTTTCTTTTCCCTGCAATCCACGAGAGCCAGAACTACGCGCCATATTTTATCTCCTGTCTTTTACATATCTTCTGAAATCCATTCCTGAAGAAGATTTGCAACTTCTTCAGGCTTACTTTTCGCATAAGCCCGTAATTGTTCTTCCAATATAGCCAATTCTCCCTGAGATTCAAGAAGTTCAGGGGAGCTAAGAATATCCTGTATAGACGGTATCGCCTTTCCTGCTTCAGCACCAGCCGCAATTTTCTTTTCCTTTCCTTCTTTTCTGCGACGAACCCACCATAGAGCTCCGAGAGAAAGCAGAAGCAAAAGTGCCGCTAAACCAATAAGAAGAAAAATAAGCTGTGTACGACGTTCTCGCTGAAGCTGTTCCTTAAGAGAATCTGCAAGTGTCGTTGAGAATTTCATTCCCTGTATTGCCAATTCGTCACCACGCTCAGCCCTAAAACCTAAAGCCGGCGCTACAATGGCATTCAATTCTTTTAATCTTGTCTCATCCAGGTCAGCATCAACTAAAACAGAAGCTGTCAGTCGTCTGATGCCACCTGGTGTATCTATTTTTTCTCCTTCTCGTGTTGTTATCTCGTAGTTACTAACAACGTCACTCTTATTATATTCATTCATACCAGTGTTAGGAGCACCTATTGCATACCCTGGAATATTCGTCGTCGTTCCGGGAGCGCCCCCTACTGGAGTACCACTACCAGTAAAGCTCTCTTCCATATTTTGCTGACTTCTTAAAACACCTTTTCCAGACGCAAAAGGAACATATTCCTTATAACGACTTTGTTTCTTGTCAAAATCAAGCTCTACTTTCACACGAACCACGACATGGCCTGGGCCATAAACTCGTTCGAGCATTTGCCTGACCTTACTCTCTAGTTCTCGTTCCTGCTGCCTTTCCAGTTCTCGCTGTACAGAAGAAACAGTCTGTCCATCTCCATGGCTATATACCAAGAGCTCCTGATCAAGCATATCAGAAAGAACCTTACCACTCGTATCAACGACGGTTACATAATCAGGGGCAAGACCTTCTACACTATGAGAAACAAGATGAATAATGGCTTTTATCTGAGAGGGACCTATCTCCTGCCCTGCCTTCAAACGAATAAGTACAGAAGCTGTAGAAGGTTGCTGCTGTTCTAAAAAAAGGTGTTTTTCGGGAAGAACGATATTTACCTTGGCATAATCTATAGCTTCAATCTGACTTATTGTTCTTGCAAGTTCTCCCTCCAAGGCTCTTAAAAAAGTCACCTTTTGTTGAAACTCGTTCATCCCCATTTTAGTATCGTCGAAAAGTTCTAAACCTACATTGCCACCTTTGGGAAGTCCTTCCTGCGCTAAAGTAAGACGAACCTCATAGACTTGATCTCGAGGAATCAAAACAGCGTGAGCAGCAGGATCGATCCGATAGGGAATTTTATTCTCCTTCAGATAAGAAACGATGGCGGCTTCATCAGAAACCTCCAACTGTGCAAAAAGAGGCTCATAGGAGGGCTTTCCTCCCCATAAGACAAGCAAAACAAGAGCTGCTGCAACCAAAACAGCGGCCCCGACAAGTGACCATCGTTGCCATTGACGCAACGATAACCAAAACGCACTAATTTTTTCTTTTAACTGAGTTAATCCATTCATATTAAATTAAGAAAAGGATAAAAAAATCAAACAGGCATACGCGCAAGTTGCTGATATGCATCCACAAGCTTATTACGCACTTCTGTAATCATTCGAAGTGCAAGCTCAGCTCTTTGAACCGACAAAACCACAGTCGATATATCATCTACTTCTCCGACCGCCAATTTCTGAACCATCATATCAGATTCTTGTTGTAAATTATTAACATTAACAAAAGATTGGGAGAGAATCGACTCGAAAGAAGGACTATGGTGTATAAGATCTGTTTTCTCCTGCATCGTCTGTTTCATTTTATTCTTCGGAGTAAGCTGACTGAGATCAAGTTTTACAGGATCCATATTATCTCTCCTTCAGTAATAAAAGCAAATATCAAATTTGTTATCAATAAGTTTAATTTTAACACATCTGTGTAACAACAATGATAAAAAAGGGGACACTTTACAGTGTCCCCTGAAGGAAGTCATATAGGCAAAAAGGCTCATATTTCAATGTATGCCATATTACCCTCGTAAGATCTCAAGAGCTCCATTCCACATACCTCTTGCTGCATCTGCAATAGCGAGGTTTGCTTCATAAGCACGGCTAGCCGTCATCATGTCAGCCATCTCGCGAACAACATTAACATTAGGGAAAGAAACATACCCCTGGGCATCTGCATCGGGATGATCGGGTTGATAAACCCGACGGGAAGGCTGAGAGTCTTCAGCAATATCAACAACTCTAACCCCACCTCCACACTGGCGCCCTTCTTCAGTTGCTAAAATTTCTGAAAAGACAGGAGTTTTTCGAACGTAAGGACCACCTGTATCAGTTCTTGTAGTATTTACATTCGCTAAATTAGATGCAACAGTATCCATCCATAGCCTGTGTGCGGTAAGGGAACTCCCCGCTATATCAATTGTACGAAAAACTCGCATTAGCGTCCTCCTATGACAAGACGGTACATGGAACTTTTCTTGCCTATCAATCGTGTCATTGACTGATAAGCTAAACGAGTCTCCATCATCTTAGCCATCTCTATCTCTAAATCTACGTTATTTCCGTCAAACCGCACTTTCTCGTCATAAATTCTTTTTTCCGATGGAACAACTTTATCTACCGTAGCCGGAACAGAGACAATATGAGAAGGTTGCGTAACCTTTAAAGGTAATTTATCGGGTCCTAGAACAACGCTTCTTAGCTCTTCTTCAAAAGAGACCTCTTTTCGCCCATATCCTGGAGTGTTAGCATTAGCAAGATTTGACCCCACCGCTTGAAAACGCTGAGATAGACCTTCCAAATCTTTTTCTGCAACTTTCCACGCTCGATCAACAATCATTGCTTTCACCCCTTCGTGTTACATATCGGTAGAAGTAATTCTTTTCTTAAATAGAATATATAAAAAAGTGAAGCTGTCCTTCATGGCAGCTTCACTTTTACTCAGCAATATTAATGTTTTAAAGTTACATGCTCTGAGGAAGAACCATTCCTAACTCCTCAATAAAGAGGGGGCTTAAAATCTTTATAAAGGTTCCTTTCATGCCAAGGCTTCTACTTTCTATAATACCTGCGCTCTCTAGTTTTCTAAGAGCATTGACAATAACACTCCGTGTTACGCCTACTCGATCTGCAACCTTACTGGCAATAACTACGCCCTCATAAGCGCCTAATTCAGCTATGATATGTTTTACTGACTCTACTTCAGAGTAGGAAAGTGCACGCATGGCCATTTGAACAACAAGACGCTCTCTGGCACGCTCTTCTATACTGCGGGTTCTGTCATGTAAAATTTCAATTCCAACGAGAGTTGCAAGATACTCAGCTAAAATAAGATCTTTCATATAAAAAGGATCAAAGAATCTCACAAGAAGTAACGTTCCTAAACGCTCAGCAGCGCTATATATAGGAACGTATAGCATGTGTTTCTCTGGAGAGCCTTCAACGTTTTCTTCATCATCAAAGAGATAGCCGTCTGTTTCGCTCAAAATGGACTCTCTGTGCTGATTCATTTTTTCAACAAAATTCTCGGGCATATACCCTCTCTCCAAGAAATTAGCCACTGCTTCCGAGTGGTATTCACTAATCCATGAATAGCCAAGAATTTTGCCCTCTCTGTTGATAATATAGACATTCGCTGTGGAAAATTCACAAAGAAGTTTAGCAAGCTTGTTATAATCAGGTTTAGTTCCTTCTCTGCGGTTCTGAAGCGCTCTGCCTACTTGACGAGTTTTATCGAGTAAATCTTTCATTGCTGGATCTTCCACTATAACAGGATTACTATCTGTTATTTTCTTTTCTCCTTTAGTCATTTCGAATCCCTCCTGAATAATTAAAGCAAATACTTTCGCAAGTCAGTATCTTCCATGAGAGGGGAAAGCCTCTCTTCAACAAATAAAGTATCTATCTCTATTACATCACCTTGCCGCTCTGGTGCCGTAAAACTAATATCTTCAAGAAGCTGTTCTATCATCGTATGAAGACGACGAGCTCCTATGTTTTCCATTTCGGTGTTCATTTTCTCAGCTAATGCCGCTATTTTGTAAATAGCCTCTTGAGAAAATCGTATTTCCACATTTTCAGTGCTCAACAGAGCCTGATACTGTTTTATGAGACTATTTTCCGGTTCGACAAGAATGCGAGCCAGCTCATCTTTTCCTAATGGCTGCAACTCCACACGAATGGGGAATCGTCCCTGAAGTTCTGGAACAAGATCAGAAGGTTTAACGCTTGAAAAAGCTCCCGCAGCAATAAAAAGAATGTGATCTGTTTTTACCGTTCCATACTTTGTTTGAACCGATGCCCCTTCAACAATAGGGAGAAGATCCCTCTGAACACCTTCCCTGCTCACATCGGGACCATTAGAAGATCCGCGGGCAACAACCTTATCAAGTTCGTCAATGAAGACAATGCCTTCTTCTTGCGCCTTCTCCAAAGCCTCTTTGCCTACCGACTCCATATCGATAAGTTTTTCAGCTTCTTCGGCCTGCAAGAGCCTTTTGGCATCCACAACCTTCATTCGACGTTTTTTAGTTTTTTTAGGAAGAAAGCCGCTGAGCATTTCATTAATATTCATACCCATCGAATCCATTCCTGCGCCACCAAGAAGAGGTATACCGACAGCAGAATTTTCAGTTACCTCAATCTCTACTTCTCTTCCATCCAGTTTGCCTGTCTTAAGAAGTTCTAAAACTTTATTTCTCGTAGATTCTCTAATAGAGTCATCTTCCTGAGACGGCGCCACTTCCTCCTCTTTTCCCGAAAACATTTTCATAAAGTCGGGCATTGACGATTTTCTCTCCGGTCGTGGAAGCAAAGCATCCACAAGCCGCAACGAAGCTCTCTCTTCTGCAGGACCTTGAACCTCTTCTATCTTTACTTTTTTTACCATGGACACAGCCATTTCGACGAGATCTCGAACCATTGACTCCACATCTCGTCCAACGTAGCCCACTTCAGTAAATTTCGTCGCTTCTACTTTCACAAATGGGGCTTGAACAAGATCAGCCAAACGACGGGCTATCTCCGTCTTTCCTACACCTGTCGGGCCAACCATCAGTATATTTTTAGGAGCTATTTCGTTGGCGAGATCGTGAGACAAATTGCGACGTCGAATTCTATTACGAAGAGCAATGGCTACCGCTCTTTTAGCCTTCTCCTGCCCTATGATGTACCTGTCAAGACACTCAACTACAAGGCGAGGTGTTAAATCCAGCTTCTCTTCTGCTACAATACTCATTCGCCAATCACCTCTACCGTTATCTCTTTATCCGTATAGATACAAATATCCGCAGCTATTTCTATAGATCTGTGGGCGATTTCAGAAACAGACCCTTTACCAGACTCCATAAAAGCCCGTGCAGCCGCCAGGGCGAAACCAGCACCAGATCCGATAGCAGCAACATTGTTCTCCGGTTCAAGCACATCTCCTGCACCTGAAAGTAACAATGTATGGTTTTCATCTGCAACAAGCATAAGGGCCTCAAGTTTTCTCAAAGCGCGATCCAATCTCCACTCTTTAACGAGAGAAACAGCTGCCCTCATAAGGTCTCCGCTATTTTCCTCTAAACGCGCTTCAAAACGCTCAAGAAGTGTCATTGCATCTGCGGTACTCCCTGCAAATCCTGCAAGGACTTTTCCCTTATATAAGCGACGCACCTTCCGTGCCCCTGCCTTTATAATTTGATCTCCTAAGGTTACCTGACCGTCTCCAGCCATCGCCACTGTATCTCCGCGGCGTACACACAATATAGTTGTTCCCTTAAACAGTTCAATCATCTCCTCTAGTTCTCGGAAAAGCATCTATGTAGCTTTGTTTAAGATGTTCTGCCGTCACTGTCAGATACCGTTGTGTCGTCAATAAACTTTCATGTCCCAAAAGCTCTTGCATCACTCGTATAGAAGCTCCACCTTCAAGCATATGGGTTGCAAAGCTATGACGTAACATATGGGGAGTTACCCCAAATAATCCAACTCTCTGCGCGGCTCTCTCCACTATACGCCCAACAGTACGCACAGTAAGATGATCGCCATTTTCCCCCGGGAAGATAAAATTATTTGGTTCTGAAAAAGTATCTTGCCACACCTGAACAGCCTCTTTAGCCATTCTGCCTACGGGAACCATTCGCTCTTTGTCTCCCTTGCCTCGAACCCGCAGCCATCTTTCGACAAGATCTATATCCTCCCAGTGAAGAATTGCAAGCTCTCCAATACGAAGTCCACATCCATAAAGTAACTCTAAAACAGCCCTGTCTCTAAGAGGCGTTGTGCTTTCCGCACTTCCTTTTTCAATTAGCCTCGTAACTTCCTCTACACTTAAAGCACGTGGCAAGCGCGCAGGTAAACGTGGACCCTTAACATTTTTAGCTGGATCTTTCTCCACTAATTTTTTATCAACTAAAAAAAGAAACCAATTTTTTATAGCGGAAAGTTTTCTGGAGACAGATGACTTAGCGTATCCAAAAGAAGCCAAGACCCTCAAATACTCACGAATCAAACGTGTATCTACTTCCGAAAGAAGGGTAACGTTTTGCTCAAGCAAATAGTTAACAAATTGATTGAGATCTACAGCATAATTCTCAATAGTATACAATGACATATTTTTGGCAAAACGCATCTGTTCCAAGTAATAATCCAACGCAGAAGATAACTTTTCAGCCATAATCATATTTTATCATTCTTTTCCAGATACTTGATACTTTTCTAAACAATCAGAATGCCATAAAATTGCAATTTTTGCAACAAGATTTGCCTGAAAAAAGGCAAAAATATAACGACACAAAAAATTTTAAAATCATTGGAATTTATTATTATACATTATACAACAGAGGTCTATTATAAAAAATAGGGGGGGAGTCCTATTTTAGGTAACTTTTGTAAAATTCTTCTAAGAACAACATCGCTCTTTCGCCAACTTTTTGACATCGTTCTATTTTTTTACGTATTTTTACATCAAGATGGGGGAATATGCCCAAGTTTACGTTCATAGGGTGAAAAACCTTCGTGTCAGTTTCTGATAAATAACGGAGCAAAGAACCTATCGCTGTCTCTTTAGGCCAAATGGGCATTTCTGTTTGTCTCAAAGAAAACGCCATATAAATAGCAGCAACAAGTCCCATAGCGGTACTCTCAAGATATCCTTCTACTCCCGTTATTTGCCCCGCTAAAAAAAGATTTTTACGATCCCGTAAACGAAGAAAACCATCAAGTACAGTAGGTGCATTGACGTATATATTCCTATGCATAACACCATAACGGGCAAACTCAGCATCTTGAAGCCCTGGGATAAGTTTAAAAACTCGAGCTTGCTCTCCCCATTTCAGGCTTGTCTGAAAACCAACTAAATTAAAAAGAGTGCCATCTTTATTATCTTGTCGAAGCTGAACAACAGCATAGGGTTCTTCTCCTGTAAGGGGATTGGGCAAACCAACTGGTCTTAAAGGACCAAAACGGAGAGTATCGATACCTCTGGAGGCAATAACTTCTATTGGTAAACATCCCTCAAAATAACGAATGTCCTTTTCAAATTCATGACGTGTGGCTCGCTCTGCAGAGACAAGAGCATTCCAAAAACGAATATACTCTTCTTCGTTCATGGGACAATTTATATAATCTGCTTCTTGACCGTAGCGTCCTGCTTTGTACGCTTTCGTCATATCGATGGAATCGTAAAAAACTACCGGAGCTATAGCATCAAAAAAAGAAAAATATTCTTCTCCTGTTATTTTCTTCAATTCTTCTGCAAGAGAAGGGCTTGTTAAGGGACCTGTAGCAATAATAGCAGGTTCCTCCGGCAACGATGTCATCTCTCGTCTTTCAATTCTTATACAAGGATGTTCTGAAAGTTTTTTCGTTATGTAACCAGCAAAAGCGTCACGATCAACGGCAAGTGCTTTGCCTGCAGGAACGCTCGTATGATCTGCAGCTTCCATTATGAGACTACCAAGATAACGAAGCTCAGCCTTTAATATTCCAGCTGGGCTTGTCATATTATCAGCACCAAGAGAATTACTGCATACAAGTTCCCCCATCATATCGGTCTGATGTGCTGGGGTTGTTATTTTCGGTCTCATCTCTACTAAACAAACAGGATATCCTCTTTGTGCCAACTGCCAAGCTGCTTCGCTCCCGGCCAATCCGCCACCAAGAACCAGAATTTCGTTTGATCTGTCCATAATTACTTTTTCTCCTTTTTCCAACCACATTCGGGGCATTCTGGAAGACTTTTTTTGTTTTTGCGAACAAGTGGAGTTCCACACTCTGGACACTTTTCTCCTGTAGGTTCGTTCCATGAGACATATTTACATTCAGGATATCGTGAACATCCATAGAAAAACTTTCCTTTTTTACTTCTTCTTCGAACAACTTCTCCATTTTCAGTTTCCCCACATAGGGGACACTTCACACCAATAGTTTTCAGAATTGGGCGAGTATATCGACATTCAGGATATCCCGAACAGGCTATAAAATCACCGAAACGTCCTCGTTTTTTAACTAAAGGCTTCCCACATTCCGGACAATCCTCACCAATTGGCTCAGGTTCAGGCAAATCAACAGCCGATGCTTTTTTGGCTTCTTCTAGAGTTTCTGCAAAACCACCCCAGAAAGAACGGACTACATCAACCCATTCAAGCTTATTTTCTTCAATAAGATCCAATTGTCCTTCCATTTGAGCCGTAAAATTCGTATCGACGATGGGAGAAGGGCTTTTAGAGTCAAAATATTGAAGCAAGAAATCGTCTACTGTCATTCCCAAAGAAGTAGGTTCCAACCGTTTTTCTTCGTTCTTTTCAACATATCCTCTGTCGTAAAGAGTTTCAACAATAGTGGCATAGGTTGAAGGTCGTCCAACTCCTTTTTCTTCTAAAGTTTTTATAAGAGTCGCTTCTGAGTAGCGCGCAGCAGGTTTTGTAAAACGCTGTTCTTTAGAAATATCATGGCATATTAGCTCTTCTTCTGAAACTGCTGGAGCTAATTCGCTCCCTTTTAACTCTAATGGCCATAATTTTCCCCATCCATCAAAAATTAAAGTCTCTCCTGTTTGCCTTAAGCCATAAGAACCCGCTTCCACATCAAGAATAGCATTGGCAACAACGGCGGGAGCCATTTGCGAAGCAACGAAACGGTTCCAAATAAGAGAATACAGCTTGTATTGTTCAGGTGTTAATACACTTTTTAAGCTTTCTGGTGTCAACGTCACATCTGTCGGTCGAATTGCTTCATGAGCATCCTGACTTCTGGCTTTAGATGTAAACAGGTTGGCAGTTTTAGGAAGATATTCTGATGAATAACTTTGGGTAATATAATTTCTGGTCGCATCTAATGCTTCCGGTGCTATCCGGAGACTATCTGTTCGCATGTATGTAATAAGGCCGGCAGGACCTCGCCCTGGAATATTAATGCCTTCAAAAAGCGCCTGTGCAACAGCCATTGTTCTACGAGGAGAGAAACTTAAACGACGCGCACCTTCCTGTTGTAATGTACTTGTTTTAAAAGGAGGTAAAGGTTTTCTTTTACCTTCTTTTACTTTATATTCTTTTACAACTAAGGCAGCTGATTGAATATCGCTGGCGATCTTTTCTGCTTGTTCTGAGCTCGATATAAGAAGGGGCTTCCCTTCCTTCCAAAAAGATTTATTTTCAAAGCTCATAACCTTTAAATCATATTTCCTTTTATTATCGTTTGATAAGGCTTCCACATTGACATGCCAATATTCCGAAGGAACAAAATTTTTTATTTCTCGTTCCCTATCGCATATCAGATTGAGAGCTACAGATTGCACTCGCCCAGCAGAAAGGCCATAGCGTATCTTTTTCCACAATAGCGGACTTAAAGAATAGCCGACAAGACGGTCAAGAACACGACGTGCTTGTTGCGCATCTACTCTGTTCATATCTACGGACTCAGGCTTTTTAATTGCCGCTTTGACAGCCTTTGGCGTAACTTCGTAAAAACGGACCCGGCATTGCGATTCTGGATCAAGTTTCAAAATATCGCAAAGATGCCAAGCAATAGCCTCCCCTTCCCTATCAGGGTCAGATGCCAGTAGTATTTTCTGACTCCCTTGAGCAAGTTTAACTAATTCATTTTTTATTTTGGCTTTTCCTTTAACTAGAATATATTCTGGTTGAAAGTTGTTTTCGATATCAATAGCGATCCGGCTTTTAGGAAGGTCTTTGATGTGGCCAATGCTCGCTTTTACTGTATATTTTGATCCTAATATTTTAGAAAGAGTTTTCGCTTTTGTGGGAGATTCGACTACAACAAGAGTTTTCCCCGTTTCTTTCTTCGTCATAAGATCCTCCTTGTTTAATGTTTAATGGACAAAATACTGACCCTTTACTGAATCATAAAGCGAACCAGTCGAGTCAAAATGAGAAATTGTTGAATCTGCTGTTCTCTGTATGATGCTCATAAAAGTTATGGCATCAATATGCCCTCCACGAACCTGCCCGATCATCATGGCATCTTCTATAGCTATTTCTATAACGTTTCTAGCGTATTCTTCAGTGAGAAAAAGCTGGTAAATAAGTTCGAGAGCATCTTCTGTAAGAAACATTCTTTCAAGATCATGAACTAATCGCGTCAATATGATACGCTCCTTTACTTTGATTCAATAGAGGCCCTAAATCGGCCAGGCCCTGATGAATATATAAGATCTAACGCAGACAGATGACTCACGCAAGAGATAACATCAGCGGCAGTCATTTTACCTTGAGCAGTTAAGTTGTCAACTGTTTGGTCTCCATGATTTTGAATAAGATTGAGAATTTTTTGCTCTTTTTCACTTATATTCGGACATAACGATTTACTCTTTTCTTTTTTTGAGTTCAATAAATGAAGTTGTGTAATCGGTGACAGCGTTTCAGCAAAATCCGCTAGATCGACAAGAGGATGGGCACCGTCATAAAGAAGTTTATTGGAACCACTACATATTTTTTCATCTATCCGACCAGGCACAACCCATATTTCACGTCCTATATCCAAGGCAATCTGGGCTGTAACGATAGCTCCACTTCGCTTTGGAGCTTCAACTATGACGATTTTATCAGCTAAACCAGCTATTATCCGATTTCGTTTAGGAAAATGCCAAGGTTTTGCACTTATGCCTAAACCGTACTCTGTAACAAGAGCCCCAGAAGAGAGAATATTTCTAAATAATTCTTCATGCTGTTTAGGGTAAACATGGTCCAATCCATGGGCAAGCACAACTGCTGTCTCTCCTCCAGCATCTAAGCTTCCACTATGTGCTGCCCCATCAATACCAAGAGCTCCTCCGCTTAACAAGGTCCAGTTTTTATCTGCTGCCACACGCCCTAATGCTCTAGCCACCTGTTGCCCATAATATGTACTCCTTCGTGTTCCAACAACCGAAAGTATAGGTTTCTTAAAAGAATAATTTCCACGAACGTAGAGAACCAACGGTGCATTTTCCATCTTCTCTAGTTTTTTGGGATAGCCTGATTCTCCCATAAAAAGCAATTGCACTCCAACAGACTCACAACGATATCTTTCTTTCTCTGCCCATTGGGAGTGAACCAGATAGACAAGACGTTTATACGTTCGAGATGTAAGACTTTTCTTTTGTTCATCCGTTAAAAATCCGTTTCGGATCGTTTCAATTTTCTCTTCACTATCAGCAATTTTATCCCATAAACGGCGATCTGCTTCTATGGCATTTATAAGTAAAAGAGCCTCCTGACGAGGAGTCATAAAGAGACACTCCCCTTTCTATAAGCAAGAGCTTCGGCTACATGCGAGACTTCTACTTCAGAAGAACCGGCAAGATCCGCTATTGTACGCGAAACTTTTAACACTCTGCTTATTCCCCTTCCAGAAAGACGAAGTCGATCTGACATTTGGATCAAGAAAGAACGGACATCTCGGCTCAATTGCAAAGAACGTTTTATAAAACGCTCAGGAAGTTCAGCATTACAATGAAAACCATACTTTCCCCATCGTTTTCGTTGTCGCTCCCTGGCCATACAGACACGTTTACGAACAACTTTACTGCTCTCAACCCTTTGATTTTCGAAAGAAATTAATTCTTTCGGGAGAAGACGTGGAACAGACACGTGTAAATCAATGCGATCTAAAATAGGTCCGGAAATGCGTTTTCTATATCTCTCTTTCTCATATGCCGAACAAATACATTGTTCCACCATGTCTCCATCCCAACCGCAAGGACAAGGGTTACAGGCAGCTATAAGCAAAACACGACATGGGAAAACAACACGCCCAGCTGCTCGGCTTACTACTATTTTTCCATCCTCCAACGGTTGACGGAGAGCTTCTAAAAGATCCCGCCTAAACTCCGTAAATTCATCAAGAAAGAGAACACCACGGTGAGCAAGGCTTATCTCTCCTGGACGAAGAGCTGACCCTCCCCCGCAAATCGCAACAATACTTGCTGTAGGATGGACTGTATAAAAAGGTGGCTGGAGGGTCGCTTGGAAGTCAAGCTTGGCAGTACTGTGAACTTGAAGGCTTTCCAATAATTCTTCTTGAGAAAGTGGTGGTAAAATTCCTCGTATTGCTCTGGCAAGCATTGTTTTTCCACTTCCAGGGGAACCAACAAGAATCAAATTATGATGGCCTGCTGCTGCTATTTCCAGAGCTCTTTTAGCTCCACTCTGTCCTTTAATATCAGCCAAATCAGGATCGGCGACAATGTTCTCAGATGGAAGTATTTCTTTTCTAAGGGGAGAAAGTAATGTTCTTCCTTTTATATGATCGAATAATTGTTGCAGACTTGAAACAGCATATGCCTCTACATCAGGAACTAATGAAACCTCAAAGGCATTTTCTTGCGGAACAAAGAGGGGAATTTTAAGCTTCCGAGCCAAGAAGGCAGCTGGAACCACTCCCCTTGTTTTTCGTAATCGACCATCAAGAGCCAGCTCTCCCACAAAAAGAGCCGGTTTATTTAAAGAAATAACACCTAATTTCTGTGCAATACCTAAAGCTATAGGGAGATCAAGAAGGGCTCCTTCTTTAGGGCTGTCAGCAGGTGCAAGATTTACAGTAACACGTCCGCGAACTGGAATAAGAAGGCTGCGCAAAGCCGCACGGACCCTCTCCCGAGATTCTCGTACAGCAGCGTCAGGAAGGCCTACAACTGCGATAAAAAAAAGACCACCTGTTATTTCAACTTCAACTTCTACTTTCAGAGCTTGCACGCCTTGAAGCGTAATACCATAAATAGGGATCACAAAAAAGACATCCCGTTCGTAATATCTTTGAAATGTTCTATGGAATAACTATCATCTTTATGACACGTAATTCCCAAGAGATCAATTCTCCAAAAACCATTCCAATCTACTTTTTCCACATAGCAAGACCCTGCATATACCAATCTTCGCGTTTTCACAGGTCCCACCGATTCTTCAGGAGACATAAGATATCCTAATGATCGAGTTCGAACCTCTACTACAACAAGTTCATCCTTATCCATGGCTACTATGTCGAGCTCTCCCCGAGGAAAATAAACATTGCGATCCAGAATATTCCATCCCTTTTTATGGAGATAAGAACATGCTGTTTCTTCCCCCCAACGGCCAAGTGCAACATGATCCACGGTTTTATTCATCTCCTTTGTCAAGTTTATATAAGAAAGCAAGGATACGCGCTACAGCTTCGTAAAGATCTACAGGGATTTCTTCTCCTAGCTCAAGGGTTAAAAGAGCTGAAACCAATGCAGCATCTTCTACGATAGGAATATTTGCTTCCTTCGCAACTTCAATGATTCGCCTGGCGAGAAAATCTTCACCAAAAGCACCTACTCTAGGAGCATTATCTTTTTCGGGATTATATGAAAGGGCTGCCGCTTTTTTTCTTTTATCAAAAGCGTTCATATTTCTACATCAAACCTCCTATACACAATATCTCTCTCTATATCCTTCAAAGCAACGGAAATATATTGTGTATGGAGAGGGAGCCCATCTAGCAAATCGTAAAGCTCCGTTTTTCTTCTGCGGAGAATTCTTTGCACAGTCGGATTTTCCACCTTCAGTGTAACTCCCAGCGAATGACCTTCTGTTGCAACTTCTCCTGACACAGTTTTTAGATTGTAGCAATCCAGATCAAATGCAACTCTCCAAAAAGAATTTTTCAAATTTTCCAAACTTCTTTTTTCTACTCTTACTTTGGCGGCAAGTGTTTCTGTTTCTTCTCCTACAGGCCACCATGCTGAAAAAAAGGGCACGACTTCGCTATGATTCTGTCGCGCCGATTTCATAAGCAAACTATGGGCTTGCAAAAAACAACCTACATCGTCTGTATCTGACAATAAACGTCTTAACACCGCGTGAGGATTTTCCCCTTTTTCAAGTCCCTCATGAAACTTCTGGCGAATCTTTTTCCACACATCAAGAAGTTCTTCTTTGGAAAGACCTATATACCATACCAGAAGATTAATGTTTTGGGAGGATAAAGGCAAATTTCGAGCCCAGAGCTCCACAAGGGGGGCAAGCATGTTTTGCTTCCCTCCTGCGCGAATCCATGCTACTTGAAGACTTTTTAATACTTCCGTCGAGATAGGGAGTCCTCGAAGCAAAAGAGCTTCAGCTATAGGACGATCAGTTTCGGACAAGCTTCCCAGGAGAGCTACATCAACGTCACGAAGGCGAAGAACAGGAATGTCTCCTGACGTATCCCAAATGGCCTGAAATCGCTGACCTACAACGAGAGGAATATTAGCCATAGCTTTAAGATTCTGCGATCCTATTCGGACAAGATATCCCCCCTGCCATGTATCTATAACGCGCCCTTCAACAAGACTCCCATTGGCAATGGCCTTAGTGGATGAAGCTTTCGTAGACGAGACATTACTTTCAGACAGAGTCTGATGTAAACTTTCCGATACATTTTTTCCGCCAACCGGACCAGAAAGGCCATTGAGAGACGTCATGGCGTCGGGACCTTCCATGTAAAGCTTTTACGATGAATGGGCGATAGTCCAAAATGAGCAATAAGAGTTCGATGTTTCACGGTAGGATACCCTTTATGCTTGGCAAATTCATATTGAGGATACACCCTGTCTAAAGCTATCATAGCCCTGTCTCGTAAAACTTTTGCTATAACAGAGGCAGCTGCCACTTCTGGGATAAGGCTATCTGCCTTCGGCATGGCCTGTTGAGAAACACCCTCAAGATACGGAATTCGAATATTTCCATCGACAATAATTTCATCAAAGACAGGGGGCAGCTTTTTAACAGATCTATACATGGCCCAAAGAGTAGCCTGAAGAATGTTCATGCTATCAATACGCCGTGGAGAAGCAGCCTGGGCCTTCCAAACCACACCAAGACTAAGCATTACTTTAAAAATTTTCTCACGCTTTACAGGGGTAAGCTTTTTCGAATCATTGAGACCTAAAGCCAACAAACTTTCCTTTTGAGATGGCGTTAAAATGGCTGCAGCTGCAACAACTGGTCCTGCTAAAGGGCCACGACCTGCTTCATCAACGCCAATAATTAATCGATCTCCCATGGATACCGCTCCCCTGGCCATTCTAAAGTTATACGTCCAAGCTTTCCAGTCGAAAAAGTATCAAGAAAGCGCTGTCCTGCTAAAGAGAAATCAACACGTCCACCACTAACCAGACACCCCAAGCGACGCCCGATTTTTTCAAGAGTAATCAGTGATTCCTCAGCTTCATTCTCTATATTCCACTTCTCTTCTATCAAATGCCAATATCCACGTTCTTTTAAAAACTCAATAAGAGAAAGAGCAACAACATCGGTCCCACCTATAACCTGAGCCTTTGAGCTTCCAAGCCAGGCCAAACGGCGATGGACTTCATTATGTGAATGGGGATCAAGTATTCCAGGAGAATCTACAGCAAGAATATCTTGTCCCTTATACCATGAAACACCTTTAGTAACTCCGGGAATACCTCCAACCTGAGCTCGTTTTTTACCCACGAGAAGATTCAAAAACAATGATTTCCCCACATTGGGGATTCCAACAACAGCAAGGCGAAGTTCTCTATGGGAAGGCTTCATCTTGGTTAAATCACGACGCAACGATTGTATTTTCCCCTCTAAGAGATTGAATGCCCAAGCTTTACTTTTCTGAGAAGCAAAGAAACTTAACCAAGCTTTTGTTGCCCCTTCTTCAGCGAGATCAGCTCGAGTAAGAACGATATATACAGGGCATATCTTGGAAAGCTGAACAGCCATCGGCGAAGACGTAAGCTGCGGAGCTCTTGCATCGCGAAGTTCGAAAATAATATCTAGTTTTTTGGCTAATTCCTCCAGTTTGCGCTTACCTTTAGCCATATGTCCTGGGAACCAAACTGTACGTGGCACGTTAACGAACAACTCCTATTCTATTGAGAGGCCAATATCGAAAAAGGACAGGGCCTCGAATATTTTTTTGGGGGACAAATCCCCAATAGCGGCTATCCTGAGAGTGAGAACGATTATCTCCCATGGCAAAATACATTTTTGCAGGTATATGTACGGGAACATTCGGGAAAATCAAATTTGGCAAAAGTGTATAATCATCAGCTTGTTTAACATAGCCTTCATGAAGAGGATTATTATTTATATAGACAACTCCATCTTTAATATGAAGAGTATCCCCAGGAAGACCTATGATTCTTTTAACAAAATCTCTTTTAGGGTCTAAGGGGAATTTAAAGACAAAAATATCTCCCCGCTTAGGTTCTCGAAAAGTATATAGAAATTTTGCTACCAAAACTCTGTCCCCTGGTTCTAATGTAGGAAGCATAGAGCCACTTGGGATCCAAAATGCCTGCACAATAAAAGTTCTTAAAATGAGTGCAAGCACAAGAGCCCATAATATTGTTTCAACAAATTCTCTCCACCATGGCCTCACTTCCGCCATTAAACGAACCCCCACTTCTACTACATTATCGGAATTGTCTTTTTATACCCCAGTACTTTTGAGATTTCAATAGAGATGTATTCAGTTTACCTTTTTTCTTCGATGCTGACAAAACAATGTGGTGAAACAATGACTTTACAAACTTTTTCCCCTTGCTGAGGTCTTGTTGAAACATCAAGAACAAACGCAGGAGAAATCGTATGCCAATAAGGACTATATAGCGGAGCTCTATTGAATCCTCCCATCTGAAACCATGCACGACCATGAGCATCATAAATCTCTCGTTCTCCAGTATCCCACGTAATCCTTATTTGATCGACAGGACGATCTCCTGGCAAGAGACGAATAATACACGAAGTTCTTTCTAGTCTGCCCTTTGTTAATTGCGATTCAAACCACAGAGCAAAACGTTCCGCTTCTTGTCTGGCTTTATAACAAGAAGAATTAACTCGAAAAAGAGGCCGAAAGCCAGCACAAAAAACTCCCAACATTATTATCGTTATAGCACATACAACAAGGAGCTCAAAGGACGAAAAACCTTCACTAATAAAAAGAGGGAGCCCTTTTGAGCTCCCTCCACATAACCTCTTTTTAATATTACGAAAGGGCATCGTACCCGAGGTTGAGAACTTTCAAGTTTGCATCTGCAAACTTTTCTGGAGATAACTGATTTATAGCTTCCCGAACTTCGTCAATTTTAACATTGCTGACATTAGATGCACAAAGAGCTCCTAAAATGAGAACATTTAAGAAGAGAAAATTACCCCCCATATGCTCTTTTAAAAGGTCATACCCTTTGATCTTAAAAAGTTTTATGTCCTTTTTTCTCAAGTAATTGTCAAGATGGCTATTACCAAAAGCTTTTTCGTCAAATATATTGACAATCAAATTTCCTCCGTCACGAAGAAAGTGTAGATTTCTTATAGCTTCATTTTGATCAAAAGCCAAAAGGATATCAGCTTCTCCAGCCTTTACCAACGGACTTTTATACTCCCCTATTTTGAAATGGCTGATAACAGAGCCTCCGCGTTGCGCCATACCATGAACTTCGCTACCCATTACATTCTCTTTCCGAGACATGGCTATATGGCCCAATACCTTTGTTGAAAATAAAATTCCCTGTCCACCAATTCCAACTATGACATACTGCATGGGTCTACGCCTCCTCCACAGGAATTATAGCCCCGTGCGGACATACTTGAGTGCAAACGCCGCAAGATACACAGAATCGTTCATCGATGTAAGCTTTCTTCTTAGCTTCGTCAAAAACAAGCCCAGGGCAATTAAAGAAATTGATGCAGAATTTACAACCAATACATTTCTCCGAATCCACTTTTACCTGAATCTTATCTTGTTTCTCTCGAAGAAGCATGCATGGGTGCTTAAATATAAGCACAGCTGGTTCCTGATGTTCTTTTGCGTATTCCCAGGCTTCTTTTACCAACCTTTTGCCTTCTTCCACATCATAGGCTTCAAGAGTTTGCACATAGTGAACGCCACAACCCCGAACAACCTGCTCGATTTCTACTATTCGCCCCTCATCCCCTTTGCGCAACTTATCTCCTACAGAAGGATTCGACTGGGCACCTGTCATCGCCGTTGTTCTGTTATCAAGAATGCTTAAAACAAAAGCGTGCTTGTTATATACTGCGCTAACAAGCCCGGGTATTCCCATGTGGAAAAAAGTAGAGTCGCCTATTGTGGAAACAATGGGTTGATCCTTTCCCATTACTTTATGAGCTAAATAAAGGCCAGAAGCCATAGTTACAGACGCACCCATATCCATAACGGCATCTGCTCCCTTCTGATTAACAGAAAGGGTATAACAACCAATATCAGATGGGTTAATGGCATTCGGAATAGCCTGACGAATTGCAAAAACGCTTGCTCGGTGAGGACAACCGGGGCATAACATAGGCTTTCTCGGAGTTATCTTTAACTCTTCAAGAGCTGCCTTCAGGTCGCTATCAGCACCAACAGCTTTCTCTTCGTCAAGAGCCTTAAGAATGATAGATTCAATAACTTCAGGTAAAAGCTCACCTGCTCTTGGAACAAATCCATTCCAGCGCCCCTTGACCTTTGTTCGGTCTAAGAGCTGCATTTCAACAACAGGATAGGTTTCTTCAAGAACAAGAACATTTTCATGGCGATTGATAAAATCTGTCACCATTTTTATTGGTAATGGCACTGGAGTTCCGATTTTCAATATGGAGATATCTTCACGTCCCCAAGCCTTCAAAATATCATAAACAATAGAAAAAGAGACGCCAGAGGCAATAATGCCAAGCTTGGCTTTGCCTTTTGCAGGAATTTCATAGTTATATTTGCTATATTCTGTTTCGAAATCTTCTCTGATTTGATCGTTTTTCTTATTGAGTTTAGGATGGTTGATTCTGACAGTAGCAGGAAGACAAACCCATCGTGCCGGATCTTTTTCAAAACGTATCTCTCTGTCTATAGTAAGAACATCTTTTATATCTACGTCCTGACGACAGTGATCTACGCGTACACTCGGTCGAAGCATTGTAATGATGTTGTATTTCTCCGAAAGATCATATGCATCGAAAACCATATCTTTCGCTTCCGCCGCAGTCGAAGGATCAAAGCATGGCACTTTAGCAAAATATGCAAAAAAGCGGCTATCCTGTTCTGTCTGAGAACTATGGGGACCTGGATCATCAGCTACAACTAATAGCATTCCACCCTTCATATCGAAATGAGCAGCACTCATAAATGGATCGGCAGCAACATTCAAACCAACTTGCTTCATAACGACGCAAGATCGAACTCCTGTAAAAGCTGCTGACGTTGCCATTTCAAAAGCTACTTTTTCATTTGCTCCCCACTCAACGGCTGTAGAAGTTCCGAGCGCATCTGCAAACTTAGCCACTGCTGGCAAAATCTCCGAAGAAGGAGTTCCTGGATATGCAGTAGCCACAGCACAGCCGGCTTCCACAATACCACGAGCGATGGCTTCATTGCCCAAGAGTATCGCCTTTGTGCTCACCGTACACGCCACCTCCATTATTTTTCTTCAATAAGTTTTTGAATCCAGAGATAAAAAGGATGTTTTCTTCGAAGCAACTTTCCCTCTTTATCAACAAAGGCATGACGAGTTGTGCCCTCTGCCAATGTTTTTTTATCTTCTTCTCTCTCAATACGATATCCAAATCGCATACTCGACACTTTTATTTCTTCAACCCACGTTGTAACAGTCAGGTTATCATCGTAACGTGCTGGGGATAGATATCGACAAGATGCCTCCACTACCGGTAAAAGCACCCCTTCTTCTTCCCATTTAGTGTAGGGTATACCTAAAGCACGACAATATTCAGTACGTCCAATCTCAAACCACGTTAAATAATTGGCGTAATAAACAATTCCCATTTGATCTGTTTCGCTATAACGAACTCGCAAAGAAATGGCAATTTCATGATACAAAGGGGAAAACCTCCCTTAAAACAAAGAATAAAAAGTAGCTCTATGAAGGATTTTAGGCAAGAAAAAGGAATCGTTCTTTATAGAATTATATACCATAGATACCAAAAGTGTGACAATTTATGGCTATCGTTAAAATTGTATAACGTATTTTGCCTATAATAAATTAAAAACACCACTTACGATGGGCTACCATCATGCATTCATGACTAACGACAAAAAAGCCTCTTTCCTCAAGCCATAATTCCACTGTTGGATTCTCCGCTCCCGGCTGAAACCAAACTACCGGATGATTTTTTTTATTCTTCACTAATTCTTCTGCTACAGGTTGTTGCAAGGAAGGTGAGAGAAAAAAAGCAACAACATCAATAGAATCTGGTATTTCGCTCAAAGAATCAAAACAGGGAATGCCGAGAATTTCCTTTCCTTTATATGCTGGGTTTACAGGATAAAGTGTGTGACCAATTTTTTGAAGATAATTCATCACACCATAAACAGGTCTGTTTTCTTTCGGGGAAGCTCCTATTATGGCGATAGAAGAAGGGGTACAAATGTATTTTTTGATCACTTCCATTCTCTCCATCGCTAGTCCTCCTCTTTAAGAAATAAAAATCTCTAAAATTATAGCCCATCTTTTCTATGAAAAGGGTTGTCTGCTTCCAGACCAATGTGTATAATACATGCCCGGACACATGTCCCTTTAGTATAAGCGGAGGACTGGCCGAGTGGTCGATGGCGGCTGACTTGAAATCAGTTGAGGCGTGAGCCTCCAGGGGTTCGAATCCTCTGTCCTCCGCCATTTTCATGCCTTTATTTAGGAATACCTACCCTCGGTAGAGGCCAGAAACGGAAAAATGCAGGGCCACGCAAAGCTTCCTTAGAAACAAACTGATGTTCCCAGTAACGTCCATCCCATGAATTAGGCCTGTTGTCTCCCAACATAAAGTAGTGATCTTGCGGCACTGTTATAGAATTCATTGAAACTGAATCATGATTTTGTATATAGGGTTCCTGAAGAGGCTCACCATTTACATAGACAACGCCATCCCGAATTTCTATCGTCTCTCCTGGTAGCCCGATGATACGTTTTACAAAATCCTTTTTTGTATCGTCAGGAAATTTGAAAACCACAATTTGTCCCCGCTTAGGTTCGGAGAAGTAATACCAAAATTTAGCAGCCATAACGCGGTCTCGAATTTGCAAAGTCGGTATCATCGATCCGCTTGGAATCCAATAAGATTGAACTACAAAGGTACGGAGAACAAGCGCAAGCGCCACTGCCCAAAGAACAGTTTCAAGGGTCTCGCGCCACCAGGGTTTAACAGACATAAAATAACCTCCATCACAAGCTTTAATTTTTAACACTCTTCTATGAGAGAATCCTAAAAAAATATACCACAAAAGGAAAAATAGAGACGCAAAAATAAAAATAACGGCCGACTTAGTTTAAGTCGACCGTTATTTTACAGATTCTCTAGTTTTTAGAACAAGCCGGTAATATTTCCGTTATCGTCAACGTCAATTCTCATAGCGGCTGGAACTTTCGGAAGGCCAGGCATGGTCATTATCGATCCCGTTATGGGAATAATGAAACCTGCTCCCGCCGACAGGCGAACTTCTCTCACCGTCAGCTCAAAGCCTTCTGGACGACCTATCAACGTCGGGTTATCAGAGATGGAAGCCTGCGTCTTCGCCATGCATATCACCAAATCATCCTTACCCAAACGATGAATCTCTTCAAGGTCTTTCTCGGCCTGGGCCGTATAGGTCACACTCTTCGCTCCGTAGATCTCCTTCGCTATCTTCTCGATCTTTTCCTTCGGGCTCAATGTCGTCTCGTACAGCTGATGGAAGGTGTTCTTCGCTTCTACTGCCTTCAATACCTCTTCCGCCAACTCTATGCCGCCTTCGCCGCCCTTCGCCCAGATCTCCGACAGCGCTACCGATACACCGAGGGCTCCACATCGCTCGCGCACAAGCTCAAGTTCTCTCTCCGTGTCTGTCGGGAAACGGTTGATTGCCACTACAACTGGAAGACCGAAGCTCTGCATGTTCTCTATATGCTTCTCAAGGTTCGGAATCCCCTTCGATAACGCCTCTATATTCTCATTCGTCAGGTCGCTCTTCGCCACTCCGCCATGCATCTTCAAGGCTCGGACTGTCGCCACGATCACTACCGCCGATGGGTTCAATCCACCCATACGACACTTGATGTCGAAGAACTTCTCTGCTCCAAGATCCGCTCCGAATCCGGCCTCGGTAATGAAGTAATCGGAAAGCTTCAGACCATATTTCGTCGCCTGCAGGCTGTTGCAGCCGTGGGCTATATTCGCAAAGGGACCTCCGTGAACAAAGGCCGGGACATGCTCAAGAGTCTGCACAAGATTCGGCTTCAACGCATCTTTCAACAAGACCGCCATTGAGCCCTGGGCGTTCAGATCCCCTGCCGTTACGGCCTTACCTTCGTACGTATAGGCAACTACAATTTGGGAAAGACGCTCCTTCAACTCATGAATGCTGCCTGAAAGACACAGAATGGCCATCACTTCGGAGGCTACCGTAATATCAAATCCTGACTCGCGAGGCACACCGTTCGCCTTCCCTCCAAGACCGACGATCACGTTCCGAAGGGCTCGTTCGTTCAGATCCATGACTCGACGGAAAACAACTCGGCGCGAATCTATGTTCAATACGTTGCCCTGCTGCAGATGGTTATCGAGCAAGGCTGCCAGCAAGTTATGGGCTGCCGTTATTGCATGAAGGTCTCCGGTAAAGTGGAGGTTGATATCCTCCATGGGAACAACCTGGGAGTAACCGCCTCCTGCCGCACCGCCCTTGACTCCGAAGCTCGGCCCCAAAGACGGCTCGCGAAGACCTATGCTCACCTTCTTGCCAAGCTTCGCCAGGCCCTGGGCGAGACCTACTGTCGTCGTTGTCTTTCCCTCTCCTGCCGGAGTCGGGGTTATGGCTGTCACCAATACAAGCTTTCCGTCCTCTCGATCCTTGATCCGATCCCAGAGTCCGTACGTTACCTTCGCCTTGTACTTTCCGTAAAGCTCCAATTCCTCTTCGTCGATACCTAACTGAGAAGCTATCTCCACAATAGGCTTCATTTGGGCCTGCTGTGCTATTTCAATATCGCTTAGCATCATTCGTTGCCTTACCTCCTCTGCTCATTTCTCGTGCGAAAGATATTTTAAGGGCAAAAAGGGGCAGAAAAGTATTCTGCCCCTCTATGGACATTACCACTATAAGATATAAGGATTTTTAAAGTTTTGAATCTACTTTTTCCTGAATCGCCTGGCGAAGAGAGATGCCTTCTTCAAGCATTTTCTCAACAGCAGTTTTTTTCTCCGCTACATACGCTTCATCTTTTATAGAAGGAAGGTTAATACGCACATTCATAATGGCACCTTCCAGACCGGCTAAAGCCTGTGCAGCAGCGACACCCATATCACTCATAGCATTTGTATTTCCCTTATCGACAATACTATCGGTTAAATGAATAACGGCGAGGCATTCTTCAGCTATGGCAAAAGGCGAGTCGCATGCCCCTTTAAAGGCTTCCTGGATTGCAGCTTTACGTAGCGCTTTCTCTTCTTCAGTTTCTTTTTTCATTTTAAAAGCGGCCATAACCTTATTAAAGGCATCTGTATCCTTGTCAATTCTTTCAAGCAAACTTGTGTACAGATTATCCGCTTGTGCACGAGCATCTGTCATTATTGCCTCATAGGCCTCATATCCTTTTTTTTCTATGGTCAAGTTGCAAACCATAGAGACAAGGCCAGCTCCCAAAGCTCCAGAAAGAGCAGCTACACTACCGCCACCTGGAGCCGGTGATTCTGAAGCAAGTTCTTTTACAAAAGCTCGTAAATCCATTTCCGCTAACATACGCATCTACTCCTCATCATCAAGTGCTAGAATATTATTCTCCAGAATCTGATTGCGGTCAAAATCAACGATGCGAAGGAAATATTCAGCGCAGTTCAGTAAAGCATCCTGCGGAAGAGTACCACAAATCTGCGTTCCAATTATAGTAAGTCCAAAACGGCGAGCTTCATTTTCTACAACCTGAAAAGCTCTGTAAATTGGCGTATTGACCGTATCAAACATATTCATGGAGACAGCTACATTATCGTAACCATCCGGCTTAAATGCAACTGAACGAATTGTGCTGAAACCGCCACTGGGACCTCTCATCATTTTGGCTATTTTCTTTCCAATTTCAAGGTCTGTCGTGTTCAAAATCATATTAACAGCTACCAGATTATGAGTTGCGGCACTGACTATTGTAGCACCTGCTGTGGGATGAAGCTTTGCAGGGCCAAGATCAGGACAACGCTCAGGTGTATGAGCTACTTCTTTCAAGCCTTCATACTGACCTTTGCGGATATATGCCAATTCTTTGCGCTCAGGCGTTCTGGCATTCTCGCCACTGAAGTAAACAGGAACCTGATAACGCTCCCAAATTTCTTTACCGATTTCTTCGGCAAGCTGGGTGCACTCTTCAAGAGAAATATTTCGCAGCGGGAAAACTGGAATTGTATCCTGTGCTCCGATACGAGGATGTTTTCCTTCCTGCTTTTCCATATCAATCAATTCGTAGGCTTTGCCTGCCATCTTGAGGAGAGCTTCTTTAAGAGGCTTGGGCTCTCCTAAACATTCGATAACAGTTCTATTAAAGTCTGCATCGGGGAAATATCCGATGAGTTTTACTCCTTTGGCATTGCGGATTTCATCAACGATAGCTTCAATAACATCCTTGTCTCTTCCATTGCTAAAGTTAGGTACTGCTTGTACATACTGTCTTTTAGACAATTGTGGTTCCTCCAATCAATTGGTAGAATGTAAAATAGTTGTATTTTTATTTAGGGGCAGTTTCTCCCTGCACGGAGAGCTGCCTTTTTACTTTGTTGCCAATTCTTTCTCCGCTGCAGCCATTTCTGCTCTGAAATCTTCAAGAAGTTTTTTTGCAAATTCTGGGTTTCCAGAAAGCTCAAAATACTTTTCATCGGCTTTTTTGGCGATTTCACGGAAACTCATTCTCTGATCGTGTTCAAGCTCTAAAAGTTTCTGATCAGGTTTGAAAGCTTTGACCATCATGTCGAGACGTTTGTCATTAAGGTCTTGCTGTACTTTGTAAACAAAAGGCCGAAGCTCAGCGATGCATTCTTCAACAATTTGTTTTATATCTTCAGGCAAGCTCTTGTAAAAATCAGCGTTGGCAAGGGTGTGCATAACATAGATGTTATGTTTTGAAGCAATGAGATACTTTTGAACTTCCATAAATTTCATTTCCTGGATAATGTAAGGAGCATTTTCCTGTCCTTCAACCATATTAAGCTGCAGAGCACTATACAATTCTGTGAAGGAAAGAGGTGTAGGATTGGCACCGTAGGCTTTATACGTTTCTACAAGCATTTCAGAAGGCATGACTCGTATTTTGAAGCCACTGAAATCTTCGGGTTTAAGAAGAGGTTTGTTGCCTGTCCAATACATGGCACCCTCGCTAAAATAAGAAAGGACTTTTAAACCCTTCGTTTCATAAACACTAGCGAGATCTTCGTTTAAAGCTTTGCTTGTGGCAAGAACTTTTTCGTTGAGCATATCATCGTCAGAGAAAAGGAATTGAAGAGAAAATATCTGGTTTTCAGGAACAATAGCACCACACTGGCCAGGACCTACAAGTGCAAATTCAATAGCGCCATTAAGGCAAAGCTCGAACATTTCTGTGGGTGTTCCCAAGGTTCCTTGTGGATACACATCAAGCTGAATTCTGCCATTAGACTTTTCTGCAAGAAGGCGAGCAAATTCGTTTGCATAAAGGTCACAAACACTACCAGCTATTTCTTCTTCAGCCAGACGCCAATTATACTCGGCAGCAGTTGCAATACCAGAAAACGCAAGAACAAAAGCAAGAACCAGAGCTAACACATGCAGCTTTTTCATAGATATAACCCTCCTGTTTTATTAAATTAAGGCAATATTTTTATCGCCTTATCCTAAACTAATAACTTCTATTCCTTGGGCTATTTACTGAGCAACAGCCAAATCTCTTAAGAACAACGCAATTTGTGGGAAGAATACCAACAAAATTGAAACAAGAACCAAGATAAATACAAAGGGAGGAACACCTCGCACTACATCCATATATTTCTGTTTAAAGATAGCTATAGCAGTAAAGATATTGCAGCCGAAAGGAGGCGTGGTAGATCCGATAGCAGCTTGAAGCGTAACGATCGTTCCAACTAAAACGTTATCCAGCCCTGAAGCAGCAATTGCAGGCTTAAAAATGGGCGTAAGTATCATGATAACAACAATGGGATCGACAAACATGCATCCTAAGAAGTACGCAATAGAAAGAACAGCTAGAATACGAATGACAGAGGGATCTGTTCCCAGCAAAGGAGGCAAAATCAAATTCGGGATTCTGGCAAAGGAGACTGTCCAAGAAAAGGCCTGCCCAACTGCGATAAGAATGAAAACGATAGCAGTAACTATTCCAGTACGTAATGCTAATTTAGGAATATCAGACAGCTTGATTGACTTATAGATGAAAAACTCAAGAACAAAAGCGTAAAGAACGGAAACAGCCGCAGCTTCTGTAGGACTAAATACTCCTGAATAAATACCACCAAAAATAATGATCGGGAATGTAAAACCAAGAATAGCTTCTTTGAAAGCCACCCAACGTTCGCTCCAACTTGCTTTGGTCATACCATTCTCTTTGCGTGAAATAAACCAACAATAAATGGAGAAAAGTAACAGGATTAAAAGACCAGGGCCAACCCCTGCAATAAAAAGCTCCCCAACAGAAGCTCCGCCAACAACACCATAAACAATCATGTAAATACTTGGTGGGATGAGCAGAGCAATAATGGCAGCGTTAATAATCAGAGCAGTAGAAAAGGAAGCAGAATAGCCAGCATTCAGAAGCATGGGACGAAGAGGTCCTCCTATGGCAACTACTGTAGCTTGTGTTGAACCGGAAACTGCTCCAAAGAGGGTACATGCAGTAGCTGTTGCTATAGGAAGACCGCCTCTTTTGTGTCCCACCATTTTTACGACGAAATTCAGTAGTCTATCTGCAATTTGTCCAGAGGTCATAATATCTGCTGCAAAGATAAACATTGGAACGGCTGTTAAAGAGATCGGTTGAATTCCGCCAATAACTTGCTGTATCAACATTGATGGATTAACTCCTGGGAAGTTCAATATAAGAGTTAAAAAAGCTCCAGCTGCCAGGGGAACCATCATTGGGAACCCCAAAATCAGCAATATGATCATTGTGCCCATAAGTGTCAGTAACATTACGTCCCCTCCTAAAAGTCGAAAGATTCTTCGTCTTCAGTGTGCCCTTCTATAACAGTTCTCGAAACGTAGACATCACTGGATGTCAGGTTCTTAATGAGAGCCAGCACATACTGAATACCTGTCATAACGAAACCGACAGGAACCCAAAGCATGATTAAATAGAGGGGAATATGCAACCCTAGTGTCTGTTTATTTATTTGAGCAAGCTTAGCAACATATACATATGCAAACCAGCTAAGATAAAACATTAGAGCTGCCGTTCCAGCACAAACAATAATCATCAAAATTTTACGAGCTTTAGGCCCCAAGAAATCAAAAAGGGCAGACATTCGGATATGGGCACCAATTCTTGCAGCGTAACTGGTTCCTACAAAGGTAACCCATACTATGGTAAACTGGGTCACTTCTTCCGCCCAAGTAAGACTATGGTGGAAAAGATTGCGCCCAATAACATTAACTATGGCAACAAGAGCCATAATAATAATGCTCCACGAAACAACAAATTTTTCAAAACGTTCACACAAATTGTCTATTATATAGAGAAGCTTCATTTATGATCCCCCGTTTTACTTCCTACTTTTCACATATTGTGTAAGAACTTCACCTACGCGAATAACAGAATCGATTCGCACATACTCGTCGGGCTGATGAAAGAAAAGGTCATCACCTGGCCCCAAAATTACAAAAGGAACACCTAAAGAGGGAATAAGGATTGATGCATCTGTAAAATAATTTAATCCTGTTTTTTCCCAGGGAATATCAAGGTCTGAATAAATTCCCTTCAAAGATTGCACAAGAGGTGCTTCTTCATCCATGCCAACAGGTGGTCTGTTGTTAACAACTTCAACTGAAACATGGATTCCTTCATTTAATTTTTCCACGTTTTCTACGCAGGTATAAATTTCTTGAAGAAGCCAATCATGGTCAACGCTAGGTAGGGTTCTGATATCTAGTGTTCCTATCGCACAATGAGGAACGACATTAAATAAATCACTTTCAGCTTGAAGAGAGGTTACAACACAGGTTGAATGGCCAAGGAGATCGTGTTTTTTCTCCTCGTTGAAAAGCTCTGTAATTTTCTCTGCTATGCTATTAAAAACACTCAGAGCATTGACACTTGCACCAGTCATAGCAGCATGAGAAGATTTCCCTAAAGATTTTACACAAAGCCACACTGCCCCTCGTTCCGCCAATCCAATTTTTTCATTGGTCGGCTTAACAAGAATGACTTCTTCCACACTGTTCAGGAATCCTCCCCCTATGAGAGCACTCGCTCCTATGCCTCCAACTTCTTCATCCGCTGTAAAACAAAATCTAATATCTATAGCAGGTTTAAATTCAGCCTTGAGGATAGATAAAGCAGTAAAAATAATAGATGTTACTCCACCCTTCATATCAGCTGCGCCACGACCATAAACGACATCGTCAACTATCTCTGCTCCAAAGGGAGAATGTGTCCATTCCCTAACATCTCCGACAGGAATAGTGTCCAAATGGCCAGAAATAGCTATTCCTCGACTTCTATCCTCTCCTGGAATCGTGATAATCAAGGATGCCCTATTATTGCCGTGATTTATTATTCTTTTCTCAACACGATCGTCCGGGAATAAGGAGGAAATATATGTTACAGCATCTCTTTCATCGCCTGAGGGCTGAGAGGTACGTATACGAATAAGCTGCTGAAGAATTGTAATTGCTTTTTCTCTTGAGATATAGACTTCTCCCGTCATGAATCTCCCCCCTTTCAATAGTAGCTTAGCGGAGGAGAACCATTAGGGCATTAGCTTGAGTGGATAACTTTTATGGGGTTGTCTTGTCAAGTTTTGACAATTAGCTAGAAAGAGCCAAGATCATATAGTTTAAGAGCAAGAGCTATATCAAAACGTTGATCACTATCATCTGGGTCAAAATCAAGGAGTTCGCATATTTTTTTATTCCTATATTTAATGGTGTTATAGTGAAAATTCATCTCATCCGAAACATGTTTTATATTCCAATTGCACTTGTTCAAGACGCGAAGAGTCTGAAGTAATTCACCGTTTGTCGTGGAATCAAATTCTATAAGTTTTTCGAGTACTTTATGGCAAAAGAGAGATGCTTCATGGCTTTGAGAAACTATCGAAAGCAACTTCATAGCTCCTAATGCATCCCAAAATACGATTTTTTGACGCTGTGGTGAAAGATGGGCAACACGAAGAGCTCTACTGGCTTCTCTATAACTTTCATGGGTATTCAATGGGTCAGATTTATATCCTCCTACTGATACGACAAGTTGACAATGAAGCTCTCGCTCCACTTCCTCGTTTAAATGTTCCGCAACTTTCAATAGGTTCGTTTCAAGACTTTTAATTCCATTATCCGGTTCAGGAGGAGAAACAAGAAAAACTATAGATTTTGTCAACAACGTATAAATAGACTTTGGGAAAAAAGCCAAAAACTTAGACCTTATTGTGGAAAAGAAGACCTGAAGCTCACGCTCTCCAGACTCTCCACTCTTTGTTTCTACCTCAATAGAGACAACGACAACGCCATTTGTCGGATTCCAACCAAAGGTCCTTGCACGACTATCTAGTTCTTCTCTTCTCTGCATTTTGTTATAAATAAGGTCACGTACAAATTCATCAATATAGTTACGTTCAACTTGTTGCGTTGACAATTTTTTTTCTATTGAAAGTTTGACAGCTATGACCGCATTTTCCATAGCCGTCATTTCGTAAAAGGAAAACTTTCTGTCAGAACGACTTGATCTATTAAGAATGAGGTAGCCACTTAAAACTCCACCTACTCGAACTTCCATATGTTGATGAAGCCTAATAACTTCTTTCAGGGGATAAATTTTTACATGTTCTTTAAAATCATCAGAATGAGACGCAACAAATAATTTCTTATGTATTAAATCCCTATAGGCTATGCCACAATGTATTTCTCCACGCAAAGCCCATAGTATATGTTCAATGTCTCCGTCGCTAAGTAATATATCTGCAAAAGGGGAAAAAGATGAATAAAGCCCACTTTCATTTGCCTTTATTTCGCTATTTAAAGCGAAAAGGATATCAAGTAAAATCTGATCTGAAGAAATGTGGAAAAGAGGCACGTTATACTCGTCAGCCAAACGAACAAGCTCCAGAGGAAGATCTCCTTGCAAGGCAACCCCAGCTACTCCCGCTGAGAAGGCCTTACGCAAAAGATTCAGATCCTGACTGTAATTATTGTCACTACTTTCAGGAATCCAACCTCCTACAATGAAAAAACCATGCTCACAGGTACGTCCTGCTCTCATGTCATCTAAAAGAACTATCTTCTCAATGACATTATCCAATCCTTTTTCTCCTGCGAGTAATGAAGTGTTAACAAGGGTTTTGCATGTTCGTACAATAGACAAGAAAGTCGTTCTCTCCTCATAAAAAGATTTTCGTATTGTATCACAAGAGAAAAATAAAAAAGAGGCCCTCTGCTAAGAGGACCTCTTTTCAATCTTCTTTACGTCTACTTTTTTTGTCCAGCTTCCAGCGTATTTTGAAGCAACATAGCAATAGTTAGCGGCCCTACTCCTCCTGGAACAGGAGTAATCCAAGAGGCTACTTCAGCTACAGCCTCAAAATCAACATCTCCTACGAGACCTTCTTCAAGTCTGTTCATGCCAACATCAACAATAACTGCCCCCTCTTTCACCATCGAAGCAGTAATCAGATGAGGCTTGCCAACAGCTGCTACAACAATATCAGCCTGCCGCACGATTGAAGCAAGATCTCTCGTTCTGCTGTGACAGATAGTAACTGTAGCATTACGATCAAGAAGAAGATGGGCAATAGGTTTTCCTACAATATTGCTTCGTCCAACTACAACAGCATGTTTTCCTTCAATATCTATGTTATAAGCATCAAGCATGTACATTATTCCCTTAGGAGTACAAGGATGCACCGCTGGTAAACCTGTTACAAGATTCCCCATATTTACAGGGTGGAAACCATCAACATCTTTTAGCGGATCAATAGCTTTCAATATTTTATTTGTACCAATTTGCGGAGGAAGAGGAAGCTGCACAAGTATTCCATCTACAGCTTTGTCGTTATTAAGGGTTTCTATAAGTTTTAAAAGCTCTTCTTCTGTCGTCGTTGCTGGCAGCTTATGTAAAAAAGAATTAAACCCTACTTCCTTACATTTTTTTTCTTTCTGACCTACATATACTTTTGAAGCAGGATTTTCCCCGACAAGAACAACTGCAAGTCCTGGAATGTGCTTCCCTTCCGCTTTTAAAGAATCAACTTCTTTTTTTATAGATGCTCTTACGTCTGCTGCTACCTTTTTTCCGTCAAGTATTTGAGCTTTCATTTTTAATGGCCTCCCACTTTTAGAACAAGCCGGTAATATTTCCGTTATCGTCAACGTCAATTCTCATAGCGGCTGGAACTTTCGGAAGGCCAGGCATGGTCATTATCGATCCCGTTATGGGAATAATGAAACCTGCTCCCGCCGACAGGCGAACTTCTCTCACCGTCAGCTCAAAGCCTTCTGGACGACCTATCAACGTCGGGTTATCAGAGATGGAAGCCTGCGTCTTCGCCATGCATATCACCAAATCATCCTTACCCAAACGATGAATCTCTTCAAGGTCTTTCTCGGCCTGGGCCGTATAGGTCACACTCTTCGCTCCGTAGATCTCCTTCGCTATCTTCTCGATCTTTTCCTTCGGGCTCAATGTCGTCTCGTACAGCTGATGGAAGGTGTTCTTCGCTTCTACTGCCTTCAATACCTCTTCCGCCAACTCTATGCCGCCTTCGCCGCCCTTCGCCCAGATCTCCGACAGCGCTACCGATACACCGAGGGCTCCACATCGCTCGCGCACAAGCTCAAGTTCTCTCTCCGTGTCTGTCGGGAAACGGTTGATTGCCACTACAACTGGAAGACCGAAGCTCTGCATGTTCTCTATATGCTTCTCAAGGTTCGGAATCCCCTTCGATAACGCCTCTATATTCTCATTCGTCAGGTCGCTCTTCGCCACTCCGCCATGCATCTTCAAGGCTCGGACTGTCGCCACGATCACTACCGCCGATGGGTTCAATCCACCCATACGACACTTGATGTCGAAGAACTTCTCTGCTCCAAGATCCGCTCCGAATCCGGCCTCGGTAATGAAGTAATCGGAAAGCTTCAGACCATATTTCGTCGCCTGCAGGCTGTTACAGCCGTGGGCTATATTCGCAAAGGGACCTCCGTGAACAAAGGCTGGGACATGCTCAAGAGTCTGCACAAGATTCGGCTTCAACGCATCTTTCAACAAGACCGCCATTGAGCCCTGGGCGTTCAGATCCCCTGCCGTTACGGCCTTACCTTCGTACGTATAGGCAACTACAATTTGGGAAAGACGCTCCTTCAACTCATGAATGCTGCCTGAAAGACACAGAATGGCCATCACTTCGGAGGCTACCGTAATATCAAATCCTGACTCGCGAGGCACACCGTTCGCCTTCCCTCCAAGACCGACGATCACGTTCCGAAGGGCTCGTTCGTTCAGATCCATGACTCGACGGAAAACAACTCGGCGCGAATCTATGTTCAATACGTTGCCCTGCTGCAGATGGTTGTCGAGCAAGGCTGCCAGCAAGTTATGGGCTGCCGTTATTGCATGAAGGTCTCCGGTAAAGTGGAGGTTGATATCCTCCATGGGAACAACCTGGGAGTAACCGCCTCCTGCCGCACCGCCCTTGACTCCGAAGCTCGGCCCCAAAGACGGCTCGCGAAGACCTATGCTCACCTTCTTGCCAAGCTTCGCCAGGCCCTGGGCGAGACCTACTGTCGTCGTTGTCTTTCCCTCTCCTGCCGGAGTCGGGGTTATGGCTGTCACCAATACAAGCTTTCCGTCCTCTCGATCCTTGATCCGATCCCAGAGTCCGTACGTTACCTTCGCCTTGTACTTTCCGTAAAGCTCCAATTCCTCTTCGTCGATACCTAACTGAGAAGCTATCTCCACAATAGGCTTCATTTGGGCCTGCTGTGCTATTTCAATATCGCTTAGCATCATTCGTTGCCTTACCTCCTCTACTCATCGTGTACAAGATCATTATCATGCCGTTGAATATTGCCAGAACGGAGAGCATCCTGAATATAATAATGCATTTTTATAGAACTATCCATAATTGTACGCTGAAATATTCTTGCATTTTTTAAAAAGATATAATATATTAACCTTTTATTACAGCTATAGGTCGAAGACGAGCCACCTTTAAACTGAGTTGGGCTTTATGTACAACCTCTACAACAGCGGAAATATCCTTATATGCTTCGGGCATTTCCTCCCCTAATGTTCGTGGGCTATCTGCCATTACCGTCACACCTCGCCGAGCCATCTCTTCAAACAAATTCATACCTTTTGTCCGGCGCATCGACTCGCTCCGGCTTAAGACACGACCAGCTCCATGACATGTAGAAGCAAAAGTTTCTTCCTCTGCTTTTTGAGTTCCTACCAAAACATAACTGGCAGTTCCCATGCTACCGGGAATAAGTACAGGTTGCCCTTCATAGGATCGGGTAGCCCCTTTACGATGGACACATACTTCTACTTTCCGTTTCTCCCATACATGTTTTTCTATATGAGCCATATTATGGCTAACGTCATAGACAGTAAAAAGAGGTCTTCCTGGGAAAAAGTGAGCAAAAACATCTCGCACCGCTGATCCTATAATCTGCCTGTTAGCCAAAGCAAAGTTCGCAGCAGCTCTCATAGCTCCAATATAGCTTTGCCCCTCTTCAGAGAGTATAGGAGCACAGCACAGTTGTCGATCAGGAACATTAATTTTATATTTAGACATAGCCCTACGCATGACTTTCAGGTAATCATCGCAAACTTGATGACCAAGTCCTCGACTTCCACAATGAATCATGACGGTTATACATCCTTCCTCAAGATTCATGCGCGATGCTGCGTTTTTATCGTAGATTTCATCTACAACCTGAATTTCAAGAAAATGGTTACCAGATCCCAGTGTTCCAAGCTGATTTTTACCTCGCTCTTTCGCTCTGGAAGAAACAGCCTCACAAAGAGCGCCTTCAATACAACCATTTTGCTCTGTATGTTCCAAGTCGCTATGTATACCATATCCCTCTTTGACCGCCCAATGAGCCCCCTTACAAAGAACGGCATCTAAATCTCTTGATGATAATTTCACTGTACTTGTTGCTCCAACACCGCTTGGTACTGCTGAAAAAAGGGAAGAAGATACTGAATCTAGAGTAGGTAAAATATCTGATAGTTTAATATAAGAGGAAAGGAGGCGAACTCCACAGGATATGTCATATCCAACTCCTCCAGGTGAGATTATGCCTTTATCTACTTCAAAAGCAGCAACTCCGCCTATAGGAAATCCATATCCCCAATGAATGTCTGGCATAGCGAAACTGTAACCTAAAATCCCAGGCAAACATGCTACATTTGCTACCTGTTGCAATGCACTGTCTTGTTCCAATGTTTTTTCTATATAGTGATCAGCAAAGATCAATCCCGGCACCATCATTCCTGATAATGCTTCTTTCTCTAAAATCAAACGAACACTATCCACTCTCTTTAACATATTTTTCATACTCTCACCTCTCTCTACACATCAAGAAAAATTCTGAGAAAAGGTTTGGGTTCCTCGTAAATAACAAGTCCTCCATATGTTGCAGCTTTGGCTGACATCCGCACTGAATGACTCTTTACAAGAACGCCATCTGCTTCAAGATGCCATGTATTTTTTCTTACTACGAGAGTTAAAGGAATAAAGAGCATTCTATGTTTTTCATAAATATAAATAAGCTCGTTAAGCCATGAAACAACCAGTTCTTCGAGATCTATTCCATCAAGTAAAATTGTGTAACGGCTTCCATCATGAATATTTTCATCAGATAAAGTATTCCCGTAACAAACACCATAGAGAGCAAAAGCTGCTTCCTTGAATAATTCATCAAGAGAAAGAGCGTCTACCTCAAACCCTACATCTGCAGTATGTTCTATCTCTTTCCAGACCATCAGAAGCCCTCCGTCAAGGTAATAAAAAAGGCGACTCAGTAGAGTCGCCTAAGATTTATCGAGAAATAAAGTTCGCTACATCGATCATTCGCCTTGAGTATCCATACTCATTGTCGTACCACACTAATATTTTAGCGACTCTATTCTGAAGAACTCGCGTAGAGGGGCCGTCTACAACCCCCGAGTGCGGATTCCCCAAAATATCGGCAGAAACGATTTCCTCATCATTATACTCAATAATATTCCGAAGTTCCTCTTCTGAAGCCCTTTTAAGAATATTGTTTATTTCCGCAACAGATACATCTGATTCAAAGTGCACAACCATATCGGTGAGGGCACCATCTGGTATGGGAACTCGAACTGCTATGGCATCAAGCTTGCCCTTCAGCTCAGGCAAGACAAGAGCTGTTGCTTTTGCAGCCCCTGTAGATGTGGGAATAAGAGAAAAAGCTCCCGCTCGTCCTCGTCTTCGCTTAGATAAGGGAGAATCAACGAGCGTCTGAGAAGACGTATACGCATGTACAGTCGTCGCCATAACATAGACGATACCCAAAGACTCGTTAAGTACTTTTAAAACAGGAGCCATAGAATTCGTAGTACATGAAGCGTTGGAAATAATCGAATGTTTTAAGGGATCATACTCCTTTTCGTTAACCCCCATGACTATACTTATATCTGCACTTTCAGAAGGAGCACTTATAATAACTTTTGCAGCCCCACCTTCAAGATGTCCTTTGGCTTTCTCCCTCTTCGTAAATCGGCCGGTACACTCCAACACGACCTCAACGTCCCTCTCACTCCAAGGAATTTTCGAAGGGTCTGAAATTGAAGTCACATATATCCGTTTCTCGTCTAAATCAAGGTAATCAGGCCCTGCCTCAATATGGAAAGGGGCCTTGCCGTGAATAGAATCATATTTAAGTAAGTAAGCTAATTCATCTACAGGTATAAGATCGTTAATAGCGACAATATCGATATTCTCAGGAGGATCAATTACATACTGTCGCAACGCCAAACGGCCAATACGCCCGAGGCCATTAATCCCTACTTTTTTCATCTCTCTTCAGCTCCTTTACCTAAAACTATTCACATTGTGACGCTAGCAAAGTTTCACGTCAAGAAATACTTACCCTAAAAGAGCGAGGAGAATTCCTCCAGCTAAAACAGAACCTATTTGTCCCGAGACATTTGCGGCAACTGCCGGCATAAGAATAAAAGCATTTTTATCTTCTTTATATGCCATTTTTTGTACAACCCGCGCTGCCATAGGAAAAGCAGAAATTCCTGCAGCTCCTATCATCGGATTTATTTTTTTAGTTAGGAAACAATTCATGAAACGAGCCGAAAGAACACCAACGGCAGTATCAAGAATAAAGGCAACAAGTCCCATTCCTAAAATGGCAAGGGTTGACGGTTGCAAGAAACGATCTGCGGTAAGAGTAGCTGAGATTCCAAGTCCGAGAAGAATGGTTACAATATTTGCCAGTTCGTTTTGGGCTCCTTTGGCAAGACGGTCTACAACGCCGCTCTCTCGAAGAAGGTTTCCAAACATAAGAAAGCCAATAAGAGAAACAGAGGCCGGAGCTAATATTCCAGCAATCAAAGTAACGCAAATAGGGAAGAGGACCTTTAATCTCTTGGAAACAGGTTTTTCTGCGTAGGTCATTGCAATTTTACGTTCATCCTTCGTTGTCAATAATCGTATTACAGGTGGCTGAATAAGAGGAACGAGTGCCATATATGAGTAAGCAGCTACAGAAATAGGCCCCAAGAGATGAGGTGCAAAACGAGAAGAAACATATATGGAGGTAGGCCCATCTGCCGCTCCGATAATGCCTATGGAAGCCGCTTCATTAATATCAAACCCCAGCAAGAGCGCCAGCCCCATTGTCAGGAAGATGCCAGCTTGAGCTGTAAAACCAAAAAGAGCTGTCATTGGAGACTGAAAAAGAGGTGTAAAATCAATCATAGCTCCAACAGCTATAAAAATAAGAAGAGGAAAAAGTTCTGTAGAAATACCTATATCAAAGAGCAATGAAAGAGCTCCAGGATGAGAGGTCCCCGCTACAATTTGAGTTAAAGCCGATGTCAACGGAATGTTGACTAATATGGCACCGAACCCCATGGGAAGAAGTAATGCTGGCTCATACTCTTTAACAATAGCTAAATAAATAAGAAGTAAACCCACACCTATCATAATGCCTTGCTGTATTGTTATGGAAGCAATGCCTTCAAAGATAGTTTCCAACTATGTTCACACTCCTGTCTTCATACATTAAGATAGAATTTTATTCATAAAAAAAGACCCTTAGCATGACTTTCGCCACACTAAAGGTCTCGCTTATTGGCAATTACCAACGACAGAGCCAGACCTAAAGGTCATGATGTTGACCCTGCCTTTTCAAGCTACTCCCCTTCAGGAGGTTGTTAACTTATAGAAGTTATTCTAACTTAGCCTTATACTTTGTCAATGGATAATTGTTCAAAGGGGGATAAAAATGATTTCTATGATGCTCATGAAACAAGAAAGCTACGAAAAGAATTCCCTGAAACAAAAAATAAATCGTATATTTAATCACTTTATAGATGAAAGGCAAATTATTTTAGAGAACGCCACTGTTTTATTGAAACCCAATCTGCTCTCGGCATCTCTTCCGGAAAAAAGAATAACAACTGACCCAGCAGTCGTGGAAAGTATCGCCGAAGCAGTGCTAGATAGAGGTGGTCATCCAATAATAGCTGATAGTCCAGGTCTAGATCGCTTCTCTTCTGTTGCTGAAAAGACCGGGATGAACACTATAGCCCAAAAGCTTCATATTCCGGTTGTTGAATTGACAAACCCTACACCTATTCCTGTCTCTCGCCAGGCTCGTTTCCATCGTATTGAATTGTCACAAACAGCTCTTGATGCAGATTTTATTATTAATATCCCCAAGCTTAAGACTCATGCACAAATGCTTTTTACTCTTGGGGTTAAAAATCTCTTTGGAACTGTTGTTGGTCAGCAAAAGGCTTCCTGGCATTACAATGTTGGTTTGAATCGTGATATTTTTGCTGAGCTTCACCTCGATATATATGAAGCGCTTTCTCCCACATTAACAATTATTGATGGCATTTGGGGTATGGACGGTCATGGCCCTGGAAATGGGAATCCACACTTTTTTGGTTTACTGGCTGCTTCAGATGATGCTATAAATCTTGACGTTACAATTTGCCGCATGCTTCATGTAAAGCTTAAGGATTTTCCTCTATATCGAGCCGCACAAAAAAGAGACTTGATTCTAGATAAATCCTGCATCTTTTTTAATTGTGAAGAACCAGACTCCTTCGATTTTCAACATGTTAATATGCCCAACCTTGACTCACTACATCTTCTTCCTCCTTTTTTGGATGTTATTTCGAAACGATACCTCGTTTCACGTCCCGTGCATAAACCAGAAAAATGCATTCGATGCAGAAAATGCGAAGAAATATGTGCAGCCCAAGCTGTAACTTTGGACTCATACGGGAAACTTAATTTCGATTACAATAAATGTATTCGGTGCTTCTGTTGCCAAGAAGTATGTCCTAATGATGCTATTGAATTTCGAAAAGGTTTGGTGCTCAAACTACTCGATCTTATAAAGAGCAGGTGTTGACACGGTGAGTTTTCCCTTCGCACGTTGGAAAGATAATCCAGAAATTACACAGCAATATAAGGCTTTCGAAACACTTTTAAATGCATATAAGAAATATAGCATTTCTGACGATGTCCAGGAAAAGATCGAATCGCGAAAAATCTGGCAAAAGCTGGGAGAATGCTATTGGCAATGCGTATGGCTTTTACTTGAAGCTCAAATAACACAGAATCCCGATCAGCTTTTTTTCGACGAAAAAGAAGATCTCTTTATTAATTACGGTCTTGTACCTACTGAAGAATATTGTGACACCTTTGAAATAGATACCTCAGCAGCTTTACCTGCCGGATTATTTCAATATGTTACTTTAACTGACTATTTTAATGAATTATATTGTTTCGTCTTCCAACATCCTTATGAAAAACCTCTTAAGGGGCTATCTTTGTCTGAACGGAAAAATCAACTAAAGCGACGTCTTGAATCGAATAAAAAAAGGCTTCATCTCCTTTTGCAAGTCATTATGGGAAAAGAAAACACTTCTATCGAAGATAATAATCTCACAATGATTTCCAATCTTGAAAAAAATCTTCCGAATTTCACAGAAGTAGAATTCAGAACTCGCAAGTATCGGGAAAGCAATGAAGAGACTCACCAATCCATGGCTTCTTCACACTACACGTACAAAGAAGCTGAACGAGCAATGATGACACTTCTTAAAGAAAGGTGCTCTTTAGAAGAAGGGGGCATTACGGAAGAAGAATACAAACGTATTCTGGCGATGCATTATCAAGCTCAATACTGTTCCATGGCTCTTTCCTTTCTTGAAATAGAGGAAGAAAAATGGCGCCAGAAACAAGAGCGTTTTGGAGAGAAGTATAAAGAAGAAAGTGTTGCTTTTCAGAAACGTGAATTTCGATCAATGTTTGACGCTAAAAGAGAATATATTTCTTTGACAGCTAAAAGTGCCAGAACAGACCTTTCTCCCCTTTATATTCCAGGCAAGAATGCAAAGGTACTTCCCTTAGAGCAAGGAGCTTCTCTAATGGAAGAAATGATCAGTCGCGATACAGACATGCTACGTGTAGCCCGCGTTCGAATGTACGGTTTACCTACAGTTATTTTAGTTCCCGGGCATGGCTATGGAACATACGATTGGAGCGATAATACTCTGCTAATCCCCTTTGTTTCTGCTCATAGCCACGAAAAAAGCGTAGCTTACGCTCTCGCCACATTTCGTTGGGATAGTGACGAAGATAGGGCTATTAAAAATAGTTATGAGCTTATTAAAGAAAACCGTAAAAAATCTATAATCACCCTTGCACAATCATTTTACAAAGACTACTTTCTCTGGCTCACCAAAGAATGTAAAGGATATCGTATTTTACCCAGAGAAACACATAAAGTCTTTAAACAACTTTTTCCCATATTAGATCTGTAAATAAAATAAGAAGGAAAGGAAACTCCGAGAAAAATCTCAAAGTTTTCTCCCCTTCTTATTTTTCTAATTTATGCTTTTCCTATCTGCAACTCTTAATGATGGTGATGATGGGAATGCTCATGCTCAGCCTCTGAAAATAAGCTTTCTTCTAGTTTTTCCAGTGCTTCCCATAAATTTTTCAAGTTTGCTTTTTTAGATTCGATGGCGTGAAGAAAGGCATGTTTAGCCTCATGACCTTCCACCGCATGCCATCTGGCAACAAGACTTGTCATTCCTTCCAATTCTTCAGCAATTGTTTCACGAAGCAATTCAGCTTCTTCTAACGGACCATGAACATGAAGATGTCCTTCTGTTGATTCTGGAGTTATAACCTTACACATAATTAAAATTAAACCTCCTCTCGTTTTTTCCACCACTTATGAAAAGCTTCTTCTGCTTTATGAGCATCTGATAGGCACTGTTCAGTAAGTGTCTCTGCAAAATTAAAGGAATATCCTGAAACAGAAAGCAACCAAGTTTCTGGCTGCTTCATGTCAAGACGATCCATTAAAGAAAGCAACCATGCAGGCCCCATTGAATGTATGTTCAATCCTTCAAGAGATGAATCTGACATAACCTGCTCAAGTATACACCCTTCAGGTAACGGTCTTACATCAGCATCTATAAATAAAACTAAATCAACATTTTCAAGATCATATGCCAATTCTGGCAAAAGTTGTTGCCCAGTCCACAACTCAACGTCAACTCCGCAACCTTCAAGCCAACTGGCAATTCGAGGGGCAAGAAATAAGCCAACACTATCATCTTCGCGAAAAGGATTTCCAAATCCTGCAACGAATACTCTCATGTATAACTCCTTTAATAAAAGGCAGGGCCAGGGAGCTCCCCCCTAACCCTGCCGTGATCCGTTATGGATTACGAGAAAGAACGATTTCCTCTAATGTTTCTCAATTGTGCGAATTTCTTTCCCCATCGCATCAAGTATGGAAAGTTTCAAAGGCATTCTACCCACAGCATGCGTAGAGCAGGAAAGACACGGATCATAACAGCGAATAACGTGTTCCATTCTGTTAAGAACACCCTCTTCTACTGTTTCTCCATGTATATACTTTTTAGCGACAAGTTCTACGCCCTTATTCATAGCATAGTTATTATGTCCGGTAGCAACTATAAGGTTTACTTTAGTAATGGCACCTTTTTCATTCACTTGATAGTGATGAATCAGCGTCCCACGAGGAGCTTCGATAACACCAATACCCTCTGGCTGAAGGTCATTTGACGTAATCCTTAGTTCCCTGCCGGTAATATCCTCATCGTGCAGTAGTTCTTCCATACGTTCCACTGCATACATAATTTCGATCAACCGAGCATAGTGATAATACATTGTGTAGTGAACAATGCCATCTTCTGTCAACTTTCTGAAAGCAGCCAATTCTGACGCAGCTTCAGGAGTTGAAATAGTATCGCAAGCATTAACACGTCCCAAAGGTCCAACTCTATAGCTACCATGAGGGAATCCCAATGGCTTATAGAAGGGGAACTTCAGATAGCTCCATGGCTCTACGTGTTCACCTATGAAAGTCGCATATTCAGTTGAATCAAACTCGTCTGTTATACGACCTCTCGGGCTACGTAAACGAATCCGTCCATCATAAAGTTCAAGATTTCCTTCTCGTACAAGCCCAAGATAAGAAGTCTCTAAAGTTGCAAATTCTTTAGCTTCGTTACCATGCTCAGCCAAATAATTTTTGATTAGATCTAAAGCCTTGCGAAGATCTTCTTTTACCTTTGGAATGCCAGCCAGAATCTCATCTCGCTCGTCTTCCCTCAAACTTCTGTTTACCCCACCAGGAATGCTGTGCCATGGGTGTACTTTCTTACCGCCAAGAGTCTTAATAACTTCCTGACCAAATTTTCTCATTGTTACACCCATAACAGCCAAATCTGGGAACTTATTGACCAGACCAGCTACATTACGAACGGCAGGATCAGCATCAAATCCAAACAAAAGATCAGGACTTGAAAGGTGGAAGAAAGAAAGAGCATGAGACTGAATAAACTGCCCCATATGCATAAGCTCACGAAGTTTATGCGCCGTGGGAGTCAACGTTACACCAAGAATAGCATCGCATGCTTTCGCAGATGCCAAATGGTGACTGACAGGGCAAATTCCACAAATTCGAGGTGTAATTACGGGCATTTCACGGAAATCACGTCCCTGTGTAAACGCCTCAAATCCTCTAAACTGCGTGACATGAAAACGGGCCCCGGTAACTTCTCCCTTTTGATCGAGCATTACTGTAATTTTTCCATGTCCCTCAATACGGGAGACAGGATTAACAACAATGGTCTTTGCTTTTTCTGCACACATTTTCGATCTCCTCCCTGCTCCCTAATCGTATCTCATCATATCTACAGGCACTTTAGGAATACGTCCCTGCAAAATTTCTTGGAAAACATAGTAAATAGTGTCTGCATCCGGAGGACATCCGGGAACATACACGTCAACTTTTACTTCATAATCTACAGGCACGGCATGGGGTAGCAATTTAGGAATATCTTCTCCAGGGATAATGCCCTGAGGATTTACTGTAGAGACAGTATTGATATATCCTTCTTTCAGTACGTCTTCTGCTTTCATGAAGTTTCTCATACAGTTAATTCCGCCAAAAACAGCGCAATCTCCCCATGCAATAAGGATCTTGCATTTCTTCCGCATTTCCTTGGCGAGATGTACTTCCTCTTCATTTCCCAAGGCTCCAGAGATAACGCCAACTTCGACTTCTGGAAATTCTTTTATGTCTGTCACAGGCGTAGCCGTCAGATCTACCTTCTCAAGGAGGTCTATAATCCGTTCATCAATATCAAGAAATGACATATGACATCCGGCGCATGCCTCAAGCCAGACAGTAGCTACTTTTGGTTTAGACATATTCTACACCTCCTCAGAGGAGACCACTTGGGCCTTATCTGGAGAAATTTTCGATTTAAACGCATTTTCACAAGGTGACGCCGAAGATGTAGAGAGAGAAACACCCATTTTAGACGCCAAATCCTGGAAAACCTTTGACAAACCACGAAGCCCCTCTTTAGGAGGAACAACCATATTCATGCGGCGACGCTCCCCTTCCAGAGTGCAGAAGTGGCCGCTTCGCTCATACCATGCAGGCATCGGAAGTAAAACATCTGCCATGTTAACCAAGGGACTGACCATATATGGAGTGTGGACAACAACAAATCTTGCTTTGTTCATAGCTTCTAAAGACTTGGGATCTTCGGCAACCATACCTGTCGAGTTAACATACAGGAAGTCAAGATCTGCTGTTTCAAGCCAAGGAGTCTTGCCTAAAACAGTATTCCAGGCACCAAGACTATTCCCGCTAAGAATCATAGGAACAAGTCCAAGCCCATCATCAAAAACGCCTTTGGCTGTAATAGCCATATTTACAGCTTCCATAACAATCTGCGGATGTTTGGCCAATCTTGACCCCAATACAACAATTGGTTTTTTTGCATCGGCCAAATATTTCGCCGCTATTGCTATTTCTTCTGGCTCCATATTCGCAAGATCAGCTACTGAAGAAATACGGTTCTCGGCATCTTCTCTTCCTGCAACAGCTTCGGTAAAGGAAACGAGAGCACCGTGAAGAACTTCTGCCGATATACGGATATCAGCATCTGTAATATCCTCGAAAGGATTATCCTTGGCCGAGAAGTTAATAAGTTTTGCACCATTCTTCACTGTAGCTACTCTGATATAGCTGGCAACTACAGGAGCTTCATTCTGAGGATCTCCGCCAATAACAATAATGGCATCACTGTCAAGTATGTTATGAGCTGCTGTAAAGGGGCGCACTCCCTGACTTAAGAACGGCTTGAAACCTTCTTCAAAACCACGAAGGGTATCCCCATTAAAGCAATCGATTTTGTCTATTTTCAGAGAATCACGGAAAAAGTCTGAAATAACAGAGAGTTCTTCGTCTGTAGAAAGCCCTGATACAAGGGCGCCAGCCTTCTTTTCAATCTTGGCCGTTCTCAGTTTATCAGCAACGAGTCCGAGAGCTTCATCCCAAGATGCTTCCCGGAATGTTGAGCCAGTACGGATCATAGGAACAGAAAGACGTTCTCTTTCTGTGGATTCAGGCAGCCACCAACGGCCTTTATGACAAAGCTGCCCTCCATCGGGACTTGTTACTGAAGCACCTTCAACTCTTGTTATGCTGCCCGTTCTGACATATGCCTTTATTTTGCATCCTACTGGGCAAAGAGGGCAAATACTCTCAACGACCTCGTCACAATCGTTACGACGCCCACGATAGACAAAATCGCGGATGGTAATAGTTCCAGTGGGGCAAACCTGAGCACAAGCTCCGCAAGAAACGCATGTGTCACTTTCACCAAGAACTTTACCAAGATCGGAGACTACGCTGGCGTTCCAACCCCGTTTTTCAAGATCTAAAGTATGTGCTCCAACTTTCTCATCACAAATCCTGATGCAGCGCAAACAAAGTATGCATCTGTTATGGTCTACCTGCAAATCTTCATCTGACGCATCATTATGAAAATCCGCATAGAGATAAGGATAGCGAACCTTATCCATTCCATGTTCAATAGCAAGACGTTGCAGTTCGCAATCTCCACTCTGTGAACAGAACATACAGAAGTGGTTTCTTCCAGCAAAAAGAAGTTCAAGAATCTGACGTCTATATTCTTTTAACTTTTCTGTTTGTGTGTGAACAACCATGCCATCTGTAGCTGGTGTTGTGCATGAAGTCAGAAGTTTATTGCTTCCTTCCACTTCCACGACACACATACGACATGAACCTATAGCAGAAATACCCTCAAGGTAGCAAAGGGTCGGAATGTAGACATCGTTTTTACGGGCTACTCCAAGGATAGTATCCCCTGCAGTTCCCTTACAAACTTTTCCATCAATGTTCAGAGTAATTTCGCTCATATTCGCATCCTCCCTGCCACACTAACCTTTGATAATGGCTCCGAAGGGGCACTTATCATAGCAGGTGCCGCAACGGATACATCTCTCTGTGTCGATGGTGTACCCCGACGCTCTATCCCCAGGGATACATTGTACCGGGCAGTTTCGAGCACAAAGGCCACAACGCTTACAAAGGTCCTGGTCGATGGAGAATTCAATAAGTGCAGGGCAGACACCTGCCGGACATTTTTTGTCTCGTACGTGAGCAATATACTCATCTTTAAAGTAACGAAGAGTCGTAAGTATGGGGTTAGGAGCAGTCTGTCCCAATCCACACAGAGACATTTCCTTGACCATAAGGGCAAGGTTTTTCAGGTTTTCGAGATCTTCCATCGTGCCCTTACCTTCAGTAATTTTGTTAAGAAGCAACAACATTTGCTTTGTTCCCTCTCGGCAAGGAGTACACTTTCCGCATGATTCCCGCTGTGTAAACTCAAGGAAGAATTTAGCAACGTCGACCATACAGTTATCTTCGTCCATAACGACCATTCCGCCGGATCCCATAATGGCTCCAACTTCTGCAAGAGACTCGTAGCTTACGGGAATATCAAGATGTTCTTCCGTAAGGCATCCTCCACTGGGGCCTCCAATCTGAACAGCCTTAAATTTCTTATCGTTAAGGATGCCGCCACCTATATCGAAAATAATTTCTCTCAAGGTGATACCCATGGGAACTTCTACAAGACCAGTATGTTTAACTTTTCCTGTAAGGGCAAAAACTTTCGTTCCCTTAGATTTTTCTGTTCCCATCGAAGCGTAATGAGCACCACCATGACGAATGATATAAGCGACATTTGCCCATGTCTCAACGTTGTTAATATTCGAAGGCTTTCCCCACAACCCCTTATTGGCAGGGAATGGAGGACGTGGACGGGGCATACCCCGCTGTCCCTCAATAGAAGCCATTAGAGCTGTTTCTTCACCACAAACAAAGGCTCCTGCTCCCTCTTTGATATGCAAATTAAAGGAGAAATCAGTACCCATAATATGTTCTCCAAGGAGGCCATATTCTTCAGCCTTTGCTATAGCTGTCTTTAAACGCAGAATTGCCAAGGGATACTCGGCACGACAATAAATATATCCTTCATTGGCCCCTATAGCATACGCTCCAATCATCATTCCTTCGATTATGGCGTGGGGATCTCCTTCAAGAATTGACCTGTCCATAAATGCGCCTGGGTCCCCTTCGTCAGCGTTACAAATAACATATTTTTTGTCTCCTTGAGCCCTAGCACAAAAAGTCCACTTTAAGCCTGTAGGGAATCCGCCGCCCCCACGGCCACGCAAGCCAGAAGTTTTTATTTCTTCAATAACCTGCTCGCGAGTCATTTCCGTCAAAGCTTTACCTAAAGCTTCATAGCCATGCCGAACAATATATTCCTCTATATTATCCGGGTTGATATAGCCGCAGTTTTCGAGAGCTATACGATGCTGTTTTCCATAGAAAGGAATTTCTTTATAGTGAGGAACTTTAGGAGCTTCTTCTGAAACAGTATAAAGAAGCCGGGGAACAATTCGTCCTTTTAAAAGATGTTCGGAGACTATTTCCTTAACATCATCTGCAGCAACCCTGCAATAGAAAGTTCCCTCTGGATAAACAACAACGATAGGCCCCATTTCACACATACCGTGACAACCTGTAGGAACGACGAGGACTTCCCTGTCAAGTTTTTGTTTACGAAGTTCTTCTCGGAATGCGTCCATCACATCATGGGATCCACTAGAGGTACATCCAGTTCCTCCGCAGATAAGAACGTGAGAACGATAGATCGGCATTCTGACTCCCCCCCTTAGTCGGCTCTGCCAATGGCCAGTTTTTCAACGACATGACCATTAACAACGTGTTCAGTAATAATGACGGGGATATCAGAAGGTTTCACATTACCATATGTAATACGCATCCCGTCACGAATAACATCTACTAAAGGCTCATTCTGGCACATACCGATACAACCGGTTGTCTGCACATTGACATCAGTCAACTTTCTCTTCTCAACTTCATCCATAATAGCAGTCATTACTTCGCGGGCTCCTGCAGCAATTCCACAAGTTCCCATACCAACAATAATAACGACTTTTCCTTCGGAACGGGCTGAAGTTAAATCTTTAGATTTCTCGCGAATTTTTTTAAGCTCTTCCAAATTATTAATTTTAGCCATTGCCGTCCTCCTCGTTATTCGAACTTAGCAAGTATTCCGGCCACCATGTCAGGGGCAAGACGTCCAAAAGTCTGGTTATCTACCATCATGACAGGGGCTAGTCCACATGCACCAAGGCAGGCGACCGGCTCTATCGTATATCGTAAATCATCAGTTGTTTCGTTTTCGCTAACGCCTGTAAGCTCTTTGACCTTGTCAAGGATTTTCAAACTGCCACGAACGTGGCAAGCCGTTCCTCGACAAACTCGAACAACATGTCTGCCCCGTGGTTTCAAATGAAACTGTGCATAAAATGTCGCTACTCCATAAATTTCAGCTTTTGCAATCTTAAGCTCTTTGGAGATTGTTTCCATGACTTCGGGGGGCAGGTACCCGAATTCGTGCTGAGCTTCCTGGAGAATAGGAATGAGACCACCTTTCTTTCCCTTCCAAGGAGCCACAATTTCCCGCGTTTTCTGGATTCGTTCCAACTCCACCTGTGACATGATTCCCCTCCTTGTTGTGAACTCCCGAAATGACTTCGGGAACTTTTTCTCAAAGCAAATGCTCTTTATGAAGAACAAGAGATAGCAACATTAATTGCTATCTCTTTCACAATCTTAGAAAAAAACCATATTACGTATTTTCCATACAAAAGACACAGAAAAATCATCAATATAGATAAAAGCCGCTCCCCCTCGGAAAGCGGCCGGCAGTTTTCTTTTCGAGAGGGGTTCCATTATTGTCATCTCTTGGCCCCTCAAACTTTTCCATAGAGGTGATGAACTGAAGAAAAGGAATTTTCAAATTCCACGTTCATGCTATCACATGAATAAAAACTGTACAACCCAACTGAAAAGTGTATATTGCGTCCATTATTCAAAAAAACTAATATTGGGAAGTATGAAATGATGTCGCTTTAAAAAAAGCCCAAACATACATTCCAGGAACAATATTGAGTTCCTGGGCCGCTTCAGGAGTTATTCGAACAACCAGGGTGAGGCCCCTCACAGAAAGTGTAACAAGAACACAATTGTTGCCATTTTCATATGTAAGACTGTCAACAAGCATATACAGAGAATTCCGAGCCGAAATTCCGTCTACCTTTTTTACCGAGAGAACAATAGCGGAAGGATTAATATAAAGATTTTCTCCCTTTTCAGGAAAAACAGAAGAGGTGATCACCTGTCCATCTTGCAAGTAAAGTTTTGCCATGTCTCCCTTTTTTTCCCAAATCCCTTTTATGAGATTATCACGTGCGGAAAAAGAGAGTTTCCCTTCCGATAAGCTCATAATTTGGTCCGCGAGACTTTTAATCCAAATATCGTCATGGCTAACAAGAAAGATAGTTGTCCCCCATTTCTCTCGCCAAACTTTGATAGATTGCTTCATTAAATCGACACTATTTTGGTCGACACTAGCTGTGGGTTCATCTAAAAGTAAAACCTGAGGTCTTAATATAAGGCGACTTGCAAGAGCAACACGTTGAGCTTCTCCTCCAGAGAGTTCAAACCACTTTCTTTTCGCAAAATTTTCAGGTTCAAGACCAACAAAAAGAAGAGCCTGCTCCACCCTTTTAAACAATTCCTTACCACTGATTCCACGTATTTTTAAACCAAAAGCAACGTTTTCCCATACCGTTCTTTTCAAAAGATATGACTCTTGCAACAAGAGCGTTACTGATCTTCGATCTTCCACCGAGAAAGTTTCTATTTTTCTGTTTTTAAAATAGAGTTCACCTTCTGTCGGCCTTTCAAGAAAAGCAAGAATGCGAAGAAGGGTACTTTTTCCGCTACCATTAGCACCGAGAAGTCCTATTATTTCACCTTGCTCTATATCTAAATCTGGGATGTCGAGCACACAACGTCCGCTATAAAAATGTCTGACTTTTTTAAGAGAATATATAGAGCTCATGCCGCACTCCTCCGCTTAAACTCAGCAAGCATCAAATTGACCACTAAAACAAGTGATAAGAGAACCAAACCCAAAGCGATGCCCATAGCAAACTCGCCCTTGCCTGTTTCAAGCGCAATAGCTGTTGTTATAGTACGAGTATGCCATTTTATATTGCCACCAAGCATCATTGACACTCCCACCTCTGAAATAATACGACTGTATGCTGTTATTGCGGCAACTATAACAGCATAACGAGCTTCCCATAGAGTACTTAATGTAAGCTGTCTCTTTGTTGTTCCAAGAGTCAGAAGTGTCTGGCGGAGTTGCACTTCAAGTCCTTCGATAGCAGAAGCGGTAAGAGCTACGACTATAGGTAATCCCAATACAATTTGTCCCAGAGCAATGCCTTCAGTTGTAAAAAGCAATCCCCATGATCCCAATGGACCCCGTCTGGAGATAAAAGAATAAACAAGCAATCCTACAACCACTGTGGGAAGAGCCAAGAGCGTGTCAACACAGGTTCGAATAATATTCCTCCCCGGAAAAGGAACGCTCCCGAGAAAAAAACCTGCCGGAATACCAATAAGAAGAGTGAGGAAAATAGAAAGAGATGACACCTTTAATGTAGTTACAATAGCAGACCATGTCTGTGCATCACCAGATAAAAGAAGACTGAAGGCTTTTAAAATTCCTTGAGAAATATAATCCATAAAGATATTCCTCCAGTTAAAGAAAGCGCCACCCTGTTAAGGCAGCGCTTTCTCTATAAAATATGCTTTTTACTGCGCATCAGCATTCGGGAAAAAGAGAGTCTTTCCAAGCAATTCAAACTTTCCTATTTTTTCCTGAACTTGAGGAGAGACGATCCAATCTATAAATTTAAGAGCCAGATCATACTTGACATTGTCACAGCGGGCAGGGTTAACAGCAATGACACTATATTGGTTTCTTAGAACGGGATCTCCCTCTACTACTATTGCAAAAGGTGAATTCCCTTTGCTTACATCCTCATATTTGATAAAAGTTCCACGATCAGTCATTGTATATGCAGAGCGCTCTGCCGCTATATTGATCGTATTAATCATTCCTTGACCAGTCTGTATATACCATGCCTCTTTATCAGGCGCTAAACCAGCTTCTTTCCAAAGGTTCATTTCCATAATGTGTGTACCTGATTTATCTCCTCGACTTGCAAAAGAAGCATTGGAAGACGCTATTTTACTCAAAGCTTCAACAACAGTCAGCTCTTTAATTCTCGCGGGATCATCTTTAGGACCGATGATAATAAAATCATTGTACATTGTTTGTCGTCTATTTACCCCATATCCATCTTCCACATACTTCTTTTCTGTATCAGGAGCGTGAACAAGCAATATATCTACATCACAATTTTTACCTAATTCCAGGGCCTTTCCAGTTCCAACGGCAACCCACTGTAATTCAATACCTGTATCGGCTTTGAAAAGAGGAGCAAGGTAGTCAAGCAATCCGGTATTGTCTGTACTCGTTGTAGTCGCCATACGTAATACTGGTGTTTCAGCCCAGGCACAAGAAGCAAAAACAAAGAGCGCTACGAAAAGAAAAGCTACAATCTTTTTTTGCATTTTACACATTCTGACTATTCCTCCTTTACATAAAATAAAACCCTCACAAGCTTTAAGCCTATGAGGGCAACATATCATAACGAATATTTAAATTCAATATTAAATACTTATACTATAACGTAATAAGAAAATATTTACGAGGCTCTTCCTAACGACAAAGACATTTTAGACGTTGCACGAATGAGGGAGAAATCCGCTTTTGCACAATACCAATTGCCATAAGAATCCTTCTGCCAATATCCCTGGCACTCGTTCATCTTTTTGCTCGAAACTGCATGCTCACTATTATACCAATTTCCGTTCATGTCTTTCATCCACATAGACATCGCCTCCCTCATAGGAAGCATTATACGTCAACACTCAATATAATGCAACCGGTTGCATTATATTTTTTCGTTATCCTTTTCTTCGACTCTAAAGCGCTCAAAATCCCGAAATTGGCGCCGTAGTAAAAAGGCACCGAATAAGCCTCCTCCCACATCAGAGAATGGAAATGCCAACCAAACTCCATCAGTTCCAAGAAGAGGAGGGAGGATTAAAAGCGGCGGAATGAAAAAAATAACCTGCCTCATAATATTGAGTATTAAGCTCTGACGGCCCAAACCTAAAGCCTGAAACGTATATGATGCAATGATTGTAATCCCAGCAAAAACTACGCAGCTGTAAGAAATAACAAGCCCTCTTGCTGCTAGATTAATAAGTTCTGGGCTCGTCGTATTAAAAATCATAACGAGAGGTCGGGCCAAAAAGAAAACGATAATAAAGCTCAAACCGAAAAACGATAAGGCTCCGGCAAGTGCCCACTTCACCGTCGATTTAACCCTGTCGATATGTTTAGCACCGAAGTTATACCCTATGATAGGTTGAGCTCCTTCACCGATCCCCAAAACAGGAAGGAAAAGCATAGAATCAAGACTAAAAAATATTCCCAGAGCTGATATAGCTATTTCTCCACCATAAACCTTCAAAACTTGATTCAGTAGCCCTAAAATAAAAGTAAAGGTCGCCTCAAGTAAAAAAGGAGCCATTCCTATGGAAACAATCCTTTTAACTATTCTTTTGCGCAATCGTAAATTTATCAATCGAATACGTAAACGTCCTTTATTCCTCGCGTAAAAGGATGTTGCCCATAAAGCAGCTATAAGCTGGGCAGTAATGGTAGCAAAAGCAGCTCCTTCAAGCCCCATATTAAGCCCCATTATCATAACTGCATCAAGAACGATGTTTGCCCCGGCCCCTAGAAGGAGGGTCATCATTGCAAAACGGGGAGATCCTTCAGCTCGAATAAAGTAGTTAAAACCAAAACTAAAAAGAGAAAAGGGAACCCCCATAAGAATAATTCGCAAATATTTCCTGGCTTCTGGCAATAATAAATCAGTTGCTCCCCCCAAACGCAAAATATCGTCTAGGAAAAGCCACCCCAAAATCACGCCTAAAACACTTGCTATGGCAAGAAGAGCAACTGCATTCCCCATAATAACTTCTGCTTGTCGTCTCTTTTTCTCTCCAAGAGAAATTGAAATAAGAGCAGAAGAGCCGACTCCCACAAGCAGGCCCACTGCAATACCTGCAATCATAAAGGGAAAAGCAACAGCAATAGAAGCTATTCCCATAGGTCCAACTGCATGACCTACGAAAATTCTATCAACAATATTGTATAAAGCATTAGCAAGCAGTCCCACTATAGCAGGAGCTGAAAAATGAAAAAGAAGACGGGGGATTGACTCTTCCCCCATCCTTCTTGTAGTCTCCACATCTATTCACCTACCAAATAAAATTCTTTCGATACTATTGTTAATTTTCTCCGGGATATCCTAACTCCCTTGTTAAACTTTGAAGAGTTTCAAGAGCTTCTCTGGGAAGCTTATCTACTCCTCCCCGTTCCGATTCTCTTGATTTAACAAAAGCAATTCGATCTTTAATGCGAGCAAAAATTTCTTTTTTATAGTTCACATCGTTGAGTGAAACAGAGAAATCATCGATATGCATTATTTCAATTGTACGCAGCGGGCCAAAAGGTTTAAAGGAGGCATGCCCTTCAATGATTGATTCGAGTATTGAAAGAGTATGGCAAGGCTGCACTTTTTTGCCCATAAAATCTCCCGTATTTAGAATATAACAGTTTACACCACTATCAAAAAGGGCTTTAAAGCGATTGTAATCTATGCTTAACGGATACGTTCTGAAGGGGTTAGCATAGGGTTCAAAAACAAGAGCATTCGGGTCAACTCCAGGAGCAAGACGTTCTGCCGTCGTTCTTCGCGTAGCTAATGTTGCCCCCATAGTTGCTCCCAAAACCGGATCTGTAAGTTTGAGAACTGGAGGAATAGTTGGATCTTTCATTAGCCAGAAGATAGCATTTATAGGTTCATCTATTCGATCGACACGAGTTGGAGACCAAAGTTTAGACTTTATAGCTCTTCCATTTCCATTACGGAGATCCTCTGTAACGGCACAAACAAGGCCATTCTCATTACGCACCGCTCCGCAATTCTGAAGCGTAACAATAAATTTATTATCATCACACCCCATAGGATAATCCTGAACTTTATCAAAATACGAAGGTTCCAAAGCTATGGAATACCTATCTTTAAGATTAATAACGAAAGCATCGTCATGAAGTACGGTAATATCATATCTATTTTGGTGCCGAGCATGAGTGATAGTAGATTTTCCCGACCCGGAAAGGCCGAAAACAGCGGCAACAAAGGAACGCCCTCCAGAAAGATTATATCTTTTTAATCCTCCATGACACGAAGCAAAACCATTGCGTACGGCAGTTCCCCACGCCAATGTCAGTGTTCCCTTCTTTAGCTCACCGAAATAACGCATTCCTAAAACAGCAGCACAATTATGCTCTGGATCAAAAAGTGACAAGCCTAAAGGATGATCTGGATGTTTCCAGTCTGGATCTGCCAATATATAGATATCACCCTCAACATATTTTTTAGACTCTTTGTACATTTCATTGTAAATTTTATTTATATACTGGAAATTTAGAACCCAATTATAGAGCATATTTTCATGCCCTTTAGGAATGAGAAGGTGGGCTCTAACCATGAAGTCTTTCTCAAGACCAATAACAGCTTCCGTAGCATATAAATCTTTATAGCGCATATTGTAGACTGCTTCCCGCAACTTTGTCGCGTACTCATCAAGAGACACGTTAGGCTCACCAATAATACGTCTCGCTGCTGCGCACCGTCCTACGACAGCTCCATCATTAAAAAGAAGGACATTGCATCCCGTTGGAAGTCCCTGCCATTCCGGTTCATATACTGGCATTCCCGTCAGTTCCACTGTTCCAGGGCTTCTTTTTGCGAGTTCATATGCTTCACGCGGTGTTGTTATATGGAAAACGTTATTACCCCAAAAAGCAGTTTCGATGGTGGTTCTGATTCGTGAGGTAATTTTTTTGAAAGATTCGTCATCTTTGTAATTTCCGAAAGTCGCCATGTGAACACTCCTTTTCTCCACTGGCTCATAAAATGTTAAAAATATCAGAAGACAAGATGTCATTCATCTTACAATATGCACACGATTCCGACTAGAAGCAAAAAGAGAAAAAAAGAGAAGTACGAAGAAAATCCATACATATAGCGTTATAATATTATAAATGACGCTATATAGACTCATATAAACATTTGGTCTTTTCTATAAAGCACTGTATAATCGGACCTCGTGCATTTGAAATTACTCCCATAATTAAGGAGGCCTCTACTGTGATACATCGAATACGGAAAAGAGATGGCCATGAAGTACCCTTCGATGAAAAGAAAATTACAACGGCTGTAATGAAAGCGGCTAAAGCTGTTAATCATGCAAACCCCGCAGAAGTCGGCCAAGAAATTACTCGGCAAATCGTTTCTCTTCTTGAAATTTTCTATAAGGAGGAAGGAATTCCTACCGTAGAACAAGTACAGGATCTTGTGGAAAAATTCCTGATAGAGAAGGGATATGCCTCTATAGCAAAAGCATATATTCTGTATCGAGAGCAGCACGCCAAAATGAGAGATACGCAAAAACTTCTCGGCAGTGCAGCAGACATGATCAACAAGTATCTTAAAAAGCTAGACTGGAAAGTCAATGAGAACAGTAATATGAGTTACTCCCTTCAAGGGCTTAATAACTATATTGCATCTGAACTAACTGCTCAATACTGGCTTCAAGAGATATATTCACCTCGAGTACGGGAACGCCATATTGCAGGTGATTTGCATATTCATGATTTGAGTAACCTCTCAGTATATTGTTGTGGCTGGGACCTTTATGATCTTCTTGTAAGCGGGTTTACTGGAGTACAGACGAAAATGAGCAGTAAGCCAGCGAAACATTTTAGAAGTTTGCTTGGACAAATTGTTAATTTTTTCTATACGATGCAAGGAGAATCTGCTGGAGCTCAGGCATTTTCTAATTTTGATACATATCTGGCTCCTTTTATCTATTACGATAATCTTACATATCGTGAGGTAAAGCAGGCTCTACAAGAATTTATTTTTAATCTGAATGTTCCCACCCGTGTAGGATTCCAGACACCTTTTACGAATATTACGATGGACCTTATCCCCCCTGCTGTTCTTGGTGGCCTTCCAGCGATAGTAGGTGGTCAACCTATGGATAAAACATATAAGGACTTCCAGAAAGAAATGGATATGCTCAATTGCGCTTTTGCGGAAGTCATGCTAGAGGGAGACGCTACAGGCAAAGTCTTCCCCTTCCCTATTCCCACATACAACATAACGCAGGATTTTGATTGGAATAATGACGTGCTCAACTCGGTATGGGACATGACCGCTCGTTATGGAATCCCATATTTTTCGAACTTCATTAACTCCGATATGAGTCCAGACGATGCTCGTTCTATGTGTTGCCGTCTACGTTTGGACAATAGAGAGCTCCGAAAAAGAGGCGGTGGCCTTTTTGGTTCGAATCCCATGACCGGATCAATAGGTGTCGTGACTTTAAATATGCCTCGTATCGGCTATCTCGCCAAGGATGAAGAGAACTTTTTACAGCGCACATTTGAACTTATGGATATAGCAAAAGAAAGTCTCGAGATAAAACGAAAAATTCTTGAACGATTAACAGATGCAAACCTTTATCCTTACTCTAAATTCTATCTTCGCTCTATAAGAGAAGAAACTGGAATGTATTGGAATAACCACTTTAATACGATTGGCATTAACGGAATGAATGAAGCATTGATGAACTTTATGGGTAAAACCATTGCAGACCCCGAAGGGATGGCATTTGCAACTCGAGTGATGACAGCTATGAGGCAACGTCTCTCAGATTTTCAGGAAGAGACTGGCAATCTTTACAATCTTGAAGCAACTCCAGCTGAAGGAACAAGCTATCGCTTTGCACGCCTCGATAAAGACCGTTACGGCAATAGCATTATTGCTGCCAACGAGGATAAAGTGAGACGTTGGGGAGCAGAACCTTACTATACAAACTCAACTCAGCTACCAGTAGGATATACCGATGATATTTTTGAAGCTTTGGAACTTCAAGACAACCTCCAGACACTCTACACAGGAGGAACCGTTTTCCATGGTTTCCTAGGAGAAAGTATGCCTAGCGGTGAAAGCACGAAGCGTTTGGTTCGAAAAATTGCAGAGAACTTCCATCTTCCTTATTTTACGATTACGCCTACTTTTAGTATTTGTCCCATTCATGGCTATATTCCAGGAGCTCACGAATATTGCCCTTACTGCGATGCAGAAAATGGATATGAGGAAGAAGTGAAAACGAAGTGATTTTAGCTGGTATTGTTCCGTCAAGTCTCATCGATTATCCAGAGAAAGTTTCAGCCGTTATTTTTACAAAAGGATGTAACTTTCGGTGTCCTTACTGTCATAATCCGGAACTGGTAGTGGGAAAAGAAACATCACATATTTCAGAAATTGATTTTTTTGATTTGCTTAAAAAACGAACCGGCCTTCTTGACGGCGTCGTTATCAGCGGAGGAGAACCCACGTTACACTCTGATCTTTTACATTTTGTAGAAAAAATAAAAGGAATGGGTTTTCTTATAAAAATCGATACGAATGGTAGCAAACCTGAAATCATACAGACTTTATTGGAAAAAGAGCTTGTAGATTATATTGCAATGGACGTCAAAGCATCTCCAGATCAATATGTTTCGACAGCAGGATACAACGGTTCTATAGAACCCATATTTCAAACCATTAAGCTATTGGAAAAATCCTCTGTCTTTCACGAGTTTAGAACTACCGTTGTACCTGGATTTACTGATGAAGAAGAGATTGAAAAAATAGGTAAAATGATAGAAGGCTCAAAGAAATATTTTATTCAAAATTTCAGACCTTCTAATACTCTTTTAAATGAACTATCTAAGCAACGTGGTTTTTCAATAGCTGAATTAGAGCATTTCAAAGAGATCGCTTTAAAATATGTTTTAAATGTGGAAATACGTAACTAGAGAATTAAAGACGAAACTGAGTTTAAGGAGAAAGTTAAGGAGGAGAAAAAATGAATAGCGCAAAACGGACTAAGTGTGAAGTTTATTCACGTGTCGTAGGTTTTTTAACTCCCGTCTCCCAATGGAATAAAGGGAAAAAAGAAGAATTCAAAGATAGAAAAACATTCGATAACGTTTTAAGAAAAGAAGAAAAATAGGAAGAACTTAAAAATATAAAAATAAACAATCTATTAGACTCTTCATAAAGGGATCCTGAATTTCAGGGTCCCTTTATGTTTTTACACTCCAGTTTTTTTAAAATCGTGCTACAATAAAAACATTGTAAAAAAGGCTTCCCACCGGAATTGGAGGGAGATATGATGTCATCTCTGTTTATTTCCGCACTTACTAAAAACTTCGGGAAACTTAAAGCCGTCGATAATTTTTCTCTAGAAATAGCCAGTGGTACTGTTCATTCTTTAGTTGGTGAAAATGGAGCAGGAAAATCTACAGTTGTAAAATGTGTTTATGGTTTATATTCACCCACATCAGGCTCTTTCGAGCTTAACAAACAGAAAATTTCAATAAAAACCCCTCGGGATGCAATGAAATACGGAATTGGAATGGTTCATCAACATTTTATGCTTGTCCCCTCGCTGCCTGTGTATAAAAACGTAGTTCTTGGCGACGAACCTTTTCATGGTTTGGTTTTTGATGATAAGCAGGCAATAGAAAGCGTTGCGTCACTCTCTTCACAGTATGGACTCGAAATTGACCCTTTAGCTCCTGTTCACTCTTTACCGGTAGGTATTCAGCAGCGAGTGGAAATACTCAAACTTCTTTATAGAAAAGCCGAAATTCTTATTTTCGACGAACCAACAGCAGTTTTGTCTCCTAAAGAAATAGATGGCCTTTTTTCGATTATTAAAGAATTTCGTAAAGCTGGTAAAACCATTATTTTTATTGCCCATAATCTCAATGAAGTTCTCGCAATTTCTGACGTTATAACAGTCATGCGCAAAGGCAAACATATTGCCACGTTACCCCGTGCAGAGGCAAATGCAGAAAATCTGGCTTCTCTTATGGTTGGACACAGCGTACATATTCCTGTTTTAGAAGAAACTTCATCTCATGAATTAAAATCCTGTATTGAAATAAAAAATCTCACCGTTCTCGGGGACAGGCACCAAGAGGCTATAAAAGATTTTTCGCTGGAAGTTCATAAAGGAGAAATAGTAGGAATAGCAGGTATTACCGGTAACGGACAGAGCGAACTTGAAGAAGCTATTTCAGGTCTTCGTACCGTTAAAGAAGGGCAAATCTTTATGGGGGGAAAAGATATTACCTACCTATCTCCTCTGAAGCGAAGACGTGAAGGTTTTTCATATATCCCTGAAGATCGAATAAAAACAGGTTTAGCTCCCCTGGCCTCATTAAAAGACAACGCTCTTTTAGGCTATCAATATAAATCCTCCTTCTTAAAAAGAAACTTTTTCCAAAATTTCCCCGCCATCAAAAAATTCACTCAAAATCTTATGAAACAATATAACGTCATGGCTGCCAATGAAAATATTCAAGCAGGAACTCTTTCAGGAGGAAACATGCAGCGTCTTGTTATGGCGCGTGAATTAGAACAGGCTCCTGAATTTCTTCTTGTCTCTCAACCTACACGAGGTGTCGATATTGGTGGAATATCCTTTATACATGATCGTCTCCTTAGCTTACGAAAAGACGGAAAAGCTATTTTACTCATATCTGCAGACCTTGACGAAGTCTTATCTTTAAGCGATAGAGTTGCCGTTATCAACAGAGGAACATTAGTTGCCATTCTTCCTCGAAAAGAGGCAAATCGAACCCTTATCGGACGTTTAATGTTAGAGGGGGTATAAAAACGTGAATTATTCACTAAAAGACTGGTTTTCCCGCTATCGCGATCAATGCATCATTCTTATTTCTTTCGGCCTGAGTCTTCTTATTGGCTCTATTCTTATCCTTTTTTACGGAGCTAACCCAATTGAAGCCTATGCTGAAATGATTATAGGTGCTCTGGGAGACACCGATGCTTTTCTAGCTACTTTAGCACGAGCTGTTCCTCTTGTACTTTCAACAATGAGTATAGCTGTCGCTTTTTATGCCGGAATGTGGAATATTGGTGCTGAAGGGCAACTCTATCTCGGCGCCTTTGCAGCCGCTTTTATTGGAATAGAGTTTGCGGGGATGCCTGGTTTTATACTCATACCCCTTGGACTCGCCGCCGGAATAAGCGCAGCCGCTTTTTGGGCCTGGATTCCAGGCAAACTACATCTTGATCGTGGTCTCAATATTGTTGTTCTTACAATAATGCTTAATTCCATTGCCATCCTTTTTACGACCTTCCTTGCTACCGGACCATACGCAGGAGAAAGAACAAGTGCAGGAAGCACCGAAAAAATTGCTGAAGCCATGCGCCTTTCCCACTTCCAGATTTTTGGAACTCTTAACACTGGCATTTACATAGCTATAGTAGCAGTAGTTGCTGTTACGATTCTCATGACCCTCTCTGTATGGGGATATGATTGGCGCTCTTCCCGCATGAATATTCGCTTCGCACAATATGGAGGTATTGATGTACGAAACAGACAAATGACAGCCATGCTTTTAAGTGGAGCCCTTGCAGGTCTTGCCGGTTCCCTTTTGGTCATGGGAGACCACTATCGTTTTCTCATTAATATCTCACCTGGGTACACATGGACAGGAATGATACTGGCCATGATGGTTACTTATTCTCCTCTTGGAGGAATTATCGCCGCTCTTGTCTATTCCGTTATGAGCTCTGGAGCCCTTCAAATGGAGCTTATGACCGACATCCCTCAAGAGTTAGTGTCAGTCATTGTCTGCTGCGCCGTTCTTTTTGTAACTGCTGGAATATCTATCGCAAACCGTTTGGCAAATCGTATCAGGGAGGATTAAACCATGCTTGACTTTGTCAGAGCAACAATACGAATGTCTACCCCCTTATTGCTCACTGCTCTTGGCGGAACATGGACACAACAAACCGGTGTTCTCAATATCAGTCAAGAAGGAGCTATGCTCATTTCGTCTTTTTTTGCCGTCTGCGGCAATTATTTTTTTGAAAGTTGGGTTATCGGAATTCTTTTCGGCATGGCTGCGGGATTGCTTTTTAACATGTTATTCGCGCTCCTCTGCGTTTTTTTAAGAGCTAACATATGGGTAGTCGGAATGACCCTCAATATTCTTGCCGATAGTCTATCTATTCTTCTTATGAAAAGTATTTTCCATGTAAAGGGAGGATTCAGGGATCCACGTATGGTTCGCATTCCAGACGTACACATACCATGGCTTGGTGACCTTTCTTTAATCATAATAGTAGCCTTCGTTCTTTTCTTTATTTTTTGGTTCTTTGATTCCAAAAGTGTTTTTGGAATGCGTTTAAAAGCTGTAGGAGAAAATGAAGAAGCTCTTTCTGCCGCGGGAATTTCTCCGATACGTCTTCGTTTTAAGGCCCTCGCAATAAATGGGCTCATGGTCGGAATGGCCGGAGCATTTCTTTCTACTTCATATCTAGTTGCTTTTGTCAGCGGAATGAGTGCAGAGCGAGGTTGGCTTGCCGTAGCTGCTGTCATTTTTGGGGGAGGAAATCTCCTCTGGACTGTTGTGGGCGTTTTTCTCTTCGGTGCTGCGCAAACAGTAGGGATAGAGCTTCAATCCTTTGGATTTTCAAGCCATTTAGCTCTGATGCTTCCTTATATTTTAGTTATTTTTGCATTGATTTTCAAAAACTGGAAACGAATGAAGCGGGCACAACAGGCCTGATTCAAAATACTCTCAGATGAGGTGATAAGGTATGAGTAAAAAAATATGGTGCCTTTTTTTAGCTGGCTTACTTCTCTTCGGAGTCATTGCCGCACCAGTTTTCGCCGCAGACAAAACAAAAGTAGCCCTTGTTATTGCCAATAAACTGGGCGATGCCTCTTTTTATGACTCTGCAAATGCGGGTCTTGAACGGGCTAAGAAAGAGCTGGGTATTGTCGGGAAGGTTGTAGAATGCAACTTCGACCCTGCAAACTATGTTCCTTATTTAGCAACTGCTGCTAAAAATTTCGATCTTGTATTTGTAGTAGGCTTCGAATTTATCGACGCTATAGAGCAAGTTGCACCCGAGTTTCCAAACACTGATTTCGCCTATTTTGACGTTTCTGGAGAAACAGCCCATGTAACATATGTCGACTTTAAAGAAAATGAAGGAAGTTTTTTGGCAGGAGCTCTCGCCGCGATGATGACAACACGAGAAAACGATCCACATGTTAATAAAGATGCCATTATAGGAGCAGTCGGTGGAGAAGATATCCCCGTTATTCACAATTTCTTTGTGGGATATGAACAAGGAGCCAAGTACGTTAACCCTAACTGTAAAATTCTTACCGGTTTTGTCGGAAGCTGGTCAGACCCCGCTAAAGGAAAAGAGATGGCCTTAAATCAGTATCATAACGGTGCTGACGTTATCTTCCAGGTTGCCGGCGGTACTGGAGAGGGTGTAATTGCTGCTGCAAAAGAGGCAAACTTCTATGCTATTGGCGTCGACTCGCCACAAGAATATCTTGCCCCTGAAGTCGTTCTCACTTCTATGCTGAAACGCCTCGACAACGCTGCATTCGACCTTATAAAAGCAAAACAGGAAGGGACATATCCAAGAGGACAAGTCGTATCTTATGACCTGAAAAATAACGGCGTCGGACTTTCATGGACTGACAGTGCTCTCAAACTTGTTCCCGAAGACGTAAGAGTTAAACTTGAAGAAATTACTAAAGATGTCGTGGAAGGCAAAATTGTTGTTGAAGAATATAAATAAGAGGAGATGAGGTTATGGGAAGGAAATTAACGAGAGGACTTTTGGCCTTTTGTCTTGTCCTCCTCCTTGCCGTAAGCGCCTTTGCTGCAGATGGGACAGTTACATTCATCACTATGAATGATATTCATGGACACATTTATCCATACTCAATTAGTCAAGAAAAAAATGGGGAGAAGGTCAAAGTTGAAGTTGGAGGTATGGCCCGTGCTTCTACAGTTATAAGAACGGAAAAAGCTAAAAATCCAGGGAATGTTTTTGCTCTGGAGATGGGAGATATTAATGAAGGGCCACTTTTCTTTTTCTATAAAGGTCTTCCCGAAGTCAGATCTCTCAATTTAGCTGGAATTGACGTTGGAACGTTGGGGAATCATGAATTTGACCTGGGAGCTGCTGTTCTCGAAGATGTTATGCGTTATGCCAAGTTCCCTTTTACTATCGCCAATCTGTATACGGATCTCCCAGCTTTTAAAAATCTCTATCACCCTTACGTTATAAAGTATGCAGCCAATGGATTAAAAATAGGCTTCTTTGGTCTCATCGCTCCTGAACTCGCTACAGTAACGACTGGAAGTCGCCAATTCAGAGTAGGACAAAATCTTATTGAAGAAGCACAACGTATGGTGAACATACTACAAAAGGAAGAGTGCGATGTTATTGTCGCTATGACTCACATCGGAGTGTACGCAGATCGAGCCATTGCAGAATCTGTAGAAGGTATTCATATTATTACAGGCGGGCACACCCATACATTAATCGAAACGCCAGAAATTATAACCGGCCCTAACGGGTGGAAAACGATGGTTACTCAGTCCGGTTCAATGGGGAGATATACAGGCATTGCCCGAGTTGCCATAAAAAATGGCAAGCTTGATGAAGAGCACTCGACGTGGGTAGCCAGAGAGCTCACGACTGCTATCCCAATGGATAAAAGAGTATCATGGCTCATTGACCCCTTCCAGCAAAAGCTTGATGAACAACTAGGTGAACCTATAGGCATCATGGATCAGGACGCAGATGCCAGAAAAATCATGGTAAGAGGACAAGAAGCTCCTATAGGAAACTTTATTGCTGACGCCCTTCGCTGGAATGGACAAACACAAATAGGTCTCATGAACGGAGGAAGCATCAGAGGAGACAAAGTCTATCCCGCAGGGGAAGTTTCATATAAGACTCTCTATGAAATGCTTCCTTACGGTAATACTCTTGTACGTTTTGAACTTACGGGAGAACAAATTCGAAACATTCTTGAAGTTTCTGCCTCTGCCCTTATTCGTGAAGGTGATGGGTACGATGGCAATCTGAGAACTCCAACTGGCGGATTCATTCAGGTAGCTGGACTTAAAGTGACTTATGACTTAAGTCGCCAACCTGCAATTATCAACAACGAAGGGGAACTTGTTAAGACTGGAAACCGCGTTGTCGACGTATTAGTAGAACACGAAGATGGAACATGGACACCTTTAAATCCCCAGGCTGTCTATACAGTTACAGCTAACGATTGGTTGGGCACAGGTGGAGACAAACATTACATATTTAAAATGGCAGGACCTACCGCCTATAGTCTACAGTTAGGAGATGTTGAAAGTCTTGCACAATATGTTCGCCATGTGGGGCACATAACGCTTCAAGAAGAAGGAAGAATAACGATTCGTTAGAACAGATTCGTTCCTATGATAGTTCACCCCCCCAACTTAGCTACAAAAGCGAAGTTAGGGGGGTCTTCTTATTTTCTGTCTATATATTGGGCACTCCATTCTCCGCCATAAAAATTATAATCAAATTCGTTTTGTCCAAACCACGTTCCAGAAAGACTCCCCTTTGAATAGGTCCCTTTCAAATCACAGAAAAATCCATTATCGGAACGATATCTACTATCGTGATAGTCTATTACAGTCATTTTTCCCGAAATCGACGCTTTAATGGTGGCATTCTCAGGGTTATAGGTTCCCTTAAAAGGCGAGTTTATATCCATCTTATATTTGGAATCTTTATATGATCCAGCAAAAACACCACGTACAGAGGTACCAGAAATAGTCAATTGGAGAGATCCAGAAAACCCCTTGCCGCTAAAAACACCTTTATAATCTCCATCAACTCTCATCTTACCAGCCACAGTCTTCACTGTTTCCTCTTTATTTTCAGATTTCTTATGAATGGATTTCGCCACCAAAGCTTTCGTGAAGCCACTTCCACTCCTTACCACTATCTGAATCCCCTGGGCATCTCCCATAGCCATGGCCGGAACAGAAGTCGACTGCCCCGGAGACAACGAGATAGTGTTGCTGCTTCCCTGCCCCCAACCTACTCCTCCCGACTTAATCTCGTTGATAGCCGCTAATGTCATCGATACGTTATCCACAACATGATCGGAAACATTCGTCACCACAATATCGAAATAAGTCGTATCTCCTTCTCCCTTACGAGCTGATACGCTACAGACAAGGGGCTCAGCTAGCGAAACCTTCTTTTCAACCTTCGGCTCTGGTAAAACTTCTACCTCATCGGGCTTCTCTGCTACAACTGCTTGAGCCTCTTCTGGCATATCCGGATCGGGAAGAGCTTCATCCAACCCTATCTCCGATTCTTGGTCCGATACAAGTTCTGACTTTTCTTCCTCTTTCTCTGCTGGCTGATCTTCTTCCTCTTTTTCTTCCTTCAACTTCTCTTCCGCAACGTGCTTACGCTCAGCAATTCGCTTCTCCTCATTTTCCTTCGCGATCTCCGCTGATATATCTGCTTCTATCTCTATTTCCTGCTGTAAATTTTCAGGGGTTCTATCTTTTCCTTCCAATCCATACTTATCGCAGAGCACATCAAAAGTATTCTTTGCTATGAGCATTTCTATCGCCGCTCTCTCAAGCTCTTCTTCCGTCTTCAAATCACTATGCTTCTTTATATATGTGAAGAGAATTGCTCGCGTCGATCCTGAAAAGATCGTATAAAGCTCATCATTTCTCTTGAACTCTTTATACGTCCCTGGGAATTGATAGACCGTCGTAAGTCCTTCATCTCCACGCAACAGCTTGTAACTCTTCTCAAGCTCCGATGTGGCCAGCCAATGGAAGGTCTTCTCTCCCGCATATTTCCCCACATTCCCAACTGCCACCATATAACCTACAACGGGAATTGACGAAACAGCTTTACCTGCAGCAAAGTCACCTACCTGTTGCATCGCCTTTTTGTAGTTGCCTTCGAGAACACTCTGCCCAATGGATGCCAGCGCCGACGTATCGGAAGCTATTCCCAAAACCTGCGGGGAAGAACCTAAAAACGTCGTCACAAAATCATTGGCGGTTGCTATCGGATCTGGCTGAAACTCTTCTATCTGCGAAGAATGTGACGACGGTGTCTCTCCACATACCACTGACGAACTCGCTATAAAACATATACACACAATAAGAAGAACGATGCCCTTTCTTGAAATCATCCTCTTCCTCCTACTGATTTAAAAAATATAACTCTTACTACAGAAAAGTAGCAATTTCTCGTAAATCAAATAATGTGAGATCAATAGGACGTCCCTTTTCTCTCGATCTATTTCTTAACAAGTAGCTCGGGTGAAAAATAGGACGAATCTGCATTTCTTTTTTTTCTAAAGTCCATGTATAAAATTGACCTCGTAGTGCTGTAACTCCCTTCCGTGTATTTAAAAACCATTGTGTCGGAGTATTTCCAGCTGTAACAACTAAGGCTGGAGAAAGTTCGTCTATCTGTTCTTTTAAAAAAGGCCAACATGCCTCAATCTCTTCTTTAGTTGGTTTTCTGTTCTCAGGCGGACGACATTTCACCATATTGGTAATGAAAAAATTTTCACGTGTCAAACCTACCTCTTCCATCAGTTGTCTCAACAAGTTACCTGATCTTCCGACAAAAGGCCGCCCTAATTCATCTTCCGTCGCTCCTGGAGCTTCTCCTATAAGCATAATCTTGTTTCGTATGTCTCCTTCTCCCATAACCGGCTGCCGGCGCTGAGCACATAATTGACATTTTTGACATGAATTGATCCTCTGTTGTATTGAAAAGATATCCATAGACGATTTATTCCTCCTATTGAGCACTCCATTGTCCACTTGAGGAGATATAACTACTTCCACCAGACCAATTCCCCGCAAGTTTCTTTTTTGAATATACCCCACTAAACGAACCTGAAATAGGTTCGTTTACGTTATATTTTTCTCCGTCAACTTTCATTGTTCCTGTAGCCATTCCAGACCAACTTGCCGAAATAGCACCAGTCTCCGGATCAAATGACCCTGTAATAGCTGCTTTATTTACGATCTTCTGATTAGGGTCGGTATATGACCCAGTCAAAACACCACGTACAGAGGTACCAGAAATAGTCAATTGGAGAGATCCGGAAATTCCTTGTCCTTTAAAAGCACCTCTATAACAACCATCAGCCACTATCTTTTTCTTATGAACAGATTTCGCCACCAAAGCTTTCGTAAAGCCACTTCCACTCCTTATCACAACCTGAATCCCCTGGGCATCTCCCATAGCCATGGCCGGAACAGAAGTCGACTGCCCCGGAGACAACGAGATAGTGTTGCTGCTTCCCTGCCCCCAACCTACTCCTCCCGACTTAATCTCGTTGATAGCCGCTAATGTCATCGATACGTTATCCACAACATGATCGGAAACATTCGTCACCACAATATCGAAATAAGTCGTATCTCCTTCTCCCTTACGAGCTGATACGCTACAGACAAGGGGCTCAGCTAGCGAAACCTTCTTTTCAACCTTCGGCTCTGGTAAAACTTCTACCTCATCGGGCTTCTCTGCTACAACTGCTTGAGCCTCTTCTGGCATATCCGGATCGGGAAGAGCTTCATCCAACCCTATCTCCGATTCTTGGTCCGATACAAGTTCTGACTTTTCTTCCTCTTTCTCTGCTGGCTGATCTTCTTCCTCTTTTTCTTCCTTCAACTTCTCTTCCGCAACGTGCTTACGCTCAGCAATTCGCTTCTCCTCATTTTCCTTCGCGATCTCCGCTGATATATCTGCTTCTATCTCTATTTCCTGCTGTAAATTTTCAGGGGTTCTATCTTTTCCTTCCAATCCATACTTATCGCAGAGCACATCAAAAGTATTCTTTGCTATGAGCATTTCTATCGCCGCTCTCTCAAGCTCTTCTTCCGTCTTCAAATCACTATGCTTCTTTATATATGTGAAGAGAATTGCTCGCGTCGATCCTGAAAAGATCGTATAAAGCTCATCATTTCTCTTGAACTCTTTATACGTCCCTGGGAATTGATAGACCGTCGTAAGTCCTTCATCTCCACGCAACAGCTTGTAACTCTTCTCAAGCTCCGATGTGGCCAGCCAATGGAAGGTCTTCTCTCCCGCATATTTCCCCACATTCCCAACTGCCACCATATAACCTACAACGGGAATTGACGAAACAGCTTTACCTGCAGCAAAGTCACCTACCTGTTGCATCGCCTTTTTGTAGTTGCCTTCGAGAACACTCTGCCCAATGGATGCCAGCGCCGACGTATCGGAAGCTATTCCCAAAACCTGCGGGGAAGAACCTAAAAACGTCGTCACAAAATCATTGGCGGTTGCTATCGGATCTGGCTGAAACTCTTCTATCTGCGAAGAATGTGACGACGGTGTCTCTCCACATACCACTGACGAACTCGCTATAAAACATATACACACAATAAGAAGAACGATGCCCTTTCTTGAAATCATCCTCTTCCTCCTACTGATTTAAAAGAGCCTTTAACTGATCGGCAAGTGAAGAGTTAAGGGATCTAAGATTTTCAACTTCATTCACTGCCTTCTCCTTTTCTCCCTTTAAAGCCCAAACCAAGCCTAAACCAAAGTGAGGTTCTGCATATTGAGGCGCCAATGATATGGCTTCTTCAAAAGCCTTCACCGCCTCCGAATACTTTTTTAAACCAATGCGAGCCAACCCCAGATTATTTAAAGCCATAGGGAATTGTTTTTTTAATGAAAGAGCTTCTTGGGCAGCTTCTTCTGCAAGAGAATACTGCTTCGTACGAACATAAAGAGAACTCAAGTTGTTCCATGAATAAGAATAACGTGGCTCAATCTCTATAGCTTTTTTAAAGGCATCAATGGCTTCTTCCGTTTTTCCAAGCTGAGCTCGTGCAGTTCCAAGATTATAATATGCTAGATAGAATTGAGGATTAAGTTCTATCGCCTTCTGATAGTAGGCTATTTCTTTTCCACGATCCCCTTTTCGTCCCCATAAAGCCCCCAGATTAAAATGAGCTTCAGCATGAGAAGGGGCAAGTTCTACAGCTTTTTCATATGCTTTAAATGCCGCATCATACTTTTTTTGTCTGCCAGAAGTAACTCCGAGCATAAAAAACCCCTCTCCCCATTTGGGGGCAAGTTCCGTTGTCTTTTTAAACCACTGTTCTGCTTCTTTCATATTTTTTTCCTGAAAAAGAGCGCGCCCTTTACCATAGGTCAAAGCAAAAGAATCAGGAGCAATTTTTAAGCCCTGAGAATATAAGTCTGTAGCTTTATCATTTTCTTTTCTCAAAAGATATATATTCCCTAAATTTATATAAGCACCAGAATAAGATGGTTTTAGCTTTATTGTCTCCTGATAGGCTACTATTGCCTCATCTGTTCTATCAAGCTTTTCTAAAGCTACAGCCATATTATAATAAGCTTCAGGATAATCTTGACGGGCTTCAATAGCTCTCTGAAAAGTAAAAACTGCCTTTTGATATTGCCCAGCCTCAGCAAAACGCATCGCTGTCGCAAAATATTTGCTTGCTTGATCAGATGCAAAAATCGCAAAGGGGAAAACGGATAAAAACAAAAGAGATAAAAAAAATCGGGGGACCCTTCTTTTCATATACATGGGGTGTTCCTCCTCTTCGAAAAGTTAAATATTTTTATTTATTCTACTATTTCTTTTTTATATGCAAAAGAGGAACTGACATCAAAAAAGAATACGTGCTAAAATCAGTTTCCACATTGGAGAAAGGAGAATCGATAAATGAACTTTGCAGTATTCGACCTTGAGACAAACGGGTTAAAGGGTAGTTCTGTTGTTTCAGCCTCTTCCATAGTTTTTGATGATAGAGGGTATATTCGAGATATTTTCAACCGATTCTACTTTCCTACCGAAACTCCTGACATGGCTACAGAAAAAATTCATGGATTAACTGTGGAAAGAATTCATTGGTTTAGGCAGGCAGAATCCTATCCTCTTTATTTTCTTGAAGACATTAACGCCCTTCTCTCCTTTTGGAAAAGATGGCATGTATCTGGAATTATTGTTCATAACTTGGCCTTCGATACTTCTTTTCTCCCTAAAGAAGCAGTAAAGATGTGGAAATGGTGGTGTTCTATGTTGGGACTTACAACTTGGTGCGCCATTCCTAATCCGCGCAACGCAAAACTTTACAAATGGCCACGTTTAAACGAAGCGAAGATGAAAACTATTTCTCGACTTAAAACGCCAATTATCGTCAGAGAAATAGAAGAAAGTATACCGGCAGAGATGGGACATTACTCCCTTAGTGACTGTCTCGAACTGTATGGAATTTTCATGCGCGTGTGGAGTTCAGAACCAGAACTCGTTTCATTTAAAGCTTACAAGAATCAATACTTTAAGCCACAAGAAGAGCACTACACCATGCCTTTTCCAACTCAACCTGACTGTTTTGTTATACAGGGCCTTAAGTTTGCAGAAGCAATCGCGCGTATTGCCAACCTCACAGAATATTCATTTCAATTACAGACTCTTATCAACCGCTATGCGTCACTTCATGCCCCACTCGAATAAAGTCAATAAAGGTCAGGCTTTATAAGCACTTTATTAGTCTATGGAGGTATAGGAATGTATTATATTGAGAATAATAGTGTCAACCCCCGTTACAATTTAGCATTTGAAGAATACGTATATTCTCTACTATCTACATGTCAAGAAAAATTTATTCTTCTTTGGCGTAATGAGCCATCTATCATTGTAGGACGATTCCAAAACACGGCAGGAGAAATAAACGCTCCTTTTGTAAAAGAGAATAATGTTAACATTGTTCGACGTATTACAGGAGGTGGAGCTGTGTATCATGATCTTGGTAACCTCAATTATACTTTTGCCGTTCCTAACGATTCCGAGAATCCCTTTGATTTTCAAAAACATACGCAACCAATTATTGATGTATTGCAAAGCCTTGGCGTAAAAGCTGAGTTCAATAGCCGAAATGATCTCTCAATCGACGGGAAAAAATTCTCAGGGAATGCACAACATATGGATAAAAAAAGACTACTCCATCATGGAACACTTCTTTTCAACTCAGATCTTGATGTTCTCTCTCAAGCGCTGAATGTTTCAGAAGACAAATTTATTTCTAAGGCTGCAAAATCTGTTCGAAGCCGTGTGACAAATATCCTTCCGTGGCTTCCCCGTAAAATAACCATAGAAACATTTCGAAACGCAATTCTAGATCAAATGGATAAAAAAGAAGGTGTGAAAACATATCCTCTCACCCAAGATGATCATAAGAAAATAAAGAAACTTATGGAAGACAAATACAACACATGGGAATGGAATTGGGGGAAATCCCCCGAATATACAGAAAAAAAGAGCCATCGCTTTGATGCAGGGAAGGTTGAAGCCTACTTCAACATCAAAGAAGGGACAATCATTGGCTGCCAATTTTTCGGAGATTTCTTTGGTGACGAAAACATTGACGTTTTGGAAAATCATCTTTTAAACTGTCCCTATGAAGAAAGCGCTCTGAAGGAGAGGCTATCTTCCGTTCTTGTCGAAAAGTATTTTGCAGCTATACCAAAAGAGGAAATTGTCTCGTTTATCTGCTGTTAGAAAGGTCAGGAGTTTCACATAAGATGTGAATAGCTTCTTCTTTACACCGAATAAACACGGTTTCGCCTATTTCAAAAAGATCTGGAGTCATGGGGTTCACAGTATGAACAATGAGATTTTCACTGAAATATTCGTTGTGAACCTCTATTTCATATTCGATGATTGTACCTAAAAACGTTCTGCGGATAATTCTACCCCTATCGTAAATGTTACTCTCCTCAGTGATATGGCCTATTATGAGAGACTCGGGGCGTAATGCTGCAATGAGAGTATCATCAACACTACATCCAGATGGCATTTCCGTTACCTGTAAGGTCGCTCCTCCTATCTGTACACACCCCTTGTCTTTGATACGAACCGGCATAAAATTGACCTTACCAATAAAAGCAGCGACAAAAGAGTTTGCCGGCCTCGCATATAGATCAAAAGGTGTTCCAATCTGCACTATTCGCCCTTTGTTCATAACGACAATACGGTCTGAAATGCTCATGGCTTCTGCTTGATCGTGTGTAACATACACACTTGTAATTCCCAGTCTTTTTTGCAAATTCCGTATTTCTATGCGCATTTGTTCTCTCAATTTTGCATCAAGGTTAGAAAGAGGTTCATCAAAAAGAAGAAGGGCGGGTTCCATAACTATGGCTCGTGCTAAAGCGACCCGTTGCTGCTGACCTCCTGAAAGTTGGCTCGGTTGCCGAGATTCCAATCCTGTTAACCCCACTAAATCAATAACTTGTTCCATCTTCTCTTCTATCTCTTTTTCTTTTATCTTTTTAAGGCGAAGACCAAAAGCAATATTCTCATAGACGTTAAGGTGGGGGAAAATAGCATAGGATTGAAAGACCATAGTAGCATTCCTTTGATTGGGGGCCACATTGTTCACTCTCTCTTCACCAAAGAAGACGTCGCCAGAAGTAGGATCCTCAAAACCAGCAATCATTCGAAGTAACGTTGTTTTACCACAACCGCTAGGTCCTAATAGAGTTACTAGCTCTCCCTCCCCAACAGAAAGATTGACGTGATCGACAGCAACTACTCTATTTGATGGATCATCGAAACTGCCAAATTCTTTAACTAGATTATTTATATTAAGTTCCATGAACTTACAGCTCCTTTGAAATCTCTATGGCTTTCATCCCACCCGCTCTGCCTGAAACAAGACGGCTTATAATAACAATTGCGCAAAGAACAATTACGACAAGAATCACACTAAAAGCGGCCGCTACACCTAAACGCCCCGACCCAACCTCGTTAAGAATCTGAACTGTAAGCAAGTTCCATCGTGCAGAAACAAGGAAGATTGCAGAACTAATAGCTGTCATGGCACGAACAAAAGCAAAAACAAGCGCGGAAAAAAAGGCTGGCGCAATAAGAGGCAAAGTTATCTTCCTAAAGGTAGTTACTCCATCTGCCCCCAGATTCTGAGCAGCCTCCTCTATGGCTGGATCAATCTGTCGCAATACAGCTATTCCTGATTGAATACCCACAGGGATATAACGGAAAATAAAGTTAAGCACGAGAATGGCCAATGTTCCGATAAGAAGAAGAGGCGGTTTGTTGAAGGCCAAAATATACCCAATACCCACAACTGTTCCCGGCACAGCAAAATTTAAAATAGAAACAAATTCAATCGTACCCTTTCCAGGGAAACGCTGTCGAACAACAAGGAAGGCAATAAGCATACCGAGAAGTCCTGAAATAGGTGTAGATAAGAGGGCAACAATCAACGTATCTTTTATCGTTTCGAATCCAACACTCAAAGCATAGAGAAAATGTTTAGCAGTCAAAGAAAAGTCATATCCCCACACATTTATCATTGCGCCAACAAAGATTGTGCCATAAAAAAGGAGTACGAAGAGGGCAAATGCAACAACAAAGGATTGCAAAACTTTTCGAGCACCTCGGCTAACAAGCTTTGACGATGAAGCTACAGGTTTACCTGTTATTGTCGTATATTGTCGTTTTTCAAGGTAATAGCGCTGTATTGCAAAAGCTGTAATAGACGGAAGAAGCAAGACTACCGCCAACGCCGCTCCCAAAGGAAGGTTAAATGACCCCGTAATTTCCAGATATGCCTGTGTAGAAAGCATGGGGAAACGGCTCCCTGCCAAAACGAGAGGATTTCCAAAATCAGCGAGAGATTCAATAAAAACAACAAGAAAGGCACTGGCTATTCCAGGAAGACTCAGAGGTAACGTTACCTTCCAAAATGTTTGCATACGAGATGCTCCAACATTCATAGCTGCATCCTCCAACGTTGGATTCAACGACTCCAATACCCCCCTTAACGTTAGATACGCAACTGGAGCGAATGTAAAAATCTGCGAAAGAAGTACACCTTTAAAACCATATATGCTGAAATTTTTTAAACCTAAAACACCCTTGGTGATAAGACCGTTTGCTCCGAAGAGCATCAAGATAGCAAGGGAACTTGTAAAAGGAGGCGAAATTATAGGCAAAATGAAGAGCACGTGTAAAAATTTCTTCGCTGGAATTGTCGTTCTGGTAACAGTAAAAGCAGCTATATAACCTATAAAAACACCAACACATCCTGTTGCGGTCCCCACAAGAAGACTATTTTTTAATGCATTTCGCAAATAGCGAAAAGTAAAGAAACGATGGTAGTTTTGTAAAGAATAAAGTCCTTCCTGAGATTGAAAACTTTTGATCAACACTGAAATAAGGGGATAAAGAACAAAAAGAATAAGTGATAAGGCAACCCCTCCAACTAACAGGGCAAGAAGGGGATCACGCCATAGGAGTCGCAGTTCTCTCTTTGCTCTACGTAAATACGACATACAATCCTCCTAAACAAAAGGGGGCTGAGGAGAACCAGCCCCTTTTGTTTACTGTCCTAAAACCTCTGTAACCCAACGATCAATAAGACGTCCCTTCTCCTGGGCTGCTTTTTCTCTGTCATAATCAATAAGTTTTATTTCAGAAAGAGAGGGAAGCCCTTCTCCCGCAGTAACATCACTTCGTACAGGGAAAAAGTATGTTTTATTTTCGCTGAGAGATTGTTGTCCTTTTCTAGATAATATCCAGTCAATGAGTTTATGTGCGCCTTCTTTATTTTTAGCTCCTTTGATAATTGATAAGGCTGCAGCTTCATACCCTACTCCCTCTTTGGGGAAAATAACCTTTGCTGGGAAACCTTCATCAACAAGCTTGAGAAATGCAGGAGTAAACTGAATGGCCACTTTTGCTTCTTTAATGGCTAAATTTTTACTCGGGCCCGTTCCGCTCTGTGTATATGTCTGGATATTGGGATTAAGAGCTTTCATATAGGCAAAAGCCTCATCTTCTCCATAAATACTTATTAAGGTCATCATAATAGCAAAAGCTGTTCCTGAAGATTGAGGTGATGGCATTTGAATCGTCCCCTTGAACCCTTCGTGTTTTAAGTCTTCCCAGGATTCTGGCATTGGGAGATTTTCAGATTTCAAGGCATCTGGAAGAACACCTATACCAATAGGATTCATATAGAAAGCATGCCAAAAACCTTCTGTATCCTTAAAATTATCAGCAAGGTCAGTAGCTTGGGGAGAAAGATAGGGTTCTGTAAGACCTCTTTCCTTAGCTACAATATGATTTTCACTCGGCGCACCAAACCATACGTCAGCTTGTGGATTTGCCTTTTCCGCTTCAAGACGGCTTAATGCCGGGCCTGAAGATAAGAATACCATCTGTGTCTTTATGCCTGTGTCTTTTGTAAAAGTCTCTAAAATATGGCGGGCATTCTCTTCGTCAACACTTGAATAAATAATAAGATCTGCGGCAAAAGCATGAAGAGGCGATAGGCATAATGCAATAATCGCAATACCAAGAAATGTAAAACTTAAAAATTTACGTTTCATGAAACTCCCTCCTTTAGCCGGTATCTAAAATACTTCTACAGTTTTGTAATTCAATATAGCACAGAACGATCTCTTTTCTTTTTTCTGAATTTTTCTACTAGAAATTGTACCATTGACTTTGCAACAATATTCGATAGACTGTAGGGTACAAAATGAATATAAGCGAGTTGAGTCTATTTCTATATGCACAAAAGACTCAATGAGGCGCCGAAGGGACATTATACAAGTCATCTGGACAACGGCCAGGCTTCAAGATGATTATTATGAATTGTCTCTAGAGGGGATCGGAGCCTGCAATGGACATATTTATGTCTATTGTAGGCTTTTTATTTCGGGAGGTGCCACCATGCTCAAAGTTAAGACATTTTTCGCAGAATCTCCTTTTTTCGATCCATGGATCAACTTGGCTTTCGAGGAACATCTTCTCTCGTTGCTCTCTCGTCATGATGTAATTTTATACCTCTGGCAAAATGAACACACTGTCGTTATTGGCCGAAATCAAAATGCATGGAAGGAATGCCGTACTAGCCTTCTGGAAAAAGAAAAAGGGACTTTAGCTCGTCGATTATCTGGTGGCGGAGCGGTTTACCACGACTTAGGAAATTTAAACTTTACATTTCTTGCTTCTCATCTCAGTTACGATTTCATTCGACATATCAAAGTTCTTGTTGACGCCTTCAGATCTATTGGAATCCCCGCCTCTTTCAGTGGTAGAAACGACATTCTAGTACATGGCAGAAAAATTTCAGGGAATGCTTTCTATCAAGGTAAACTCGGTCGATATCATCACGGCACAATCTTAGTTGACGTTGACTTAGAAAAAATGGTTCGATATTTACAGCCACCTGCTGCTAAACTGAAGGCTAAAGGAATAGACTCCGTAAAATCTCGTGTTGCGAACCTCAAAGAATTTAATGAATCTCTTTCCATTGATGTAATAAAAAAAGCAATTTTTACCTCATTTCTAAAAGAATACGGAGGAGAAGGATCTCCTATTTCTCTGAAAGATCTTGCTCTGAAAGATAACGTTCAAAAAATTTATAAAAAATATAGCAGTCAACAATGGATTTATGGGAATTCTCCTGATTTTGACGTGCAATTGGAACATCATTTTGATTGGGGACACGTAGATTTCGGTTTCCACGTTAAAGAAGGAATGATCTCTCACTGTCAACTCTATTCTGATGCTATGGACGGTGACCTTATTGCAAGCATAGCGCCCCTTCTGCACGAGGTCCCCCTAAATGGACAGGCTCTTGCAGAAAGATTACGAAATAGCTTCCCTCATTCTATCCCCCAGGAAGCTCACGATATAGCATTCTGGTTTGAACATAACTGGACAAACATGTTTTAAGCATAAAACGGAGGTGAGATTGTGAGGAAAACAGCATTTTATGAGAAACATATTGCGCATAGCGGAAAAATGGTCGATTTTGGCGGCTGGGAGTTACCTGTGCATTATGAAGCAGGTATTGTCGAAGAACATAAGAGGGTCAGATCTGCAGCCGGCCTTTTTGACGTCTCTCACATGGGCGAGGTACTAGTTACTGGACCTAAGGCAGAAGCCTGGCTTCAAAACATGATGAGCAACGATATCACAATCATGGAGGAAGGACAGGTCATTTATACATTCATGTGCTACCCCAATGGAGGAGTAGTTGACGACCTTCTCGTCTACAAAGTTTCTACAGAAAATTATTTTCTTGTGATCAACGCATCCAATACTGAAAAAGATGTTCTTTGGCTTCATGATCACGTCTCGGAAGGGGTGCATGTTGAAAACTTATCTCCCCAATACAGTGAATTGGCTCTGCAGGGACCTAAAGCAGAAGAAATCCTGACGAAAATTACAAACTTTGATGTTGCAAGCCTGGGTTTCTTTAGATTTGTAGAGAATGTCAATGTAGCTGGTGTAAATGCACTTGTTTCACGAACTGGATACACAGGAGAAGATGGATTCGAAATCTATATTCCTTGGGATGAAGGCGCGAAGGTTTGGGATGCCATTATGGAAGCAGGCCAAGATTTTGGAATTTTACCTGCTGGTTTGGGATGCAGAGACAGTCTTAGATTCGAAGCGGGGCTTCCCCTCTACGGTCATGAATTAGCCGCCCATATTACCCCACTTGAAGCGGGGCTGGGATTCTTTGTAAAGCTGGATAAACAATTTATCGGTCGAAATGCTCTTGCCGCTCTTAAGGAAAATGGCGTACCTCGAAAAATTATTGGCCTTGAAATGATTGATAAAGGAATCCCGAGAGAGCAATACGAAGTGAAAGCTCAGGGTAGAACTGTGGGAAGAGTAACAACTGGAGGCTTCTCTCCAAGTCTTGATAAGAGCATTGCATCCGCTCTTGTAGAGGCTCCATTCGTCAACGAAGAGGAAATGATTATTGTTATTCACGGGAAAGAAAAGAAAGCTAAAAAAGTAAAAAGACCCTTCTATCAAAAACATTACAAACGTTAAAAAGAGAAAAGGAGGTAATTAATTATGGCAAAGGTATTGAAAGATATTAAGTACACAGAAAGTCACGAATGGGTGAAAGTAGAAAACGGAAAAGCTCGTATTGGTATAACCGACTATGCCCAGCATGCTATGGGCGATATTGTTTACGTTGAGCTTCCAGAAGAAGGTTCTGATTATTCTGCAGGTAGCGATCTTTGCGTTGTCGAGTCAGTAAAAGGAGCCAATGATGTCTACGCTCCCATAAGTGGTACTGTAACCGAAAACAATACAGAGCTGGAAGATTCTCCTGAACTCCTTAATGAAGATGCATACACCAACTGGATTACCATTATTGAAATGTCCGATACATCAGAACTTGATAATTTACTTGACTGGGAGGCTTATGAGAAGCTGTGTGACAGCCTCGAAACAAAAGAGGGGGCATAAACTCATGGCACGTTATATTCCGAACACTGAGAAACAGCAAAAGGAAATGCTCCAGACTATCGGTCTATCTTCAATTAAAGATCTTTTTGCCGATATTCCGGAGTCTATACTGTTGTCACGAGATTTGCACATTCCTGCTGCTCTTTCCGAGATGGAACTAAGCAAAGAAATTTCTTCCATGGCTGCCAGAAATGCCAGTGCTGATAAATATACCTTCTTCTTAGGGGCAGGCATATACGACCATTTTATTCCTACTGTCGTTAATCATCTTGCAAGCCGGCAGGAATTTGTAACAAGTTACACACCCTACCAGCCTGAAGTAAGCCAGGGAACCCTTCAGACTATTTTCGAATACCAGACAATGATATGTGAACTAACTGGTATGGACGTATCGAATGCTTCTATGTACGATGGGGCATCTGCTATGGCAGAAGCTGCATTCATGGCTGGCACTGCCACCAAAAGAAATGAAATTCTCGTTGCCCGTTCTGTTCACCCTGAAAGCAGAATCGTTCTCGAAAGCTATGCACCCTATCAACATTTAACTGTTAAAGAAATAGGTTTTAAAGACGGACGCCTCGACATAGACGAATTGAAACAAGAACTCTCATCAGAAACAGCGGCTGTCATCGTTCAAAATCCAAACTTCTTTGGAACACTAGAAGATCTTGAAACAATAGGAGAAATTACAAAAAATGCCGGAGCTCTTTTTGTTGTTGCTACAGACCTCATGGCTCTGGCCATTTTGGAACCTCCAGTAAAATATGGTGCAGATATAGTTATTGGTGACGGGCAACCTATGGGTAATACTATGAATTTTGGCGGCCCTGGATTTGGATTCTTCGCCGTAACCAAAAAATACATGCGAAAAATGCCGGGAAGAATTGTGGGACAAACTGTAGACAGAAATGGCAATACTGGTTACGTCCTCACACTTCAGGCACGAGAACAACATATTCGACGTGAGAAAGCAACATCAAATATCTGTTCTAACCAAAACCTTAATCTTGTTATGGCGACAATTTATATGACTCTCATGGGAAAAGAAGGATTGCGAGAGGTTGCCGAAACATCTCTTCAGAAAGCGTTCTACACGAAAAAACTTCTTACTAAGACGAGTAAATTCAAAGCTACCTTTGATACCCCCTTCTTCAGAGAATTTGTTGTCACATCAGAAGAAGACCCCACGTTATTAAATAAACGACTTTTCAAAGAGGGGATCATCGGCGGTTTCGATCTCTCCTGTCACTATCCAGATCTGAAAAATGGCTGGCTCGTTGCTGTTACAGAGAAACGTACGCAGGAAGAGATTCAACGTTTTGTCAAAATAGCAAGGGGGGATCAGGCATGATTCGACTTGTGCCTCCTATTTTTGAAACAAGCGTACCAGGAAGAAAAGGATACTCTCTTCCTGAAATAGATGTGCCTTGCGAGAAGCTGGAGAGTCTGATTCCTGAAGGCATGCTCAGAAAAGATAAAGCTGAATTGCCAGAAGTAAGTGAAGTAGATGTTGTTCGTCACTTTACTCGTCTCTCTCAACTGAACTTCGCTGTAGATGAAGGCCTCTATCCTCTCGGTTCATGCACGATGAAATATAACCCGAAATTAAACGAGGATATGGCAAAGCTGGCTGGATTTACAGGAATCCATCCATTGCAAGATCCGACAACAGTTCAAGGAGCTTTGGCTCTCATGTATGAACTCTCTGAAATGCTGGCGGAAATAACCGGAATGAAAGCAGTATCGCTTCAACCGGCAGCAGGAGCTCATGGAGAGCTCACCGGAATAATGATCATTAAGGCATATCATGAGAACAGAAGCGATACGAAACGAACTAAAATGATCGTGCCTGACACAGCCCACGGTACAAACCCAGCATCTTCATCTGTTGCTGGCTTTGAAGTTGTAGAAGTAAAATCCAATGAACGAGGCAATGTGGATCTTGAAGCTTTGAAGGCTCTCATGTCAGACGAAATTGCTGGCATTATGCTCACAAATCCAAACACCCTTGGCCTATTTGAGGAAGAGATTCTTGAAATAGCCAATGTCATTCATAACGCCGGCGGACTTTTGTACTACGATGGGGCTAACGCTAATGCCATTCTCGGAAAAACACGTCCCGGTGATATGGGATTTGATGTAATTCACCTTAATCTGCATAAATCCTTCAGTACTCCCCATGGAGGTGGCGGCCCTGGTGCAGGCCCTGTAGGAGTGTGCGAAAAACTCGTCCCCTTCCTGCCCGCTCCACTTATTATCAAGAAAGATGATACATACGAATTCGATTATGATCGTCCGCTATCTATCGGTAAAGTACGCTCTTTCTACGGAAACTTTGGCGTTCTCGTACGGGCATATACGTACATTCGCACCATGGGACCGGAAGGTCTTCGATCTGCGGCAGAAAATGCAGTTCTTAACGCAAACTATGTGCAGGCCCTGTTGAAAAAGCACTACATACTTGATTTTGATCGTATTTGCAAACACGAATTCGTACTCTCAGGCAAAAAACAGCATAACCAATACGGAGTCTCTACTTTAGATATAGCTAAACGTCTTATCGACTACGGATTCCATCCACCCACAGTCTACTTCCCTCTCATTGTCGAAGAAGCTCTTATGATAGAGCCTCCAGAGAGTGAAAGCAAAGAGGAGCTAGACGCTTTTACACAGGCTATGATTTCCGTAGCAAATGAAGCTGAAGAACATCCGGAAACCTTTAAAGATGCTCCTTATAAAACGGTGGTTTCTCGACTTGACGAAACACTAGCTGCTCGAAAACCCGTCTTACGTTGGACTCCAGAAGAGGAGTAACATTGGAGGTGGATGCATGTACGATGTTATCGTTTTAGGTGGAGGGCCCGGAGGAAACAAAGCCGCAGAATTAGCTGCTAAAAGTGGTCTGAAAGTTGTAATGATTGAAAAAAGCCGTCTTGGCGGTACCTGTCTGAATCGTGGTTGTATTCCTACGAAAGCCTACTTTGCCAGAATAGTGGGCGGTCATGGTTCCATTGAAGAGATGTGGGATTACAAGGAACGTATTGTAGAAAAATTACACGATGGCATATCGACTCTCATGAAAATGTCAGGAGTCGAAATTATACGCGGAACAGGTGAAATCACCAGCACTGGCGAAACTAAAATTATTTCTATAGAAACTAAGGATGGCCTGCGGCAAATCGAAGGGAAAAATTTTATTATAGCAACAGGAGCACGTTCCCTTTCTATGGACTTTGAAGGATCGGCGCTTCCCGGCATCATTACCGGAGATTACGCTGTTACTTATCCCGAGCTGTGGAAATATCCCGAATGCAATGAAGTAGAATCCGTAGCCGTTGTAGGAGCCGGCGTCATAGCTGTTGAGCTTGCAGTTCTTCTGAAACGTATGGGGAAAAACGTTACGATTCTCAAACATTCCGACCAGGTTCTTCGTCGATCTGATAAGGACATAAAAAAGAAACTTATCCAATCTCTTAAAAAAATGAAGATTACGATGATCGACTATTTTACGCCGGAAAAGGCAACTCAGGAAGAAACATCCATTAAGCTTCATGGCTCTACACCTAAAGGTCCTGTTGATATCCAGTGTGATCGTCTTATTCTGGCGTCAAGCATGATTCCTATTCTCGATGGTTTCGGGCTAGAAAAAACCGCTATAGAATACTCTAGGAAAGGCATCAGGGTAGATAAAAATATGCAAACTAATATTCCTGGAATATACGCCATAGGAGATGTCACTGGTGGAATGATGCTTGCTCATCTTGCTGAATACCACGCGTTGAGCGCAGTGGAACATATTCTGGGTCGAGAGTATGTTATCAACCCCGATCATATTCCATGGTGTGTTTTTTGCGATCCCGAAATTGCTGTGGCCGGCATAACCGAAGATGAGGCTGAAGCTCGAAATATTCCCATAAAAGTCGCCAGAGCCTATTTCTTGGGTAACGGTATGGCACAAGCTCTGAATCATACTGACGGTTTTGTCAAGGTAATAGCATCTAAAGATGATGATCGCTTACTTGGAGTTCATATTATGGGCCCAGAAGCATCTTCTCTCATAGGTGAAGCAGCCCTTGCTGTAGCTCAAGGGATGAAGGCGAAAGAAGTCGCTAGAACAATTCACCCCCATCCCACTTTAACAGAATGCTTTAAAGATGCTCTCTTCCGCCTGGAAGAAGAATAAAAATTAGAGCAAAACACAATAAAAAGAGCCGGAGAATGTATCTTTACCTCCGGCTCTTTTCTTTCTTTTCTGCTATTTTTTAGCAGGAAGATGAAGAGCCCTGTTAAGAGCTGCTAAAGCTCCTTCTCCCAAAGCTTCTCCTACTGTGGGATGAGCATGAATCGTTGAAATAATTTCTTCTGCTGTTGCTTCCAGTCGAAGAGCTAATGCGCCTTCCACAATAAGATCCGTCGCTCTCGGACCTATAATATGAACCCCGAGTATTTCATTGTATTTTTCATCTATAACATACTTCACCAAGCCATCGATATCATTCATTATGACGCACTTTCCATTATTCACCAATGGGAAACGTCCTACTTTTATCTTGTACCCTTTCTCGATAGCTTGTTTTTCTGTAAGCCCAACAGATGCAATCTCAGGAGATGTGTAAATAGCACTTGGAACTGTTTTGTAGTTCATGATAACTGTTTCGCCCATTATATTTTCGGCGGCGACTAGACCTTCATGAGTTGCAACATGAGCAAGCATAATCGGAGAAGCACAATCTCCGATTGCATAAATGTGACTTACACTTGTGCAAAGGTGGCTATCTACTAAAATTCTACCTCGCTCAGTCTTTACCCCCGCTTTTTCAAGCTCAAGACTTCCCGTTACGGGGCGGCGACCCACAGAAACGAGGACTTTGGCTGCTTCAATCGTTAACGAGCCATCAATATTTTCTACACTAACAGAAAGGCTATCACTGCTTGACCATACTTTCGTTACCTTGGAAGATGTATAGAATTCCACACCTAAACGCCCTAAAACCCCTTTTATTATCGGAGCCAGCTCTTCATCAATATTTGGAAGAACGTCAGGTAACATTTCCACAACAGTCACTTTTGTACCTAAAGAGGCAAAAATAGAAGCGAATTCCATGCCAATAACTCCGCCCCCCACAATGACCATAGATGTTGGAATCTCATCGAGACTCAGCGCTTCATTGCTTGTAATAACACCAGGAAGATCAAAACCTGGTATTGGCGGAATAACAGGTTCGGAACCAGTCGCCACTATAAAATTATCACCCTCCACAACCATTTCCCCACCTGCATTTAACTGTACACGGACTGCACTTGGAGAAACAAAAGCAGCCTCGCCTTCCACTACATCTACTCCATTGGATTTCAGAAGTATGCCAACTCCGCCTGTCAATTGCTTCACTACATCTTCTTTTCGTTTCATCAAAGTATTCCAATCAACAGATACATTGTCAGCTATGAGTCCCAACGAAGCTCCTGCCTTAATGGCCGTATATAGCTCAACGGTGTGCAACAAAACTTTGGTGGGAATACACCCAATATTTAGGCATACTCCGCCAAGGCGTTTTTTTTCAATAACAGTAACATGAGCTCCCAATTGCGCAGCTCGTATAGCGGCTACATAGCCCCCCGGGCCACCCCCTATAACAACTATACGTTTTTTCCCGTCAGAAATTGTTCCTTCATTCATCGTTAAGCCCAGTTTCGGCATTGTTATTGTATGTGCCATAATCTGCTGCAAACCTCCTCTTGGTACCTACAAAAGCAGCAGGTAGGGATTTTCTATAAGTTCTTTAACTCTGACCAAAAATTTAGCTGCATCTGCACCATCTACGAGACGATGATCAGCTGTAAGACATAACATAGAAATAGGACGAACCTGAATTTCTCCGTCTATCACCATTGGTCGATCAACAATAGCATTCACAGCCAAAATGCATGCCTCTGGAGGATTTACAATTGGCGTAAAGCTATGCATTCCGAACATTCCCAAATTCGAAATAGTAAAGGTTCCACCTTGCATCTCTTCAAGTTCCAGCTGATTTTCTCGAGTTCGAGCTACCATATCATCTGTTTCGGAAGCAATTTGCAACAGAGACTTTGCCTGAACAGCCTTCACGTTGGGAACGACAAGACCGCCCTCTACAGCAACTGCCAAACCTATATTGACATTGCCATGTAGAATAATTTCCTGGTCATCAAGACTCGCATTCGCCATAGGATATTCGGTGAGGACCTGGGCACATATTTTCATTAAAATATGATTGTAGGAAATTTTTACATCTTGTTTTAAAGCTGCTTCTTTTATATTCTTTCTTAAAGAAATAAGAGCAGAAAAATCCACTTCCATGTTGTAGGTCACTGTAGGTATGGTTGTAGTAGAAAGAAGCATTCTCTCTCCAATAACCTTCCTCATATTTGTTAAAGGAATACGGCGATCTTCAGCGGGAAAAACATAGCGAGCAGGAGTAGAAGCTGCGGTTTTGCCTTGAGAAGCAAAAATAACATCTTCTTTCATAATACGTCCCTGCTTCTCTATGTCGATAAGGTTGACTCCCAAATCGGCAGCCATACGCTCTGCAACAGGAGATGCCTTTACTTTTGAAGAAACAGACACACTTTGAACAAAGGCAATAACGTCTTTTTTAACGATACGACCTTCCGGACCGGTTCCTTCTACAAGAGAAATATCCACTCCAAAATCTTTTGCCGTTTTTTTCGCCAGAGGAGATGCTTTGATAAAACCTTTTGTCTCGCTCTTTTTTTCCTGCTCAGCATGTACATCAAAAGAGGAAGAATTTTCTTGCCGAGTCTCCTGAGGCTTTTGTGACTCTACTTCACCGAGAAGAGACATATAATCTTCTCCCTCTTCGCCAATCACAGCCAAGGGCGCTCCCACTTTTACATCTTCATTTAGTGCCACAAGAGTTGCCAATAAAACGCCTTCTTCTGGAGCTTCTACATCAAATGTCAGTTTATCTGTTGCTGCTACAAACAGAATCTCACCTTTACCAACAGCGTCTCCTTCCTTCTTCTTCCATTCTGATACAGAGCCACTGTTCATAGTGAGTCCCAATTTAGGCATTGTAACCAATGTAGCCATAATAAACCTCCTTCCAACTTATTTAATAAAGATTAAAAGCCTTAGGTAAGAACGTAGAAAGTGACGGGAAAAGCATAATGACGATAAGGGCCAATATAGAGGCGAAGACAAGGGGCATAGCCGGCTTGCTTATTTCTTCTATAGTGAGATTACTTATATTAGCTCCCACGTACAGGTTAACGGCAACAGGAGGAGTAACCTGTCCAATAGCCAGATTGACAGTCATAACAACACCAAACCATATAGGGTCCCAGCCGAAGTGGCTCATAATAGGAATAAGTATGGGCAAAAAAACGTAGTAAATAGAAATAGCGTCAAGTACCATTCCGGCTAAAAGCAAAATAACGTTGATGAGAAGTAATATAACCAGTGGATTATCAGAAAGGGTCAAGAGAAAATTGGCAGCTTTATCTATAAGACCAACAGTGGCGCCAACCCATGAAAATAACCCTGCACATGTTACAACAATCATAACAACAGCTGTTGAAATTACACTTGAGACAAGAATATCGTACATAACCCGACGAGTTATGGTTTTATAAATGAACACTCCCACAAAAAGACCGTAAAAGACAGCCACTGCAGCAGCTTCTGTAGGAGTAAAGATACCCCCATAAATACCGCCGAGAATAATTACAGGAGTCAACAATCCCCATAGTGATTCTTTAAATGCTCTCACAAGAGCTTTTCTGCCTCCTCTTGCCTCACCACGATAGCCATGTTTTTTACTGATTAAGTAGACAAAAAGCATCATAAACAGAGCAACGACAATTCCCGGGAAAACTCCTGCGGCAAAAAGAGCACTTACAGATGTCTCTGTAACAACGCCATATACAATAAATGCTATGCTCGGTGGAATAACTATAGCTAAACCAGAAGAAACTGACACAACAGCAGCTGAAAATGCTTTATCATATCCGGCTGCAGCCATACCTGGGATAAGAATCAGACCAAGAGCTGCCACTGTTGCCGGACCAGAACCGCTTACCGCCCCCCAGAAAGTAGCAACGCCAACCGTTGCAATGGCGAGTCCGCCTGTAACAGAACCGACCAATTCCTTAATGAGATTAATTATTCGTCCGGCAATCCCTGCTTTCTCCATAATGACGCCTGCCAATATAAAGAAGGGAATAGCCAAAAGAGGGAACTTTGCAATACCTGCATAAAAATTGTAGGAAATCATTTGATGCCCTAATCCCCAGAACCATGAAACGAAGAGAGCTGCCCCTCCAAGAGCAACAGCTATAGGGAATCTCAATAAAAGAGGTATTATAAAAATGATAAGTGCCCATAATGCGGGGTCTTTAAATATTTCAGACATGATAAGTCCCCCTTAAACCTGATGATTTCTGAATGTTTGAATGGAATGCTGTAAAAGACGTACAATAATAAGCACAGAAAAAATTGGTGTAGCTATGGTATATATCCAGACTGGTATATCCAGTGATTCTGTGGTTACGTCCAGTGCAATCTCATCCAAAACTTCAATATATCCGTAATAAGCCAGAACTGCGAAAAACATAATGGTTGCTGCTGTGGAGCATATAAAACAAACTTTTCGCGCTTTTGGAGCCAACCTTTCGTATATGAAGGTCATGCTTAAATTGGCTCCTTGTTTAAAGGCCATAGACGTTCCCAACATAACAAGCCATACAAAGAGGTTGACTTCAATTTCCTCAGTAAAAGAGAGGGGGTATTTTATAAAATAGCGAGTGACAACATTGATAAAAGCTATGCTGACCATAATCATCAACATTGCCGCTCCAACGAGCTCTTCAAAGTGATTCCATACTTTTTTCAGCATAAGGCCAACAATCCCTTCCTTTTTCGAAAAAGAGGAGGAAAAGGGTCTTCCTCCTCCGCCATTTTCACTCTGAAACCGTAGCAGTTACTTTACAGTTGCCATATCCTGTTCAGCGGCTTCTACCAAATCTTTACCAATCTTATCTTTCCATGTATCGAAAACAGATTTTGTCTTCTCAACAAAGACATTAACCTGATCGGCACTTAACTTCGTTATAGTCATACCTTGCTCTTCAAGGTATTTATATGGTTCGGTAACCTCTGGAAGTTCACCCGTTTCTTTGAGATAAGCTATTGAAGAGCCATCGTCAAGACCAACCCGAGCAAGGGCCTTTTGATATTTGGAAGCCTCTTCAACACACTCCATAAGCATTTTCTGATCTTCGGGGCTAAAAGATGACCATATCTTATTGTTTACAGCGTACATAAGTGGGTCGACAACATAGTGCCAATCTGTAAGGTATTTATGAAATTCAAATACTTTATAAGGAAGGATAACTGAGTTAACGGGGTTCTCCTGACCATCGACAACGCCCTGCTGGAATGCTGTTACTGCTTCTCCCCAGTTCATATTGATGGGGTTAGCACCCAGAGCCTTGAAAATATCGAGATAGAGAGGGCTTCCTACTACGCGTATTTTCATTCCAGCCATATCATCAGGGGTTACGATAGGTTTAATGCCATTTGTAAGCTCCCGGAAACCATTTTCTCCCCATCCAAGAACAGTAACTCCTTTTTTCTGAAGAGCATCAGAAATTATCTTACCTGCTTTTCCCGCCTCTATTGCATCAAGAGCTTTATAGGGATCGGGCTGACTTGAAATAAAGAAAGGAAGAGCAAACAAGTTTAACTCTGTTGCCTGAGGCGACCAGTTAATTGTAGAAGAGAGAGCAAAATCAGCTGCTCCATTTCGAACAATCATAAACTCAGAAGTCTGTTTCCCAGCCATAAGCTGTGCAGAATAGTAAACCTTAACATTGATCTTTCCACCTGATTTCTCAGCAACGAGATCGGCAAATTTTCCTGCGCCCTTTCCCCAGGCACTCTGTGCTGCTACGTTAACACTCATTTTGTATTCGTCTTTATAAGCTGCAAGAGCAGGAATGGAAAGCCCACAAATCAAAACCACCAAGGTTACAACAGCAATCAGTTTACGCATTCTTTTCCCTCCTGTTAGAGATGTAATGGGTATTCCTCAATTCTGTAACCTGTACCGCTACCACATTTTTCCCCTTTTTCGGTTATTTCACCCCCTGCTAATATCTAGTTAGCCTTATTGTTTCTAGTACAACAATCACTTATTGTTCTTTGAAGTAACTTTAAAAAGAGTAAATCTCGTTTCCTCATCGAAAGAACGCAACATCTGTACATCGGAAAAAACATTGATCACAACTTCAACTGTAGCTAAAACCTTATTATGTCCAGAATCAACAATATGCCCCGCCAGGGGGTGCATATCTTCACCCGCCACTACTCCATGTAGATGAATAGACAATTCTCCCTCTTCGTTTTTCCCAATAATTCCCTGTGCACCTACAAATTCAAGAGGACCAATAATTTCTACCGGATCAAGGTAATGAGCCTGTCCCCCTGGGGAATCTTCTGTTACACAAACTAATGTGGCACTCTCAAGACTGCCAATCATGGTGCAAATACTTCCTGATTCGATATTCTTTTCACGGCAAAGGGCTTCCAAAGATTCAAAGATATCTTCCTCCGGACCAAAACGAGCCACTATCATTTGAGATAAACCTGTAGAAAGAGCTTGCACAATACTTCTCCTTACATCATTCTCTTAACAGCTTCGCATATTTTGTCTGCTGTAATTCGGTAAGCCTGTTCCAATGGACGAGCAAAAGCAATTGGCGTAAAGGGAGCACCAATACGAACTATTGGAGCATCAAGATAATCAATACCTTCCTCCGCGACAATAGCTGCAATTTCTCCCCCTACTCCTCCCTGCTTTACAGCCTCATGAGCTATGGCAAGACGACTGGTTTTTGCTACTGAATTCAAAATGGTATCTTTATCTATAGGTGAAATAGTTCTAAGATCAATCAACTCTACGCTTATTCCTTCCTTCTCAAGTTTCGAAGCCGCTTGAATAGCCAGATTCATTGTTAAGGAATATGAAACGAGAGTCACATCGGTCCCCTCTTTTACAACTTTAGCTTTCCCGATAGGAGTAAAATATTCCTCTTCAGGAACGTCTCCTTTCATACTGAAAAGAGCCTTATGCTCAAAATAAATAACAGGATTATCATCACGTATGGCAGACTTCAAAAGTCCCTTGGCGTCAGCTGGATTAGATGGAATAACAACCTTTAGTCCGGGAATATGCTGAAACCACGCCTCAACACTCTGCGAATGCTGAGCTGCCGCCTGGTTTATTAAGCCGTCTGGTGCACGAAGAACCATTGGAAGGGTCTTTTGGCCGCCAAACATATAGTGAACCTTGGCCATCTGATTAAAGACCTCATCCATACACACGCCAATAAAGTCTGCAAAGTGCATGTCTGCTATCGGTCTCATGCCGGCAAGAGCGGCTCCTACAGCAGCACCAACAATGGCTGTTTCGGTTATGGGAGTATCTCTTACACGATCCGCACCGAACTTGGCAGGGAGTCCTTTAAACTGACCAAAAATACCCCCTTGTCTGACAATATCTTCGCCCATGACAAAGACGGTTTCATCGCGGGTCATTTCCTCATCCATAGCTTCCAAAGTTGCTTGAGAAAAACTAATGTTTTTCATTGTCATCCACCGCCTTATACATATAGATCTTCGAAAAGTTCAGAAGCATCTGGCTCTGGGGATTTTCGAGCAAAATCAACTGCTTCCTCGATTGCCTGTTTAACAGCTTCTTCAAGAGAAATAAAATCTTCTTCGGACATGACTCCAGCTTTAATTGCTTTTCCCTTAAAACAAGGGATGGGATCTGTTTCATCAAAAACTTTCTGAACCTCTTCTTTGGTTCTATACTTTTCAGGATCCCCAACAAAGTGACCTTTGATGCGATAAGTTTTTGCTTCAAGCAAGGCAGGCCCCTCTCCTTTGCGGGCTCTTTCTATAAGTTCTTTAGCTGCTTCATATACAGCAAAGACATCGTTGCCATCAACAATAATTCCAGGCATATCGTATCCTTGTGCACGATCAGCAATATCTTCAACTGAAGTAGTCGTTCTATAAGGTGTTGTCGAGGCCCATTGGTTATTTTCACAGACAAAAAGAACCGGGAGCTTCCAGACTGCCGCCATATTGGCTGCTTCGTGGAATGTCCCCCGGTTCGATGCTCCATCTCCAAAAAAGACAACTGAAACACCATCTGTTTTTTGCATTTTTTGAGCTAAAGCTGCACCTGTCGCAAGAGTAAAACCGCCACCTACAATGCCATTTGCGCCAAGCATACCCACACTGAAATCTGCAATATGCATAGAACCGCCCTTACCTTTGCAATAACCTGTTTTTTTACCAAAAATCTCAGCCATCATTCGATTCAGGTCGGCACCTTTGGCTATTGTATGTCCATGGCCTCTATGGGTGCTTTGAATGTAATCCGTTTTTCTAAGATTAGCCATAACCCCAGTAGCAACGGCCTCTTCTCCGATATACAAATGTACAAAACCTGGTATCTCTCCTGCAAAAAAGAACTCTTCAACTTTTTCCTCAAAGTGACGGATTTTTACCATCGTTTCGAAGAAAAAATGAAGGGTCTCTTTGTCAAAGTCACCGATGGGAATAGTAGGTTCTCTCCGAACCGCTTTTGCACACATACGGAACCCTCCTCTTAACTTTTACAAATTAAACTGATTATATTAATTTAGTAAAAACATACTGTCTTTTGTTTTTTATGTACATATCTTGAAATGTATACCTTATATTTGTACAAAGAGAGTGTGAGCTTCAGTAAAAAATAAAGGAACTAAAGATAAGGAGGTTATGACATCAAATTTTTTTTACCTGTAAGCATATGTAAATGCATTGCTTCTGCCGCCATTACCGGATCATTTTTGCGAAGGGCATCTACAATATCGCAATGTTGGCGAAATGAGCGTTCAACTGTTCCTGGACCTTTTAAAACATTTACACCTACAGAAAAAAACCGATCTTGCACTCGTTTTGAGGTAGAAATAATAAGTGAGTTGGAATAAACATGTAAGAAGTAATCATGGAAATCACGATCATAGTTAAGATATTCTGCCACGTCGTCTTTTTCCATTGCCAGTTTCTGATATGACAAATTTCGATCAATTTCCTTGAAATGTTCATCTGTTAAAAGAGGAAAAACATTTTTTATGACAAATTCTTCTATGGCCATACGCAAATCAAATATTTCGTTAGCTTCAAGAAGAGTCACATCTCGCAATACAATGCCCCTGTTAGGGAAAATTTCTATGAAACCTTCCATCTGAAGGCGTTGTAACGCTTCTCTGATAGGAGTACGACTCATGTTCAATTTTTCAGCAAGGGAGTTTTCAGAAATATCATAGGACTTCATATACTCTTTATCGAGAATCAACTTTTTTATTTCTTCATACGCTATATCCTTTTTTTTCATCCTTACCATGAGATTTCCCCCTCAATGGTTTTAAAAAGCTTGCATACAAGTTATATACAACCTGTACACCTAAAAGGATATAGAGAAGCTAATTTCGTGTCAAGACAAAACTTAGAAATATACAATATACTTAAAATTGGAATGCATTAAACTATTTTTTATAAATCATTTCATTCAATTTCAACCCTATTTCTAAAAACTCAAGTTCTGCCTTTTTAAAAACTTCAATATCTTCCTTGTAATCTTTCTGGGTGTAATCCTTATGACCAGTACTTCTTTGATAAAGCTTTTCAGCAATCTCTTTGACACAGACAACAGCTTTAAGCATTCCTGTTATATATGCTCTTTGAAGAATAAGAAAATTTCCATCTTCAGTTTTATTGTCTGGAGAAATATCCCGTATAGATGTTTTAATACACTCAAGTTCAGATATGATTTCTTCAAGTTTTTGACAGTTGCCGGAATAATCAATGGGTTTATAAATTCCTGGAAGGCGGATCATTTTCCGAAGGGAAGGTTTAAAGAGCTCATTTTGAATAGCCATATATTGTTTCAAAACTGCATTTGTCCTTTGAGCAATTTCAAGTATTTTTTGCTCCAAATCCAATACCTCCTTTTCAAAAGTCAACGAACAAGCGGTTCCAGTTCTGTTTCAAGAGCACCTACCTTTTCCTCTAATTTTTGAAGTATTTCATTGTTGGAATCTGGAGATATTTTTATGCGCACATCTAAAAGCTCCTGACGTTTTTTTTGCACTTCCTTAATTATTGATTGTACATCTTGGCGAGCTTCATCATCAAGAGAACTCAAGTTAGATTCCCCCGCTGATATGACTATATCCGCTAAGGTTAGAGCTTTATCTACACGAGACATCAGTATCTCAGATCCAGCAGGGCCGGAAGACAAAGAAAGAGTTTCTTCCTTCTTCTCTACAAAGTACATGAACGACAAAAAAATGCCTACAAAACAAACCAAAATAATGAGTACCTTTTTTTTCATTACTGACATCTTCCTTTGACTCAATATTTTTTTATTGTAACGAGTATCAAAAAAAAGAAAAAGCCCCTTTTATAGGGGCTGAACAAACAAACTGGTATCTTTCTATTTCCGACTCCCAGGTTTCTTAAAAGGAATCTCTTTAGCACACATAGGACATTCGTCTGGTCTATATACAGGAAAAGAAACATTCCAAAGAGAGAGAGGTTCATGGGGAAGAATATGTTTTCCACCACTTCTATCAACAATACAAGCTGTTGCTACCCATTGAGATCCGTGTTCCTCCATAAGTTCTCCAACTTCTTTCACTGATCCACCTGTTGTTATAACATCTTCTACGACAACCACTTTTGCCTTTTCAGGAAAAGGAAAGCGCCTCAGGCTCATTTTCCCCTCTTCCCTCTCACAGAAAAGGAAGGGAACATCCAATGCCCTGGCCACTTCATGACCAATAATGAGTCCTCCAATAGCTGGTGAAATTACTACTGTCGGCTGAAATTTTTCCACCAATCGGGCTATCTCTTTACCTGCAAAAGCTGCATAGGCAGGAAAACGTAAAAGGAGAGCGCATTGCATATAGTTGGCACTATGTAACCCTGAAGTCAGGAGAAAATGTCCTTCTAGAAGAGCTCCACTATCTCTCATCATCTCTTGAATTCGTTCTTCTACTAATCCTCTTTCCATTGCAACCCCTCCTTTATTTCATTCACAATAGTATGCAGCGCCGCCAAACGATCAGGAGCTTTTAAAATTGGGCGGCCAACAACAAGAAAATCAGCCCCAGCCATAATGGCTCCTTTAGGATTTGCAGTACGAGCCTGATCATCCCCTCCTGCTGAAGGACGAATGCCAGGAACAACTTTTATTAAATTTTTGCCTTTCGTTTCATTTATGATGGGCAAGTCAAGGGGAGAACAGACGAGGCCATCAATCTCTGCATCAGCGCAAACTGTAGCTCGGGCCTTCAGAGCATCAGACATCGCGCAACCAGGGGTAACTTCCTCCCAAAGTTCGTTATTCATACTTGTCAAAACTGTAACTCCCAAAAGATTCATTTCACCGCCGACCTTGTCTCTACCAGCCTTAGCATCTTCCAGCATAGCTCTGCCACCTGCACCATGAAGAGTCAAAGCCCATATTCCCTCTCCGGCTAAAGCTTCAACAGCCATACGAACAGTATTAGGGATATCATGAAGTTTCAAGTCGAGAAAGACCTTATAGTCCATAGTCATTATCTCTTTTAAAAAAGGAATTCCGCCTTTTGCATAGAGCTGGTGACCGATTTTAACGTGTTTTAGCTCTCCCTGTAACTCGGAAAGCAGTTGACGGCATTCAGTTAGGTTCTCTACATCCAAAGCAAGTATCAACTTGTTTTGGGCTTCGTTTATCATCTAAAAAACTCCTTTCTGAGCGCGGGCTTGCCCCTTAAGGTCACGAAGATGTTTGACCTCATGTTCAATTAAATAGGTATTCAGCCCTTTACATATAAGGGACGGGATATCAGAGTGAACGAACATTGCCGTTCCAAGTTCTACAGCGCTCGCTCCTGCAAGAACCATAGATAAAGCGTCTTGCCACGTAGTAACACCACCACACCCAATAACAGGAATGGAAACGGCTTCACAAACCTGCCAAACCAAGCGCAGCGCAAGAGGAAAAACAGCCGGCCCGGAAAAACCGGCGAAGGTTCTGTTAAAGACAGGTTGCCGCCGATTAATATCTATAGCCATTCCAAGCCACGTATTCGCTACGACAAGGGCATCTGCCCCTGCATCTTCAGCAGCTCTCGCTACTTTTTGTGGATCGTGAGCCTGAGGCGTAAGTTTAACAAACAGCGAACCCGGCCAGACCGATCTGGCTGCAGCTACTGCTTCGGCAGTACTTTCAGGATGGACGCCCCAAGCCATACCATCGCCATCCACATTAGGACACGAGATATTTAATTCCACACCCTTTACAATGTCACTTCTTTCAGCAAGAGCTAATAACGTTTTTTGCGTATCCTCTATATTTTCCATAACGACGTTGACTAAAAAAGGCATACCGCCTTCGTGAATCATGGGAAGAGAATCATTCAGGAAAGAAGAAACTCCAGTATTTTGAAGACCTATGCTATTGAGCATACCGCACGATGTTTCCCATACCCGCATTCCTTTATTGCCACGACGGGCTTCATAACTTACAGCTTTTGTGCAAAGAGCTCCCACACCATCGAGATTTTTACGACTCCAGAGAGGGGGGTCATACGGCCAGACACCTGAGGCAATAATGATTGGAGTTTCTATATTTATGCCGGCCAGAGTATCTGCTAATCTATTCCACGTCATTCCAGTCAACCTCCCCCGCCAAGAAAAACGGACCATCTACACATACTCGTTTAGGTCCCTTTGCAGTGGTAATTACACACCCTAAACATCCCCCAATGCCACAAGCCATCTTCATATCAAGGCTTACTCTAACCTGATCGCCCTGGTCGTTATATTTTTGTGCAATGGCTTTCAACATGGGAAATGGACCACATGTCCATATTTCTTGATCTCTTTCGAGTCTATCTGGCAAAGCGACAAGGACATTTCCTTTGAGACCTATTGTTCCATCATCGGAACATACTTTCAGATTAGAGGTCTTTTCCTTTACATACCTTGCAAATCCCTCCCAGCCTTCGCCGGGAATTCCAAGTACAAACTCATGGCTTTTAAGTTCAGGAAAACACTGCAGTGCAAAAAGGAGAGGTGCAGCTCCTAATGTACCAGCTACAAAAAGAATCTTCTTTCCTGAAGGCTTCTCTAGATATCCATTCCCTATTGGCCCTCGCAATGTCGCTTTTGTTCCTGGAGGAAGAGTAGCTAGAAGATTCGTAAATTTTCCCACTATCTGAAAGAGTACCGTAATCGTATCAGCTTCAGTAGCGGCTATTGCAAAAGGACGGCCTAATAAGGGATCGAGAATTCCTGGCAAACGAACCATGACAAACTGCCCTGGTTTCGCTGAAGAAGCCACGGAAGAACAGTGAAAAACCACTTCTGCAACTTCGGAACTTACAGAACTGACTTTTAAAACCGTTGCATTATGATCTATTCGATCCATTATCTTCTCCTTTGTCAAAAATTTTTCCCTCAAGAATGGTCATAACTGGCCAGCCTGTTAAAACTTCTCCATTCCATGGAGTCATCCGTGCTTTACTTTTCCATGTAGAAACATCTACAACTTTCGATTCATCAAGATCGATAACAGTCAAATCTGCAATTAAACCTTCTGCTATATGTCCAAGTTTTTGCCATTCTTCTGGAAGTATGGCTGCCGGCCCAGAAGTAAAGAGTTCAAGAACCCTTGCTAAAGAAACTGGCTGCCCCATTTTCAACCATGTATCAAGAACAACGGCAACTGAACATTCAAGAGATGCTATGCCAAAAGGAGCTTCCTGAAAAGGAAGATCTTTCTCATTTTCGTGCCAGGGAGCATGGTCGGTAACAATAGCGTCAATAGTTCCATCAGCTATGGCAGCCCAAGCGGCTTTCACGTCTTCCCGACTACGAAGAGGAGGATTGACTTTATACACAGCATGGTATCGGCTGACAATTACGTTGTTTTCATCAAGAGAAAGATGATGAGGTGTAACATCGCATGTAACAGGCAATCCTTCCTTTTTAGCCGCTGCGATAGCTTTAAAGGCAAGAGCCGTACTTACATGAGTGAAGTGAATGGGAGCGCCTGTTTCTCGGCACAGAGCTATTCCCCGTTCAATATCGATATATTCGGCAGAATGAGGAAATCCTTTTAGGCCGCTCAGGGCAGAGATTCTACCTTCGTTAACCTGGCCTTTTTCCGTTAAGGAAGCTTCTTCCGGATGCTCCATAATAATAGCACCAACATCCTGGCTATAGAGAAGGGCGGTTCGTAAAAGTTTGGATGTTTTGACAGGAGCCCCATCGTCTGTGAAAAGAACGGCTCCTGCCTCACGAAGCAATCCTAGCTCTGCCAAATACTCACCTTTTCTCTTGTGGCTTATACACGCTCCTGGCAAGACTCTCGCGCCTCCGGCACGACGACCCTTTTCAGCAATATATTCTACAAGGGATGGAATATCAATTACAGGATCAGTATTAGGCATGGTAACAACAGTCGTATAGCCTCCAGCTGCTGCGGCTTTAGAACCGCTTTCTATATCTTCTCGCCACTCGAAGCCTGGATCTCTAAAATGTACATGTAAATCTATGAATCCTGGAGCAAGAACTTTCCCCTCCAGGTCAATAACCTTCATATCATCAGTTACATCTATAGTCTCTGCTATTTTTTCTATCTTTTTCCCCGCTACTAAAACATCGGAGACCTCTTCTCGCAATTCTTTCCCATCGAAAATCCGGGCATTTTTAAACAGAATCAATTGCGTACACCTCCCAGGCAAAGGTAAAGCAAGGCCATTCGAACAGCCACACCGCTTCGTACCTGTTTCAAAATAATGCTCTTCTCTCCATCAGCAACGGAAGAAGCAATTTCAACTTCTCTGTTTATGGGGCCAGGATGCATTACTATAGCATCAGGTTTTGCTAAATCCATAAGTTTTTCTGTCGCTCCATATCGTCTGTGGTATTCGTCAATGGAAGGAATCAACCCTTCTTCCTGGCGTTCTTTTTGTATTCTAAGGAGGTAAACCATATCAGACCCTGATACGGCTTTTTTCGGATCAGCCTCGTAGGCAACACCGAGCTCTTCATGGCACAGGGGCATTAACGTTCTTGGTCCTGCAAGAACAACTTCAACTCCCATTTTGCGGAAAGCCTGAATGTCGCTTCGCGCAACTCGGCTATGAAGCACATCCCCAACTATAGCCATTTTCCTGCCTTCCAATTTTCCAAGATGCTGTCTGGCAGCGTGGAGATCGAGAAGGGCCTGAGTTGGATGTCCATTTGTTCCGTCTCCTGCATTAAAGACAGATGCCCTATGAAGTTTGCGTGCCAGATAATCTGCTGCTCCTACTGCCGAATGGCGCATAACTACAGCATCTGCTCCCATAGCTTCAAGAGTCCAGGCTGTATCTCTCATAGTCTCGCCTTTACTGACACTTGAACCAGAGGCCGACCAATTGACAACATCAGCCGAAAGCATCTTTTCTGCAAGTTCAAAAGATACGCGTGTTCGCGTCGAGTTTTCAAAAAAGAAATTGACAATCAGTTTTCCACGCAACGCCGGAACTTTTTTAATAGGACGATTCATGAGTTCTTCCATATAATCTGCCTGTTCAAGGAAAAACTCGAGCTCTTCTCTGGTCCAATCCTCCAGCGAGATAAGATGCCGATGTCTCCACTGCATCACTCTACTCCCCCATTTCGTTCACAAATCACTACTTTATCTTCGCCATCAAACTCTTTAACTCGAACTTCTACTGTCTCTGTTTTAGAGGTAGGAACAGTTCGACCTGTATAATCAGCCTGTATAGGAAGTTCACGATGTCCACGATCCACAAGAATAACCAGTTGAACGCGATCCGGACGCCCTAAATCCATGAGAGCATCCAGAGCTGCACGTATAGTTCTTCCCGTATAAAGAACATCATCGACAAGAATGAGTTTCTTTCCTGCAATATCAATTGGTATAGATGTACTATGTACGATGGGTTGTTCTTGTAAAGTTGTAATGTCATCACGATAGAGCGTTATGTCAAGTTCTCCAGTTGGGACCTTAACTCCCTCTGTTTCCTTAAGAATACTTCGAAGACGTGCCGCCAAATATACACCTCGTCGCTGAATCCCCAGAAGGACAACATCTTCAAGCCCTTTGTTTCGCTCAACAATTTCTACGGCAATTCGCCGAAGAATTCGCTCCATATCTCCTTCTGTCATGACAACCGCTTTTTCAATAAGATTCATCCCCATCCTCCTTTTCCTTACAGAGCAAAAAAACAAGGCCATAAGCCGTTTTCACGGCCCATGGCCTTGTTACGATTCTTTATTCTTCCCAAAATAACACCATCTCTTTTTACCATTTCTCAGAACCTCCCTGATGTTCTGAGAAAGTGTATCAGGAAAAAAGTCTTAATGCAAGCGGTTGCACAATTAATTTTTATTCAAATTCTTTAAGCATAACCTTAAATTCTTCTTCTTTCCCAGACAGTATGTGATAAACATGATCGTCTGTCGGGAATTTCTCCGTTTTCACATCTTCAACATATTCTTTAAAGGCTCTGATCTCCTCTGCCGCTACATTAGCATACTTCTTTACAAATTTTGGCGTGAATGCCTCAAACAACCCTAACATATCGCCGCAAATCAAAAGTTGACCATCGCAAGGCAATCCAGCTCCAATAGAATAGACGGGAATGGTAAGTTTCTTCGTTATAAAGGCCGTCAGCTCTGGGGGAACAGCCTCAAGTAAGAGAGCGTAAGCTCCAGCTTCTTGTATAGCCAATGCATCTTTGATAAGCTCCCGAGCACTTTCAGGATCTCGTCCCTGTGCCTTAAACCCACCAAGCTGTCCAGAACTTTGTGGAGTTAATCCAATGTGCCCCATTACTAAAATACCAGCATCAGCTATAGCTTTTATTCGGCTCAAAACTCGTCGTCCGCCCTCAAGTTTTACAGCATCCATATCCGCTTCTTTTAAGAAGCGTCCAGCATTCCTAACAGCATCCTCATCGGAAATCTGATACGACAAAAAAGGCATGTCTCCGATACAAAAAGTATGTGGAGCTCCACGACGAACAGCCTGACAATGACGAATACAATCATCCATGGTCACAGGAATAGTTCCTTCATATCCAAGAACAACCATACCAAGAGAATCGCCCACAAGAATCATATCCATTCCTGCCTGTTCAACAAAAGATGCTGTCGGAAAATCATAGGCTGTAACCCAAGCCACTTTTTCTCCACTGGCTTTCATTTTTACAAAATCCAGTCGCCCTTTCTTCTTTGCCACTATCAACCGCCTCCTCTAGCTATTTATATACTTTATTCTCGATAACCAAGTCGTTTTGAAACATCTAAAGAAGCTATACGCAGCCCCTCAACTAGTCTTTTTTTTGCTTCAGAAGTGAAAGCTCCCTCCACCCCTGAGGAACTCATTGCTGCCACAATTTTTCCCAGATGATCTTTTACAGGAACCGCCACACAGCACAATCCCAGTTCAAGCTCTTGATTATCCTCGGCCCACCCTCTTTTTCTTACGTTATCAATCTCTTGAAGAAACTTTTCTTTTGTTTTTATCGTATATGGCGTAAGGGAAATTAGAGGGAAGGCAATGATTTCTAAGATTTTAGAATCAGGCAACTCAGAAAGAAGAACTTTTCCGGCTGCAGTGCAATATAGAGGTATCCTTTTGCCAATATGTGAATAATGAATATGTTGACCTTCAGGTTCTACTTTTTCAACATATACACCTTCATCCCGATCTCGAATAACTAAATGAACCGTTATATGCACCTTTTTCGCAAGAGCAGCCATTATAGGTTGCGCACAGAGACGAATATCCAAACTATGATGGACAATGCTTCCAAGCTCTAAAAGTTTTAAGCCAGGCGCAAAGTAGCCAGGAGATGTTGTTTCCTTCAAGAAACCATGCTCTACAAAAACTTTAAGAAAGCGATGAACTGTCGATTTGGGGATAGAAGTACATAAAGCAATTTCCGACGCTGTTCGTTGTGGATGAGAAAAAGAAAATGAGGAAAGAATAGCAAGAGCCCGATCAAGACTTTTAAAAGAAGGGGAAGCTTTTCCTTTCATTAAATCTTCCACCTCGTCTCATATAATAAGAATTATTTCCCATAATATGAGATTGTATCATATTTTGAATATCTTTTCTATTGAATATTTTTATATACAAACAAAAGAGATACTTTTAAGTGTCTCTTTTGTTTATTAGTATCCCTAATATTCCAAAGATTCGAGCCAGTCAAGAATATGTCGAGCTAATGCAACACGACTATCTGAGTAAGCATGATCAGTATCCATAATTATTTCCTTTAGACCTTGCGGAGTAGTTCGTTTCAAGGCTTCTACAAAAGGAAGATGATTTGTTCTCAAAGGGGTAATATTATCCTTTTTTGCTCCTATCACAAGAATATTACGCTTCTTAAAATGAGGAGCAGAGTTGACAATATCCCATTCATGCAAATGATTACGCAACTCTTTCAATAACATATCTTCGTTTGTCCCCTGAAGAGGTGGGGTACATACTTGAAGCAATAGATCCAATTTCTTCTGACTTTCAGGATCATTTAGACTGTTTCTAGCATCTAACCCTGGATTCCAGCCTGAAATAAAGCAAAAATCACGAATATCAGAAATAAAATCAGCAACTTTTGCCATAGCAAAGCCGCCCATACTATGACCGAAAACAATAATCCGTTCGGGGTCTACACCATAGTTCTTCTGTGCGAAATCACTCTGCAAAAAACGAACGGCATGAACCGAATCGGCAACAACATGAGAAAAAGAATAGGTACCCTGACTTCCCCAACAGCCTCTATAAGAGAAGACCATCGTATTGAATCCTGCTCGTCTTAAAATTTGTGCAAGGTCAAGGTTTTTTTCCGTTCCAGGAAAACCGTGAAGAAGCAAAATCGTAGGGTGAGGCGGCACACCCTGGGCAATATAGATGACACCATAAAGATGACATCCTTCCGAAATAAAATCGATAGCCTCTACGGAAGGAGGAAAACGCCAATCTACAGTTTCAGGATCGATACCGATGCAGGGACGATACATAAAGAGATCACCTCTCGTTTTCTTCGTTTATATATCGAAAACACTTACAACAGGCGTATGATCTGATGGTTTTTCCCAACCTCGTGGCTCTCGGTCTACATAACAATCTGTAGAGCAATCAGCGAGGGAGGATGTAGCAAGAATATGATCTATTCTCCATCCGATATTTCGTTCAAGGGCATTTTTTACCCGATAATCAAAAAATGAAAATTCCCCTTCTTCAGGCCTATATTTTCTAAAGATATCGACGAAACCCCAATCTTTTACTTCTTCAAACTTTTTCTTAATATCCTCATGAAAGCAAACGTGGTCTCTCTTCCGCTCCGGACTTGTCACATCAATATCTGTAGGGGCAACATTCATATCACCAAGCCAAACTACTTTCTCATCAGTAGAATATTCTCTCTCGAAGAGAGCTTTCAGGCGATCAAAAAAACGCATCTTATAGAGATAATCAGGGTGATCTATAGCTTTGCCCTGCGGTACATACGTATTGATAATATGGACACCGCAAATCGTTCCTCGAACTATACGACTTTCAGGATCGGGAGATTCGCCGTCTTCAAAACCAAAGTGGGCATTTTCTATCGGATGGGTGCTCAAAAGAGCAACGCCGTTATAGGCTTTTTCTCCTCTGAAAGAGGCGTTATATCCTATACTCTCAAAATCTGAAGCGGGGAAAAACTGATCCTCAGTTTTAGTTTCTTGCAGACATAGCACATCCACTCTGTTATCATGAAGCCACTTAGTCAATACATGCATTCTGCTTCGAACTGAATTAACGTTAAAAGTTGCAACCTTCAATAAGGCCATAATATCCACCGCCTTCTCGTAATATGCTTCTATTTTACACAATCTCGGGAATGAGGAGTGTTGGATAACAATGAAGAAGAATTTCTGGTCGGATTCTTTAGGGAAAAAGGTTTTTACGATGCTCCTTATTACTAGTTTTATCATCGTATTTGGCATTATAGGTATGCACTTTATAGTAAACCTTTCGTGGATAGATTCTCTCTATTACACCATAATTACACTTTCTACAGTCGGATACGGCGCTCCTGAAAGTCTCTCTGGAGCAGAAAAAATATTTATTGTCACTTTAATTTTACTTGGCATGGGAATTGTAGGATATGTACTTGGGAATATGGCACAGCTTTTAGTGAGCGAAAAAATCGTAGCTCTTTTAGGTAAGGGAGGGGACAGACGAGTGGCTCGACTTTCAGATCACTGGATTATTTGCGGATTAGGACGTTATGGCTCAGAAGTTGCTCATTTTCTTTCAGCTGACAACATTACCTTTGTTGCGCTGGAGATAGAAGAAGAAAAAGTATCGGCTGGACGCGAACAGGGATGGCTTGTTCTTCACGGCGATGCAAGAAATGAAGAGTGTTTGAACAAAGCCGGAATCGCCGTTTCCAAAGGAATGATTGTTGCCCTCGGAGACGATGCCGATAGTGTCTACACCGTTCTTACGGCTCGTTCATTAGCCTCAAATATACGAATTGTAGTGCGAGCAAATGACGCCGGATCAGTAAATGTCCTCTATAGATCCGGCGCCGACAAAGTTATTAACCCTGTTTTGGCTGGCGCCGCTTCAATGGTACGAGCTTCTCTCCAGCCATCTGTAGAAGATTTTCTCGAACTGGTCAATATTTCAAGAAAGCTTGATCTTGATTTTGGAACAGTGCATATCACTTCAGGAAGTTTCATGACTGGAATGACTCTCTCTGAAGCACCTTTGCGTTCAATTTACGAAGCAAATGTTATCGCCGTTATTAGAGAAGGCGGAAAAATCATATATAATCCAAGCGGCAATCTTCAACTTGAGACCAATGATCACCTTATAGTCTTTGGGCAACGAAAACAAATTGCGAAGCTTCGGCATGATATTACTCTTCCAGAACAGTCACATTCTCAGGAAGAGCTCTTTGTTTCTCATCCGATTCAAGAACAAAAGTAGTAAGAAGCTCAGAAATTGATTCGGCACCACAGCTTACACCTTCGGCTTCCTTTGCAACACTTTCTGAAGCAGAAACTGTCTCTTCCGAAGCCTGACGAATGGTTGAAATCATTTCTCTGATACGAAGAGCCGAGGAAAGAACCTGCTCAACAGACTCTTTCATTTCTTCTCCTGAAACCGCCTGATTTTCAGCCAAAGAGGCCAGAGACTGAATTATAGTATTAATTTTTGAAGTTTCTCCCAAGGCTTCTGTGAGACCCTCTCTTGCATGTCGAGCTCTTTTTACCGTTTCTGCCATTATTTCTCCTGTCTCTTGAATAGATTGAACTGATAAAGATGCATCCTTTTGAAGGTGCTTAATCTGACTCTCAACATTCCGTGCAGCAGTTGCCGATTCCTCTGCCAATTTTCTAACTTCATCTGCGACAACGGCAAAACCTCGCCCCGCCTCTCCTGCACGTGCAGCTTCAATAGCCGCATTTAAAGAAAGAAGATTCGTCTGATCTGCAATTCCTGTTATCACACCAACAAAATTTGATATTCCCTCAATGGAAACACCAAGTTTTGCTATTTGCTGCTCTGTGCTTTTCATATTTTCCCCTACAGATTGAATAGAAAGAATAACTTCTTCCACTTTGCTTGCAGCTTCAGAGGAAAGAGTTGACGCGACTTCCGACGTTTTAGCAGCTTCCAAAGAAGAACGAGCTGACTCTTCAGCGCTACTTGCTACGCTCTTCACAGCCTGCTCCGCCTGTGATAAAGCAACACCGCTCTCCTCAGAAAGAGAGGTAAGCTCTTCTATAGTACTTTTAATTTCTTCCATTGATGCTGTGCTCTCTTGAGAAAGGGCAGCTAAATTTTCTGCTCTTTGAGTAGCGTTATCTGTATTTTCCCAAATTTCGGTTAAAGCCTGACGAAGAGAATCCACCATCGCTGATAGCGCATCTGCCATCTGTCCAAATTCATCACGGCTTTTTATTGCAAAATCCTCCCTGGAAAAGGAAAAGTTTTTATTGGCCCCTAACTCAGCCAGAGAAACAACATTTTTTAAAGGTGATGTTATTGACGAAGAAAGCTTCCAACCAGCGAAAAGACTTCCTATAACCATACATAAAGATGTTATGAGAATAAAACGAAGTGCAGAACTGTTCTTTACTGCAATAAGAGGACCAAGCTCATTTTGTAAACTCTCAATACGTGCTCGAAGAGAAGAAATTGCTCCATTCATTTCAGAACTAATACTTTCCATTTTTTCTGAACGGATTGACCGCCTTTCCTCATCTACTTTGACAAGAGGCGAAATCGATTCTTCAAGTAATTTTTGTGCTTCCACAAAATTTTCGAAATGGCTTCGAGACTCCTCGTCAAGGGCCATCATATCGAAAAGGGGAAGGTATCCAGATAAATTGACCATTTCTTTTTTGAGATTATCAATATAGGAAAGATCGCCCGTCTGAAGAAAACGAACTCCTTCCGACTTGGCAAGCAATAAGCTGCGAATCCCCAGCCCTGCATAATAAGAAAGACTTGCGTTCTGATTTTTTTCTGCAGCCACCATCATTGCTGTCAACTCTTGTTCCATTGTTTCACTGGGGCTGATAAAACCTGTCTGAGAAAGTATGTCAAGATCATCGTTGAGTTGTACGGCGGTTTGAAACGCTTCATCGTAAGAAGAAAGATAGGATAAAAGTTGTGATGTTTTCTGTTTTAACTCCTCCGACTGGAGTTTATCTTTTAACAATGGAAGGGAAGTTTGCAGTTCAGACTGAATATTTCTATACTGAATTTGATCGTCAATGCGTCTAAACTCTATATATCGATTCGCAGTTGTGGCCATAACCATCAAATCTCGTTGTATGCGCGCACTTTCATCGCTAATAGTCGCTAAATACTGATATTGGTACAGTCCATCTGACGACTGATTGAGTGATCGGAAACTAAGCCATCCAACAAGTACCATCAGAAAAATCAACAGCATGAAAGTTATCGCAATCTTGCGCGATATACTTCCATATTTCATAGGCTATCCCTCCAAATAATATTAGACTTATTTTTTACGTGACAATAAAGCTAATCCAATAAAAATGAGGAAAATACCAAAAAAAGAAAGCATTGAAAGCCGCTCTCCTAAAAGAAAAACTCCCAATAAACATGCTGTCAAAGGTTCTGTTAGCGAAAGTGTGTAAACTTTCGCTACTGGTATCCAGGCAATACCAATAGAGAAAAGAACATATGGCAAAGCTGTAGCAACTATTCCAAGATGAAGAGCTACCCCCACCCCCTTCCATTCGGAAAGCCATGAAATATTAAAAAGGAAAAGAAGAGGTATAAGAAAAAGAGCTCCGCCACAAAGAGTAATTGCAGCACTTTCAACAGGCCCGTGAGAAAGCCTCAGACCTTTGAGCCCAATACCACACACGGCATAAGAAAAAGCTGCGCCTAAGGCCATAAAAATGCCTAAAAAACTGGCTTCGGCCTGAAAAGACACCCCTTCCATACTTAAAAAGAAGCATCCGACAACCGCTAATATTGTTGAGAAATACCACATCTTTTCCGGTGGTTCTTTATAGACAAAATAGCCGAGTAAACCTGCCCATAAAGGGGCACTCCCAATAGCAACCATCGTTCCTACGGAAACTCCGGTGAGTTTCACTGCAGCGAAGAAAAAAAACTGGAAACCAGCCATACCTAAAGCAGCAGGTAAAATATGCTTCGGAAGCCACGGTCCTTTAATCCAAGAAATTCCTCTTCTCAGCAACAAAAGCAAAAAAAGGATTCCGCCTCCCACAGCAATTCGTATTGTTCCTACTGTGAAAGGGGAAGCTCCGAGAGGTGCAAAGGCCTGAGCAGTTCCCGAAGTTCCCCAGAAAACACCAGCCAGAAGAACCAGAACGGAACCAATAATATTCTGGCTGCTGACTATTTTTCTCACGAAATCGCCTCTTTCTACATATCGGTCAACGACTCCATATCAACGTAATCTGCGCGGTTAATTTGACCATGCCACAATTCCCCCTTGAGGAAAAGAGCTACATTCTCAGCCGCAACCTGGCATGCATCGGCCATAGCACCAATAACATTATTTGAATTATGAGGAGACCCTAGAAAATTAGGAAGGTCGAAAAAAGGATAGTTTATCTCAAATGTACCTCTCCCCCATGTAGGTTCGTTCCACCAGACATCAAGTCCGGCCTGAAACTCTGGGAAAAGCTTCAAATGTTCATACAAATCCTTTTCAACTACGAGAGGAGCTCTTGCTACATTAATAAGGATAGCATCTTTTTTCATTATTAACAGTTGCTCACGACCTATTAAATTTTTCGTCTGTTTCGTAAGAGGGAGGGTCAAGACAACAACATCGGCATTCTCTAATACATGAGGAAGAGAATGTAATGTACCAACATAATCAACAGAATCTGTCGTCTTCCCACTCGTGTTAATAGCCATAATTTTCATTCCTAACGCTTTAAATAAATGAGCCGTATGCCTGCCTATGCCGCCATATCCGATAATTCCTGCTGTAAGTCCCTTTAGATTTCTCAAAAACAATGATCGTTGATCAAATTCTCCAGAAGCAAGCTTCATATGTAAAGGAACCAGATGTCGAGCCAAAGCCATGGTCATAGACAAAACGTGCTCAGCAATTTGATATGCCCATCCGCCTGCATTGCATGCAATAGCAACATGCCGAGGAATATCAGTAAAAGGAAGATAATCAACACCTGTTGAGATCGTCTGCAAAAGTCGAAGATTTTCTAAAAGCGAATACTCTCCTTTCTCAATCTCTTTATTAAAAAAGAAAGAAAGAAGTACATCTGCATCTCTCAAAATGACGCGCCGACTCTCTCTATCTGAATCTTCAAGGTAAACAACCTCAGCTACATCTTGAAGGGGAGCTTCAATCCGCTTACGAATTCCAGCTTCTATGGAACTAGTCACGACAACAGAACTCAACTCTTTTTTCATAGTGCAACCTCCCTTTACACATATACTTGATACAGGTATTTGTATCATACACTATTGTCGACTCTTTCTCTTATATTGTAGAACCTATGCGATAAGTGTATAATTTACTTAAATTATAATATTTCGACTGTGTCAGGAGGGATATAGATGTCATCTGAATGTTTTGAAATGAAAGATGCCCTCAAATATGGAATTCACGCCGAAATCGAAGCGAAAAACTTTTACTCTCTTTGGGCCGATAATGTCACAGAAGAGCATTTAAAAAAGGAATTATTAGAACTTGCAGAATGGGAAAATAGCCACGAGGAAGATTTAAAGAAACTTTACTTTAAGATGTATGGGGAAGAATGTCCTATTGATCCAGAAATGGTCGTTTCCCCAGAACTAAAAGTTCAAACAAAAGATTTTGGTGAGGTAACATCTCTTCTCAGAATTGCTGGAGCTGCATATCTGTCAGAAATGAGAGCGATGGAATTTTATGAACGCCTCGCCAAAGAGAGCAGCGGAGAGTCCGCTGTTATGTTTAACAAGCTTAAAGATATGGAAAAAGGACATATGGATATTACCAAAAAACGCTATATGAAGATTCGTGAAGATGTTGTAGGATTCAGAGCTTTTTAAAGAACATCACAGACACAAAAGTAAACGACATAAAAGGGAAAAGGGAAACTTTCTTGTTGAAAGTTTCCCTTTTCTTCTTTATTCAATGTAAACGTATTTGCACCTGCTTATACGTTAGATGCTGCCTCTTTTTTTAACATACGACGCAAAACTTTCCCTGTACTTGACAGAGGGAAAGCATCTATAAACTCTACACTTCGCGGAACTTTGTAATGAGCTAGATGTTTTTTACAAAAATCTATAACTTCACGAGGGGTCAAGGATTCTCCCTGTTTTTTCTTCACATAGGCCTTAGGAACCTCTCCGTTCACTTGGTGAGGAATTCCTACAACAATCGCCTGTTCTATAGCTGGATGGGTCTGCAAAATAGCTTCTACTTCCTGAGGATACACATTAAAACCACCAACAATAATAATATCTGTTACGCGGTCAAGAATCTGAACATACCCATCAGAATCAACACGTACATAATCTCCCGTGTTAAACCACCCCTCTTGGAAGCGATCTGCAGACTTGTCAGGATCTCTGAAATATTGAGAAGTTACAGAATTTCCCTTAACCCAAAGCACACCTTCACCGGCAGAAGTTACGTCTTCTCCTGATTCATTTATCAGGCGCCATTGATAACCAGAAATGAAGGGACCAACCGTTCCTAACTTTCGTTCTTCATAAGAGCGATTTACACAAACAACTGGCGAACATTCAGTAAGACCGTACCCTTCAAGAACCTCAACTCCCAAGTATTCTTTCACTCGTGAATCTAGTTGCACATTCAATCTATCTCCACCACTTATAACAACTTTTAAACCTTCAGGTTTGGGAGCACCATGATCGATAGAAGAAAGAAGAAATGTAAGCATGGTCGGAACAACTAAGAGGACATTTGTTTTTGAATGGCTAATGGCCTCAAGCGTCCTATGGGGCGGTAGAAAAGAAGGTAATATCGTCTGTAGCATTCCGCACAAAAGAGGCATAAGACCAGCGACGGTAAAACCAAAAGAGTGAAAATTAGGCAAAACATTAAGAAAAATATCCCCTTCCCTCAACTCTGTTAACTCCTTGAAAACCGTAAGGGCATTGTGAAGAAGGTTTTTATGAGAGAGAGGAACTGCTTTAGGAAGACCTGTCGTTCCAGAAGTAGCAAATATAACGGCTAATTCTTCATCTCCTCTTTGAGAAGGTCGACCTTCCAAAGAACCCAAAGATGAGTCGAGAGGAGATATATACCAAGGGAAACCATTATCAGTAAGAGCTTGTTGCAAATCATCCATCTCGGTGCCAAGAATGACAGCAAAGGGATCTACAAGTTTGAGAATTCCCATAGATGTAGGAACCCCAGCTCTTGTATTTATCGGAACAATAGCTCCGCCTAAAGACCACACAGCTAGCGATAAGGCTAAAACCATCGGTGAATTTGGCATCATTACCGCCAATCTATGCCCTTTACCAAATCCACCCTTTTCGAGATTATCTTTACAAACAGCTGCGAGATCAGCTAATTTCCGTCCAGTCCACCATTCATCATTCCACCAGAGAACAGGCTGATTCCAATCTTTTTGAAGCCTGTTCATAATCCTATTTTCGAGCCGAAACACCATTTCCGTCATACTAGCCTCCAGATAAAGAGTGTCCAGTTTACAAAATATCACTGGCCGGTGACAATTTTACTGTGAAATAGGGAGAAGATCAAAAGGAGAATATAGAGCAAATATGTGATAGGATTTCGTTACAATAAAAAGGAGGTTTTCTTTTGAAAAACTACACTGATTATCTCAATCTCATCGACACCACAATAGATAAATACATCGACTCTATCTGGGAGCTAAACCTCTATATGGCCTCTCATCCAGAGTTGGGAGAACAAGAAGTAGAAGCCAGTAAAAGAATGCACGATTTTCTTCAAGGAAGTGGATACAAAACAACGCTTCCCTACTGCGATATTCCCACTTCCTTCTGTGCGGAAAAAGGAGATACTGGCCCCTCAGTAGCTCTTTTAGCTGAATATGATGCTTTGCCGGAAATAGGTCATGCGTGTGGACATTGCCTTCATGGAAGTATGTCATTACTTGCCGGACTTGCCCTTTCTCCTGTTCTTGACCATGTGCCAGGAAAAGTTTTTGTTATTGGTACACCTGCAGAAGAAACAAACGGAGCAAAGGTAACGTTGGCAAAAGAAGGAGTTTTTGACTCTATTGACTTGGCTATGATGATTCACTGCAACGATGTTACTAGTTACGTAGATTACCGATCATTAGCAATGGATGCCATCGAATTCACCTTTGACGGCCAAACTGCTCATGCAGCAGGAGCTCCATGGGAGGGACGCAATGCTCTTAATGGAGTGCAACTGTTTTTCCATGCTATCGATATGCTCAGACAACATGTCAAACCAAGTGTAAGAATGCATGGAATCGTTTCTCACGGCGGAGATGCTCCTAATATTGTTCCAGACAAAGCCAGTGCCAAATTTTATTTTAGAGCTCCTGAAAGGAAGTATCTCAATGTTGTTTTAGAAAAGATCTTTAATTGTGCCAAGGGAGCTGCTTTGGCAACAGAAACGACTGTACACTGGCGAAATGTAGAGTTCAGCTTTGACGAGATGCGCCCCAATAAAGCAGCAGAAAAAATGCTGGGAGAGATTTTTACAGAGTGCGGTGTCGCCACGATAAACTCACCTGGCCCAGGCGGATCCAGCGATATGGGTAATGTAAGCCAACACTGTGCGGCTCTTCAACCACTCCTTGCAATTACAGATGTATCGACACCACATCATACGAGATCTTTTGCTAAAGCTGTCACAACACCACAAGCCAAACAAGCATTAAAAACCGGAGCTGAAATTCTTGCAAAGGGAACTTTGCGTTTCATCCTTAATACTACACTTCAAGAAGAAATCAAAAAAGAATTTAATTCATATCGTTAACACATTAAGGGGCATTCGTATTTATGCGAACTGCCCCTCTTTTCCCTATCATGAGAATAATGTATTTTTTATACCAAATATGCCCTAGGTCCCATTGACAGCCATTTTTGCTAGTGATAAGCTCTTTTTCAAGAGATAGTGATTGAGATAACATTCTCAAGGAGGCGCTACCATGTGGGATCATAAAATATCAATTAATGAGATTAGAGAGATTAGAACAAAAACAACTGCCTATTTTGGCGTTGGAGCTATTAGAAAAATTGATGACATTATGGGAATTCTTTCTGCTCAGGGAATAAAAAAGGTTCTCTGCGTTACAGGACGCGGATCATATAAAAAAACAGGTGCCTGGAATTATGTCAGCGACGCTTTTAATAAGCATGGCATCGAACATGTACTTTACGATAAGATAACACCGAACCCAACAGCAGATGCTGTAGACGAAGCAACACAGATAGCACGCGATTTTGGAGCACAGGCAGTTATAGCTATAGGCGGTGGAAGCCCCATAGATGCAGGTAAAAGCGCAGCTATACTTCTGGAATATCCCCAAGAAAATGCTCGTTCTTTATATGAGTTGAAATTTGCGCCAACAAAAGCCGCTCCTGTTATTGCTATAAACCTCACCCACGGAACAGGTACAGAAGTTGACCGATTTGCCGTAGTGAGTATTCCTGAAAAAGAATATAAGCCAGCGATTGCTTACGATTGCATCTATCCGTTGTATGCTATTGATGATCCAGCTCTCATGACTGGTCTATCTCCAGACCAGACTCGTTACGTCTCTATCGATGCAGTCAACCACGTTGTGGAAGCAGCGACATCGGCAGCAGCAAGCCCCTACTCCATACTTTTAGCTCAAGAAACAGTACGTCTTGTTGCAACATATCTTCCTCAGGCATTACAACATCCTGAAGACTTAACTGCCCGCTATTTCCTGCTCTACGCATCTCTAATTGCAGGTGTAAGTTTTGATAATGGGCTTCTTCATTTCACTCATGCTCTTGAGCATCCTCTTTCTGCTGTAAAACCAGATTTAGCTCACGGCTTGGGGTTAGCTATGCTTCTTCCAGCCGTTTTAAAACAAATCTATCCGGCACAGCCAGAAGTACTTGCCGCTCTTTTTGCCCCTGTTGTCGATGGATTAAAAGGAATTCCGGCAGAGGGTGAAAAGGTAGCCCTCTCCGTAGAAAAATGGCTCTACTCTCTGGGAGTAACATCTAAACTTGCCGATGAAGGATATACAGAGAACGACCTTGATCGTCTCACCGAATTGGCCATGACAACACCGTCCCTTGATGGGTTGCTCGCGATTGCACCTGTACCAGCATCAAAAGAAGTTATTCGAACCATTTATAAAGACTCAATGAAGCCTTACTCCACCAAGTAAGATATTACGCATAGAGAGGGCGGCATCCCCAACCGTCCTCCAACAACGAAACCGGGGAGACCACCCTCTCCCCGGTTCCCCCTGTTTTAAAACATTTTATTTCTTACTGTATCCATCGACTTCAAAAGGAAGATCTATAACTTCATTTCCTTTTACCGAAAAAACTTTTTGCCAATTTGGCGAGTATCTTATTGGACAAGAAGGATTACCCTCTCCATCTTGCCATTGAAGAGGGAGGTCATACTCATCGTATAATACTGTTATCTCCCGTTTTTCCTTCATAAAAATTTTAAAAAGATTAAGTTCGTCAAGTCCAAAAAATTCATCGCAATACCCCTTGGCAAGCGAAAGAACGTTTCTGGGGATATGATCATAATCATCAAGTAAAATGGAATAAGGAGCAACTCGTATTCGTTCAGCTCGAAGAGGAACCCAAACTACCATCAGGTCTTTTTTGCCATTATGTTCCGGAAAAAAAGAAAAGGCACGATATACCTTCTCTGACATATAATACGCCTCCTTGTTTTATCCTCTATTGATAAAGTACAATTTCTACATCCTAACAGAAAGTTTTGGTGATTAATATGAATGACGGAGATCTTAGAAACCTTACACGTCAACTCATGGATGGAGCCATAGATCAGAATCTATTTATTCAAAGAATAAAAAGCCTTCCCTTTCAAGATCTAGGAGAAGTTAAACTTGATACACACAGAGCCCTGCGTAAAGGCTTTGCTGAGATCGTCTACTGTCCCGGCAAAAGTGACGAACAACTTCAACAAATAGCTAAGGCTCTTTCGGAAACACAAGAAAACGTTCTTTTTTCACGAGCAACAACACATCAATTCGACATTGTAAAATCTCTTCTTGAGGATGCTCAATATCATGAAAAAGCTCGTATGATTGGAATAAGACGTCGAGATATGGGAAAAAAGCCAGGGCTTGTAGTCGTAACTGCCGGTAGTAGTGATGTTCCTGTTGCTGAAGAAGCAGCAGTTACGGCTGAATATATGGGATGTGTTCCGAAACGACTCTACGATGTGGGAATAGCAGGTCTTCACAGACTTCTTGCCCATGTAGAAACCCTCCAGTCAGCAAAAGCTATTGTTGCTGTAGCCGGTATGGAAGGTGCTCTCCCTAGTGTTCTCGCAGGTCTTGTATCATGTCCTGTCGTCGGAGTTCCCACAAGCACAGGGTATGGAGCTAATTTAGCAGGCATGGCCCCTCTTCTAACAATGTTAAATTCATGCGCTTCCGGCGTTGCCGTTATGAATATTGATAACGGTCTTGGCGCCGGATTCTTTGCTGGGAAGATAGTCTTACAATCAGCCTAAAATAAAGATGAGGGCAAAAATAATTTTTTCTGCCCTCATCTTTATTTACTCTTTTGAATAAACTTCTCTTCCCTCTATAAACGTTCTAAGTACATGAGACCGTACATCAAGGGGATCTCCATCCCATAAAACGATATCTGCATCTTTGCCTTTTTCGAGGGTACCTACTTTGTCTGCAATACCTAAATGTTCTGCTGCAAAAATAGTAATAGCCTTCAAGGCAATATCTCGAGGTAACCCTGCTTTAAAAGCGAGAGCTGCACATACATAGAACTGATCAATAGGAATTACAGGATGGTCTGTTATGATGCAAAAATGGACTCCAGCATTATATAAAGTTGTCAAAGTCTGCCATGATGCATTCTTTAACTCAAGCTTGGGTTTACCGGTAAGAGTGGGGCCAATTGCTGCCATAATATTTTTTTCAGCTAAATAAGATGCTATAAGATGCCCCTCTGTACAATGTTCGATTGTGTAAAGAATATTAAATTCCTCTGCAATTCGAATTGCAGTAGCAATATCATCAGAACGATGGCAATGTATGCGCAGAGGCAATTCTCTGTTAATTACTGGGAGTAATGCTTCCATACCAAGATTCTTTTCAAAAAATTCTCCCTTTTTTTCAGCTTGCTCTTTTTTCCCCTGATAATTATGAGCATCGTTAAGTGCCTGACGCATTAAAGAAGCGTTAGCCATACGTGTCATAGGCATATTCGTTTTTCCGCCATACACACGCACTGGGTTTTCACCAAGAGCAGCCTTCATCCCAGAAGGAGCGCGAACAACCATTCTATCAACAACATCTGCACATGTTTTGACAATTGCTCCTTCTCCTCCAATAACATTGGCGCTTCCAGGTAAAATTTGAACACATGTTACTCCTCCAGAGAGAGCCTCGCTGAAACCAGGATCATCCTGATAAATGGCATCAAGAATCCGCAATTGAGGCGTAAGAGGATTTGTCATTTCGTTCCCATCTGACATACTCTCCGGATAACCTTGTATAAAAGCACCAAGATGGGTATGTGCATCAATAAGCCCAGGAGTAACGTACATTCCTGTTCCATCAATAATTTCAACGTCTGAAGGAAGAGTCAAACTTTCTCCTACGCTTACAATTTCTGATTCATTAAAAAGAACAGTTCCATTTTCAATGGGCTTACCAGTCATAGTTTCAATAGTGGCATGAATTATTGCTTTCATAAAAGTCCCTCCTGTATAAAAACTCGTGCATACAACAGAATTGTACCTTTGCTCTAAGCTTCTCTCAAGAGGTGTTATAATTCTTAATAGTATGCCAATCATGATTTAGACGGGAGGAATAAGATTCGGCATGATTAGTCGTTCATTAATCGAAAAAGTTTTTTCCGCAGCAAGTATCGAAAGATGGAATGACCATCCAAGGCCGGTGCAGTTTACAGAGTTGGCCAAACAAGCACATAAAATGATCATTGCCTATGTTATTGCCCGAGAAGAGGAAGATCACGGAACATCTATAGACTGGCATACTTTGATTGAAGGAGGTATTTTTGAATTTCTACATCGTGTTATTCTTACGGATATTAAACCTCCTGTTTTTCATAAACTCATGGCCCATAGAAGTGAAAGATATAAGCTGAATTCATGGGTGGTAGAACGTCTACGAAGTGACATAGAAGCCCTCTCTACGGACTTTTTTAACCGTTTTCAACACTATCTTTTAGATAATCCTGAATCAAACAAAGAGCGCAAGATTCTTCGCGCTGCTCACTATCTCGCAACAAAGTGGGAATTCGATTACATTTATGAATGGAGCAAACCACTATACGGCATAGATGCAACAAGAGATGAAATAAACAGACAGATAGAAGAACATAACGATCTCAGGGCCGTACAGACAATGCTAATGAATAGAGAGCTTCCGGACACACAAAAAGGGATATACGGTTTCACCGCTCTTGTGGGACAACTCCGCTTTCAAAAGAGATGGGCTCAAACTCCCAGAATTCCTCAAACATCCGTTCTGGGGCATCTTCTCATTGTTGCCATACTTTCATATTTTATCGCTATTGAAATAGGCGCATGCCCCCGTAGACAATATAACAACTTTTACGGAGGCCTTTTTCACGATCTTCCGGAAGTACTTACACGAGACATTATTTCTCCTGTAAAAAACTCCGTTGAAGGTTTAGATGATCTCATTAAAGAATATGAGCAGCAAGCTATGGAAGAAAAAATTTACCCGCTGCTTCCCTCTGGGTGGAGACGAGAAATTCGTTATTTTACTGAAAACGAATTCTCCAATCGCATCTGGCCTAACGACCAACCTTCACCTCAAATATTTCTGTCAGAGGAGATGGAAAACTCTCTAAACAAAAATGAATTTAATCCTGTCGATGGAAAGATTATCGAGGTATGTGATAAATTGTCTGCTTTTGTGGAAGCCTCTCTTTCTATGCGGACAGGAATAACATCACAAGCTTTGGATGAAGCTAAACGAAAATTATATAGCAGATATGCCAATAAGAAACTCTATGGATTCCCTATCGGCATGCTCTTTGATTTCTTTTGGTGACAACTATAGTCGCTCCTCTATTTTTAGTTAAGGAATTGAAGAGCGACTACAGCCAAAATGGCAGCACCTATTGGAAGACATTTTTCATCGACATCAAAGTATGGGCTATGAAGCGGATGAGTAAACCCTTTCTCTTTATTTCCCGTTCCTAAAAGGAAGTAGGCTCCTGGTGCTTTTTGAAGAAAATATGCAAAATCGTCGACACCCATTTCAGGTTCTTTCATAACCTGGACATTTGCCGCACCAAGTAGCTGACGACCACACTCTGCCACGAGGTTTGTCATCTCTTCATCATTGATAAGACTCGGATAACCTTCAGTAAAGTTAATTTCACCTATTGCTCCCAAAGCATCTGGAATATTCTGTACAATACGTCGAACCAAGGCTCTGGTAAATATGCGTGTGTCAGGATCCATTGTGCGAATAATACCCCGCATTTCAGCTCTATCGGCAATAATATTACCTGCTGTACCTGCATGAAAAGAACCAACGGTAATAACGACTGGATCAAAAGGAGAAGAACGTCTGCTCACAACTTGCTGAAGAGACGCAACCATCTCGGAACCAATGGCCACTGCATCTATTCCACGATGAGGTTGAGCACCATGACTACCCGTTCCATGAATGATAATATGAAACATATCAGAAGCAGCCCTGAATTTTCCATACCCAACGCCAACAGTTCCAGCTTCTAATTGGGGATCACAATGAAGTCCGAATACGGCATCAACCTTCGGTGAGTCCATTACATTTTCTTCAATCATGGGCAAAGCTCCGCCATCTGTCTCTTCAGCAGGTTGAAAAAAGAATTTTACAGTTCCCGACAAATTATCACGAAAATCTGTCAATAAAGACGCCGCCCCAAGAAGAGAAGCTGTATGTACGTCATGTCCACATGCATGCATACACCCTTCAATTTCAGAAACATAAGAAGCCTCATTTTTTTCAGAAACAGGTAAGGCATCCATATCAGCGCGGAAGGCAATAGTTTTACCCTTTTTTTGCCCTCGGAGAATTCCAACAACACCTGTTTTCGCAGCTCTATAGTGTTCGATTCCAAGAGCATCAAGTTCTTTTTCCACGAGCTGGGCCGTATTTTCACAGTTAAAATCCAATTCTGGATGCTTGTGGATATTTCGTCTCAAGGCAACAAGATGTTCTTTCCTCTCTTGAGCTAAAAGATAGAGATTTTCTGAATTCATAGTTAGGCCTCCATGCATTACAAAAAAATTTTCTAAAGTATCATACCAAATTTTACACGCTTCCGTTTCTTTTATTCTGCGAACATACTCTTGACGGGTACCCAAAGTCCCGTATAATCGACATCATAAAAGGAGGTGTTATTTTCTATGTTACGTAAGATAACAATCATTACCTTACTTCTTCTAGCAATAGCAGGAATATTTTATTTACGCGGAACAAAGGTGGAGAAAGTGCAGACTGAGACTATAGCAAAAGTACCTGCTACTCTTCCTTTAATTATAGATATAAGTGCAGCAGGGTGACCAGCCTGTGTTCAGATGTCCAAGGTTTTGGACGATTTCACACTGCAATACGGAGAATACGTTCAGGTCAAGAAGATTAATGTTATGCAAAATACGGAATTGGCAAAAAAATATGAAGTACGATACGTCCCCACTCTCGTTTTTGAAGATGGACAAGGTAATATTTTAGGAAAAGAAGTGGGTTTTATGCCTTTAGAGGATATTCTTAAGAAGTTAGAAGAATATGGTATCCAAATAAAGAAGAAGTAACAAGAAGGAGAATAAAATGCTGCATCTATTTGAATCAATTTACAGCACCCTCCATGCATCAAGCGGGCTTGCTTTAATGGCCGCCTTTATTTGGGGCATTTTCAGCATTTTGCTGAGCCCTTGCAATCTTGTTACTATACCTCTTGTTGTGGGGTATATCGAAAGCACACGAACTGCAAAAAGAGCGAGTGCTTTTGCTATTTCTTTAGCTTTTTCAGCAGGGATTTTTGTTAATTTGGCGCTTATCGGAATGGTACTCACATCTACCGGAATTTTAATGACAGACATTAGTTTGTATACGAATTACTTTGTTGCTGGAGTTTTCTTTCTCATAGGGCTCCATCTTTTAAATGTTATTACCCTTCCATGGTTCGGGCAAAAAGAGATCAAAGCGAACAAAAACAAGGGACTTCTGGGGGCACTTATACTTGGAGTCCTTTCCGGACTGGCCCTTGGGCCGTGTAGTTTTGCATACGTTGCTCCGCTTTTGGCCCTAACAATAAAAACAGCAACGACAAATCTGCCATTTGCTCTTCTACTTGTCTCCTTTTACGCTATTGGACACTGCTCAGTTATTGTCATAGCCGGAACATCAACAGACTTTGTTTCTAAGTTTTTAAAATGGGACGAAAAATCCAAGGCATTGACACGAGTCAATTATATTTGCGGTGTTCTTATTCTTATTGCAGGTCTTTACTTTATCTATACAGCTCCACTCTAAAATACAAAAAATGTAAGAGGGACATACCTTTTCGCTATGCCCCTCTTCATTTTCTTTTGTTCCGGATTGCTCGCCGGACTCTTTTCCCTAGTGGGATTATTACAGGAATTTCTTCCTGTGATTTATTGCTATTCAGTTGTTCGTGCGTAGAAGGTTCCATTACACTTATTTTCCCATCCCCTCCTTCGACGACCTTTTATTACATTTATATTCTATATTCGTTTTTAGCAAAGCGCAAAAGCCTCACAGTCCCATCTCAGGCACTGGAAGGTTCTGAAGAACTATTTAAGGGCAAAACAAGTCATTTTCTACTGTTATTGCATATTTTTGAAAAATCCCGCTTGTTCTACATGTCTATTTATCTTCATCATTAAAATCTAGCTTTTTTTGGACAGCAGTGGGAACAAATGAACGTAATCCAAGCACACGTTGCATCTCCAAAGCATTTTGCACAGCGTAATCTTTATAACAATTATTAAACATTATAAAAGTTACAGCTACATCTTGCGATATGTTTTCTATAGATCCCTTCCATTCTGTTAACTCTTCGTTTGTATAAAGATAACTAAAACGTTCTTGTACTGATGCTCCCTTCTTCTGCCACATTTCTGCATTTCTGCCATGAAAACGTATGACGCTTCCCCACGTCGCAGTAACAAGCCTTTCAGCGGGAACCGTCCATGAAAGCTGCGGCTCATCTACGATAACATAAGCCATATTACTATCTCTCAAAAGGATTTCTAAATCATTTCGCCCCTTATTAAACCAACTTCGGTGACGAACCTCTATTGCTACTTTGAAAGGAGGAGTTATCTCCGCCAAACGCTCAAAATATTTTAAAGCTGGGCGAGAATATTTAAACCATGGTGGAAGTTGAAAAAGGATGTACCCCAACCTTCCCATCTGATGAAGTGGCGTTACAAGAGTAACAAATTGTTTCCATAAAGCACGACGAAGGGGGAAAGGAACATTTTGATGCTGTATTCGCTGACCATGCACAGGTTGGGGTAATTCGTTACGAATCCATTGGGGCAAACTATTGTATGAAACCTTGTGATATGTAAAAAGGCCATACGCCTTTATGTTAAAAATAAAACCTGGCGGTGTTTGTACAACCCATCGATATACAGATGATTCATGAGGAAGAGCATAAAAAGTACTATCTACTTCAACAGTTGAAAACCTTTCCGAATAAAAACGGAGACGATTTTCTGAATTTGAAACAAAATGAGGGTACCAACCACTCTCTAAAAGAGAACGATCACTCCACGAGCATGTTCCTACGTGCAGTTTTTCCATTGACAATCCCCCGCAACAAACAATTTTATCTTTTTTGTATATATTTACTTTTTATAGATACAAATATATTTTATATATTATAATAATAAAATTAACACACTTAAATATACAATTCAAAAAAGGAGGTTGCATAATGCCAGAAATATCGGAACGAGAACAATGGGGTAGCAAGCTGGGTTTTATCTTAGCAGCAGCTGGTTCTGCCATTGGTCTCGGAAGTATTTGGCGTTTCCCCTACATAACGGGGCAATACGGTGGAGCCGCATTTGTGCTAGTCTATACTCTCCTTGTCTTTTCTATCGGAATTTCTCTCATGATGGCAGAAATAGTTATAGGCCGCCGCGGGAAACTCAACGCTGTAGGATCATTTAAGGCCTTAGGAGGAGGAGCATGGTCTATTGTTGGCTGGCTCGGCGTTATAGCCGCATTTATTATACTTTCGTATTATGGTGTAATCGGCGGCTGGACTATAGCTTACTTCATAAAATCTTTCACCGGTTTAACATCTCACAGTAGCAGTGGCCAAATCGCTAAGACATTCGAAATTTTTGTATCAAATGCTGGGTCTGTCATTTTTTATCAGGTACTTTTTATGGCGGCAACGATTTTTGTCGTGTATAACGGCGTTGGCGGTGGTATTGAACGTCTTTGTAAAATCTGCATGCCTGCACTTTTCATTCTTATGTTAATTCTTATTCTACGATCTGTCACCCTTCCAGGAGCCTCAAAGGGACTTTCTTTTTTCCTCAAGCCCGACTTTACAAAAATAACAGGAGAAGTTCTTCTTGCTGCTCTTGGGCAGGCATTCTTCTCTTTATCTCTGGGGATAGGAGCAATGATCATATACGGAAGTTATCTACCAGAAGATTCGAATATTCCTTCATCAAGTGCTCAAATATGCTTTCTCACTCTTCTTATTTCAATTATGGCCGGCCTTATTATTTTCCCTTCTCTATTTGCTTTTAACATGGAACCTGCGGCGGGAGCAGGTTTAACCTTTATAACTTTACCTGTTGTTTTTGCAAAAATGCCAGCTGGATTTTTATGGTCTGCTTTATTCTTTGTTCTCTTCTTTTTTGCGGCCCTCACCTCTTCCGTATCTCTTTTAGAAGTAGTTGCATCTTATTTTATAGACAACTTTGGCTGGAAAAGGTCGCGCGCCACTCTTGTTCTCGGAATTATCATTACTATTGCAGGCATTCCTTCAGCCCTTTCACAAGGAGCGGTCCCCATTAATCTCTTCGGAAAATCTTTTCTTGACGCCGCAGATTTTTTTGCCTCAAATCTTCTCATGCCTTTAGGTGGGTTCTTCATCTCTCTTTTCCTAGGCTGGAAAATACATAATATTGCAAAAGAGGAAATCAATAATCTGTCAGAAAACTCTTTTCCACTTACCAAAACATGGCTTTTTATTCTCCAGTACATTGCACCTATCTGTATCGCCATAATATTTATTTCAGGACTAAGAAGTTAATTTGATAAGGGGGTGTTCGACATGAGAAAAAGATTTTTAAGTTTTCCACTCGTCTTTTTAGTTCTTTTGATGAGTTCTCTGGCATGGGGGAGCACACAAATGGACCAAATTATGCAACGGGAAAAAATTATTATCGCTATTCCCGATTTCGACTACTACCCCTTCTCCTTTGAAGAGGATGGAGAATTTAAAGGGTTTGACATTGATCTGGGAAAACGTATAGCAAATGAATTAGGAGTAAAAGTGCAATTTATCAGAGCTTCTTGGGATGGTCTTATCGCCCTTTCCTGGTACTCTGATTATCCATGGACAAAATTTGATATTGCGATTGCATCAATAACAGTAAAGGAAACCCGCGCACAAGTATGTAATTTTTCTGAGTGGTACTTCTACACAGGAGAAAGACTTCTCGTTCGAAAAGAGGACAACTACAGTCATATTTTGGATCTCACTGGACAAAAGATAGGAGTTGTAGCTGGCTCTACAAGCTACGACACAGCAAAAAAAGAACTTGCAGCCCACACCATTTCTTACCCCACTCCAGATAAAGCAGTACTAGCACTTCTTAACAGAGAGGTTGATGCTGTTTTAACAGATGGCGTCATTGTTCTTAATGCAATAAAAGAGAATAACATGCTTACGCTATTGGGAGATATGCTAACTACAGAAAAATATGCTATAGCTTTACCCCAAGGGGCACAAGATTTAAAGATCGTTCTTGATAAAGTTGTTGTTGAAAATCGAAAAGAACTTTATGAAAAATGGTTTAAAAATTAAGAAAGACTAAGAAAGGGATGGGGAAAATTTTCCCCATCCCTTTCTTAGTCTATATATAATATTATTTTTTATAGACGTCTCGCGGATTCCATTTCTCCCAAACCTTAGAAACAAGATCAATTCCAGGCTCAAGAACTTTTCCACCAGGCTGCCACCCAGAAGGTGTAACCTGAGATCCACCAGTTTTTCTCACCAATTGAAAAGCCTTAATCTGTCGTATTGTTTCATCAACATTACGTCCTACAGGCGGAGTAAGCACTTCCATCGCCTGAATGACACCGTCTGGATCTATAATAAAACGGCCTCGTACATTTACTCCAGCATCTGGATCATACACCCCATAAGCTCTTCCTATATTTCCTCCACCATCTGAAGCCATATGGAACGGAACTCCGCCATCTACCATTTTTGAAAGCTCCGTATCATTCCATACTTTATGTACAAATTGACTGTCCACACTAATCGAAATAACTTCAACACCCAACTCTTTAAATTCCTCATATCTGTCAGCAACTGCTGACACTTCTGTAGCTCACACAAAGGTAAAATCTCCAGGATAGAAACAAAGCAAAACCCATTTCCCGGCAAAATCCGACAATTTAACGGATGTAAATGTTCCATTATGATACGCTGGAGCAGTAAAATCAGGAGCTTTTCTGCCAACCATAATTGTCATTGAGCTCTCCTCCTTTGCAATGGCTAAATCTTTGCCTGCATCTTTTTCGTGTTCATGTTCCTCAGTTACAGCAGCAGGAACAACACAACCACTCTTTTTCTCCACCATTCACTCTTCACCTCCTAAGAGTTAATAGTTGATCGTACCACAAAAAAGCCATGGCTGTTTGATTTATAAAACTTATAACGGAGAAGAGAGCACCGGCTCTACAATTTGTCTTACATTCTTAAGCCAAAAGCTAAAATCTGTAGCTTTTACCAAGGAAGCTATAGTAAAAAATTCGTCTTGAGAACTTCCAGCAGAATCATGACCCAGGGCCTTTTCAAAGTTGCTCAAACTCACTTTATACATACGCTCTTCTTTATGACGTGCTGTTGCCATTAATGGTTTGAGACAAAAGGCAATTAAATCATCTTCAACATTTTCACATATTGTGACCGTGTAAGGGACGTCTCCTAACGCCTTTTGGGGGAAATCAACTCTTCTCTTTCGCTTATACCCCTGCTTCAAAAGGAAATCAACGCTATCGTAATTTTCCTCTCTGGTTATATCTTGAACAACCTCCCAATGACGAGTAAAAGCTTTTATTTTCTGTTGAAAAGACAAAAGGGGCGAACTCATCTCTTTTGCTATAAGAGCAGGCTGACGAAGACTTCCCCAAACATCGACATCTGTAGTTGTTGGTCTCTGCCAAAGGTGGTCTGAAAGTTCTGACGCTACTTCTTCTGAAAGAGAGAAACCTAAAAGCAACGCAACTGCTGAAAAATAAAGATGGCGATACCAGCGTTCAGGATTGCAAGAAGCTAACTGTCTCGTTATTCCCTTTGCCCGAAGAGCCACAACGGAGCGATCATCACCTATATGTATACCTTCTATTTTTTCTTCAAGATGCGCCTCTTCTTTCGCAAGAGGAAAAGAGGGAGAAAAAATTTGTTCCTCCATATCAGCAAGCCAGAGACTTTGACGTTTTTCTTCAGATAAAAGGGCACGATCTTCTCGAGATATGAGCACTTTGGGTTCATGAAGATAATCAGAGAAAAGGAGAGCTGTTTTCCAAACTAACATTTTAAAAGGAACTATTGCTGCTTCAGTAGAGAGAAGCTCTTGAATAACTGGCAAGAGCTGGGCAAGGGAATATTTTTCGATTTTCCCGTCTTTTCTTTTGAGAGATATAGATTTATTCTCTCCTTCCAGCCAAGAGAAACGCACTGTCTTGCCACTATCTTTCCCTTTATTATATATAACAAGACGAGGGACTGCTCCTCGGGACCAAAGTTGCAAGCCTAAATGATCATCGACGTCTATAGATTGAAGAATTGCTTGTTCCTTCATTTACGACCTTCCTTTTCATACATTTTGCCCTCTATCACATTTATAATCAAAGTGATATGATGTAATAAATGTACAGAGAGGGGGTATTTAAATGGTTAAAACCTTAAAAATCATAATACAGCAAAGGCGATTTGCCGTGGGTTGTTGTGGCGGAACACCTTACGGTGAAGATGAAAAAGCTACATCGCCACAAGAACGACAATATGAAACCTTAGGGCCTCTTCTTACACGAATTAAAGAACACTATAGAGCTGAAATAGAAATAACGATGGTCGATCCACGTAACATCTTATCTCTTATCGACAATGTCCGCTATAATATTAAAGGAAATGTTCCCGCATGGATACTCGAAGGAGAAAAAATTTATGAAGGAATTCCTACGTGGGAACAAATTCATTCAATTCTTGAATCAAAGTTAAAAAATAACCGTTAAGTTTTCTAAATTCACTCCGTGGTTCTATCTACAGGTATTTTTATAACCTTCTTTTGCTGTTAACCAAAAGAGAACATAGAGCTTGGACTTGCTACTCTTTGGAAATTAGAGTATTATGTTCGTTTGTCTCAAGCTATTTTTAGGAAACTGCATATTCCAGGGAGTTGTTATGAATGGTTCAAGCAGAAAAGATTAGAAATCTCGCTATTATCGCACATATCGATCATGGCAAAACGACACTTATCGACTCTATATTTAAATCCGCTCAAGTATTCCGAAAAGGGGCACACGTAGAAGAAAGAGTAATGGATAGCAATGAAATAGAGAGGGAACGAGGCATTACCATAAGGGCCAAACACTGCACCGTAGAATGGAAAGATTACCTTATAAATATTATCGACACCCCAGGCCACGCCGATTTCTCAGGAGAAGTGGAACGTATTCTTTCAACGGTTGACTCTGTCCTTTTATTAGTAGATGCCAATGAAGGCCCAATGCCACAAACACGTTATGTTCTTATGAGGGCTCTGGCTATGGGACTTCGCCCCATAGTTTTCATAAACAAAATAGATCGGCCTAATGCGAATCCAACAGTTGTATTAAATCAGACATTTGATCTGTTTATTGAACTCGGAGCGACAGAAGAACAGGTTGATTTCCCTATTCTTTACGGTTCCGGCCTTGATGGCTGGGCAGTAAGAGATCTTGAAAAAGATCCTCACGAAGGGATGAATGCTCTCTTCGAAACAATAATTGACTATGTACCTGCACCGCATGTCGATCCTCATTCCCCTTTTCTGATGCAGGTTAGCACCTTAGCATGGAATGAATATACAGGCCGTATTGGGTGTGGAAAAGTTCTTCAAGGAACGCTTCGAAAGGGAGAAGACTTCATTCGTTACTCAACAAAATGGAAAGATGTCGCCAATAAAAGTGGCGAATGGGAAGTCTGCGGGAAAGAAGAGACTCGATCCGTCAAAATGTGGATTACTCGCGGTCTTGACCGCCAAGAAGTTGAAGAGATATCTGCTGGTGACATTGTCTGGATATCTGGTCCACAGGAAATCAACATTGGAGATACGTTCTGTTCGCCAGAGATTGAAGGCAAAACTCTTCAGCCATTGGCTATAGAAGAACCAACTGTTTCCATGTTTTTCCTTATAAATAACGGACCCTTTTCAGGACGAGAAGGACAACCCATTACACTCAGACAATTAAAAGCAAGACTTGAAAGAGAGATGCATGTCAATGTAGCTCTCCGCGTAGAGGATATAGGACGTCCTGACGGTCTTAAGGTTTCTGGACGAGGTGAGCTACATCTTTCTATTCTCATAGAGGAAATGAGACGGGAAGGAATGGAATTCTGTGTATCGAAACCAGAAGTAATTACACGAAATGAAAATGATCGCCTGTTGGAACCTATGGAAGAACTTACTATTGACGTTCCTGAAGAGTATCAGGGAGTTGTTTTTGAAAAACTCTCTAGAAGAAAAGCCAGACTTCTTTCTATGGAAAATACGCGAACAGGTCTTATACGTCTCGTATTCCAAATTCCTACTCGAGGTCTTATCGGATACCGAGGAGAATTTTTGACGGATACGAGAGGGCTGGGAATCATGAATACCATTTTTACTGGATATGGCGAATGGGCTGGAGAAATTTCACCACGCAATCGTGGAAGTATGGTCAGTCTTGATACAGGAGAAGCTACAAGTTACCAGCTTGAAAACCTTCAAGAACGAGGGACTCTCTTTATAGAACCTGGCGATCCTGTATATGAGGGAATGATCGTCGGGGAAAACTCAAGACCAGGGGATCTTCCGTGTAATCCGACTAAAAAGAAACAAGCGACAAACCATCGCTCGGCTACAAAAGATATGACAATTAAGCTTGATGTACCGCGTAAAATGTCTCTTGAAAAAGCCATGGAATGGATTGCTGATGAAGAACTTGTTGAAGTAACACCTAAATCAATCAGAATACGAAAAGCTATTCTTGATTCTCAAGAGCGAAAAAAAGCTTCAAAAAAAGCTAGCTAAAATTATATGCCTCGCTGATATTAACGTAAAATAAAACCCCGTTTGGGAAAATATCCCAAACGGGGTTTTTTCTTTACTATTTCTCTGAAAAAATTGAAAGGGGAACACTTAAATGGATAGCCGTTCCGCGACCAGGTTCACTTTCAATTCTTAAATTTCCTCCGATCATCATTGCCCTTTCTTCCATGCTAATAAGACCATATGAACCTCTTTCAGCAGCTTGCATTCGTTCTTTTTTTACATCAAAGCCTCTACCATCATCTGAAATACGAACCCTCATAACATCATTTAATATATCGATTCGAACAGAAACCTCTCTGGCTTTTCCGTGAAGAAACGCATTAGCAACAGCTTGATGGATAATTTTGAAAATAGGCCTTCTAAATGAAAGGGGAACTTTACGTTGATCTCCCTCAATACGAACACAAACCTCTGGTCCTCCGGAACTCCAAACCTGTTTTGCCAAACGATCAAGAGCTGAATCCAGGCCTTCTGAAAGCCCTGTCGGGTTAAGTTGAAAAAGAAGAGCGCGAATATCACCTAAAGCTTCCTGAATCTGATTTCTTGTTTTTTCCAACTCAGAAACAGCCTCGTTAATATCCCCACCCTTAATATACTCTTGGGCTGTCTCTAGTTGTAATACGGCACTTGAAAACCGTTGTACTGGACCATCATGCAAATCTCGTGCCAAGGCCCGACTCTCTCTTTCAGCTAACTGACATGCCATCTTCATACTATTCAAATCGTAATTTTCACTTGCCCCCAACGCTTCGTCAATATTAGATGAAATAAATTCCAGAGCTACCCTGAAGCGGTTAGCAACATGTTCACTACGTTCAAGGAAATTCTCAGTTCTTCGTTCTTCTCTATCAAGATCGTCTCGCATCCGACAAAGGCTTTTTTCTCTTTCTTCAAAAGCCCCTCTAATTTTCATAAGATGAGCTGCTCTATTATAAGCATCCTGCTCACACTGCTTATTGTTGGACCTGGAAGCTTCCATCAGCTCCATTCTTGATTTTCTATATTCTTCTTCAGCATTTTGAGAGGCAATAATGACATCCTCTAACTCTTTCTGCAAGCTGGCACGTTTCATCCTCACTTCATGCAGGTGCTCTAATTCATCTTCACGAAGTGAAGCTATGAAATCAAGACTCTCCGTAAGGGTTTCACTTACCTTCTCTTGTACTTTTTGTAATTTCACTGGTAAACGTCCATTTTCCATAAATGTTTCATTCTTCCTTTCGGTCTGTCTTCAGACGTCTTCGCTCTTCCTTGCTTTCATACATTCTGTTATCAGCAATCTTCAACGCTTCATGAAGAGAGAAAGAGTCTTCCGGAACAGTTGCTATACCAAAATCAGCAGAAATCTCACTCTCAACACCTTTTATACTAAGTAGTGTAAGATTACGTTGCAAACGTTTTATAAGATAGATTGCCTGTTCTTTGCTGGTTCCTGGTAATATCAAGAGGAACTCGTCTCCACCAAATCTACCAGCTATATCACCAGCTCGAATAGAATCACCCAAGAGAGAAGCAAAAACTTTTAAAACTTTATCTCCAGCAATATGACCATACGTATCGTTGATCTTCTTAAAATCAACCATATCAACCATAACCACACTAACCACTTCACCATTTCGTTCGTACCGAGATTGCTCTTCTGCAAGGCGCATCGAAAGGAAACGACGATTCCAAAGTTGAGTTAAATCATCAACAAGTGCCTTTCTTTTCATATCTTCGAAAATTTTCTGCAAAGCTAAAAGAGCTCCCAAATGACGAGAAAGAATCATAAAAAAGTCTTCATCGCTTTTTTCAAAGGGGCTATTCCTCTCTATTGAAATAACAGCGTAGACTTCCCCTCCGAATATAATAGGAACGTCAAGTTGGGATGTCGTATTTTTAGAAGAAAGATTAACGTAATAAGGAGACTTTTTAAGATCCGGTGTATTAATAATCTGCTCTAGCTCTACACATCGAGCAACCTGACCACCTCCAATATCATGAAGCCTTTCTGAAAAATGGTCTAGATCAGACATGCCCACAAAATTAGAGGCTAAAGCCCTAAGGAACGGAGGCTCTACCTCTTTCTTTTCTACAGCAAAAATTGTTACTTTCTCATAACTAAAAACAGAAGTCAACATTCTCATGACATGATTAGAAACTTGTTTAAAACTTGCCTTTTCATTGGAAAGAGACTGAACTATATCAAGAAGAGCCTTTAAACGATTAACTTCAAGATTAAGACATCTGAAAGATTCTATATTTTCCAACTCAAGTGCTAAATGAGTAGCTATAACACCTAAAAACTCCTGGTCTTGATGGGTAATTCCACCAATTTTGTCATCATCGACAGCAATTGCTCCCCAGGTTCCATTGCTAGAAAGCACAGGGATAATAAGTTCTGAGCGAACATCATTATCGAGATTAACGTAAAGAGCGTCTTTAGAAACATCTGTCGCCAGATAAGGTTTCCCTGTTTCTAAAACGTAAGTTAAAATACCCCGTTTAAGACCTTTTATATTTTTACATTCTTCAGGAAGTTTCCCAACCCACGACTGAAGGGACATTTCTTTAGAAAAGCTTCGACGAGAAAATACATATACATTTTTATATCCCAATCTCTGCGAAAGTTGCTGTGAGACAAAAGGAAATAATTCTTCAACGGAGTGACAATATGACATCCCTTGTACTATATCGAAAAGATCCCGAAATTTCTTAATCAAAAGCTCTAGATTCGTCTTCTGCTCACGTGTTACATCAAGAGCGCAAGATAAAGCTTTCTGCGCAGAAAGATATGCTCTATTCGTTTGCTCGAGCTCTTTAATGTTATTCTCCAGTTTCTGCTCCGCCATTAAATGCGAGAAAATTTCTCCTAAAATGGCTGCAAAAAATTGTAAGTTATTTACATCGCTAGAAGAAAACCGCCCTAACTTTCGTGATTCCACATTAATAACGCCATTTTTTTCACCTCGCCAAACAATAGGTACAGTCAATTCTGAACGAGCACCAGGTAATCCTTCCTTATAAAGTGGATTTACCCTTACATCATCTACAACTATCGGTTTACTTGACAAAAACACTCTGGAACAAATATTGTCTCCAAGGGGAAGAGTTCCATTGGGATCAACCCCTTCTCCTGTGTACTCATCATGCCCACTCATTAATCGAAAAAACTTATTTTTTTCATCGTAAAGAGCAATAGCAGGAGCACAATCAGGCAGAAGACGGCGAACTAGTTGCAGGGCAGGAACACACGCCTCTTCTACAGATGAAGTGGAACCAACCTGCTTTATGCAATCAAGAAAGACAGAAGCTTTTCTCGATAATTTCCGTTTCAGATATTCTGTAATGCCGTACATAGAAAAAATCATGGCATATAATGGAAGAGCTGCTTGTAAAGGGAAAACGTCTAAAACAACATAAGCAGGGAGTGATATAGAAGCAAACAGAAACATTATCCCAGCTGCTCTTTTTGTCCCGTATATAGAAACAGCAGGGAATAAAAGAAGGAGGACTGCTGGGAAAAGACATAAAGAATACAAAGTTCCTTTCCCTAAAAAAAGACCTGCAGCTGAAGCTAGAAGAAAAAGGATTCCGCCCCACCAATCTTGCAAAAGACTACCTCCAAGGTGGTTATTTTATTTCAGTTTATACTTTATATTCTAACATTACTACAGAAAAGATCGTTAAGTAAAATTTAAATTTTAGTAAGGAGGAATGCAGCGTGGCAACTCTATCTCTTTTCGGCGCTGGGAGCTGGGGAACAGCCCTCGCCAATGTCTTGGCCAACAATGGACATGACATTTGTTTATGGTGTCGACGACGGGAGCAAGCTGAATATATCAATACAAATAAAATGAACCCCGACTATCTAAAAGATATACCTTTGGCTCAGAATATTCATGCTACATGGGATATGGAAGAAGCCGCCACACGATCATCTTTTTGGATCATGGCCATTCCGACACAATCAGTACGGGAAATACTTTCATCCCTAAAAAATTTTAACACTCCATATTCAGTATGTAATGTAGCAAAAGGGATAGAAATAAAAACTCTTAAACCTATTAGTGAGATCGTAAAAGAATTCTATCCAGATGCACTTTACGCTGTACTCTCCGGTCCAAGTCACGCAGAAGAAGTTATCAAAGGACTCCCTACTGCAACAATTGTAGCCTCTTCTTCTTTTGAAACAGCACAATCTTGGCAAAATTTATTTAATGCCCCTTGCTTTAGAGTGTATACTGGCAATGATGTAGCAGGAGTAGAAATCGGAGGAGCTGTAAAAAATGTAATAGCAATTGCATCAGGAATAGGAAAAGCAATGAATCTTGGAGATAATGCCACAGCGGCACTTGTCAGTCGAGGGCTCGCGGAAATAATGAGACTCGGAGCAAAATTGGGAGCCCACCCACTTACATTGGCCGGACTTGCCGGTATCGGTGACTTGGTAGTTACGTGCTATAGCTTCCATTCTCGAAATTTCAGACTCGGCAAGCTGTTAGGAGAGGGCAAATCCCTTGATGAAGCTAAACAAATCCTCGGTCAAGTCGCAGAAGGAGCTTTTACTGTCCGGGCCGTTATTGATTTGGCCAAAGAGCATCATGTTGAACTCCCTATTGCTGAAGCAATATACCGTTTACTCTATGAAGGAACCTCTCCACGAGACGAACTTGAAAATCTTCTCACTCGTGATCCTAAGCCAGAGTATCCACCAGCTATTTTCTGGTCATAAAATGGGCACAAGTTGCCTTGTCAATTAAAGTATTATATAATCCGCCTTGTGAGGTTTATCTCAATACAGAGGGGGTATACATGATGGCAAAAGCAGTCGTAGATAAAGATGCATGCGTTGGTTGCGAAACATGTGTAGGGACTTGCCCTGTAGAAGCTATTTCTATGGTTGATGGTAAAGCTGAAGTCGATGCAGATACATGCATTGAGTGTGGCAGCTGTGTTTCGGTTTGCCCGGTTAATGCCATTTCCCAGTAAAGAAGGAACCTGCGGTATCGTATTTATAATGTTGCAGGATACAGGAGAATCCTTGGGGTTCTCCTTTTTTTATTGGTCTATGATATAATGATTAATTGTGTACTTAATTTATTTTGGAGGGAAAAGGCATGTCTACCGGTCACCAATCTTTCTTTTCGCGATTCTGGAAAACCGAAACAGCTGGCAACTCCCTTCCGGCCCTCAAATCTTCTTCACATCAAGAGAGGGACCGAAAAGACCTCTTAGAAGAATTTATACAAAGAGCTAGGGACGAAATAGCCAGTCTCGATGTTATTGCAGAGGACATGAATCTTCTTATTACAGATAACGCAGCTTCAATGGATGTCATATCTGAAAATGCTAATGGACTCGCCCAAGGAGCTAAAGAACTGGGAGCGCTAGCTCAGGAATCTGACCAACAACTGAAAGAAATGACAGAAGCATCTCGTCAAACAGCAACCCTTATAACTGATATGGCAACCCAGGGGGAAACGATACGCCATCTCGCTGAAGAAAATAGAACGCTCACCTCTCGATCAGAAACAACAATACTCGCCGTAGTTGATGCAACTGCCTCTGTAGCTGAAGCTATAAAACAAATGCTCTCCGTTAGCGAAAACATTGGTAATATTGTCAAAGCTATCTCAGGAGTTGCAGATCAAACCAATCTATTGGCCCTCAACGCAGCTATAGAAGCAGCAAGAGCTGGGGAAGCCGGCCGAGGTTTTGCCGTTGTTGCAGATGAAGTAAGAAAATTAGCAGAAGAATCTGCAAAAGCAGCTACACAAATAGGGAAATTAGCTCAGGCCATTCAAAATTCCGCACAAGACGGATACAGCAAAATCAACACGGCAGAAAGTGCTGTTCAGGATGCTCAAACGCAGTCGCAAAAAAGTCGAGATGGTCTTGATCATATGCTTAACGAAGTAACAGAAATTTTACAAAAACTGTCAAGTGCCAGTTGTTTTGTTCAAGAACAAGTAGCATCAATAGAAAACGTTTCTGACGCTATTGGACAGACGACAGAGCTAGTAATTGATCAGTCGAATAAACTTTTTTCAATTAACACATCAATTCAAGAGCAAACAACAACTGTCGCTGCGAGCACAGAACACCTTGCAGTTCTTGAAAAAAAAGCATCATCCCTTCAAAAACATTCCTTAGTTGCTTTCAGCAGTACAACAAATACCCGTATCGATAGAATCAGAGAAACAGGATACCTCTCTGTAGGAATAGATCATTCAGATTGGGGACGTTTCCATTTTTGGAATGGTGAAACTGTTAGAGGACTCGACGTAGATTTGGCGCACGCCATTGCAACAAAACTCGGAGTAAACCTTAAAATTGTTCCGTTAGAATGGGGAAATGGTGAGGAGCAAACCATCACAGGCATTTGGAAAGATAGACCTTGGCCCAATTGTGATTTAATCATTTCGCCTGTTACGAAAACTCCTGAACGAGCAGCTTTTGTTACTTTCTCCGTGTGGTATGTCGCAAGTGGGCAACTGGCAGCGTCATTAGAAGAAAAACATCTTTCTGGACTTTCCGATTTGAAAGGACGATCCGTAGGTGTACTAAAAGGGAAAACCGGAGAAGTCGTAGGTCGAAAGACCTTAACAGAAAGCAGAATATTAAGTCTTCCTACATGGGATGAAATAATTAACCAGCTTACACATAAAAAAATAGATGCATGTATCTTAGAGACACCAGTTTACCTTGAATATGCATCAAAAATACCATCGTTGATTCAAATCGGCACTCAACTTGCAAGAGAACATTTTGGTGTAATGATGCCTAAAGATGTCTCACCTGGCGTTAAATCACTTGTCGATGGAGTTATACAAAAAGAAAGAAACGCTCTTTTTACAACGTGGTTCAAAAAGAAATAGAAGAAGCCAAAGAGGAGGCTTGCTTGTGAAAACCTTCTCTTTGGCTTCTATTGTTTGTTTTCCCTATTTAACGATTATGGCCAAAAACACCAAAGGATCTTTATCCACATTTACAAGGCTATGTTTTTCACCTCTAAATGTCAGAGTTACATCTCCAGCTTTTACTTCATGAAAAGAACCATCGTTATCTTCATAGCGTCCCTTGCCTTTTAAAATTACATAACACTCTTCATCATCTTCGTGAAAATGTGTTCCTATAGAGGCCCCAGCCTCCAAAGTCATTGTACCTATCATGTAAAAAGAGCTACCAGAAAACCCCGTCCCTTTGGGAATGGCATAGAGACAATGTAATATCCCCTCTCCATCAGAAGCGTTACATTTTTGTTGCACCTGCTGCTTGTCTTTATAAATAATCATGCCTTCCTCCCCTTTTCGCTGCTTTCAGAAATATGAGAAATCAGAATAGCCAATTGTCCTTTTTGAGGAACAAAATAGCTCAGAGTCATCGTGCAATTTAAAAGCATACTATTAAAACTTAAAGTTTGCGGTTCTCCTGTCTCAATAACATTTTTCATCGCATTTTTAAAAACTAAATCTTCTACGGAAAACACATCCAAAAGGGAACGCCCCACTATATCACCATACCCTTTTTTCTCCAAAAAAAGTCTGGCCTGTTCATTGATTTCTATAAAACGCACATCTGCTAACTGCCCTAATTTGTCATACAAGACATCAAAAAGCATAAAAGGTTCTTGAAGCTGTAAAAAAAGTCGTTGATACTTCTCTCTATCTTGATGAAGCATTTCATAGGCAGCATCCCTATCTTTAAGGCTTGAAAGCATCTCAGCAAAAAGGTTGAACAGGGATAATTCATCTTTAGACCAATTAAAATAATTTTCTATTCTCTCGAAAAGGATAAATCCGTTCACCTCTCCACGAAAACGATAGGGAATGACAAGAAGAGACTCTACGTTATGTCGTTTCATGAAGTTTAAGGTATGTATGGCCTCCCGAGGCAAAATATTCTTATTTTCTATGGAAAAAGCTTCTCCCCGATCAAGATTGGCACAAAACCATGAGTCCGAATTAAGGAGAAAAACATCCTCATCTCCATCATAAAACGCCTTCATTGGGGGGATATCTCTTCTGCGCCATTCCGAGGAAAAAGAAATTTTTCCATGACGTTTGACAAGATATGAAACTCTGTCTGCATCAATATACAATGCCATTTTATGAAGTGAACTACGAATAGCGTTTTCTAAAGAAGGGTAATTCAAAATCTCAGCTGATATTTCTGAAACCATCTGCTCAACTTTCAATTTTCGTTTTAAAAGAGTTTCTCCCCGTTTCTTTTCTGAAATATCCGTATAAAGATAACATATAGCAACAATACCACCAGGCATTGTCACCGGAGAAGAGTTCAAGAAAACATCGATAATTTGACCATCTTTACGACATCGTTGCGTTTCCAAAAAAACTTTTTTCCCATTAAGAACCATTTGGCAAATGGACAAAGACTGGGCCATATACTTTGATGGGACAATAAAGTCACTTACGGATTTTCCCATAATTTCATCTTTGCTAGAAAAGCCAAACATATGAACAAAAGCATCGTTAACTTCCATTGCCTTTAGAGAAGGATCCAATATGGCAATTCCTGCAGGCGAACTCTGAAAAATTCTCTCAAATTTTTTCTTTTGCAACTCTAATTCAAAAACACTTTGCTTAATAGATGAAACATCAAGAGCTACAACGTGAACATTCGTATAATCAGTCCTCCCATAAGGGACCGACCACCGAATCAAGACGGAAGCAGAAGAAGTTCCATCGGGAAGGGTAAGGAAAATATCCTTTTCAAAAAAACGTTCTCCTTTTAAGAGAGCTTCGAACAGAGCAATATTAAATATTTCCCCTTCGCTTGAAAAAGAACTTTGAAAAAGAGATTGCAATTCATGAACAGAAGAGACGCTAAAAAAGTCTAGGGTTCTGCTATCTGCATCTACAATGCGAGAAAGGGCTATGCAAGCATGAAGGATATGGCGATTTTCAAGCAAAAACGTATGTATACTTTTTTTTGAATCAATAGGAAAAATTTCTTCCAAAAATTTTTTTTGAACAGAAAAATCCTGAGTCCACACAGCTATAGGCATAACATCCTCACTTTCTCCAGACATGGATTTTTGACGTAGAGAAGGTAAAGATTTATCGAACTCCGGAAGAAGGTTTGTTATAAGTGATCGAACTTTTCCCTCTTCAATGGGGGGGAAAAGAAACATTCCCCCCTTAATTTCCCGAGCTAAACTATATGTTGCTTCACTAAAACAATCGACTACAAAGGCAACTCCCATCAAAGAAAGCCGCCCTAACTGTTTAATCAATTCTATTTTTTCTACGTCTCTAGCCAAAGACAGACCTACAAAAACAATAAAAGGAGACCCCTGTTTTGCTAATAATAAAGCTTCTTTTAGGTCAGAAACAACAAGCACAGCATATCCCCACTCATAAAGAATTTGCTCTAAAGATTCCTCTCCTTTGAGATACTCTTTAACAAGCAATACCATTCCCTTTTGAGGATACGCTACTGATCCGTTCATCTATGCTCCTATTTTTCTAATTGAGATTCAATCCTTTTATTCCTGAAATAAAGGCACGTATCAATACCTACCATAATAGCATTTAATCCATATAAAATGAGAATCCAGCTAAAACCTTCATAATCTAAGACCACATGCACTATACCTGCCGCATACCCTGTTAAAATAATAAAAAGGAAAGAAAGACTCTTACCTCCCGTACTTTTAGATTTCCATGACTTACAAATCGATGCAGGCCACGCCAATCCAAAACAAATCACCATAAGCGCTTCGAAAATCTTACCAATCATTTGTAACCATCCTCTCAAATACACATTAAAAAGACGCGCATATAGCGCGTCTTTTTATACTTTGACTAATAATTAATCAAGAAAATCTCTTAATTTTTTACTCCGGCTGGGGTGCCTCAATTTTCGTAAGGCCTTTGCCTCTATTTGACGAATTCTTTCCCGCGTAACACCAAAACGTTTACCAACTTCTTCAAGTGTATATGAACGTCCATCTTCCAAACCAAAGCGATATTGAAGAACCTCTCTCTCCCTCTCTGAAAGAGCCTCTAACATTTCATCTATTTGTTCATGAAGCAAATGACTTGCTGCTGATTCTTCCGGGCTCGGTAAATCCCTATCCTCAATAAAATCTCCAAGTTGGCTATCTTCTTCTTCTCCAATGGGTGTTTCAAGAGAAACAGGCAGCTGGGCAATACGTCTGATTTCTTCAACTTTAGAAGCTTCGATTTCCATCTCGGCCGCTATTTCTTCATCTGACGGCTCCCGCCCCAGTTTTTGAACGAGCTGCCTCGAAACCCTTACCATTTTATTTATTGTCTCCACCATATGAACTGGAACCCTGATTGTTCTTGCCTGATCGGCAATGGCACGAGTAATAGCCTGACGTATCCACCACGTCGCATAAGTACTGAATTTAAAACCTTTTCGATAATCAAATTTTTCTACAGCACGAATAAGTCCCAGGTTCCCTTCCTGTATTAAATCAAGGAATAACATTCCACGCCCGATATATTTTTTTGCAATGCTCACAACAAGGCGAAGGTTAGCATCAATGATCTTCTGCTTAGCCACTTCACTACCTGCCTCCACCTGCTTCGCCAATGCAACTTCCTCTTCTGGTTCTAGAAGGGGAACTTTTCCAATTTCTCGCAAGTACATGCGGACAGGATCTGTCAATGGTATATCATCAAGTTTACCTATTTCACCATCGACAGAGGGTTGAGCAAGAGCTTCTTCTTCAGCTATATGCTGCCCTTTTTCTTTTCCTTCATCATCAGTTACTTCAATCCCCATCTCCATAAGATTTGCTACAACATTCTCAAGTACTTCCGCACTCCAAAATTCTATGGGGATGTATTTTTCAATATCTTTTTGGGTCACATATCCCTTATTTTGTCCCTCTTGAATAAGTTCTCGCACCTTATTCATATAAACAGCAAGCTCTTCTTTTGTAACGTCTCTTTTAGTTTGCTTTTTTTTGTTCTCCATAAAGAGAGTAATCCTCCTCTGGTTTTATTGCATAGACATATTATACCTGCTCTTTCTCAAGCTATAAAGCGCAAAAAAAGAACAGGCCAGTTAACTATCCTTGCCTGATCTGACTTTAGATTAACTCTACAATTAAATATATCGTGATATTATATCATATATGAATGTTCGCAAGTAAAACACAAACCAGTTGTTGTATAATAATTCAAACAGAACCAAATTGTTGTTGCTCATGCTTACCTCTAGTTCATCCTCCCGCATATTAAATTCAAGACGAGTATCTATTCATATTTTTTATTTTGTTCTTTTTGTTCAAAAATTTACAGAGCCTACAGAGCCTATGGAGAACAATAAAGCTCGCTTTTTAAGAGTCTTGTTATGAACAAAAAGATACACTTATGAACAAAATTTTCAAAACATTGCCTTTTATTTATTCCAAGTTAGCATTAACAATCAATAACCTTCAATATAAAAACTTCTGATGCAGTATGCAGTTTGCACCTTGACACGTCGTTCAAAATTCTATAACCACCATACAAAAAAGAGATTTCGTTACACTTTTTCAGCGTTTTTACAATGCAGCCATCATAAGAAAATTCATGGGAATGAATTTGTACTCAAATATCATAATAATGAAAGAAGGATGGTTAAGGTGAAAAAGTTACGCCCTGGAATACTTGTAGTCTTTACGGTTCTCCTTGTCTCTTTTATGTCTCTCTCTGCCTGGGGTTGCACTGACATAGTGGTAGGGAAAAAAGCCTCTGCTGATGGATCCGTTATTACGTCCCATACCGCAGATGGCGCTTTTTATGATGCAAGAGTTCGTACAATACCGGGGAAAACCTTCCCTGCAGGAAGTAAGGCCGATGTCTTTTGGAATATTGGAATGGATGAAGACTCTGAACCTGTAAAAATAGGAGAAATTCCTCAAGTAGAAAAGACATACACTTATTTTCATGTAGGTTATCCTTTCATGAATGAGCATGGGGTTGCTATTGGTGAAACTACTATTGGACAAAAAGAAGAACTAAAAACTTTTCGTCCTGATGCACGTGCGATACTGACAATAGAACAACTGGAAATTCTTGCACTACAAAGGGCTAAAACAGCCCGTGAAGCCATTAAAGTTATTGGCGAACTTGCAGAAAAATATGGATTCCTTCCTTCTTGCGGCACCGAAGGAGAATGTCTAACGATTACAGATTCAGAAGAAGCCTGGATTTTTGAAATTCGTAGCGCAGGATTTATGTGGACTCCAGATAGTGGCAAGCCAGGTGCTGTATGGGCTGCACAGAGAGTTCCAGATGATTGTGTTGTTGTCGTCCCTAATATGAGCCGCATTAGAGAAATTAACATCAATGACAAAGACAACTTCATGGCTGCCAAGAACTATAAGCAATTGGCTATTGATAACGGCTGGTATGATCCTAACGGTGATAAGCCCTTTATTTGGCAAGAAGCTTATTCTCCTCTCACTGGAAATGAAGATTGGTCTTTATCGTCTATGTGGATACGTAATAGGCTTTACACACTTTATAGCCAGCTAGATCCAACTAGAGAATGGGATCCTTATGCAGAAACCATGTCTTATCCCTTTGCAATTAAACCTCAAAAGAAACTTTCCGTACAAGATGTAATGACAATGTTACGTAGTCATATGGAAGAAACTCCTTTCGACATGGAAGCAGAAAAAGCATGGTATGTCCGAGAAGGAGACAAAATGGTAAAAAGTCCTCTTGCAACGCCATTTGTAACAAAAGATATGCGAAACCTCTTAAAAATCCCTTATAGCAGACCTATTTCAAAATGGGATTGTGCTTATAGTTTTGTTTCACAGGCTCGATCTGGTTATCCCGCACCTGTAAGAACGGTACTTTGGTTTGGTTACGATAACCCACATACTACATGTTACGTTCCGATCTACTCGGGTGTTCTTGAAACAAGACAAAGCTGGAGAACTTTTGATCGTAACTCCTTTAACCTTAGCTCTGCACAGTGGGGATTCATTTTAGCTGATGATCTCGTGAATCACCGCTATCAAGAAGCTATGGAAGACTTAAAAGCAGTAAGAAATCCTTTGGAGCAAAACTTTGCAAAACAAGTATTAGAAGTAGACAAGAAAGCCCTGGAACTCGCTAAAAAGGATTCGTCTAAAGCACAAGAATATGTAACTAAATTTACAAACGAATGCATGGAAAAAACAGAAAAGGCATGGTGGCAACTTAATTGGGATTTAATAACAAAATATAACAATAACAGGAAAAAATAGCATTTCGTTCTTTTTTGTTCTTTTTGTTCAAAATGCCGCATAGCTGGTAGAGAACGATAAAGCTTGCTTTCCAAGAGGTTTGTTATGAACAAAAAGATACACTTGTGAACGAAAAAATCAAAAATATTGTTCTTTCTCAATGCTCAAGTTAAGGTATGCACAGACAAACGCGATTTTGGTAACAAAGTCGCGTTTATTTTTTAAGGAGGGGAAACATCATGAAAATGAATCTAAAAACTTCCCTACTTTTAGGAGTGGTCTGTCTCTTTGCCATTCTTAATGTAGCTGGAGCTGGTATAGCAGCAGAAACACCCACTGTTGAAGCTCCTATTATTGTAACAACCTGTGGACAAAGCCCAGGTGCGGTAATGGTAAAGATGTCTCTTATGCAAGCTAAGCTGGCACCTGTAGAGAGTAATAATACCATTGCAGCAAGCGAGTTAAAGGGCAAAGGTTACAAGACTCTTATCGTGACTACCGGTACAAGCGGCAAAGGAATGGGTGCTGCAGGCACTAACGTCAACAAAGAAATAGCACGATGCAAAGAAGTTATTGAAGCTGCAAAAGCCGAAGGGATTATTGTTATTACTGCCCACGTAGAAGGAATGGCTCGTCGTACAGATAGTGCCGACCAAGCTTCTATAGATGAAATCATTCCCCTTGGAGATGCAATACTTATCGTTACAAACAGTAATACCGATGGTTATTTTACAAAATTAGCCGAAGAAAATAATAAACCTCTGATTGAAGCCAAAGATGCTCTTGCCATTGGCACAAGCTTGAAAGAGTTAAGCAAATAGTTATTTTTTCAAAGAGCCCTCGGTTGTAACCGGGGGCTTGTTTTCTCTACAAAAGAGATTAAGGAAAGGAACGACTCAGTCATGTTCACACACTCAGTAGTAATTTTATTAGTCATAGCCGTGGCTTTCATCATTCCGAAAGTCATGAAGCTGAGCACGGAGCTTTCGATGTTCGTAGCAGCCTTGGCAGGAGCTGCCGCCCACTCCATCATGCTCAGCGTAACGGGAAGTCCCCACAATCCCGTGGCCCTTCTTCCCATTCGTCACATTGTGGAAGGCGCTTTCACCTACTTTGATGTCTGCCTCATTTTTCTCACGGCTACCTTCTTCATGGCCCTTCTTCGGGAAAGTGGCGGCGTCGCCTTTATTGTTCGGAAGATCGTTTCGACCTTCCATTCAAGACGAACCATCTGCCTTTTGCTGCTCACCTTCGTGTTGCTTCTTCCCGGAGCCCTGACCGGTTCCGGTGCAACAACGGTTCTTACCGTAGGAGCCCTCGTCGGTTCTGTTCTGGCTGCCATGGGTGTCGATGAAACGAAACGGGCGGCCATCATCTTTTTAGGAGCAGCCATGAGCGCTGCCGCTCCTCCTATCAACCTCTGGGCCATGATGGCTGCCGCTGGTGCCAACATGCCCTACGTGGGATTCGGCAAACCGCTGTTTGTCCTTTCCGTTGCCGGAGCGCTCTTCTCCATGTTCTGGCTTGCAGGACGAGGAACGAAGAAGATCGATCTCGACCAGGCTCTGGCCAATCTTCCGGAAGCGCCGGAAGGACAAAACTGGTTCAGAGTTCTTGCCCCATTCATTCTGCTGTTGGCTTGCGTTATTGCGGGACGAATCTGGTTCTTCTCACTGCCCGTACTGGGATTGCCCCTGCTCTTCATGGTCGCTTCTTTCGCAGTGGTGCTTCTCAGCCCGCGCAAACTTCAGTTCTGGTCTATCGCCTGTTCCACCGTTCACGGCCTTCTTCCTCTCGTAGGCATCATGGTGGTTGTAGGTGTACTTATACAGATTATGGCCCTGAGCGGAGCGAGAGGGCTCATCTCCCTAGCGGTGGTTACCCTTCCCCTGGGAGTGCTCTACCTCACCCTCTGCATTATTCTGCCCCTCTCTGAGGGACTGGTGCAGTATGCTGTTGCTCCGTTGCTGGGCGTACCGCTCATCATGCTCTTCAACATGCGCGGTCTCGACCCCATCATCGCCTTATCGGCCATGGCGGTCATATGGCCTCTGGGAGACTGTTTGCCGCCAACCGCCGTCGTGGGACGGGCCACAGTTATGGAACTGGGGTATAAGGGACGGTATTTCGGGGATTTTGTGAAAGCCTGTCTGGTGCCCATGGCCTTCATCGCCATCTTGGGAACGCTCTTTCTCATCTTCAGCACCAGACTGTCATTTCTTGGAGGCTAGAGAATCATGATATTGGCAAATACCATCATTATGTACCTGTATTACGCTATGGTCCTCTTCTTCGGAGGCGCCATACTCTGCAACTTCATCAAGACAAGGAATGCCCAGGAAGCAGTGCTCTACAGCATTGTGCTCATGCCCTTCGTGCTGAGAATCCTTCGGCTGAAGTAGGAAGAGGGGTGAAGAGAAGATGAAGGGAAAACTGAATGGCATCAAGATACTTTCGTTGGTCGTAGCCCTTGTTTTCGTGGCTATTGCCGGACGGGAGTTTTACGGACACCGACATTTCAAGGAACCGGTAGTTCCCTCTCCCTCACTTACTGAGGTGAAGAAACTCTCAGACTACGAACCGACGTTGAAGGGAACGCCCAACGACAGCAACGTCTACATTTTTGACAGTGGTGTTCCTGGCGGAACGGCTCTGCTTCTTGGAGGAACCCACCCCGAGGAGCCGGCGTGCAACCTCGGAGCCCTTCTCGTCGCCGAGAACGTGAAGGTGGAGCAGGGACGGCTCATCGTCATTATTCGGGCGAACCGAAGCGCTTCTACATGCACTCGTATGGGCGAGGCCTACCCCACGTACTACTACGTGAAGACGCCGTGGGGACAGAAGCAGTTCCGTATGGGCGACCGCTGCACCAATCCACTGGACTCGTGGCCCGATCCCGAAGTGTATATCCACTATCCCAGCCGTCAGATGTTGGCCTATATGGATATCAGAAACCTGAACAGAACCTGGCCGGGTCGACCCAACGGCGCCCTTACAGAGCGAACCACCTGGGCCATGACCCAGCTCATTCGCCAGGAGAAGGTGGATATCGCCGTGGATCTTCACGAGGCCGAGCTTGAATATCCGGTGGAAAATACCATCGTAAGCCATGAGAAGGGGCAGGCCGTAGCGGCCATGACATCCATGACCCTCACCGCCGAGCTTTTCGAAGTGCCCCTGAGCATGGAGTTTTCACCCAAGGCCCTTCACGGCTTGTCTCACAGAGAGATCGGCGATCATACCGACGCCATGTCTCTTCTCGTTGAGGTCGCCGAACCCATGCTTGACCGTATTCGTGGCATTACCGACGAATATCTGCTCATGACGGGCCGCGATGAGTTTGTTATGAAGGCGGGGGAACACAAGCTCCTCTACGCTCCTATCGACGAGCGGGGCTGGCCTATCGATGTTCGGGTGGGACGCCATTCCTCCACATTCCAGAAAATGCTTGAATTTTATTCTCTTACAGCCGTTGATCGCCCCGTTGTCATCTCTGGGGTTCCAGGCTATACGGAAGTTATAGAGAACACGCTGGGCACCTATATGAAAAACCCTGAGGATGCACCAGCTCAAAACATCTACTACGATTAAGAGGGGGTGAAATCTCGTAAACATCTGATCTTTTCTATGTCAACTGGTTTACGAAGTAGTGGCAACACAAAAAAAGGAGGGAAAGTGTATGAATTCTAAAATGCTTAAAGTAGTAACAATAGCATCTCTTGCAGTCTTCCTTGCCGGATCTGTGGCATCTGCATGTACCACAATCCTCGTAGGAAAGAAAGCTTCTGTCGATGGCTCTGCAATGGTAACCCATACATGCGATGGTTGGTATGATAACCGTGTCAGAGTCATTCCCGGTGCAGCACACAAAGAGGGAGAAATGACGCCCGTTTATAAAGAGATATGCCATGGCACACGCCCTAACAAGCCTCTTGTAAAAGTCGGCGAAATTCCTCAGGCGAAAGAAACATACACATATTTCCATGTGGGTTATCCTTTCATGAATGAACATCAGGTTATCATGGGAGAAGACACTTGGAGCGGACGTGACGAAAACTACTGCGAAAATGGCTGGATGATGATTGAGCAGCTTGAAGTGTTTGCTCTTCAACGCGCTAAAACAGCCCGCGAAGCCATTCAAATCATGGGTGCCCTTGCTGAAAAGTACGGCTATGGTGACGGCGGAGAGACCCTTAATATCGTTGACGGCAAAGGCGAAGCCTGGATGTTCGATATTTGCGGACCTGGTCCCCTTTGGACACCTGAAAGCGGTAAGCCCGGCGCTGTCTGGGTTGCCCAGCGTGTGCCCGATGATTGCTTCACAGTAACCGCTAACCGTTCTCGAATCGGCGAAATCGACTGGAACGACAAAGAAAACTTTATGTATTCTTCCAACATCAAAGAATTCGCAAAAGATATGGGTTGGTGGAAAGAGGGAGAGAAATTCGTCTTCCACAAAATCTATAACCCAGAACCTTACGGAACTCCTTACTATCAGCAGAGACGTGAGTGGAGAGTCATGAGCCTTCTTGCACCTTCCCTTAAGATCGCAGAAGATGCTGCTGAGATGTATCCTCTGATGGTAAAACCCGACAAGAAGATTTCTGTAAGAGACCTTATGACTGTTAAACGTGACTACCTTGAAGGAACACGCTTTGATCTTACAAAGGGAATGGCTGCTGGCCCCTTCGGAACACCAAACCGTTACCCCACCCCGAAGAGCGTTCGTCCTGAAGATAAACAGGGCGTAGACTGGACAAGAGCTATTTCCATGTTCCGCTGCTCTTACAGCTTTGTCGCTCAGGCTCGTAGCTGGCTTCCCGACGCCATCGGTGGTGTTCTGTGGTTTGGAGAAGATGCTCCTCACTCCACAGTCTATATGCCAATTTACGCCGGTGTCACATCTCTTCCCAAGAGCATAACCGACGGTAAGCGTGCAGAGTTTGATAGAAATTCCGCTTGGTGGGCATTCAACTTTGTTTCCAACTGGGCAGATCTTAAATTCAGCTACATGATTAAAGACATCAAAGAAGCTCAGAAAGCTTACGAAGATGAATTCTTTATGTATCAGTCAGTCGTAGATAAAGAAGCTGTCGCTCTTTACAAAGAAAGCCCTGCAAAAGCTAAAGCCTATCTTACCAACTACACCAACAACAGCATTAATAAAGTTGTTGAAGGCTGGTGGAACCTGGCTTGGACTCTTGTCGGCAAATATTCCGACGGCTACATCACATCTCCTGATGGTAAACAGCAGTCTGTAGGTTACCCCACAGATTGGCTTAAGACAGTTGGTTTCGGCGAAGAAGAATCTGAACCTAAAAAATAGCACTAACGTAAATACGTAAAGAAGTAAGGGGCTGTCAATTAAGGCAGCCCCTTTTTTATTTCGATCCGATATAATTTTATCTTACCCTTTAGCTAACTTTGCAATCATGCTAAGAGGAGAAGGAAAAGGCACTTCTGGAGACGGGCCAACTGCTTCTCGCGTCTCTTCGAATTCCATTTCATATAGGAGACGACTAATCTCAAGTTTTAAAGGATCATCTGTCTCGTAGGGAATTGAAAAACGCCGATACCCAAACTGTTCGGCAAAAAATCCTAATTCCCGGTTCCCCTTCTCTTTTCTCATTGCCTCAAGAAACTGAGCGAGAAAATCTTCATCGTCAAAAAAAGGAGAAGAACTAACGAGAACAATTGCTTTAAAACTCCCCAGAAGCATAGATCTGCTCCAAAAGTTACACAGGGAAACTCCAGCACGTATAGCTCGATTCCCATCTGTTTGCCGCGCCACTAAATCCTCCATCAAAGTTGAGTAACCAAAAACTGCTGTGAATCCCAAGGTCAGCCCTCTTGCACGTCCAGGAATAATCATGCAATCTCGAAGAAAAGGACCTGCAAAACCCATGCGGGGACTCGAGAGGCAAAAAAGCTCACTTCCTAGTGATAAAGAAAGAGATGCTAATGTAACAAGTTCACCGCTATAGAGATGGTTCACCGATATAGGGCGGTAGTCAATTCCCAAAGGCAACCACGACGCAATATCCATATCAAGATTGACATTCCAGTATGGAAGGTTATTCATAGCTTATATACCTCCTTCCCGGGAAACAATTTGTATAATATATCGCATCACTCGTTACCCTACAAGCGCGGAATTACCTGTCTGTTATACTTTAAGAAACTCTTTGTATTATGGAGGTTTCAGATGGCTTATGAATCAACTTTCCTTGAAAAAGAATCTATTCTGAAACTGATTCCCAAGCTATCTTTTCCCGCCATGGTAGGAATGATCGCTCAAGCTCTCTATAACGTTGTCGATGCGATCTTCGTAGGGCGGGGCGTTGGCATGCTGGCTATTGCTGGAATATCCATTGCATTTCCAATTCAAATGGTAATCATGGCAACAGCACAAATAATTGGTGTGGGCAGTGCTTCTATTATCTCACGAAGTCTCGGAGAAAAAAATAGAGAAAAAGCAGAAAAGACTCTTGGAAACCTTATGAGTTCAACCTTGCTGCTTAGCGCTATAGCCGCATCTTTCGGACTTTACTTTCTTGAACCTATCCTCCGTCTTTTCGGAGCAACAGATGCTATTCTTCCTTTTGCCGCCGCGTATATGAAGATTCTATTCGCAGGATCTGTTTTCTTTGCCTTCTCAATCGCATGCAATAATGCAGTACGAGCAGAAGGAAACGCAACTTTTGCTATGCAAACCATGCTTATTTCAGCAGGAGTAAATGTCGTTCTCGATCCTATTTTTATATTTATCTTAGGCATGGGGATTCAAGGAGCAGCGATAGCAACCGTAATAGCTCAAGCCTCAACAGCACTATGGCTAGGATTATACTATCTTAGAGGGAAGAGCGATGTCCGTTTTTCCTTACGTAATCTCAAACCCCAATTCAACATTTTATCTGAAGTAATAGCTATTGGCCTTTCCGCTTTTCTCAGACAAGGAGCAGCAAGTCTTTCACTCGTAGTTATAAATCGACAGCTCGCTTTTTGGGGAGGAGATGCAGCAATTGCCGCTATTGGAATCTTACTCAGGATAACTCAATTTGCTGTTATGCCCATCTTTGGAATAGTACAGGGACTTCTTCCTATCGTCGGCTACAATTTTGGTGCAAGGCTCTTTTGTCGGGTTACGACAGCAATGAAACTCACAATAGCCATTTCTACTTTTTTATGTTTTCTTTCTGCCGCTCTTCTCTATTTCATGCCAGAGACACTCATCTCTTTGTTCAGCACCAACAGAGAACTTCTCCCCTTGGGCATTACAGCATCTAGGTATATGGCTATAGGTTTCCCTTTTATAGGATTTCAAGTTATGGCTTCTGGACTGTATCAAGCTATAGGAAAGGCTGTACCTGCTCTTTTTCTCTCTTTGCTTCGTCAAGTATTACTATTAATACCACTGGTTCTATTTCTCCCCTCCATATATGGTCTTCAAGGAATTTGGAAGGCCTACCCCATTTCTGATGTTTTAGCAGCTATAATAACTCTGATTCTATATAGGCGGGAAATGCAACGTCTTACAACGCTTTGCTCAGAAAGATTACGATAAAGAAAAGGAGAATTGACTCTATGCTTGAAACTGCCGTATCTTGGCTCGTCACAACTATTGGACATCTTGGATATCTCGGAATCATATGCCTTATGTTTCTCGAATCTTCCTTTTTTCCCTTCCCAAGTGAAGTTGTAATACCACCTGCAGGCTACTTAGCTTCAATCGGCGAAATGAATATTTTACTTGTTATCATAATGGGAATACTAGGGAGTATTCTCGGAGCCCTCTTCAATTATTGGATTTCTCTCCGATTTGGGCGTCCCTTTTTCCATAAATATGGGAAATACTTCTTTCTGAAGGAATCAACGCTCGATAAAGCGGAACATTTTTTCGTACGACATGGACACATCAGTACTCTTATAGGGCGTTTACTTCCCGGGATTCGACAATATATTTCTCTTCCTGCCGGGCTATCTAGAATGCCTCTATTTCCCTTTTGTATCTTTACTGCTATAGGGTCAGGCATATGGGTAACAATACTGGCCTTTGTGGGATATTGGGTAGGAAATAATAAAGAATTGGTAACTGAATATCTTCACACCGTAACAATTATTGCTGTTATTTTCTGCTTCTCTATCGCTTCTATTTATACAATTTATGTAAGAAAAAAGAACAAAAACAACGGAAAGTAAAGAAACTCAGGAGGTTCGTGAGACACGAGCCTCCTGAGTTTTAAAAGTCGAGAACTGCAGTAAGAAAATGGGTGTAGAGTACTGGATTCTGCTGAACGTTTTGCGCAAATGCAGCTCCTATAGATCGAGCCTTTTGAAGATGTTCCTTTTTCCCAGTTCTTTGGTGCATACGCAATAAGTTCATCATAGCCACAGAGTTACCTGAAACAACAGCACCATCTTCGGCTTCCAAGGGTCTGAAAAAGAGCAACTCATCTTTCTCAGAGGTCATAAAATAGCCACCACTATTTTCGTCATAAAAGAGAGAATCCATGCGCTCAGAAAGTTTTACTGCTCGCTCACCATAGACTGGCTTTCCTGTAGCCTCTTCTAATTCGAGAAGTCCCCAGATCAAAAAAGCATAATCGTCGAGGAAACCAGAAACAGATCCTTTACCGTCCACAACGCTATGATAGATTCCTTTTTCTACATGAACAGCCTTAGATAAAATATACTCCGTTGCTTTTTGAGCCCCATCAATAAAACGTTGTTCTTTAAAAATTCGTCCCGCGAACGCTAAAGCAGCAATCATCAAGCCATTCCAATCTGTAAGAATCTTTTTGTCGCAATGAGGGCGAGAACGTTTATTCCTCGCGTCAAGAAGCAAATGACGAGAGGCAGCTAACTGTTTTTCTAACGTTTGCAAGTCGATCTCATACTTTTCCGCCAATTGAGGAATAGGGGCAGAAAGAGCGAGAATATTATCGCCCATTCGTCGTCCAGTAACTGGATGGTTATAATTCCCACTTTTCTGAATGCCGTACGCATTTAGGAAGAGAGGCAATGATTCTGGCGGCAATATCTCCCGTATTTCCTTCTCCGACCACACATAAAAACGCCCTTCTACTCCTTCACTATCAGCATCTTCGGCAGCATAAAAAGCCCCCTGAGGAGAGCGTAAATCTCGCAACACATATGACGCTATGTCAAAAGCTACATTTTTATACATTTCTCGGCCTGTTACTTCCCATGCCGAGGCATAAGCCAAAAGGAGAAGAGCCTGATCGTAGAGCATCTTTTCAAAATGAGGAACTTTCCATTCCCTATCAATAGAATAGCGGGCAAAGCCTCCACCGAGATGGTCTCGTATTCCCCCCATAGCCATCGTCTCTAGTGTTCGCTCCACCATTTCAAAAGCTTTATCCTCTTTAAACATCTTCCCATATTCAAGTAAGAAAAGAAGAGAATGAGGCATCGCGAATTTGGGGGAATCCGCAAATCCTCCCCACAAAGGATCAAAACTCTCACACAATCCTTTAAATGCTTCTTTTGCGACACTTCGCCCCGGACAAGAGCCTTTTTGGTTTGATATTCCCTTTTTCAAAGCTTCTAAAATACTATCTGCTGATTGAATTACATTTTGCTTTTGCATAAGCCAAAGCCACTTAACACGTGGAACTATATCGACAAGACCTGGAATCTGTCCAGACGTCCGTTTGGGAACATAGGATATCGCAAAAAAAGGTTTACCATCTGGCGTCAGAAAAAGATTTAAGGGCCATCCGCCACTCCCATTCATGATAAGACTCACGGCCATACATGCATGGTCAATATCCGGACGTTCTTCTCTATCCACTTTTATAGAAATACAAGCATCATTCAGGAGGTTAGCAACTTCGTCATCACTGAAGCTCTCCTTTTCCATAACATGACACCAGTGACATGAAGAATATCCGATACTCAAAAATATGGGTTTATCCTCTGTTCTAGCTTTCTCAAAGGCTTCAGCTCCCCATGAATACCAATCTACTGGATTATGAGCATGTTGAAGTAAATACGGACTTTTTTCATTGATTAACCTATTCGATTTATTTTTCATTACTTCACCTCTAAAAATCAAAAAATGACACTGTTAACTTAAACATAGCGTCACATAGGTAATAAAAATAGCCGCCAATACAGAGAAAATCAATCCCCTTCCAAACCATGAGAAGATAGCTGCCGTACCAATGCCAGCTAATGTGGGAATTACCATCTCAGAAGAAGATTCTGCTACGCCTCTAACAATAAGAACTCCAAGAGCAGTGTAGGGAATGGCAAAAAGGAACTTCCTCATCGAAGGAGATATGGTCTTTTGGGATAATATCCAAAAAGGGCAAAATCTTGGAATGTACGTCACAATAAGCATTCCAATAATAAGGGGCAAAGAACTTTTCATATCTTTTCTCCTTCGTAAGAATCTTTCAAAAGAAAAGGACCGGCCGAAGAACCAACTATAATAGCTGTAATAAGCTTCCAGCCATCAGGGAAAAATTCCAAAGCGTCAAGAATAAAATAAACCAAACCGGAGAAGCCAGCTAAACAAAGAGCCGTCATAGATTTCCTTATTTCCGGAATCAAAATAGCAGTAAACATAGCGTACAGTCCTACTCCCAAACTAATCTGAACAGTCTCGGGCAAAACAGTACCGACAGCATACCCCAATGCAGTTCCTGCTATCCACGCCGCGTAAGACACCCCATTTAATGCCATCAAGAAAAAAGGAGACAACTCTTTACCTTGCAAAGAAGCTACAGAAAAAGTTTCGTCTGTAATGCCAAAGGCTATAAATGGTAGCCACTTCTTATTTACATTTTTGAGACGAGCTGCCAATGAAGCTCCCATAACCATATGGCGCAAATTCAGAAGAAAGGTTGCCAAAATAATATCTCCTGTGGCTATCCCGGCCCTGAGAAGATCCAACGCCATAAATTGACTTGCTCCTGCAAAAACAAGGATAGAAAAAAGGCAGTTTTCACCAAAAGATACCCCTACATTACGAGCTAAAAGTCCGAAAGCCATGCCAATTGGTATGTACCCAATGACAATAGGAATACCTGCCTTGAATCCGCTATAAAGGCTGTTTCTCTCTATTTCTTTCATATCCTTAACAAACCTCTAAAAAAGAGTAAGTATGTCTTCTATTTTATCGAAGGTATAATAAGCACCAGAATTTTTTAATTCGTGGGACGAGAAATTACCAGTAGTCAAACCAACTCCACGAACTCCAGCAGCAACAGACGTCATCATATCAAGGTCTGTATCCCCTACGTAGAATATTTCTTCAGGAGCAGCATCTAAAAGTTCCATGCTTTTATGCAAAATATCAGGAGCAGGCTTAGGATGTTCTACATCCTGAATACCGATAATATGCTCAAAAAAGCCATCAAGTTTTTGAGACTCTACCACCGGACGTGCATTTTGGCGATTCGATGCCACTGCAAGACGAATTCCCTTATTGCGAAGAGATTCCAAGAGCATGACTGTGCCTGGAAAAAGCCGAATTCCAGCATATTCCTGCTCTACAAAAAATCCTCTATACTGAGTAAGCCATTCTTCTTTAAACTCTCCCCAAAGCTGAAGCCAAGAATCTCGGATAGGCATACCAATAGTCTTCAAAACCTCTTCTCTCGTTACCTTACGCAATCCGTGCTCTTGTGCCAAACGATTGGTGCAATCAGTAATTGCATAACTGCTATCAGCCAAAGTCATATCAAAATCAAAAACGACAGCTTTTATCACGTTAATTCCACCTTGTCAAAAAAATTGCTTGACTCAAAAATTTTTAGATATTAAAGAATCGTACCTTAAGAAAAAGAAAAAAGCAAAATTCCGGTGTTTCCTTTTACACAAAGGAAACACCGGAAGATTAGTCATTCCTATTAAACTTTAATCGTAAAGGACCGATTTACTAATCAAAATTTTATTACCTCGAAATTCTAGTAATTCAAGAGTAATAATATCATCTTTGAATTTCATACTATTTCGTACCCACAGCGTAACGTCACCATGGGAAACGAGAACGAAAGATTCTGGATCAATCGGTTTTTGGCTCTTCACGAGAGCCGACGCATCTTCTCCTCAAATACCTCTGTAATATCCCCAATCAAGATACAGAGGTTGAGGCAAACGCTGCAAAAACGCCAGTGCCTGATCAGAAAAAGCAAAGGTAAGCTCTGAAGCATTTTGTGACGCTTCCAAAGCAAAAAGAACTGACCCTGTCGAAAAAATATAGAGACTGCATACGAGCATTACTGATAAGACTATTCTTCTCACTCTATCCCTCCTCACGAATACCCCCAATAGTATATATTAGAATACCTGCCAAGTCATCATTTCCTCAAGGGAATAAAACATATTTTCAATAAAAATCTTCAGACGAACCTCTTCGCTACATCGAGATGAAAAACTAAACCGAAGAGAATGAGGATACCTGAGATAACGAACCGCAAAGCCTTTCTCTTCTACTGGCCCATACCCTGCTGCTTTAAGACCAGTAGGTAATGTCGTACTTGTGGTAATTTCATTTTGAGTAAAATGTAACCAGCCTGGGGATTGGAATATATCAGGTATTTTCCCATCCTTGGAATTTTCTTTCCACACTTCGTAGAGCAAAGATAAATGAGCTTCCGGACCATAACCGTTCATATACATAGCAATTCTTTCTCGATGAGACTGAGAAACTCTTTGTAACAACTCTTTTAGATTTTCTTTCTTATACCCTTCTCTCATTCCCTTAACCAAGAGAACCGAATCTTTTGTAACAGGGCGCATTCCGTCTGTTCGTCCCTTTCGAAAGTGACGAAGATGAACCGATTCAAAAACATGAGGGAGAGAAGAAAAGCTCTTAAAAAAACTTGATTGAATAGCCACTTGAACGAAAGCATCTGTGCTAAGAGAATGCTTTTTTATATCCTCTAATCCAAAAGAAGGAAAATCTCTAACGATTAAAGACGTTCCTTTTATCATTGAGTCAAAATGTGCTGCAGCTTTTTCTATAGCTTTACATAGTGAGGAATCAAGAATAAACGAAACTTTTTTTGCCAGTGTTCCCATCATAACTCCTCGTGGAAAGATAACCTTTTCATCTTCAGTAACCCATCGAACTAATCGAGTGACCGCAGCTCCATCCAAACCTGAATGTTCAAAACAAAGCCCTCTATATCCTGGACCAATAATTAACTGTAGAGATTTATCAAACCATCGATCTCCTCCTTTTCCATGCCAAACATTTCTGCACACATTCATTGTGTGAGAGAGTGGATGATCTTCTAAGCAAACAACAAAAAGAGCTTTCTCCAAAATATTCATGGCATGAATATTTTGAGAATCAACCTGCAAAAGCCGTTTTCGCCAATAGAACCAATCTGTTCTAGGAAGGGTTGTCAGAAGTGCTGGAGAAGATATGCTTTCTGTAGACACATCTCCTTCAAAGAAACTCTGCAAAATAGATAAAAAAACGCCACTTAATTCGTTAGTGTCCCTAATGTCTCCCTTATCAGAAAGAACATCAACCTTATAGAAATTACCTTTAAAGATTACAATAATATGAGACTCTTTTGTGGAAACCTCTCCATTCGCGCTCCAAGGTGATTTTAAAAAGTCTTGATTGAGTCCAGGAATTCTCGTTGTCGAAAAAAAATTTTTATATTGTTCCAAACTTAAAGGATTTCGCTCATCCCATTCTATTTCTGGATTTTGCAACAGGTTTTCTCGAAAACGCAAAAATGAAACAACACTTTTCGCTGCCCTATCACATAGAGATAAGCTATATGAAGTTGAAGAATCGTTGAAGACATAATAAGGATTACTGTATATAGGCAAAGGATCTCTCGCTTTTAAATACCATTTTTCCCAATAAGGGAGATTTTCAAGAAAAGACTCTTCTTCGGTCAAACGTTGTTCTAGCATCTTTTGCAAAAAAGGTCCCTTCTCTGGCGATTGCAAAAAATTTTTCACCGCTTTTTGAGTCGTTTCTATTTCATTAGAAGAGAGAAACGGCTTGCTCCACATGGAAAACAACTGACAAGTTTTATTTAAATCGGAAAAAGAAAGAGCCGGCAAGCGGCTCTCTTTCGAACAAAAATATTTATATTTTTTCATTTTTTAACGCATCTTCTACGTTTTTGATCACGAGAGGATCATCAAGCCATTGATGCCAACGTTCCGAATAATGCTTTAAAAACCAAACTGCCGCTTCAAAAGAAGAAGCACTTTCTCTTTTCATATATGCTAAAAAGGTGTTTGTCTCACCCATAGTCGTCTCATATTTTATAAGAAAATTTTCTATCTCCGGATTTTCCTCAGCAAACACCGTGTTTATAGTCTTTAAAACCCTTGAAGCAGGAAAGTCACATCCTCCAGATGTATTCCATACTTTTTCATCATAAGGAGGTTCTTCTAATTTCGTCATATCATACATTCCCAAGATAGGAGTGGGCTCCCAATAGTATGCAAGAACAGGCTTCCCTTTTTCATATGCAGATGCAATAGCTGTGGCAAGGGCGCTTGCCGAACCACAATAGAAAACAGTATAACGGGAATTCAGTCCATAGGACTTCATTTTTTTCTCGTTTGTAACGCTTACGTTCCAGCCAGTTGGTCCGTTATAAAAACGTCCTTTTTGAGGATTTTCGGGGTCTCGAAATAGTTCCCAATAACGAGACAGATCCTTTACACTTTTTAAATCCGGTGCCATAGGTTTAATTCCCCGATTTGGATCTCCCTTGATTAAATATGTAGGAACATACCATCCTTGAGGAGCATCTGGAAAATTCTTCCCCAAAGACCGTAACTTACCGCGCTTCTCTGCTTTCTTCCAAAATTCACCAGCATTGTCTACCCAAGTTTCCATGGCAATATGAACATCCCCTCGTTCCAATCCCATAAGCCCAGGCACAACTTCCGCAAACGTATAAATTACACTCCGTCCAAAACCTTTTTCGATAATATACGCTGCAATTCTGTTATGAACTTGAACACTTTCCCAACTAAAATCAAGGAAAATAACAGGACTTTCTGTGGAAAAACCACAAGAAGCTAGATTAAAAAGAACAACTGACAACGTAAACATAAACAATATTTTTCTCCACCATTTTTCACTTTTCATATCAAAACTCCCTTCTAAAATTTAGTATAATAATTTGATTATAACATAAGGGCATAAACATCATTGATGTATAATCGATCAGAATAAGACGACTTGCCCCATTAAAAATATCTTTGAGGTAAAATAAATGTGGATGATTACATGATTGGGAGGGCTTTTTATGACAGTATCACCTCGTATAGTTCTTTATCGAAAAGTTTCAGAACTTGAAAGAGAGCTTCATTTAGCAGCCCAAAAGCCTTCCTGTATATTTTTTGTTCCCACGAGCAGAGATAGAAAATTATTGCAAGATGTTATTTTTCCCCACAATATGGCAGGACAAAGTGCTCCCGCTATTTGGCGATGGGATGATCTTATCCGCCAATTTGAAACATTCATATCTGACAATTCTGAAGGAGGTCAAAATAACTACATTCGCCAAATTGATCCTCCTGACCACTGGCTCATTGTTCGGTATATCGTTAAAGATTTTTTGGAAAGTCAAAAAGGAAACACACTTCTTCCTCCTGGAGTGTGGCAAACCGGCTTTATTTCAACATTGGGAGACCATTTTAGAGAGTTATTACGAGAAGCTGTTTCGCCAGAAACATTGGGGCTCTCTCTTGAGTGTGGTAATTGTAACCGAGAAAAATGTCCCCATATTCACACACCAGAAGGAATTCTCTGTCACCTTTTTCACCTTTACGTAGAATATTTAGAGAGATGGCATCTTGTAGATAGTGCGCAAATTCCTCTTATAGCTCTTCGTTTCCTCAAAGAGGGTCCCTCTTCACTGCTACGATGGGTTGTTAATCGCCATTTCGTATTTGTTGGATTTCTAAGCTTTAATTCAAGTCAGATACATCTGCTTTCACATCTCTCTTCGTTAGGAGCAACAATAACAATATATACACCACAAACGGGTTTAGATAATTTTTACACCACAGTAGATCAGTTTCCCGGAGCCTTGGTAGAAAGTCTTCCCTCATCGGGGACACTGAACGCCCTGCGAATTACATCGGGATCTCCACGAATGGAAATGGAAACACTGGCACGAGAGCTTGTATTGTGGAAGAACCAGAAAGGCTATATTACAGAGCATAATATTCTTCCTTCTACAACCTCGTGGCAGAAAATGGGCATGGTTATAGACAGTCCTTGTCTGGCTTTGGCAGAAGAAGTATTGACTCGATATCATATTCCTTATTCCATTCATGAGGGGCTTACAGTAGAACAAACTCCTCTCTGGGATTTGGCCCGAAGGATATGGTCTGCTGGTGAAAAACAATGGCCTGTTGAAGAAACGTGGAATATCCTTCGTGAACCATCCCTCGCGGGAAGGGAAATTCAGACACCGCCTCCTACAGACATATTCAGTCTTAGTGAGGGAGGCTGGATTGACCTACTAAAACATAGAGCACCAGAACGAGGTGTTCTTTCATTTAAAAAAATGTGTCAGTTTATCAAAACCATGGAAAAAGGCGGAACTCCAGCAGATTTGCTTTCCGCCCTATACACCCTAGCCGCAGAATCACCTTCTTGGGGCAACGAACTCTCCCTTTGGGTCATTGATCATCCGGAACTTGATGAGTCTGTTCGCCGTCTTCAGGCAGCATTACGTGAAACAGAACAAAAAGTAGAAAGTCTCGGAGAACTCCAAGATCGAATAGGCAATGCAGGAAAGGTACATTTTTCAGGATCGGAAGCTATCTCTTTCTTACATCACTGGGCTTCTATAGCCACTATCTGGCTCCCTGCGGCAATAGAGGGAACACTTTCTTTATTTGTCGGGACTCCGCCAGTCCTTACACAGAAATCTCTTTGGATAATGCCTGGTACTACTGCATCTATGTGGCCCGGCAAAATAAGCGAATCCTCCCTTCTTCCTGATGATCATAAAATGACACTTCATGAAATGATGGGAACAGAACGGGGACATCTTCCCTTACTTAAAGAAAAAAGAGAACAAAGAGAAGCTCTATTCAGACGACTGTTGGCCTGTGGAGAAAAGGCCATAATTATAAGTTCTCCACTTGCGGACGGATCGGGGAAACCTCTTCCGCCCTCTCCATTCATCGGAAAGTCTTTCTCGGAAAAGTGGATTTATTCAAAAGAAGAAATTCCTCCTCTCGAGAGAACATTGAGTCATCTTCTGCCTAAAAAAGAGGAGCCTGCTATTGAAGGTGTTGAGATCAGAGAAGATGCCTACCCATATACAGGCAGACAACGCTACCTTCCTGAGGAAAGAACGGAAGTTCCAGTATCTCCTAAAGGGCAGCTTAGCAAGCTTGACGAATATATGGATTGCCCTTTTAGATTTGCGAACCTCAACTGTCTCAATATAGACGAACCCGTATCTTCAGGACTGGATCTGGCACGAAGCGGAAGTACGCTGCACCAACTTTGGAATAAAGTATGGGAAACATATGAAGAGACAGGAGAATCTCTCTCCCTACTTGCTCGCCGTTATTGGGAAGAAATAGTAGAGGACGCTTATCCTGACCTGCTTCAGAGATCCTCTCTTACCAGACATAATGAACGACTTCTGCAACAGACCTTAAAACTGGCCGATCTTCAACAAATCATGGAAGAAAATGGCCTGGAGAAGCTTCGCTACAGACAATATAGAGAAATGGATCTTCCCCTCCTCAGTGTAAATGGGGTTCCTTTTACAGGTAGAGCCGACAGGGTGGAATTTCTCAATGATGGAAGAATTATTATTCTCGACTATAAGCTCGGCAGCGGAAACGGCCGCAATAAAAATCTCCAATTAGCTGCATATACCCTAGCAATCCAAGAAGGAGAAGGAACGTTGCCTGCGCATATGCCCAATCTCCGCGTAGTAGGAACTCTCTATCTCTGTCATAGTGACACTTCTATTGTAGGTGCTGTCGAAGAACAGGATATTCTAGAGATTACGGGCTGTTCAAATGCGCGAAACGGAAACACACTAGAAGATCTCATTGAAGCGACAAAAGTTGGGCTGAACAATATGGCACAAAGCCTTCGGTCTGGTATATATGCCCCTAACTATGATTCAAAAGCATGTCACTACTGCTCTCTCAATCTTATGTGTAGAAAAAGTGAACTTGCAAGCAAAGGAGAAAAAGATGAAGACAAATAACACTCTTGCGCAACATATAAAAGAACAGATAAAAGAGCAGACTGAGGCCGTTCCAGGACAATACGAAGCAATAACTTCTGATTCCCCCCTTGTTGTAGTTAGCGCAGGAGCTGGAACTGGGAAGACGTGGACTCTCGCATGGCGCTTCATCTGGGCTCTTATTTCAGGCCGCGCAGCAACTAATGAGATTCTTACGTTAACCTTTACCGAAAAAGCAGCTTTGGAAATGGCTGAGAGAATTAAAAATATGCTCTTTCAACTAGGGATGAAACACCCCTCATATAGAAGCTTATTTCAAGATGCCGCTGACCGTATTGACGAAGGGTATATTTCTACCATTCACGCTTTTTCCATGAGAGTGCTTAAAGAATGCGGGCTTGCTACTCATCTTGACCCAGAATCTGGAGTTGTCGCTCCTCCTCAGGAAAGTATTTTTTGGAAAGAAGCAGAAGAAGCTCTCGATCAGTGGAATAAAGAATGGTTTCAGAGAGGTCTGCCATCCTTATGGACAGAAAGGGTACGGACCCTCTTTACAGACCCTCTCTTCATGAATATTATTAACGCCTTTGGGCCAGAAGCAGTAACAACTCATGCTAGGCAATCCCTAGCCCTCTTTGCCAGCCAAGGATATGGTCCAGAAGATATTTGGCAATGGAGCAACGTTCTTCCAGATAGAGACCAGTCCACTCTAGAACAAGCTCAGACAAGCTTGTATCAAAAATGGGAAAAAGAATGGCTTCGTTTTCTGGAACCTGATATCGGCATCTTTTATAACCTCAAAGAACTCAAAGGGAAAAGTCAATTAAGTAATCGCATTCAAAGTTTAATGAAACAATGGGGTGAAAGACCTTCTCTACATGATATGCCGCTTTTTGTACTTTCACTCATAGATACGCTGAAAGGGGCTCGCGGAAAACTTTCAGATGAAATTGCCGAATCTCTTGGAGAAGCAGTCTCTCCGTACAGAAATCGCCTAAAAAAAGACGAACCATGGCTTAGTGCATTTCATTCAGGATTTGATTCTGACGAACAGCTTTCACGCATATGTATGCTTCGTATCGCTGCTGTATTCTGGCAAATTTGGAATGAATTCCGCATTAGAAAGAACAGGCTTTCTTTCGACGATATGATCAGTTATGCAATAGAAGCCCTTGAACAGAGTCCATCATATGCTGGCCGTTTTAAAGAAATTCTCGTTGACGAATTTCAAGATACGAACCCTCTTCAGGATCGTCTCATTCAGGCTGTTAGACGATATAATCAACGTCTTTTTCTTGTAGGTGACGTAAAGCAGTCTATCTATCGCTTTCGTCATGCTGATCTTTCTCTCTTTGCTTCGTATATAAGAAAAGCCAAAAGCGGAGAAGGAGAATATATTGCTCTCAATAAAAGTTTCAGAAGCAGGGAAAACCTTGTTTCTGAGGTAAACAACCTTTTTGCTTCCATATGGAAAGACGGACTCGGGCAAAACCTACAATTGCCCTTTGAACCTTTGGACGTTCCGAGAAATCTCGACACGTATAAAACTCGTCAGCAATGTACCGTCGACCCTTTAGTTATCTACCTTGAAGAAGGAAAAGAGAAAGAAAAAGTCGGAGATATGCGCCTTCGACAAATTAGACGTCTCGCTAGTCTTTTCTCTCGTTATCATAATGATAAACACACGATTTGGGACAAAAAACAAGAATGTCTCCGTCCTGTGCAATGGGAAGATATGGCAATTCTTGTCCCTTCTCGAACTACGTGGTTTCCTCTGCTCGAGAAGATTTTCTTCGAAGAATTTCAGATTCCCATTTATTTTGAAGGAAGTACCCGTTACTTCTCTCGAAGCGAAATACAAGATATCATTGAACTGCTTAACCTTTTGGATGATCCCGAGAACGAAAACTATCTTATAAGTTTTCTTTCTTCTCCCTTTTCGACACTATCCCTTGATGATGTTCAAGAGCTTGTCAAAACAACAACAAAAGGATACAGATACAAGACCTTTCAACAACAATGGCCTCATCTGGCTCAGCAGATTCAGGAATGGCGTTTAATGGCTCATTTTCTTGGCCCATCATCGGTACTTGCCTCCTTCCTTGGCCGAGGAAACGAAACATTACTTAGTTTCCCTGCGTGGAAGAGACGAAGTGTAGCCGCCAATATACGCAAAGCCATCGATATTGCCAGAGAATTTGAAGAAACCATCGGAATAAGTCTACCAGGCTGTGCAAGATACCTTCGTGATGCCGTGGAAAAGCAAGAAAAAATAACTGAAGCAGAAGTATCAGGAGAACATGAAGATGTTATTCGTGTCATGACCGTTCATGGGGCTAAAGGATTGGAATTTCCCGTTCTCGCCGTTATGGGCTTGGAAAGAAGCAGCAGTGACGGTGAAAAAAAGGGACTCATGCCTTCCAAACAAATGGGAGTAGCCTTGAGGCATTTCCCTGACGAAAAATCTTCCAATCCGCCCTTGGCATGGTCTCTCTCTAAACTGTTGGATGAGCAAGAAGAATATGAAGAATGGCAACGTCTCTTTTACGTAGCCTCAACACGAGCACGAGATAGTCTGGTTTTATGTAGTCTCCTTCCTCAAAATAAAGATGGATACTCTATTTCTGAGAAATCATGGCTTAATATGCTCCTGACATGGAAGCCCGGATTGCCACTTTGCAATGACGAACCACCTTCTGTCATTAATGTGAAGCTACAAAAAGAAACAACAGAAAACATAGCGTCTTTCGTACCTCTTCCACAACCGGAACCTCAATTTTTATCTAAAATAAGCGCTACATCATTTGCTCTTTTCCAATACTGCCCTTACGCCTTTCGACTAAAACACAGGCAAGGGCAAGAACTCGTATGGGAACAACCAAGCGATGACCCGACAGAGGGAGGAACAGACGTAGGGAGTTTGGTACACATTCTCCTCTCTCGATGGGATTTTATATCTGTACCACTCGATTCCTTCTTTCCTCAAAAAAATTGGCTTGAGTTTGCAGAAACATTACCATCAGAGCTTAGGCCAGTCTGGAAAAGAACTCACACGAGAGAAGATGTATATTCTTGGCTTTTCTCCTTTCAAGAGAGTTCTTTGGTTAAACAGATTCGGGAAAACAGGACAACAATCCGCAAGGAGTTCCCTTTCCGCGTCTCTTTGCCAGAAGGTCCAACTATGGGAGGATCTATTGATTTACTTTGGAGGGAAAAAGACACTCTTTTCATTCGCGATTACAAAATAACAACCCTTGCTCACGTACCTGAAAACTTGTACAAAGATCAGCTGGCTTTTTACGCATTAGCAATGAAAAAGGCTCTTCATATATCCCAAATCTCTCTTGGCCTATGGCACTTACGAGAAGGAATAGAAGAGCCTGTTCACGTTTCAAATAAAGACTGGACTGCCCTTGAAGAAAGAGTTCGAAAGACAGCACACCTCGCTATATCTGGTCCCTTTAAGCCTATAGAAGGACGCTGTTCTCTCTGTCCCTTTAAACGAGAGTGTACGTGGCCGTTGAAATAGTTCTATAAGGCCTTCCAGCTCTTAAAACCTTTACCAAGAACTTCTGAAGCATCGCTAATTGACATAAAGGCATTGGGATCTTTTTCTCCCAGAAAGCGTTTAAGAGTCACCATTTGACGTGGTTCAAGAAGGGCCAGTAACACTATTCGTTCCTGCCCCGAAAAGCCGCCTTCTCCGCGGAGTAAGGTTACCCCCCTATGAAGGTCTTTCGTAATAAAAGATGAAACGTCATAGGGCTGACTTGTAATGATAAACACCTGTTTTCGCCGGTCAAAAGAACGAGTTGTATTATCTAAGACAATGCCATAAATGTAGAGACCAACAACACCGTAAATTGACGACTGAATGCCAACAACAAAAGCAGATAACGCCAGAATTACTGTATTATAATAAATGGAAAATTGCCCCATCTCTATTCCATATCGTTTACGAAGAGCCATTCCGGGAATATCCATCCCCCCAGTAGAGGAACCCGCCCTAAAAATCAATCCTGCTCCAAAACCCTTTATAACACCTGAAAGGACGGCCGCCATAAATTTATCTTCAAGATCTAGAAGAGGAATGACCTCAAAAACCTTCAATAACAAAGAAAAAAGAACAACAGAATACGCTGTCCAAATAACGAAACGAGGTGAAAGTTCTCGCCACCCCCACGCCATTAATGCAGCATTGGCAATAAGGATAACCCACGCCGGAGAAATACCCCATACATAGTTCGAAAGAACAGCAATACCTGAAACTCCAAGATCAGGAAAACGATTGGGCAAAACAAAAATAACAAAACCAAGAGCCATTAATATATTTCCAACTGTTACGGCAGTAAAAGCCTGCCACTCTCCCTTTATAGCCAAAAATAAACGAATGAGAGATTTTTTTATAGCCAAACGAGAAACGCCTTTCAATCCACATATCCTCCTTAAAAATATATTCCAAAAAATGAATTGTTACTCTAGCGCAGCAGCTCAAGAAAAGCAAGAGACAACCATATTTGGTATAATAATTAGGTTGCAACACTAGAAAAAGAAAGGGTGTGAAGCCGTGTTCATTCCCCTCGAAGGTCAGGGAATCATTTCAGCAGGTAAGATCATTGCCATCGTTCGCCACGGGGACGAAACGGCTCTTTATACGAAAGATGGGTCTGTAGTTGCAACTGGGTTTAAACCAGAGACCCTATCTAGAAGATACCGCGCTTTCGTAAAAGAATCAAGACGTAATGCTTTGGATTTTAAGCAAAAGCACCAAGGAGGAGATTCCGTATGACAGCACCGGCCAAACAGTACACGGCCAAAGATATACAAGTACTTGAAGGCTTACAAGCCGTTCGTAAACGTCCAGGCATGTACATCGGGGACACAGGGGCCAGAGGCCTTCACCATCTCGTGTACGAGGTCGTAGACAATTCAATTGATGAAGCCATAGCTGGCTACTGCAGCAAGATAAGTGTTGTAATTTATGAGGATGAGAGTGTCTCTATAGAAGATAACGGCCGAGGCATTCCAACAGAACCTCACCCGTCAAATGGCAGACCTGCATCAGAAGTTGTACTTACAGTTCTTCATGCCGGAGGTAAATTTGACAATCAGGCCTATAAAGTGTCAGGAGGATTGCATGGCGTAGGTATTTCAGTCGTTAACGCCCTTTCTGAATGGCTGGAAATAACTATCCATCGCAATGGACTGGCTAGAACCCAACGTTTTGAGAAGGGGACACCAGTAACTGACCTCTCAGATGGCGTTCCAACAGATCAAAATGGAACCTTTGTTCGTTTTATGCCCGACGCTACAATATTCGAAGAAGTTAAATTTTCAACGGATATATTAACTGGTCGCCTTCGGGAAATGGCTTTCTTAAATCCGGGACTCATGATCTCACTTGAAGATCGACGGGTATCAAAGATCATTGAATTCCATTACGAAGGTGGTATTAAAACGTTCATAGAGTACCTCAATAAGGGGAAAACTCCTCTTTTTGCCGATCCCATCGTTATTTCGGGAGAAAAAGATGGGGCATCTGTGGAACTTGGAATCCAATATAATGACGGCTACCTTGAGCGTATCTATGCCTTCGCCAATATGATTCATACGGTCGAGGGAGGTACCCACGTATCCGGTTTCAGAACAGCTTTGACCCGAGCTATAAATGAAGTTGCCAGACGAGCGAAACTTCTTAGAGACAAAGATGAGAACCTTTCTGGTGAAGACCTTAAGGAAGGTCTTACCTGCGTTCTTTCTGTCAAGCTCCCCAACCCGCAATTTGAAGGACAAACAAAAACAAAGCTGGGGAACAGTGAAATTAAAGGTATTACTGATTCCGTTGTATATGACGGTCTTATTACATACCTTGACGAACATCAAGATGTGCTCAAACCTGTTGTAGAAAAAGCTCTTCGTGCTCGACAAGCTCGAGCTGCTGCTAAAAAAGCCAGAGAACTTGTACGCAAGACGGCTATGACAGGAATGAACCTTCCTGGGAAATTGGCCGACTGTTCCAGCAAAGATCCTCATATTAGTGAAGTCTATATTGTTGAGGGAGAATCTGCTGGTGGAAGTGCAAAACAGGGACGAGACCGAAGTTTTCAAGCCATTCTCCCTTTACGAGGGAAAATTCTTAATGTGGAGAAGGCACGCCTCGATAAAGTTTTAAGTAACAATGAAATACGAACTATCATTCAGGCACTTGGATGTGGCATAGGAGAAGATTTTGATTACAGCAAGCTTCGTTACGATAAAATCATCATCATGACAGATGCTGACGTTGATGGTGCTCACATCAGTACGCTCTTGCTCACTTTCTTCTATCGCTATATGCACGATCTTGTTGAAAAAGGACACCTCTACCTGGCCCAACCGCCCCTCTACCGGGTTCAGCGAGGAAAGAATATTTCTTACTGCTTTAGTGATAAAGAGCTGCGCCAAATCATGGATTCTATGGCTGACTCCAAGAAAGCATCAGTGCAGCGATACAAAGGTTTGGGAGAAATGAATCCAGATCAGTTGTGGGAAACAACAATGGATCCGCAAAACCGGCTTCTAAAACGAATAGAAATAGAAGATGCCATGGTCGCAGACGAATACTTCAGCATTCTGATGGGCGATAAAGTTGAACCACGACGAGATTTCATCACTGCCCATGCTCACGAAGTACGGAACCTTGATATATAATTGTAAAAAATAGAGACAACGTCAAATAAGAGTCTCTTTAAAAAAGAGACTCTTATTTGCTTTATTTTGTGCGCTCTGTATAAGATTAAAAAGATTCAATTCATCATAAAATCACTTAATCGAGTATCATTTTATGATGTATCAACATACATAGGGGGTGTGTACTTGACCTAGCTTTTACATACTATTCATCCAAACATATTTGACAACGGAAAGGGAGGATCATCGTGTTTTCGTACATCACGAGGAAAATTCTTTACACAATCCCTGTTGTGTGGGGCGTTATAACAGTCGTGTTTCTTCTTATTAATGTTGTGCCTGGAGACCCTGCCATGATTATGATGGGGCAACGTGGCGACCCGGAAACTCTCGCAAAAATTCGAGCGGATTTAGGCCTTGATCTTCCGCTTCACGTTCAGTACGTCCGCTTTATTACCCAAGTATGTAAAGGGGACCTTGGAACATCCTACCGAACAAATGAAAAAGTTTTAGACGCCATTATCACCCGCTTTGGAGCTACGGCCAAGCTTGCAGCTGGTGCTTTGTTTCTGGGAACCACTATCGGTATATTGGCTGGTATTATTTCGGCAGTTAAACAATATTCCGTTTTTGATTACTCGGCTATGTTTATAGCCATAGCAGGGGTAAGCGCCCCAGTTTTCTGGATAGGGCTTCTTCTGCTTTTTATTTTTGCGTACACCCTTGGTTGGATTCCAGGTGCAGGATTTGGAGACGGATCTATCAAATATCTGATACTTCCCATGATTACATTAGGTGTTCGACCTGCCGCATTAACAGCCCGTCTTACTCGTTCCTGCATGCTTGAAGTTCTTAATCAAGACTACATCCGTACCGCCCGCGCCAAAGGTTTGGCACAAAACATAATTATCATGAAACATGCTTTGAAAAATGCCATGATTCCTATCATCACCATTATAGGAACTCAAATAGCGTCTCTTCTTTCTGGTGCCGTTCTAACAGAAACCATCTTCGCATGGCCAGGTATTGGCCGACTTTCTGTAGATGCACTGATAGCTCGAGATTTCCCTATGATTCGTGGAACAGTTATTTTCATGGCCATCATCTTTCTTGTAGCCAATCTTATCGTTGATATATCTTACGGCTTCTTCGATCCACGAATTCGTTACGACTAGACGTACAGGAGAAAAAATTATGGCAGAAAAACAAAAAAGGAAAGCTACGACAGGAAACCTCTGGTATGAGGCATGGATTCGTTTTCGCCGCAACAAATTAGCAATGATAGGGTTATTTATGGTTATAGCTTTGCTCAGTATAGCTATATTTGCACCATTTATAGCTCCTCACGACCCGACCAAACAGCTTATTTGGACAGAAGGAGTTAAAGCGAAACTTGCAGCGCCATCTGCAGAGCACTGGATGGGAACAGACCTCTACGGACGAGATATTTTCAGTCGAATTATTTATGGGGCCAGAATATCTCTCCAGATCGGTATTTTTGCAACCATCGTGTCTCTCGTTGTAGGCGTAACCCTCGGAGCATTGGCTGGGTATTTCGGTGGCTATGTTGACGATATTATTTCGTGGGTCATCAACGTAGTATTCGCCTTTCCATTCTTTCTCTTCGTTCTGGCCGTCGTTGCTGTCTTTAAAAATCCAGGAATGATCGTCATTTTCATATCTATTGGTATTGTGACATGGGTACCTATTGCCCGTGTTGCCAGAGCACAGTTTATCTCACTTCGAGAAAGAGAATATGTGGAAGCAACAAAAGCTCTCGGCTTGCCAACGTCAAGAATAATATTCAGGCATATTTTGCCTAACGCTATTGCACCAATAATCGTTCAGGCAACCTTAGGCATGGGTGGAGTTATTACAACAGAAGCAGGGCTTGCTTTTCTTGGTTTTGGTGCTCAACCGCCTACACCCAGTTGGGGACTCATGATATCTGAAGGCCAGCGTTATCTGACTACAGGACAATGGTGGTGGGCTATATTCCCTGGCTTAGCGATCATGTACACCGTTCTCGCTTTCAACTTTGTAGGTGATGGCCTTCGTGACGCCCTTGATGTTCGTTTAAAAAGGTAGGGGAAAAACATGACACTGCTAACAGTCAAAAACTTAAAAACATACTTTGATACAGATGCAGGGACAGTCAAAGCCGTTGATGGTGTCTCTTTCTCCGTTGAACCAGGAGAAACATTGGGTATCGTAGGAGAATCCGGATGCGGTAAATCGGTCACATCTCTCTCTATTATGGGGCTTTTACCTCGTCCTGCTGGACGTATAGCTGGAGGAACAATCCTCTTTGATGGAAAAGACCTTACTAAATACTCAGAGGAACAAATGAGAAAAGTTCGTGGGAATGATATCTCCATGATTTTCCAGGAACCTATGACAAGCCTTAATCCTGTCTTTACGATAGGAGAACAAATTATGGAACCACTTCGACTTCACCAGAAAATGGATAATAAGGCTGCTTTTGAAAAAGCAGTGGAACTGTTGGAACTTGTAAGCATTCCCTCTGCTCGTCAAAGGATGCTGGAATACCCTCACCAACTTTCTGGCGGTATGAGACAAAGAGCCATGATTGCAATGGCATTGGCGTGCAACCCTGCTCTTCTCATCGCAGATGAACCGACTACGGCCCTTGACGTTACAGTTCAAGCACAGATCCTTGATCTTATGAACGAACTCAAGCATAAAATGAATTCCGCCATTATTTTCATTACCCATGATCTTGGCGTTATTGCTCAGATGGCTCAAAAAGTAGTGGTAATGTACGCAGGGAAAGTTGTGGAGAGAGCTCCAGTTGTTCCGCTTTTCAAAGATCCCAGACATCCGTATACGCAAGGACTTTTGAACTCTATTCCTAAACTTCACACGAAGTCTACGCGTCTTGACGTTATTCCTGGAGTCGTGCCAAGCCCATTAAACTTTCCATCTGGATGTAAATTTCATAACCGTTGTTCTCAATGCTTTGAAAGATGCACTAAGGAAGAGCCACCTCTTTATAATCTTTCAGATAATAGGGCTGTTCGATGCTGGCTCTACGAAAACCACTCTGAGAAGGTAGGTGTAGAAAATGAATAAAAATAGCCCAGACCTTCTTAGAGTCGAAGGACTTAAAAAATACTTTCCCATAAAAAAGGGAGTCTTTAAAAAAACAGTAGGCTACGTAAAAGCTGTGGATGGCGTCTCTTTTTCCATAAAAAAAGGAGAAACACTAGGACTTGTAGGCGAGTCTGGATGTGGAAAATCTACAACTGGGCGTACACTTATGCACCTTCTTACGCCTACTGAAGGCTCTGTGTATTTTAAAGGTAAAGATGTGGGAGAAACTTTGAAGGAAAATCCTGCAGAAATTCGAAAAAACATACAAATCATCTTTCAAGATCCTTATGGAAGCCTTAATCCTCGCATGACAGTGCAGGAAATAGTAGGAGAAGCCGTTAAATATTACGGTATTGTCAAAGGCAAGAAGGAACTAGATGAGTATGTGACCGACGTTATTGTTAAGGCAGGTCTTCTTCCAGAACATCGATTCCGTTATCCGCATGAGTTTTCTGGCGGACAGAGGCAGAGAATAGGTATTGCACGAGCTCTTGCTCTCAAACCTGAGTTTATTGTTTGTGACGAACCTGTAAGTGCCCTTGACGTCTCTATACAGAGCCAGGTTCTTAACGAACTTATAGATTTGAAGGAAGAATTTGATCTCACGTACCTTTTTATCACCCACGACCTCTCTGTCGTAAAGTTTATTTCCGACAGAATAGCCATAATGTATCTAGGAACAATTGTAGAGTTAGGTGAAAAAGAAGAGATCTTTGAAAATTCTATGCATCCCTATACTAAAGCTCTTCTTTCCTCTATTCCTCTTCCTGATCCTGAACAGCGAGGAACACGAATTCCGTTGGAAGGTGATATCCCTTCACCGGCTAACCCTCCCACGGGCTGCCGTTTCCACACACGTTGCCCATTCGCCATGGATCGCTGTTCCCAAGAAATTCCGGAACTTGTCGACAGAGGAAACGAACACTTTACTGCCTGTTTTCTCCATGAAAAATAAAAAGCCCGGCTCCACAAAAAAAGCCAGGCTCAATCTATTTTTCAACGAAGTCTCAACAGAGAGAGAATTTTTAAAAATTCTCTCTCTGTTTATCCTATAGTTCTTTCCAAAAATCTCATAAAATTCCCGCCCATAATCTTTATTGCATCTTCCTCACTGTAATCTCTAGCAAGAAATTCCGCAGTAAACTCAAGAGAGCGAGAATGTCCTTTTATGCAATCATAATTTCTATGAGGCCCAGGTTTTGTAAAATCTCTCATTTCATCGCAAAAATCAAAACCAAAACCTATATGCTCAACCCCTGCCAATTCGCGGATATGATCAACATGATTGGCTAAATCTTTTTCATCCAACTTTTTCACATCGGGATCTCCCACAAAAGTACTGCACACATTCATGCCCATCACACCACCTCGCGATGCTAATTTGCGAATTAAATCATCTGTAAGATTTCTCATAGATGGAGCCAGCGCTCTGCAATTAGAATGTGAGGCCATGAAAGGTCCTTCATAAAAAGAAAAGAGATCGTCAAAACCCTCGTCATTAAGGTGGCTTACATCAAGATACATCCCTAAACGAGCTGCTTCTCGAATAACTTTTACACCGAACTCAGTGAGCCCACCTTTTTTCCCTTCTTCTACACTGTGGAAAAAGCAGCCATCTGCTGCGTAATTTCGGCGGCTCCATGTAACACCAATACCTCTGACACCCAATTCATAAAAAATACGAAGCAAAGAAAGGTCGTTTCCGATAGGTTCAAGACCTTCGAATGACAGAAGTATGGCAAGTTGCCCCTTTTCTCTGGCAGCACGAATTTCTCGAGTATTTCTACATAAAACAAAAAGGCCTGGACTTTCTTCCATTTCTGCATGAAGTGCGCTTATTAAATCAAGAGCACGTCGTAACCCCATCTCAGGCAGATATTCATTGGGTATAAAGAGTGAGGAAATAACCAGACCGACACCGCCCGCTTTTAGAGAGGGAAGATAATCTCGTTCAATAACATGAGTTTCACCCTTTAAACGCTTTCCCAAAACCAATGGTAAAAGATCAAAATGCGCATCAACTACTATATTTTTCTCGTGAAGTTTCTGAGCTCTCTCATAATAAGAAAGATTCATGTCGTTCTTATCTGCCATAAATTATGCCTCCAATATAGTAAGGTTGTAATATCCATATGAAGTTGAAAAAAATACACAACTAACCTTCGAGATTATACCCTCTCTTCTATCCTTTGTTGTATAGTAGACGTTTGATGACATTATTTTTGGAGGTGTACGTCATGGATTTTCTAAGTTCTCACCCGTCATACACAACACCTACGAGTGTACGCGGATTTATGATTTTTGAGGATATCAAAATACCTGAATCTCTGACACTCTACAGTAGTTTGGCTTCGAAATGGGGGAAAAAGGGATCTATTCAATTTATTCCGTCCTCTGAAGGCACTCATTGGATCGCCATTATTGGTCTGGGGAAAAAGAGTGATCAAAATTCAGATATTATCTGCCTATACCGCAACAAAACTGCCGAATTTGTAAGAAAAGGAACAGCTATGGGGGTTACTTCCTTTTCTCTTACACTGCCAGAAGACCCAACAGATGCGACAAGTAAAGCTGTAGCTGAAGGAGCCATTTTAGGAAACTATCGATTCACAAAATACCGTACGACCGATACCTCACCAGCCACACAGTGTGAGTCCTTTTTCCTTGAGAAAGGAAACCTCGAAGCCATGGAAAGGGGCCGTTATATCGCTTCTGCTCAAACATATTCCAGAGATTTGGCTAATGAGCCTGGGAACGTTATCACCCCTCTTACAATGGCAGACATCGCCAGAGAAATAGCGTCACAATATAATATGGATCTCACCATTCTTGACGAGCAGCAAATTCAGGACCAAGGCCTTCTTGCTCTCTGGCACGTTGGCAAGGGGTCTAAAACACCTCCGAGACTTGTACATCTTACATATCATCCTCAAGGAATAGAACCCCTTGGAAAGATAGCTATCGTGGGCAAAAGCGTCACTTTTGATAGTGGCGGTCTCTGTATAAAAACAAGAGCTGGCATTAAAACCATGAAATGTGATAAAACCGGTGCTTGTAACGTTTTAGGTATTATGAAAGCTCTTACTCCTCTTCAATGTCCTTATGAAGTACATGGCTTTTTCGGAGCTGTCGAGAACATGCCTGATGGGAACTCGTACAGACCTGATGATATTATCCGCGCATTCAACGGTAAAACAATTGAAATAAAAAATACCGATGCTGAAGGTCGAGTTACTCTTGCTGATATGCTTGCTTATGCATCGACATTCAAACCTCAGGCCATTATTGATATGGCAACTCTTACAGGTGCTGCTGTTACAGCTCTGGGAAACTATACTGCAGGGCTAGTCTGCGATTATGATGAACTAAGCGATGACCTGTTTCAGGTAGCTTCGACAACGGGTGAACGTTTCCACAGATTTTGCATGGACGATGAAAAACTTCGAGAACAAATCAATACTCCTTATGCTGATGTAGTAAACACAGGCGGGCCTGGTGGTGGCATGATTACAGCAGGAATGTTTTTAAAAGAGTTTGTTGATCCCACCATTCCATGGGCTCATCTTGATATAGCAGCAGTTGACTACTATGAAAAGGAATTCGATTGCTATGGACTCGGAGCATCTGCTTTTGCTACACGAACCTGCCTCGAATACCTTCTAAGAAATCATAAATAACATAAAAATGAAAAAGACGTCCGAAAATTAATTCGGACGTCTTTTTCAATGCTATTTTACTTCTTCCCTTTTAAGAAACGGTCAAACCACGCTGTCATCTCCTGAAGGCGGGCAAGACGCTGCCGAGGTTTGCCACTTCGGCTCAATTCATGATTTTCTCCCTTGAAAACACACATTTTACTCTCCACGCCATGACGCTTCAATGCAGAAAACATCTGAAGCCCCTGAGAAAGTTCACAGCGATGGTCCTCATCAGAATGGATGAAGAGCGTCGGAGTTTTAGCCTGGTTAGCATACTTCAAAGGAGAATGCCACCATAATTTATCAGCATCCGACCAAATATCAGCATCTTGCTGATCTGGAACAAAGTAATAACCTATATCCGATACGCCAGCTTTTGAAATCCAGTTACTGATACTCCGCTGAGAAACAGCAGCTTTAAAGAGATCGGTGTGTCCAATAATCCAGTTCGTCATAAATCCACCATAAGAACCACCTGTTACGCCAAGGCGATCTTTATCAATAAAGGAAATATTCTCTGTAATCCAATTGGTAAAGGTCATTAAATCTTCGTAATCTATTGTTCCATACTTGCCTCGTATATCATCAAACCCATTTCCTTTCCCGTCACTTCCTCTGGGATTGCAGAAAAAGACACCATAGCCCTGCGCAGCCCAATATTGCATTTCGTGAAAGAACACATCTCCATACGTCGTTTTTGGACCGCCATGTATATCTAAAATGGCAGGATACTTCTGCCCTTCCTCGAAATTTACAGGTTTCATATACCATCCGTCGATGGGATCGTCTGTTCCATTATCAACAAGCACATGGATAGGTTCAGAAAGATCGTATTCCTGTAAAAGCCAATCGTTAAAGTAGGTTACCTGCTCTTCTTTTCCATCTTTTACCAGATAAAGCTCTTGAAGTCCCAATCCTTTTAAGCCTATAACCGCAGCCTTATCTCCACATATACGATAATCATCAACCGAAAAAAGCTCGTGAGTCATTTGTTTTATCGAACCATCTGGACAAACAGTATGAAGATAAGATCTGAAGTTATCTGTAGAAACAAACCATGCGGTGTTTCCTTGGGCAAAAAAGGCAAGATTAAGATTTGTCGTTCCATACCGACAATCGCATCCTATGGAATTACGCAACCCTCTGTCTAGTTCGGGAGTAACACAAGATAGACCATCATTATTAAGCTTATAAAATTTAACGTTTTCATTGATTCCATGTTCTTTAAGGTAACTGCCAGTAACCCATATTTCACCATTGACATATGATGCCCAACGACAGGTAAACGTGTCGCCAGTTAAGAGCTCTTTCTTGCTATCCGATTGAAGATCAAATTCAAACAATGAATTATAACGTCCTTTGACGCAACGATATTGCGGCCCCCAAGCTAAAATTTTATTCCCGTTATCACCTACGCAAAAATTCTCAACGTCCATGTCTTGGGGAGAAAGTAACGTGGCCTTCTCTGTAGATAACCTATATAAATAAAGTCCATTTTTACGTTGGGCTGTAAAACCTTTCCCATTGGAACAAAATGGAATCTGTTCAAAAATCATATAATCCGCTTCATAGGGGTTTACATATTCTGGCTCGAAAGAAGCCATCATTAAGAGAAGATCATCGTTAAGGACAACAACGGAAGAGAGAGACATGGGGATACTTTTGAGGAAATGGGCTTCTCCGCCATCCAGAGGGAGGGAATAAAGATGGGTTTCTTTTTTCCCAGGCTCTTTCCTCTCACTGGCGAAGAGGAGAGACTGTCCATCTGGCTGCCATGCAAAAAATTTTTCTTTACCTGATGTGGTTAGTTGTTTAAGCTCTTTGCGAGGAATATTATAAATCCAAAGATTTGTGGCATAACGGTTCTCTTCTTGTAAAGCCTGATGAACCTTGAAGCAAATATGTTCTCCATTCGGTGAAAATATAGGAGTTGAAAGAAATTTATATTTCAGCAAATCCGTTAATTCTACTCTTTGTTTCATAGTGCCAAGAACTCCTTTCGTTCATTTCCATTTTCCATTCAACTGAAAGAGGGAGACCGGAAACGGTCTCCCTCTTTTAATTCAAAAACTATATGAATAGTTTATTTTGCAAGATATACTTGTGTAAGCTTCGTCATATAGTCTCCGAGGAAGTCAAGATGAATATCCTCTACGTTTGGCCCTGCAACAAGGCTGTTTGTGCTGTAGAAAAGGAAGAGCCATACAGCATCATCAACAACTTTCTGCTCGGCTTTTTTGTAAAGCTCGACACGTTTTTCATGATCAGTTTCCTGGCGTGCGGCAACAAGCCACTGATCTACTTCGCTGTTCTTATAACGGGAATAGTTTCCTTGAGGTCCGATATTTCCGGAATAGAACAATGTATAAAGGAAGTTATCGGGATCGACATAGTCTCCAGCCCATCCAGCTCTGAATAGACCGTAATCGCCACGTCGAACGGCATCGTAGTGAGCTCCCACTTCAGAAGAAGAAAGGTTCATCTTAATTCCCAATTCAGCAAGCTGGGCCTGAACTGCTTCACCAATAGCCTTATGACGTGGGTTGTTATTATAATGAAGTGTCACTTCAAAACCTTTGTCGTATCCTGCCTCTTTCAAAAGTTCTTTAGCTTTCTCTGGATTATACGTATAGCTGTTCATATCGGGGTTATATGCGGGCATACCAGGAGGCAGAACACCCTTTGCAACAGCATAACGTCCATTAAGAACTAATTCGTTGATGGCCTCTCTATTTATAGCGTAGTTCAAAGCCTGACGAACTTTAACATTATCAAAGGGAGCCTTAGTCTGGTTCATTCCATAATATTGAACGTTCAAGCCAGGAATTTCCTGGAACTTATCGCCAAACTCTTCTTTGATTTCGTTATAGTACTCATCAGGAATATCTGGTAATACGTCAATGTTACCTTTTTTAAACTCAAGGTAAGCTACGCTATTATCAGGGATAATAATCAGATCTACCCCATCAAGATAAGGAAGCTGCTTTCCATTAGCATCTTTTCTCCAATAGTCAGGATTCTTTTTAAAGGAAACCAAGCTATCGTGATCCCATTTTTCAAGAATAAAGGGACCTGTTCCCACAGGATGGAAGGTAAACTCTTTGCCCCATTTCTCAGCATCTTCTTTAGGAAGAACGCCGAAGTTAGGGTATGTCAAAACAGCAAGGAAAGGTGCAAAAGAAGACTTAAGAGTAAACTGAACGGTATATTTATCAAGAACCTTGATGCCACTCCATTCATCAACCTTACCATCGTTCAACTCTTCAAATCCGGCAATACTGCTTGCAAAGAAAACACGAGCCGCTTTCATTTTTACTAAACGTTCAAAGCTATATTTCACATCTTCGGCTGTCATTTCACGGCCACCATTGAGAGTGGGTTCGCCTAAAATTGCCTTATGGAAATGAACGCCCTTGCGCAGATGGAAGGTCCAAACTGATGCATCTTCATTGACTTCCCAGCTTTCAGCCAACAAAGGAAGAATCTTTTGACCATCAGCAGATGTTGTCACCAAAGTTTCCAGATACAAATTTGAGCCACGGGTTGCAACAGTAATATTAGAAAAAACAGGATCAAGAGACGGTGGATCGTTAATAAGACGCCATCTCAAAATACCACCGGTCTGAGGTTCAGCAAAAGCCCCAGATACTGCAAAGACACACACTAGCGCTGCAAGCAAAGCTATCCACATTTTTTTCTTCATTCAGTTCTTCCCTCCTACGAGATATAGAAAAGCCCATCGCACCTTGCTAAAAGTATATACATGATATAATCAATGCTTAGAATTATCAATCAGTGTATACAGAAAAGATGCATACTCTTTCAGAGAATGGCGAACATTTCCATCTCGACCTTTTGTAGTTTCTGCACAAATCATCGAGTTGAGAACGGCTTCTTCTGTCGCCTCCACAACTGCTCTAAAAGCTAAATTGATGTGATTTTCGTTGAATATTCCTATGGGACAAACAGGTGCTTTTTCATAATGAGCAAAACGATTAGATGTTGTAAAAGCAATAGCTATTTCACCACTACCGTTTCCGATATAAGCCCCCGTCCTGGTGATTCCCACTGAAGAGCGACGACAGAGCCGTTTTAACTGGCGTTCTGTCATAGGAATATCTGTTGCTATGACGACAATAATAGAACCTTGATCCTCTTGTGGCTGTTCTAAAGAAACTATACTTTTTCCTACTTTATGACCATCTACAACAAAGTCACCTTTTTCTCCGAAATTGGAAAGGACAAGAACACCAATCGTAAATGTCGAATTATCTATCTCTACAAGCCTGGATGCTGTTCCTATTCCACCCTTTAGCTGATAACAGGACATGCCGCGTCCCGCCCCTACAGAACCTTCTTCAAACTCCGTACCAACATTGGCAAGAGCTTGCAATACATGCTCCTCTCGAATATGGAGACCTCGTATATCGTTGAGAAACCCATCATTACATTCGCATACAACAGGGTTTACAGTTCCTGTTTCTTTACCAATATCAAGGTTTTCTTTGAGCATATAACGAACAAGCGCTTCTGTAGCCGTCCCCGTGCTTAATGTGTTTGTAAGAATAATGGGAGTTTCAAGTGTTCCCAACTCTTCAATCTGAATAAGGCCAACAGATTTCCCAAACCCATTAATAACGTGACATGCTGCAAAAAGTTTTTCCTGAAACATATTGCCCTCATGAGGTATTACAGCAGTAACCCCAGTTTTAATGTTTCCATCGTCTAAGGTGCAATGTCCAACCCTTACTCCGGCAACATCTGTAATGGCGTTAAGCACTCCCCTTTTCATACAACCAATGTGGATACCGTAATCGGCAATACGTTTCTGCGATTTCATTATTTTCTCCTCAGCTTTCTAGGCAAAATGACAAGCGACAAAATGCTTTTCTCCTATTTTACGCCACTCAGGAGCCTCCAGAGCACAAACATCTTGCGCAAGAGGGCAACGAGTGTGAAATCGACATCCTGTAGGAGGATTCAAGGGGCTGGGAATATCCCCCTTAATAACCTTATCTTCTATATCCTCCCCCGTAACACATGGTTTCGGAATACTTTTCAACAAAGCCTGCGTATATGGATGCTTCGGATTGTTGAAAATTTCTTCTTTCGAAGCGTATTCCATCAATCTTCCAAGATACATAACAGCAACATTATCGCTGATATGACGAATAACGGCCAGGTTATGCGAAATGAAAAGATATGTCAGACCACGTTTCTCCTGAAGAGTTTTAAACAAGTTAAGAATCTGAGCTTGTACAGAAACATCAAGAGCTGACGTTGGTTCGTCAAGAACAATGAAAGCCGGATTAGAAATAAGGGCACGTGCAACAGCTATACGCTGACGTTGTCCGCCTGAAAATTCATGAGGGTAACGCCCAAGATGTTCTGGTTTAAGCCCCACTTCCTGAAGGGTTTCAAGCACTCTATCTTCCATTTCATTATCATTTTTGACGAGACCATGAATTTTAAGAACTCTACCAATGGTATCTCGAATAATCATTCGGGGGTTTAAAGAAGCAAAAGGATTTTGAAATACCATCTGAGCATTCAATCGAAATTCTTTTAATTGAGTATCATCAAAAGAACGAATAGATTGACCTTTAAAAAGGATGTCACCGTCAGTTATGCTTAAAAGCTTAAGAGTCATCAGCCCTATCGTTGATTTTCCGCTTCCAGATTCGCCTACAAGACCAAGTGTTTTTCCTTCTTCAATAGAAAAGGATACTCCATCTACAGCTTTTACTTCACCCGTTATTTTCTTACGAAACATACCTCCCTCGACAGGGAAGTATTTTTTTAGATTATCGACCTTGAGAATAGACATGGCATGCAACCTCGTGTCCTTTTTCTACTTCAACCCGCTCTGGTCTTCGTTCAGAGCATTCCGGTCTGGCACACTCGCAACGAGCCTGGAACTTACATCCCTGAGGAAGCTCCATTAAATTAGGAAGAGAGCCTTTTATAACCTGTAGCCATTCCTGATCACGATCAAGTCGAGGGATGGCCCCAAGAAGCCCTTTTGTATAGGGGTGAAGAGGATTATTAAAAATATCCTGCACAGTTCCATACTCTATAATGCTGCCAGCATACATAACTGCAACTTTTTGCGCCATAGAAGCTATTACGCCCAAATCATGGGAAATAAGCAAAATGCTTGTTCCATAATCTTTCTGAAGCTTTTTTATAAGAGAAAGAATCTGAGCCTGAATAGACACATCAAGAGCCGTTGTCGGTTCGTCAGCTATCAATAGTTTGGGATGGGACGATAATGCCATAGAGATCATGACACGTTGTTTCATCCCTCCAGAAAACTGGTGTGGATAACGGTCAATGGATTTGTCGGGGTCTGGAATATTAACCTCGCTAAAAAGGCTCTTGACCTTATCCATAACTTTTGACAAAGATAAGGAGCGTTGATGAACTTGTATGGCTTCCTGAACTTGAAAACCTACTTTATAAACAGGGTTGAGACAACTCATGGGATCCTGAAAAATCATAGAGATCTCATTTCCTCGAATCTTTCTCATCTCGTTTGCAGAAAGATCAAGAAGATTACGATCTTCAAACATGATCTTTCCGCCCATAATTTTCCCTGGAGGTGTGGGAATAAGCCGCATAATACACGACGATGTAACAGACTTACCACACCCTGTCTCCCCCACAAGTCCAAGAATTTCCCCCTTCTTGATAGAAAAGGAAACATTCTCAAGAGCTTTTACAATTCCTCCCTCTGTATAAAACCACGTTGTAAGATCTTCTACACGCAGAAGTTCGTCATTAGTATTCATGACAATCACTCCTTCAGTCGTGGGTTAAGTGCATCCTGTAATCCATCGCCAAGGAAGTTAAATCCTAATACGACAAGCATAATGCATAACCCTGGAATAATAGCAACATGGGGGGCACTTCGAAGATAAATTCGTGCAGAACTTAACATCGTTCCCCACTCCGCTGTAGGAGGCTGTACTCCGAGTCCTAAAAATCCCAAACCAGCCGCCGTAAGAAGTACCGTCGCCATTCTCAAAGATGTTTGAACAATAATGGGAGATATAGCATTAGGAAGCACGTAATGCCATATAATTGAATTATCAGTTTCTCCTATGGCTCTGGCTGCTGTCACATAGTCGTTCTGTTTTACGCTAATGACAGAACCTCTTGTTATTCTTGCAAACTGAGGAACAGAATAAATTCCAATTGCAATGATAAGGTTGGTTAAGTTCGGCCCCAACATTGCAACAATAGCAAGGGCAAGAAGCATTCCTGGGAATGCAAGCATAATATCCATGAATCGCATAATGACTTCATCTATCCAGCCCCCAAAATAGCCCCCCACAGCTCCGAGAAAAACTCCAACGAAAAGAGCTATGACAACAGAGGTAAGCTGAATGATCAGAGAGGTTCTTGCTCCGTAAATAATACGGCTCAATATATCCCTCCCGAAATCATCGCACCCAAGCCAATGTTCCGATGACATAGGAGCCAGGCTCAGGCTTAAATCCTGCTCTGTCGGATCATAGGGTGCTAAAACAGGAGCAAATATGGCAGCCACAACATAAAGAGTAATAAGCAAAAATCCAAAAACTGCAATTTTATTTCGTCGTAACCGCCGCCAAATAAGCGCTATATGAGTTGTTGATTTTCGAGTTTTCTGATTAGCCATGATAACGAATCCTCGGATCAAGATAAGCGTATAAAATATCGACCATAAGATTGGCAAAAACAAAAATTGCCGCCACGATCAACAATGTTGTCTGAACGACGGGATAATCTCGGGCAAGAATCGACCCGACAAGAAGTCGTCCCACTCCGGGCCATGAAAAAACGCTCTCTGTAAGAACTGCTCCAGCAAGGTGCCCTCCAAACTGAAGTCCTATAACTGTTATTGTTGGAATCATAGCGTTTCGCAAAGCATGACGGACAATAACAATTTTCTCTAAAAGCCCCTTCGCTCGAGCTGTCGTAATATAATCCTGTCTCAAAACATCAAGCATACTTGAGCGAGTCATACGAGTTATGATTCCCATGGATGCCGTACCTAAGACGATGGCCGGGAGTACTAAATTCCTAATTCCCCCCATACCTCCAGAAGGAAGCCACATTAAATTCACCGCAAAGACAAGAATCATGAGAAGCCCCCACCAAAAAACCGGCATAGAAATTCCTAATAGAGCAAGAACTGTGGCTAAATAATCAAGCCATGAATACCTGTAGACCGCTGCCAGTACTCCGGCAATAACACCCAAAATAATAGAAATAGCCATTGCAGCTACAGAAAGGATCAGAGTATTTTTCAGGCGAGGTCCAATAATCTTATAAACAGGCTGTTCATATTTCAACGAAAGCATATCACCTGTAACCACACCTCTTAAAAACCTGAAATATTGAATGTGAAGGGGTTGGTTTAACCCAAAACGTTCTCTGATTAGCTCGATTTCTTGTTGGGAAGCTTCGACCCCGGCTAACATTTCTGCTGGATCGCCAGGAGCCAAATGTAAGATCATGAAGGCAATAATGGAGACTCCGAAAAGAACAGGAATAAGCATTATCAACCTTCTGGCAACAAAACGTCCCATACTACACCTCCATAACTCCGTAACAAATTACGTCATCATAGTTTCGTTACAACGATTCCAGTGTTGCCATTTCACTTTCCTAGATTTTTCTCAGGAACACCTCCTTTCCGAATCTAGAAATTATTAGATTTTTCTATTCTGCAAAAATGTTCGTACGTTCGGCGAATATGTTCTGCCATGGCTTGATGAGCTTCGTCAGGGCATCTATTCTGAATAGCCGAAATAACTCGGGCATGCTCTTTATTCGTATGATGTTCAGGATCACGAGGATGAGATTTCCTCTCGGCAAGAGAGCGATAATAGCGATAAAAACTACCGAGATAAAAGGTATAAAGTTGGGCTCTCCAATAAAGTTGTACTGCAAATCGTTGTAAGTATATATTTTTACTTAGAGTACTGATTGTGATATGGAATTTTTCGTTAAGTGTTGCAAAACGTTCTTTATCGTCTGTTTCGTAAAGAAGATGTTCTTGTCTGTTCATGTTCCAAAGTAAGGCAACATCCTCGTCTGAAGCATTAAGCGCTGCATAATACGCACACTTAGCCTCAACCATTTCACGCGTAGAATATACTTTGAACATATCTTCAGGGGTTAAAATAGGCACACTATAGCCTTTCTGTCCCTCACAATTTTCAAGAACACCCTCTGAGATAAGTCTACTTATAGCTTGACGAACTGGCGTTCTGCTTACTCCAAGTTCCCTGCAAAGTGCCGGTTCGTATACTCTCTCTCCAGGATGCAACTCCCTAGAGACCAATTTCGATATGACATATCGGAAAACAATTTCGTCGGCGCGTAGCTTCCCCTCCACTTGCTCTCCCCCTTTTGGATGGAGCAAATAATAAATGAATCTAAAAATGGGTCCATTTGTCTATCCATTTTTACATCTTGCGTTTATAATTGTCAATTAAAGCATCGTATTTTTACTATTGAGGTGATCTCCTGTGAAAATCTATGTAAGTGTAGATATGGAAGGCGCTACAGGTATAGTCAGTTCGCTCCACGTTCGGGCAGATGCACCAGTAGAATATGCCTTCGGATGTACAATGCAGCTTCATGACCTACAAGCAGTAATAGAAGGAGCTCTCGAAGGAGGGGCTACAGAAATTCTCGTGAACGATTCACATGCACGTATGATCAATGTGGATGTTTCGCAGCTTCCAGCAAACGTTCGCCTTATTTCAGGTACTCCTAAAGCTTTAGGAATGATAGAGGGAACAGATGGATGTGATGGAGTTTTCTTCGTAGGATACCATGCTATGGCAGGAACCCTTCATGCGGTTCTTGATCACACTGTATCTGGAAGCACTATTTTCAACGCAAAACTTAACGGAATGCCCGTAGGAGAAACAGGATTAAATGCTGCTGTATGTGCTGAAAAAAGCATTCCTGTAGCTCTTGTTACTGGAGATAAGGCCGTATGTCGAGAAGCCGAAAATCTCTTGGGGAAAGAAATTGTAACATGCGCAGTAAAAGAAGGACGCTCCAACAGCTGCGCCAAGCTTTTACCACCTTCAGCAACTTTTCCTCTTTTAAAAGACGCCGCCAAAAGGGCCGTTGAAACTCTTCGCGCTGGCAAAGCACCCATAATGAACATTACACATCCTTACTCTCTAGAACTTACTTTCAAACATACTCGCCAATGTGATGAAGTTTCGTACACTCCCGGAGTAACACGAATTGATGGACGAACAGTACGTATGGATGGAAACTCCATGGAAGAGATGCGCCGCTGGATGGGCATTGCCACATCCCTCGCTGCGTCTATCAAGCTTTAAACAAAAAAGCTACTTTTAAGCAGACAAGAAGGGGGGGAAGCAGCGCTAGGTATATTTATGCTTGTTTGTAATTTTCACCATTATCAAAATATGGAGGAGTGATTGTATATGGGTGTATCAGTAAAACGTTCTCTCATACTTGTTCTAACAGTTCTTCTCGTAGTCTTTTGTTTTGCAGGAATAGCAGCGGCATCCAGTAAGGATACACTCCTTATTGGTAAGGGCACCGAGGCTCTTGGCATGGATCCTCAAGATCTCACAGATACCCCTTCAGAAGAAGTGTGTCATAGTATCTACGAGGGACTTGTCTCTTTTGATGAAGAGATGAAAATTCAGCCTCGACTGGCTACCAGTTGGGATATCTCTGAAGATGGGAAAACATGGACATTCCACCTTAGAGAAGGTGTAACATTCCACAGTGGAACTCCCTTTAACGCAGAAGCTGTAAAGAAAAACTTTGATCGCATCCTTTCTGGGAAATACAAACGTTCTTCCCTCTACGCACCTATCGTAGATTCTGTGGAAGTAAAAGACGAATATACTGTAGTTTTCAACCTTAAAACATCTTTTGGTGCTTTCCTAAACATCCTTTCACATACTGCTGGACTTATTCTTGACCCCAAAGGTGTTGATGAAAACAGAGATTTCGTTCGTAACCCTTCTGGGACAGGTGCCTTTATGCTTGACGAATGGCTTCAGGGCGACTACATTGCTCTAAAAGCTTATGACAAGTACTGGGGTGGTAAACCCAAACTGAAAAAAGTAATCTTCAAGACAATTCCTGAAGACTCTGCCAGAGCCATGATGATGGAAACAGGAGAAATTGATGTTGCAGAGCAGGTTCCCCCACAGGATGTTGCCCGTTTAAAGGAAAGCAAGAAAATAGATATGCGCATAGGGCCTTCCGTTATGGTTCAGTTCCTTGCCTTAAACTGTCAGGATGAAATCTTGAAAGATGTTAAAGTTCGCCAGGCTATATTTATGGCCATTGACAGAGAGGCAATCTGCAAAAATATCATGATGGGATTTGCAACACCTGTAAACTCAATGGTAGCTCCTCTTGTTAACGGTTACTCAGAAGTAGAAGGACTCCCCTACAATCCCGAAAAAGCAAAAGCTCTTCTTGCCGAAGCTGGCTGGAAAGATAGCAACGGAGACGGGATTCTTGAAAAAGACGGGAAGACTCTTCACGTAAAACTTCTCACACATGGAAGAAACACTCCCGCACTGAAGATTCCAGAAGCAGTTCAAGCATATCTCTCCAAAATCGGTATGGATGCAAAAATGGCTGTTATGGACTGGGGTACATTCTTGGCTGAAACAAGAAAACCTGTTGAGGAAAATACAAGCCAGGTTATCTACTACGGTTGGTCACCATCGACAGGAGATGCTGACTGGGTATACAGACCACTTACTCTTTCTGATCAGTGGGTTCCTAACGGTGCAAACAGAACATTTTACGCCAATAAAGAAGTTGATGAGGCCGTTATGATGGGATTCTCTTCCGTAGACCAGGAAGTTCGCCGTCAGGCCTATGCCAGGGCGCAGACTATAATGAATGAAGAAGTTCCATGGGTACCCATTTATACCCGTTCAAACCTTACTGCTGTGAACAGAGGCGTTCATGATATCATGTTAATTCCTCTTGATTTTGTAAAAGTTACAAACACAACATACAAAGACTAATATCGACTCATAAAAGCACCTCTAAGGCCGTCGGCACATAGCGCGCTGACGGCCTTTTTCCGGAGAATGAAGGAGATGTAAACAATGGATATTGCTCAACATCTTGAATTTTTGGCTGAGCAACAAGCTGTGTGTGGTGCAGAAAACTTTTGTGCAGACACACTTATAGGTTTAATTCCAGAAAAATACAAGAAATACGCAAGAAAAGATCAATTAGAATCTCTCATTATTAAAATCCCAGGAAAAGACTCTTCAAGACAACTTATGATTCTCACACATTACGATGAACCGGGAATCGTAATAACAGGACATGAAAAAGGCTTTCTAGCTTTTAGAACAGTTGGGGGCCTCGAGGCTTCTGACGTAGCTGCTCAAGAAGTTATAATCAGCGATGGTTCTCATACGCTTTTTGGAGTAATTGGAACCCGTCCTCCTCATATTTTAAAAGCTGAGGAACGTAAAGCTCCTCTATCAGAGGAAAATTTAAGAATAGACTTGGGGCTGACATTTAGAGACTCCATACCCGAATGGATAGTACCAGGAACAACAGCAGTTGTTAGACGAAAAGCCACCTCGCTGGCACAAGGGAAAATATGTGGTCGAGCTCTCTCTGATCGCTGGGGAGCTTCTCTCCTTCTTTCCTTACTCGAAAATATTCCTCATCTTGAAAGCGATCTCAACATCGTCTTCGCTGCGCAACATTACAATGCTTTTAAAGGAGCAGTTGCTGCTGCTATAGCCGAAAAACCTCATATTGCCCTTGTTTTAGATTCAACAACCGCCCAAAGCAAGGAAACACCCCATTCCCCCATCTCCTTGGCAAATGGGCCCGTCTCATACTCAGGACCGGCAGCACATCCATTCGTAACAAATGCTTTGCGCACACATGCAAAAGAAAAAAATATGCAACTTCAACTACGAGCTTCTGGTGAACGTCGTTTTTCAGATATATGGGCGCTACAAACAGCGGCAGGTGGAATTCCATCAGCTCTTATCGAGTTGCCAGTAACATATAGAGCAAGTAGTACAGAAATCATCTCCACCAATGACCTCAATAATGCTTTTGCTTTGATATCAGAGAGCCTTCCTCTGCTTGATTCCATGACAAAGGAGGAGACTTTATATGCTTAAAACTCTTACAAACCTGATAGGAGTCTGTGGTGATGAAAAAGATGTTAGAGAATTCATCAAACAATCTCTCTCCGGAAAAGTCGATCAGATGGATGTCGATCCCCTCGGAAGCCTTATTACATATCAAAACGGAAATACTCAGCATCCCAAGGTAATGATAGTGGCCCATATGGACGAAGTCGGTTTTATAGTTACAGCAATAAGAAAAGATGGAACAATCTCTTTCACTCCATCTGGTGGAGTTCATGAACAAGTCCTCTCATCTAAAACGGTAAAGATCGGCCCGAATCGCATTCCTGGAATCGTCAGGATGGAAGATTCTTTTGAAAATTCATATATCGATATAGGAACAACGACTGCCGACGAAACCTCTCAGCTTGTTGCAGTAGGAGATTACATTGCTTTTGATACGCAGTATGGGCCTTTATACGGTACATCAGTAAAGGCAAAAGCCCTAGATGATAGAGCTGGATGTTGCGTTTTAGCCTCAGTTTTACAAAAAAAATGGGATTTACCCCTATATGGCGTTTTTTCTTCTCAGGAAGAAGTCGGGGAACGGGGAGCTCTTTCAGCTTCATATAGAGTTAAACCTCAAATTGGCATTGTTCTTGAAGGAACCGTTTGCTCAGACCTTCCTACAGTTGAACCATATAGACACTCTACGACGCTTGGAAATGGCCCCGCAATTTCCATTGCCGATAACACAAGCTGTTTTGATGTACAACTCAGTGAAAAACTTTGTTCCCTCGCCGAAGAAAACGGTATTCCATGGCAAAGACGTCGAATAATGGGTGGAGGAAACGACGGTGGAGTTGTTCACATTGCAGGAGAGGGAGCCCGGTGTGCAACTGTCTCTGTTCCGTGTCGCTACATACACTCTTCTGTCAGTGTTGCCAATTTAGAGGACCTTCGTCATACGATCGCCCTTATTGCAACTTTCTTAGAATATGTAGAGAAAGGAGGGCTCGACTAATGGAACTTCTTCGTACCCTTGTGGAATCTTTTGCTCCCACAGCATTTGAAAAAAATGTGTCTAGTATTATTGAACAAAGACTGAAATCATTATTATCATCAGATATGAGTATAACGAGAGATCCTTTAGGGAATGTTACTGTGGGCTATGAAAGAAACAAATCTGTTATGATCTTAGTTTCTCTGGATCAGTGCAGCTTTGTTGTAGTTGGACACGACGAAAAATCTCGTATTTACTATTCTCCTATGGGCCCCCTTCCTCTAGTTACGCTATCAGGAAGTACCGTTTGTTTTACCAACGGATCAACTGGGATAATAAATGATGACCAAATCTCAATAACTATTGATAATAATGCCACATTACCACAACCTGGAGATCGAGGCATTCTCACAGGTCCTTTCTCTATTGAAAGAGATTCAATCACTGCTCCCGCTCTGGAAGGGCGTATTGCTTCGTGGACATTGCTCTCCCTTCTGGAGAAGAAAGATATGCTATCACTCCTTCGAAAAAGCTACTTTTGTTTCAGCACTCATGGGATAGTGGGCGGACGGGGTTGTCACGTTTTAGCTCAAACACTTGTCCCTCGCATAGCAATAGGGCTTCACATTGAACCTGTTATAGATTCTTCCATACAGGTAGGGAAAGGTCCTGTTCTGAGATGCCGGGATAATGCTGTTATTTCAAGCTCTCATTTAAGCAAAGAACTGAGGGATATTGCAGAGGATCACAGTATACCACTTCAAATATCGGCGATATCACCAGATACCGCTCCTATAGCAGGTATTCACACGTCTGGAACTGATTGCGCCGTTTTATCCCTAGCTATACCATTGGAAAAAGCTTATACATCCAAAGCCAAGTGTTCATTAAAAGACTGTAATAATGCAGCAAAACTTCTACAAAAAATGATCGAAACTCTTTGATTTCATCATCGTAAGACCCGGGCAGAAAGACGCTACTCTTCAGCAATATTTTTATTTCTGTCCGGGGCATTTTTCCAAAGCCACTCTTCCGCCTCTTCTTTATTTTCAATCTCACCTTTGGCAGCAGCTTGCCTAAGTCCTGTCTTTAAAAAACCAATCAAAGGTCCTTCTTCTATAGCAAGCATTTTCTTTAAATCTTCTCCGTTGGGAAGAAAATCTACACATTTCAATCTTAAAATTGTACGGTAATAAAGAAGCATATTTTCACGCCACGAATCGGTAGACTCACCCGATGCCATGAGTGATGCAAAAGAGAGATCAAAAAGCTTATTTACCACGCTATCTCCTAAAGCATCGAACATAGAAACGGCTCTATCGTCAGATAGTGGTTCTAAAAAAAACGGCAGATTTTTAATTAATGTAACAATTTCCCCCCTGAGAAAAGAAGGCCACGACCAATCAACAAGCAACTCGTTAATAAAACCAGAATCTACATGCTGAAAGAAAGCAGCAGTTTGAACAGCCATATCTTTGCGTGAATTTTGAGCTGCCTGCAGAGAGAGAAAGGAGTGCAGAAGGCTATCCCCCTCATAGGAACTCGTACTTTCAACACGTTGTCCTGAAAGTTTTTGTAAAAAAGGGAAAAATGGCATCATAAGGTTATGGCTTCTTACAAAACGGAAAAAGAGAAGAGCGTCTCCTTCAAAAGCCTTTAAAACCTCATGTCCAATACGTTCAGATGAAACATGGGGTATATGAGAAGAAAAATTTTTTACAGCTCGAGCGGAATCCTCGTCTATTCTTAAATCAAGGGCAGAAGCAAATCGGCACAAACGAAGAGCTCGTATGGGGTCATCTTTCAGGCGATGAATAGGATTGCCGTTAAAACGCAAGATTCCTCTTCTTAAATCTGAAAAACCATCGAAGGGATCATAAATCTTTCCTTTACTATCTAGTGCCATAGCATTAACAGTAAAATCGCGTCGAGCAAGGTCTTCTTCAAGAGGTTTATTGTATAGAGGGAACACATCGAAAACTTCACCATCAAAAAAAACGACAAACGTTTTTTTACTATCTTTGCCTATCTCCGGCGCTTTAGGGAAAAAACTTTTTATTTCTTTCCCACTACACCCAACAGCAACATCTACATCAGAAAGTGAACGGCCTACCAAAGAATCACGAACAGCACCGCCTACAATCCACGCACGTACACCTTCCTCTTCAAAAAAACGAATAAGACTTAGGGCACTATGTAAAGACACCTTAATCCCCCCTTCCATTTATTATTGTATAATAATATGAAATAGGAAGAAAAGAAAATCAAATCGAAAGTAGGTGATAATAAATGAAGAAAAAGCCGTCCCTTCTGGGACAATTCATTATTCTATTCACGGTTATTATTTTGGCTCTTTCTCTCGTTATTGTCATCGATAAATATACCCATCCTGGCAGGGAATGGAGTGATACCCTTCTTATTCGTATGATGGTAGAACGCCACAAATAAAGCAATTATAAGGACGCGAGAATTCCTCCATCAACGTATATAATCTGTCCGTTAACAAAATTAGAAGCGGGAGAGGCCAAAAAAAGCAAACTTCCAATTAAATCAGAAGGTTTACCCCATCGACGGGCTGGGGTCCTCTTCTTAAGCCATGCATCAAAATTCATGTCTTCCGACAAAGGTTGAGTCATTTCTGTAAGAATATATCCTGGCCCAATACCATTCACTTGTATGTCATAAGAAGCCCACTCTGTCGCCATAGCCTTGGTCAACATTTTAAGACCGCCCTTTGCTGCTGCATAAGCCCCTGTAGAAACTCGTCCTACTTCACTCATCAAAGAGCAAATATTGATAATTTTGCCCCCTTCATTTTGGGCCATAAGAGACGCCACTTCTTTCCCAACAAGAAAAGCACTCGTCAGATTAGTCTGAATAACACTTTGCCACATTGCTTCTGGCATAGAAAGTAAAGGCTCTCTTTTCATTATTCCCGCATTATTAACGAGTATATCTATAGAACCGTACTCCTCTTTAATTCCATGTATAGCCTGTGTAACGCTTTTTGAATCACAAATATCGAAAGCTTTTCCACTTGCTTGATACCCTTCTCGACAAAAATCTCGACATACTCTGTCTACAGAATCTTGAGAACGACCATTAATAAAAACTAACGCTCCCGCTTGAGCCAGTCCCTCCGCCAAAGATCTTCCAATTCCACGAGTCGAGCCTGTTACCAGGGCTCTTTTCCCTTTTATATCGAAAAAAGACTGGACCAATTTCTTTCCTCCTCAATTTAATAAAAAATATCGGGTCTTTTTATTCTACTCCAAAATAAAAAGACCCGATATCTCGATTTTACTATTTGTGGCTTACAAGATATTTCCAGGCCACACCTGCGTACGTTGCCACACCTTTCCAAAGAACTTCATCATCAACGTTGAAATGAGGCGAATGATGAGGATTATCTGTTCCTTTATCCGGATTGCCTATTCCTACAAAACAGAAGCCACCAGGAATTTTTTCCTGATAAAAAGCGAAGTCTTCTCCTCCCATAATCAATGGACTTTCTTCCACATTATCAGCACCAAATATATCTTCAGCTACATCTTTTGCTATCAATTCCACTTCTTCATCATTGATAGTAGTAGGAATCATCTTCTGATATTCAAAATCAGCAGTACATCTTGTCATTGTGCAAAGGCCATCAACGATTCTCTGCATTCTATCTGGCAAACTATTCCGTACTTCTGGATTAAAAGTTCGAATAGTGCCATTGATTCCCACTTTATCCGGAATAATATTGAAAGCGCTTCCTGCTTGCAGCTTCCCAATACTCATTACAACTGTATCCTGAGGATCTATTTCACGACTGATAATCGTTTGAAGATTGAAGACAAAGTTAGCAGCAGCTATTGTAGGATCAACAGAATATTGCGGGGCTGAACCATGCCCCCCCTTGCCCTGAATTTTAAGCTCAAAACCATCAGCAGAGGCCATAAAAGGACCAATCTTATATTGGATTTTCCCAGAAGGAACAGACGCCCATACATGCTGACCATAAATAGCATCTACGCCTTCAAGAGCTCCCTCTTTAATCATTATATTCGCTCCAGCTTTTATGCCGTGCTCTTCCGCAGGCTGAAAAAGAAGACGAACATGACCTGGCAATTCATCTTTCATCGACATTAATACTTTTGCAGCCCCAAGCAAAAGAGCATTATGAGCATCATGACCACATGCATGCATAACACCTTCATTTTGTGACTTATAAGAAACGTCATTTTCCTCAACGATGGGGAGAGCGTCTATGTCACCACGTAATGCAATGCACGGCCCATCAACATCTTTATTGATGTCTGCAATTACTCCCGAAGAAGTTCCTCCAAAACCTACTCGCAAATCTTCTTCCTTAAAACCATAACTCTTCAACGTTTCTACTATTTTTTGAGTCGTCTGGACTTCTTTCCATGAAAGTTCCGGATGGGCATGAAAATGATGTCTTAAAGCCACAACGTCAGATTCCGCTTCTCGTGCAAGTTTCTTAATGCCTTCCATATCCATATAAAGACCTCCTTGTGTATCGTGACATTTTTTATAAAAACCTTCACTCTAGCGCCTGCAAAAAACAGGAAAGCTTGGCTTCCCATCACTCATCATGTTTTGCACACTTAACCAATGAATACTATTTTTTAAATCACATTCTATAATTCAAAAAAATAAAACAAACCAAAAACTTGTTTATATTGTAATACTAAAATAGGCTTTATTTGTTTTATTTGAAAATTTTATTTATTTTTTACTATAAACAACATTAAAAAACCCTTCGAGGGATACAATTATTCAAAATACGAACCGTCGGTTCACATTGCGGATAAAAATCCTTGACTTCGTCTTGCTTTTTCTCTTATATAACTATTATCAATTCCCCATTTTCTACTACAGATACGAGAGAAAAGATTTCATAGAAAGAAGAGGTGTCTTCAAATTATGTCTACATATAGACGTGTTGATTATCGTGCATTAGTTGATTTTGCTGCAGAGGTGCTCAAAGAAATAGGCTATCCTCAGCATAAAGCAGAAATAACGGCAAAAGTGCTTGCAGAGGCTGATGCGAGAGGAGTTTCATCCCACGGAGTTACCCGATTGAAGGTTTATAGAAACGAATTGAAAAGCGGACACGTTCGCCCTGAAGCGGATCCTGAAATAGTTTTCGAAACCCCAATATCTGCTGTTATAGACGGACACTACGGAATTGGATCGCATATATCCCAATTTGCAATGGAAATTTGCCTAGAAAAAACTCGTAAAAACGGAACATGTTATGTTGCAGTACGAAACTCCAACCATTTTGGGATGGCAGGACTATGGGCAGAAATGGCCGCTAAAGAAGGTTTTGTAGGCAGCGCTTTTACCAATACAATCCGCTGTGCTGTCCCTGCACTAGGACGCCAGCGTATGCTCGGAACAAACCCAATAGCTGTAGCTATTCCATCAGATGAAGAAGATCCTTTCCTTCTTGACATGGCTACAACAACCGCAGCTAGAGGCAAGTTAGGGGTATACAAGAGACGTAATAAGAAACTTCCTGAAGGTTGGGTTATTGATGAAGAAGGAATGCCTATTACGGGAGCCCAAGCAGCAACAGATCTTTTAGCAGATCCTACAAGAGAACTTGGCGGACAAGTTTATTTAGGTGGATCAAAAGAAGAAATGGGTGGACATAAGGGATACGGAATGGGCCTTCTTGTTGAACTTCTCTGTGCTCCTCTTTCAATGGGAAGCTGGACCCGAGATGTATTTCAAACTCCTGATGCCAATGTAAGTCACTTCTTCTCCGCTTTCAGACTTGATTTATTCGGTGATGCCGCTCCAATAAAAACATATGTAGGAGATATACTTCGGGCTCTTCGCACAAGCACTCCACTAAAAGATGAAGAACGAGTATATACTCACGGTCAAAAAGAAGCAGCTCGACGAAAGATGGCCCTTGAAAAGGGAGTAGAACTCGATGATGCGACATTATCAATGCTTGAAAACTTCGCCCAAGAGTTTGGTCTTTCTCCTTTAAAAGAATGGTAGAGCCATGAATACTACTATCTCTTTTTCCTACCCCGATTACGAAGGTGTTTCGATTCCTGAAAAAAATCTTGTAGCTGTGCTAAGCCCTGCTTGCCCACCGAAGCCCTTCAAAGATGATATCGAGGCTATCAACGCAGGTCTCAACGCTCCTGTCGGTGCCCCTAGGCTGGAAGAGTGCGTAAAAAGTGGACAGAAAGTGCTTATTCTTGCCGACGACAATACGCGCAATACACCTGCACACATTATTCTTCCTGAAGTTATGAAAAGACTTCAAAAAGCGGGAGTTGCACCTGAAGACATTTCTATTATGGTGGCCCTGGGAACTCACCGCCCTATGACTCAGGAAGAACTTGAGAAGAAATTTGGAAGTAATATCCTTGATAAATATACAATATCGCAACACTGTTGGAATGATCCCGATCAACTTGTCGAGCTTCCTCCTACAGAAAATGGAACAGAAATATGGGTGAATAAAGCTCTTTTAGAAGCTGATTTTGTTATAGGTGTTGGTCATATCACTCCTCACCGCGTCGTTGGTTTCTCAGGAGGAGCAAAAATAGTACAACCTGGCGTTTCGGGAGGCATTACTACAGGGCAAACCCACTGGGTAAGCGCTCTATATGACGGGAAAGACTTTATAGGGAAAATCGACACGCCTGTTCGCCGTGAAATGAACGCCGTGGGACTCGCCGCCGGATTAAAATATATCGTCAATGTGGTTCTTGATGGTAATGAAGAAATATATCGCTGTGTCGCCGGAGATCCCATAGAAGCACACAGAGCGGGCTGCAGCTCATCGAAAGAAATTTTTGGGGCATCTCTCCCTTGTCTTGCAGATATTGTTATTGTAGAATCTTTTCCTGCCGATGCAGAACTCTGGCAAGCCGCAAAAGGTATTTATTCTGGAGACCTCGCTCTCAAAAAAGATGGCATTCTCATTCTTGTTACTCCGTGTCCCGACGGTGTAGCTCAAGGACATCCCGAGCTTCTCGAAATAGGGTATCTCCCTTTCGAAGAAATTAAGAAAAAAGTAGATGAAGGCGAAATAACCGACCTGACAATGGCAGCTCATATTTCTCATGTAGGGCGAGTAATCAGAGACAAGGGACGAGGAATACTCGTTTCTGATGGAATAGATAAAGAAACTGCAGAAAAGATAGGATTTATGTGGGCTCCTTCAGCACAAAAAGCATTAGATATGGCTTTTGAACTGAAAGGGAAAGATGCTAGTGTTGTTGTTCTGAAAAATGGCGGAGATATCCTCCCCTTACTTGATGATTAAGGAGGGCAACCTGTGCAAAAGATATTTCAAACGCTACTAAAAGCTTATAAAGCTTTTCTCATCATTCTTACCCTTTCTCTTTTCATTATAGTAGGAGTTAATGTTTTTTGTCGTTACGTTCTTAACAGCTCCCTCAGTTGGGCAGATGAACTTTCTCGTTTTATTTTTATCTGGGTTTCGTTTCTTGGAGCTGTTCTTGCTTATGGATATAACGAACATATCGGATTGGATTTCGTTGTAGATCGTATTCCTTCTCCAACTATCAAACGTTTTATTCGCCTTGCTGCCGATTTCTTCATTCTTCTGGTTATCGTTATTCTTCTTCGCTATGGTCTTATCGTGGCAAATTCAGCTACAAACCTTTCTCCAGCACTCTACATTCCCATGAAGTGGGTTTACATCATCGCTCCTGTCAGCGCATTCATGATGCTCATTATCAATATTTGCAAGATATATGAGCATCTTGCATTGCTACTTGGCTGGAAAAGGAGTGAAGCCTAATGCTTTGGTTATTCTTAGGAATCCTTTTCTTCTTTATTATTTTCGGGTTACCTATTGTTTTCTGCTTGGGCCTTGCTAATATTGCTATGCTCCATGTTATGAATATTCCTTTCATGGTACTCCCAGCCAAAATTATTTCTGGAATGAACAGCTTTCCACTTCTAGCTATACCCTTTTTTATGTTTGTAGGAGAAGTCATGAACAGAGGTGGCATCGCTAAACGTCTTGTTGACTTTGCAGACTCTCTGGTGGGTCATATAACCGGAGGGTTAGGACATGTCGCCATTTTAAGCAGCATGTTCTTTGGAGGTATTTCCGGATCTGCCGTAGCAGAAGCAGCAGCCATAGGCGGACTTCTTGTTCCCCCGATGAAAGAGGAAGGCTATCCTCCTTCTTTTGCCGCTGCTGTTACAGCTTCTGCATCTGTAATCGGCATTATTATTCCTCCGAGCATCCCCTTTATTCTCTTTGGGATCGTTACAAACACATCTATAGCTCGTATTTTCCTTGGAGGAATCATACCAGGAATCATAGTGGGCCTTTCGCTCATGGTCACGACCTGGTTCCTAACCAAAAAGCATGGCTATGGGAAAATGAAAGGAAGCAGCCATAAGTTTAATATTAAAAGGGTTGCTCAAACCTTTAAAGGAGCTTGGCTTGCTCTTTCCATTCCTGTTATCGTCGTTGGAGGCATACTCGGAGGTATATTCACAGCTACTGAAGCAGGAGCAGTTTCTGCCTTCGTAGCCCTCATTCTTGGCTTATTTGTCTACAAAGAAATCACATTCCGCGATCTTCCTGATATATTTTTGAACACTGCCAAGACAACAGCCATTGTTCTCTTCCTCTGCGGAATGGCCATGGCAACCGCCTGGCTCCTTACAAGAGCACGTGTTCCTTTCGCCCTTGCAGAGCTTATACGCTCAATAACAGATGCTCGGCTTGGCGTTTTGATCATTGCTAATATCTTGCTTTTCCTTGTCGGATTCGTTATGGATCTTACTCCAGCCATGCTCATTTTGGCTCCTATTCTTCTTCCCGTTATGGAGTCTGTGGGAATTGACCCTGTTTACTTCGGAGTCATTATGTCTATCAACCTCGGGCTGGGGCTCATAACACCTCCAGTAGGAACAGTTTTATACGTGGCATGTGGAGTTGCTAACGTCAAATTCGAGGAACTCGTTCGGTCTATTTTACCGTTCCTCATAGCAGAGATTGTGGCTCTTATTTTGTTTATTTTCTTCCCACAGTTGGTTATGTTCATACCTAATGTGTTGATGAACTAGTTGGAAACAAATATGGCATCAAGACAGCGTTATTAAGCGCTGATTTTAAAAAGGGGTGAATTATTTATGAGAAGAAAGATTTTTTCAACCTTTGTATTGACATTGGCTCTTCTTACTGCATTCGCTTTTGCAGCCGCTGCTGCAGAGTATACCATCACGGCAGGCATTGGACTGAACGATAAGTCTGCTCAATACAAATCACTAGAGTACTTTAAAGAACTCGTAGAGAAAAATAGCGCTGGCAAAATAACAGTCGAACTTTACCATTCAAGCCAGCTTGGCGATGACAGAGAAATGATGGAAGCATTGAAAATGGGAACTCAGGAAATGACATGCCCTTCAACAGCTCCTATCAGCACCTTCGTAAATGGCTTCAAAATTTTTGATTTGCCTTTCCTCTTCCCGAACGAAAAAATTGCAGACTACATTCTTGACGGACCAGTTGGTCAGAGTCTTCTTGATCAGCTTAAAGATCAGGGGCTCATTGGTCTTGCTTACTGGGAGAACGGTTATAGAATGCTGACAAATAACGGTCATGCTGTTAAATCTCCTGCAGATGTACAGGGGCTTAAAATTCGTACCATGGAAAACCCCATTCACCTTGCTGCCTGGCGCGCTATGGGAGCCAACCCTACCCCAATGGCATTTGGAGAACTTTTCTCAGCCATGCAACAGCACGTCGTCGATGGACAGGAAAACCCATGGGGAACAATCTATCTTCAGAACTTCTTTGAAGTCCAGGACTTTGCTACTGATACAGGTCACGTCTACTCTCCTTTCGTTCTTCTCATTTCTAAATCTTTCTGGGATGGTCTGCCCGCAGATCTTCAGAAGGTTGTAAAAGACGCCGCATTAGAAGCAAAGGTTCACAATAGAAAATTGAACCGCCAAATGAATGCAGAATATCTTGAAAAGCTTAAAGAGAAAATGACTGTAACCATTCTTACCCCTGAGCAGAAAGCCGAATTCCAGAAAGCCGTACAGCCGGTATATGACGAATATGCTAACGAAATTGGTGCAGATCTGATTAAGCAGGTTCAGGATCTCATTGCTGAATATAAAGACTAAGTAGAAAAATACATTTGATAAGGGGGGAAGGGGTAAACCCTTTCCCCTTTTTTGCAAGGGAGGGTGAAAAATGCTAAGAAGTCAGAAAATGCGGTCCGTCGCAGCAGAAATGGACTCCCTTCGCATGGGATCTGGCTGGACCGCAGAAGAATTGGCACTGCCACAAATTATGATTCAAAGTACGATGGGTGAAAGTCATCCTGGAAGCGCCCATCTTCATTTGCTCGTAGAAGAGGCACAACATACTCTTCGAGAAAAGCAAGCCAGAGGTGCCGTTTACACAGTTACAGATATTTGTGATGGCATAGCACAGGGACATGATGGGATGAACTATTCTCTCCCTTCTCGTGACCTCATAACAGCTATGGTTGAAACACAAATTATGGCGACGCCCTTTGATGGGATTCTTTATATTTCATCGTGCGATAAAGCTATTCCTGCCCATCTCATGTCTATGGCTCGACTCGATCTGCCCGCAATCTTTATGCCAGGTGGAGCTATGTCGGCAGGCCCTGAGAATTTAACCCTCGAACAGATAGGAACATATCTTGCACAATATAAAAGAGGGGAAATTTCAGAAGAAAAATTTACATGGTATAAACAGCACGCATGCCCTACGTGTGGTGCCTGTCAATTCATGGGAACAGCCTCAACAATGCAAGTCATGGGAGAAGCTCTTGGTATGGCCCTTCCCGGCTCTGCCCTCATACCAACGGTGAGACCAGAGCTGAAAAAAATGCTTCAAGAAAGTTGTAAGGCTCTTCTATCCCTTGTGGAAAAAGATATATGTGCACGTCAGATTTTAAACGAAAAGGCATTCGAAAATGCAGTTATGGTTCATGCTGCAATTGCAGGTTCTACGAATGCCGTAATGCATATCGCTGCTATTGCTCATGAAGCGGGAATTTCCTTTAATGCAGATATTTTTGACCGTATTAACCGTAATATTCCATGGCTTGTTAATATAAAAACCAGTGGGAAGCATCCATCAGAGCTTTTCTGGTTAGCAGGCGGAGTTCCAGAAGTTATGAGACAAATTAGAGACTCTCTGAACCTTGACGTAAAAACCGTAACTGGAGAAACACTGGGAGAAAACCTTGAAAAGCTGGAAAAGGCAGGATACTTTGAACATCATAAAGAACTTATTGCCGAACGTGGCTTTGAAAAAGAAGAGATTATAAGAAGCAAAACTGCTCCTCTCAACGCTTCTGGCTCAATTTCCATTCTAAAAGGAAACCTGGCTCCAGAGGGAGCTGTTGTTAAACACTCCGCTATTCCTAAAGAAATGAATGTCATGATCGGACGAGCACGTCCTTTCAACAGCGAAGAAGAGGCATATCAAGCTGTTATTGACAAGGTTATACAGCCTGGAGATATTGTCATTATACGCTACGAAGGACCTCGTGGCTCTGGAATGCCAGAAATGTTCTATACAACAGAAGCAGTAGCTTCAGATCCTGAATTAGCGTCTTCTATTGCGTTACTCACTGACGGAAGATTTTCTGGTGCTACTCGAGGACCAGCAATCGGACATATTTCGCCTGAAGCGGCGCAGCAAGGTCCAATAGCTTTCGTTGAAGAGGAAGACCTTATAGAGATAAACATTCCTGAACGTCGACTCTCTCTTGTTGGAGTCCATGGAGAAAAATATACTGAAGAAGAAATGAAAAACGTTATCAAAAAACGCAGAGAAGAATATATCTCTCCAATGACGAAAAAGAAAAAAGGAATCCTCGCTCTTTACAGTCGCCATGCAAGTTCGGCAATGTTGGGAGCCTATATGGATTTTGAAAACTAAAAAACAAGAAAACTTAAAGAAAGAAGTGGGTATATATGAACGCTGTTCTTGAAACTATTGGGAAATGTGGTCTTATTCCTGTAATAAAACTTGACCATGCCGAAGATGCCCTTCCTTTGGGACAAGCCCTTATTGATGGAGGTCTTCCAGTAGCTGAGGTTACATTCCGAACAGATGCAGCAGAAGAATCCATACGACAAATATCAACACACCTTCCCAACCTTCTTGTTGGTGCTGGAACTGTACTGACAATCGATCAGGTGAAACGATCAGTTGATGCGGGAGCTCAATTTATTGTCTCTCCAGGTTTTAATCCTACGATTGTAGATTATTGCATTGACAACAATATTCCCATAACACCTGGAGTTAACTCTCCATCTCAAATTGAAATGGGATTAGAACGAGGACTTTCTATATTAAAATTCTTTCCTGCCGAAGCATCAGGCGGTGTCGCAATGCTCAAGGCCCTGGCCGGCCCCTATCGAAATGTGAAATTTATTCCTACAGGGGGCATAAATGCCGAGAACTTGAATAGCTATCTCGCTTTACCTGTAGTGCACGCATGCGGCGGCAGCTGGATGGTAAAAGGAGACTTAGTGGCGGCCAAAGCATTCGATCAAATAACAAAACTTGTACGCGAAGCTGTTTTTACAATGCATAATTTTTCTCTGGTTCACATAGGGATCAATGAAAGTTCGGAAGAAGAAGCTTTACGCTGTGCTCAGCTCTTCGAAAAGCTCTTCAATATGCCAGTAAAAAACGGAAATAGCTCGGTTTTTGCCGGCAAATCTTTTGAAATAATGAAATCTCCCTATCTTGGCAGCAAAGGACATATCGCCATTCATACGAATAGCGTTGAACGTGCCGTAGCCTATTTTGAACAAATGGGAATAAAGACCAGACCAGAAACAGAAAAAAGAAAAGATGGGCGGTTAAAAGTTGCTTACCTCGATATTGAAATATCAGGTTTCGCCATACATCTTGTAGAGTAAAAAAATAGGGTCTTGAGTTTTCTCAAGGCCCTATTTTTTACTAAATAATGTAAGCATCAACACCACGCCTGCGTATAGCAAATTCTCGACAACGTAATCGCTCGGAAGCAGTTTCCTCGCCATTTGCCACAGTAACGGCATAATTAAAAAGATCTTCTCCCAGCTCAGAAATACTCTTATCTCCGTCAATTACTAAACCTGCATTGAAATCAATGTTATCTCTCATATTTGCAAACGCCTGGGAATTACTTGAAACTTTAATGACAGGTATCCCTGGACAGCCCGTTGGAGTTCCTCTGCCAGTAGTGAAAAAAATCAAATTTGCCCCGCCAGCTGCCATAGCAACCATAGATTCAACGTCATGTCCCGGTGCATCCATAACAACCAATCCTTTTTGTTGAGGACGAATGCCATGACCAACAACCTCTACAATAGGCCTGGTACCTCCCTTACGAATACACCCCAAGGACTTCTCCTCTATCGTACTCAGCCCCCCAGCAATGTTCCCTGGGGAAATGTCTGCAATATCACTATGTCCAACACGTGCCATAAAATGTTCAGTCATTGCCACTAATTCCATAAGCTGAGAACCTACTTCTTCATTTTTACACTGTCGCCTTAAAATATCTTCCGCACCGATAAATTCTGTCACTTCTGTTAAAAAGACAGTAGCCCCTTCATCAACAAATCTATCACAGGCATTACCAACCACGGGATTTGCGGAAAGCCCAGAATAGCTATCGGAAGCGCCACATTCTGTGCCAATGATAAGGTCAGATAAAGCAACATCTACTTTCTCTTCCCTTTTTAAAATTTCGGAGAAACGGTGGATAATCTTATCCCCTTCTTCTATCGTCTTTCGTGTTCCTCCACATTTTTGAATTGATAATATTTCAACCGGTTTTCCCGTCCTCTTAATGGCACGGCTTACTTCAAGAAGTTTAACTGTTTCGCATCCTAAACTTACAATCAGAACAGCTCCAAAGTTAGGGTTTTTACCTAAGCCTACAAAAATATCTGTAATTTCCCTATTACTTAAAGGATCAAAGGTACAGCCATAAGGGTGAGAAATAGCAATGATATCAGGGTACCTACGCCCTAATTCCTCTACTACAGAATTACCACAAATAACTGTCGGAAGCACGAGTATATGATTGCGGATACCTACCGTTCCATCTGCCCGTCTATACCCTTTTAGAGAAATCGAGTTCATTTGTGTTCCTCCCTATACTCCTTGCCTCTGTTACTTCTAATGTTGTGCACATGAACAACTTTTCCTGCCTCTATATCTTGAGTAGCAACTCCGACAGGCTTCCCATATTTATAAATAAACGCTCCTTTTGGGATATAAGACAATGCAGCTTTAAAACCTCTTGGGATAGGCTCTTTAGCCAGTAATTCTTCTCCACAATAGTCTTTAGCTATTACAGCGTCCCCTGCCGCTATATCTTTTACTGCCGTAACAACTGAATCTTTTTTATCTATCAATATGGCGTTTGGAGTCATTCTTCTCATCCTTCCACAATGAAGCCTCAAAAAGCACAGCCCCCCCTCTAAAGAAAGGGAGGCTGCATTTATATCTTTATTTATTATTCATATACTCTTTATAAATATTTTCAAATTCCTCAACAGTAACAACATCTCTTTTAGCTCTTCCCAATTCCTTAACTTTATCGGTAAGAGGCTGCAAGTCATCTTCAGCATATGCCAAACCCATCTTATCCAGATACTGCATAATACTGTCTTTTCCACTTGATCCCCCGATAACAACATTAGCAGGTTCTCTTCCCACTAATTCGGGCATGTAAGGAAACATTGCTGCTTGAATTCCAGCTTGTTCAAGCCTGCTTTTTGCCTGTACAACTACTCCTGATTCCATCCAAAAAAGTCTTTTTCCAGTCACAGGTTTGTTGTAATGAATAGGAATTCCTGTAATCTTCTCAACCATGAGGGTAACATCGTTGATCCTGTCAAGGTTGATATTCGTATCGATATTAAGCAATAGTTCAAGAGCTGCGGCAACTTCTTCAGTAGCTACGTTACCCGTTCTCTCTCCTAAAGCATTAATCGATGAGTGTATTCCAGAAATACCTGCATATGCAGCAGCCATAACTGATCCCATGGCCATTCCAAACTCATTATGAACATGAAATTCTATCGGCGTATCTCCAAGTACTTTCTTTAATTCCTTAATAGAATGGTATATTGCTTGAGGAGTTGCCACTCCAAAACTGTCAGTAAAAACCACTGCTTCTGGATGGACCGCATCGACAACTGTTTTGTAAACCTTTTTGGCATAATCCAAAGTTCCTCGTGTTACGTCCCAACCCATAAAAGTAACTTTCAAACCAAGTGACTGAGCATAACTTACATTTGAAATAACACGATCAAGAAGCTTTTCAGTATCTGCATGATAGGCATAATAGTTTGTATATGGATTAACTGCGTGCTCAACTATTATTTTTTCGACTCCTGTTTTAGCAGCAAATTCGATATCATCTTTCCTTGCTCTGCAAAAAGGAATGAGTTCTGACGTTAAATTCATTTTTACTAAACGTTTAATGGCCCTTCCTATATCTTCCGATATAATAGGCATTCCTACCTCGATACTTTTTACGCCTAAATCATTCAATGCGACAGCGATATCTACACGTTCATCTTCTGTCCAATTCAAGCCACATGTTTGTTCGCCATCTCTCAAAGTTACATCATGGATGTATACTTTAGAAGAAGTTTCTTCTCCTTTCACCTCAGGCATAAAATTTAAAGGTGAAACCCATTTCTTTTCTCCGAAATAAGGAGCACCCTCCATTGGCATGTTTTCAAGAAGTTTCATCACTAATCCCCCTTAAAATATAACTACAACGTAAATTCACTATTTAAAGCATGGCAAGAGCTAAAAGGAGTGAATGATAGCGCTCTTCAGCCCCTGCGGACCTTGAAGTAAGGATAACTGGCTTAGTTGTACCGGCAAGTATTCCAGCAGAAGGGAAACCAGCGATATATGTTAAGCCTTTACAAAAGATATTCCCTGCATCAAGAGATGGAACTATAAATACATCTGCCCGTCCTGCCACATCACTTTTTATGTTTTTCTTTTCCTTTGCTTCCAGTGAAAAAGCATTATCAACAGCTAATGGGCCATCCACTAATGCCATAGTTTGACTTGAACGGAAGCTATCAGAGAGAATTTGAGCATCCCATGAAGATGATATTGTTTGAGTCGGAGTCTCGACACTCGATATAATTGCTATTTTGGGCTCTTCCACTCCAAGACGTTGCAATAATAATATTGCATTTTGAATAGTGATCTGTTTCTGCTCAACAGTTGGCTCAATCAAAATGCTTGGGTCCGATACAAAAAGTAACCCACGAGTCGGTATTTCAAAAGCAACGACATGAGTAACAAGAGAACTCGAGAGAAGCTCTTTCTTCTTTTTCAACAAACAATGCATAAAAGTATTTGTGTGAACAATCCCTTTCATTACAATCTGAACGTCATTAGAAACAAGCTTTTTAAAGGCTTCATCAACAGAATCCTGCTCATCTTTTATGTCAAAAGTAGCAAAATCGCTTTCTTTTAGTTCCGATGCTCTCAAATATTTAGCAATTAGAGTGGTATCACCTAAAAGAAGACCGTTGCAGATACCTTTTTTTTGAGCCCTATCCAATGCTTTTAAAATCTCTATGTCATACGGACAAGGTACCGCTACAACATTCTCTTTGTTTTGGTGCAATGCTTTTGTTTCAAAATCTGCAAACTGGGCCATCATATAAAATCTCCTTCTGGATAAACACGAGCCCGCTCTTTGCCTTCCATAACATTCAAAACACGCAAAGCTAATGCTTCCATTTCAAAGGATCCTGGAAAAAATAAAACTTGCGTCATTTTTGAAAATCTATCGCTTAAAGCAGAACAAATTCTTTGTGACTTTGCAATTCCACCAGTAATACATAAAGCATCGACTTTGAAATTTAAAATGGCAACAATACTTCCAATAGTCTTTGTCAGTTGATAAAGATATGCCTGCATCAAGAGGGAACTTTTTTCATCCCCAGCTAAAATTTGTTCTTCAATCTGCTTCAAGTTTTTGGTTCCCAAATATGCTTTAAACCCACCGTCTCCCTCTATCATGCGCATTACCTCATCTTTAGAAAACTTTCCGGAAAAACAAAGACTAACTAAATCTAAAGTCGGTAATCCTCCAGATCGTTCAGGCGTAAAGCTCCCTTCAAAATCATTAATAACATCAATCATGCGTCCATTTTTATGGGCACTAATAGTTGTTCCACCACCTAAATGGGCAACTACAAGGTTGAGGTTCTCATAATTCATACCCAACTTCAAAGAAGCTTTACGTGCAACTTCCTTAGAATTAAGAGCATGACTTAAACTTTTACGCGTAATGAGAGGGGTACCTGAATATCTTGCTTCAGGTACCATCTCATCTACAGAAACCGGATCAACTATATAGACAGGACACTTTGCAACTTCTGCAAAATCTTCTCCTAAAAAGACTGCAAGCGAAGATGCATGTGCTCCATTAATGCTGCTTTTAGAATCTTCAAGAAGAGCATTATTCACAGAATACACACCAGAAGGAACTGGCCGTACCCGCCCTCCACGTGCAGCTATTGCATTAATTTCACTTAAGGGAATATCGGCCTCAGAAAGCGCTTTCATGATTACTCGTTTTCTTTCTCCATATTGCTCCCATATTCCCAGGGATAATATCTCTTGATCATGCTCATATGAAACCTCTGATAGACATGAGCGATCTTCATAAATTGCTACTTTCGTTGAAGTAGATCCCGGATTAATGGCTAGAATCTTAAATGCCATGAATATCAACCCTTTACTTTTTAATCAATGGAAGCAAATCGATGTAATGCCTCAATGCTACTTCTTACATCTTCTTCAGGATTATCAGTAGGGAAGGATTCTACTGATACGAATCGATCATATGACGCTTTTCCCAATAAATTAAAGAATGAAGAAAGGTCAAAAGAACCATATCCCAGAGGTAAGCGGTCTGAATCACAGACATGTACATGGTCAACCCAACTCATTGCCATATCGATACTATGAGGAATATCTTCATCTTCCGAAATCATATGTATGTAATCAAGCATGAGGCGAACATTTGCTACCCCCAACAATTTAAGAAAATCAACACCTTCAGATGTAGTTAATATGAAATTTTCATAATCTTTACATATGGGTTCAATCAACAGATGCGCATCTCTCGACACAGAAGCACATTCGCATAAACACTCTTGAACCCACTGTAACGTTTTTTCTTTGGGGATATTTTCTAAAAAGCGCCCTCGCAACCGACCAACGTTGACATGAGCTCCCAAATCAGAGGCTATTTCCATTAGTTTTTTAGTTCTTCTCACAGCCTCTTTACGTACTTCGTCATCAGGATCGGCAAAAGACAACTTATCCTCCCCGTACATTTCCCCAGTACAAATAACAGGAACTTCTAATTCATATTGCACAGCTTTTTCAGCTAACAATTCAAGGTTTGCCTCAAATGGATTTTTTGTCATAAATTCGACTCCGTCGTAACCTTGAGATTTCAACAATTTAAAGAGACTATCGTAATCCCCTCTTAGCGCTGTTATATGTTTTCCTTTAACTTCAGGTGTTGCAATCATGTACGCAAATTTCATTATCTGCCCATCCTCCTTTCTCCCCTAATGACTTCCTAAGACCAACGCAGGTAACGTGGTGGTGAGTGCAGGGAATATAACAGTAAGAATCAAAGCTACGACAGTAGCACCAAGGAAAGGCCATACTGCTCTAGACGCCTTTGTAAATGAAACATCTGCGATTTTAGACGCTGTCATAAGGGTTACTCCTAAAGGAGGTGTATTTGCTCCAACGCATGTATTCAGCAAGAAAACTATTCCAAAATAGATGGGATTGAGTTCATAGGCAGCAACTACAGGCATAAGGACAGGAATTAATATAATAACTATTGCCGTAGTTTCCATAAATGTTCCTAAGAGAAGAACAAACAAATTTATAATCAATAAGAAAACCCATTTGTTTGGAGAAATAGCTATAAAAAATTTCGTTAAAATAAGTGGAATCTGTTCTGCGGTTAACACCCAACCGAAAAGAGAGGCTAAGCCAACAATAATCATTATTGATACAGAAATTTTCACAGCTTTAAAAGCAACATCTGGTAAATCTTTAATAGAGACTTCCCGATATACAAACAAAGCAACAAAAAGAGAGTAAACTACTGCTACGACAGCTGCTTCTGTTACTGTAAAAACTCCAGTAAGTATTCCTCCCAAAATAATTACAGGAGCCATCATTGGGATAAGACTCCCCTTAATCGCTAAACAAAGTTCTTGAAATGTAGCTTTCTTTTCTCCACCGTATCCCTTTTTAATAGAAATAATTGTTGACACCGCTATTAAAGAGAAAGCCGTGAGAAGTCCAGGAACAAGTCCACCTAAGAGAAGCCCGCCAATAGAAATTCCACCTACAGCACCTATAATAACGGTAGTAAGACTTGGAGGAATCAATGATGCCAACACTCCGGAACACCCCATTAGGGCTGCAGCGAAAGACGCATCGTACCCCTTTTTCTTCATGGCAGGAATCATAATAGAGCCAATTGCCGCTGTATCCCCTACACCAGATCCAGACAATGCACCAAAAAGTACACTTGCAGTTACAGTAACAGCTGCCAAACCACCCTTAAAATGCCCAACCAAAGCACTTGCGAGCTTCATTAATCTTTCAGTTATTCCACCGGAATCCATTAACATTCCAGCAAAGACAAAGAACGGCAACGCTAAAAAAGGATAACTATAAATGCCCTGTACAGTTCTCTGTGCAACAAGAAAAGAGGGGTAACCACACAACGTCAGATAGAGCAGTGATGAAAGTCCTATAGAAAAGGCAATAGGAACACCAAGACCAATAAGAACAAATAAAGCACCTAGCAAAACAATAACCATGGAACACCCCTCCTTACTTTCCTAAAGATAATGTTTTAATGTTATTAATTATTTTCTCTACGTTAAATAACAAAAGTAACGAACCACCTATAAATGCAGGTAAATACTCTATTGCTACACTCACCTTTAAACCGGGGGTAATAGATGTATATGTAGTTCCTATTAAAGCTAACCCACCTCTAAGCATAACCACAAAAAGAGGCATAATTAATATATTTATTATTAACTCTAAGCGGACCTTCCCTCGCTCTGATAGTCTCTCCATAAGAAAATCTACACAAAGATGCTGATTATCTTCATATACAACGCTAGCTCCTAACAGGGCCAGCCATACAGCACTAATAAGAGCTAATTCATCTACCCACACAAGTGGCTTTTTTAAGACATATCTGAATATGACCCCGGTAAACACATCCGCTGTCATAAGAAAAAGAAGCGAACAAACAGCAAATTTCAACAAAGACATTAGTTTTTTCTTAAATAACTGATACAATGCTTTCACCTCTGGGCACTGCGGGATGGTTGTTAACCATCCCGCAGATTCTATTAGCAAAACAATTTCAAATATGGAATTTAAAGGTTGGAATATTTGCGCACTACATCAATAATATCTTTACCAAAGACACTTTCGTATTTTGTCCATACAGGTGCTACTTTCTCTTTAAAAATACCGAGTTCAGGTTCAGTAACAACCATCCCTTTTGCTTTCAGATCTTCAAGGATGCTTTTCTCCGAATCAACGATCATCTGGCGCTCTTTTTCTTTCCATACTTCCGCTTTGTCAGAGATGATAGTTCTATATTCTTCTGGAAGATTATTCCAAGTCTTCTCACTTATAGCTAAGAAAGCGGAACCCCAAATATGTCTGGAAATACAAAGATATTTTTGAACTTCAAAAAACTTGGAGGAATAAATTGTTGCGAGAGGATTTTCCTGACCATCAACGACTCTCTGCTGTAAAGCTGTGAAAACTTCGGAAAATGCTAGGGGGGTAGGTAATGTTCCTAATTCTTTAAATGTATCTATTCTCATCTCTGCTTCTGGAACACGAAGTTTCAAACCTTTTAAATCATCAACTGTATTTATTGGTCTTACATTGTTGGTAATATGACGATAGCCACTTGCCCAGAAACTTAGCCCAATAATACCTTTGCTCTTCATACGATCTTTTAAAATTTCACCTAATTCTCCATCCAAGGCTTTATATGCATTTTCTCTTTTTACCCAAGCATATGGAAGTTCTTCAACTATCATAACTTTATCGAGAGACTGCAATGCACCAGTTCCGATAAGAGCCATCTCGATTGATCCCATTTGAAGTCCTTCTGCCATGTCACGGTCTCCACCAAGCTGAGATGAGGGGAAAACCCTTATTTCTACTTCTCCATTCGTTGCTTCAGCAACATCAGAAGCCATTCCTTCCAATGCTTTCTGCCACGGATGCGACGACGTAAATACGTGCCCAACCTTTAAAACATATTTGGCCTTAGCTTCACATATACCAGAACCGCCAAAAACAAGACCCACTGCCATAATGCAAGATAAAATAACTAAAGACACGCGAAATCTGTTGCGACGACTGCTACCATTCATAATCCATTTCCTCCTTTTATATGTGAATCAACAAGATAAAAATTGCATCCATCATTCGTTAGAAACGTAATCAACAGAAATGGCTTTTTTAGAGAGGATCTTTTCTATAACTTTTCTCAAAATTTCTATAGAGGCTTCCGATAAAACGTTTTCATATTCGATAACTTTCTTATTGATCTTTTCAAAAGTTTCTTTATTAGCTTTGAGAGCAAATTTAGAGGCAACTATGATATCCACATCTTGAGCAATCTTATAAATTTCATCTTCAGTCGCATCTGCCTCAATAATGGAATCGCTTCTCACTCCTAAATTAAACAAAACCTGTTTCAATCCTTCACTTCCACTACGCGAAGACATGCAGACAATCCCGATTCTCGCGTCTCTGGGGCATGAAAGCAGCTGCTCCAAAACTTTTAGATAAGGACCTATATTAATTCCGTATATATTTAATTCGTCTCCAATGAGCTCTAAAACTCTGGGGTAGTGTCCTGCTGTGGTAACAACAAAATCAAAGGAATGTAAAAACTGTTTACTTACCTTTCCTTGTTCAAGATCATCTAAAAGGACTCCTTCAACAGAAATTGAAAGAGCCTCCGCAAGATCTTTTACATATTGCTCCAAGGCAAAAGAATTACACTCGACAAAAAGAGCCTTTACGTTAGAGCTATTCTTTTTTCCTTTCAACATAATCATTTGAGCCATGTTCACAAACTCTTCAGCGCTAAAACCTAATTCCAACGACTGTTGCATGGCTTTTTTTAAAACAGAAACAAACTTTTTTGTATCTTTACGAGGCGGAATATCAAGAGTTTGTGCCACATAAGTTCCTGAAGCCTGCCTAATATCAAGATACCCTTCTTCCCCTAATTCTTTATAAGCCTTAGCAACAGTGTTGCGATTTGTTTTCAAAAAAGAAGCAAGCTCTCTTACACTGGGAATTTGCATACCAGGAGCTAATTCTCCGCTAAGGATTAAATATCTCAATTGAACTTTTATCTGCTGGTTTAACGGGATATCACTATTAGCGTCTAATAATAAATTCACTCTAATCTCCACCCTTTTCTGGAAGCCTGTCTTTGTCATGCTGTATCATACCACTATGACAGTTAAAAGACAACAAGAGTCATTACGTTAAAACTTTGGTTTTTCTCCTTAAAACGAATTATAACGAAGCTGATATTTGGGTCTTTATCAAAAAAGGCAGGGAAACTGTCTATAAAAACAAACAGTTCCCCTGCCTTTTACTTATATATTTTATATATCTTTTACTATTTTCATGATTTCAATTTCTTTGCAAAGATAACTTATATAAATAATAGAAAAGCCTTTTTACTAAATTTTGTTTTTATCAAAAATTTTTATCTCACACGCTTTTATTCAGAATAAATAAGATATTTTTATCGAATCCTTCACTACCCACGAATATCGCTTGATATTTTTATATTCATATGTTAAAAAGTATAAAATAATTTGAATTATAAATATTTTATTTAAATTTATAGTTATTTTTATTTATAAAATACCTACTTTTTATTTATTATTTAATATATATGATAAATTAAGAATTATTTGATTTACGTGTTTCTATTTCGCACCTTGACAATCGTTTTGCATGAGCTCCAAGAAAAAGTCTCCTTGTTTTATTAATTCAAAAATCCGCTCTTGTCGCGTTTTTAAAAAGTTAAATATTGCCACAAACATTTTTCAAAACACGTTCAATTTTTAAGGAGGATTGCAATATGAAACAAGACAAGGAGAAAGCTGGATTCTTTAAAACTTATTTCAATCCAGGATTTGTGCTTATGTCTGTCATGATTGGCGGAGGATTTGCAACTGGACGAGAAATTCTCCAATTTGGTGGTATCTATGGAGCAAAAGGATGGATAGTCGGTGTAGCAATCGCCATCGGGTTTGCTGTTCTATCTATGTTATCTTTTGAAATTGCTCGTTTATACAGAGTATATGACTACAGATCTCATCTCAAAATTTATGCAGGTCCACTAACTATTGTATTTGATATTATATATTTTATTCTCTCTCTGCTGATTTTATCTGTCATGTCTTCTGCAACAGGAAATATTTTACAAGAAACAATTGGGCTCCCCTACTATGCTGGCGTCATCCTTATTGTAATACTGGCTGCAATAGTAATATTTTTTGGTCAATCATTTATTGAAAAGGTAGAAGTCTGGGGCGGGTTACTCTTATATATAAGCTACATAATATTTGCATTTTTAGCTATTTCTGGGCGCACAGATAACATTATTCGAGTGTTTGCAGAAGCAGATACTCACTTCTTAAAGCCAGGAACCAACATCAATGTTCTAGCTTTATTTTGGGTTGGGCTTCTGTATGTAGGTTACAATTCATTAACCTTAACAACATGTTTCTTTGTTTTACGTAGACAAAAGAAGCGAAAAGAAGCATTATGGTCAGGATTAATAGCAGGTTGTATGGTCATTATTCCATGGCTACTCACTTATTTCGCTTTGATGGCATATTATCCTTCAAAAGAAGTTTTTGGAGCCCCAGTTCCATGGCTAGCAATGATGCAAAATGTTGGATCATGGGTAGTTGTGTTATTTTCTATCGTATGCGGTTGGACACTGGTAGCCACAGCTGTAGGTATAATGAACGCTGTTATAGACAGACTCGATAAGCAACTTTTAGAAAACAATAAACAATCTCTTTCACGATCACAAAAAGCCATTATCACTACTGCCTACTTAATTGGATCAGTTTTCTTGTCTAAAATTGGCATAATTGACCTTATTGCTAAAGGTTACACACTAATGTCATATGGTTTAATTGCTTCTTTTATTATTCCCTTAATTACCGTTGGGCTATACAAAATTATAAAAAAAGATAAATATCCAGGTAAAAGCCACCTTTCTGATGAAGATACATTTCAAAAACAAGCTATTTAAAAACTATCTAGAAAAACTCCCTTCTGTATTTTTCAGTCATTCCGCTATTTTCCACCCGATTTTTCTCAAATACTAATCTTTCTTACCCAAGTTTTTCGCAACACTCCCAAGCCCTACTTTCATATTCCTATAAATTGTATACTTTTATATTTTATTAGAAATATAAGGAGGTATTGATTAAAAGCCATGTGGGAAAAAATAAAAAAATATACCAACAAAAAATTGGATGCTAATTTGGAAATAGTCAAGCAAGAAAAACTTTACATACCGCAAGCTTGTGCCCTTAAATATTATCCTCTTGCTATAACAGAAGCATCTGGTTCAATTGTTAAAGACGCCGATGGAAATGAATTTATAGACTTTTTAACAAGCGCTGCTGTTTATAATATAGGGCATAGACATCCCAAAGTAGTAGCCGCAGCAAAAAAGCAAATGGATAAAGTTTTAAACTATACTATCGCTTATTTTTATGAGAAACCCCCTATAGAACTTGCTAAAAAACTTGTAGAAATTACTCCCGGGAAATTTTCAAAAAAGGTAACTTTTGGATTTTCTGGCTCTGACGGAGTAGACTCTGCTATTAAAGCAGCACGAGCTTATACTGGTAGAAAACCAATTATCGCCTTTAAACATTCTTACCATGGGATGACATATGGCGCTCTTTCGGCAACAGGAATAGTAGACCCTAATATTAAAAAGCAAGTTGGTGTCAACGAAGTTGAGTATGTTGAATTTCCAGATCCCTACAGAAACTCTTTTGGAATTGATGGATATGAACACCCAGAAAAGTTAACTAAAACAATACTAGAATCAATCGAACAAAAAATAGTCAATTTAAAAGAAAAACCAGCATGCATAATTGTTGAGCCAATTCAAGGCGATGCTGGCGCTATTATCCCTCCTCAAAATTTTCTTAAAGAACTCAAAGAACTAGCAGAAGCATTCGATATTCTCTACGTCGACGAAGAAGTACAAGTAGGGACAGGAAGGACTGGGAAATTATGGGCTACTGAACTTTTTAATGTAGAACCGGACATGCTTGTTACCGCAAAAGCAATTGGTGGAGGGTTTCCAATCTCTACACTTGTTGGAAGAAGTGAAATAATGGATAGTGTGCCTCAGCCTCTATTCGTATTCACACATATAGGCCATGCAGTAAATTCAGAGGCCGCTATAGCTACTCTCAATGTAGTAGAAGATGAGAAGCTACCAGAACGTGCCAGTAATTTAGGAAATAAAGTACTGGCTCAATTCATTAACATGCAAAAACGTTACCCGTTAATTGGAGATGTTCGCGGTAAAGGTTTTTTAATTGGGATAGATATTGTCAAACCAGGAACCAAAGACCCTGATAAAGCAACCGCACAAAAAATATGTTGGAGAGCTTGGGAAAAAGGACTCATTCTCATAACTTTTGGGAAACATGGCAACGTATTGCGCATAGCACCACCTTTAAATATTCCAACGGATCAGTTAAGACACGGTATTTCCATAATAGAAGAAGCTATAAAAGACGTAGTAGGCAACAAGGTTCCAGATAATATTTTAGAATTTTTTACGGGCTGGTAATAAAGTGAAATTGTTGATTTCGCTTTAAATAAAGTAATTGGAAGCAACAAAACAAATCCAAGCTAATAAGCTTAATTAACATCAGCGCGACGAGAGCGGATATTCTTTAGTTTAATCAAACATATAGCAACGAGTTTATTAAGCAGTTGACACTACACCTTTTTTTAGATATCATATGCCACAATCTGCGCACCACCATATTAAGAGCAAGGAGGAACCAGCATGCACGCAAAAAATAGAGCAGCAGCGGCAACAGTTTTGAATAGCATGATGATGTGCATGTGCGGCGGCCCTCCTGACGTGGTCGACGCAGTTTAGTGCTGCTGTCGATTGACTTTCAGGCCGGGGCCTTCTTATTGAAGGCTCCGGTTTTTTTTATGCTTTTATCGCTATTATTACAGGAGATGAATCTATTGATTAACATCCAAAATCTACACAAGACGTATAGCTCTGAAAGAGGAGATTTTGAAGCTTTACGCAATATAACTCTCACTATTCAAAAAGGAGAAATATTCGGCATTATCGGTTTAAGTGGGGCAGGAAAATCAACATTACTTCGCACACTTAACAGACTTGAAGAGCCCAGTTCGGGAAATATCTTCATAGAAGGCACTGATATTACATGTCTTTCAACCCCTGAACTCCGCAAACTTCGACGTCATGTAGGAATGATTTTTCAGCATTTCAACTTGCTTACATCACGTACAGTTTCTCAAAATGTAGCATTTCCACTTGAAATAGAAAAATGGTCTTCTGATGCTATCTCTAAAAGAGTAACTGAAATGCTTGACATTGTTGACCTTTCAGACAAGGCAGAAAGCTACCCATCGCAACTCAGCGGGGGACAAAAGCAACGGGTTGGTATTGCCAGAGCATTAGCAAACAATCCAAGTGTTTTACTCTGCGATGAAGCAACAAGTGCTCTTGATCCCAAAACGACTCAATCCATACTCAGCCTTCTTGATGAAATTAATCGTAAGCTCGGCATAACTATTGTTCTCGTTACTCACGAAATGGGCGTCATTCGTCAAATTTGCCATAGGGTCGCCGTATTAGAACAGGGAGAAGTTGTGGAATTAGGAACGGTAAAAGATGTCTTTATGAAGCCGCAGTCTAAAACTGCCCGGGAATTTTTAAGTCACCTTCCGCGCACAACATACGATCATGAAAAACTTCCTCATGAAGCTGGGAAACCGGTCTTGACCTTCTCTTTCAATGGAGAGACGGCAAATCACCCCGTTATCTCTCAAGCCATAAAACAAAGCGGCGTTGAAATCAATATTTTATCGGGAGAGATTGATCATCTGCATAGCAGCAGAATTGGAAATCTTACTGTTCAGCTTTCAGGAACCCCCTCTGAAATTAACAACGCACTCTCTTTCATTCAATCTAAAAGTGTAGAAGTGGATGTGGTTTGGAATGGATAAAATTTTAGCTCTTACACACCTTATTGCTTCTCCAACATTAGAAACAATTTACATGGTTCTCTTCTCTACTCTTTTTGCCACTCTATTAGGTTTCCCCTTAGGGGTAGCCCTTGTTGTCACCGAAAAAGGAGGATTATTAGAGAATGAAACTATTTATCGCACCCTCGACAGCATCGTAAACATATGTCGTTCATTCCCATTCATTATTCTTATGATTGTTCTCTTTCCACTCTCTCGAATTATTGTGGGAACCACCATTGGAACAACAGCATCTATTGTTCCTCTTTCAATAGGAGCTGCGCCTTTTGTTGGACGAGTTGTGGAAAGCTCTCTAAAAGAAGTTGAAAAAGGACTTGTAGAAGCAGCGGTTTCTATGGGGACTCATCCTAAGGATATTATTTTAAAAGTTATGATACCCGAAGCTCTTCCCTCTCTCATACTGGGAGAAACTCTTACTATTATCAATATCATCGGCTATTCGGCCATGGCTGGTGCTATTGGAGGCGGCGGGCTGGGCGATCTGGCCATTCGTTACGGATTCCACCGCTTTCAAACAGATGTACTTGTGGCAGCTGTCATAGTAATTATTCTGCTGGTTCAAGTGATTCAGGGAGCAGGCAATAAAATAGCCCAACATGTAGCCCGTCATCGCTAGATCAGCAAACTGCGCGCGCAAAAAATTTTATAACAACATACAAAATGGAGGAATGGAACGTGAAAAAACATATTGGTATTCTTCTTTTAACAGTACTCTTTTCTTTATGCGTAACTCTCGCACCTACAGCCGTATCTGCAGAGGAAGTTATTAAAATCGGAGCAACACCCCTTCCCCATGCGGAAATATTGAATGTTATTAAAGATGATATTGCAAAAGAAGGGATAAAGCTTGAAATCATCGAATTTACTGATTATGTAAAGCCCAACCTCGCTCTTGATGACGGAGAGATCGACGCTAACTTTTATCAGCATCTACCTTATCTCGAAAGTTTTAATGCCTCTCATGGAACTAAACTGGCTTCAATTGGGGCAGTACACGTAGAACCCTTAGGGCTCTATTCAGAAAAAATAAAAGCTATTGAAAATCTTAAAGAAAAAGCACTTATCGCCATACCCAGCGACAGCGTAAACGGGGGGAGAGCATTGCTGCTTCTTCAGTCACACGGGCTTATTAAGCTCTCTGATAAAGCAGGCTTAGAAGCTACTGAACTCGACATTGTTGAAAACAGCAAGAAACTTCGTTTCAAAGCCATAGAGGCAGCACAGCTTCCACGAGTTCTTCCTGACGTAGATGGAGCTATCATTAATGGTAATTATGCTCTGGAGGCCGGTCTCAATCCGACAAAAGACGCACTTCTAATAGAGGGGAGCGAATCTCCTTACGTTAATATAGTAGCTGTACGGGAAGATCACAAAAATGATAAAAAATTTGAGGTTCTTATCAAATATCTACGCTCGGAAAAAGTCGCTGAATTTATTCTTTCAAAATACAATGGCGGAGTCGTTCCAACTTTCTAAAAGAGAAAAGAGCGAGGTGCCTCAAATGGGTGCCTCGCTCTGCAAATACAACATAGTTAATATAAATTTACCATTCGGCAATAGTACCGTCTTCAAGTCTCCAGATCGGATTTTTCCAAGCGAGAGCCTCGTCAGCTCGTTTTCGAACAACATCTTCGTTAATCTCTATTCCCAAACCTGGAGCCGTAAGAAGTTTTACATATCCATTCTCATACTCAAAGAGAGCTGGGTTTTCAAGATAATCGAGCAAATCAGCTCCCACATTATAATGAATGCTTAAGCTCTGTTCCTGAATAACAGCATTCGGCGTGCAGAAATCCACTTGTAAGCACGCTGCCAATGCAATGGGGCCCAACGGACAATGAGGAGCCAGAGCAACATCATACGCCTCTGCCATTGCAGCAATCTTACGGACTTCCCAGATTCCGCCAGCATGGCTTAAATCAGGTTGTATAATATCCACTGCTCCATCTGTTATAAGAGTTTTAAAATCCCATCGCCCAAAATTTCTCTCTCCCGTAGCAATAGGCATCGTTGCATGGCGACGTAATTCCAAAAATGCCTCTCTATTCTCTATAAGTACCGGCTCTTCCACAAACATAAGTCGATAAGGCTCAAGCTCTTTCATTAATATTCTGGCCATAGCCTTGTGAACACGACCGTGAAAATCAAGAGCTATGTCGATTTTCTCGCCAAGAACGTCTCGTATAGCCTGAACTCTAGCCAGAACATCGTCTACCTTTTTATAAGAATCTATCCAGCCCATCTCTTCTGTCGCGTTCATTTTTATGGCTGTCATTCCTGCCTGATACTTTTCCCGGGCCTCAGCTGCCACATCTGATGGTCTGTCTCCGCCAATCCATGAATAGACACGAATTTTTTGGCGCACAGCACCACCTAACATTTTATAGACGGGCAGCCCATATATTTTTCCGGTAATATCCCATAGTGCTTGTTCTATTCCAGAAATAGCACTCATAAGAACAGGCCCACCTCTATAAAACCCTCCCCGATAGAGCACTTGCCAGAGGTCTTCTATTTCCGTAGGATCCCGCCCCACAAGATATTCTTCCATCTCCCGAACGGCTGCAGCCACTGTTGAGGCTCGACCTTCTACGACAGGTTCTCCCCAGCCAACAACACCATCATCTGTGGTAATCTTCAAAAAGAGCCAACGTGGTGGAACTTTGAACAGTTCAAGGCGTGCGATTTTACTCATTATTCTCTCCGTTTATTAACGTTGAACTCGCCCGCTGGCATCTCCCCCAGCAAGCGTCATAACATCCTGTACTGATACTCTGTTGAAATCTCCATAAATAGTATGTTTCAATGCCGAAGCTGCTACTGCAAACTCCAGCGCTTCTTGTGGAGTCTCAAAGTGATTGAGCCCGTAAATCAGGCCTGAGCCAAAGGAATCTCCTCCGCCTATACGATCTACGATATGGCGAATTTCATACTTTTTACTCACATGCACTTCTCCTGGCTCAGCCAAGATAGCTGACCAGTTATTCCAATCAGCACTAACGCTCTCGCGCAAGCTTACGGCAAGATATTTAACGCTGGGAAACTGCTGCAACATTTTCTGACTTAGAACTCTATATTTATCGACATCAAGGGATCCGGAAGTTACATCTACGTCTGCCTCTATGCCTAAACACTTCTGGCAATCTTCTTCGTTGGCAATTACTACATCTACATACTTCATGAGTTCAGGCATAACTTCTATAGGCTTCTTGCCCCATTTCCACAGCTTTTTACGATAATTCAAATCGCAAGAAACTGTAATCCCCTTCTCCTTACATTTTTTGAGTGCCTCAAGGGTCACATCGGCTGTTCCTTCAGCAATAGCAGGAGTAATACCTGTTACGTGGAACCACTTGGTTCCTTCCAGAATAGTGTCCCAATTAAAATCGCCAGGTTTTACTTCTGCGATAGCAGAGTGCGCTCGGTCATAAATAACTTTTGAGGGACGCATACACGAGCCAGTTTCTGTGAAATATATTCCAAGGCGATCTCCGCTTTTACGAATAAAGCAAGTCTCTACACCAAAGCCACGTAGTTCGTGAATAACGCCCTCTCCGATGGGGTTATCTGGAACAGCTGTTACAAAGGCAGCATCCTCACCATAGTTGGATAAAGCGACAGCAACATTGGCCTCTGCGCCTCCAAAAGTTGCTACGAACTTAGGTGTCTGCAGAATTTTTTCATGATCAGGAGGCGTTAACCTCATCATTATTTCCCCAAAAGTAACAAACTTAGCCATAAAAACTCACCCTTCCTCTTACTTTAAACTCGCTCTGATCCTAGCTATTTCCTCTAAAACTTTTTCGGTAGTCTCTCGTACAGCATCGTAACCGCCATCAGTTCCAGAGGGTTTAGTCAAAGCACTTCCCAACCCGACAGCAAATGCTCCGGCCTTAAACCAATCTTTCATATTATCGAGAGACACGCCTCCCACTGGCATAATATTGGCATAAGGAACCGGGCCGTGAACAGCCTTAATGAACTGTGGCCCCAAGACACTTCCAGGGAAAGCCTTGACAACATCTACACCAAGCTCCATGGCATGCATTAATTCTGAAACCGTTCCAATGCCAGGCATACAAGGCAAACCATATCTATTACATGTCCGAACAACATCATCGTGAAGGCTTTGAGAAACAACAAACTCAGACCCGCTAACAATGCACATTCTGGCAGTCGCCTCGTCTACAACAGTTCCTGCCCCCACAAAGCGATCTTTTCCTTTATGTCGTTCAGCTGTCGTGCGCATTATATCCAAAGCGCCCTGAAAGGTCATAGAAACTTCAACGACCTTTAATCCTCCATCAAACATGGCATCAGCCATTGCGATGCCTTTTTCTATATTTTCTGTGCGTATAATTCCTACTATTCCCTGTTCCTCTACTGCCGAAAGGACCTCATACTTTTTAATACATGTCATTAGAATCCCTCCTTAATAGTTTCTAAATGACGCCGATTGATACGAAGAGATATTTTCGCTGTCTCTTGTGCCAGTTTACGGCCTAAAACTACGGCCTTTTTATCATCAAAACGATATGCCGGTGCAGACACACTCACTGCTCCCAGAGGGAAACCATTACTATCAACAATAGGAACCGCAACACAACGAATTCCCTCTTCATTCTCCTGATTTTCTTCACTATATCCACGTGTTTTATATATTTTAAGTTGCTGAATTAACTCTTCAGGATCGGTGATAGTATTTGTCGTTCGCTCTATTAAAACAGTTTTTTTGAGATACGATTCTATACGCTCAAGAGGTAAGGCTGAAAGAATAGCTTTTCCTCCTGCTGTACTATACAGAGGAAGCTCCGCTCCAACCTTAGACCGCATAACCAATGGACTTGGACTTTCAAGTTTTTCGAGATAATAGGCTCTCCCATTTTCAAAAACGAAAAGATGGATTGTTTCCCCTGAATAGTCCCTCATGATTTCTAAAACATCACGAGACATTTCAAGCAATCCCGATCGTCTGTTATAAGTCGCAGCCCACTTCACTACAGCAGGCCCGATCTGGTAGCGCCCATGAATATCCTTCATAAGGATATTACTCTCTACAAAAGTTGAAAGAATGCGATAAGCTGTGGTTTTAGAAAGCTCTGTCGCTTTTGCTACTTCTGTCAATCCTACTGGTTCTCGTCGATCTGATAGGTCTTCTAAAACGGCTATTGCTTTCTGAAGAACCTGTACCCTGTTTTTTTCAGACATTTACATCACCCCTTTATCTCTCACTTACATCAGAGAGGGAAGCCACAGAACAATCTGAGGCACATACGTCACCAACAACACAACGGCAAAAAGGGCAATATACATAGGGAGAAGAGACCGCACCAATGCTCCTAAAGATACTTTTGAAATGGAGTTTGTTACATAAAGAACCGTTCCGACTGGAGGAGTTATAAGTCCTACGCATAAATTAGTAACCATAATGACACCAAAGTGAATATCGTCAATTCCATAACTTCTGCACACCGGCAAAAGGATAGGAACAAGAAGGAACAATGCAGGTGTTAAATCGATAACCATGCCAACAAGGAAGAGAAGGATGTTAAGGATGAGCAAAAATGCCAACTTGTTTTCTGTGATATTCATTATTATATTCGTAAGAAGTTGAGGAACTTGCGCTACAGCAAGAAACCATGTTAAAGCCATAGCTGAAGCACAAACCAACATAACGACACCAGTATTCAAAGAAGCTCTTTTCAATATTTCCGGATAAGCAGACCATTTTACGTTGTATTGGAAATATGATACGACAACAGCATAAACGACGGCAACAGCTCCCGCCTCCGTTGCTGTAAATATTCCCCCCAAAATCCCCCCTAAAATAATAAGGGGAAGAATCAACGCCCATATGGTCTTTCTGAAAACTTTTAGGAAATCTCGGAACCCTACCTTTTCACTTACTGGGTAATTATTTTTACGGGCAACAAAATAAGAAACAGTTAAAAGGGCAATACCGATAAGAAGTCCTGGAATGGCACCACCAAGAAAAAGTTTTGCAATAGAAATTTGAGCTATAGATCCCAAAATAATCATGGGAACACTCGGTGGAATAATAGGACCTATGACAGAAGAGGCAGCAGTAATGGCTGTTGAAAAATTTCTGTCATATCCGCCTTTTTCCATCATGGGAATTTCCAGAGATCCCAAAGCCGCAGTATCGGCAACAGCAGAACCGCTTATGCCAGCAAAAAGCATACTTGCCACAACATTGACATAGGCAAGGCCCCCTTTAACTCGACCAACAAGGGCATTGGCAAAAAGCAAAATATCATGAACTAATCCAGCCTTGTTCATAATCTCCCCTGCAAGCATAAAGAAAGGAATAGCCAAAAGGGTGTACACATCTACTCCAGTAATCATTCTGCGCGCGAGAACCATAGGCTCAACTGTTCCCGTTACAAACATAAGTACCAACGCAGAAAGTCCTATTCCAAAACCAATGGGAACACCAACAATAGTAAATCCTAATAACGAACCAAGAAAAGCTAACAATACAACCATATCAGGCTTCCTCCACTTTCGAAGTCCAAATACGCATAATCTGACGAACCATTTCTAAAAGCATCATCACTGTTGCAATGGGAACAGCAGAATACTGCCACGCTACGGAAATAACAAGAATAGACGTCTTCTGAACGTAGATTCTTGAAATATAATCAATTCCACCCTTTAACAAGAAGCCAAGGAAAACAACAATACAAACAGATATAGCCGTTCGCAAAATCTTTCCCGCAACACCATGCGTATTTGTGACAAGAACATCAAAAGCAGGATGAAGACCTATGCGGAGTCCAGAAACTATAGCCATGAAAGACATCCATACAAAAGCAAAACGGCTCACCTCATCCACCCATGGGAAGGCCATATAAAAAAAGCGAAAAATGACATTTGTAAAAACAGAAAAAACCATGACCCCAAGCATGAAGATCGCCATACCATCTGCGAAGCGATACATTAAGCGATACAGGGCATTTATAACACTCTTCATATAAAAACGAGCTCCTCTCGCCATATTCTCCCTAATAGAAAATTCCGGCAGAAAAGATATGCAACTCACCTATTTTCTGCCGGGAAAAGTGACGTTTATTTACATCTTATTTTTCGAACTGTTTGCCTACCTCTCGAATCTGCTCAATGAAGGGAGCTGCTTCTGGGCAACTCTTAACATAACTGTCGATAATAGGCTGTGCACTTTCCACAAAAGGCTTCAGGTCAGGATATGTTACTTCGAGGCCTTTATCTATAGTTTTCTGTAAAACATCCTTTTCTTCAGCTTTTGTCAGTTTTGTGATCTCTGCGATAGAAGCTTTTGTTGCTTCATTAACGGCAGCCTGCTCTTCTGCAGAGAGCTTATCCCAAACTTTCTGGTTAATTACAAAATACTGGAAACCAAAAATGTGATTTGTCATAGCAACATATTTCTGAACGTCGTACCAACCTGCATAATAGGAGGTCATGAGAGGGTTATCCTGTCCATGAACAACACCCTGCTGCAAAGCAGTGAAGACCTCACTCATAGGCATAACGACAGTGCTGAATCCAAAACCCTGCATTAATTTAATAATAACTTCACCCTGCCAAACTCTGATTTTGATGCCCTTACAATCTTCGATGGAATTAATGGGCTTTTTGTTATTAGAAATCACTCTGAATCCTCTCGGGAAAGCACCAAGTATTTTTACACCGAGGGGCTTAAGGCTTTCATAAATTTTTTCTCCGATGGGGCCGTTAAAGACAGCGTCTGCATGTTCGTAGCTATTAAACATATAGGGAAGCTGAAGCAGCTTAAAAAGATCTACAGTATTTTCCCAAAGATTTCCTGTAAGAGCCATTTCAATAGTTCCGAGCTGTACTCCCTCTACAAACTCCTGCTCAGCACCAAGCTGATTGTTTGGGAAAACCTGAACCTGCAAAGAGCCATTGGTTTTAGCTTCAACCATAGGCTTAAAGACTTCAGCAAGTACTTTATTGGCTGGATGATCCACAGGAAAATAATTCGCTATTTTCAATGTGGTTGCGGCAAAAGCCATGGAGGAACACATGACCATCACTAATGCTGTAAGAATCATAGTACGAACGAATTTCATCATCTTCACGAAAAACATCCTCCTTAAAAATAGTGTACAAAAGCCTACCCTACTGCGTTATTCCCCTAATAAAGAATAGAACCCCCTTCCTCTTTTTATAAAATCACTCCGTGCTTAAAAAGACCGATTTCTCCTATATTCAAATGTTCATTACAGGTTGGTCGGCCATTTGAAACATTAATAACCATATCAATTAACTCTCCAAGTAAAGGTTGCCACTCCTCCCCTTCAAGAAGACGACCTGCATTAAAATCCATCCAATTTTTCTTCTTGTTGTAAAGAGCTGTATTCGTAGCAATTTTTATCGACGGAACAGCAGAACTGTATGGCGTACCCCGTCCCGTTGTGAAGAGAGTTAAAACAGCTCCGCTGGCAGCAAGAGATGTAACAGAAACGGGATCATTACCGGGGCTAAAAACAATATTTACACCTGGACGTTTATATTGTTCTCCATATCCTAAAACATCTGAAATGAGACCTGACCCAGTTTTTTCGACTGCACCCAAAGATTTTTCCTCCAAAGTTGTAATTCCGCCTTCTTTGTTACCAGGTGAAGGATTTTCATAAACCGGCTGATGATAAGACGTAAAATATTCTTTAAACCAATTGATCATTTCTACGAAACGCAGATAAACACTTTCATCTTCTATACGAGAAGTAAGGATATCCTCTGCTCCAAACATTTCAGGAATTTCTGTAGCAAGAAGAGTTCCACCCCAAGATGTAAGATAATCAGAGAAAAGCCCAACGAGAGGATTGGCTGTAATGCTCGAAAAGGCATCACTACCTCCACATTTCACGCCTACCACGAGATCTGAAAGAGGGCATTCCTGCCTCAAAACCTGACTTCTCTCTGCTAACAAATCAAGACGTGAAAAAAGAGCTTCTTGATCATCTGTTTCTTCTTGCAAAACGGTATATTCAACGTTAGGATGATTAGAAAGACGATCTTTCATATAAGAAATCTGTAAATTTTCACATCCCATACCTACAACTAAAACTCCAGCAGCATTCCCATTAAAAGCCAGGCCAGAAAGGGCACGTAACGTATATTCAAAATCATCACCAAGTTGAGAACAACCATATGGATGAGCTAAAACTCTGACTCTATCAACCCATTGAGGAGCTTCGTACTGAGGAATAAGATTTCGTAAAACATCGTTGATACAACTTACTGTAGGAATAACCCATAATTCATTTCGAATTCCAACGCGACCTGTAGAACGTCGATATCCCATAAAATTTTTTGTCTGAAAAGGAGGAGTGATCTGAGGGGGAACATAATGCCATCGTGAAGACCATTCAACTTCGAGAGCCGTAGAAAGATTATGGGTGTGGACCCAATCTCCGCTCTCAATGTTTTTTGTGGCTATACCAATAGAATGACCGTATTTTATAACGTTCTCGCCCAATTCTATTTTTTTTAACGCTACTTTATGTCCCGCTGGAATAGTTTTTTGAATCTGAATGGATAAACTATCGTTTATGAAGAGTGAATCACCTTTATGAAGTTCATGTGTTGTAACCGAAATCGTATCATTAATTCCTAACTTTAAACCTTGAAAAGACCCCATTCCCAAACACCTCGTTCCGCATTGAGGACCAACTAGCCGTCATGTGAACCTTATATGCTATTAAGACATGCTTATGGTTAAAAATCAAGGGGAAAAAGGCAAAAAGACACCTATGTTCTTAACATTATTGTTACAAATGCGAGACACGTTCGTTACATAAGGTCCTTATACTATGTCTCAACGTAACAAAAAGAAAAAAGACATACGAGGAGGTCTTTAAGAGATGAAGAAATTAATAGCCGGTGCAGCACTTGTTGCTGTTTTAGCCGTAAGTGGTGCAGCCTTAGCCGCAGAACTTGTTATCAAAGGTTCCACAACAGTTCTTCCCATTGCTCAATCCGCAGCTGAAAAGTATATGACAGCGCACCCAGAAGTAGCCATTACTGTCTCTGGTGGTGGAAGCGGTAATGGTATTAAAGCTATAATTGATGGAACAACAGATATAGCTGATTCTTCAAGATTCATAAAAGACACAGAAGTCAAAGCAGCTGTTGAGAATGGTGCTTATCCTGTTCCCTTCGCTGTAGCGATGGATGCACTTATTCCTGTAGTTCATACATCAAATCCTGTTCAAGACCTTTCTATAGAACAACTCAAAAAAATCTATATGGGCAAAATCAAAAACTGGAAAGAAGTCGGCGGCCCCAACAAACCAATAGCAGTTGTTAGCAGAGATACGAGCTCTGGAACATATGAAACGTGGGAAGAAAAAATTCTTCACAAAGAACGAGTGGACAAACGAGCACTCGTCGTCGCATCCAACGGAGCTATGGTACAAACTGTCGCTAAAAATGAGAATGCTATTGGATATATCGGTTTAGGATATATGAACGACTCCGTTAAACCTATCAAAGTAGAGGGAATTGAAGGTAATAAAGCAAATGCACTAAATGGAACATATCCTGTATCTCGCTATCTGTACATGTTCACCAGAGGGTGGCCGACAGGGGAGCCCCTAAACTTTATCAATTTCGTTCTTAGCGATGACGGACAAAAAATAGTCGGAGAAGCAGGTTTTGTGCCTCTTCGTTAATCATAAATAAGCACAACAAGAATTCGCCTGTTCCCGGCAGGCGAATTCTTGCCTGATTCTCAAGAGAATATATTCTCAAAAAAGGATTTGTGATGCCTATGAAAAAAGAACGAACACCAGCTATCATTATTATGTCAATTTCATCTGTCGGCATCTTTGTTATGCTGTTTATCCTTCTTTTTCTTATAAAGGAAGGACTTCCCGTGTTGAAAGAAACAACATTATCATCAATAGTGGCTGGAACAGACTGGTATCCTACAGAAACGCCACCAGCACTGGGGATGTTGCCCCTTATTGCCGGCTCCGTAGCAGTAACTCTTCTTTCATCACTCATAGCCCTTCCAATAAGTTTGTTCATTGCTATTTTTATTTCAGAAATAGCTTCTCAAAAAATGAAAAATATATTAAAACCGATTCTGGAACTTCTGGGCTTCCTCCCTTCGATTATTCTTGGATTTCTTGGCATGGTCGTTATTGCCCCTTGGCTTCAAAGCCGTTTTGCTATTCTCTCAGGTCTCAATCTCTTAAACGCATCAATACTATTGGGTTTTTTAATCATTCCTATCGTCGGATCCCTTGCAGAAGAAGCTCTTTCAGCAGTACCACGAGAGATACGTAACGCGTCATTCGCTCTGGGAGCTACTCGCTGGGAAACAATCAGCAAAGTCGTCTTTCCCGCAGCTCTTCCAGGCATTCTTTCTGCCTGCTTACTCGGAATTATGCGCGGAATGGGAGAAACGATGGTCGTCCTCATGGCTGCGGGAGGAGCAGCACTTATCCCTATCTCTCTTTTTGACCCCGTTCGTCCCTTGACCTCTACTATTGCAGCCGAAATGGGAGAAACCCCGGTAGGATCCACTCATTATCATGCGCTTTTCTTCGCAGGACTGATACTTTTACTCATTACACTCGGAATAAACCTTCTTTCAAGCTGGATTGAAAGTAAAAGGAAGGTGAAATCATCATGACCAAACGCAAGGCTTTAGACCAACTTATGACGATCCTGCTATGGAGCGCAACAGGGCTTATTGTTTTTTTGCTCCTGGCGATTATTACATATATATTCGTTAACGGATATCAGGTTCTTTCGTGGAGTTTCTTAACAGAATCTCCCAGGGATAATATGACTCGTGGAGGAATCAGCACCCCTCTTATAGGCACATTGCAACTTGTTCTTGTCTCTATGTTCTTTGCTCTTCCTGTTGGAATTGCTACAGGTCTATATTTAGCGGAATATTCGAAGAGAGGACGTTTTACTTCGCTTCTACGCCTGGCAATACGATCTCTTGCCGGCGTGCCTTCTGTCGTTTTTGGCCTTTTCGGTCTATCCCTTTTCGTTATATTGCTACGATTTGGTTCTTCTCTGCTCTCAGCTGGCCTCACATTAGGCTGTCTGGCTTTGCCCCTTATAGTAACCGCTTCGGAGCAGGCTTTTCTCGCTGTGCCTCAAGATTATAGAGACGCCTCCTATGCTCTTGGAGCATCCAAATGGCAAACTATCTGGAAAGTTGTTCTTCCTTCTGCTTCTTCCACCATCATTACAGGAGGGATTTTAAGCATCGGACGGGTAGCTGGAGAGACGGCTCCTATCATTTTTACCGGAGCAGCCTATTTCACTCCAAGTGTTGCGACAAGCCTTTTCGATGAAGTTATGGCCTTGCCCTATCATATTATGGTACTCGCTACAGAAGGTACGAACATTACACTCACACGGCCTATACAATATGGAACAGTACTCGTACTTCTGGCTTTTGTTCTTGGAATAAGTGCCATTGGAGTTATAATGCGCGCCCGTTTAAGACAAAGCGGACGCTAAATTGCAAGCAAGGAGTAGGTATAGATGACAAAACCACAACTTGTCGTTTCAAATCTTAACTTATATTATGGCAATAACCAAGTTTTACACGACATCAACATCGACATTTTCAGCAAAACAGTAACAGCTCTTATTGGCCCTTCCGGATGTGGAAAGAGCAGTTTCATACGTTGCCTTAACAGAATGAACGACTTTATACCAGGAGCAAAAATCGAAGGAAAAATTTTTCTTGAAGGGAAAGACATTTATGCCCTATCCACTGACGTTATTACACTACGCCGCCAAGTCGGCATGGTCTTTCAAAAACCTAACCCTTTTCCTATGTCAATATACGATAATGTTGCATATGGACCTCGCCTCAATGGAATAAAATCACGAGAAAAGCTTGATGATATTGTAGAAAAAAGCCTTTTAGGAGCAGCTCTCTGGAGTGAAGTAAAAGATAAGTTAAAATCTTCAGCGCTGGGTCTCTCAGGAGGACAACAACAGCGTCTTTGTATTGCGAGAGCCATTGCTACAGAGCCAGAGGTTCTGCTTATGGACGAACCGACGAGTGCTCTTGACCCAATGGCTACAGCCAGGATTGAAGAACTTGTGAGAACCCTTAAAGAAAGATACACTGTTATTATTGTTACCCATAATATGCAGCAAGCAGCTCGTATCTCAGATTACACGGCATTTTTCCTTATGGGTGATCTTATTGAATATGGAAAAACTCCAAAACTTTTTACATCTCCAGATGACAAGCGCACAGAAGATTACATTACTGGACGATTTGGTTAAACGAGAAAGCCCCTTGAGGGAAGGAAGTGACTAAGGATGAACCAGATTAATACCAGAAGACAACTTGAAACTGAATTGACAGAACTTATTAGGATGTTGACACGGTTAGGGAAAATGTCAGAAGAATCTCTTGCCAGAGCAGTCTGGGCTCTAAAAAACCAAAATGCTGATGTGGCACGAGAAATTATAAAAAGAGATGACGCCATAGATGACCTCGCCGCCGATATAGACATGGCCTGTATGCAATTTACAGCGCGTTTTCAGCCTCTCGGAGAAGATCTGCGCACGGTCTCTTCTTTGATGCACATGGCCGTTGATCTCGAACGATTAGGAGATTATGCAAGTAATATTGCCAAAGCAGCCATCGAAGTTGCAGATAAAGAGCTTATGAAGCCTCTTATCGATATTCCTCGTATGGTTGATATTCTTTCTGATATGCTCGAAAAAAGTCTTGAAGCTTTAGAAAACAAAAATGACGCTATGGCTTATCGGGTCTTTCCTCTTGACGATATTATTGACGATCTTGAAAAGCAGATCATGCGGGAACTCCTGCTTCTCATGATGGAACGACCTCAAAGAATAGAACAAGCTACACTACTTCTCAATGTAGCAAGAACTTTGGAACGTGCCGGCGACCATATTACAAACGTGGCAGAAAGAGTCGTCTATATCATTACAGGAAAGACTGTAAAAGCATCTGCATATAGACGTCCAAAGGAGCATAGACCGTGAATGATAGCAGAATTTTAATCGTTGACGATGAGAAAGGCATTCAAGATATAGTTTCTCAAGCTCTCAAACGACGCGGATATGAAACACTGGTCGCCTCTGATGGTGATACAGCCTTAGATTTGGCTTTTGCCTCTCGCCCTGACCTTATTATTCTTGATCTTATGCTTCCTCGCATGGATGGGTGGGAAGTCTGTCGACGACTTAAGAGCAGCAAAGAAACTGCTACTATTCCCATAATTATGCTCACTGCCAGGCGAGGAGAAATGGATGTTGTTGAAGGTCTGGAACTTGGCGCTGATGATTATATGAAAAAGCCCTTCTCTCTGGCAGAACTTGTTGCACGGGTCGGAGTACTTCTGCGCAGAAACCAGACAAGTCAAGAAATGCGGCAGATTACAAATAGAGAGTTAGCCTTGGATTTAGAGAGTCAGTCAGTTACTTTACGGGAAAAAACTCTGGATTTAAGCCCTACAGAATTTCGTATTCTTGAACTGCTCACTCGACGTTTCGGAAAAACTGTCAGTCGAGATGAGCTCTTAGGGAAAATATGGAATCTTTATGGCGGTGACACGCGCACACTAGACGTGCATATTTCTAGGCTTCGAAGAAAAATAGACGATGAGAAACGTCCTGTTCTCGAAATACAAACATTGCGCAGCCGAGGATATCGAATCGTTTGGGAGGATTAGGGCATGAACACCTTAAAGGGAAAAATTACAGCAGTACTCGCCATCGTTACCATCGCAGCCTTTGCTATCAGTTGGTTTTTGGTATCAGGCATAATGAAACAACAGCTCATAGATGACGCCACTGATCAACTTACGAAAGAGACTGCCGTTGTCGCTCACATAATACGCAGTGATGGATACAACGTTTTCCAAAGAGATTTTAAACAATGGCAAGAAACACTTGGAAGCCGAGTTACAATTATTAACACTAACGGACGTGTAATACTCGATAGCGCTACGGACACAGAGACCCTCGACAACCATAAAAATCGTCCGGAAGTTCGACAAGCTGACCAAGAGGGCGTCGGAACAATATCTCGGTACAGTCAAACGTTGGGAACTCATCTCGTGTATGTAGTGCGCAAAATAGAGGGAGACGAGGGACCTCTTTTTATTCGTATTGCACGTCCCCTGAATTCCCTGAAAGAAGCTCTCTTGAATGTACGTCTTCGTTTTCTATCGTACATTATTATCGCGGCCTTTCTTATCTTTGGGCTTGAGCTATGGATTATACGACGTTTTTTTGCTCCTCTTGAACGCATTGTCTCTGCTGCTCATTCAATTACCGAAGGGAAAGAAGCAAGTTTCCCTCTTATGGCAGATACTGAGCTTCAACGTCTCTCTGAATCTCTTCAAACGATGTCATCTCGTCTGAAAGGTGCGCTGGAAGAGCTCAACATAGAGAGAACAACTCTTTCCCGCATTGTTTCCTCTCTACCTGTAGGTGTTATTTTGCTCGATAATGACAATCGTTTACGGTATGCAAATAATGAAGCCCACAACTTACTTGGTATCAAAACAACGATGGAAGAAGGTCAGCCGATAGAACGTTTCCTTACTTGTGGTGATATCTACCCCCTTATTCAGGAATCCAAGGAAGGGATTGAACATGCAATAACGGTGGAAATGCCCGAGCTTGGCTCAGGAGGTCGCCACCTGAATCTCTATGCACGCCAAACAGTAAGCGGACCGTTGCTTGTCATTACAGACTTAACAGAAGAAGTTCGGCTAGAAGAGGCACGACGAGATTTTATTGCAGATGCTGGGCATGAATTTCAAACACCTTTAACGACCATTCGTCTTACAGCTGAATATTTACAGGAAGAATTTCAAGAAAACGAAGAGGTTCAAAATCATCTGCAATCCATCATTCAGCAACAGGAAAGAATGACACAATTAGTTGATGATCTTCTTTTACTTTCCCGCCTAGAAAGCCAACTTCCTCAGGAAAAAAAGGAAGAACTAGATTTATCTCTTATCATAAATACACTTCTTGAGGAATATGCACATCATCCATTAGGGAGATCGATACTCATAGAAAAAGAGATTCCTGAAAAAGCGCTCATGGTGGGGCAAAGCGGAGATTTATCAAGAGCAATACGAAATATTCTCGATAACGCAATAAAATATGTGCGAGAAAAATATGGAGATGGGCATGGAGGTCATATCAGAATCGACCTTTCAGAAAAAGATGCGCTGTGGGTTCTTCGAGTTGAAGATAATGGCATCGGAATTTCAGAAGAAGCTGCTGCTTCTATTTTCGATCGTTTTCGACGAGGAGACAGCCATCGAGCTCGGGGACAATGGGGTGCTGGCGGCTATGGATTAGGGTTAGCTATAGCGAAACGAATTTTTACAGCACACGATGGAGACATCGTTTTAATTTCTCCGAATGGCGGTCAAACCATCTTTGAAATCACTCTTCCGAAAAAATAGGAAATACAAAACAAGCAGGAATCAAATAAAGAATTCCTGCTTGTTTTTATTTATAATACCTAGCCTTATTAGTTTAAATACTTATTTCTGCCAGTTCAAAGCGAAATGTGCAAAAAGAGCTGACCCTATCCACAACGTATCTTCATCGATATCAAACTTCGAATTGTGGTGAGGATAGGTCTGTCCCTTTTCAGGATTGCTTCCGGCATGGAAGAAGAAGGTTCCAGGAACACGTTCGAGGAAATAAGCAACATCCTCGGCTCCCATTGATGGTTCGGGAATCTCCTTGGCTTTTTCCTCGCCGAGCACTTCTGCCACTGTGGCAAGAAGTTTATCGGTCATGGCACTGTCGTTAATGACAGGTGGCGGTCCAGGAATATATTCCACTACAGCTTCGCCCCGCATGCTGGCGGCCGTAGATTCTGCCAGCTCACGGATACGTTCCTCCATCATCTTCCGCGTCTCCACGTCAAGAACTCGAACTGTTCCCTCAAGAACGCATTCGCCAGGAATAATGTTATAGGCGGATCCGCCAGTTACACGCCCTATGGTAAGAACACCTGGGTCTACAGGGTTGACCTCGCGGCTCAGAATCGTCTGAAGACGGCAGATAAGATGCCCAGCCATAACGATGGGGTCTGCTGTAAGATGAGGTGTGGCACCGTGCCCACCCTTCCCTTTCAGGGTAATAAGGAAGCGGTCGGCAGAAGCCATCATGCCACCGTGTGAATACCCGATCTCCCCTGCCGCATATCCCTTCCAGAGGAGTCCCGAATGAAGACCGATCAGGGCATCCACTTTAGGATTCTCAAGCACGCCATCATCGATCATGGCCTTCGCTCCCACAACATTTTCCTCCGCCGGCTGGAAGATGAACTTCACGCTTCCCTTCAGTTCGTGACGGTGTTTCATAAGCAGCTGTGCCGCCCCCAATGCCATGGCCGTATGGACATCGTGAGCACAGGCGTGCATGCAACCGTTGGTGGCTGCAAAGGGAAGTCCCGTCTCTTCCTTGATGGGCAGAGCGTCACAATCGGCTCGAATAGCCAGAACAGGACCAGGCTCGTCTCCCTCGAGAAGGGCGGCTACTCCATGCCCTCCGATTCCCTTCCGAATAGACGTGGAAGGAAATCCCATCCCCTCAAGAGCCTGTACAATGTAAGCCTCCGTCTCGGGGGTCTCGAGACCAAGTTCCGGATTGGCATGAATATGGCGCCTCCACTCTATGATCTCAGACAAAATCGCTTTCGCTTCGTCTTGGATGTTTGTCATGATACAGTATTCTCCTTTCCCAAAGTTTTCAATGTAGAATACAGTATAGTTCGGATAAAAAAGAGGCAGGCTGTGTAAAGCCTGCCTGTAATCACTTTTTATTTATGGTTCTTCAGCCACTCCATAGCCATGGTGGACATTACAGCCGAACCAATCCACAATACGTCTTCGTCAACGGCGAAACGAGAGTTGTGGTGAGGATAGGTCTGTCCCTTCTCCTCGTTGCAGCTGGGGTGGAAGAAGAAGGTTCCGGGAACCTCTTCAAGGAAGAAGGCGATATCTTCTCCGCCCATGGAGGGATTCTTGATTTCCTTCACATGCTCTTCGCCAAGAATGGCTACGGCCACCTTGCGAAGCTCCTCTGTGACCTCGGCATTGTTGACGACTGGAGCTGGTCCTTCCCAGCCATAGTGGAACTCGATGTCTCCACGCATGCCCTGAGCGACTGTACGGGCGATCTCTTCGATACGTGTTGCCAGGAATTTACGGGTATCGTTGGTGAGAGCGCGAACCGTTCCGCTGATACGGCACTCGCCGGGGATGACGTTGAAGGCTGTTCCTGCATGAATCTCACCGATGGAGATAACTGCGGGCTCTACAGGATTCATCTCACGGCTGACAATGGTCTGAAGTTCGCTGATAATCTGGCAGGCAATGCTGACAGGATCTATGGATCCGTGAGGATAGGCACCGTGGCTGCCCTTCCCCTTCACGAGGAGGTCAAAGCGATCCATGCAGGCCATGATGCCGCTGTAATGATAGCCGATATCTCCAGGTTTGAAGTCTTCTTTCCAGATGGCTCCAGTGTGAAGGCCGACGATAACGTCGGGACGTGGATTGTCGAGAGCACCGTCGTCGAGCATACGTTTGGCTCCGCCGTATCCTTCCTTGCATCCCTCTTCGCCAGGCTGGAAGATGAACTTGACTGTTCCTTCAAGCTTGTCTTTATTGTCAGCCAGGATCTTGGCTGTGCCAAGGGCCATGGCTGTGTGGACATCATGTCCACAGGCGTGCATGCAACCATTCTTGGAGGCAAAGGGAAGATCTGTCTCTTCTTTAATGGGGAGACCGTCGCAATCGGCTCTGACGGCGAAAACCTTGCCAGGTTTCGCTCCTTCAAGTACGGCGACAACGCCGTGACCGGCTACACCCTTGCGATAGGGAATACCCATTTCGTCAAGACGGGCACAAATATAGGCCTCGGTCTGCACTGTATCCATCTGTGTCTCTGGCATCTGGTGCAGATCCCGTCTCCAGGCTACGATCTGTTCCTGCAACGCGAGTGCTTGTTCTTTCATGGTTTCCATAAGGGAAAACCCCCTTTATACGTTGGTAAATTGTGACGCATCACACACTCATGATACGTACCGTAACAAACAAAAGGCAACGAAAGAATCGCAGCGCTGCATCCTTCAAGGATGCGGCGCTGCGGTTGATGTTTAAATTCCTAAAGCAGGCCCTTCTTGTAGAGAAGACGGCCTACTGCTATCGTTCCAAAAACGGAAGCAACGATAACAATCCAAGTCTGAGTCAAAAAACCGAGACCAATTTTAGGCGCTACTATATAAATAAGCAGAGGAATAGCAATTCCAGCAACTGCCAATTTGGGATATTTCAGGGTGAACTGTCCAAAAACAGCACCGAAGATAGCGGCTACAGTGTACTGTTTAAAGGCGATAGCGATAGGTTCGGGGAAGACAGCCAAAAGAGCTGTACCAGCAATAGCTGCCAACGTTGTGAAGAAAAGGTTGGTAACAACAGAACCGGTAAGCCCCAATGTAGAAACTATTTCAGCCTCAGGCGAACCGGCTTCTACGCCAACAACTTCCTGAGCTACTGCGGAACAAGGAACACGAAGGTTACCGATATTTCCGCTCAAGAAGGAAATATATGTTCCTGTCAGACCGAGAATAGGATAGTATGAAACAGGTTCAACAACATAAAAAGCGCCGAAGATAGCTGCAATCATGCCCCATGACTTCAATGCCACAGAAACGGGTGGAAATGCTCCGTAACGTAAATAGAGATAGATATTTGGCAAGAAGCACATTAATGTCGGGATAATAACAGTGATAAAACCAATTTTAACTGCTGGTTTTTTCCATATATTTTCAAATTCGTCGTGAGATACCATAATGAGATCCCTCCTTCAACTAAACAAGAATGACGGCTACAGCCATTCCGATAAGCATGGCTATTCCGAGAGTATACTCTCTGAGCCAGGTCAGCTTCTTGGCAAGGCAAAGCATTAAGACCATACCGAGAAGACCGCCGATGGCTGCATAAAGAGGGCCGCCGCCACCAACAGTACCAGCCTGGAGGCCCTTGAATCCAGCCATGATATTTCTGGAATTGAGGAATCCGAAGCAACCGAGCATGGCTCCACCAGAAACGATGGCAAGCCATTTGGCATCTCCACCGCCGATTTTTTCTCGAAGGCCTTCGAGCTTATGTGTAAACAGGGCTGTAACAAGAAGCCAGCCTGTTCCATTAATGGTCATGGTCCACCAAGAGGTAGCCAGGGCCTGAATATCATAATCTGCAGAACCGAATTTAACACCGAGAGCCTCAGCTCCAACTGTTGCAGCGGTGAGCTCTGTGGGAGCAGCACCGATAATGGAAAGACGAAGCCATGTGATAGGTCCACCAACAACGGACATCATACCAACCATAACGATAAAAACGGCAATAGAAGGACCAATAGCTGAAATGGCACCAGCACGAAGGCCCTGAACACATTTTTCTTTTGGAAAACCGATTCTCTCGGCTGTACTAAAAGAAAGGCGTATGTACAGAAGAGACTGAATAAGAACTATAACTACGATTGCGATGGCTATGGCCCATACGACCCAGTCATTCGCTGCGCGGAGTACTGCTTCCGGCATACTAACACCCCCATAGGATAATGTTTGAAAAGAAATATGAATCAAAAATTACGCATACTACGTGTGATCTGTTACAAAATAGCAATGACAAGATATTTTATTCACATATCAGGCGACAATCACCCCCCTCACTATCCTCTCTTCGTTTAAAGTACGAAGGCATGAACATAGACAACCTGCGGTTTTACATGGCGCAAAACCTTCACAGTTTAGGGAATATCGATCAAAAGCGACTTTAATTGGGAACACAGCCTGGGGAACACTTGCTTAAGAGGCACTACTTTCTGAAGAGGCACTTCTCTCTTAACACATAGAACTCTCTCAACAAAAACCTCTTTACATGGAAAACAAACCTCATCGATCGCCCGTATTAAAAATAGACTGTGTAAAACTCATTTTTCTAAGCTCTACATTCAGTGACGGGAACAGTATAAGTAAAGGGGGATAGGCTGTCAAGAATATTATATTTATGAATATTTTGTAAAAAATGTGCATTTTTTGCTTTTTTAAACATTATTCTCTATACGTTTTTTTCTCAATGCAATGGATATGCTGAAAAAGTCTCACATCAGCCATATTTGCATACAAAAACATAACAGCCGATGTGAGACCTAATTAGCCTTTTTATTTACAAATTTTTACTTTTACTGTTTTGAGAGGATTGACTACCTGACTGATAGAAAGATCACAGGCTACACTGGCATACATATATGCTTGCGCCCACGATAAATTTTTAAGCTTCATTATAAAGGGAACTGCTTCTTTGAGAGCCCTCTGAATAGCTACTTCCAGAGTTTCCCCACTTGCCAAGATAAAGAAAGCCTCTTCATTTTCTAATACAGGGGTTGCCTGGTTAACTCTTTTTTCCAGATCAATGCTCAAAGTCACTTCTCCTCGTATTTCCACTCCTGTGCCACAGACTTCTCCATCTGCCATAATGGCATGAAGGTCTCCCAAGGCCAATTTAGCCCCTGGAACAAAGACAGGCAAGCGCAGAGTTGCGCCTTCCGTCATTTGAATAGTATCAAGATTACCGCCATGCACACCAGGAATTCCACAGGCAATTTCCTCTTTTTCAGGAGCAACACCAATAACTCCAATCATTGGGCGAAGAGGCAATTCCATGCCGCAAAAAAATCCTTTCCTGTCAGAGACCGGAACAATTTCTGTATGACTCTCAACTACATCGCCACCTAAAGGTCCCCAGCCCGGAAACACTTCTACAACTCCCTGTTTATCAAGAGTTATTTTATCAATATGAATTTTTAAAACATCGCCAGGCTCTGCATCTTCAATCCAAAGAGGGCCTGTCGCCGGATTGACAATAGAATAATCAAAATCACTTGAAAGCTTTTGATCTGGTCGGGTAATCTTATGGCTGAAACAATCTTCTGTTTCAAAAACAACCTGACTTCCTGCCTTAACAGACGCCACAGCTTCGTTAGCATTCGACATGGCATAAACAACTTTATCCCTTGATATTCGAATTACCATTACTGTTACCCTCCTTTTTGGAAAAACATATAAAGCTGCCAATTTCTCTTCCATTCATAAGACCACGAGGTTTAAATATCATAATAACAATAAGCAAAAGAGCCATAAATACATTCACGAAGCCGAAAATAGGCGGAACGGTACACCCTAAAAAAGTGAAACCTTCCTGCACAGGGGCTAGAAGTTCCGTTCCAATGGTGAGTATGGCTGCGCCAATAAGTGGACCTGAAAGAGTACCGATTCCACCAATAGCAAGCATTGCTACAACCTGGAAAACATAAACAAGGCTAAAAGCTTTGGGATTCATGGTCAACACTAAGTGAACCCATAAAGAAGCTCCTACACCTGTGATAAAGCTTCCTATCGCAAATGAAATGATTTTGTATTTAACAACTGGAACTCCCATAACACTTGCTAATTGCTGATCTTTAGAAATCGCTATAAGTCCTCGGCCGAATCGAGAATGGACAAGCCTATGAATAGCATAAATGACGAGCAGTAGAATTCCATACGCCCACCATATGTTCGTATAGGCAGGAATATTGCGAAGCCCCATGTCTCCATGGGTAATTCCCCTAAGGTTCTCCGCCAGGTTTCCCATCACTATATTAATTCCCATAGATGCCAATATAAAGTACTGCCCTTCAAGCCTAAAAGCTGGAAGAAGCAAAATGATACTTGCAACAACAGCCAATAACCCGGCAATAACTAAGGCCAAAGGGAAGGCGACCTGAAGTTGCTCAAGCCATAGAGGCAAATGAAGCACTGCCTTTTTATAGGCTGGAGGAAGAGTCATCAATGCCGTAGCATAACCAGCAACCATCATGGTTCCGCCAAAACCTAGAGAAAAGATATTTGTATATCCATTTGTCACGTTAACACCTAAAGCTACAATTGATGTAATAGCAAAAAGGATAACAAGACGCAAATAGTACCCTCGTAAAAAAGTATTAGCCAGAAAAAGCAAAATAGCCAAACACAATAGAGAGCCAATAAGAGTATATGTTTTCTTATTCATCTCGTCTGCCTCCTATTGGATTTTCACGTTTGGTCGGAAGAGACCAGACGGTTTTATAAAAAGGATGATAAAAAGCAATGCCCACACAAAAAGAGGACGAACAGCCGACCAGGCAGGAGGAAGAAAGGCAACAAACAATATCTCTCCCAAACCAATGATATATCCGCTGATAGCTGCCCCAGGAACGTTTCCGATTCCTCCTAAAACTGCCGCTATAAAACCATTTAGGCCGATAAGATAGCCCATGCTCGGATTAACGATACCAAAACTGATACCATATGAAACGGCAGAAATACCAGCCAGGGCAGAACCTATAATGAAAGCCAGTAATACTACAGTTTTGCTATTGACGCCAACGAGCTGAGCAGCAGTAGGATCGTAGGCAACAGCACGCATAGCGGTTCCGATTCGGGAGTATTTTATAAAGAGGGTAACGACAACCAGCAATATAAGCGTTACTGCCAAGATAAGAAGATCCTTAACATTTAAAAAGAGTCCACTTTCTGTAATAATTATTCCTTCAAGATATTCTGGCGTCGGGAAAGCCCTCCGTCCATCCCCAAAAATCATGACAAAAAGATTCCGTAACCCTAATGAGGCTCCAAAGGAAGCGATAAAAACGGTTAAAACTTCAGGGTTCTTTTTAAGGCACGGATCATAAACCAACTTTTCAATGAGAAGACCTATAAGAACGGATCCACCAACAGCCCCAAGAAGCCCTGTCCAGAAACTGGCTCCCGAAAAGCTCACCAAGAGATATGAACAAAAAGCACCAATCATAAAGATTTCTCCGTGGGCGAAGTTAATGAGCCCTAAAATACCGTAGATCATGGTGTAGCCAATGGCAAGAAGCGCCAAGATACTGCCGTATGAAAGACCATTGATTAGCTGTTGAAGAAAGTAAAGAACATTCATTGGCTATTTCACCCCCAAATAGGTCTGTTCAATATACGAATCTTTTTCGAGCTCAGAACTTTTTCCGCAGAGACGTATCTGTCCACTCTCCATCACATAGGCACGAGAAGATATTTCAAGGGCAAGACGAACATTTTGCTCAACAAGCAGAATAGAAGCACCCTCATGACTTATTTCCTCTATCTTTTCGTAAATCTGATCAACTACAACAGGGGCAAGTCCTAATGAGGGTTCATCAAGAAGCAGCAGACTTGGTTTTGACATAATAGCCCGACCGATAGCCAGCATCTGCTGTTCTCCTCCACTAAGAGATTCCGCCAACTGGTCACGCCTCTCCCAAAGCTTGGGGAAAAGACTGTATACCCACTCTAGTTGCTCTTTATAGAGTTGCTTTCCATGTATGAGATACCCGCCCATTTTTAGATTTTCATAGACGGAGAGGTTTCCAAAAACGTTTCGTCCTTCAGGCGAACAACAAATCCCCAAATTTACAATCTGATACGCCGGTATTTGAGAAATATCTTTTTCCTTATACGTTACCAAGCCTTGCTTTATTGGAAGCTGTCCTGTAACACAACGAATCGTCGTCGTCTTTCCTGCTCCGTTGGGACCAACGAGAGCCACAACTTCTCCAGCATCAACATACAACTCTATACCATGAAGCACTTCCGCTTTCCCATATCCCGCAACGACATTTTTGATCTTTAACATACCTCTTCCCCCTTTTCAGCCTGAACAGCCTGTTTTTTCCATGCTTTCTGTCCGAGGTATGCTGTAATTACTTCTTCGTTGTTTTGTATTTCCGACGGAATTCCCTCTGCAATAAGAGCTCCCTGATTCATGACAAGAATACGTTCACTCATTCCCATAACAACTTTCATATTGTGCTCTACAATAATGATTCCCATTTGAGAATGCTCGTGAATTGACTGTATGATCTCTATAATCTCGTCTGTTTCCGTAGGATTTAAGCCTGCGGCCGGTTCGTCCAACAAAAGAACTTGTGGTTTAAAGAGAAGAGCCCTGGCCAACTCGGCCTTTTTTTGAACGCCATAAGGTAAATCATCAACTGAAATAGAGGCATGGTCTTCCATATGAAGCATAGCCAGAGTCTGAAATATGGATTCTTCTATTTCTTTCTCCTCTTTCTTATAACGAGAGGAAAAGAAAAAAGCATCTTTATAACCATAATCAAGAGAAACGTGAAAGGCTATTTTCATATTTTCTAAAAGAGAAAGTCCCTTCATTAGCCTCAAATTTTGAAAGGTACGAACAATTCCATGTGATGTAATCACATGGGGAGCTTTGTTCGTCAAATTTTTCCCTTCTAAGGTAACACTCCCTGATGTTGCTTTGATAACACCAGTTAGCAAATTAAAAACTGTCGTCTTTCCTGCCCCATTAGGACCAATGAGGCCCAGAAGCTCTTTTTTATTCAGCGAAAAGCTTAGATTATTAACAGCACAGAGTCCGCCAAAGCTTTTTGTCAAATTATCAACTTTCAGCATAGTATCAGCTCCAAACGTAGTAATATGTGCAGAGAACGCACAAAGCGCCCTCTGCACTACGGACCCTTATAACTTACAGTTCCTCTGGATAGAGTATGCCCTTATAAACCCGCTGGCCGTTCTTAAACTCTTTAAAGACAACAGGTTTTAGTGGCACGCGCGGATACTCCACCATGGAAGGATCTGGATAGGAAATAGGCATTGTGGTTGTTGTAAACTTATGGTTTTGAATGGTATCTCTCAAAGCAACACGCTGCTCTTCAAGAGACATAGCATCCCATTTTTCTTTTCCTATTACTTCAATAGATTCAATCATCATCTGAACAGCATCGAATCCGAGACACTCGAATGCGCCTGGTTCACTGTCATATTCAGCTCTATAGGCTTCAACAAACTTCTTGGCATTCTCTGTAAGGGGATACTCAGCCGCAAAGTGAGTAGAAACAAGGGCGCCTTCTATAGAAGGACCACCGACTTCAATAACAGACTGGTCATCTGCGCCATCGGTAAGAACGATAGGAAGTTTGATTCCTAACTTATCAGCCTGTTTCGCAATGATAGGACCATCCTGGGGAAAAGGAGGAGTAATGACAATCCCATCAATTTTTTCTTTTTGTACTTTCATCTTTAAACGGGTAAGTTGAGCCATAAAATTTACGTCGCCTGTCTGGTAAATTTCCTGATGGGCTATAGCCTTTTCATCACCTACGTATGCTTTAAAAGATTCCATAAAAAAATTGGACAAATCTGTGCTGTAGGCACTGGCATTGTCCCAGATAACAGCCACTTTTTTCCATCCCAGAGTATCGACACAATATTTAGCAACAGCCTGTCCTTGATAATTATCTCCAAAAGGAGTCATAAAAATAAAATCTCCGATTCGAGGTATGGTGGGTGTGGTCGCCGTTCCATCAAGAAAAACAGTTTTACCCTCTTGAAAAATGGGACCAGCTGCAGAAACAAGCGAATCGTCAGTCAATCCGCAGGCAGCAATTACCCCAACTTCTTCAACCAATCTTATGGAAGCATTTGATATGACAGTAGGGTCACTCTGCCCATCGATATTCTTCAGATCTACACTATGCCCGACTACGCCACCACGTTCATTTGCCAACTTTACAGCAAGTTGGCTTCCACGAAGACCCGCCTGACCTAATGGCGCCGCTACACCAACCTGGCTCCAAATTGACCCAATGATAATCGATTCATTCTCTGCAAAGGCTTCTGGCACACAGATAAAACAAAAGATAAAAGCAAAACATACCACCATAAACTGAAAGACTCTTGAATGCTTCATAGACAAAGCACCTCCATAAAATAATATATACAACGATACACACCCTCTCATAAAAACAGGGAGTATAAAGCTCTATGGAACAAGCTTCTGCACAAAATACGAAAGCTTCTATTAAATTGAATTACAATAAATGCAACTGTTGAAAAAGATAAATGCTAAATAAATTGATTAAGGGGGAAACTATCTAGTTATTGTTGATGTTGATGTTGATGTGCACGTGCATGAAGAAATACTTGATGAAGTGGTACCTGATGAAAGGGTAATACCTGAAAAGGATAAACGTTCGAGAAACTGTATTTCATTTCTTTGGAGGAACACATTGCAACCCGCTATATCATTGTGCCTCATTGGGAAGACCTCTCTTTCAGATGTGAATTTATTTTTATATATTTTAAGAGTTTAAATTTATTAATAAGAGGATTATAAAGTGGATCTCCGTTTTGTCAAATCATTGCAGAAAAAAGTGGTCAGTTTTTAATATCTAATCTTCTGACCACTTTGGTTTGTACACGCTTTAGAAGGCAAGAGTAAGACGTTTCGCGATCCCTCTAACGAACATGGCATAAAGAGGTACTTGAATTACTTGTGCCTGTATTTGAGCTGGAATCGTCGTCAGAAAGGGTATTCCGTAAAGCATGTGTAAAAAATATGGAACGAGAAGAACAGACGTTATAAACTGTCCAATTCCTATAGCAATTAGCAATTGCCAGAAATGATACTGCCCTCTACTTTTAAAAATCTTTAAAATAAGAGCTGGAATAATCCCCGTCAAAGCAGCTGTCAGAGTGAAATGAGGCATGTAGGCTCCCATGGGATTGATCCAGAATCCGACAAAATCTCCAACGGCACCTACTACCCCTCCCGATTTCGCACCAAAATAGTAACCTGCCAAAATAACAGGTACAGCGCCAAAACCTATACGAATTGTTTCGATGCCAGCAATTGGAATTCGTATGCTTGCCATTCGCGTCAATACAATATTCAAGGCGATAAGAAGGGAAAAACAGACAATTTCCTGCACAGAAAAACGACTCTTTTGCATAAAAAAACCTCCTACGATATGGGCAGTTCTGCCACATCATAGGAGATTTTATTTTCTGCTATCGACGTGACAGCGAACGCGGAGCTTCACCGCAAGTTCTTTTGAACTTTTCGTCTCAAGGCAACGTCCCATCCTTAAGCACTTCACGCAAAGCCCCTACTCTGCCTTATTTTCTTGTTCAGCATATTATAGCATCAGTTCTATTTATAAAGGCATCTCAAACACGCTTCAGTAAGCGCTCCCAAACTCGAAACCATACCTTCTTCTGGTAAATCGGAAGCATCGTAAGCCAAAGGCAACTCAGTACACGCTGCAACAATAGGAACCTCTCGCTCCTTCCACAGCTTCTCTACAACTCCTTGCAATAACGTACCGGCTTCTCTTAAACGATTCGCCTTTACCAAAACAATACTCTCCTGAACTTTTGCCTGATCTTCATCTGTTGGAAATAGAAACGGATAACCAACTTTCTCAGCATATCGCTCGTACATCCCACTCTGCTTTGTTCCACTAGTTGCCAAAAGCCAGGCTCCTTCAGGACTTTTTTCTGCTGCCAATCCAACAGTTGCCTCAATTATATGTATTAAGGGAACAGGTAACTCTTGACGAAATCTGTCAATAAAATAATGAGCCGTATTACATGGAACAGCTAATATATCAGATCCCCAATCAGCTAAGGTACGTAATCCTTCTTTCAATACTGGAGTAGGATCTTCCCCCTTCCCAAGAATGGCACTACTGCGATCAGGAATTTGAGGATTTGAAAGCACATATAATTTAGGGTGTTCCTGGTCGCATGCAGCTGGTGCTTTAACTGCAAGAAGCCTCAAGAATTCTGCTGTTGCCGCTGGCCCCATCCCGCCAAGGATTCCAAGAACTTTAGAAGGTTTCTTTGAAGAACTCATTTGGTCACGTCCTTATCTTTCAAGTTTGTAGCAACTTTGGATATTATACCTGCGAAAACCACGAACAAAACCCATAAATACGTAGTTTAGCTGAGAGAAACTACCGTAAAAGTAACGGATGTACTTTGGTGCTGTCAGTGTAATATATAGTCGCACAGTAACACAATAGTTTTAATCCTCCTGTTGTGTGTGCCCTATAAGTTAATAAATCTCCCTTTTTTGCAGAGGCCCACCCCCCAAGGGCCTCTGATTATTTTTTGTCTTTCTTTCGAAAAATATCAATAATGGCAACTTCAGACGATGTCAAAAAACGCATTGGAGGTCCCCATGTTCCTGAACCACTGGAAACCCAAAGGGAGCCCCCTCCAGGCAAAGAATGAAATCCCGCATGCATAGGATAAACTATTCTCGTAATGAGTGTGAAAGGCCATATTTGCCCTCCATGCACATGACCAGACAGCTGCATATCATAAAGATGCATCGTTTCTTGCATAATAACCGGTCGATGTTTTAAAAACAGACGAAAGCGATCGAAAGGAAGAGCAGAAAGAATATCCCTTTCAGAAAAAGGAAGAATCTCTTCAACCATTTTTATGTCAGGATCATCAATACCTGCTAAAATGACGGGCCCTACATCTACCGCTTGATTTCGAAGCATACGAAAACCACACGCCTCAATAAAAGATATTGCCTGGTCAAGCCCAGCGTAAACTTCGTGATTTCCTGTTACCGCATATTTCCCAAGAGGGGGTGTCAGACGACTAAAAAGTTCAACTTCTTTCTCTCGTCCATTCATTATGCCGTCTACAAAATCGCCTGTGCAAACCACAAGATCAGGATTGGCTTCCTCAATAACTTCAACAATTTTAAGCAACTGTTCTTCACGAACAAGAAGGCCAAGATGAATATCAGAAATGTGGACAATACGAAGAACCGGCCATTCAGAGGGCAATTTCCATGTTTCCATTTCCATATGCAGAGGATGAATAGTGAGGGCCTGTCTATACGCAAAAAGACTGCAAACAAAAGCTATCAATATCACCATGCAAGAAATGAATCTACCTGCAAAATCACTAAGATTTATTCCTAATATCCAAAAAATAAATCGCAGCACAGAAAAAAAGAGGAAAATACAGAAGGCAAAAAAGACAAATCCCATCCACACATAACTAATGAGAGCAAGCCAATGACGAATCTCACTGTATCCTTCTCCCTCCCATATTCTGAGAAATAAAGGAGACAAAACCATAAGCACTCCCCATAAGAAGCTTGCTGAAATTAAACCGAAACCACGAATACGAAAAGCACGAATGAGTGAAGAAAGGGTAACCCAGGTCATTCCTCCATAAATGCTTAAATAAAGAGCAACAACTAGCCACAGACGAATCATAGAACTCCTCCCCAAAGGAACTCAAAAAACATATGGGCCCTCGAGATTATGCAGAATTTTACAAATATTTATATTGACACAATTATCTGCATAATATAGTATCTCTACAATACAGAATTTTGTTTACTATGGCAAAATTCTTTTTTGCATATCAAAGGGGGTGAATCATTGACAAAGGAAAAAAGAAATCAATCTGTATTTTCTGTCATCAAAGCTTTTCAGATTTTAGAGCTACTAAATCAAAAGGGCTCTTTAACCATCTCTCAGATTCACTCCACTCTTCACTTCAATAAAAGCACTATATCCAGACTACTAAACACTCTTACTGAACTTGGCTATACACAAAAAATATCTCGTAATGCTGGCTATGTTAACACATTAAAACTTTTTGAAATGGGGAACAGAGAAGTCGAACGGTTAGGAGTGCGACGAATGGCACAACCATATTTGAAACATTTAGCCTGCGAAACAAAAGAAACCATAAACCTGGCTGTTTTATCTGGAATGCACTTAATATACATAGATAAAATTGAAAGCCCCGATGCCATCAGAGTAGGGTATGGTTCAAGCAAGAGAATACCTGCCTATTGCACGGGGCTAGGAAAAGCTATTCTGGCTTTTATGTCTAAAGAAAAACAAGAAAAACTGCTTGTAAACGCTGAATTCGTTCGTTTTACTCCCACGACAATCACTTCTCAAAAATTATTTAAAAAAGACCTCGACGAAACAAAGAAACGTGGTTACGCCTATGACAACTGCGAATATGAAGAGGGCTTAGCGTGTGTTGCTGCTCCAATAATAAATGCAGGAGGAGAAGTTATTGCCTCTATAAGTATTGCATATCCACGTGCTCGATATGTAAATAACCCTGAAGAAGAACAACGATTTGCCCATTTAATTTGTACTGCCGCCCGGTCCTTATCTCTCGACCTGAGCTATATGGGAGACAATCTTATTTTTTAAAAGGAGGCGTGGGAAAGAAATGAGAGGGGTATTTTATTTTATTTGGTTTATTTTGGGGAAAATACAACGTTACATTATGGTTTTAACATCTCTTGTTCTCGTCGGCCTCGTCATTACACAAGTTCTATTGCGTTATATTTTTAAACTGCCAATTATGGGAATTGAAGAGCTTGCCTGTTTGGTCGGCTTCTGGATGTATATGACTGGGGCCGCTAATGGTTCAAGAGAAAGAAGCCATATTCAAGCTGATTTGCTTCACGTTCTCATTAAAAATTCTCGCGCTTTTGCCTGGGCCAAAACTTTTACATCCACTCTCGTCACTATTCTCGCATTTATCATGACATCTTGGGCATGGAACTATGTTTCATGGTCTTTTAAAAGCTGGGAACGCTCTCCTGCCTTAATGATTCCCATGATTTTTGCACAAGCAAGTCTTTTGATCAGCGCATCGCTCATGAGTTTTTATTTTTTAATCATAACCATCGATTTCGCGCGCCGTGCATTAGGAAAGCCCCCGCTATGTCTCCCTAACGAAAATTATGACTGGCAGGCCTTTAAAAAAGAAATTGCTATGGAAAACAACCTTGACAGTAATTTCTGTGAAAAGGAGGAAACATACTAATGCACATCATAATAGACCTGCTTATTCTTATAGTAACGATCATTATTGGTATTCCTGTTCCCTTCTGTTTTATGGCTGCAGCTCTTTATATGGGGCTTGTCTTTTTCCCCGATTTCTCCTTTTTAATGACAGTGGGATTCAGAGGTCTTAATTCGCTAACGTTACTCTCCATTCCCTTTTTCATAATGGCCGGAGCCCTCATGGGATCTGCTGGAATAGCCGAAAGGTTAACTAACTTTGCCAATTCAATGCTTGGGCGTATCAGAGGTGGAATGGGAGCCGCTACAATCGTAGCTTGTGCAATATTTGGAGCCATTTCCGGAACAGCATCCTCCGCTGTCGCCTGTATTGGAACAATAATGATTCCGCGATTAGAAGAATTAGGCTATCCAAGACAATACAGCACAGCCATGGTCAGTTGTTCTGCCGTTCTTGGGCAACTTATACCACCGAGTGTCCCCATGATTCTTTATGGCTGGGTTACTCAACAATCAGTAGCTGCTTGCTTCTTATCAACAGTGGTTCCGGGTATCCTCACCATGACCCTTTTCTGTATTATCAACTATTTCATGTGTAAGAAATTTCCCAATCTGCAAGTTAAAGGTAAGGTTCCACGAAAAGAACGCAATCAGGAAATTTTCATAGCAACGAAACGTGGATTCTGGAGTTTACTCATGCCTTTCATTATATTGGGAGGTATATATGGCGGCATTACAACACCTACCGAATCTGCAGCAGTTGCCGTTCTTTATGCCATCATCGTTGGGTTCTTTATCCATAGGGAACTTAACAAAAACATCTTAAGTGATGCCCTCCATTCCTCTGCAACTACGAGCGGCGTTATTATTCTTATGCTCTTCTTCGTCACCATACTTGGACGCCTCTATACAATGCAACGTGTCCCCATGCTCATTGCAGACTTTCTTCTCGGTGTTTCTGATAATAAATACGTTATTTTGTTCATGGTCAATATTTTCCTCATCATCATAGGAATGCTTATGGACGATTTGAGCGGAACAATGCTCGTCGCTCCCCTTCTCATGCCTCTCATGCTGAAAATCGGGGTCCATCCTATACACTTTGCAGCAATACTGGGAACCAACCTCGGGCTGGGGAACGTTACGCCTCCAACAGCTCCCATCCTTTATCTTGGCGGTCGTATAGGAGGAGTCAACATCGATGAATATATTAAGCCAGCTCTCATTTTCATGATCTTCGGATCTGTACCCATCGTTCTCCTTACAACATATTTTCCCGAACTCTCTATGTTCCTGCCTAAATTAATTATGGGAATTAAATAAAGGAGGTGGTTGCTCTCTGTATAGGGCATAAAAAGATTCTAACGCGGCTCGTAACCAATAGGCAATTTCACAAGATGAAACGGAGGTGCGATTATGGCCCACAGGAAACGTTGGTGTCTTCTTTTCGTTTTACTATTTGTCGTTGCCACTATCTTTACAGTTTACACGCAACAAGCTGAAGCAGCCAAACCTAAATATCGTTGGCGCATGGCCCAGGTTCACCCAGTAGACAGTGATTTTGACATTCGCGCAAAAGAATTTGCAAGAAAGGTTTCAGAAAGGACAAATGGCCAGATTCAAATTGATGTTTTTTCTGGCGGCGTTCTCGGAGATTGGACAGAAACTTTTGAAATGCTCATGCGGGGAACAATAGAACTCAACATGGCCCAAGCCAATGCTAACTTCGATCCCAAACTCAATCTTGCATACTACTTCCCATACATCGTCAAAGACATTGAAGAAGCAAAGAAAGTATATGGACCAGATGGATGGGCTTTCGACATTATTAAAGACCTCTGGGCAGAACATAACATAAAAGCTCTAGCCGTCATGCCTATAGGGATGTCTGGTGTATCTCTGAAAACAAAACCTGCAAATTATGCAGATCCATCAGAAAGCAAAGGCATGAAAGTCAGAGTAATGCCAATAAAACCCTGCGAGGCAACATATGAAGCTTTAGGATATATTCCTACCCCCATACCCTATGCAGAAGCTTATAGTGCTATTCAGACAGGAATAGCAGATGGGCAGATGGGAGGACCTCCCTTCCAGGCCTGGCAGTTCAAAGACGTCAATAAAGTATGGATTCAGTACAACGATTACTTTGAATCGTGGTGGGTAGCCATCAATATGGATGTATGGAATAAATTAACTCCCGAAGAACAGGAAATTTTACAACAAGCGGCCAATGAAGAGTCTGTTATTCGTTGGGAAAACGTAGCTAAAGAAGACGAAGAATACCGTCAAAAGCTAAAAAACGAATACGGCTGGGAAATCGTTATGTTAACGCCGGAAGAATTAGATACATGTGCTACTGCGATAAGAGAAAAAGTTTGGCCTGAAATGGAAGAACTTGTAGGTAAAGAAATAATGGATCGTGTTTATGAGGGATCAGGAGTTTCTCGTAAGTAGAAATCCGTAACCCCATTTTAACAAGAGAGCTTTACAGTGAAATATAGACTGTAAAGCTCTCTAAAACATATATAAGGGGATGAATATTATGGCTTTGAATATACCCAAATGTTTAGAGCTCGTGAATATTGATAAGGGAATGACATCTCCTGCTGCAAAAGTTCCATACTACCCCCTTGTTGTTGATCGGGGGAAAGGTGCAACTGTTATAGATGTTGACGGGAATCACTATATAGACCTACTTTCCAGCGCAGGAGCCGTAAACACAGGACACTGCCACCCTAGAATTGTCGATGCCATAAAGAAACAAACTGAAAATCTTATACTTTATACCCCTGTCTATATGTATCATGAACCACTTATACAACTCTCGCAAAAGCTGTTTGACATAACACCTGGAGAATATAGGAAAAGGGTCTTTTATGGTCTTTGTGGTTCTGACGCCAATGACGGAACAATAAAAATGGCCAGAACAGCTACAAAAAGGAAAAAAATCATCTCTTTCTACCGCGCCTATCATGGAAGCACATATGGTGCTCTTTCTTTAAGTGCCGTCAGTCTGCCCATGCACCGAGGGCTCGGACCACTTCTTCCCGAAATTCACCACATCCCATATCCAGATGTATATCGTACTCCGTACAGTGGAATGGATGAAGATGATGTAACGAAGTATTGCGTAGAAAGAATAAACGAACTTTTTAAAACATGTGTACCAGCTGAAGAGGTCGCAGCCATATTCTTCGAGCCTATACAAGGGGACGCCGGTCTTATTGTTCCTCCTAAAAGCTATGTTAAAGCCCTAAGACAAATCTGTGATACCTACAACATTCTTTTCGTCTCGGAAGAAGTGCAACAAGGCTTCGGACGTACCGGGAAATGGTTTGGTATAGAAAACTTCGATGTAGTTCCTGATGTTGTTGTTATGGGTAAAGCTATTGCTTCGGGAATGCCTCTGGGGGCAGTGGTTGCAAAGGCAGAATTGATGGAACAATGGGAAGCTCCTGCACACCTTTTCACTGCAGCTGGAAATCCCGTATGTTGTGCTGCAGCATGTGCAACTGTCGACGTCATCAGAGATGAAAAGTTAAGAGAAAATGCAACAGCTATAGGAGCCTATGCTCTCGCAAGATTGAAGGAAATGCAGAATCGTTTCGAATTTATTGGAGATGTACGAGGGATCGGGCTTTCCATTGGAGTAGACCTCGTAAAAGACAGAGAGACAAAAGAAAGGAATACAGAAGCTGCCGCAAAAATATGTTACCAAGCATGGCAAAAGGGGCTTCTACTCTCTTTCTTTAGTGGTTCTGTGTTGAGAATACAACCTCCGCTCGTTATTTCGAAAGATCAAATGGAGAGTGCACTTTCAAAGATAGAAGAGGCTTTTGAAGATTATGAATCTGGAATTATACCTGATAGTGTATTGGAGACAGTGAAAGGTTGGTAAGAGGAAATGGATGAAAAAATTATAAAAAAAGGAAGCTGGGTTCAAATTCATTATATCGTTCTTCAACCATCTGAGCGGGCAGACAATGTACCCCAAGATACTAAACAAGTTCCTCTTGAACTCTGGGTCAAAGGTTATTTAGATAATGACGCTCCCATAGGGAGCAACGTCACAATAACAACAATGACAGATAGGAAAGTGCAAGGAACCCTCGTTTCTCAAAATCCTCCGTATACTCATACCTTCGGACGCCAGATTCCAGAACTTCTTTCTGTAGGAAAAGAATTACACGCCCTCATATCGAAGGCAGGTGAAAAGGCATGAACTCCGTATTCGACTCTGTTGCTGAGAGAAAGAACGAAATACTAAAAAAGGCTCTGGGAATTGATTACTCTGAATTTGAACTTCCCGGTGTCGCTTTCGACTATGAAGGCATGATGGGGAAAATAGGATATACACTCGATGAAATTCGATCTATTCAAGCCGAGACAAATATTGGTAATACTCCCATGCTGGAGCTACGCAACCTTACAGCAGCAGCCCGAGCTCTAGCTGGACCAGGCAAAGGAGCCCGCATTTTTGTAAAAGATGAAGCAACAAACCCTTCTGGCAGTTTCAAGGCACGACGTGCGGCCATGTCATGTCATTACGCTCAACAAAGAGGATATGCCGGTGTTATAGCAGCGTCAAGCGGAAACTACGGAGCAGCTGTTGCATCTCAAGCAAACATGAGGAATCTAAAAGCCATTATCGTACAGGAACTCTTCGACAGCCATCATGTCGGACAACCTGAAATTCTAGAAAAAGGCAGAATTTGCGAAGCCTTCGGAGCAGAAGTTGTTCAGTTGACAGTAGGACCTGAACTTTTCATAGAATTTTTACGCCTTCTTGATGAAACGAGTTATTGCAGCGCCTCGCTATATTCCCCCTTCGCTATAGCGGGTATAGAAACACTGGGACACGAAATAGCAGATCAGGTAAGAAGTATGTGTAATAGAGATCCCGACGCTGTCGTTATTACAAATGCCGGCGGAGGAAACCTGACGGGAACAGCCAGAGGCCTTGAAAAAGCTGGGTGTACAAACACGAAGGTCATAGCAGCCAGCGTAGACATTACAGGACTCCATATGGCAAGTGACAAGGCTTTTAACAGAAAATCGTTCACCACAGGACACACTGGTTTTGGCATGCCCTTCTCTACATGGCCAGATAGAACAGACGTTCCAAGAAACGCAGCACGGAGTCTTCGCTATACAGACAGATACGTTACAGTTACCCAAGGTGAAGTTTTTTATATGACAGAAGCTCTGGCCCAAATAGAAGGTCTGGAAAGAGGCCCTGCAGGCAACACCTCTCTTACAGCAGCATTTTCGCTTGCACAGGAAATGGATAGAGATCAGGTAATCGTCGTTCAAGAAACTGAATACACTGGTGCAGGAAAACACGTAACAGCCCAGCTCTCTTTTGCACGGGAAAAATTAGGTATCAATGTAAGAAGAGGGAATCCGAAAGAACAGATTCCAGGAGAAAATATTATCATTCCAGAAGGCCCCGAACTCGTAAAAGCTCAAAATGTTGATCTTGACGACCTCAAACGCTCGTACTGCAAAAACATTTTGAAGATGAATAATATGTCAAAAGAACAATTGACAGAGGAGGATATACAATTTATCGCCGAAGACACAAAATCAACAAAAGAACATATAAAAAAGCTATTTGTCCTTTAGCTTGTACAGATTCAATAATAGAAGGAGCAGGAAGCCACAAAATGGCATCCTGCCCCTTTAGTGTTGGAATGTATTGGAATATATATTTTCCCTAATCCTAACTATAACTATCTTTTGCGCAGCACCTTTCCATTCGTATGTCCGGTAAAATTGCCAAACTCCATTGTTTTTACTCCATTGACAATTACATATTCAATTCCCACCGGCTCTTCGAAAGGATGTTCAAAGGTTGCCTTATCATCAACAGTATCTGGATCAAAAATAACGATATCAGCATCCATTCCCTCTCTGAGAATGCCCTTAAATTGAAGCCCTAAACGGGATGCCGGAAAGGCTGTCATCTTCCATATTGCGTCTTCCAGAGAAATACAATGTTTGTCTCTTACGTATTTTCCCAAAACTCGAGGGTTAGTTCCAAAGGTTCTGGGATGGCTCTTTGCTCCTGGTGCCGGTGGAATAGAGTCTGAAATAACCATGACATTGTTGTTTTTCAGAACATATTCCACATCATCTTCACACATCATCGAATAACAAGCTGCATCGTCTCCCTTATTGGCAGCAATAATATCCATTGCTATGTCAAGAGGATCTACGCCTGTCATTTCTGCAATTTCTTTCAACGACTTGCCTTCATACTCTGGAGTCTGAGGAGAATATATAACTGTCACTCCGCTAGCTCCTCCAGAATTTTGGTAGTAATTATCCCAAGTGACATCTTCTTCTATCTCTTTAATAATTCGACTTCGAAGAGACTTATCTGCCAATCTTTCAATAACGTTCATAACTCCCCCTTCATGAACCCATGGAGGTAAAATTGCCCGTAGAGTTGTACTGGCAGATGTGTAGGGATATTGATCTACAGTCACATCAACACCACGTTTCCGCGCATCTTCAACTAAAGCAAGTGTCTTTTTCACAAGTCCCCAAGCACTTCTTCCCAATGCTTTATGATGAGAAATCTGGGCTGGAATCCGATTTTCTTCTGCAATACGAATAACTTCTTCAACTCCCTTTACAACATCTCGTCCTTCATTTCTCATATGTGATTGATACAAACCATTTTTCGAGGTCATAGCAGAACATAACTCAACAAGCTCCTCTGTTGAAGAATAGACTCCGGGAGGATAAACAAGTCCACTCGTTATACCGTAAGCCCCTTGCTCTATAGATTCAGAGACTAATTTTTTCATCTCTGCCATTTCATCGGAAGAAGGCTCTCTATTATCAAAACCAATAACAGCTATTCTGATAGTTCCCTGCCCTGCAAAAGCAACTATATTTGTTCCCAGATTCAGGTCTTCCAAAACATCCAGCCACTCACCGAAACTTCTCCAATTCCAGTCAGCGTGAGTTCCCGCCTTAATGAATCCAGAATAAATATCAAGTTTTTCAACTTGCTCTGAAGAAATGGGAGCTGGGCTTATTCCACATTGACCGATCCCTTGTGTCGTTACTCCCTGTTTCAATTTTGATTGCATTACCGGATCTCTCAACAAAAGGAAATCAGAGTGCGTATGAACATCAATAAATCCAGGGGCAACAATATGATCTTTAGCATCGATAACTTCAAACGCATCTGCTGCATACTCAGGAAGATCACTGCCTACATATCTGATTTTGGAATCTGTAATGCCAACCCCCCCTCGATACCATGGAGAACGAGTGCCGTCAACAATTCGTGCATTTTTTATGTAGATATCGAATCTCATAAATCGTTTCTCCTTTCAGACTACATTTTTATTTCTTTGGGATAAACTCGACCAAACCACTGCATAATAATTCCCTTAGGAGGTTTCGGCGTTATGAGGCTTACTCCCACAGTAAGAACAAGCGAAACGATAAGAGATATAACGATTGCATGCATTCCAAAAGTAATAGGAAGATATTTCCCGGCAGCTAAAATATATGTAAGCAACCCACCAAGCATACCTGCAGCTCCTCCATATTCATTGGTTCTCATCCAATACAAACCTAAAAGAAGGGGCCAGAAAAAGGCAGAGGCAAGACCTCCCATAGAGAAAGCAATCATCCACTCTAATGCATGAGGAGGCTTTATAGCAGCTATGAAAATGAGAATGCAGGTTATTACAGTCGTAAGCACTGTCACTTTTTTCAACTTTTCATGCGAGACATTGGGGTTTATATAAGCCTGATATGCGTCTCTCACAATGCTTGAACTAATAACGATAATCATTGCTCCCACTGTTGACTGAATAGCACCAGCAACTCCGGCAAGAGCAATACCAGCGAGCCAAGGGGGCAACACTGTCATGGCAAGAATAGGTACAGCATGATCTACCACTTTAAGGTCAGGATAAATTGCGCGAACCATGTTCCCCATCCAAATAAGCATTACTGTCCAGAGAACAACGAAAATGACACCTAAAATAATAGCTTTGTGCATAGCCTTTGTATCTTTATAAAGAAGGGTATTCATAGCCGCATGAGGCATTCCTATTGAGACGAGACCAAAAATAATCCACATTGAAGACTGGATTTTAATATTCCATGTCCATGGAGATATAAGCTTGGGATCTAGCTCTCCTATGCTCCGAATAGCTGGCTCAAGAGGACCTATGTGAGCGAGGGCCCCAAAGAATAAAGCAAATACAGCTGCCGTCATAACAATTCCCTGAAGAACAACAGCCGTCGTTACGCCCTTAATTCCACCAAATGCAGCTACAACAAGAACAACAACTGAAAACAAGACAAGTCCCAGCAGATATGACAGCCCCGTCATCGATTCAAAAAGTCGGGCCCCTCCCACAAATTGAGCCACAACATAGCTTCCCAAGAAAAGGACGATAGCAATAACGCCGCCAATTCCTACCATTTTGTTATGGTTATAACGATACAAAAATAAATCCAGATAAGATTGCGCATTGATTCTACGAGCAACAATTCCTACCTTTTTCCCTATCTCTCCCAAAACGCAAAAGTTCATAAAATTTTGAGAAAGAGCCGCAAGAACCCAAGTCAGGCCGGCACTATAAGCAAGCCCCGGACCGCCAAGAAAAGTACCGGCACTACATAACCCTGCGGCTATCATGAGAGCAATGACCAAAGCTCCCATTCCCCGGCCTCCCGTATAAAATTCTTCAACATACTTATCCACAGATGTTTTATCCATTGCTCGCTTGGAATAAAGGCCAATTGCAAGCATAGCAGCAGAATACAAAACAAAAGCAGCTATAATCGCAAATCTAGCTTCGTTATTTACTGTGAATTCCATTGCAATGCTCCTCCTTATTTATTAAGAGATCCTTCGTCTGTTAAATCCATATCTTGAAAAACAAATTTTGTAATGAATATAACCAGAGCTGTAAAAAGCAAACTTATCAGAATAGCCATAAACCACCAGAGAGGTAGACCTGCAACATATGTATAATCTTGCACATCTCCACGTCCTAACAAATACGAAACTCCAATGGAAATTACTGCGAAAAGAATCCAAACAAGAAAAGTAATTTTCATTTCTTTGGCGCAACGAATGAAACGAGGGTCAACTTCAATGTCATCGAAACTGTAATTCCGGTCATAGAATTCTTCTTTGTTCATTATTTCCCCTCCCGTCTAAATATTTAAATAAAAACAACAATGTCTACATATTACTCAAGAATAATCAAAAAAATTTTGTTAAAATAAACAAAAAAGTTTAGTTTTTTTATTCAAAAAAATAAATTTGGGGAGGTTACCTATGCAAGTAAAAAATCTTTTTGATATTCCCGAATTAAAAGGAATCAAACTCCTCTCTGGAACAAAGGGGTTAAAACGCAATATTGAATCGGTCACAATTTTTGATGCGCCAGATCAGGCTTCATGGATTAAAAAAGGTGATCTTGTTTTAACAACTGGATACATTTGGTATCAAAATCCCAATATAGAAGAAATAAATAAGTTTTTGAAAAAAATATCTGAAAATGAAGCTGCCGGCCTTGGAATAAAGCTCGGACGCTTTATAGAAGAAATTCCTGAAGAAATTCTAACTTTCACCGAAGCACTCAACTTTCCCCTTTTCTCTTTTCCAATGCATCTTCGGTTTGTCAATATAATTTCTCCTGTCCTCACAAGACTCGTTAATTCGCAAGCAGAGACACTTAATAAATCTATAGCTATACATTCGTATCTTTCAAATCTCGCTATCGAAACAAATGACACCACAGAAATATTGACAGCGCTAGAAAAAATTTTGCAGCGCCCTATAGCTTTTTTTGACAGACATTTTGATAAAATTTTTCTTTCATCCTTTCGTAAGGATTCCTTTCCTCATCTTATAAACAGAATGTCAAATTCAGAGACAAACTTAGAAAAGATAATCAGTGGATATCCTCGTGAGCCTCTATATATCGGGGGAAAACATGTTGGTGACATTCTTTTTTCTTCATCAAAAGAAAGCAATTTAAGTGAGGTATTGGTTAAAAATACTCTCAATCACGCAAGTACTCTTCTAAAATTCGACATTCAAAAACGGATATCAATACAGCAAAATGAACAAAAATACCGAGATGAATTTCTTCTGGACCTTATATTCTCTGAAACGATAGAACTTGAGGGAATAAAACTGAGAGGCCAATGTTTCGGATGGGATTTAGATAAAGGAGTTGTTGTTGTCGCGATCAACTTCAAACCATCAATACACCCCTATTCAAATATAAACGAAGATATTTTACGAGGCCTTCGAAACGCCTGTTTCTCAAAAATCAAAAGTATTATGAAAGAAGTGTGGGAAGCTTCTTATTACACAATCGTCAACCAGACCATTTTATTTGTCATCTCCTTACATAAAGAAGACTACTCTCATTTCAAGCAAACACTAAAAAAACGACAACATGAAATCGATAGTATTGCGCAACGTCAACACTGTTATCTTAATGTCGGAATTGGAGGCTATAAACAATCTTCAAACCTTACTCATGCAAGTTATAAAGAAGCTTTTCAAGCATTGTTATATTCTGAGAAAAAGGAACATTCCGATACGGCTCCGTTCACTTTCTGGGATGAAATGGGAGCATATCAAGTATTAATAAAACTCTCTGCAACAGCAGATGGAGAGCGCTTTTGGAGATCTATGTTAGAAAAGATAATAAAAAACGATAATACTTACCGAAGTCACTATTTCGAAACCCTTTCCAATCTTCAAAAAAACAACTGGGATATGAAAGAAACAGCCCATAAAATGCACGTTCATCCTAACACTATTGCATATCGAATTGCCCGAATAGAAGAATTATTTGACATAAATATAAATACAAGCGATCAGCGCCTTTTGCTGGATCTTGCTTTAAAGCTTAAAGATCTATCAAGCAAATAGTTAAGACAAAAGCCAGGTCTTTTTTAAGAGACCTGGCTTTATTTCTTTACCAAGCAGCAATTGAACCATCAGCCCGAGGCTCGGTTGCTCCTATCAACGTTCCTTCAGAGGTTTTCAAGATAATTTCTCCCCGCCCAAAGGTATTTGAATCAAGAGCCATACGAATATGATGCCCCATTTGTTGTAATTTTTGCGCTACCGAAACGGGAAACCCCGGTTCAATAGCTACATCCATATCGCCAACCCACTGCCATCGTGGAGCATCAAGAGCCTCTTGAGGATTCATTGCGAAATCCAGCATATTCATTACAACCTGAACATGCCCTTGCGGTTGCATATATCCCCCCATCACACCAAAGGGACCTAAGGGGTCTCCATCTTTCGTTATAAAGCCAGGAATAATCGTATGATAAGGACGTTTACCAGGAGCTAATACATTGGGATGGGCCGGATCGAGAGAAAAGCCCTTTGCCCTGTTATTTAAGGCAATGCCAGTTTGCGGAATCACAATACCTGACCCAAAACCGGTGTAGTTACTCTGTATAAATGAAACCATATTTCCCTGTTCATCAGCAGTACACAAGTAAACCGTTCCGCTCGCTTCAGGATTTCCTGCTTCAGGTATAGACGCCTGGTCGTGAATGGAATTGCGCCGTACATCACCATAATGATCAGAAAGCATTTCTGTTACAGGAACATGGCTAAACCGTTGATCGGCCACATAACGATGGGCATCAGCAAAAGCCAGCTTTATTGCCTCAATCTGTTTATGACAGGTCTCAGCACTTCGCTGAGAGAAGGAAAATCCCTTCAACATATTGAGGGCCATCAAGACTATAATTCCCTGGCCATTAGGAGGAATCTCCCATATATCGTATCCTCTGTACTGCACAGAGATGGGATCAACCCACTCTGGGGAATGTCGCTCAAGATCTTCAGAGCTATAAAAACCACCAGTCTGATTTGAGAAATCTAAAATTTTCTCGGCAATCTCCCCAGTATAAAAGGCTTCTCCTTCAGTTTTTGCTATGAGATCAAGGGTATAGGCCTGCTCTCCACAACGCCACAATTCACCTGCACGAGGAGCCCGGCCTTTCGGACAAAAGGTTTCAAACCAGGGATTAAACTCTTTTCCATGAAGTAGCTTTACATATTTTTCGTAAGCCAAGCGCCAATTATGAGCCACTGTTACAGCCACTGCATGCCCATTACGTGCATACGTTATAGCAGGGGCCAAACTTTCAGCCAACGAAAGATTTCCCATTTTACGAGCAAGAAGCGCCCATGTTTTAGGTGCTGCCGGAACCGTAGCGGAAGCCCATCCCTGCTCTGGAACCTTCTGCCATCCCCGCTCTCGAAAAGCATCTGCATCAAAAGACAACGGAGCAGCACCACTACCGTTTATGCCGTGGAGAGCTCCATCTTTCCAGATAAGAGCAAAGTTATCGCTCCCCAAACCGTTACTTGTAGGCTCTACAACAGTTAAAGCTGCTGCCGTAGCAATAGCTGCATCAACAGCATTTCCACCTTTTTTCAATATATCTAACCCAGCCTGAGCAGCTAAAGGATGGGATGTAGCCACCATCCCTCTGGAACTATAGACAACATTTCTTCGCGACGGATACTTATAGTGGTAAGGATCAAAATTCATGTTTATCACCTCAAATCCATTATGAAGTATATCCTTTTACGCCTTCTCTCGCACCTCTCTATCAAATTCATGTTGCGAAACAACATCCAACGTTTCAGATACGTTTTTAAAATGTATCAGCATTTCCCTTTCAGCTAAATCAGGTGCCCCCATGTCTATAGCGTTAAGAATGGCTTTATGAATAGTTGTAGCTTTCTGAATTTGTCCAGGATTTTTTACAAGTTCTATATTCGACTCTAAAAGCAGCGGCTTCATGCCTTGAAGCATATCAACCAAAAGAGAATTCTGTGTTGCTTCGGCAAGAGCTTCATGAAAAGCATAATCAGCTATAACATACTTTTCATTTTCATCCTGGCATGAAAGAGATTCTTCAAAAATAGAATGCAAGGAAAGCTTAGCTTCCTCTGTAGCTCGCTCTGCAACAAGGCGAACAACACCTACTTCTAATATTTTCCGTACTTCCACGAGTTCCATAAAGGAGAATTTTTTCAATAGATAACTAAACTTCAAATGGTCAGCAAGAATATTAATATTATTGTTCAGATAAATACCATCATTTGATCGTATATCTAATATCCCCATATATTGAAGTGCCCGTATGGCCTCTCTGACCGAAGATCTGCTTACAGAAAAAATTTCAGCCATCTCTCTTTCCGGCGGAAGTTTTTCCCCAGGCTTTATTTCTCCTCTTAAAATTATTTCTTTTATCTGTCGAATAATCTGTTCTGAAATAGTACTCTTCTCTATTTTTTGTAACATTGCAAACTCCTTCGTCTAGGAAAAATAATATCAACGGCCGTTGTCTTCATAATGTGTTCGCTTTGAAAAATAGGCAGAAACCTCAAATGAACACGAGATTTCTGCCCTTCTCTTCTATAACATTATTTAAAAATCCGAAACGTTATTTTAATCTTAAAAAACTTATTTATAGGCTTTCGCTGTCTCTATAGCAGCTTTATTTAAAATATTAAAGGGCTTTTCTCCAGAAAGAACTTTGCATGCAGCTTCTGCTGTTTTTGTTTTCAAATCTGCAAAAGATTCATTTGACTTGTATCCAACGTGGGGGGTGAGAACTACATTTTCGAAGGAGAAAATTTCCATACTTGTATCTTTAAGAGGTTCTCCCTCGATAACATCCAGTCCTACTGCTCCTATTTTATCCTGCTTTAGTGCGTCAACAAGGTCATCGTAAGAAATAATGGGGCCTCGTGCAGTATTGACTATCAGCACATCGTCTTTCATCTTATTAAAAGCTTCAGTATTTAGCAAATGGAATGTATCCTCCGTACAGGGGACCATAATAGAAATAACATCAGAAATTTTGTAGAGTTCATCGAGATTCACACGCTTAACATTATTCTCTTCAAATACAGTGTCAGGAAGAAAGGGATCATATGCAACAATGTCAAAACCAAAAACTTTTGCATATTCTGCTGTCTGGCGAGCAATTCGACCAAACCCGACAAAACCAAGGATTTGTCCTTTAAGTCTCTTTATGGGATAACCAACAGAATCGTCCCATCTGCCACTACGGATAGCTCGATCATACAAAGCTACTTTTCTTTCCAAGGCAAGGATCAGAGAAAAGGCGTGACTGGCTACTTCTCCCACACCGTAATCTGGAACATTGCAAACGAGAACTCCATGTTTTGAACAGGCGTCCATATCTACTGTATCTACACCAACACCAAAGCGGACAACAACCTTACACTTCGGCAACTTCTGTAAAAGGCTCTCTGTAATATCAGAATAAACCACCAGAAGGCCATCGGCATCTTTAGCCTGTTCTGCCAATTCCTCTTCATTACGGCAATTTAAAATCTCAAAATCAAAACCATACTGCTCACAAACTTTTTTGGGTAAATCAAAGGTTTCTCCAGGATAACTATATCCATCGGTTACAACTATCTTAGTCATTACATTTCACCTCTTAAAATAATAAGACTCTCTATTTAGCAAGCATTTGCGGCAATAGAAGAGATACCGCAGGGAAAATAACAATAATCAACAATGTAACCATAAGCACCAACAACCACGGAATGATGGCCTTGGAAATCTTTTCCATTGAAATATTTGCAATACCGCACGTTACAAAGAGGTTGACGCCAAGAGGCGGGGTTATGAATCCAATAGCGAGGTTAACAACCATGGCAATACCGAAGTGAACAGGATCGACACCTATGGCCGTCACCACCGGAAGAAGAATGGGAGCCAAAATAATGATGGCTGCAAGAGTTTCCATAAAGCATCCTACGAAAAGCAACAATAGCATAATCAGAGACATAACCACAAACTTGCTGCTTGAGAAGGATATAATAGCCTCTGCCAAGCGTGTAGGAATCTGTTCAAAGGTAAGAATTCTGCCAAAGCTCGTTGCTGTTCCTATAATGATCATAACCGTAGCCGTTACAAGTGCAGCAGAAGCGATAACGCTAGGAACGTCTTTTAAAGAAAGATCTTTATAAATAAAAACTCCAACGAAAAATCCGTAAATAACTGCAACTGCTGCCGCTTCTGTGGGAGTGAATATGCCACCGTAGATTCCTCCAAGAATAATTACAGGAACCATAAGAGCCCATTTGGCCTCATTGACAACTTTCCATTTTTCCTTAGAGGTGTACTCGATTTTTTCTCCACAATATCCGTGCTTTTTCGAGTAAAAATATGTCCATCCAATTAATGCCAACCCAATAAGCATTCCCGGGACAAAACCTGCAATAAACATAGTACTTACAGAGACGCCTGTTGATACGCCGTAAATAACCATGGGAATGCTGGGCGGAATAATAACGCCAATACTTCCAGCTGAAGCAATAAGTCCAGAGGTAAATCCTTTATCGTATCCTCTGCGAAGCATCTCTGGAACCATAATGCCTCCAATAGCAGCAACTGTTGCCGGCCCGGAACCGGATATGGCCGCAAAGAACATACATGCCACAACTGTAACTATTCCAAGACCTCCTGTATATTTTCCGAAGAAAATATTCGCTACTTTAAGAAGTCGTCTTGATATGCCGCCTTTCCCCATAAGTTCGCCTGCCAAGATAAAAAAGGGAACGGCCATTAGCGGGAAAGAATCTGCAGAGGTTGTTAAGCTTTGAGCCAAATAGCTTACGCTCACGTCTCCGCTATAGACAATTGTTGACATAGCTGCCAACCCCAAGGCTATTCCTATGGGTGTATTTAGTATGAGGAATATAACAAAACTACCAAAAAGAATAAGAGATACCATCGTAAATCCTCCAATCAAACCTTCTTGCTTACTCTGCTGCCGTCACGCTATCCGTCTTTTCAGAGAAGTTGCGTATCTTGCGAATAAGGCTCTGAATCAATCGGATACATACAAGAGAGAATCCCACCGGAACAGCCATATAAACAATCCACATGGGAAGTTCCATTCCAGGAGACAACTGTCCCAGATTCTGAATGGTATTGCTTACTTCAAAGCTCTTGATAACGATAATGACGGCAAAGAACAAGAAAAGTAGATCAGAGATAATAAGAAGAACCTTTTGCCAAAAAGAAGAAAGAACTGTTAAAACCGCCTCAATTTTGACATGCTTGTCTTTTTTAACACCGTAACTTATTCCTATATATATCATCCATATAAACATATATCTGGCCAACTCTTCAGACCATGAAAGGGATGATTTCAAAACGTATCTCATGAAAACTTGAATGCCTATGATGATGCTCATCCCGGCAAGAAGAATGATGACAAGTATTTCCTCGAAATAGTCATCTAAAAAACGAAACAATTTCATAGGGAAAATCTCCTCTCATTTAAAAGCCTTCCGCAGAGAGCCCTCTTTCTATTCCCTGCGGAAGGTATATTTCTAATGCTTAGCCGCAATAAGGTTTATTTTGACGAACCAACGAAAAGGTCAACTATTTCAGCACTTGCCTTTTCTTTCACCATATCTGCGACTGGAAGGAGTTTCTCTTTAAATTCGTTTCTCTGCTCATCGTTAAGTTCAACGATCTCATTACCAAATTCAACAAGTTTCTGTTCAGCATCCACATCATTCTTCATGGCTATTTCACGTTCATAGTCAACAGCTGCTTTAGCGGCTTTATCGACAATCGCTCTATTTTCGTCAGACAGCTTGTTATAGAAATTCTTGTTAATAACCATGACGTATGTTGTGTAGATATGCTGAGTTTTGGTGATATATTTCTGAATTTCATTGAACTTCGCTGCATGGATAAGCTCGAATGGGTTCTCCTGACCATCAACGGTCTTTTGCTGCAATGCTGTGAAAAGTTCTCCAAATGCCATGGGGGTGGGGTTAGCACCAAGAGCCTTCCATGCTGCAAGATGAACGGGGTTTTCCATTGTTCTTAATTTAAGGCCGTCCAAATCAGCGGGAGATTTTACCGGATTTTTACTATTGGTCAAGTTTCTGAAACCATTCTCAAAATATCCAAGTCCCTTAAGATTGAACTTATCAAGAGTAGCAAGCAAAGTCTGACCGGGATTACCATCAAGCATCTGATAGGCATCGGCTCTATCCTTGAACAAAAAGGGAATGTCGAGAACAAAGAATTCTTTGTCAAAAGCAGCAAGAGGAGAATTTGATGGAGCTGTCATCGTAAGATTGCCCATCTGAACAGCTTCTATTAACTCTCTGTCACCGCCAAGCTGCTGATTAGGATAAATTTTAACGGTCATTTTCCCGTTCGATTCAGCTTCGATAACCTCTTTAAACTTAACCCATCCCTGATGCATTGCATTTGATTCAGGAACACCATGCCCTACGCGAATCTCCAATTTTTTGGCAGCCAAAGCTGCATCAACTCCGGTAGTTGCAAGAAATGCGAAGACGACAAATACACATAAAATTCCCCAAACCATATTTTTCAAATTTTTCACTTGTCATTCCTCCTGGCCGAAATCGATTATCAGCACTCTACTCTGCTGAAAAACCGTCTGTATTTTCATTTTGTCTTGCAGTATTTTCCTTTTACGAAACTAACACCTCAAAAGAGAAGCGCTCTTTCAATCTTTTCGCTTCTGCTTCCACTTGCTCTTTCTCAGGAGCCACTACATCGTTTAAAGAATATGTGCGCCCCAATTTGGTATATTTGGATACTCCCAAACGATGATATGGAAGAAGATGAAGTTCACTGGCTCCTATTTCTTTAGCAAATGCTGCGGTCTCATCCAAATTGCAACCATCGTTATAGCCTGGAATCAGTGGAAGGCGAATAATTATTCGTCTTCCACTTTTGGCTATTTTCTCTGCATTCGCAAGAATAAGCTCGTTGGGAGCCCCTACAACTTCTTCGTGGCGGCTTGAATTCATCATTTTGATGTCAAAAAAGACAACATCCGTTTTTTCAATAACAGGAGCCATAAGGTTCCATTTTTGAAAACCAGATGTTTCTATGGCCGTATTGAAACCATGCTCTTTAGCGACAGTCATCAACGCTGTTGAAAACTCCGGCTGCATGAGCGGTTCCCCTCCAGAAAGGGTCATTCCCCCTCCAGATCTTTTGTAGAAAACACTGTCTTTCTCAACAACACGAATAACGTCATCAACCGTAACCACTTTTCCGACCATTTCCGACCCCATCATCTCAGGAGAAGCATTCTGAGACTCTGGGTTAGCACACCAGGGACACCGAAGTGGGCATCCTTTCAGAAAAACAATAGTCCGAATTCCCGGTCCATCGTGAAGGCTATATCTTTGTATATTGAAGATGCATCCGTTAAGCGTACGAATTGAGTTATCCACAGCCCTCATCACCATTAGACCGTCTGGTGTTCTGTTCTTCGAATAATGTCGTCTTGAAGTTCTTTATCCAACTCGACAAAACGAGCACTATACCCTGCTACGCGAATGACCAGATCTTGATAGTTTTCAGGATGCTTCTGCGCATCTCGTAACGTAGCTCCATCTACAACGTTAACCTGAACTTCCTGACCTTTAAGATCAATAAGATATGCGCACACAAGGTCTGCAAACTTGTGAAGGGCTTCATCCCCATCCAAAGCTGTTCTGCTAAACTTTAAATTCAGGACGTTGCCTTCCATAAGTCGTGTCTGATCGATCTTGCTCGCAGATTTAAGAACCGCCGTGGGGCCTTCTTTATCTGCACCATTCGATGGAGACATGGAATCAGATACGGGCATTGTAGCTTTTCGACCATCTGCCGTAGCTCCTGTCTTCCAACCATGGGGAACTGTAGCCCCCAAGGTCAAAATCATCGATGTGTAGGGTCGACCATCAATATCCTTATGTCTTTCAATCTCATCGAAAGTAAGGTTGGTCATTGTCTGAACCATGGCGTCAGCATCTTCATCGTCGTTGCCATACTTAGGTGCATCAAGCAACATCTTCTGAATTTTTATCCCGTTTTCCCCAGCGAAGTCACTATCCTGAGCACTCTTTAGTTCCGCCATAGTTATTTGTTTATCGTCAAAAACCACTTTCTTCACAGCAGCCAGGGAATCGGAGGCCGTTGCCATCCCCACGTGAAGAATAGGTGTGGCGCCCCAAAGAGATCCACCCCATGTCATATCCTTACCGCTCTCAATACACCCCTCGATCAGAGCTGAAAGAAACAAATGAGGAGTTAGATCTCTTTGGACCATATCGACTACTGCTGCGTTGATAACCTGTTGAGTCACAAAATAGTTCATCTGGGCTTTCACTGCATCAATGACACTATCAAATGACTTGAAGTCGTTGATATTGCCAGTTTTAGGTCCAATCTGTTCTCCAGTAAGTCTATCAACGCCATTGTTAAGAGCTAAATCAACAACTCGGGCAACGTTAAGGAAGCCACCATTTACACGCCCCTGGAAGCCGCGAGGAGCAAGCTCAACGCAACCTACAATTCTAAAGTCTCGAACTCTATCAAGAGGCATATCGGGAAGTGTTCTATGAATGGCAGCCATACAGGCATCATCACCGAACATGGCAGGAACACCTGTTCCAAGTCGTACGATTTCAGCAACCCTCAAAATAAAATCCTGAGGGGTTTTCTCATTGAAACGAACTGTAAACTGAGGGTTCGTCAAACGGATATGCTCCTGGCTGTTCAACATAAGATAGCTCAGCTCGTTAACGGCATTTTCTCCTTCAGGAGTCTGCCCGCCGATAGTCAAATTCGGAGTCATCGGGAAACCCGGATGAATACGAATAGACTCACTATCCTGAACTTTGATAATCTCGTTGAATTTGAGCCAGAGGCAGTCAAGTAATTCTTGTATTTCGTCGATGGTATAACGACCATCGGCTATATCTTTTACATAGTAGGGATAGAGATATTGATCTAATCTTCCCGGAGAAACGGAATCTCCGCTAGTCTCTGTCTGAATGATCAGCTGCATAAACGCAACGGCCTGAATAGCATCCCAGATATCACGGGCAGGATTCTCAGGAACCCATGAACAGACATCGGCAATCTTTTCAAGCTCACTCTTCCGAGCAGCATCTTTTTCTTCTGCAGCAAGACTTCTTGCCTTTTCCGCATACCGTCTGGCATAGCCGATAACGGCATCGCAACATACAAGAAGGGCTTCATAGAAAAGTCTCTTATCAAGATCTTCTGCTGTCGTTAAATCAAGTTCGCTCAGCTTCTGACAAATCTCCTCTTTAATTCCTTTAAGCCCGACCTTCAAAAGCTTGGGAATATCGTAGGCTACGTGACCATATCCGTTACGCTCAAAGAGATCACGAGTGAACATATAGGCATCGCGCACCCGTTTCGTCTCTTCGGGAAGCATGGCACGATACCGCTCATGAAGAGTTTTTCCATGCCAATATGGGAAAATTCCCTTAAGATCGTCTTTTACTTTCTGAGGAACTATAAAGGTATCCTGAGTTCTTGTCTCAAGCATCTCGTCTATCTCTTCTTCGAGCCATGCCGTTGCATACTCAGGGAAGAGTGGCGCAGATCGTCGCCCGTTACTACCATGGCTACCGACTATCAATTCGCCATCCCAGATGTTTTGCGTCATATGATCCATTATTTTCTTAAAAACCAGCGCTCTTCTCATAACCCGTGGAGTATTTTCAGTTTCCTTATATGCCTCTGTAACAAGCAAGGCGCGCTCGCTGCACAGAATCGGCTTGGCGGAAACCACATCTTTACGCATATGGGCTATACGAGGGCTTATCTGTTTTCTAAAAACACTTTCGTCATAGGAAATCTCTGACCGTGTCATCAATATGCCTCCCCTTAGGAGTTAAGCATTAACTGTGCAATACTTTTCAACGTACCGTCCAATACGGCGAACAGCTTCTTTGAGGTTATCCTCAGATGTTGCAAATGATATCCGGATAAAGCCCTCTCCCATTTTTCCGAAGTAGGATCCGGGAACAGTAACAACCTGCTCTTTATCGAGAAGATCGATAGCAAATTCTTCTGATGTTTTACCTAATGCGCTTATATTCGGGAAAGCATAGAAAGCGCCAGCCGTTTTAGAACAGGAAATTCCAGGTATCTCATTGAGTCCGTCAACAACAATATCTCTTCTGCAAGTATATTGTTTCAACATATCCAGAGTGGCTTCCTGACTGCCAGTCAAAGCTTCCGCTGCTGCGTGCTGTATAAAGGTAGGAATACAGTCTGTCACAGCCTGCTGAAGGCAGCACATATTATTGATAACCTCTTCAGAAGCAACGGCATACCCAATGCGCCAGCCTGTCATAGCGTATGTTTTGGAAAGGCTGTTAACGATGATGACATTGTTGCGTATCTCGGGGAATTGCGCAGGAGACACGTGCATGGCTCCATCGTAAAGAATGCTCTCGTAGACCTCGTCAGAAATAACCATAAGGTCATGCTCTCTTACTACCTTTACGATTTTGCTCATGGTATCATAATCAATAACTCCTCCTGTTGGGTTGCATGGGGAGTTCAATACAAGGGCGCGAGTTTTAGGTGTGACGGCCTTCTCGACGTCCTCTGCCTGGAGCCTGAACTGGTTCTTTTCGTAAAGGGGGACCAACACAGGTTTCAGGCCTATTACATGAAGCTGCGTTAAGTAGTTTGAGTAGTATGGGTCTGTAACAAGAACTTCATCGCCAGGATTGAAGTTTGAAAGGAAAGCAAGGAAAAGTGATTCCATACCGCCTATAGTTCCAATGACATTCTCCGGCTTAATTTCCAGTCCCATCTCTCTTTTGTACTTCTCAACAACAGCCTCTCTAAATTCAATGGCGCCAATATTACTTGAATAATGGGTCAAATTTTCATCAAGAGCTTTTTTAGCTGCTTCCTTAACATGTGCTGGCGTATCAAAATCGGGTTCGCCAAAGGCTAGGAAGATCACATCTTTATACTTTGTTGAGAGTTGTGCCATCTTCCTGATGCCAGAAGCAGGAAACCCTTCTAGAACCTTCGGTGTCTTCATTTCTTTCACGTCCTTAGTAATACTGAATATGGTGCTACTTTTTAAGAATCTTACGTGCTATTTCTTCAAACTCTCGAAGCTCGAGAAGATCACTCTTTTCGAAGGCCTTCGCTTTTACAGCGTTAACTATCTCTAACTTCAACTCTTTATCATCAGTAGAGAGTCCCAACTGTTCAAGGTAAATATCTACTGTCGGAATCCCGCTCATCTTGCCGATAGTTACTTTCGCATCAGGATGTCCTGTTAAACCATAGAGATAGGGAGACAACTCCAAAGGAGCCTCTTCAGCTGCGTTCTTATACCAGCCTGCAACGATTCCAGACTCGATATCAGCCACATGATCTCCGACGATTCCACGGTTCTGGCGAACTGTAAGGCCTGTCATATCACGAAGGAACTTAGAGAGGGGGTACATCTTATCGTAATTCAAGCCTGTATCTACGCCATACATAGTGAGAAGAGCCAAAGCAACATCTTCGTAGGGTGCATTTCCAGCCCGTTCGCCTATTCCGGAAATAGTTGTGTGAGCTATATCCGCTCCAGCGGCCAAACCAGCAATTGTATTAGCAGCACCCAAACCATAATCATCGTGGAAGTGAATTCCGATTGGTTTATCAGGAATACGCTCCTTAACCTTATGAATCAAATAAGGAACTGCGTGAGGATTCAAACCACCCATAGTATCGACTACGGTGAGTTCATCCATATGACCCTCTGTAGCAATCTTCTGAATCAGGTTGAGGTAATCGTTAATATCAGTTCTGGTTCCATCAATTGTGAAGAACGAAACATACATCCCGTTTTCATGAGCGAATAACGTCGCATCAATAGAGAGATCAATTGTCTTCTGCATATCCCAACGGTAAGCATATTTCACTAAGTGATCGCTTGTGGGAACCTCCATAACGATATGCTTTACGCCACAATCCAAAGCCTTCTGAACATCAACTTTCATGCAACGGGCAAAAGCAAAAATAGTTGGGCCAAGATTTCTCTTTACGATCTCACGAATAGCAGCTTCATCCTGATCTGAAACAGCAGGCATACCAGCTTCAATACGATGAATACCAAGCTCAGCCAACTTCTCTGCCAACGCAATCTTCTGATCTTTATTGAAGATCAAACCAGACTGCTGCTCTCCATCCCGAAGGGAAACGTCATGAAACTGAAGATTCTTAGAAAACTCGACCCCCTTTCTGGCCTCTTCGGAAAAGTTCCACGGACTCGTGTACCAATCTTCCGTCATCCACGGTGTTTTTGTTTCCAGAAATTTCATAAAAAACGCACCTCCTGTTTTAAAATGTAACGATTAATAGACCAATAAAAGTTAATGGTCTGACCATTAAAAACTACCTTTATTTACGCCCCAAACTTCGCCGATATTGCCGCAGTTACTTCACGAAGTTTTCTTCCAACTAACGCTGATTTTTCGTCATCAAAACGGAATGCTGGAGCAGATACGCTTATAGCACCTATGGGATAGCCCTTAGAATCACAGATAGCAGACCCTACACAACGAATTCCCGGCTCGTTTTCTTCTATTTCTTCGCTATAGCCAAGCTTTCTCCATTTAGCAATCTGATCGCGCAAGACCTCTTTGTCAGTTATGCTGTTGGGAGTACGGGGAGTAAATTCTATTTTTTCCATAAACTCGTTAAAAACATCTAAAGGAAGAGCAGCTAAGATAGCTTTCCCAGCGGATGAACTGTGAAGTGGTAATTTGGACCCTACTGCTGAACGGGTGATGAGAGGCTGAGGACTTTCAACTCTTTCGAGATAATAGCCTTCTCCATTTTCGAATATAAAAAGATGAATCGTCTCTTCTGTAAAAGCTAATAATTCTTTTAAGAAGGGAGCACTTACTGCTGATAAGCCAGAACGTTTTCTATAAGAATTAGCCCAAAGAAGAACTCCAGGACCTATTTGATATTGGCCACGCTCGTTCTTGAGAACGAGACTATAACCTAATAGAGTATTCAAAATTCTATGAACTGTCGCTTTCGATAACTCCACCGAACGGGCTATTTCAGAAACTCCAATAGCCTCTTGTTTTTCAGAAAGAAAACCCATTATTGAAACTACTCTATCAACTAATTGCAAACTATTTTCTGCCATTTTCTCACCTCCTGGTTCCGCTCAGAGAAACGCATGTCCATTCAGTGGTACAAGACAAGGGTACACCCAAAGATTTCTTTTTGTCAAGGGTATAAATCCAAGGCAAACTTTTAACACACTAAAAAAGCTACTGGGAAGCTGAACTAATCAGCATTTCCAGTAGCTTAGTTTCTCTACGTCAACTTTTATAGGCTAGATATCTTTCTCTAACTGCCTGAAAAAGTTAAAACCAACTACATCTTTAAACTCCCCGAAAGGAACTACTAAATCATCTCTACCTTCAGCCAACTTTCCTCCTGCTATCGCTTCAAGATATGCTTGCATTCCTTTCATGGCGCCAAACAACGGCCCTACTGGAATACTTACACGCCCCACACCCATCTCTTTCAACGTTTCGATTGGGATAAGCGGCGTTTTACCTCCACTCACTGCATCAAACAAATTGACACTAATAGGAGCCTTTACCTCTTTTATTATTCGCAAAATATCTTCTTTCGATTGAGGCGCTTCGACAAATATCAAATCTGCCCCTGCATCCGCATAAGCATTAGCTCTGTTGATGGCATCATCTATGCCGGTAACTGCAATAGCATCTGTACGAGCATTGATCACGAAGTCAGAATCAAGTTCATTCCGAGCTTTCACGCAAGCTTTCAGCTTTATAACCATCTCTTCCATGGGAATAATTTGTTTTCCCTCTAAATGGCCACATCGTTTAGGGAAAAGTTGATCTTCAATGTTCATGCCGGCAGCACCGATCCGGATAAGTTCCTTTGTTACATGCATGGCATTAATACTGCTTCCAAATCCTGTGTCTGCATCGGCCATAACTGGAATCTCAACAGCGTTAACTATATTCCTCGTAAATTGCAACATCTCTCCAAAGGAAAGAAAAGCCATATCTGGCAACCCTAACCATGTTGCCGATAATCCAAAGCCACTCACCTGAAGAGCTTCAAACCCCGCTCTTTCAATAAGTTTTGCAGAAAGGGCATCGTGTGCTCCAGGGCAAACAAGGGCACGACGCTCAAGAATCATATGTTTAAGCTTCGTTGTTTTTTTCAACTCTTACCCCTCCATTAAAATTAAGGCGTTCTCTTTTAAGAATCAGTCTATTCCAGAAGAAAGCAACGCATACACCGACTATTCCAATCACAGAAAGCTTCACGTCAGGGAAAAGAAGTAATATTCCACTGACAAAAAAGAGCACTCGGCTGATCTTCGCCATAATGCTATTTCCAAAACCAAAGAACCCGTAAGCTATGGAAATTGCCCCGATAAACCCAGTTAAACCGTGACTCAAAATAGAGAGAGACGTTCCTCTTCCGACAAGAGAGGGGTTTAAAGCAAAGAAGTATGGCAATATAAAGGCAACAGCCCCGAGTTTTACGGCATTAAAACCTGTTTTTACCCAATTCCCCTTAGAAATACTTGATGCGGCAACTGCTGCTGTACATGTAGGCGGAGTTACGCCTCCAAGAATGGCCCAATAGATAAAGAAAAGGTGCGCTGCAACCTGATCAATGCCTATCTTCAAGAGAGGAGGAACGAGAATGGAAACAGAGAGAACGTAAGTGGGCACAACAGGGAGGGAGGTTCCTAGAAGAAAGGGCACGATAGTAGCGACAAGCAACGCTATAAAAAGATTAGACCCTCCATAATCAAGAATCAGGCCACTTATTTTAGGAGCGATTCCAGTTATTCCAATAAGATTCACAAGCATACTCACTGAAATAAGAATGGGAGCGATACGGGCAACGTCAGAACCTGCCTCACTGAGAGCTGACAGTATTTTTTGGGGCGTTTCTTTGATTTTTTTCTTTAAAGCATCGCTGATAATCAAAACAACAATAGATGAAATACAGGCATAAAATCCCGCTTTCAAAAGAGGTTGTCCTGTGGCGATGAGGTATAGAAGGAGTGCCGTCGGAATAAGCAATCCTGCCATTCGCTCAAAAGTCAGAATTTCTTTCCAACGTGGAATTTCATCCTCTGGAACCGAGGCCAGTCCTCTCCGTTTCGTCTGGAAATGTACGCCACTCAAAACACCTGTATAAAAAAGCAAACAGGGTAAAAGGGCGTAGCCGATAATATTCAAATACGAAATATTTAAGAACTCGGCCATCATAAAAGCCGTAATACTCATAATAGGAGGTGTAATTCCGCCTCCTGTAGAGGCAATAGCTTCAACGGCTCCGGCAAATTCTGGACGATATCCGAGTCGTTTCATTAGGGGAATGGTATAGCTGCCCGTTACCATAACATTAGCAACCGAACTTCCTGAAATACTGCCAAAGAGAGCACTTGAAATAACGGCTGCTTTTGCCGGGCCACCAACGAAACGGCCAGTAAGAGCCAGCGCTAAATCAATGAATGTCTTTCCTCCTCCGGTAGCAGAAAGAAGAGAACCGAAGATAATAAACATTGCAATAAAGGTAGCAGACATGCCTGTTACACTACCAAACAAACCAAGGGGAGAATAATATATAGAATTCATGACAAACTCAAAAGATAAGCCTCGAATCTTCCATAAACCGCCTAAATAAGGAGCCACATAGATATAGCTAAACAGAAGGGCAACAAGTATGGGTATAGCAGCACCAACAGTGCGACGAGCCGCTTCAAGAACTATAACCATAAGAGCTGTTCCCAAAAGCAGATCAAGAGAAGTAGCCCCTCCGGGGTTCATATATACATCAAGCGCTTTCAAAACAATATTGACGCACGCAACAACAATAACAACGATAAGAAAGATATCCCAAACGTAGGAACGCTCGCTATCGTCACCCTTTTTTCGAAAGGGAAAGTTCAGCAATGCAATAGAAACACCTAACGCTACGTGAAGAGCCCGAACTTGAATATCAAGTAAATGTTGAAAATAGATAGGAACGATAAGTTGTGTTAAAGAAAAGACAATGCCGCTCCAAAATAAAATGCTGCCTATATGCTTCTTAAAGAAATTCTGTACGTTCACCCTCTCTCCCCCCTCTTCTTATGTTATATATCGAGGGTGCAGGAGGTGAAGGAATCTCCACCTCCACGCTTTATACGACCTATTTTTTATACTCAGGTGGAATAAAGTATTCAGGAACCTCTATCCCTTTTTCTTTCGCATAACGAATCAACCCTGGATGGGCTGGAATGAAAGCATCTTCTGATGCGAATTTAAAGTAATCTGCAACAGGATCCCATCCTTTTATGGGAGCGTAAGCGGCTGCGACCTCTTCGATTCCTTCCATATATGCCTTAATGAGGTTATATGCCACTTCTTCAGACATACGAGTACTGGCAACTGCTCCAGCTATGGGGCACTCTTCCCAGATCGGTCCGATATCTGGAAGTTGAGAAATTGTTCCTTTTTTAGTGGTCATGAAACTCATGCTTGGAATGTCTTCACGAATCTTTTTCACATCTTCTTCGGAGTAGCCAATAACAGCGAGAGGGGTAGATATATTCACTTCTATAAGAGAGGCATCCATCGAGTTAAGCCCGCTTGATTTCTGAAGCCCAACAATACGCCCTTCTTTAAGGGCATTTACAGCATCTCCGTAGGCCATGGGCATCAATTTGATGCCAGTTCCCAAAATATCGTTATATTGCATTACATACGAAGCTGAAGCTGAACCAGGAATGCCTGGGCAAAATCTTTTACCGGCAAGATCTGCGAAAGTTTTGATATTGGCATCTTTACGCACGTAAAGCCGATCGGCAAAAACATTTCTTAAAAAGAGCCAGCGCACATCTGTGTAGGGTTTCTCTCCCTTAAAAGTGCCTGTGCCTTCATAAAGCTGAAGTGTAGAAGGCAAATCGATACAAAGAGCAAAATCAAAAACACCGTCACGAACTTTCTTAAGGTTATCAATTCCAGCTCCGCTTTCAACAACAGTAACATTTAACCCCGCATCTGCCTTATTGATAACATTGGCAGCGGCCACACACCATGCATATACGCCAGAAGATGATGAGGTGCTGCCCATATTCAAACTGGTCTCCTGTGAATAACCTGCTCCTGCAATTCCTAAAGAAAAGATCACCAGCAGACATGTAACAAATAACCACTTTCTATGTTTCTGCATTGTGTTTCCCCCTTTTCTCTCTACAGAAGTATCTTCAGTTATTTCTACATTACGACTATTTTCGTTATGCGCGTCCCTCCTTTACCTGGGGCTTTTTTAAATGTCTTGAATTTTTTCAAGTAGGGAGTTAACCCACCTTCGGAAAGAATCTGGATCATTACATCAGGAAGTGGCTCAATTGTGAGTATTTGATGTGTTGTGAGGTTATAAATTTTCTGGTTGGTTAAATCAATTTCCAACTGATCTCCATCGTGGATTTCATCAGTATTACAAATAAGTGCTGGAATTCCGAGATTGATAGCATTTCTAAAAAATATTCTGGCAAAAGATTTTGCCAAAACTGCCCCGACTTGGGCATATTTCAAAGCTACAGCAGCCTGTTCTCGCGAGGAACCGCATCCAAAATTGCGACCGGCAACAACACAATCGCCAGGCTTCACCTTCTGACTAAACCCCGGAGAAATGTCTTCAAAGAGATGACTAACCCAAACGGAATAATCAAGGGTTTTCGTATATTTACCGGCAATAATGTAATCTGTATTTATGTTATCGCCAAAAAGGTGTGCACGTCCCTCAATCATTACGCATCCCCCATTTCGAGAAATTCCCGGGGATCACTTATACATCCCCTCAAAGCAGATGCTGCGCATGTCATTGGTGAAGCAAGATAGATAGAGGCTTTATTGTTACCCATACGTCCCTTAAAATTCCGATTGGCTGTAGAAAGAACCTTTTCGCCATCCCCAGGAACCCCTAAATGTGTTCCTGGACAAGGTCCGCAGCCAGGTGGAATAATAGTAGCCCCCGCCTGAAGTAAAACTTCTATAGTTCCTTCACGTATGGCCTCTCGCAAAACCTCACGAGATGCAGGACCAACAATGAGCCGACAGCTCGAACTAATATGTTTATCGCGCAAAATCGAAGCCGCAGCTCGCAAATCTTCAAGCCTGCCATTGGTGCATGTACCAATAAAAATCTGCTGGATCTCTGTTCCTTCAACTTTCTTTACGGGGCAAACATTATCCACAGCATGGGGAAGGGCTATCTGTGGTTCTAAAGCACTAATATTAATTGTTATAGTATCACGGTAGAGGGCATCTTTGTCGTCAAAAACAGGTAAAATTTCCATTTTTGACCGACCAGAAAGATATGCTTTTGTCTTATCATCACACTCCATCATGCCAGCCTTCGCCCCGCATTCGATAGCCATATTGCACATGGTTAAACGATCGCAGATCTCCATGTTTTCTATGGCTTCACCTGTAAAAGAAAGGGCCAGATAATCAGCCCCGTCAGATCTCAACTTGCCAATAGTAAAGAGCATTACATCCTTGGCACTTACTCCCTTTTGCATCTTTCCCTCATAAATGAGCTTCAGTGTTTCAGGAACTTTCAGCCAAAGCTGACCTGTAAGTAACACGCCACTCATATCAGTAGAACCGATACCAAAAGAAAGAGCATTCAAAGCTCCATAGGTACAGGTGTGAGAATCACACCCCACCACAATATCTGAAGGTCTCACAAGACCCTGTTCTGCAAGCAACTGATGACAAATTCCTTCTCCTGCTTCGAAAAGATGCGCTTTCTGCTCATGAGCAAAGTCGCGAATCATCGAATGAAGGCGACTCACCTGCTCATTAGGGCTGGGAACAGCATGATCGAGTACAAAAACCAAACGGGAAGCATCCCAAACACGAGGCTCTTCATACTGTCGAAAAGCTTGAATAGCCAAAGGAGCAGTGCTGTCATGGGCCATAGCCAAATCCACATTGACAACGGCAAAATCCCCAGCATATACATCCTGCCCGCAATGAGATGATATTATTTTCTCGACAATGGTCTTCCCGCGAGCCATTCTTATGCCTCTTTTCTCAAAAGGCTTGTGAGTGTCTGAATATTATCTAGTTCTTCAAGGTTAAGCACGGCTTCAACAATATTCTTGCGCCGTTCTTCGTCGGTAAATACTTTTCCCGCAAGAGAGTTGAATTTCCAAAGTAATTCATCTTTCGTGAACGGGTTTTTCGGATGTCCCTTTGGGTACTCTGTTTTCATGGCATATTTTTGACCGCTATTCAGTTCCACTTCCACATTTACTGTGTAACGAAGAGCTCGTGGAAGCTTTTCTATCTCTTCATCGGTGTATACTTCAACTTTTTTGGCAAAATCAAGAATTTCTTTATTACGAATTTTCTCTTCGGTAAACTGGTCTACAAAGGCATTTCCTTCAAGCATGGTTACAGCACATACATAGGGATGGCTCAATTGAGCTGCTACAACGCTGGTAATGGCGTCAGCATCAACTGAATATTTATGGGTAATCGAAGTTGTTCCCACTCTTATTTTCTTAATATCTTCAGGTTTAACTTCCGGATGTTCCTGTCTGAATCTGCGAAGGGTGTCGATGGTAGAATGCTTGCTGCGACACGTTGAATAGAACTTCAAACCTATGCCAAGCAACTCCCAACGATCTCCAAGCTCACCAGCCGTTCGTTCTATGTTATAGACATCATCGGTGAAACAATTATAGAAACCACCAAATTTATTCTCGAAAACATCTTCTATGCCGGTAAATCCTTCCTTGGCCAAAAGACAACCAACAATGGCCCCTTCAGAAGACTTCGACGGCACAATACGTTTTGCCATAGACGCAAATTGAACAGCCTGAAGACCGCTCGACCAGTTTCCCGTAATGCCCATAGCGTGAATTACCTGTTCTTTAGTCAGCCCCAACATTTTAGCTACTCCGGCAGCCGATCCGAATGGGCAACACGTACCGGTGTTATTAAATCCCTGATGTGCCAGCTCTGTACCGATAGGAGCCGCGACACGACAAGCAATTTCAAAAGCTAATACCGCGGCTGTCAGAAAATCTTTTCCAGATACAGTTCCAAGACTTTCTGCAAAAGCAGTAATACATCCCAAAACTCCCGTGGAAACGTGAATAATGCCATCTGTATGAGTATCATCAAGCTCAAAAGAATTGATGGCAGAACCGTTAAGCATCATAGCCGCCGTAGTGGATGTCTTTTGATTCGTTCCCCAAATTGTGGCCTCTTGTCTGTCTGTCATTTTCAAAAGTACATCTTTGTAGATTTTCATCCACGGTGTTGCTGAACCAAACAGACCACATCCATAAGAATCAAGCAGAATATTTTTTAGGTGGAACGTTACTTCTGGGGGAATATCTTCGTATTTGAGATCAAAAATGAACTGAGAAATACTTTCATTAATTCTATCTGCCATCTCGATTCTCCTCCTTATCCCTCATTCACTGAGAGCATAGCCATAAGATTACGAAGAGTCTTCTTCGTCGGTTCTTCATTCATAATCCAATTCATTATTTCTTCTTGCTGTTTATCTTCGAGAAGCGTGTGGGTAACATCTTTAAATTTTTCTCGTATGTCATCATCTGACATGGGGTTTAGTGGGTCTCCTTTGGCATAATCTACAGTTGAAGAAAAGGTCTCTCCGCGCTTATCTGTTATTTCCACAATAGTTGTTCGTTTTTCAGGATAATGTTTCTGTATTTCAGCATCTTCTTCAATTGCGATCTTCGATGCCAAAGCTCTGACTCGCTCGTCTTTAATACTATCTTCCGTGTATTCCTGAAGACCGGCTTTTCCTCGAACGATCATTGATCCCATTCCATACTGCAAACTGAGCCGAGCATGAAGAACTGTCTGGTAATCGGGAATATCAGACCCCTGTTTTGCATTCTGATGGGTTCGAACCCGTATAAAATCGATATCGTCGGCCGCAAAAGGATGTTCTTTCAAGATATTTTCAACAGCTTCAACAGCGTAGTGAACATATCGACACGAGCAGTAGGGCTTAAAGTATATTTTTAAGAACTCCCACATTCCACCAAGGTCTTCATAAAGAATTTGTGGAACAAATGTATTGGAAAAACAGTGAGCAAAACCCAATCGCCCTTCAATAATTTCCCCTGGCCCCGTGAAACCATTTTCTGCAAGACGGGTTGCAAATATGCCGTTTCTCGCGGCATTCCCCGGATGAAGATGTTTCACATACGAGCCGTCAATCTCGTATTGATTAATACCCGATGCCAGGCTTCCAGCAATACCGAGAGCCGACGTAATGCCATCAGCATCTAATCCCGATAAACTGGCACTTACAATAGTCGTGCCGAAAGTTCCCACTGTCCCGGTAGGATGAAAACCCTTTAAATAGTGAGAGGGATTCACCGATGTACCAATACGCAATGAAACTTCATATCCTAAAGCAAGGGCAAGAAGCACATCGCCTAATGTAGCTTCCTGCTCTTCTGCCAAGGCCAAAGCAGTGGGAATCATAGACGCTCCAGGATGATATGTTGCATATTTAGAACCATCATCAAGTTCTAAGGCATGGGCAGCCACTCCATTGGCAAGAGCAGCGTAAGCCCCTTCCACCTTTTGAGATGTTCCAATAACAGACGCTTTCCCTTGCGGAGCCATTTTCTTCACAAATTTTTGTATCGCCTTCGATGAATCAGCCATAGCCGAACCGGCAATAATGACACCAACAGTATCGAGAAGACATCGCCGTGCTTGATGAACAACCTCTTTAGGAAGATCTGAAAAAGTTGCGCCGGCAGCAAATTCGGCTAATTTCCTTGCATAAGGCTTGTTACTCATCCCATGGAACCTCTAATGAAAAGAGTGGCGCGTACTGCTGACACCCGTATACATCTGTCTCAGATGGCCCGCCACTGGCTATTGAACGACGGAGATTGGCCTTTATACCCATTCCAGGATCAAAAAACATAAAATCAAGCACTTTATCTGTAGAAACATCGTAGACACGGGCGATAGCCTCCTGAGTTACCACACCGCTTTTTTTCACTTTCTCGTAGACAGAACGATCGTCAAAAATAATCTCAAGAGTAATCATGAAGCTCCCTGCATTTTTGCTTCGAACCGTTCTGGCCAGGTCACATATATTTTTTGTTTTCATGAGTGGAACCTCCCAAAATGATCAACAATTTCCCCATAGGAGACAGAGTCTATGGGCCTTTCCACACAAATCTGCCATAAGCCGCTTAAGAACTCTTCTGGATAATAGACATTCACCATACCCTTGAGTTTTTCCAGAAGATCACTGTCAGATACTGGATTTTCAGGTTCTCCCTTCGCTACGGGAATGTACTTTTCAAAAGAGCGCCCATCATGCAGATCTATCTTCATCCAGGCCCCTCGCTCCTCTGGATAAAGGCGATTCATAGCTTCATCTTCTTCAACACGTATTTTGAGTGACGCCTGCCGAAGAACCTCATTATGTAAAGATTCATTGTCGTAATCCTGTAGGGTTACGTGTCCTCGTTCAAGGGCCAAAGTTACGGAAAAGGGAAGGCTGAACATAGCCTCTTCAAAGGTCTCTGGAACAAAGATCTGACCGACTTCGACAATGCCTAAAGCATATGTCTTCACATGAATCGACTGAATATCGTTAAGGCTCAAACCTAATGTTTTTTTTGCCTCCTTCGCCAGGTCGATAGCTGCGTGACAATGCCGACAGGTAGGATATAACTTGGTATAGGTCTTCATGATTTCCCAACGAGTTCCCAGATCTCCCATGAGTGCATCTTCGGAAAACTCGTTATGACACATGGCTTTGAGCCATCCATGCTCTCCTTCAAAAAGAGATCGAGGCCCCTTTGCCCCACCTCTCACCAGATCTGCTGCTAAAACGCCGGCAAGGGCTGCCTTTCCTGGCTGAAGAGGTTTTACTTCAGGATGATCGTGAAGCATCTCTTGCAAACCTGCGCTTTGTAATCCCCCGAGAGATACGGCGTAAGCAAAGGATTCGGCATCAAGGTTATGAAGGCATGCACATGCAGCAGCGGCACCGAGAGCTCCGCATGTTCCCGTCGAGTGGAAGCCCCTTCTCAAGTGAGATGGGTTGATAGCTCGCGCAGCGCGAAGCATTACATCATACCCAACGACAATAGCTCTCAAAAGACGTGTAAAATCGGCTTTTTCCCTTTCTGCAACGGTCAATGCTGCCGGGATAATAGCCACTGCAGGATGGCTTGTTCCCCATCTATGCCCATCATCTAATTCGATTGAATGGCCTAAGGCACCAAGAGCCAATGCTCCATGAAGAGCCGGAACTTTCTTGCCGTAGCAAAGAATGGTTGCTTCCGGCTTTCCACCGAGAGCCAAAAGATATGTAGTGCAAATAGCGGGGAAAACTCCCGTTTTATACCCCGCTGCAACTTCGGCAAGAAAATCGATAAGTACACGACGGGCTTTCAGAAGCACATCTTCAGGAATAGCCGATGCGTTACTATCTGCGTAGAACCGGCTCAATTTTGAAAGATACGTGTTGTTTAGATCGAGGGGAACTTTCATTACGACTCCCCTACCATCTCGAAATGATATTTAAAAATGCCGCTATCAAGGGGATCTTTAAGACTCAATAAATGGTCGATAGTCCAGCGATAACACTTATTCTGTGGGTAGAGAGGTTCATCAGTGAGAAGGGCAACAGAACCGCCAGAAGAGTTCATTTGACCAGGATAGCTCATATAGAAAAAGCGGAATTTAGCACATTTCGCAACAGTGGTAGCTAATTCCAAATCATGCGAAATAACTTCAATAAAAATTCCCAGTTCGTGAGATTGTGTTTTCAAAATAGGTTCGTACTCTCTCATAACGGCATTGCGTCCATAAACATGGAAGAAGAGCTCATAATCTTTATCTCTGGAAGGGCCGATAATATGAGACACTTTTTTTCTCGTGTCTTCTATAATCGTGTCAATATGTTCAATGGCTCGGGGATCGCGGATTCCTACAAAGTGATAGACTCTGTGTCCGGCTTCGCCAGCCCCTTCTAGCTTTACTTTGTAACTTCTATCGGGAGAGGTAACAAATTTGCTTCCTGAAACCTTGGCAATACGATCTGTAACAGACTCATACACGCTTTCGTGCATATCGAGAATTCCACCAGGCAGCCCCTGAACAAAGGGATTGGTTCGCTCGTACATAGAATGAGCGGCCAAGCTATGGGGCGTAGCTCGCTGATTCGGGTGCATCGGTTCAATAGTAAAGTGATCTGGATGAACGGTGGCAATAATAGACTCTTTAACCATCTGAGGCCAACAAACAAGAGAGGCACATTCGGCGGCCTTCCCCATATGAAGACTGATTCCTCTATCAAATCCCCTAAATACGGGGTAGGCTGCTAATACAGCATCGTCACAAGCACGGCCAGCCATAATTACATCGGCACCTTGTTCCAGTGCATAAACAATCTGTTCCACACCCATACTGGCTGTAACATTTGTCGTTTGATCTATTACTTCTTTAGTTAGAGGAAAATCTGCTTCGAGAGGTTCTGTTTCTCCATTTTCAGCTCGTTTCAAGAGCTCATTTTTATCAACTTGAGAATAGATGAGGGCCATTTTAAAGGGTGCGAGATGATGTTCTTTGGCAATATCACGAATAAGATCTGCGTAGAGATCTACTGTGCGATCTGTTCCGGTAGTGCTACATGAACCTACAATCATGGGAACCTTTTTCTTTCTCGATTCGACAAGCATAACTTCGAGATCGTGTCTTTCCCATTCAATTGGGTTATGAGGTTTGTTTGCACCTAAAAAAGTAGGACCTGCGTCGGCGGTTCCCGCATCGGCAGCAAAACAATCAATATGGTGCTTTACCCCTTCGTAGAAAGATTCTTCTTCAATAATGTTGTCACCCAAATTGCCGGTAGACACGAGAAGTGAACATTTTTCCACAACATTCCCTCCTCTTTTTTCGGAAGTTGACTTCCGTTTTGTCATAGGTTAATATAATCAATGTATTTTGTCAACATAAACTTTTTTCTATTTTCACTCAAAAAAACTAGCAAAAAGCAGCCTAAAAGACTAAAACACTTGCTTTTTTCTTTATAGATCATTAATATTCAGGATAGCAATTCGGACAACAATCTCCGAAAATACGCCAAGCAAAAAAGGAGTCTTTTTTATGTTTGCCGACGAAAAATATGCAGCGACAGTAATAGAAATACTTCGCATTCTTTATTTTTCTGAAGGATTACAATCGTCAGGACATATACGAAAACAGCTTGAAGAACGTGGCTATCACCTCGATTCAAGAACGATACGATATCACCTCTCGAATATGGAAACAGAAAACCTTATTACGAGGAAGGGAAACAGGGGGGCCCATCTTACAGAAAAAGGTATTAACGAAGCAAAAATGCTCTTCGTCTTTGATCGTATTGGCACATCCTCTTTTGAAACAGAAAAACTCTCTTCTTACTACTCTTACGATCTATTAAAAAACAAAGGAAGGATTGTGGTCAACTGCCTGCTTCTCGAAAAAGACAAGCTTGAAAAAGCCCTGAAGGAGTTAAAACAGGCTGTTGAAGTTAATATATGTGTTTCTCCATTGATTGGTATAGCTAAAGAGCCAGAAAAGCTTTGGAATTGCAATATCTCTAAAGATTATGTAGCACTTGTATGCGTTTCATCTCGAAACTATGACATCGCTTTTCAAAAAATGGGAATTTACGTAGAAACGTCAGCAACAGGGCTCTATCGCCTTGAGAACTTCACTGCATGTGGTTTTACTGAGATCATTTCTCATACCGGAACAACCTTAAGCCCTGGTGAAATTCTTATTCGGGGCAAATATACCTCTGTGAGCAAACTTGTAGAAACGGGGAATGGACTCGCTACTGCGGCCATTAAAATTTTTCCTTCATTTCTGTATAAAGAGTTGCAAAATGCTCTTAAAAAACTTACACCGTCAATATTCTCCGGTCTTATTTCGCATGGTGGCATTATTTCCCCTTCATACAGAATAAGCTCAAAAGACAGGAATAAAGGCTATATGATCATCTATGGAGGAGCCAACCTTTTTGCCCCCCTCATCGAGAAAGGAATCGCCACCAATCTCTCTATTGCCAGCAGTCTATTCGATGTAGAAAAAATGACCGATATACGAAATTATTAAGGCAGGAAACCTCGCGTCTTACTCTTGAGGTCTCCTGCCTTTTTTCTCGTCTTTTGCAGTTTTTTTAGCTACTCTTCAATTACGCTTGCGCCATAAGAGCCGTGCTTTCTTCTAACGTAAACTCTTCCATAATATTCTGAGTTTCCTCGGCCTGAGACGACATTCTTTGAGCCTCTATGGCTAGCTGTTCTCCCGCACGAGCCGTATCTTCAAAGGCCTGGCTGATCTGACGTATTGTCTCTAACAATTCCTCAATACGTCGTGTAGACTCGTCGGTGTTTTTGCTTAAAGTTTGAGCCTCTGTTGCCTGCCCATAAGACAGCTCTACTATATTCTGCACCGCCTCATTAATCTGGGGCAACATATCACTCGTTTCCCCCACCTTTATCTGTGTATCTTTTATACGCTGAGATGCCTCTTGAAGAATGCCTATCACCGCTTCTGCCGCTTCATTAGTCTTACCCGTATCGGTCACTATCACATCAGTAATAGAGCGAACCTGCTGAGCTGCCTCGGCCGACTCTTCTGCCAATTTTCTAACCTCCTCGGCAACGACAGCAAAACCTCGCCCCGCTTCTCCTGCTCGTGCCGCTTCAATAGCCGCATTTAACGCCAAAAGGTTCGTCTGGTCTGCAATTTTCGTAATAGTCTCTACGAAGATCTTTACCTTATCAATAGATCCCAACAATTGGCGAGAGGCTTCGCCGTTAACAGTTGCCTGATGCACAGCGTTATCTATATTCAACACAATAGAGGAGCTTAGCTCTCGAACCTCTTCTGTAAGAGACTGCGCCTGCTCAGTCAGCGACGCTATCTGCTGAGTTTCTTTAGCCACATCTTGAGCGGTTTCTTCAGAAGAATGAACTACATTTGAAACGGAAGTGGCCGCTTGGAGAATAGAATTAATAGCTAGCTCTGCCTCGTCTACCGAAGCTTTTACTTCTTCCATGGAAGCCGATGTCTCTTCAGAAAGAGCACTAAGGGCCTGTGAACTGTCTAAAGTCTGCCGAGCCTGACGACGCCCTATACCCATAGCATCTCTCAATGAATCTATCATTTTATTTAACTCCGTAGCTATAACACTCATTTCATCGTTACCCTTCGCAAAGCAGCGAACAGCTAAATTTTTCTGGCCTAATTCTTTAACATCAGATGTAAGCATATCTACAGAACGGTTGATTCCAACAGAAATCCACCTTAAGACAATTAAAAGAAGCAAAAAGATACCACCGGCAATATAGAGCAACTGGCGAGTAATAGCACCAACTTGGTTTTTTATTGCCGATGTGGGAAAAGTAACGCCAAGAGAAAAACCGTGTCGGGTGGGAGCAAAGAAAGCATATTGCTCCACACCATCTTGCATAAATTTATCCATGCCGGATTCCCCTTTAATCATGCGGTTTGCAATACCTCGAAGAGACTCAGAAAACTGATGGTGAGTTGCCATGTTGGCCTTCATAACATCCTCTTCATGAGAACTTGCCATTATCAATCCATCTGGAGTCAAAAGGAAGCCTGATCCCTCTCCGCCAATTCTCAAACTAGCCACGAAATCACTTAAGGTAGTAATATCAATATCGCAACCGACAACACCAATCAATTTAGAGTCTTCATAAACGGGAATAGCAGCAGTTGTTACAACACCGCTTGTAATAGAATCAATATATGGGCGTGTAAAAATCGCTTTATTCTGCTCTACAGCTTCTTTATACCACGGTCTTTCGCGGGGATCCCACCCTTCAGGAGGAACCCAGTCGCTTCCCACAACAAACCGGCCGTCGTCTTCCGTTCCCAAATAGACAGCCATTACCCCATCCTTCGCCATTTTCGTCGTCATTTTTTCTAAAGCAGGTTTCAAAATTGAATCAAGACGATAGGATTGTTCCGCCGTAGAGGCCGCCGCATCCATGAAGTTTTCGTATTTCTCGAAAAAAGCCCCTACAATCCGAGCATCTGCCGCAATTGTTTCCATACCAGATGCCTCTAAGTAACGGACAAAAAAACGTTCAGATCTTTGGTTCACAACAAACAGCGCCATGGAAAAGAGAATAAGGACACATACACTAACACCAAGCAACTTCTTTCGAATGGTCAAAACCCTTCCCCCTCCCCAAAAGGTTTGAATTTTGTAACTATTGTATATCATCTTTCTTTTAAACATTAAATATGGAGGGCGCTGTATAATGCATTCATTTTCAAAACCCTATGAGCTTATATTCTAGAGACCCATCGCAGGCAGGCACGAGGAACTCTTTCTTCTTCCTAATTTTTATGTAATATATTGATAGAATAGGTATAATACCCGTGATGATTGATAAACAAGAAAGGGGCCTCTCTAGTTATGGAAGAACAGTTTCACTATTCTCAGAACCCTCAGCCTTATGCTGATGAAGACGAAATTGATATTCTTGATCTTCTGCTTGTACTAGTAAAAAATAAATGGCTTATTATAGGCATTACTTTTCTTTTTGCCTGTGGAGCTCTTATTGCAAGTTTTGTAATGACTCCCGTGTATAGATCATCAACTACTGTTTTTTTATCCAGATCAGATCAATCTGTCTTTATAGACAAGAACACTGATTATGTGCGTAGTGTCTCAACGTTTACCCCAGAGCTTATTACGAAACTATTTTCAACAAACGACGTTGTCAGTAAGACAAAAGCCAACCTGCCACAATCAGAAGCTATCTCATCAATTACCCTTCAAGCAACCGTGGATAACAAAACCCAAATTATCACTCTTAGCACCACAGCAAGCACTTCTACTCTTTCTGCTATGGCTGTGCGAGAAGCTATAAACGTAGCCCAATCTGAATTAGAAACACTTATCGAAGATAAAAATAGTGAGTTTGCTCAGCTTGAAAATGCACTAATTTTCGAGATAAACGAGGTTCAAAAACAGCTTTCAGAAAAGGAAGAAGCTTTAGCCCGCTATATTAAACAAGTAGCCTCTACGCAACAAAACGCACAACTACTTTACCCCTCTTCGTCATTTGAAGCATCCCAAAAAGCCTCTTCACTTTATGCACTGCCAGATGGAGGCCTTGAATATTTACGTCATCTGCGAGAAATAACACTTCTTGAAGATCAATATCGAATGCTTCAACAACGAAAAGCGGCTCTTTCTGAACTGAAACGACCAATCTCTATATCAGCTCTTGGAAAAAATATCTCATCGTCACTTATAAAACCTAAGCGAACGTTAATGGTAGTTCTTGCTACTATACTGGGACTTTTCTTGAGTATATTTGCAGCGTTCATTAGAGAGTTTATGTGTAATGCAAGCAAAGACCCAGAACGTGCTCTTAAGCTTGCAGAGATACGAAATCATTTTTTTCACACGAACCCAAAGTGATCAGGGATGAATGATGTCGAAAAGTAAACGTATGCTTCTTATTAAACTTTGCATAGATGTTTTTCTCGGAGCGTTATCTGCTTATTGTGCCTTTGTTCTTCGTATTGGCCTACCTTTAGATAAATACGCCCCTCGGGCTTTTACTTATATTTATTTAAGTGTTTTCATCAAAATTGTACTCAATTATTACTTCAAGCTACACCGCCAATCGTGGCGAACTGTTGGAACACGCGATGCCCTTGTTCTTGCCAAATCAACTGTAACTTTTGCTCTTGTGGCCTCTTCTGTCGCTTTTATGTTGGGATCTATCTATAATATTCCTCGCAGTATCCCCCTTATTGACGCCTTTGTGTACGCTGTCTTTATGGGAGCAAGTCGATTCGCCTGCCGAATGGTTTTTGAAGAAGTGGTTGGACGTAAAGTCGGCATAAACAAGAAAAGAACGCTCATCATAGGAGCCGGTGATGCGGGAACCATGATAGCTCGCGAAATGCTTCGTCACCCAGAATCAGGTCTTGTTCCAGTGGGCTTCCTTGATGATGACCCTATAAAACAAGATACTCGCTTTTTAGGGCTTGATGTATTTGGGAAAATTGCAGACCTTCAAAACGTTGTTCACAATCACGGCATAGAAGAAGTTGTTATCGCCATGCCATCAGTCCCAGGCTCAACAGTACGCAGAATAGTGGAAATAGCAAAAAAGACAAAAGTTCAATATAGAATTATTCCTGGTATATATGAAGTGTTGAGCGGTAAAGTGTCGATTTCGCTTCTACGACCTGTAGAAGTAGAAGACCTTCTTCGCAGAGAACCTGTCAAACTTGATCTTGACTCTATAGCGGGGTATATTGCAAATAAAGTTGTTCTCGTAACAGGTGCCGGCGGATCTATTGGTTCTGAAATATGTCGTCAGGTTTGTCATTTTTCACCCAAGCTTCTTATTCTTCTTGGACGCGGAGAAAATAGTCTTTTCAACATAGAAAGAGAGATAAAAGAACAATTCAATGCCATACCGTATAAAATTCTTGTAGCTGATGTTCGTAACAAAAGTAAAATGGAAAAGCTTTTTGAAAAATACAAACCGGAAGTCGTTTTTCATGCAGCTGCCCACAAACATGTGCCCATGATGGAATGCAACCCCGATGAGGCTATTTTAAACAATATCGGGGGAACACAAAACCTCGTAAAAAGCGCTCTTAAATTCAATACGCATTACTTCGTTAACATATCTACAGACAAAGCAGTAAACCCCACATCTATTATGGGAGCCTCTAAACGGGTTGCAGAAATGGTGGTGCGAAAAGCTGCCATAGAAGCCAAAGAAGGGCAACACTTTATATCTGTGCGCTTCGGTAACGTTCTTGGTTCTCGCGGCAGCGTTGTTCCCATTTTCAGAGAGCAAATCAGAAAGGGTGGTCCTATAACAATCACCCACCCTGAAATGACACGATATTTTATGACAATACCCGAAGCGGCACAGCTTGTTTTACAAGCGGGAGGAATGAACAAAAACGGACAGGTTTTCGTTCTCGACATGGGCGAACCTGTTAAAATCGTTGATTTAGCTAAAGACATTATTCGCCTTTCAGGCTTTGAATCTGAAGAGGTCGAAATTATCTATACTGGCGTACGCCCTGGCGAGAAGTTGTATGAAGAACTTCTTACAGCGGAAGAAGGCACAACAGCAACTCATCATAAAAAAATATATGAGGCAAAAAGCAATGATTTGCCAAACGATATGGAAGGCAAACTTACATCTTTGTTTGAAGCGGCTTCAAATTGCAACAAACAAGAGATTGTTTCAACTCTAAAAGAAATTGTGCCACGCTGTAAATTTAAAGAAACAGAAGGTGTTATTCATGACTCCATACGAGAATAAAAACAGAATATATCTTTCTTCTCCTCACATGAGCGAAGAGGGATACGAAAAACAATATGTACAAGAAGCCTTTGATACTAATTGGATTGCCCCTCTTGGAGAGAATGTTAATCAGTTTGAAAAAGAACTGGCAACGAAAGTTGGTTCACGATATGCTGCAGCACTTAATTCTGGAACAGGCGCCATTCATATGGCCCTAAAAGCAGCGGAAGTCGGCAAAGATGATATTGTTTTCTGCCAAAGCCTAACTTTCTCAGCAACAGCAAACCCTATTATCTACCAAAATGCAACGCCTGTCTTTATCGATAGCAATTACGAAACATGGAACATGGATCCTCAAAAGCTTGAAGAAGCTTTTGAAAAATATCCCCATGCAAAGGCTGTTTTAGTGGTGCATCTGTATGGTCTTTCTGCAGATATGGATAAAATAATGGATATTTGCAAGAAACACCATGCAACAGTTATAGAAGATGCTGCAGAATCTTTAGGAACTCGTTATAAAAGCAAATATACAGGAACTTTTGGTAAGTATGGCGTATTTAGTTTCAATGGGAATAAAATCATAACTACATCAGGTGGCGGCATGCTTGTCTCAAACGATGAAGAACGAATTCAAAAAGTGCGCTTTTGGGCAACTCAAGCCAGAGATACGGCAAGACACTACCAGCATAGCGAGCTTGGATATAACTATCGTATGAGTAATATTGTTGCTGGCATTGGCAGGGGCCAATTAAAGGTACTCGACCAACGAATTGCCAAGAAAAAATACATTTTTGAATTCTATAAAGAACACCTGGGGCAATTAGACGGTCTTCGTTTTATGCCAATAAACACATGGAATGAACCAAATTATTGGTTATCATGTCTAACTTTATGTGGAAAAGTGAAGCCTCTCGATATTATCGAAAGCCTTGAGAGAAACAATATAGAATCAAGACCTCTTTGGAAACCAATGCATATGCAACCATTCTTTGCGGACTATGATTATATTGGAACAGATGTATCAGAAACGCTGTTTGAAAATGGTGTTTGTCTTCCATCTGATACAAAGATGACAGATGACGACTTAAGTAGAGTTGTTAACATTATTAAAAGCCTGTGGTAAAAAGTATGAAAACGCATAGACACAGAATATATCAACGTTTTTTCAAAAGACCTTTAGATTTTACTTTAGCATCACTATCTATACTATTGCTAAGTCCTGTTTTTTTAATAATTGCAGTGCTAGTCAAAATAAAACTTGGTAGCCCTGTCATCTTTAAACAACAAAGACCAGGTCTTAACGAAAAGATATTCACTATGTATAAGTTTAGAACAATGACGAATGAAAGAGATGCTAATGGAGAGTTGCTTGCGGATAGTGAAAGGCTTAAAAAATTTGGGAAATTTCTCAGATCAACAAGTTTGGACGAGTTGCCAGAACTCTTCAATGTTTTAAAAGGGGATATGTCAATAGTAGGGCCTCGTCCACTTTTAATTGAATATACTCCCCTTTACGACGAACAACAACGGAAACGTCTTAATGTCCTTCCGGGAATAACGGGTTGGGCCCAAGTAAATGGCAGAAATGCTTTAACATGGGAAGAAAAATTTAAATTAGATACGTGGTACGTAGAAAATTGGAATTTTATACTTGATCTAAAAATAATTGTAAAAACGATTCTAGTGGTGCTAAAGCGTGAAGGAATATCAGCGCAAGGTGAAGCTACAATGTCACGTTTTACTGGGAATATTCCAGCACTAGAAAAGCAAAGGAAAGATCATTATGAATAAAGTAAGTGTTATTGGAGCTGGTGGGCATGCAAAAGTTGTTATTAGCACTTTACAAGCTTGTGGTTATGCAGTTGAGGCTGTCTACGATGATAATACGGCTCTATGGAATACATCTATTTGGGGCGTACCGATCATTGGAGGGATACATCTTTTAGAAGGAAAAAACGCTAATGCTCTTATCGCCATTGGAGACAATAAAATTCGTCAAGAGATCGCTTCTCGTTTACCAAAAATAAAATGGATAACAGCTATACATCCTTTTTCGATGGTTCACTCTTCTGCTTCTATCGGAGAAGGGAGTATCGTTTTTGCAGGAACGGTAATACAACCAGATGTCGCAATAGGAAAACATGTTATCATCAACACAAGTGCATCGATAGATCATGATTGCAATATTGGGGATTTCGTACATATCGCTCCCGGATGCCATTTAGCTGGTAATGTACAAGTTAAAAGAGGCTCCTTCCTCGGGGTGGGAACAACTGTCATTCCCAATATAACAATAAATGAATGGGCTACAGTAGGAGCTGGAAGTAATGTTATTACTTCTTTAGGACGCAATAACATTTATTATGGCAATCCAGCTAGAAAAAATCAAATAAATAGAAAAACGGGCTTAACTCAATAAAGGCGGATAAAAATGCATATTATTTATTTACATCAATATTTTGTGCCTCCTGAAGGAATGGGCGGAACAAGAAGTTTAGAAATGGCTCGTAGAATAGTAAGAGCAGGACATAAAGTCACTCTTATAACTTCTGATGCCTATTTTCCCAAGGAAGATTATCATCTAAATGAAAAAGTAAACTACCTTACAATTGAAGGAGTAAACGTTATCGTTATAAAAAATCCATACTCCAATTCTATGTCTTTTACCCAGAGGATTTGTTCATTTTTAAAATTTGCTTTTTTCGCAACCACCGTTGCTTTAAAGACAGAAAAAGTTGATGTTGTCTTCGCCACGAGCACACCTTTAACTATAGCTATCCCTGGAATTATTAGTAAAAAAATTCTTAGATGCCCTATGGTTTTCGAAGTTAGAGATCTATGGCCAGAAATTCCTATTGCCCTTGGTTTCTTAAAAAATCCGATAAATAAATTTTTGGCACGTGCCCTTGAAAAAATCTCATATGCAAATTCGTCACATATTGTCGCTTTGTCTCCAGGGATGAAAGAAGGGATAATAAAGCAAGGATATCCTCCCGTACAAATCACTGTAATACCTAATTCCAGTGATGTTGAACTTTTTAGTGTGAAAAATGAAATTGGAGCTTCTTTTTTAGAATTACATCCTTTTCTGAAAGGGAAAGCTCTCCTTTCCTACGCGGGAACTATCGGGTATGTAAATGGACTTGAATATTTAGTAGAAATAGCTTCTTGTTTGAAAAAGCTAGACCCCGAAATAAAAATCGCCATTGTTGGAGAAGGAAAAGAAAAAGATAATATCATAAAAAAAGCACGCGACAAAAAAGTACTGGGAAAGAATCTTTTCATACTACCAGCCTTAAGGAAAAAAGATATTCCAGCACTTCTCAATGCCTCTACGATATGTTCCTCATTCGTAATTAACAAAAAAGTACTTTGGAATAACTCTGCAAATAAATTTTTTGATGCTTTAGCAGCTGGGAGGCCTATTTTAATTAATTATTTGGGGTGGCAAGCTGACATTATAGAAAAATATAAATGTGGTCTAGTTGTCCCGCCAGATGATCCGATAAAAGCCGCAGAATTAATTTTAAACTACGTGTTGAGTTATAACAACATACGAGAAGCCGGAGAAAATGCCCAAAAAGTCGCTCGTACTATTTATGATAGAAACGTTCTTGCAGAAAAACTAATAAGAGTATTAGTTGATAACTCAAAGTAAAATCAACTTTCCAAAAGTACAAAGGAGATTTCATATGGTTAGGAGCGTTCAATAGATTGAATAAAGTTATTTCACTCGTAGGCGCACGTCCGCAATTTATAAAAGAAGCCGTTATAGCATCTGAAGTATATAAAGCCAACGCATGGAACCATGTCTTGGTTCATTCTGGCCAGCACTATGATGCCAACATGTCAGATCTTTTCTTTCAAGAGCTACAAATTCCAACTCCTCGATACTTTTTAGGAATCGGATCTTCTAGCCACGGCAAACAAACTGCAGCAGTGCTAGATAAATTTGAAGATATACTTCTTAAAGAAAGACCTGATATGATTCTTGTATATGGAGATACAAATACCACTGTAGCTGGAGCATTAGCTGCTGCTAAACTTAAGATTCCTGTAGCTCATATTGAAGCAGGAATTCGGCAAAAACCTAAAGATATGCCTGAAGAGATAAACCGAGTCGTAACAGACCATATGTCTTCTCTTCTCTTTTGTTGCTCTGAGCTTTCCAGTCAAAACCTTAAGCAAGAAAATATAACAAAGGGGGTTTTTATTTCTGGAGATATTATGTACGATCTCTTTCTCAGGATGAAACCTCATTTTTTAAAGGAGAAAATGCTACATGATTTCAATCTTCAAGAGGGCAAATATACGCTTATAACTCTTCATCGAGACTTTAATGTAGATAATAAAGAAAATCTCGTTTCCATTCTGGAAGGGCTCAAAGGTTTTACAGAAGAAACGAAACTCTCTGTGATTTTTCCAATGCACCCAAGAACCCGAAACCGCATAGAAGAATTTAACCTTACTAAATATCTAACTTTTATGAATATCATTCCACCCGTCGGTTATTTAGAACTTATGGGACTTCTGGAAGGATGCACAAATGTAATTACAGATAGTGGCGGCCTACAAAAAGAAGCCTACTTTGCAGAAAAACAAGCCGCTGTAATTATGCCCGATACAGGGTGGAGAGAAATCATAGAATCAGGCTGGAATCAACTTGTGCCAGCAAATAAGGCAGAAGAACTATTGCCTTGTATCTTAGAAAACAAGTCTATTATATATCCCGAGAATCTTTACGGAGATGGAAAAGCCGCTAAAGTTATCATTGAAAACATTATGTCATATTTAAATAAATGAGGTCTTCCAAAACAATGGGAAAAAGAATCTGTCACATTACAACCGTGCACTCTGCAAACGATACTCGAATTTTTATAAAAGAATGCCAATCATTGAGTCAGTCAGGCTATGAAGTGTTTCTGATTGCCCCAGAAACTTCTATGCCTCTATCAGACGTTTCTGTGAATATAAACTTCATACCCAAAGAACATAGTCGTTTTCTCCGTCTGGCACGTGGTCAATGGCATGCACTAAAAGAAGCTCTTAAATTAAAAGCATCTCTTTATCATTTTCATGATCCTGAACTTATCCTTATGGGGCTTATACTTAAACTTATGGGGAAAAAGGTAGTATACGACGTGCATGAAGACCTTCCTCGCCAAATATTAACAAAAGGTTGGCTTCCGCTATGGAGTCGAAAAATTGTTGCTTCTATAGCTGAATTTATTGAATGGGTAGGAACAAAATTTTTTGATGGAGTAATCGTCGTAACTCCATTAATACAAAAACGTTTTCCTTCTTACAAAACGATATTAGTTCAAAATTTCCCACTACTAGGAGAATTGGCTTCTATAGAGACTAAAAATTATGCAAATCGACATCCTTATTTTGCCTACATAGGTGGGATAACTACCATTCGCGGCATCAGCGAAATGATAAAAGCAATAGAACACATAGAATCAACTCATGTAAAACTTATACTTGGCGGGAAATTTAGCCCAGAAAGTTTATATGAGCAAGTTAAATCTCTTAAAGGATGGAAAAAGGTACAGTATGAAGGTTTTGTAAGTAGGGGAAAAGTTGTCCAAATACTGGAAGAAGCAAGAGCAGGGCTCGTCCTATTTCACCCAGTTCCCAACCATATTTCAGCGCAACCCAATAAATTATTCGAATATATGTCTGCTAGTATTCCTGTTATAGCGTCAGACTTCCCTTTATGGCGTCAGATCATAGAAGGAGCTCAATGTGGATTACTTGTAAATCCTCTGTGTCCCCAAGAGATTGCCGAGGCAATGGAATGGATTTTAAACCACCCAAATGAGGCAGAAAAAATGGGGGAAAATGGGCTTAAAGCTGTGCAAAACACCTATAATTGGGAAAAAGAAAAGGAGAAGCTTCTGGCTTTTTACAAGAAACTGCTCGGAGAAGGAGCGTAAAATATGGAGAATAGTAAATATAAATTAATCTCTCCTCAGGCACAAATAGGTACAAATGTATCTTTAGGCCACAACGTCATCATAGAATCAAATGTCGTTATAGAAGACAACGTTGAAATCGGGCATAATGTCATCATTCATTCAGGTGTACATATAGAAAGCTTCTGTAAGATAATGGATAACGTCGTTTTAGGCAAAAAACCGGCAAAGGCCTCTCTTTCTGCTACAACAGGTGAAGAACGAGAACTACCTCCTCTTATTTTGGGAAAAGCCGTTACTATTGGAGCCGGATGTATTGTTTATCGAAGCGCTGTTCTTCACGATCAAGTTTTTGTCGGTGATATGGCTTCTATTCGAGAAGATGTCGAAATAGGTGAGTTCACTATTATTGGACGAGGCGTTACCGTTGAAAATAAGGTTTCTATTGGTCGAAAATGCAAAATAGAAACAGAAGCATACATAACAGCTATGTCAACTATAGAAGATTATTGTTTTATTGCCCCTGAAGTAACTTTTACAAATGATAATTTTCTTGGGCGAACGGAAGAACGTAAAAAGTATTTTGCAGGCCCTATCCTTCGTCGTGGGGCACGAATAGGAGCCAACGCAACCTTGTTACCTGGTCTAGAAATAGGGGAAGACGCTCTAATAGCAGCTGGATCTATTGTTACAAAAAATGTTCCGCCTCGGGTTATCGTTGCCGGAACACCTGCTAGATACTTACGAGACGTTCCAGAAGAACAGCTTATAGAAAATCAAATCTTTTTTGATAAATAGATTAAACTTCGTTTTTGCATATAGAGGTGTAAATATGACGTTACTTCAAAAAATTCAATCAAAAACTGCTTCTGTTGGTGTTATTGGCCTTGGTTATGTTGGCCTTCCTTTAGCAGTTGAAAAAGCAAAAGCCGGATTTCACGTAACTGGTTTTGATATTCAATCGGAGAAGGTCGAGAAAGTAAACAAGGGAGAAAACTACATAGGGGATATTATTCCCCAAGAGCTTAAAGATTTAGTCGCTTCGGGGCACTTGCGTGCTACCAGTGATTTTGTTGATATTGGCAAATGTGACGTCATTGCCATTTGTGTACCTACTCCATTAGATGTATTTAAACAGCCAGATCTTTCTTTTGTGGTGAGTTCTGCAAAGTCTGTTGCTGCCCACATACATAAAGAAATGCTTATAGTTTTAGAATCAACAACATATCCTGGCACAACAGAAGAAGTGCTTTTACCTCTGTTTGAAGAAAAAGGTTTAAAAGTAGGTGAAGACTTTTATTTAGCTTTTTCTCCAGAGCGCGTTGACCCCGGGAACCACTTATATAAAACTAAAAACACGCCTAAAGTTGTTGGTGGATGCACACCCTTATGCACAGAACATGCAAAGGCTTTATACGAAGCAGTACTCAATGCTCCTGTTTTTGCTGTTTCTTCTCCTAAAGAAGCAGAGATGACGAAAATTCTTGAAAATACATTCCGTATTGTTAACTGCGCTCTAGCTAACGAAATGGCTATAGTATGCGAAAAAATGGGTATTAATGTTTGGGAAGTTATTAATGCTGCTGCCACAAAACCCTTTGGCTTTGTTCCTTTCTACCCTGGGCCTGGAGTCGGTGGGCATTGTATTCCCATAGACCCTTTCTACCTAACTTATAAAGCAAGGGCTTATGATTACCATACTCGTCTTATTGAACTCGCGGGAGAAATTAACGACTCTATGCCTGAACACGTTGTAGAACGGCTTATGAACCTTCTTAACGAACAGGCTAAGCCCCTAAAAAACAGCACTGTTCTTCTTTGTGGTGTAGCTTATAAGGGAGATATTGACGACCTTCGAGAATCTCCAGCCCTAAAGATTTGGCAGCTTCTTGAAAGAAAGGAAGCTATCGTTAGTTATTATGACCCTTGTTGCCCCTCTGTAATGTGGAATGGCAAAAAAGTACTTTCTACACCTCTTACAAAAGAAGTTATACAAAAAGCAGATGTAGTAATCATCACAACAGCTCATAAAGAAAATGTTGATTATCAGCTTATTGCAAAGAATGCTCAATTAATCTTCGATACTAAGAATATTTTGAGTCAGGTTCTTAATATAAAACCAGAAGCATTAGAAACTTTGCATATTTTATAAAAAGGAGTTATCCATTATGTATAAATTTGCCCTGCTTGGCTGCGGCCGAATAAGTAAAAATCATATAGAAGCTTTAGCAAAATTAAAAGAAGAAGGCAAAGCAGAAATTGTTGCCTGTTGCGATCTTGTTCGAGAAAAGGCCGATACTGTGGCTTCTCAAACAGGGTGCGTTCCATATTATGATTATGCATCAATGCTCAACGACGGAAAGTTTGACATCGTTTCGATTTGCACTCCTTCCGGTCTTCATCCAGACCATGTGACAATGGCAGCACATGCAGGGAAACATGTTCTTAGCGAAAAACCGGCAGGCACATCTTTAAAATCAGTAGATGCAGCTATAGAAGCATGTGATAAAGCACACGTCTATTATCTTGTAGTGAAACAAAACCGTTTTAACAAAACCATTCAACTTTTGCGTAAAGCTCTTGAAGCCAATCGCTTTGGTCAGATTTATATGATTACATCTAATGTATTTTGGACCCGCCCCCAAGAGTACTATGACCAAGCTAAATGGAGAGGAACTTGGGATTTTGACGGTGGATGCCTTTCAAACCAAGCTGCTCATTATGTAGATATGGTTCAATGGATGGGAGGCGCTGTAGAAAAGGTTAGCGCCTTCAGCTCTACTCTTGCGCGACGCATTGAAGCAGAAGATACTATAGTTGTAAACATCAAATTTAGAAGTGGCGCACTTGGCTCTATAAATGTCACCACCCTTACCTACCCTAAAAATCTTGAGGGCAGCATTACTATTCTCGGAGAAAAGGGAACTGTACGAATTGGTGGGGTTGCCATGAATAAAATTGAAACGTGGCAGTTTTCCGATAACGATCCCATGGATAAAGCTATTAATGACGTTAATACTAAGCCCAAGAGTGTCTATGGTTCTGGACACCTTGATTACTATGGTCACGTTATGGATGTTCTAGATGGCAAAGCGTATCCCATAGTTACAGGACGAGAGGCGCGAAAGACTGTGGAGATTATTGAAGCTGCTTATGAACGGTACTAAGAAAAAGGAGTCTTTAGGGGAAAATGGATTTAACCCAATTATTAAAATACAATTTTTGGCTTGTTATCATAACTAGTTTTTGGGGAGCTAATTTTCTTTCTATTAATATAGGAAGAGTTCGTTTTTTCCCTTTTAGATTTTTTTTTCTTAACATGATCTTTATTCTAATTGTAAATTTATGCGCAAAAAACAAAATTCGTTTAGATATATTAAAAAAATATAAATTTCTTGTTCTTTTCTTTCTTTTTTGGTTTTTTTATGCTTTTGTTAGTTTTTTTTGGGTGCCCTCAATTACATTATGGATAAAAAATATTGCTTTTTTGTTTATGGGTATGATTTTAATTTGGGGATGTATTTATCATCTTAAAACCTTTAAAGATTTAAAAATATTTTTCTTTATTTGGACAGTGATACTTTTTTGTTTAAATTTAATCGGATTTTGGGAAATAGAAACAGGAAATCACCTCGTTGTTTCTGGATTAAGATCTCTCGTACTCGTACCAACATCAGTTTTTCGCAACCAAAATGATTTTGCAACTTTTTTATCTTTATCCATATGTTTTCTACTTCCACTTATAAAAAACAATAAAAAACTTGTTGTTCGCTTTTATGGGGTAATCTTATTAGGCTCATCCTTGTATTTGTTAATTACAACAACATCAAGAGCTAATATTATAGCTATTGTTGTTGCCTTTATCTGTTGGATTTTTACCTTTTTTAAAAATTACACTGCAAAGGGCAAATTATTCTTCTTTATACTTGCTATTCCCCTATTGGGGATCTTTATAAAATTCTTTATTTCAACATCATCCATCCAAACCTTAGTTTTTCAGCTAAGCCACAGGATTGAATCCGGAGGGATACGAATAAATTTAATAAAAAATTCTCTCGTTTTTTTGTATAATTCTTTGGGTTTTGGCGTAGGTGCAGGTAATATTGAATGGTATATGCAAAATAAAGCCATTTTTGACACTCAGGGGATACTAAACGTCCATAATTGGTGGGTAGAATTATTAGCTAATTACGGAATAATCATTTTCTCCCTTTATTGTTATCTCTATATGACTACCATGCGAAAAGCTATCAAAAAAATTAAGAAGGCCACTTCTCTTTGGGACATAACTTTTGCCGAAACTATTTTTCTAGGGGGAATCACTTTCTTTTTGGCAAGCATTAGTTCTAGTTCTATAATGGCACTTAATTTTCAATGGCTATTTTGGGGATTTACCTTCTCCTATTTAAAAATACGCAAGGGAAATCGCCTCTAAAGTTAATAAACTAGAATCTCTTTAAAAATTTTTATAAGCTCTTTTGAAATATTTTCAGGAGAAAATCTATTTTTCGTTTCTAAAGCTATTTTCTGTTTATTATATTTCTCGTTGTGTTCGTACATATATTTCATAGCAAAAACCAATGCCTCTTCATCATCCACGGGAATTAATAATCCATTTCTCTTATGAACAAAACATTCAGGCCCCCCGCATTTTGTCGCAATGACAGGAACACCCACAGCTAAAGCTTCAATATAGGCAACTCCAAACGTTTCAAAACGAGAAGGTAAAACAAAACAATTGCTTCTTTTCAACTCTTTAGCAACATTAGTTCGAGGTTGTACGCCCAAAAGCTTTACTCGGTCACCCAGCTTATATTTACTTATGTACTTTTCTATCCTTTTTCGTTCTGAGCCTTCACCCAAAATCGTTAAACTAACATGAGGATTATCGATAAAAACTTTATAAAAGGCCTTTACAATTAAATCCATTCGCTTACTATAAATTAAATTCCCAACAGAAATAAACCGAAATACTTTATTTTCCACTTTATCCGCAGTGTTAAAATTAAATATTTCTGTATCAACTATATTAGGCACAAATCGAGTTTTTATTTTAAATTTGTCTTGAATAACTTTCGCCAACGAAGGACTAACTGCAATAACAGCTTCAGCATTAGAATATGCTTCTTTTGCTATTTCGAAAACTCTTTTGCCCAATACTGGTTGAACAAGAGCTGAAGAGTGTTCTGTTATCACTAGAGGAACATCGATACGTTTTTTTAATTGAGCTGCTATATACCCCATATTAGTAAAATGAGCATGCAACACATCCGGTTTTCCAAACTCCCTAAAGACCTTCTTATAAAGACTTTGTAAACCATATATTGAAATTTTACGCAAAATAAATTTAGGAAGTCTACCTAATGGTATATTTACACAAAAAACATGTACCCCAGCTACATCGTAGCGTTCATATCCCCATTTTCGCCATCGCCTCAAGGAACGAACATCTACAGCAACATAAACCACCTTTATACCGGCATTAGCCAACGCCTTCGCTTGATCAAATTCGAAGATCCCATTACCCCTATACTTATTTGAGGGAATCCCTCCTGCTATAACCAACACATACATTCCTAATCACACCTAAATTTCAGTAATCTTCGTTTTTTGCACATATTTAAATTAATAACCTCTTATTTTTCTATTAAGTCGAGAAATATGTATCCAAGGAGATATTTTATACTCATCATGTTTGTGCGGTACTTCAGACATTATGCTATAAAACTCTCCCTTTGATATATTTAAACAATCTAAAATATATTCCAAATCTTTCTCCATCTCAAATTCGTCATAAAGTGGTTTTTTCAACTCTGCTAAAGCATGGTCACGTGTCATTTGTCCCGAAACTATTAAACTTGAAAAATGAGATTTTCTCTTATCAACTTTAAATTTTTTAGGCAAATAATAGACTTGAATAAATTTTGTCAATATCGATTCGTAATGTTTGCCACCATAGTAATTAAAGTCACAAAACGCCTTAAGTTCTGATATAGCTTTTTCTTTCTGGTAGAGAATATAATTAAGAGGTCTCTCTTCTTGTATATTAAATAAAACTTTATTACTAATCTTACGTTCAAAACTAGAAATAAGTTGTAATTTATCTATAGAGGCGTTACCAAATCTCTTATTAATATCAATGATGTGTATTTTATCCAAAGCAGAATGTGTATTTCCCTTTTGTAAAATACACTCTAATGAAAAATTACCTCCAGAAAGAAAATATCTTATTTTATTTTTTTTCGCATATTTGTGTAAATAACTCAAAATAAGATTATCTTGGGGAATAGCAATATTAGGGACACCTGCACGTATAAAGGCCGCTGTCAGATTACAAAATTGTTCTCTATCAGGTTTTTCTACAACAACATCAATACTACATGCTTCCGATAATTTTTTTATATTATCTATTGCCACAGGTGAATTAAAACCATCATCAACGTGTATTGCTAAAATACGCAACTTATACTTAGATGCCAAGTAAGCAAGATATGAAGAATCTAACCCCCCAGAGAATCCCATAATGCAATCATATTTCAGACCTTGTCCTTCTTTTTTTATTTTAAGCATCATATGATCGAAGTATGTTTGTCCCTCTTCTCCAGGGAAATATACTTTATCCTTAGCCCGAAAAGCTTCATTACAATAATTACAATAGCCTTTTTCATCAAAATATATAGTATTATCAGTAATATTGTCCATAACGCATCTATTACATACCTGATAATTCATATTAAAATAACTCCCTTTCTCCCACATAAATGCTTCAAGCTAACCTTTGCATAATATTTGTCTATAAAAATTTTTAGAACCATTTAACAAAAGAAGCCATGCGCAGGCATCCCTATTTGTACCTTATTTTAAGCTTTCTTAATGCATATCTGAGGCATTTCTTAGGGAAATTGATTATTTTTTGAATTTTCATTCTATATATTGCTTTCCTGCTTGCGCTGGTAATGACTTTGATATAACGTTCACGGCTACTTTCTAAATATATTTCTTTACTATGTCTTAAGCGTAATTCTATTTCTTTATATTTTTCCTTTGACGCTTTTTCATAAGAAGAAATATTTTTTAAATTTTCTACATTAAAAGGAGGCATCAAGTCTTTTTGTTGTGAAATTTCCATAACAGTAAAAAATTGCGTCTTTAACCTATCATTTACAGTTTGTCCTTTAATAATATTTTCAACAGGCAAGTTCTCAACATTAATTATGCCATCTCTAAAAGCAGCTTCAATAAGAGATTTCCCTTTCTTTGTTCTAGCAATAATTATAGAGTTCCCTTCCTTAACAGATTTATTTGTTATTCCCCAAGGATCCCCCACTGTAATATCAGAAAAAATATTCATTTGGTCGAAACAAAATAAACATCTATGTACTTCAAAGACAGGTTTTAACACTTGTCGTATTGTTTTGTTCAAAACATATTCTTGATTTGTAGTAGTTATTCTTGTATTTCCAGGCCACCCTCCATGTCTTTTATCTCTAAACCTAAATTCAGTTACATCCTGTTTACAACATCCTGCTTCTTGCATTAGCTGATCTATGTAATTCCCCGAATATTGCCCTGCACAAACTAATCCAATCAAGTATTTAGGCAATACTATTTCAGGATATTTTTCCCTAATTAATTGAAGACATTCCCCTTGACACCCTAAAATTACTGCAGCTGTTTTTTGATTTTGATGTTTTAGCACTTCATTTACGACTGAGGATTGAGAATAATAAGATCCTGAGCTTTCTTTAATCCCTTCTATTTCTTTTTCAAAAAAAGCTTCTGGCCTTTTCGTTTTTTTATTAAATTTATTAACGACAGCACCGTCGATAACATGGCAGTCTATGAGATAACATAAGAGGGCTGTTACTATTCCTCCGCTTTGTGACTGTTGCCTAATTTTACTATCTGTGGCATATCCTACATAACTTCCAAGGCACTCTCCATGGAAGATATCTACATCACATTTATTTATTTTCGGCGTATTAGCCATAACACTTGGACATATCTGATAGCACTTTCCGCAATTAATACATCTATCAAAATCAATCTTTGCCACTTTGTAACCAGCAATGTTTTCTTCTAAAGAAATCGCGCTTACTGGGCAAACGCTATAACACCCTCCACAAGCTGAACAAAGAGCGTTATCTGCAATATATTGAATATTTTTATTACCCATAAATATCGATCCCCTTCATAAATATTATCTCATTTACAAAACATTTCTTTTCCTACATTTATTAAATTTTCTTTAACCGAAGGGAAATGCTCTTTTATTATCATTCGATTCTCTTCTCGTTTATACCAAAATTCATTAAACATCGAAATCAATTTATCTGACGTACAATTTTCATTGGATATCAACCATTTACGTTGCCCATACAAATCAAGAAGTTCCTCATATTTATAATGCCACCCAACAACAAGCACAGGTACCCCCGAAGAAAGAGACGCCACACAAGAATGATACCTGCTAGCAACAACAACTTCACAGGCTGCTATCTTATTTTTCAACTCCTTGCTACTTATATTAGTTACATCAAGAATGTCCACTAGATTCTCCGTTTTCAACAAAAATTTTATTTGTTCTGCTACATGAACATCACTATAGGAACCATCCATCGAAATTTCATTCGGAATAAATACAACCTTACAACCTGTGAATGAATAGATATGCTCTACAAGATTCACTATGCAATCAATATATTTTTCATTAGAGTTCCACTGCCGTATTACCTGGTGACTTATTGAAATACCAACTATTTGTTCCTCTTTATCAACACGACTATAAGGCATTACATTTGCTAAATCTGGAGAAACTGAAATTTCTTTCTTACTTACTTTTTCTATTTGTTTTTTACTTTCGTTTTCTCTTGCAACCATAACATCAAAAATTCTATTTACAGAAAATTTCGAACCTACTATATCCATCTTTGAAGTTATAGGCCCATAACTAGCTGTACATTTTACTGATTTGATACCATACATTTTTGCAATAAAATTTATAGAATACTTACCTATAACCATTTTAATAGCTCTAACATAACTGTATTTCCCTTTATCAAAGTTACTCGAATAGTTTATTCCGAACAAATTCGCTACTATATCTGAACTTTTTATTTCTTTCAGGAATTTATATTTCTCATCCGATTTAGGCCTGAAACCATACTTAAATTTAAGTGCATCTATAAGTAATTCGTGTATCCTTTTATAAGGAATTTGATACACTGGGAATTCCATATCTTTTATAGCAATATCTACAGGTCTAGAAGATTGATAAAAAACTATTTCATAATCTTTGTTGACATTTTTAATAACTTCCCTCGCTCCGTGCATCAATGATGGCCCACCAAAATTATTCTCCGGCATTACGCCATACATCAATATTTTTGTCATATCTTAAACCCCACAATCTATATGTTGTTTATAAAAAATAACTATCCCTTAATCATTTTAATTACTACTCAAAGTTTTCCATTTTATTTTTAGCAATTTGTAGTTAATAAAAAAGTAGATTGTCCCCCAAATTACGCCCAAAAAAATTGACTCAACTACCTCCCCCAATAGAAGTTCACAAGGGAGAACACTTTTTATCATAGCGAAAAGCCCCCCCAAACAAATGTTTATAATAGTTATGTAGCCAATTTCTTTCCAAGGGAAAACATGTGCAAAAGGAATCTCCACCTCTTTAGCAGTCACCATAAGCTGATATACAGCACTCACCGATGTTGCAAATAATGTAGCAATTGCAGGACCGATGAAACCAAAAATATGATAAAAAAGAAAATTCAAAACAAGGTTTAAAATCAAGGATAATATTGCGCTATAAAAAATAACCTTAGTTTTCCCTATTGAGTTTAAAACCATACCAAAATATGTACTCCTAAAAAGCAAAACTATCGCATAAACTCTAAAGACAGCAGAGCCAGAGATGTATTTCTCCGAATACAACAAACTCATTACATCGGGAGCATACACAAAAAAGCCAGTTGCTAAAAAAGAAATGATAATGTAAGAAAATAAAGTTGCATCTCCCCAAAGACTTACAGCCTCAACTTTTTTATTTTCTTTTAACATCTTTACCATTTGTGGCAATAAAACTGCAGTAACAGAAGAGGCAATTACGACAACAGGCATTTCCCGAGCAGCATTTGTATAAATGGCTAATGATTCCGTATTATAAAAACCCGCTATAACTAACTTATCTAATTCTTTTTTCAAAGTTCCAGCAACAGTTGCTAATCCCATAGGAATAGAAAATCTCATTATTCTTCTAATTAAGTTCGTGTTTAAAGATAACTCAATCTTCCCAACAATCTTTCTTACTAATAAATATACAGAAAAAGCAAAAACGACCTCCACGCCAACAAATAAAGCCATATACATATCAAAACCCAAATTAAACAATTTCGTTATCAATATAATCAATAATAAAAAAATACTGTTTAGGATTCGAAACATCATAAGATAATTTGCCTTTTTATATACTATTAATATATTATCAATACTTGATAAGGTAATTTTTGCCCATGGGAATATCGCCAAAATATACAAAAAATCTTTTATTAGATTATTATTAAAATATCGTACTATCAATGGCATACTTATAATCAATAGCAAGCCCGTTGAAAAACTCAGGATTGTAGATAATATGTAATATGTTGATAAAAAATGTTTTCTTTCTCTGATATCATTCGTTTGAGCCAAAAAGAAGTTAATACTATTAGGCAATCCCATTATAAAAATTGTAGTAACTAAATTAATAATTAATAATATTTGGGAATATGTGCCATATTCTTCAAGGGTACGAAAACGAGATAGCAACATTGCACATACCATTGAAATTGCCATCGTAATGATCTTTGAAGTTGTTAGTTTAATAGCATCTGTAGCTAGTGATGGTTTCACTCTCACTACTCCTAATGGGCATCGTATTTTTTATTATTACCAAAATCCCAACCATCATATAATTTATCAACTAGATCTAATTCAGCCTTCATACGCTCGTGCCAATCCCAAAAATGAACTTGGGCATATCGTTTCGCATTATTTTCGAGCATTTCTGCGTATTTGCTGTTATCAATTATTTTATGAATATAATGAGGGATTTCGTTTAATTGGGATAATTCTAAGATAACTCCATTTTCATTGTTTTTTATTAAAGAAGCCGTATCTCCTACATTTAACGTGATTAGGGGTTTTCCTCGCGACATTGCCTCTAATAAGGGATTCCCCACATTACTTAAGTCGTATAATGATAAAAAAACATCTGCTAAATCTAAATAATTTTTTATCTCCGTTTGATTGACAGCGCCAACAAACAATACGTTTCTTGCTATATGTAATTTTTCGACTAAGGTTACAAGTTTTTGTTTTTCTTTTCCATCCCCAACAATAACCAGTTTCACATTCGGCTTTTCTTTTATAACAGTGGCTAGAGCCTCAATCGCTCTGTCAACTCTTTTCCAAGAAACCAAACGAGAAATAGTTAATAAAACTTTCTCATTTTGTTTTATACCCAAATGTCGCTTTATTTTTTCTATTTCTGCAATGTTTTTACAATCTTCTACATTTATATCAACACCATTTCTCCAAAACTTAATAATTTCAGAGTCATTTTTCAATTTTCCTAAAACAATATCGCCTTTCGTCCCATCATCCGTCATTATTAGAATGTTTGCCCTTGTTTCTAATGCTTGAAAATGTGGATATCTTTTCAGTCTATTAAGCCAATTATCGTTTACTTGCGCTAATATCGTTCCTTGAAACCTAGTAACGAATGGAAGGCTATATTTTCGAACCAATTTTTCCCCTGCACAAACACTATTCACCTCATAAGAATAAATACATGCCTTATAATTATATTTTTTTAAAATTTTTTCTCCCAATTTATATAAAATATAATTGCCATAAATGTTGTGAAATATACGACCTAAAAAACCAATTTTTTTCATTTTTACTAAAGGGTAAAATATTGGTTTAAAAGTAATTTGGTTCAATCCAGCTAATTTAGGCGTAACACCATTATCGTATTTAGGATTTATTAAAGTAACGTTCCACCCAGAGTTTATATATGCATCAATGGTTTTATAAAATGAAGGAGCGCCTTTGTTCTTATCCATAGACCATAAATTTAAAAAAGTTAAAAAAATAATATTTTTCATAAGCATATACCTTCTTTTTAAATCTTCAAAATTCCCAAATCACAAGCACGTGCCCTTCAAACCTGTCTCGTAACGCTTGCAACTCATCCCTTTTCAGCACTAGCACTCGTATCTTCCGCTCAATTATTTTTTCAAGCTTATCTATTAGACTTTGCAGGTAAGCTCTGTCAATTTCACCAACCAAAACAAGGTCGATAAGGCCAGAGTCAATGCCATTTGCGTAGTCTCCCGTTATGAAGGCAAGTTCTACATTTCCGAGGCGTTTTATAACTTGATCTACAAGCTGGTCGATTCCGAGAGTTTTTGTAACGATGGCTCGTATTTCGGGGAAAAGCGGATGTTTGGTATTGGCCTTATACAGCTTTGTCCGTCCTTCGTCGTGGCTCTCTAAAAGCCCCGCATCTGTAAGGCGATTGAGCTCAACCCGCACAGAATTCGTCGACTCGCCAAATTCATCGGCAAGTTCTCGCAAATATGATCTATTCTCTGGATTGAGAAAGAACTTTAAAAGCAATTTAACTCGTGTTTTCGATGTAATTAAAGAATCTATCATAAAGATATCTTTTTCCTTTCTCTATTTCGAGTTATTTTATTACTCATAAAGAGTAAAGTCAAATAAAAGAGCGCTTGTAAAAAGCGCTCTTGATCTTTACTATTACACGTTATTTTGTCTGGGGGTTCGTTTGAAGCGGCGTTGAAAGAGATCGGGTGGCAATGCTGCCAATACAATGGCAAGAACGATTATAGTGCTTCCCGCTAATTCATATGCCGTTGGCAGTTCTTTACTCATAAAAGCAGCAAGAGTAATACCTGTAACTATTTCAACTGTGCAGACGAGGCTTGCTGCTGTTGCCGATATATAGCGCAGAGCAGTGTAATATGCTGCGTAGGCAACAAGACTACCTACACAAGAGAGTAAAGCTATGGCTCCCCACGACTTAAGTGTCAATAGGGGCACATCTGCCCATCCATGCGAAAAATGCTTAATGGCAATCATACAGAGACCACCCCAAACATGGGAATAAAAGATGAGGCTCTCTCGTGATATTATGTTTTCTCGTGCGATTTCACGACCGAGAAGAGATTGTCCGGCCATGCCAGCCACAGCAACGAGGCCCCATAAAATACCTGCCAAAGGCAGCGCCTGTGTTGCATCCTTACCCGAAAACATTCCAACCCAGACACCAAGAAGAATCAAGAATGAAGAAAGAACCTGTGCCAGTGTAGGGCGTTCTTTCGTAATAATAATTCCTCCCATAAGGGTTACAAGGGGGAAGGTGTAGTGAATAATAAGGGCTGCTGAAACAGTAAGGTATTTCAACGAATATAAAAAACCTGTGTATGTACAAACCACAGATAGAAGCCCGTAAATAAAAAGAGTACATTGATTCTGTAAAGTTACTCGAAAATGTTGCGGGGTTCGTAACACCATAAAAAGTCCGCACCCAATAACGACTAAAAAAGTACGCAATAAGATCACGGTTGTCATATTGACACCCTGAAGAGCAAGAGTTCTGCCGATGGGGCTTACTATCCCCCACGAAATGCCAGTTGCCAACGCTAAAAGAATGCCTAAGAAATGCTTATTCAATGCTATCACCTTGTATACGTTATACGTGCTTATTGAAACAATAGATGCGATTATAGCCCATTTGCGAGAAAAGAGGGAGTGGCTAAACTCCCTCTTTAACAAGCCCTCTAAAATTCATAACGCCTAAGAAGTTCGTCAAGGCGTTTTCTTATTTTCTTTATTCGATAGTGAACACATTGCTGCGTTCTATTAATCTTTTTCGATATTTCTTTTTGGGTGTATCCGTAAAAAAGATGCCGGATAATAAAGCAATCAAGTTTAGAAAAATTGCGCTCTATTAGATCGATGAGATCCACAGGCAGGTGTTTCGTCGGAGCGGGAATAGAAACTTCGTGAGCTTCAGTAAGGGCACAATTATGCTCTTCATACCTATGCCGGCGAGCTGCATCTCGTACTCTACCGGGAAGTCTTTTTCGTAAATATTCACCTATGTCGTTACATGATTCGAGGGGACGTTTTTGAACTAAATGAATCAGTGCCAGACAAGCTTCTTGCTGTAAATCTTCAAAGTCTGCACCACGGCCAGTATAACGACGAGCTGTTTTTTCAATAAGATCAATGTTCTTTCGTATAATATTTTTCAGTGTTAAAGATTTAGAATCAGTCATTCACGATAACTCCTTTCTGTCTTTAAGGCTAAATGAACGAAGTTTCTTTTTCCGTAGGCTATGATGCTTGTAAATCCTGCTTTTTTAGCCAACTTGCAAAAAAATGTCTGTCGAGATTTCATTACAACAACGTCAACTGCACGCCCCTGAGTGTGAAGACTATGCGCAACACCTCCTACCTTTTTGTTATGGCGCAAACATCGAAAACCACTTGTAATAACTAAGGGGTTCTTCCAAAAAAGTCGCAACGCTTCGAGATGATGAAGAAGAGGTGCCCATATTTTTACGTGGCAACAACATTTGCATTGAAACTCGCTAAGATTAAAATGGGGCGTGAGCTGCATTAAATTGACTTTGTTTTTCATAACGTTTCCCTCCTCCCAAATGAGTAATTGCACTTTCCAAACTTCTGATGGCACCGGCCAGATCATCAAGCCTCTTTTCCATGCGCACAAGCAAATATGCCGCTACAGCCACCGAAAAACCACTTTGAATACACGATGCCAATAAGTCTTCCATACATTTCCCCCCTTTTTTTAAAACACGAAAAAACGGCCGGAAGTGCATTCCGGCCGCATAAGGCCACGTTTTATCCCTCGATAATAGGGGTTACAGTAGTCTCTACAAGTTCAGCCCCAAGAATAGCGGCTAACCCTTTTACAAAGATGTTGTTGTCTATTAAGGATTGCATTGCTTCCTTTACCTCTGTATCTGTAACATCTTCACGTGCATAGCGAAGAGAGAGGGTTCGGTTTTTTCCATCTGCGGTACCAAATTTAAGACGAAGGGTTTTCACTAAAATCACTCCTTTCTGGAAAAAACGGGAGCGACATCTTTTAAGGATGCACCCCCATCATATAGTATTTTGCGTTTCTTCTCTACTCCACAACGTCTGTATCTACTTTTCGTGTCTCTGCTACTGGATATTCGAGAAGAGATTCGAGCACTGTTGAAATTGTTGCTACCTTTTCAGCTTCAACATCAGAAGAAACTCCTGAAAAGTTGATGGAACGAAGAATCGGATCTCCGCTTTCATTAGAACCGATGTTAACTCGAAGCTGCAGGCGACTTTCTAATGGAAGATAAGCTGCCATTCTTTTTCACCCCCCTTCACCTATATAAGTGTGTTGAAAGGGCGCAAAAAACAAAAAGGGAATAAAAAAAGGCGGCTTTTACGCCGCCTTGAGGTTTTTCTTTCGCTTGAGCATCATTACGTTTATCTATTACATTGCACTTATGGCGTACATCACGAATTCGTTGAACCCGGTAACGATACGTATATAGCCTGATAAAATCTGATCTATAGTCGCATCGCCAGTATCCATAAGCAATGGAGCCCCCTCCAATGCATGTAGTTTTGCCGGCGTAGAGAGAATGAAAATATCGTTGCGGGAGAAAAAGCAAAGAACACGAGGGCTGATCTGCTGATTTCCCCTTCCGAAAAGGAACCCCTGCCCTCCGATAGGTGTAACGATAAGTTTTATTTTTTTATACCGCGAGCAAAGCTTAAGAAGCGTTTCTTCAGAAACATCTTTCGCTATAAGTTTTCCGTTATACACAACATCGACTCCAAGAAGGGTAAAGTCGAGGCCAAGTTCTATCATTAACGCCCTTGTGGTTGTTCCAGGCCCTACTATATAAAGCGTATCAGAGTACATCTCGTTACGAGCCATATAGGCTGCTATAGCCTGTTGAGAAACCTGTTCTGACAGGGCGCTTCCCGCTTTGAGCCTTTGCACTCGTCTTTTCTCAAAGGGAATATTTAGATACCCAAAGAGTCTGGCTGTAACTATGCCCTTCCTAAAGAGTGTTTCATCAATATCCATAACCTCAGCGAGCTTTTCTTGAGTGCTTTCATTATTCAGATACAACTTAGCAAGCTCCCCTGCCTGCTGGGGTGAACAGCCAAAAACAGCTGAATGAATTTTTACACCAGAGGGAATTCCAAGTGCTGTAAGTTCAGTTCCTACACTTTCATATATATCTCTCGCAGTACCATCTCCACCCGCAAAGAGTAAAAGGTCTACATTTTGCTTCAGCGCTTCTTTTGCTGCTAAAAGGGTATCTTCACGAGCTGTTACATGCTCGGAAATAGATTCTCTTAAAAGCACCTCTGGAGAAAAACCACACTGCATGGCAACTTTTTCCCCCATATTTCCCGGAAAGGTTATGAGACGTATTTCATCTTTTATTTCAAGAAGATGCGATAGCGCACACTCTGCACGACTAGGGGAATGAGGAGTCGCCCCCATCTCCCTGGCCCGTGCAATAATATCGGGGCCATCTGTTCCCTTCAGTCCAACCTTACCCCCCATACCAGCAATTGGATTGACGATGAGCCCCAACTTTTTCATAATTTGCTACTCCTTTAGCTCTTTCTTTTCGAAATAGCCATTATATTTTTTCTTATAACTTCTCCACGTAATGGCCCACTTCTCTGGATCGTCAAGATAGGCGTGATCAACATGGTGAATAGTGCTCTTGTGTGGAGCCGTCTTTACCAATTCAGGATTTTCATATGCCTCTTTGACAATCTGCTCAGTAATGGCGATAAACTCGTCTAATTCTTGCTTAGAGTATGATTCTGTAGGTTCGATGGTGAAAGGTTCCGGAACGAGCCATGGTTCGTGGCTTGTCCAATAATGAACGCCAAAGTCAAACATTCTATTTTGAATGTCGCTTGTCGTTACGCCTGTCTCCTCTTTCAGCTTCTGCCAACTGTAACGTACCTGTTCAATACGATGTTCCCCTTCGGCATAAGGTGCGGAAGCTCCGCGAATAGACAATATTTTTCTAAACATGTAGTTATTATTCAAAACAGCAACTCTGGCTGCTTCTTTTACTCCATCAGCACCAAGGGCTCGAATCCAGGCATAGGCCTTCAGAATCGCAGGAACTGTTCCATAAAAGTTCTTAATCTTACCTACTGAATAGGGAAGATCATCTTTAAGATAGAAACGTTGTGTTTCACTATCTTTTTCCACAATTGGAACCGGCAAGAAGGGTTTCAATCGTTCTGTTACACCAACAGCGCCACTACCGGGGCCACCACAGCCATGAGGTGCAGAGAACGTTTTATGCAGGTTGAAGAAACACATATCGAAACCGGCCTCTCGCGCCCGGGTAATGCCCATTATGCCGTTGAGATTTGCCTGATCGTAGCTGCAAAGACCGCCTACACTATGCACCAAGTCTGTAAACTCTTTAATTCGAGAGTTGTATATACCTATATCTTCAGGGTTTGTAATCATAAGTGCTGCTGTTCTTTCAGAGACAGCATTTTTAAGAGCTTCAAAATCTGGACGACCATCTTTCCCAGGATAAATTGTAATTATTTTGAACCCCTTCAATTTAGCTACAGCAGTGTTTGAGGGATGTGAATATATTGTGGTAATAATTTCATCTTTTGTTTCAGCCTGCCCCGTCTCTTCAAGCCATGCTCTGATGATAGAACCAATAACGTAAATAGCCTGAGATCCGCCTCCGCTTTGAAGGGAGAAGGCATCCATTCCCGAAATGGCACGAAGAGCGTGATCCATGTTATAGATAACTTCGAGCACACCCTGAACCGTTGACTCATCCTGATAGGGATGAAGTTCGCTCACTTTTGGATTCCGTGCCAGCACTTCATTTATTTTGGGGTTATATTTCATGGTGCATGTTCCTTGTCCAATATCAATATTCAGATCAGCACCCAAGTTTTCTTGAGAAAGCCGCAAATAGTGCTTTAAAACTCTCATCTGTGACATTTCTGGAAGATCCGCCCTATCTGAACGAATCATATGAGAAGGAAGCTTTTTCGTATCTTTAACAGTTTCACGTATTCCATCTTCTACTTTAGGCAAAAGGACACCGCGCTCACCTTGTGTGGTGAGTTCATAAATGATGGGCTCATCCCATCGAGCCTGATGGAAGTCTCTCAATTTTGTCTGCATATTCATACCCATGAGCGTTCCTTCCTTTCTACGCAAGAATTTCGCCAAGAGCCGCGATGAGAGTATCCATATCTTTCTGTGTAACGCACTCGGTTACGCTATAAAGAGCACTCTCTCCGCACCCTGGGAAAAGAGTTGAAAGATCAAGTCCACCGAAGATATGTCTATCTAAGAGGGCTTTGTTAATCTCTTTCACTGTTTTGCCCGTACCGTCAAAATTAACAATAAACTCTTTAAAATGAGGTGTTGCCTGAAGAGGAATTTTTACTCCTGGCAGAGCGGCCATTTTCTCCATAAGATATTGACAGCGCATATATATGTTCTCGCCCAATTCCTTCATGCCTTCAGGCCCCATGAGAGCTAAGTACACACCAGCAGTAATTCCCCAAAGGGCTGCCGCCGTTCCAACATATTCTTTGGCATTTTCGCGCTCTGCAAAAGAAGTGCGTTCCCACGCTACGTCTCCGAATCCCCACTCTTTATGAGTTGTAGGGGTAATACCGAAGAGACGAGACGGATACTCTCTTACAAAAGTTTCGTCATCTTGAACAGCCATAAAGCCGCCTCTGGCACCGCCATAATAGAGATGCATTCCCAACGGTTGTAAATCACCACATACGATATCGGCACCATAACGAGATGGAGGTGTTAATAAACCCATGGATGAAGGGTCAATGCCTACAACCATAAGAGCACCGGCATTATGAAGAAGTTCCGCAATTTTTTTGCCATTGACATCAATGGTTCCGATAAAAGCGGGATTTTCAAAATAGAAGACTGCCGTTTTTGAAGAGATAAGACTTTCAAGTTTTTGAAGATCGACACATCCTGTTTCTGGATCACAGGGAACATATGTAATGTAAAGATCTGGATTGCTATAATTTTTTATAACAGCTTTTGTTTCCGGGTGAATACTTTCTGCCACAAGCACTTCATCACGTTTGGTAATGCGAGTAGCCATTCTGATTGATGTTGCAGCTGCCTGTGCCCCATCGTATGTAGGAACATTGACGACATCCATATCAACAAGTTCGGCCATCATACTTTCAAATTCGAAAAGGGCCTGGAACCTTCCGTGGTCTTCATATGGTTCACCTGCGTAGGCTGTAAGAAACTCTGAGCGCTGATTTATTTCATCGCATATAGCCGGCACGTAATGATTCCAGCAACCGCCACCTAAGAAGCTGATATTCTCTGACGTTGTAGCATTTTTCGAAAGAACTTTTTCAAAATGCCGCTTAAGCTCAACTTCAGAAAGAAGCGGTTCAGGAAGATCTAGTGGTTTATTTAATTTTAATTCATCTGGAACGCACTCAAAAAATTCATCAATGCTTTTCGCTCCAATGGCCTTCAACATTTCTTCCTGAACGTGAGAAACAGAGTTCGGGATATACGGATAGACAACTTTATTCTTATCCATGAGCTTCCTCCTCTTTCTTTGCTATAATACTAAAAGTATTCAAAGAATACATAGTATTCATAGTCTATTTTTTCTGCGCTGTCAAGTTTATGAGCTAAACAAAATTCAATGAATACATTGAATTCTTTAACATCGCTACTATGTAATGTATAATGTGAATTATTCATTTCTGTTGAGAAAATAAGAGGAATAGGGAGGAATTGCCATTGAGAAATGTTTCTCAAGCACGGTCTTCTGTGGATTACGTATATAAGGAATTACGCCATAAAATCATGAATAAAGAGTTTAAGCCAGGCCAGCGCCTTCCCGAAATATCCATAGCAGAACAACTCGATGTTAGCCGTACTCCTGTACGAGAAGCGTTTCGAAGGCTCTCGAACGAAGGTCTTATTAACATTGTTCCTAATGAAGGAGCCAGTCTGGTCGATCCTTCAAGAGAAGAAATTGAAGACACATTTGAGATGCGCGCATATCTAGAATGTCTTGCTATTAAAAAAGCCGTGCATCGTATTACTCCTCTTCAGCTTTGTATGTTAGAAGAAGAAATTCAGAAAGAGGAAAATATTTTTGTCGAAAAAGACCTCGATAAGTATCTGGAAATCAATAATGCCTTCCACAGAATTATCGCTGAAGCCAGTGGTAATGTCGTTCTTTACGATCTTATCATAAGCGTTCTTTCTCGTTCTTTAGTCTATCTTGTGTTATTTGAATCCTTTTTTGATTTCAGCGGGAACCCAAGTCTCGACGAACATCGAGCCATTCTTGAGGCACTAAAAGAACGAGATGAAGAAAAAGCCGAGGCATTAATGAAGTCGCACATACTTACTGCCGCAGAAGATGTTGGCGGTGCAAGAATTTCTGAGCCCAAATAATAGCTTATAAAACCGATTCACAGCAAAGGGAAATAGGCGAATTTTTAGTGGTGGCCCAAAGCTGCCACTTTTTTATTTTAATTTGAAATGAAATGGCCGTTGACAGAAACTTTTTTTCTGATATTATTTGCTGTACACAATGGATTCAATGAATTCAATTTATTGTCGTGCGACGTTCTTTCTTGTTTTGACTTCTTTTCTGCGCGTTTAACGCAAAACCTATTATTCAGAAGGGAGTTTTATAATATGGCTAAACGTAAAGCACTACAAATTGGCGCCGGGATGGTCGGTCGTTGTATCGTTAACGATATTATTAAAGACTTCGACGTTACCGTTCTTGACATGAGTGATTCAAACTTAGAAGAAACTAAACGTCTCTTCCCAGATGCCAAAACCGTTAAAGGCTCTGCCCTTGACGAAGAACTTTTTCAAGAAGTTTCTAAAGATGTCGATATCGTAACTGCTGCAATGCCTGGAACAGTCGGGTATAAGGTAACCGAGATCGCAATGAAATACGGAAAGAAACTGGCAAGTGTTTCTAGTATGCATGGACGTTCTGATGAACCTTACGACAAGATCGGGAAAGAGACTGGCGGTCTTGGAATTTCCATGATTGGCTTTGAGCCTGGTATGAGTAACTTCTTTGCGGGCCGTGGTTATCACCTCCTCGATAAGTGTGAAGAAATGTATGTTTATGTTGGTGGTATTCCTTATAACCCTCGCCCTCCTTTTAACTATACCACGACATGGTCATTAACAGACAACCTTAACCAGTTTGCACAACCAAGCACTGTCGTTCGAGATGGACAAGAAGTAGTTCTCAAAGCATTAAGCGAACTTAAAGACTTCCAAATTGAAGATTACCCCACAATGGAAGCCTTCACAAGCAACGGACTCGGAAGCCTTTTCCGTAGTTTTCATGATGTCCCCAATATGGCAGCCTATACCGTCCGTTGGCCAGGACTCACCGAACAGATGCGTTTTTTGGTGAACCTTGACCTCTTCGATTGGGAACCTCGTAAGATTGCCAAACATGATCTTGTTCCCCGCGAGATTCTTTTCAGCCTTTTCGCTGACAAATATAAGAAACTTCCCGGAGACCTCGATCTTTCTATCATGCGCATTATCACCAAGGGATACAAAGGTGATGACGCAGTTCAGCACACATGGGAAATAGCCCAGGTTGAAAAACCCGAGAGTGGCTACACTTCTATGGCTTGGTGTACAGCTAGCACATGCGGCATTTTTGCTCGCGCAATGTGCGAAGGAAGAATCAAGGGATGCGGCATGGTTTCTGCTGAGAAACTCGCTGCAGATGATGATTTTTACAACTGGGTTATGGCCGAACAAGACAAACGAGGCGTTCATTACAAACAGAAAATTGATATCAAAAAAGACGCCAAAAAGAAGTGGAATCGCGGATAGGAACCAGCACCACTTGTTTCCAACTTTAAGATCTTAAAAATTGCTTGAGCTCGTTATGGATTGAAACAGACACGACTTTTTTTGAATAGCCTTGGTTATTACAGCGCGGATCTTTTCTTTTTTTCCGCGCTGCTAGTTCCTGTAGTGCCATATTCTAAGGAGGTGCCTGTCACCCATGGACGTTACACAAGTGACAAAATTACTAGAGTTCTTTGCTTGGAAAGTGCTTTGGAATCCATATTTTCCAATTATCTTCATTATTTTAGGAATATATTTAACTGTAGGAATGCGTTTTTTCCAATTCCGAAGAGCAAGTGACATTATCTACAACACGATAGGAACCCTCTTCCGAAAAAAGAAGAAGGAAAAAGATAGTAAAGGGAATCTCATCAGTTCTTTTGGAGCTTTTGCTACAGCACTTGGCGGTACTGTAGGAACAGGTAATATTGCTGGCGTTTCTAGTGCTATTGCTATTGGTGGTCCCGGTGCTCTTTTCTGGATGTGGATAGCAGCGCTGGTAGGCATGGCCACAAAGATGGCTGAAATAATTTTGACACAGCACTATAAACAGCGTTATTCAGACGGAAGCTCTTACGGAAGTGCCGCTTTTTATATTGAAAAAGGTCTTGTTGAAGAACGAGGCTGGAAGTGGTGCAAAATTCTTGCTGTCGTATTTACGATCTTTATGATCGGCTCTTTTTACGTTGCTCCTGGTCCCTACACGATTATGGAGTCTTTTCAACGTTCCTTTGATTTATCAAAATATGCGGCAATCGGCATGAGTATTGCTTATACGCTCCTTTGCTACTATATCGTTCTTGGTGGTATTCCCAGAGTCGTCAAGTTTGCGGAAAATGTTGTTCCGGCAATGGTTTTGCTTTATTTAGCTGCTGGTCTTTATGTTATATTCCAAGATCTTACCGCCCTTAGAACGGCTATTGCCAGTATCTTTACTTATGCATTTAAACCATGCGCTGCTATCGGCGGCTTTGCCGGTGTTGCTGTTATTAAGGCCGTTCAGATAGGCGTTGCCCGGAGTGTCTACAGCAATGAAGCAGGGTGGGGCAGTTCTGCCATTATCCATGCAACAGTGGATGTAGATCATCCAGGACGACAGGGAATGTGGGGAGCATTTGAAGTTGGTGTTGATACGCTGTTAATTTGTACTATTTCTGGTCTTATGGTTATAGTTACCGGCGCATGGAAGACGGGACACGGTGGAGCCGGTGCCGTTGGAGATGCTCTAACAGCAGTATTCGGCCCCTTTGGAGCATATGCCCTATCATTTTTTATGTTGATCTTCGCCTTGACAACAACAACAGGCTGGTTCTCGTATCTTGAATCATTAATTGTTTATTGCACTCGAAACAAAACTCGTGAACAACGTATTAAATATATACAGTTTGTTCGATTTACTGGACCCGGTGTTCCGTTGCTCTTTACGCTCTATGCTTTCTATAACAATATGGTTCCTTCAGTGGTATGGATGCTGTTGGATATTCAATCTGCAGTTCCAGTGTATGTGAACGTTGTAGCCTTAACGTTGTTATCTCCTCTTATTTTCCGTCTCACGAAAGAATTTGAAGTTGGTTACCTTGATCCGGAAAAGGCCGCTCGGAAAGCTGCCAGGAGAGCTGCGGCTATAGCTAAATAAGGGAATGAGGAGGAGACTTCACATGGCTGAATTCTTTGACTCCGTCAAAGTATCGATACCCGTTAATATTTTCTTTGATGGGAAAGTTCAAAGTCGAACATTAGTTTTTCCAGATGGAAGCAGAAAAACCCTCGGAGTATATCTTCCCGGAGATTACGAATTTCACTCCGATGGTCCTGAAAAGGTTCTTATGACAAAGGGTTCTGTGGAAGTTCTTTTCCCCCAAGACTCTGATTGGAGAAGAATCAATAAAGGTGAAGTGTACATGGTTCCCCAAAATACGAAATTCAAAGTTCGATGCTCGGAGATTTCGGAATATATCTGTGATTTTCTTTAATCAGCAATACAAAGTTCTGCCGCTTCAAAGCGGCAGAACTTCATCTCTCTTTACACTATATAAAAGAAGCGGAGGTTTAGAGAATGAAAAAACTCGACGAACTTGTGTTGGCAAACGCTGATAATTTAATAAAAGTTGTGCAGGAAAGCGTTCGAATTCCAAGCATATGTTCTGAACCTACATCACAACATCCATATGGAGAAGAAATTGCTAATGCTCTAGATCACGCTTTAAACGTGGCCCAATCTATGGGATTTCGTACTACTAATCTCAACGGGAAAGTTGCTTGGGCAGAATATGGCGATGGAGAAAAAATAGTTGGGGCAATGGGGCATCTCGACGTTGTTCCTCCTGGAGAAAACTGGAGTTTTGATCCTTTTTGTGGAGATATTGTAGACAACCACATACGAGGAAGAGGAACTCAAGATGATAAAGGACCTCTTTTCAGTTCTCTCTTTGCACTAAAAGCTCTCGCTGATTCTCACGCACCGCTAAAGCACAGAGTAAGAATCATTTTCGGTCTAGACGAAGAGAGTGGACAGATGAGAGATGTTGCAACATATCTTGACTCTGAGGGGCCGCTTCTCATGGGCTACACTCCTGATGGAGAGTATCCCGTGGTCAATGCCGAAAAGGGAGCTCTTAAATTTACTGGTTATTGCAGCTTTAATAATCTTCTGCCTGGCAAGATTGAACTTGTCTCTTATAAAGGTGGAGAGGGAACAGGTTCAGTTCCTGCTAAAGCTAAGGCCACTCTCAGCGGAGCAAAAGAAGACCTAGAAAAAGCATCTACACTTCTTACAAAAGAGGCGACAAAGAATAACTGGCCTTTTTCTCTAAACTGGGAAGGACCTCTTCTCAGCTTTTCAGTAACAGGCAAAGCAGCTCATGCTACGTTGCCCGGGTTAGGCGTTAATGCTATTGGTCGTCTCTGCACTCTATTGTCATTATTGGACATTGCGGAAAATTATCGGCGCTTTTTCTCGTTTATTGGTGAAAATTTCGCCTTTTGTCCCGATCTCTCTACATTAGAATTGGCAGCGTCTCATCCTCACACAGGGAATATTACCTGTAACTTAGCTACTCTTGAAGGCGACAGAGATAGCGCCTCTTTTTATGTAGGAATATATATTCCAGCGCAAACACTTTCTTTTGACGACGTTTGCTCTAAGATTGCAGCTGCCTGCCTTGATGAACACATTGATCTTGATATCAAGACAAAGATTCCACCTTTATACGTATCTCCTGATAATCGCTTAATTAAGGCTTTAAGCAGAGGGTATGAAAATGCGACAGGAGAAAAAAGTCGACTGCTTGCTATGTGTGGAAGCACGTACTCCAAAAAGATGCCCAATATGGTTCCTTTCGGTGGAACCTTCAATGGGGAGCCTGACTTTGCCCACGGAGCTGACGAAAGAGTGCTTATAGATAGGTTACTCCGTAGCACGTGTATCATGGCTCATGCTCTTAAGGAATTGGCAAACGATTAGAGATGAGATATAGCCCGGTAGTATTCCAACTTCTTTTTATAACATTTGCAGCCGCAACAATGGATAGCGGTTACTATTTTTTGCCTGCATATTTTGATGGAATGGGGTTTTATGCAGGTCCTTGGCTGGGTTGGATAATGGGGGCAGGATATGGGATATCGGCATTATCACGTTTTTTTGCCCCTGCAGTAGCTGATCGAATCGGGCTCGATCGTTCTCTCAAAGTCGGTTTCACTCTATTGCTTACTGCATCTTTGGCAATAGCCTTCGGTCCTCTCAAAGTATGGACCGTCATTTTATATAAAACTCTTTTGGGTTTGGGAATGACTCTTCAGGGAGTCGCAATGATTGCCTATCAAATGGTTATGGTACCTGAACAAACGAGGGGTAGAGATATAGGGCTCATCTCTCTGGGCTATGTTTTACCCTCATTAATCTTAGCCCCTATTCTCGAATGGATTCTCTTAAAGGGATACCCTCGCACCTATGCGGTTATTCTCGTAGCGATTGTTTCAGGTGGCTTACTAATGTGTTATGGCTTTAAGGGCGAACAAACGATGCCCGTTCTTTCAAAAAAAGAGACAAAAAGTGCCAGTTATAGAGAAATATTTTCAATGCGCCCAATTTTAGGTTTTATGGCTGTTATGGCTGTTTTTTCATTGGTAGACGCCATGCAAATAACGTTTGTCTCTCTCGCTTATGAACGAAAGCTTATAGCCACGGCATTCTTTCTTCCAGCTGCAATCACTTCATTGATGATTCGCACCTTGGGAGGATCTTTTCTCAATCGGTTCCCTCGTCGATTTATGGCGGGAGCTACCACATTTATCACTGCTGTGGGTATTTTCGGCACCAGTTTTGCGACATCTTCTTTTCAACTAATAGGTTTAGGGGTTTTTTTCGGTTTAGGCATGGGAGTGGGATTTCCTGCAATGACATGTCTTATTGGAGATTTGGGAGATGATAGAACTCGAACAAAATTGGCAGCCATCTATGGACTACTGTACTCTGGCACCTTCTTTATCATGCCAGCAGTTATAAGCTCAATCGCCGCATATGCGGGATATTCAAAAGCCTACCGTTTGGTGGCAATTGTTTTAATCGGCCTGAATGTTGCTGCTTTCCACTGGAGCTACCGCATACAGAAAACTGCAACTTCACAAAATATAGAAATATCGGAGGTATAAAATTATGAAAATCGGATTTATTGGTTCTGGTCTCATCTGCGAGATTATCACTCAAAACATTTTGAATAGCGGGCTTGTTAAAGCTGAAGATATTCATATTACAGACATCTTCAAGGCTCGAGAGAACGAAATGCACGAACGCTACGGTCTTACTGTTGCCGCAAGCAAAATTGACGTTATTAAAGCGGCAGATATAGTTTTTGTTTGTGTACGTTCTGACAACGCCATGGATCTTGCCGGGGAACTTCGTGAGATTCAGCCCGATTTCAGCAATAAGGTTCTTATCTCTATCTCTTCTGGTATTCCCATGAAACTCTATGGAGATATCTTCCCTGACCTGGCAATAGCCAGAGCTCTTCCCAACCCTCCCAGCAGAATTGGACATGGGGTTGTTGCTGTCGCTTTTAATAAGAATGTTTCTGATGAGCAGAAAGCAATGTTAATGCAACTTTTCGATTCTATGGGAAAAGCCTACATGCTTGATGAAGAGAAAATCAACGTCGCTACTGCAACTACCGGACCTGCTCCAGTTTATGCATTCTTCCAGGCCATGGTTGAATCAGCACTACTTCTTGGCATTGACTATAAGAGTGCATCACACATGGCATTCGGAACAGTCGAAGGTTGCCTAAAGGTATGGGAACGCCAGATCGACGATATTGCTGGACTTCTTCGTGAGACAAGCACTCCTGGCGGTATTTCTGTTCGTCAGCTTTACGCACTGGAAAAACGGGCTTTCAAAGCCATTGTCAAAGAAAATTACGAGGAAGGCTGGAGCCGCACTAAGGCCTACAGTGATGCAATTAGAGAAAGCTTAAAAAAGTAAATTTTTTTACTTTACTGAATAAAATCGAATGAAGGTATCGCTGTGAATATACTTGGAGTTTTTTATAGCCTTCTCGTCGCTTTTGTATGGGGAAGCGCACCAATCATTTATCGTTATTGCATCAACAATAGTTCTGCGTTGAAAATGCAAGCTATACGCAGTATTGGTTTTCTGGGATGTGGACTCATTATTGCTCTTATCTCTCCAAATGTGCTGCATGTAGCTTCACATTCTGCTCTTATGGTTTCAATAGGTGGGCTCTCCGCTCTTCTTATTGGTGACTCACTTTTTTTCCATGGGATTAGACTTATAGGTCCCGGTACAGCGACAGCCATTACAGGTACCTATCCGTTTTTTGCAAGTGTTGCTGCAATACTTTTCCTTGGCGAAAGGGCAACTACAGCTACTATTGTCGGTACCTTCTGTATCTTTGTAGGGCTTGTAGTCTTTCGAATGAAACGAGAGGAGCCAAAACAAAAATCTCTACAGGGAGTTCTTTTATCTCTTTTTGCAGCATTCTTTTGGAGTGTTAACTTTGTTTTGACCCGTTGGGGAATGACTATCGGAGATATTTCTCCCCACGCTCTTGTTTTTTGGCAATCGATATCTTTTTTCATAGCCATTTGGATATGTTGGGGTATTTCTTGGCAAAGAAACAATCGCCAGGAACCATTATTCAGGATGCCTCTCAAAAATATGGTCATGATGATAACAGTTGGTGTTCTCTCTATGGGATTAGGTGGTTTTCTTACATCAGAAGCAATGCGATATGCTCCGGCATCTGTCGTTACTCCCATTACCGCTTCAAGCCCCCTCTTTGCAGCGTTTTGGGGAAGACTTCTCTATAGAGAACCTATTCTCATTCCTCAATGGATTGGAATTGTTCTGATTCTTACAGGTGGAGTAGCCATCAACTTTGGGTAAGCTAAAGGGGAAAACCTTAAAAAATGAGGTTTTCCCCTTTCCTCTATTTGTCGCCACGTATCCCTTAAAATAAGGTATGATTTATATATTGGATTTCGAAAGATTATGATCGTTGGAGGCAAATCATGAGTTCTCCTTTTGAAAAAGACAACGGCCAAGATACAAAAGAAAAAGTTCCATTTATTGGTCGATATGGTATACGAAGTCAGATATTTTTCTTGGGCTTTTTAAGTATTGTTGCTGGTGGCATGGTATTACGCTTTGCTAGAGGCGTTGTAATGCCTCTCGTTGTCGCTTGGTTGCTTTCGTATATTTTTAAACCGATTATCCAGACACTTGAGCGCAAAAAAATACCGCCCATCCTTTCGATTACGGCCCTAGTAGCCATCTTCCTTGGACTCTGCCTACTAGGTTTTACCTTCTTATATAGGCGTCTGGTACCTTTCGTAAATGCTTTTCCCTCGTACTACGACCAGTTTTTAGTTCTCGTAGAAGAGATTGGCAAAGCTAATGATATCCCTACAGATTTACTCTTTGAATTTGACTGGGGGAGTCGTCTCACGACGTGGCTTCTGACCCTGCCTGGAACAGCTATTTCTCTCGTGAGCAATTTGTTTCTGGTTATTGTCTTTCTTATTTTTATTTTACTGGGGTCTCCCGCTTCATCTGGGAAGCTTAAAAGAGCATTCTCTCCAGGAACTGCCTATCGATTTCAACATATTATTGATAAAATTTCTAAACAAATAGGGCGTTATTTGGCAACAGCCGTCATTATAAGTTCTTTGACAGGAGTCGCTGTCTGGTTGGCTCTCAAGTTTATAGGCGTTGATTTCTCTGTAAACTGGGGTGTGTTAGCCTTCTTGCTTAACTTTATTCCCTACATCGGTTCTATATTGGCATCAATTCCCCCCATTCTGGTTGCATTGGTAAAGTTTTATCCTGACTTCACACCTGCCATCATAACGAGCATTGCTTTGTTGACTATCCAGGTTGGTATCGGAAATATTTTAGCTCCCAAAGTTATGGGAGATGCTCTCGATATAAATCCTATTATCGTGCTTGTCTCCCTTCTTTTCTGGGGCTGGCTGTGGGGCGGCGTAGGTGCTGTTTTGGCTGTTCCTATTGCTGTGGTTATAAAGATCGTGTGCGAAAATGTTCCTTCTCTTCGTCCCGTAGCAATTATCATGTCATCGAAATAAGAACACACATATTTTTCTAAATACATATTTACAAAAGAGGGCCCCATCTCATATAATTGATTTTATCAACTATATGGAGGTTCTTCATGTTACATCAAACCCAAGATCTGGCAATTTTAATAGAAGACATTGTCTGGCAATTTAGCGGAAAAAGCTTCAACGAAGAGTGTTGTGGCAATCTTTCTTATGGGGAATATCGAGCTCTCTATTTCATTTACCAACACGGGAACATTTCTATATCCGAATTATCAGAAAAACTTGTTCTCACAAAAAGTGGGGGGACTCGCCTTGTAAACAGACTTGAAGAGAAAGAATACGCCGAAAGAAAACGGAACTCAAGGGATGGACGCGTTTGCTGCGTAGGTTTGACAGCCAAGGGGGAAGGAATGGCACAATCACTTCATCAATCTTTTATTTCACGTATCGATAACACATTAAAAACTTTAGATGACCCTCTTCGTGACGTAGTTATTGCCGGATTTAAGATTTTCAAGAAAGCACTCTCAGAAAATGACGAAAATAATATTTGATTATTTCAACCTTAGTTAATTCCAAACACATATTTTGCACAATGAAGCCCTCCAATATAGTACAAAGCTAATACATACTTAGGGGTGAAAACATGTCTGAACAGGCAAAACAAAAAAGTTCCGATGAAATTCGAAGTAAAGTTCGTGAACGATATGCGAAGATCGCTCAAAACCCAAATATGCAATCGGGATGTGCATGTTGCAGCGGTTCCTCTTCCTGTTGCTCAACGTCACCTGAGACTCTTATTTCTAAAGAATTAGGATATTCTTCAGAAGAACTTTCTGTTACTCCAGAAGGCTCAAATATGGGGCTCGGCTGTGGCAACCCCCAAGAGAGTGCAGAGTTACAAGCTGGCGAAGTCGTTTTAGACTTAGGAAGCGGCGGCGGTTTTGACTGCTTTTTAGCAGCCCAAGTTGTCGGTGAGAATGGACATGTGATAGGGGTCGATATGACTCCTGAAATGGTCAGCAAATCCCGCGTAATGGCTGAAGAAGAGGGATATTCCAATGTTGAGTTCAGACTTGGGGAAATAGAACATCTACCTGTGGCTGATGCTTCTATTGATGTCGTTATTTCAAACTGTGTTATTAATCTCTCCCCAGAAAAAGAGCAGGTATTTTCAGAAATATATCGTGTTCTTCGAAAAAATGGGCGTGTAGCTATTGCAGATGTCATAGCATTACAAGAACTTCCCCAAGAAATAAAAAATAATTTAGATGCTTATAGTGGCTGTGTCGCAGGAGCTATTACTGTTCAAGAAGTAGAAGAAATATTAAAACGTGTTGGTTTTAAAAGTTTTAAAATTACTATAAAAGAAGAGAGCCAAGAGTATATAAAAGATTGGTTTCCTGAAAGCGGCGTAGAAAAATTTGTCCGCTCCGCGTATGTTGAAGCAGTAAAATAAAGACAAGAAGGGCCTTGCTCTATTGTTCAGCAAGGCCCTTCTTGCTTTGACTTCATATTCCTTTTATATATTGAGAATTTCTTCGATGGAAAGATCTGCGATTCCCAATGTTTCAAGTGTTGTGCCATTCTTCAAATAATCGACATCGTGAAGTTTGGAAGCCAGATCGATGGCAAGCTTTACTGTTGTAGCATCATATCCTGCCTTCTGGGCAAGAAGATAGGCCGGTACAAGTACACCCGGTACATCTTCTGTCAAATATCTTCCTTTAATATTATGGCCAACTAAATCGACGTAAGGCGACTCCGGACTCTGCACATACTCATAATATGTGTGAGCTTCGTTTTCTCCATAAAACATTTTCAACTGATCAAGAGCGCCTATAAGGTGTACTCCAAGGGCTTTACCAATAGCTATGCGCTCTTTTTCTAACTTTTCCATGATTTTTGCTATTTCAGGAGTAATTCCGTCCATATAGTGCCTGAACCCCTTAGGATTCTTTTCAATGGCACCATAGTTCAAGAGTACTGGGAATGGATGCAACGTAAAATTGATATTGTCAAGATCAATGGCAAGCAGGTTGTCAGCTGGAATATATTCAACATATCCTTCAAAGATGTCTTGAACAATGCGATGTACTTCTTCTGTATCGGATACTGGAGACGTAGCCATCTGTAATTTGAATTTCTTTTTGAAGATCATAACCGTATCGTAGCTGCTGATTCTGCATGCATAAGGCATAGATGCTGTTTCAGAGATAGATACCTTTACATCAATACCTTCCTCTTTCATTATTTTGCGGAATCTGAAACCTGCATAGTTTCCGGGAACAACAACGATATGCTGACCATCTTTAAGATGGGGAAGCATCTTTCTGAAGATAGGTTCATGAGCAAAGGAGGGAACCACGACGAAAAGGACCTTTGCTCCATCCATTGCCTCTTCAATATCCATAGTTACTCCAGATAAAGTTCCTTCTATATTAATATCTCCCTTGAGATGCATCTTTTTCTCTTCGCGAAGACGTTTGTAATCTTCGGTCGCTTCGAGAGGCTCCCACATCACAACATCGTACCCTTTAGCTGCAATCTGTGCGCAAAAAGCCCGTGCTCCATTTCCACTTCCAAGTACTGCAAATTTATGATTCATAGTTAGTCCTCCCCTCAATGTATATGGATCATAGATAGAAATAAATCGAAATCGATAAGACTGTAATCGTCACTTTTCGAGCTATCTGCATCGAACTCTCCACGGGAAAGACGATCTAAAGCATCTTCTATCCAAAGGACTGACCGGACACATATTTCATTGTGGCCTTCTTCAAGGGCAACGGAACGATATGGATTTCTACAGAGGCGGGCGTTACCTGCCAAAGGATGTCCGTAAAGCGTATATCCTGTATAAATGTATCTTTGTGCGGCTTCGAGAACCTGAATCGCCGTACCCTCAACTGACTCTACACATGAATAGGCGCTGATCACCCGAGGATTATTCGATAGAACCAACATAGTTATTCCTCAAAAATTGTTTGTTCTGAAATAGGAGTTGCCAATGCCTTGAGAGCTCTTTCTAGCAGACATTTTCGAATATAGAGTTCTTCTGCGGGCTCTTCAGAAGGAGCACCTACAGGGTAAGGAATAGCTACCCCGCGAATAATCCGATTGGCTCCGACAGTGAAGGCAACAGATGGAATAGCCGTAATAAGCACTGCTGGCAAACCTACGCGTTCAATTTCGCGAGCGAGCGTTGCACCGCAACGAGTGCCTGTTCCTCAGGTTGAAGTGAGAATTACGCCCTGCACCCCTTGGCTCATCAGCATTTCTCCCATTTCTTTTCCATAGCGCTCTGCTGATTTTACGGCGGTAACATTTCCCACAGTTACTGGATATTCATTATGGAGTCGTGCAAAGGCCTTTTCTTTTTCAAGAACCCGTGCTGCGTCAAGAGGTAATACGCGATTGGGATTCTCATTGGCTGGCACTGGATCATATCCGCCATGGGCAACTTCGTAATCGCCCTTTTTCAAGCTTTCAATGCCTTCTATGGAATAGTGACACCACTTAGATGCGTTATGAGCTTCAATACGATCAGGGTTGCCGCGAGGAACTATTCCTCCCTCCGTACCTATGGCAATGATTGCGTCACTCATATCAGAGACAGGCGGAGCCGGAGGAACTGTATCAAAAACCGGCATGGGGAGCTCTGTTGTGAAGGACTCGTTATTCATTTTCTTAACGAGCATATCCACTGCCCGACGAGAACCTCTTTTAGCTTTACGAACGTTTATCCGTATGCCCCTCGGAATGTATCCCTCTTCTTCCGGGCCGCCAATAGGCTCTTTATTGAGCACTTTGTCAGCAAGGCGAATCATTTTAGGCACAACTGATGAGATTTCTCGCGCCGAGTCGCCCGTTTCGACAATAAACATATCTTTCTTGGCAATATCAACGCCAGGATTAACTGGATGCATTGCACTTATTGCCGGAATACCCAATTCCGTTATAACTGCCTGACATAAAGTTCCACATGAAGTGCCATAACGACCAGCAGCAAAAGCGGGACCTGCAATAAACAGATCTGGATTTTCTTCTTTAATCCATTCAAGAACCTTTGCTTTTACTTCTTCAAGGTTTTCTGCCGCGTAGTTATCTCCGCAAATAATGGTTTTCACGATAACGTAGCGATTATTCGATGCAAGTTGAAAAACGTTACCAATACCTACTGGATCGTTTGTCGCAAAAGGAGGAATACCAGCTTTGTCTTCCCCTCCTATTTGTCCGAAGAATTGATTCATGTAATGAACTACTCTAACCTTAGTCATCGTCTGTCCTCCTATATGGCCCAAGTGGTGAGGTTTTCTGTTCCTAATTCGTTCGTCGACCCCATGATGCCAGCTATTTCCATAGCAACTGACCCATCAGGAAGCAAACTTCCCGAATGACCGCCAGTAATTACATCAACACATTCAATGTGCCCAATAACTTCATCCATAGGAGGAAGAATTACTCGCTCATTACCGTTTCCATTCGTCACAACAGCATCAGCTTCAGGCGTTACATCGGCGAGACCGGCAGAAGCGCCATCAGAGCCAGCATATTCATCTGTCACCAACACAGTTTTTATGCCATTCTTTTCAAAGAGTCTCGTGAGCATCATAAGATCAGCTTCAGGATTGCCGCCTCCATCTTCAGAGACAATGGCTCCTTCCGCTCCTATCATCTGAGCTATCTTAAAAACCTGATTACAGATTCTTTCCTTTTCCACAAAAGCAGTACGAACAGGTGCAACGATAACTCCAAGAAATGTTATTTTTTTCTCGTGTTCAGAGAGAAGGTCTTCTATAATGGGATTGTTCTGGTGGTGGTAAGTGGTGTGCTTGTGGCAGGGGGCCGCACAGTTTCCGCTTACCACTGCTCCGTCCATAAGCTCCGTTGGATTCATAAGCACAGGAAGACACCCCTGGGCATTGAGTCCATAAAAGTAATTGTCATGAAGCAGGCCCTGAGCGATGGTCTGACAAATATAGACGACCTTTGGTAATGCAGCATTGCTACCTAGAAGTTCAAGTAATGTTGCTGCAGGATATTCTGCCTCTTCATATTCCCCGAAATTTTTAACAGCTTCGGCAATGAAGCGAGCAGCTTTCACTCCGCCGTTCCGTACACTTCGTTCATGTTCATGTTTTCCCAGGCCAGGAACGGGCTCGAAGAGAAGCACAATATTATTTTTCTTCGAAAAGACACTATACTCTGCCCCTTTGCCAGACATGTCGATAAGCCCTTCCTGAAAATTGACAAGTTTTCCTGACGTTACGATGGCAGCACCATCAAGGACAATAGTCGTTCCTCGACCAGAAATAAAATCGGGATCACAAAAAAAGCCCGGGAAGGTGTATGTCTTTTCGTCTAATTTTGTCCGTGGTTCAATCACATCTTTTACAGGAACTATTCGTTTGCTTTCCCCGGGCCTCGCCAACTTAACATCAACACTTTGAAGCTGTTTATCTTCGAGCAGAAGAGAGATGAGTTCTTCTTTATTGATAAAAAGCGTTTTTCCCTGAATTTCTGTAACTGAACCAAATTGCACGTCTGCTACTTTAATTCGTCTCAGCTTCAAGGTTTCCATCTTTTACTCCTCCTAAGCCTGTTCGCGTTCAATAATGGCGCGACACATTTCTTCGTCGGCAGGTGCCATACCCCTTCTCGCTATTCGGCCAAGAATAGCTATAGTGTCATCTGCCCTTTCACAGACAAGGCCATCGCCTGGACGAATGGATATATCGTTCATTGCAAGATATGCAGATTCGATAGCCGTCCCTACTGCATTTGCCAATTTCATTGCACAACCAAGTTTTGCTCCATCGCATAAAACTCCGCCAATACTTCCCACAACGGTATTAATGGCCTTTTCGACCTGTTCGAAAGAACCGCCTAATTCCACCACCATACCTGCTGCTACACCCAATCCTGCTGCTATTGCACAGGCACACATGGGAGAAAGACGACCAATATGACTCTTCAGATAAATCGTTACAAGAAAGCTCAAGGCGAGTGCTCGAATGAGAACTTCTTGGTTCGCTTCAAGTTCGCGAGCCATAACAACGAGAGGAAGGGAAGCTGTAATGCCAACATTTCCACTGGTCGCACAACTCATGGCAGGCAAGCCTACCCCGTCCATACGGGCATCTGATGCAGCTGCAGTAAGGGCTTTTGCCTTAGTTATCGAATTGGCGTAAGGATAATCAAGAAAACCTTGACCAAAACGACCGCCTGCCTGCTGCTCAAGGCCAGCAAGAGCCAGGCTTTCATTCATGGAAATGGCATTATGGAGGAAGTATAAATTCTCAACAGGTTCATTTAAAGCAAATGTATAAAGATCTTTAAGGACGTAAGAAAGAATAGCGTCTTTTGAATAATCGGAAGAGGCCTTTTCTTCTACAGGTTTGCTTAATATCGTTTCATCGTTAGCTTTGACAAGAACTACATTTGTATGCGTTTTGACGATGACTGCTTGACCAATGCCCTTTGTAGTTTTTACGCTAGCATCAATGTAGAGACCGACTTCTTTACGACTCCAATCAATAGAAATAAGAGTTTTAGGTAACATATCAACAGCTTTTTTTTCATCTTCTTCTGTCACGTTATGCAAAACTTCAAGTCCAGCCTCAGCGTCGCCAGCTACAGCACCAAGAGATGCTGCAATGTCGAGTCCCATAAGTTTTGTTCCAGGAATACCTACAGCGATGGAATTTTTATACGTATCTCTATCCATTACAACAGTGACAGACTCAACTTCTCCACCAACAGCTGCACGAGCAACACTTGTCGCAAAAGAAACAGAGGTTGGACCAGTACATCCAAGCGCAGGATTAACTTCTTTTTTAAGAATAGTCAGCAACGATTCAGCCATGATACTTCCTCCTTGAAAAGCAGGGGCTTGAAGCCCCTGCCTAAAACATTTACTAATCGAGAACGAGTTTTACTGCCTCGTCGAAATTCTTTTCTCCCAATATTTTTCTCATCTCGGGCCATACTTTTTCACGTGCGTTCTGAGTCAAAACTCCTAGCTCTTCTCCGCTTAAACGTATAACGTTGATTCCGTAATCTTCCATACGTTTCTCATTGGCAGCCTGATCTGCTTCAGCCTGAGCTACTCGGCGATTTTCCATTTCAAGAGCCAATTTGGAGATAAGTGCCTGATCTTCTTTGGAAAGAGAGTTCCAAAGCTCCATATTCATAATGAGATACCACTGTTCAAAATGTGTATTTGATGGAACGTAGCATTTGATAATGTCACGGAAATTTGCATAATAGCCTTCAGCACCAGCACCAAAAGCACCATCAACGATACCTGTCTGCAAAGCTGTAAATGTTTCTGCAAATGCAAGAGGAGTTGCCATATATCCCTGTGCATCAGCTAACAATTCAAAAGCCTTTTGAGTCGGGACACGAACCTTCAACCCCTTGGATACTGAAGGATCTCCAGGTTTGTTAGGTTCTTTCATAAGAGCAGTTCCACCAAAATAGACTGGCCATACGCTAATAATTTTGAGATCCTGTTTGGCATATCTTTCAGCAGCCCAATTCATAAGAGGCGTACCGCTTACATAGTTTTTCTTAACGCCTTCCCAGTCACTAACAATATAAGGAAGGTTAAGAATCTGAAGCATTTTATCAGCGGTTGTAACAACTGGCTGAATAGCCATTTCTACAGCGCCTACACTGACTCTCTCGTGTACAACGGTGTAATCGCCAAGCTGAGCATTATCAAATATCTGAAGCTTGATACGACCATTGGATTCCTGCTCTAATTTCTCTGCAAACCATTTCACATCTTTGTCAATTGCCGTATCTGCCGGGCGGATATGAGAGATTTTCCACGTATACGATTTTTCTTTAGCCATAGCCTGCCCACCGACCATAGAGAGAGCTGCGAAAACAAAAGAAATCCCCAACAACGCTGCAAAAAACTTTTTCACTGTTACCGCCTCCTTTATGATTTGTGACTCTTTGCTGCCAATTTTGCGAACCATTTTTCTTTAAGCTTCTCCGCTGTAGGCGTTGAAGCCAAACCACCACGCATACTTCCCCTTAATTCAACAGGTAGAAGCTTTTGAACATTGATGAGAGCACCTACTACTTCGTCTGGCGGAATGATGCTTTCTATGCCCGCAACCGCCATATCGCCAGCTGCATATGCGTTAGCAACACCAATGGCATTACGCTTGATACACGGAATTTCTACTGGTCCAGCTACGGGATCGCAGATAAGCCCCAGAATGTTTTTCAAGGCCAGAGATGCTGCATGTACAATCTGACTCTCTGATCCGCCAGAAAGCTGTGCCAACGCAGATGCAGTCATAGCCGAAGCAACACCAATCTCTGACTGGCACCCACCTAGCGCGCCGGAAACAGGAGCTCTCATAGCAATTAAGGCTCCGACCATTGCTGCAACGAGCAAAGCATCTTCTATCTGAGAGCTTTCTGAATTCAAGTACTCCGCTGCTGTGAAGAGAGCCCCTGACAACACTCCACATGATCCGGCCGTTGGCGCTGCCACAACACACCCCATACACCCATTGAGAGTCATTACTCCTAATGCTCTTGCTATGGATTTGCCAACTGTAGGTCCAGACAGAGCCCGTTTTTGTTCCACTAATTTCATAAGCTTCAAACCTTCATCATGAGGCATAAGATTTCCCAGTAGAGTCAAATTTTCTTTCATCCCATCAGAAACTGATTGACTCATAACCTTCCATGCATCTTGAATTTTTGAGCGTATAAACTCTTTTGTCAGACCACTTCTTTTTGTTTCGTAGGCTATGGCAGCTTCAGCTAAAGATATCTGGTGCGATGAAGCGTAATCGATCCATCCCTGAAATGAGGAGAAAAGAGGCATATCGTCTTTCAATTTATAATCAAGCAAGCTAGAAAGAGAAAATACTCTCTTAATCCCCGTAACCTTTTCCAGTTCATTGAGTTGTTCTTTTTTTAAACTCTTTTCTGTAAGGCAGGTATATAAACAATCCTTAACATTTGAATCAGAAGAAACGCTCTTCTCGCAAGAGATAACAGAGACTTTTAAAACCTCCGAAAGCGTTTTTATTGAAAAATCACTTTCGGCAATAAAGACAACTCCGTCTTCACTTCCACGTAAAGAGATCGGGTATCCTTCCAACTCTGTCATGAGAATCTCGCCACCACCGACTGAGATTCCAACAACACGAACAGAATGCTTTTTATCGGTTAGCAGCATATCTACTGTGTTAGGATTCCTCTCTGACAGTGGTTCCAGGTGATAAGATACGGGGATATTTTTTTGCTCCGCAATAGCCAAAGCATCACCTATCTCAGGCGAATCCTCATGCATACCAAGTAAGCCACCAACTATGGCAGAGTCACTCATGTGCCCTTTATAGGTTTCAGCCAGCGCCCCGTAGAAAAAGAGGTCTACTTTTTCCGGTTCTCCTCCAAGAAAGGAACATCCCATACGTCCAATGCGAAGAACTCCTGCTGTATGAGAACTTGAAGGTCCGGTCATTATGGGACCGAGTGAATCAAAAAGACTAACGAGTCTCGTTCGATTTCGACAAAGGGTCACGCTTTTCACTCTCCTTTACAAACACGGCACTTACTACTGCACATACCCCATGAGACCAGGCAGGAAGAGCGATAGCGCCGGCCAAAATGTCGTAAGGATCATCACAGGTACATACCCTAACAGGAGGAAAGTCATGGCAGGTCGCAATATTTCTACGAACTCCACATTACCTATTTTCATTCCCAGATAGAGAATGCTTGCATAGGGAGGGGTAACACCGCCAACTGCAAGATTAACTCCGAGAATTGAAGCAAAGTGAATCGGATGAATTCCAATGGCCTGAGCCAGAGGTAAAAGCAGAGGGGCAACCAGAATAACTCCCGTAAGGTCGTTAACTATCATTCCGATAAAGAAAAGAAGGAAATTAATAAGAATTAAAAGTATGACCTTACTCTGGGTAATTCCGAACATGGCTTTGACAATAGCCTGAGGAATTTGCAGCATAACAAAGGTTTGACTCAACATGAGGCTGCACAAGATCATAACCATGATTGATCCTACCGAGATAGCGGAATCTCTGGCCACTTCGTAATAATTTTTAGCTTTAAGACCTTTATAAATCAAAAATCCTACTGGGATAGCATAGATAACGGCAACTGCCGCCGCTTCTGTAGGAGTCATAATGCCTCCATAGATACCGCCAAGAATAATAACGGGCATCATAAGAGCAGGTAAGGCCTTCCAACCACGACGGGCTATTTCGCGTACCTTTTCTTCTTTTTTAAGTTCAGGTTCCAGTTTAAGAGGAAAATGCTTGGCCCATACAAGGTTGATTACAGAAAAAAGAATGGTGACAAGAATTCCGGGACCAACTGTCGCTAAAAAGCACGCTAATATCGACGTTTCTGTTACCCACCCATAAACGATCATAATGACGCTTGGAGGAATAAGAAGTCCCAAAATTGAAGAGTCGGTAACTAGTGCTGTTGCATATCCTCTTGGATACCCCTGCTCGACCATGCGTGGAATGAGAATGGGGCCAGTTGCTGCAACACCCGTAAAGCCACTGCCTGAAATAGCTCCAATAATGGCACAGCTTATAGCGGCTACAACACCTAAACCACCACGTACTCGTCCGACAAAAACATCAACTAAGTCAAGAAGATATTTCGCAATGCCACTTTGACTCATGAGGCTTCCTGCAAAGATAAATAGAGGAACACACAAAAGAACTGGACTTAAAATTTGTTGCAACCCCCACATCATCATACCTTTCATTGAAACTCCGCCGACAATACTCATATACATGAGGGCTCCACCAAAGCAGAAAGGCAAAGGCACTCCAAAGGAGAGGAATACAACAAGAATAAGCAACGCTACAAGTGCAACAGATATCATTTAAAAAACCTCCTCTTCCGTTTGGGCCAACATATCTTTGGGTGTGTGGACAAAACTATTGAGGTGTTCTAAAAATTCAAGAACGGTGTAAAAAGTCATACAAGCCATGCTTATAAAAACCAAAGCTTCAGACCATATCATGGGGATAAAAAGAGTTGGACTCTCTTTTTGCACTCTCAACGCATATTTAAGATAGTCATATCCCCAGTAGGAAAGCCAGATAAGAACGATCCCACTTAAAACAGAAGCAACAGTTCGTACTAAATAGATTGTTTTTTGTTTTTTCATAAAAACTTCAAGCACGCGGGCTACTATTTGATTCTTATCAGCTGAAGCTTTGATGGAGCCTATGAGGTAGGCCCATGTGGTAGGAAAAAGAAGCAATTCCTCTATTCCCATAAGAGGCGCTTTAAATACGTATCTTAAAACAACCTGGCCAAAAACGAGAATAGCAATAAACGACATAAGGAAAACAAGTACCATATCTTGGGCTTGTCCCGCCCAATGCAAAATATTGCTAAAAAGGCCCTTCGGTTCAGACATGTAATTCCCTCCCCTCTCGACTTTTTAAATATGGGTGTCACACTCGCCATATGACACCCATCATGCATTGTGACGCTACTTGTTACACGAATTCATACGTCCCTCCAATGTTATTCTTACGTGCGCGCTCAAGAACAACAGAAGCAACGCCAATATCCATAGCACCTGTTCCAATAGGAATACAAAGGATTTTTTCACCGTCAGCAACTGATGCCTTTTTCTTCCCTGCGGCCAGTTCGCCAATGGTAGAATAAATGTCTTTTTCTGTAATTCTTCCGGCTATACCGAGCTCGGCAAGGGCTCCACGGTGAAGGGTCTGTCCAATGTGATCAACAATGATCTTATCAGCGTTTAATATGCAATCGTTGTCACATTCCTGGTAAGAGCCCATGGGGAAAAGCAATTTGCCTGGTTTAAACCACTCATTTTTAAAGAATTTTTCTTTAGACTGAGTTACACAAACTGCTACGTCACCACCATCGGCAGCCTCTTCAGGTGTTTCGGCAATGTGAATTTTTCCTTTCACATATGGCTCCATATCAGAAGCGTAACGCTCTGCAGAAGCTTTGCTAATGTCGTATACACGTACTTCCTCTAAATCGAAAAGTTCAGAAATAGCCATTGTCTGGGTATGTCCCTGCATTCCGGCTCCATAAAGGCTTAAACGAAGAGATTTTTTGGGATAAAGATATTTGAGGGAAACAGCAGTTTGCGCACCGGTACGCATATTTGTAATATAAGATCCGTCTAATACAGCCGTAAAGTTGCCCATTTGGGGATTAATAAGCATAATAAGAGAGGTAATATAGGGAAGGCCAGCCTTTTTACGTTCTCCTAGGAAACCTCCGGCCCATTTTATGCCTGCCGTGTCTGACCATCCGACGTAAGCTGGCATAGCGTTCATAAATCCGCTATATGGTGGGAATGGTGCCGTTTCTCCGAGATCAAGGTTAACTTTTGTGGGGTTTACAACAGTTCCATCGCCCATACCTTGGAAGGTTTTGTCGCAGGCTTCTACTACGTCTTTCATTGTGATAAGCTCTTTGATTTCATCTTGGCTCAATAACAACGTTTTCATAGAGTCTTCCCCCTTCATTGTAGTTTAATGATATTTTTGCTTTACTGATTGTAAAAGGTGCCGTATAGTAACAATGTTCTTCTGCACTGCTGTTGAACAATTGAACATTATCACAGTCATTTAATAACGTCAATATAGAAAAAATAAAAAATTTAGAAATAAATTGTATTGAATACAGGGGGTCCCTATGTTTAAACCTGCTAACAAAGCAACTTTGCATCAAAATGTACTTAATCAAATGATTACCGCAATAAAAGAAAATGAATGGGAACCGGGAAGCAAACTTCCTGGGGAACAAAGTCTGGCAAACGCCTTTGAAGTAAGCCGAAATTGCATTAGAGAAGTTTTAAAAGCTCTTGAACTTACAGGAATAGTAGAAGCGCGGGCTGGTGACGGAACTTATCTTTCTGAAAATGCACTGCGCAACATTGCCAATTCGGATCTTGTGGCTTCTCTTTTCGAAGAAAGCACACTTATGGAACTTATAGAGGCTCGCCAATTGTTGGAGGGACAACTCGCTTACTGGGCAGCACAACGTGCAAGCGATGAAGAAATAATGAATCTCGAACGCATCTTGGTTGAGGAGCCAGAAACACCAAATGTGGAAGTTCACTATCACTTTCATAATTACCTTGCAGAAATTGCAGGCAATCCTTTTCTGTTGCGTCTTCTCGATTCTCTTCGCACAGAAGTTTCTGCTCAAAGAATTGTTTTTAAATCATGGCCATCTACCGAATTAGAACTATTTAAAAAAGATCATTGGGAAATTTGTCAGGCCATAAAAGAAAGAGCCCCTGAAAAAGCTCAGGAAGCTATGATTCAACACCTTCTCCGCTCACAAAATGAAATATTAGAAAGAAACAGGAGAGAAGGCAGAAGGAAAGAAGTATAAAAAGTAATATATTTTATTATGTAGTAGAATAAGTTAAGGTTTTAATCGCTTTATTGAGTTCAATGTAGTATAAACTTAATTAGAGAAATTTATGTCAAGCAAGGAGGACTTTATGTTCAAGCCTGCAAGTAAATCAACACTTCATGAGAATGTTCTTAATCAAATTATAGAGGCAATAAAAAAAGGCGTTTGGGAACCTGGGATGAAACTACCCGGTGAACAGTCACTCGCGAAAACATTCGGCGTAAGTAGAAATTGCATCAGGGAAGTATTGAAAGCATTGGAATTATCCGGAATTGTAGAAGCACACCCTGGAGACGGAACGTATTTATCGCTAAACGCTCTTCGTAACATCGCTAATATGGAATTTGTCGCGAATCTTTTTGAAGAATCGACCTTAAAAGAACTTGTTGAAGCTCGATCTTTACTGGAAGGTCAGATTGCCTATTGGGCTGCGGAACGCGCCACATCAGAAGAGATAGAGAAGCTGGAAAAGCTCTTACTTGAAAATGAAAAAAATCCAGATGCCGATATACACAACAAGTTTCATAATATTTTAGCTGAAATGGCAGGGAATCGCTTCATTTTGAGGCTCTTGGAATCAATCAGAAATGAACTGGCAACACAAAGGCTTATCTTTAAAAATTTTAGTCCAGAAGCTTTAAAACAACATAGAAAAGAAAATATGGAAATTTGCCAAGCTATTAAAAACCGGGATTCAGAAAAAGCGCGAGAAATTATTCATAGGCACGTTTCACGTGGTCAAGATGAGATTCTGGAACGTCTTCATAAAAAATCAAAACGTACAAAGACCGAAAAAGACACTTTGGGAAGCATAAAAAACCCGAACTAAAAATTATGATAAATACAAAAAGCAGGGGAGGTTTTTGTCTCCCCTGCTTTTTGGTATTTATTGGTGTTAGTTAATATTTTATTGTTTTAAAAAGTTCTGTCTGTTTTTTTATGGCTTGTTCAGTTGGAAGACGTTCCATACTGCTTGCGCCGTAAAACCCGTTAACCTCTTTACAATGTTTTAAAATATATTCAGCATCTTCTGGCATAGCGATAGGGCCTCCGTGGCAGAGGACTATAACATCTTTACGAACGCTTCTCGCCGCTTCTGCCCATTGATCAATAAGAGGCACGCATTCTTCCAACGTTTTTGATGTCTGGGCTCCAATGCCACCCTTTGTGGTGAGTCCCATATGGCATACGATAATATCGGCTCCAGCTTCAGTCATGGCCATGGCATCTTCAACACTGAAAACGTAGGGAGTTGTAAGTAAATCCATCTCTCGTGCCATACGAATAGCTTCAACTTCGAGGGCATATCCCATTCCAGTTTCTTCAAGGTTCGCTCTGAAGACTCCGTCAATAAGACCTACGGTAGGGAAATTCTGAACTCCCGCGAATCCCAGAGCTCTCAACTCACTTAGAAAGTAGTCCCATTTTACGAAAGGGTCAGTTCCATTGATCCCAGCTAATACTGGCGTATTTTTCACCACAGGAATAACTTCTCTGGCCATCTCTTTTACAATCTCATTAGCATTTCCGTAGGCTAGAAGCCCCGCAAGAGAACCTCTTCCAGCCATTCTGTAACGGCCAGAATTATATATGACAATGAGGTCGATGCCGCCAGCTTCCTCCCACTTGGCAGAGATGCCGGTTCCTGCACCGCCGCCTATAATAGGTTCTTTCTTACTTACTTTTTCTCTAAAAAATGACATTATTTCAGATCGTGTTTTATAGGTCATTTCGCAACCTCCTTAAAATTCTGAAACAGCGCCTGAGCAAATTCCGGGTCGTTAATATGATAGGGTAAGCAGATAACTTTGCGCATGTCAGTCTGATACACCGTTTCTTCGATAGCCTCGAAAAGAACGGCATCCGCATCGGGATCATAGAAGGGCTGACCTGGAGCGTCAATCATCGAAACACCCTTTTCTGGCAACAAAAAGCGTACAGGCCCTGAACAGTGGTTAAGCTTTTCTCCGATCCAGCGTCCCATCCGGGCATTCTCATCAGCAGTAGTTCTCATCAATGTTACCTGAGGATTATGAACATAAAGATTGCGGTTTTTATATTTCTCTGGAACAGTCTCTAAAGCACCAAAATTAACCATATCAAGGGCGCCTACAGAACCAACATAGGGAATGGCCATTCGAATAATTGCTCCGAAACGATCTTCCCCAGCACTCATAACACCGCCCATGAAAAGATCACAAACTTCAGTTGTAGTCACGTCTATTACTTTCTTGAGAATACCAGAATCAATGAGCTTTTCCATAGACTGACCGCCCGTTCCTGTAGCATGAAATACAAGACAATCATATTCTTTTTCCAGTTCGTGACGAATCATATCAACACAGGGAGTGGTCACTCCAAACATTGTCATGCCTACTGGTTCACGTTCTATGGATGGCGCTGGGATCGTTGTTTTCGCCATACCGGCAATAGCATGAGCAGCATTCCCAAGCACTATACGAGATATACGATTGAGGCCAGCTACATCGGTTACAGAGTACATCATGCAAATATCGTTAGGCCCCACATAAGGAGCCACATTGCCTGACGCCACAGTAGAAACCATAAGTTTAGGAACTCCAATTGGAAGAGTTCTCATACCTGCCGTAATAAGAGAGGTTCCTCCAGAACCGCCAAGGCCAATAACGCCTGCAATGTCATTCTGTTGTGAAAGAAAAGCGGACAAGGCCTGTGACATAGCTATAATGGCTTGTCCTCGATCTGTGATAGAGCCAAGAAAATGTGGATTATCGGGGTGATGGGAAGCGACCTGAGTGTTTAAGATATCCGCGCTAAAGGAGTGTGGACGAGTGGCAACATCTACAAGAAAAGCGTCGATACCCTCTGAACGAATAAGATCTCGCACATAAAGCAATTCGCTGGATTTTGTGTCGCATGTTCCGACAACATAAACCTTTTTCATCATTCCCCTCCTCTACTATCATGATTGACTCTTTAATTATACAAAAAATAATGTCGCCATACTGAAGAGAGAAAGTATACTTGCTCTGTTATTGCTTCGTAAAACGGCTCAAAAATTGCTCTGTTCTCTGATTTTTAGGAGATGCAAATATCTCTTTAGGACTGCCAGTTTCAACAATCCTTCCCTCGTCCATAAAAACTACCGTGTCGGCCACTTCTTTGGCAAAGGCAATTTCATGAGTAACAATCATCATGGTCATATGCTCATGAGCAAGCTCGCGAATAAGGTCAAGGACTTCTCCGACAAGCTCCGGATCAAGGGCGGAAGTAGGCTCATCAAATAAAATAACCTTAGGGTTAAGCGCAATAGCCCTACCTATACCTACACGTTGTTGCTGACCGCCAGAGAGTTTGGATGGATATGAATCTGCTTTATCCTTAAGTCCGATTTTCTCTAAAATCTGAAGTCCTTTTTCAACTGCCTGATTCTTGTTTTCTTTCTTCACTATAATTAAGGCTTCTATGATATTTTCCAAAACAGTTTTATTATTAAAGAGGTTGAAGGATTGAAATACCATCGCTGTCTGTTGGCGAAGTTCCCTTATCTCTTTCTTTGCCGCCTTTTCTACATCCACCTCAATGGCACCTATTCGAATTTTTCCCTTATCTGCTTCCTCCAAAAAATTTATACATCTTAGTAATGTTGATTTTCCAGTTCCGGAAGGGCCTATAATTGCAACTATTTCTCCTTTTTTAACATTGAGGTTGATGTCTTTTAAAACTTTCAGATCTCCAAAACTTTTATATAAACTCTTAATTTCTATCATTTGACAAACCACCTAAATCTTAATTTTGAACACTTAAATTTCGTTCAATACGTTGTTGCACCTTTCCTAAAACAAGCGTTAATGCCCAATAAACAACAGCAATATCAATAAAAGCTTCTAAATATCTATAACTTGACGCCGCTTCTAGCTGGGCAACAGCTATCATTTCCGTAACACCTATGGTAAAAGCCAAAGATGAATTTTTTACTATGCTAATAAAACTATTAAAAAGAGCCGGAATCGCGACTCGTGTTGCCTGAGGGAGAATAACTCTTCGCATCGCTTGCAAATATGACATTCCTACAGAAACACAGGCCTCCATTTGTCCTTTATTGACCGAGGATATGGAACCTCGTATTGTTTCAGACATAAAAGCCGCTGCATTTAAACTCAAGACAATCAACGCTGCCGTAAAAGAAGACATATTTTTGAAACTTGGGATAACTTGCACGAATCCAAAATACATCAAAAACAATTGAGCTATGAGCGGGGTACCTCTAAAAAAAGAGACATAAACTTTTACGAAAGGGGCCAGTAACTTTACCTTTAAATCAATACACAGCGCAATGAAGACTGCCGCTAAAATACCCCAAAAAGCAGCCCCTATAGAAAGCAATAAGGTTACTTTGAGATATTTGAGCATGAGAGGAAAGAGCATGACCGCAAAATCTATATCGAACCCAGGCAATAGTGGAACCTCCAATCTTTACAAAAGCAACAAAAAGACCCATGCAGAAAAAGATGATGGGTCTTTTTGATTCTATTATTTTTGCCTCTCTCTTTTAATTTTTCGTCGTATCAAGACCAAACCACTTTTCAGAAAGGGCACTCAACGTTCCATCTTCGTGCATTTCATGAATCGTCTTGCTGATCTGCTCTAAAAGAGCCTTATTTTCAGCCTTTTTTGTAAAGGGATAGGCATTAACTTCAAAAGTGAGTCTTTGACCAAGCAATCTGAGATCAAGATTTTCTTGTTCAATGATTGTCTTTGTTTTTATCTCTCCCTGCCAGCAGGCATCTACTCGACCAAGCTCAGTTTCTTTTTCTATAGGAGCTCCATCATAAGTTTTTATATCCAGATTCAAGTTGTAGTCTTTATTGACCTGACGCAGAGTAGCTTCTCCGTTTCCTCCAAGCCAGCAGCCAATTTTTTTCCCTTTGAGATCGTCAACCGTTTTTATTGAACTATCTTTTTTCACCGAAAAATCATAATAGCTATATGCATACGGTTCCGTAAAATCATAAAGCTCTTTTCGCTTCTCTGTAATTGACATCTGGTGTGCAATCGTATCAATTTGTCCAGCATTCAACATTCCAAGAAGACCGCTAAACTTTGCTAATTTGTACTCGACTTTAAAACCATTTCTTCTAGCCATTTCTTCCCATACATCAATTTCAAACCCCTGTAACTTTCCAACTTTCGTAAATGTCCATGGGGCATAAGCTCCTGATGTTCCTACAATAATGGTCTTTCCCTGTAGCGAAGATTGTGCAGAAGCTTGATTACAACCAACCACGAAGAAAAGAGATGCTAAAACCGCAATTAAAGTAAGAAAGAATGTACATTTTGTTGAGACGCGCACTATAAATCCCTCCTGTGAAAATATATTGCATACCACATGTAATTATGCCTTAGCATTATAATATCTATAACTATAAAACAAAAGCCCCCTTCTAATTATTTATGACCTACTCTAAAAAGGTACCCATCATCGAATAAAAATTTTTAATTGACATCTCTATAATCTCTAGTATAGTTGGGATAAAATATAATATAAAATATCGTATAAAATAATTGATCCACTAGATTACCAATTAAAAATAAAGAAGGAAGGTGGGTTTTTTGTCTTTAGCCCAATTAAGCCCTATCAGCTCTGATGGAGAAAAAACAATAAAACAAAAGGTGTTAGAGAGCATTAGGGATGCCATTATGAGAGGCTATTTTGAGAGTGGACAACAGTTGCGCCAAGATGAAATTGCCTTCCAGCTCGGAGTAAGTCGCATTCCCGTTCGAGAAGCCTTAATGCAACTGGAAACAGAGGGGCTTGTTACCTTTTATCCTTATAAAGGAGCTATCGTATCTACTCTTTCCCCTGATGAAGCCAGAGAAATTTTTGAAATTCGTTTTATTCTGGAATCTGAAGCCCTGCGTTTTGCCTTTCCCCAGCTTACAGATGAAGTTCTTGATGAAGCTGAACAACTTATAGAAGAGGCTGATTCAGAAAAGGATTCTGCAAATTGGAGTGATCAAAACTGGAAATTTCACTCTTTCCTCTATCTTTATGCCAAAAGACCACGCCTTCTAGCAATGATTGAATCTTTAAACCAAAACGTTGATCGTTATATTCGCATTTATCTGAGAACTCTTAGTTTTCAATCTGAATCTCTTGAAGCTCATAGGCAGCTCATTGCGGCATTACGTAATCGAGATATTGAAAAAGCGGTATCTCTGCTAAAGGCACACTTAAAGAATGCAGAAAATCACATAATTCAATATTTAACGCGATAAGTGAATTTTGTGGAGGCATACATTTTCTATGCTAAATCTCTTTACTATCAAGGAGGATCCTATCAATGAATCATCATGAACGAATTGAACACGCTATTGCTGGAAAAGAAACTGATCGTTTACCCTACAGCTTATGGTGGCATTTCCCAAACAAAGACAGAATGCCACGAAGATTGGCTGAACTTTCCATTCATTATCAGGAAATGCTTGATCTTGACTTTATTAAGTATATGCCTTACGGAATGTTCTCCACTGTTGACTGGGGATCTGATCTCAAGGTATTTGAAGGCTTCGGAGAGCCGCCTGTAGCTGCAAACTTCCCCATCGCTACACCGGAAGATTGGGATAAAATCACACCGAGATCTGGAACTTCTGGAGAATACTCCATCGTTCTTGAATCCCAGCGCATTGCTCTTGAAGAGCTTCATTGCCAGGTGCCAATTATACAGACAGTTTTCAGCCCTCTTACAACTGTAGTAAAGATGGCCGGAGAAGAGACATTAAAGAAACATTTAGAGGAGTGCCCCGAAAAAGTTCATAAAGGACTCGAAATTATTACAGAAACGACTAAAGAGTTCGCATTGGCAGCAGTAGAAAATGGTGCATCTGGCGTATTCTTTGCAACACAGATGGCAAGCCACGATCGTTTGAACAGTGCCCAGCTTGAAGAGTTTATGAAAAAGTATGATCTTGAAGTTCTTAATGCGATCAAAGATAAGTCGTGGTTTAACGTTCTCCACATTCACGGCACGAATGTCTATTTTGAAGAACTTTTCGACTATCCGGTTCAGGCTTTCAACTGGCACGATAGAGATGATGGCCCTGCAATGAACGATGTCAGAACAAAGACCGACCGTTGCTTCTGCGGTGGCTTAAGCCATAAAAATACTCTCCCTAACGGAACAGAGGAAGAGCTTCGTGCTCAGGTTATGGATACATGGAAGCATAACAACGGTAAAGCTGTAATCTTCACTCCCGGATGCGTAGTCGATCCTAATACGCCAGAAGATCGCTTAATGCTTCTGAAAAAATTCGTTGAAGAGACAGCAAAATAAATTTACAGAGAGAAGGAGTTTACATATGATATCACTCAAAAAATTTCTCAAAGAAGAGGTTAAACCTGCATTAGGGTGTACTGAGCCCGGTGCGGTGGCTTTGGCTGTCGCTCGGGCTACGGAAGAGTTACATAACGCTCCCGTGGATTCTATTAAAGTATTGGTCAGCGGTAACATTTTTAAAAACGGAATGTCTGTAGGCATTCCGGGAACAAACGGACTTCGAGGAAACACCATAGCGGCCGCTCTAGCTGCTCTTTGTGGCAAAAGCGCTTTGGGCCTTGAGGTTCTTAAAAATTCCACAGAGAACGACGTTCAGAACGCTCAGAAAATGGTTTCTGATGGGAAGGTACAGGTTCTTCCTGACCCTGACCGAAATGGAATCTATGTAAAAGCCGATGTAAAGAGCAAAGATACAACTGCAACATGTACTATTGAAGGCAGTCATACGGGCATTGTAGAGGTAACACTTAATAATGATGTGGTTTTCTCTACCAAGTCAAACAATTCTACTGATAAAGCAGAAACTAAAAAAGAACTTTCCGCTGCCCAGGAAATATCTCAGATGCCCTTTTCCTCTGTTGTTGCTCTTGTTCAAGAAATGGATGATGAAGATGTTGCTTACGCTCTCAAGGGAGCAGAGATGAACATGACGATTGCTGAACAAGGCTTTGATGAGAATCAAATGCAAGGTTTAGAGGTAGGCAAAACTCTGAGGAAATCAGCCGCTGATTGGAAAACAATGGATCACTCCCTTAAAATTCGTGCTATCAGTGCTGCTGCCTCCGACGCTCGTATGGCCGGAGCCCCCTACCCTGTCATGAGCAGTGCAGGAAGTGGAAACCACGGAATTACTGCCATTCTTCCCATCTATATTTTGGGACGTGAGTTAGGAAAAAGTGATAGAGAGATTGCTGAAGGAATCATTTACAGCCATCTTTGCACCAGCTTTGTAAAGAGCAGAATGGGCCGTTTGAGTCCTGTTTGCGGTTGTGCCGTTGCAGCCGGTGCCGGTGCAGCTGGAGGTCTCGTGCATCTTATGGGTGGCTCTGAGGTTCAAGCAGCCAAAGCCATGGAACTTGTTCTTGGAAACCTCGTCGGAATGCTCTGCGACGGAGCTAAAGAAACATGTGCATTAAAAGTTGGAACAGGCGCTTTCGAAGCTGTTCAAGCAGCTGAGCTCGTTATGAATGGTCATCATATCGAAATGAGCCAGGGTGTTATTAACGAAAAGATTGAAGATACTGTCGCCAACGTTGTTGCCGTCAATGCCAAAGGGATGAGAGACGTAGATAGAATCATTCTCGATATTATGGCTTCTCGTACTGCCTGCTAAATTGAGTGATATCATACAGTACAAGAAATAGATATTAAAAAGGGAGCGGATTTTTGAAATCCGCCCCCTTTTTCCTTTTCAGTCTTTTTAACGGTCGTCTTCCTCTTGTGGTGAAATAACAGCTCCTCTTCCAAGTCTTCGGAAGAGCAATTCACGTAATTTGATCACTTCTTTCTTACGCAAACATTCAATGATCATATCGTGAACTTCAACACTGGCTTTCATCTGCCAATCCCGATAAAGCCATCTATCAAACGAACAACGAATTTGATAAAAAAGATTTCTAAGCATTTTCTGAGTCCATATACAATTATCCTTTGCAAGAGAGCAAAGATAGACGTGGAAAGTCATCTCTTTCTCAGCAAATTCGAATGCTTTCTTCTCTCCTAAAACGTCGCTATTTATAATCGCATATAACTCTTCATTCAGTTCTTCAAGATGCTCTATTTCCTCGTCACTTGGTCCGCCCTCTACAATAACAGCTTCCAAAATGGTATGTTCCAAAAGAACACGAAGCTTAGTTATTTCTGTAAAATCTTCCTCGCGGAAAGTCGAGACAAACCAGCCCTTATATCTTATGGAAGAAATTAAACCTTGCTCTTCAAGTTCATTTAATGCTTCTCGAACTGGGGAGCGACTTATACCCAAAATACGAGAAAGTTCTCTTTCATTGATTTGATCTCCACACCGTAAAGTCTTTTTTTCAAAAACCTGTTCTCGTATATAGCGAGTAACGAGATCTTTCAATTTCCCCTGAGAATGGGATTGGCGCCTTTGATTATCTGCCATTAATATTTCCCCCGTCTTGGTCGATTAATCGGTCGACCAAGATTAAAATATCATCTATGAATACAGTGGTCAACCTAAAAATCTGTTAATTAGCATCAATTACAAACTGCACAAAGAGAGCTGTTCCGTAAGGAAGAGCTTCTTCAGGGAAGATAAAATTCCCATTATGAAAAACAGGAACGTTTTTCCCAGGAACGCAAATTCCCATTCTGGCAAAAACGCCTTTTGGAACAACCTCAAGATATCTGGAAAAGTCTTCGGACCCCATCGCAGGGATATCTATATATTTAACGTTCTCTGATCCAATGACCTTTTTGGCGCTTGTGCGAACAATCTCAACAACTTCTGGAGAATTGCTCAGCGGAGGAACTCCATAATGATAGTCAAGCTCCGCCTTACATTTATAGCTAGACGCTACACCCTCAATAACGTCGCGAATACGCTGTTCTATGGAATTTCTTACTTCCATATTCTGGCATCTGATAGATCCCGAAAATTCAACAGTCTCGGGAATAATGTTTTTGGCAGTACCACCATGTATCTCACAAATAGAAATAACAAGGTTATCAAGAGCATCGATTTGACGAGTAATAATACTCTGAATAGCCATAACACAATTTGAAGCTGCCAGAATCGGGTCGCAGCCTATACGATGAGGATATGCTCCATGACCACTCTTCCCCGTAATTTTTGCGGTAAAGAAGTCTGATGAAGCCATATAAGGTCCTTCTCTAAGAGCTATTTCTCCTACATTGTAAGAAGAATGTCCATGGAGACCCAAAATGTAATCCACTTTCGGATTATCAAGAACACCCTGATCTATCATATATTTCGAACCGTCAAGATTTTCTTCTGCTGGCTGGAAGAGAAGTTTGACTGTTCCAGAGAAACGATCCTTCATTGACATGAGCAGTTTGGCTGCCCCGAGCAACATCGCTGTATGGCAGTCGTGTCCACAAGCATGCATTACACCTGAAACAATCGACTTATCGGGAATATCGGTTGTCTCCTGAATGGGAAGAGCATCCATATCGGCACGAAGAGCAATAACTTTTCCTTCCCCTTTTTTCTCACCTTTTATAATTCCCAAAACGCCAACATTAGAACCAAGGGGAATCATTTCTACTCCCATTTTTTTCAGTTCGGACTGAACAAAGGCTGTTGTTGCAAACTCTTTCATGCTCAGTTCTGGTTCTCTGTGAATTTTACGTTTTGCCTCAACTATATACTCTTTTATATCAAGAGCTTTCTGAAGAATTTCAGAAGCCATCACAATCGCCGTCCTTTCGTTATTTCATATATCCTTACAGAATAGTGAGTTCCTTCGGAAAGAGATTGATAACCTCTCGTCCCGATTCTGTTAACATCACCAAATCCTCTATACGAACTCCAAATTTTCCTTCGAGATAAATTCCCGGTTCTATGCTGAAACAGTTGCCCTCAACAAGAGGAGTTTCATTTGCCTGAGAAATATAGGGACTCTCCTGACCATCCATACCAATACCATGTCCTAAACGATGGGTAAAAGCTTCTCCGTATCCATGTTCAGTAATAATATCCCGAGCTGTGCTATCAATATCCTTGGGGATAGCCCCTATCTGAACTTTTTCTTCTGCGGCAAGTTGAGCTTCCAAGACAATTTCATAGACTTTTCTTTGTGTATCTGTAGGAGCCCCAACAAAGAATGTTCTGGTCATATCATGGCTATATCCATCGTACCATCCGCCAGAATCTACCATCACTATGTCTTGTTTTTCTATAAGGCGATTGTTATCTCTTCCATAATGGGCTCTGCCGCTGTTAATACCCGAAGCAACGCAAGGTACGCGAGGAGAACCGCCATGAGATTCATGAAAATTCATAATAAATTTAATGATGTCTCTCTCGTATATACCAGGCCGAATATATGTAGTGAGAGCTTCCATCATTTTATCGTTCATGGAAGATGCTTTTCTCATAAGTTCTAATTCTTTTTTATTCTTAATGGAACGCATAGGTGCCAGAAGGAAGAAACCGTTAACACACTCCACATTTAATCCCTTTACTGCATCAATCATGTCGCCGGCCTCTATTCCTCGAGAAAAGGCAATTCGGCAAGAAGAAGAGAGACCTACAAGCTGAAGTCCCTTTTTAAATGCGCCTTGGAACCAGTCAGTGTCATTCCATTCCAAAATAGGAATATCGTCTTCGATACTTTTCATATCTGTTCTGTGAAGAGAGGGGCATAAGAAAAAACTCTTTCCTTCTCTGGTAACAAGAGCACCTTTCAGCCGTGAATCTGGATGAAAGTTTAATCCGGTCATATATTTCAAATCAGAAGAGGGGGCAAGAAAAACAGCGTCCAGCTCTTTTTGGTTTAGAAGTTCCACTAGTGTTTGGAAACGATTATGATCTATCATTTTTTCCTCCTGCTATTCCTCTGATCATGAGGTTGCCAATAAAGCCGAAAAACCTGCTTCGCCTTGAATACAAGGCGAAGCAGGATTCATAAGATCAATTGCTCGGAGAAAGAAAAATTAATCTGCTAAAGAAAGGTTCCCCAAGTAATTCAAACGACCGTCATAAAGGTCTTCTACGCCTACCAAATCTTTTCTGGCGCCATACAATTCGTGAGGCACTGCAAGAACAACAACAGGGTGAAGAACATCAAGTCTATCCCATGCTTTCTGGAAGAGCTCTGTTCTCTTTTCAGTATCTATTGTTATATTCGCTGTATCGATATATGTATCAAGTTCTTTATCGCTCAATAATGTCCAGTTTGAAGAGTTGACGTTTGAAGAATGGAAAAGAGGAAGCCAATACTGTCCAGCGTCGCGGTTTGTCTGCATTCCCCATCTGCTGATAAGAAGATCGTGTGTATGTTTCTTCACGTGATCGTCAAATACAGCTGATTCGAAAACCTGGATATTAACTTTAATACCTATCTGAGCAAGCATAGACTGAATGACTGTAGCTCCATTTACCTGATCTTGGAAATTGCTGACCCAGAGCTCTAATGTCATGCCATCTGGATAACCTGCTTCTTTAAGAAGTTCTTTCGCCTTCTCAAGGTTGTAGGGATATGTCTTCACATTCTCCGGGCTAAAGGTACAGGCAGAAAGCAGTGGCCCGTTGGGAATAGAAGAGGTTCCCTGGTAGACAACAGCGTTATAAGCCTCTTTATTAACAGCATACTCAAGAGCAAGGCGAACCTTAGGATCGTTAAGAGGTTTCTTCTGTGTATTCATATCAAGGAAAGTCAAAACAAGTCCCGGAGCTTCTACAACTTTAACCTTTTCAGACTCTTTCAATCTCTGGCAGTCATTGGGTGGTACAGAGTAGATCATATCTACTGTGCCTGTCTCAAGAGCAATAACTCTGCTGCTATCGTCAGGAAGAACGAGAATATTGAAGTTCTTGAAGTTCGGTTTTTTGCCGTGATAGTCTTCAAAGGCTGTGAGTTCAATTCGCTCACCTTTTATCCAGCTCTTAAATTTGAAGGGGCCTGTTCCTACTGGGTTACGGAAATACTCTTTGCCACCTTCTTCAACGGCTCTTTTACAAAAGATACTGGCGTAGGGGTGCTTCATAGAGTCAAGCCAGCCACCAACAGGACCGCGGGTTCTTACAATCACCGTATATTTGTCGATAATCTCAAATCCCTCAGGATCTATGAATTTGCCCTTTGACTTGGCGAAAACAGATTCAGATGTCGTTACACGCTTCAGAGAATACACTACATCTTCTGCTGTAAGTTCATCTCCGTTATGGAACTTTACACCTTTTTTGAGATAAAACTTGTACGTGTGATCGTCAAGAATTTCCCAACGCTCAGCCAACACCGGAACCAATTTTTTGGTTTTACCATCTACTGTTACAAGAGGCTCATTAATATGTTTAGTAACAGCAAATGACATGGTGTCCATAGCCTTCTGAGGATCGAGGCTTTTCGCGTCTCCCGGAAGACCGAGAGTGAAAGTATCCATCGTAGCAGCGAAACCAGCGGTTGCGACTACGAGTAACATAGCTGCAGCAAAGAACAAGTGTAAAAATTTCTTTCCCTTCATATCCCTTCACTCCTTAAAAAGTAGTAAGTAATGCCAAACAAAAGTGAGTAAAATCAAATTTTACCGCAAAGCATCAAGTGTCGCGGCTGCCATCACCTCCATGCCAATAGGAATAGCTCGATCATCTATATAAAAATCTATTGAATGTGTTGGACAATGGGGCCCACCAGGAGTTCTGACTCCTAATCTGAAAAAAGTTCCAGGAGCCTTTTCCAAGAAATATGCGTAATCCTCCCCTCCCATAGCGGGTGAAGGCAAATCTACAACTCTCTCAACTGATTCAATATCACGACAAACTCTTCGAACGCGATTTACCCATTCCTTGTCAACGCATGTCGGGATTATATTGGGCGTTATTTCCACTGTGACTTTTGCTCGTAACGCTTGCCCAACATTCGTCGCAATTTCTCTGACTCGCCGATGGAAACGTTCCTGCGTCGTTTTGCGGAGATAACGAATGGAACCCTCAATAACGACGGGACCTCCTATATAGGCATTTGATATTCCACCTTCGATGCGACCAAAAGTTACAAAAGCACAATCGGTAGGAGCCAGCTCTCGTGAGCCTAGACTCTGAAGTGTGGTCACTATGGTTGAAGCTGCCAGAATTGTATCGACTCCATAGTGAGGATATCCACCATGAGCCTGTTTACCCTCTACAGTAATCTTTATTCGGTCAATACCAGCAGTCATGAAGTCATCTCGAACGCCTATTTCTCCCAGGTATATATCTGGAAGGGCATGGAGGGCCAACACTCCATCAACGTGGGGATTTTCCATTACTCCTGCTTCTATAAACTCTTTACCACCGCCTGAAAGCTCTTCGGCATGTTGAAAAAAGAATTTCACACACCCTGAAAACTGATCCCGCAATTCACTGAGGAGCCAGGCTGTACCAAGCAAAATAGCAGCATGAGAATCATGGCCACAACCATGAAAAACTCCATCTTTTTTAGAAGCATATGAGACTCCGGATTGTTCTTGAATCGGCAATGCGTCAATATCTGCACGAAGACCAATACAGCGCTTTGGCCCGTTTCCCGTTCCATAAAGTTCAGCACAGATACCCGTTTTGCTTCTTCCGATTCTTTGAATTTTATCGACATTAAAAGAACGAAGTTTCTCTTCTATCAAATTGGATGTCTCAAATTCACAAAAACCTAATTCAGGGTTCTGATGAATCTGATGTCTCCACTCAATGACATCTTGTGCAAATTCCTGAACCTTCTGAGCAAGGATAGAGTTCATTTTTTGATCTCCTTTATTTCTCTTTGCTGAATATAGGCCACTGCTTGCCTATAGACATGCTCATCGGGGCAATAAATTCGCATAAGAGTGCCTTTTGTTCCTTTCAGGAAGATAACGTGCATTGTATCCATTGTCTGGAAGCAACGCACGTCACTCCATTGAACTTTTTTGGTAACGTTACGTTTAAACTTCTCTATAGCGTTTACTTGAAAGGGACGCCAGTGCATACTCTCTCTCAAAGAAAACCTCTTCCCTTTCATGCTTTCGCTATATGCATACTCAGGGTCGAATCGATAGAGAACCACGTAATGATTTGGGAAAAGCAAAAAAGCAACAATCAAAAAAGCTCCAACTACGAAAGCAACAAGATAATTGGCAAAAAGAACAGCAGAACGAATATATGCCCCACTCATCGACTTGCCGAAAAATGCCTGAAGCAAAATGACAAGAACAACAGCAAGGCTCCACAAAATCACGGAAGAAATTCCCATATCTAAAAGTATGAGAGGATTTGTTCCTATGGGTACACCTGTAAACCATCGCATGTGTTCTGATGTCTGTTCGGCATTTGAGCGCATAATTTTTCTCCGTTATTTATGACGTTCTAGATGTTTAGTAAAGTGACACGAAACGAAGTGCCCTGGTTCTATCTCATTAAGAAGCGGCGTTTCCTTCGTGCATATATCCTGACGATAGGCACAACGTCCTGCAAAGCGACATCCAGCTGGAGGATTAATTGGACTAGGGACATCACCTTCAAGCAATATTCTTTTCTTTTTGTTGTCTAAATCCACAACGGGAACAGCTGAAAGTAAAGCCTGCGTGTAGGGATGAAGCGGTTCTTTAAAAAGTGCTATATTTTCAGCCTTTTCAACAACCTGCCCCAAGTACATAACAGCCACTTCATCAGAAACGTAACGAACAACACTCAAATCGTGAGATATAAACAGATAGGTGTACTCACGTTCTTTTTGCAAATCGCCAAGCAAATTGAGAATCTGAGCCTGAATGCAGACATCAAGCGCCGAAACGGGTTCGTCAAGCACTATAAAATCAGGATCAAGAGCAAGGGCCCTGGCTACTCCAATGCGCTGACGACGACCACCGTCAAGCTCATGAGGAAAAGAAGTAGCAAGCCTCTCGGCAAGTCCTACCGTATCCATTAATTTTTTAATTTTGGCATCTATCTCTTTTTTGCCTGAGCATGTCTTGTTAATCAACAATGGTTCGGCAATAAGCTGAGAGACAGACATTCTCGGATTCAATGAAGAGAAGGGATCCTGAAATACGATCTGAGCTCTTTTTCTGAATTCGTTTCTTTCTTCTTTGTTATATTTAAGAGTATCTTCTCCATCAAAAAGAACTTCTCCGCCCGTTGCTTCAATAAGACCAATGACAACTCTTCCCAGTGTTGACTTTCCACAACCGGATTCTCCGACTAATCCCAGAGTTTTCCCCCTTGGGATCGAGAGGTTGACATCATCTACGGCATGTAAAAGGCCCTTATGGACGTTGAAATATTTCTTAAGATGCTTAATCTCTATGAAAGTTTCTGTTTTTTCGACCTGTGCACACACTACGGCCGCCTCCCTTCAACACCCAATGGGAAATAACAATCGACAAAGTGATTGGGCTCATACTCTTTCATGCCACAAGCTTTTTCGTGGCAAATATCCCGAGCATAGGGACAACGGGGGGAGAAACAGCACCCCTTCGGCAAATCGGTAGGATCGGGCGGCAACCCAGGAATAACATGTAATTTTTGGCTAATATCACTATCAAGGCTAGGGACAGCATTAAAAAGGCCCTGTGTGTAAGGATGCATGGGTTTACTGTACAAACTCCGAATATCTGAATACTCGACCAAACGGCCAGCGTACATAATCGCTACGTCATCGCAGATCTCAGAAACAATTCCCAAATCGTGGGTAATTAAAATCAATGACGTGTTAACAACAGACTGAAGTTCTTTAATAAGCTCCAAAACCTGTGCCTGTATTGTTACATCGAGAGCCGTAGTTGCTTCGTCTGCAATCAAAAGACTTGGCTTACATGCAAGAGCAATGGCAATACCTACCCTTTGGCGCATTCCGCCGGAAAACTGGTGAGGGAAATCCTTTGCTCGTTCTGTGCGTATTCCGACAAGCTTCAACATTTCAAGAGCACGTTCGTGAGCTTGTTCTTTATTTAAGTCAGAATGGAGTGAAATCATTTCCATTATTTGTTCTTCAACAGTCATAATGGGGTTAAGAGAGGACATGGGATCCTGGAAAATCATAGCGATCCTGTCTCCACGAATATGCCGCATTTCGGCTTCGGTCATTTTCATAATATCCTGACCTTCGAAAATGATTTCTCCGTTTGTTACTTCTCCAGGAGGAGATTGAATAAGGCGAAGGACGGCAAGAGCTGTGGTAGTCTTACCCGCTCCAGTCTCACCAACGAGACCAAGAGCTTTTCCCTTGCGCAGAAAAAGATTCAGGTTATTTACAGCTTCGACAACACCCGAATCTGTATTAAAACGCACGGAAAGATTGCGAATATCAAGAAGGGGAGAGTTATCATCTACCATGTTCGTCATTTTAGTACACCTACCGTTTCTGCTTCGGATCAAGGGCATCCCGAAGTCCATCGCCAACGCAGTTCAAAGCCATAATGGTGATCATAATTGCCAATCCGGGAGCAATACTTAAGTACGCACTGTTTCTGAGATACGGTCTCGCAGCAGAAAGCATTCCACCCCATTCCGGATAGGGAGGCTGAATACCCAAGCCAAGGAAACTTAATGTAGCTGCAAAAAGTATTGCGTTTGCGACACTGAGGGTAGACTGAACAATCAGGGGTGCCGCACAGTTTGGCAATATATATAACAAAATGATGCGCGTATGACTCGCGCCCATAGCCCGCGCCGCTTCAATAAACTCCATTCCCTTTATCGAGAGAACGGAAGCTCTCATCAGACGGGCAAAACGAGGAATTGATGTTATACCAACAGCTACCATCAGGTTGAACAGACCAGGCCCAAGGGCGGCAGATATAACGATTGCCAAAAGTATGGTTGGGATAGCAAGTTGGATATCCATGATACGCATCAGGAAGTTATCAATTTTGCCACCAAAATATCCGGCAATAGCTCCGATAGCACCACCTGCAATAAGAGAAATTGAAACAGCGATCAGACCGACTTGCAAAGAAACCCTTGAACCGAAAATAATTCGGCTGAGAACATCTCGCCCAAATTCGTCGGTTCCCAAAAGATGGGTCGTGGAAGGCGGTTTACGGATCATCATGTAGTCTTGGTCAGCATAACCATAAGGAGCAACTTGATCTGCAAATATGGCCATACCTATCAATATGAGAAGAATAACAATACCAAGCACTGCAAGATAGTTTCTTCTCAACCGTATAAGGGTATATTTCATCATAGAATTATTTTTAAACATTGAGCTTCCCACCTCTATTTCACATGAATACGAGGGTCAACAAACGCGTAGAGGATATCTGCCGTTAAGTTGACAAGGCAGAACGCGATAGAAATAAAGAGAACGCCACCTTGAATGATGGGATAGTCGCGCATATTAATAGCCTCTAACATGAGACGGCCCACGCCAGAGATGGAGAATATAGCTTCTGTAACAATAGAACCGCCAAGAAGCATTCCAAATTGCATACTAATGATGGTAAGAATGGGAATCATGGCATTTGGCAAAGCGTGGCGCATAATGACGATACTCTCTTTTTGACCCTTGGCACGAGCGGTACGAATATAGTCTGAGTGAATAACCTCTAGCATACTCGACCTTGTTATTCTGGCTATGAGGGCTACGGCAGATCCGGACAACGTAATAATGGGCATAACCATCTGGCTCACCGTATCGAATCCCATGGATGGCAACCATCCGAGATACACTGAAAAAGCAAGAATAAATAGAAGGCCACTCCAGAAAGTAGGCATAGAAACACCGAGAAGGGTTATAAGGGTCGTAATACTATCCAAAATAGAATATTGACGTATTGCGCAAATAACCCCCAATGGGATTCCCACCAAAGTACTAAAAGCAACAGCCCAAAAGGCTAGTTTCATAGTTACCGGAATGCGTGAAGCCAACTCCATAGAAACAGGGCTCTTCATCGCGTACGAGTACCCAAGATCCCCATGGAAAACTGCCCGATAAAGATAGCGCCCCAACTGAACAAAGAATGGGTCATCCAAACCTCGTTCAGCACGGAATGCTGCGACAGTCTCGACGGTCGCCTCTTGACCAAGAGCAATTTGCGCAGGATCTCCAGGAGTAAAGTACAAAATCGTGAAGATGATAACCATGACACTTAGAACAACGGGTATGAGTAGCAAGATTCTTCGAAAGACATACCTAAGCACAAATAACCACCTCTCACTAGAAGCATGATTTATATATAGAAAAGCGCGCTCAAAAAAACTTCTGTATGCTTTTTAGTCAAATGGTCGACCGGTCGACCATTTGAAAATTAGTCTATCACGCTCCATAACACCGGTCAATTAAAATCGATTTTCCACCTCTCTTATCTTTCTTTATTGAAAAGAGACGATTATTTAGGAAGGAAACCTCCTTTTAGAGAAAAGCCCTTTTACACATTATGTAATGTTTTACTATTTTGTCTAATTTTCAGGAGCAACTGCTGAACCGCTGCGCCGAAATGACCCCACTCCTTTTATACTACCGTTTTCTTGAACTTCAATCATATTTAATCCCCCGAAAAACATATCCGGATACTCATAGACTTTGACAACGTGTCCAAAAAAGTTCTGAAGGCAATCAACTGTCTTCGTTGAAAAGCCCTTCTCCATTCGCAATTCTGGATATAGAACATAGCCTACAAACTTTGGAGACTTTACAGCATCTTCTAAAGACATATCAAAATCAATAAGATCGACAATAATCTGAACGAGGGTAGAAACGATGCGACCTCCGCCAGGAGTTCCGAGAACCCAAGCAACCTTTCCGTCTTTTTCAATAATTAACGGCGCGATTGTTGTTCGTGGACGTTTGCCACCTTCCAGATAAAGAGGAGCACCATATGTAGCATCTCCACTAAAATTATTTAACTCATTATTAAGGAAGAAACCGTTAATCCAATATCCTGTTCCGAAAAAATCAGATATGGTCTGAGTACATGAAACAACGTTCCCATCTTTATCCATAACAGCAAAGTGAGTTGTTGTTGGTGATTCAACAGAAAAAGCTTCTTCCTTTTCAATAGATTTCGCACGTGTAGATGTTGTATCTATTTCTTGTAGAAGTACATCCGTAAATCCTTGGTTCTCTTCAAAAGGCAAAGGATTTCCGTATCGTTTTTTCCAACTTTGCGGTAAAGAAGCTTTCGATAAGTTAATTTCCATAAATCGACGCTCTGCATATTTTTTATCTGTCAAAGCTTGCTTAGGTAAAGAACTGAAGTCTCGATCACCAACGTATTTTTCCTGATCCAGAGCTGTCAAAATAAAAACTTCCTGCATGATATGGATTCTGAGGGGATCATCCCAGTCAAAGGCTGACATGTTGAATTTTTCCAAAATATTCAAGGTTTCGATAAGACGCGGACCGCCTGCTGGCATATCTGAAACATAAATATCATATCCACGATATGTTCCATGAAGAGGTACTTTTTCAATTACACGATAGTTTTGAAAATCTTCTTTTCTGAGCCAACCTCCGTTTTTTTTCATAAAAAATTCAATGGAATCAGCAATAGAGCCATTATAGAAAGCTTTTGCTCCTTCTCTGCCAAAGATACGAAGTGTCTCTGCTAAAGAGGGATTTGAATACCAATCTCCTTCCTCCCAAGGTAAAATGCTCTCTTTCAAAAAGCCCTGAGCTGAACGAAGAAGCTTTTCATACTCAAGAGTTACAGCCTGAGCAAACTGTTTATTCACTGCAAATCCATCTTGCGCCAAATGAATTGCCGGTTCAGCAAGTGCTTCCATAGGCATAGTTGCTGCCTTTTGGTGAATGTACTCTAAGGCTGCCGGTAAGCTAAAAACTCCAACACCTTTTAACGTCTGCATTGCCTCTGCAAAAGAAAGACCAGATTTTTCTATGCTTCCATATGTTGCCATTCGCGGCGCCACGCTTCTAAAATCCAAAGCGAAGCGATTGCCATCAGCTGTTCGGGCAACAATATATCCTTCTCCCCCCAAACCTGAACCGTAGGGTTCCACTACACCTAAAGCCAGGCTGACAGCTATAGCAGCATCGAAGGCATTGCCACCCTTTTCCAAAATTTCCGCACCAACTTTGGCCGCATCAAAATTCATAGCGACAACCATACCCTGAGATGAAAGGGCCGTCATCGCCAAAGATGGAGTTGCAATAAATGCAAATGTAAGAGCAATTGCAGAGACGAAAACCACTGCAAAATTTGAAAGTTTCTTCATTAGACTATTCACCTGTTCAGATCATAAAATATTATTTTTCCAAAGTTGAAGTACAAGCAGGACACCGTAATGCCTTTTCTGGAATTTCAGTAAAACAATAGGGACATATTTTAACAGGTGGCTTAGGAGCTGGTGCTGGCGGTCTTCGTAGACGATTTAAATTTTTAACCAAAATAAAAACAGCAAAAGCCACAATGAGAAAGCTGATTACAGAGTTTACAAAAACGCCGATATTCATAGTAATCGCCCCAGCCTCTTGCGCTTGAGCCAAAGAAAGATATGGGCCTGGAGTTGCTCCCTCTCTGAGTACCATAAAGATATCTTTAAAATCCACATTACCAAGCGCCATGCCAATAGGAGGCATAATAACATCCTTCACTAAAGACGATACGACACCTCCGAAAGCACCTCCTATAATGATGCCTACAGCCATATCCATTGCATTTCCCTTAACTGCAAATTCTTTAAACTCCTTTAAAATAGCCATCTCATCCCTCCTTCACTAAAGAAGCATTACAAATAGTATGCCTATTATAAAACTAAAATATAGAACGTGAGTAAGGAAGCATAACGTAAACTTTTTTGAAAACTTCATAAGAATCTTCCCATTTTTTGTTAGAATAAATGAACAATGTTATATGCATTCTCCGGGGGTGAAAATATGAAGCGTTTCTTTATATTATTCAGCGTTGCTTTTCTGCTCAGTTTGTCTTTTCCCCAAGAGGGGTACAGTTTTGATATGTCTCTGTTTAGAGGCCCTAAAATCAAGGATCTGTACCTTGTCATTATTCGTGATCCTGACGCTCAGCTTTTGGCCCTCGAAAAAGATGAAATACAGATGCTTACAGATATTGCCCGTCCCGCTGATATAGAGCGATTATCACAAAATGCATCAATTCAGATGTCATTGGCAAAAGGCTTTCATGGTTTTTTCTTCGGAATGAATCTTCGAATGTTTCCGTGGAATCGGCAAGAACTCAGACAAGCTGCATGGGAAGCTATTCCCCGCGAAAAGATAGTTCGTGATCTCTTCTCAGGTTACGCAGAGCCCCTTTCCACATTTTTACCACCTGCTTCTCCCTACTATGAAAAAGATGTTATTCATTATTTTTCTGATCCGGAGAAGGCTAAAAAAAGGTTGAAAGATGCCGGTTGGACGTGGAATAACAAAGGAATTCTTACAGATCCAGAAGAACACCGAGAGCTACCTCCAATGAAGATGCTCTCTCCCACAGCTCAAGTTTCACCGACAACGGCTGAAATAGCTGAACGGATAGCAACGTCTCTACGTGCAATTGGAATTCCCCTAGAGGTAGAGCCTATGGACTTTTCAGCCATGATTGCCCGTCTTGACGAACGGAAGTTCGATACGTATGTTTTAGCATGGCAAATGACTCGCGATCCCGATTCTCTTTTCGCTTTTTATCATTCTTCCATGGATGTACAAGGCGGCTATAACATTTCTGGAATATCCCATCCTCAACTTGATGATGTTGTATCTCGACTTCGATGGGCCCCTGACGAAGAAGCAGCTCGAGAAGCAGCTTCCGAAAGCCAAAAGCTCCTTTCAGAACTTGTTCCTGTTATTCCAATTTATAGTAGATATTTTATTACGGCGGCCACATCATCGTGGAAGGGATATGTTACAACGTCTTATACGACAGCTGATAATATTTGGAGTCTTTTCCAGTTGGAACCTGCGCAGGGCTCCATGAAACCTCTCCGATGGGTTTTACTTGACGAGCCACGCTCTCTCAACCCCCTTGATACGAGTTCTGCCTACGACTGGAATGTATTGGCCTTTATCTATGATTCTCTTCTCGCTATTGATCCAGAGACGTTAACAGATCTTCCTTGGGTAGCAGAATCATGGTCTGTCGATACCGTGAAAAAAGATAAACATAATGTTACCCAACTTACATTTCATATGAAGAAGGGGATGCTTTGGCAGGATGGACGCCCATTAACCTCATCAGACGCAGCCTACACTATTGAATATCTGAAAAACCATCAATTACCCCGCTATTACGATTCGGTACGAGATGTAGAAAACATTGAAACTCCCGATGCTCAAACTCTTATTGTTACAATGAACTCTACAAGCTACTGGCATCTTCATAACATAGGAGGCCTTCCTCTCTTTCCCCGGCACGTTTTAGAGCAGGTGAAAGATTGGCGGAGCTGGAAACCATCTCAAACATGGCTTGATAAAGAGAAAAAACTAACTCAGCTTATGGGGTCAGGTCCGTTTATCTTTAGAGAATACAGGCCTGGGGAGTATGTACACCTCACGAAGAATCCTCTTTTCTGGCTCTTAAATAACCGGTGACAGAAATGAAAAGCTACTGGTGGCGACGTATCGCAGGTTCTCTGCTCGTCTTGTTTGTGGTTCTCATTTTAAATTTTTTTCTCTTTCGACTTATGCCAGGAGATCCTGTAGCAACCATGCTCGACCCTCGATTCTCTCCTGAGGCGAAGGCAGAACTATCGAAACTTTACGGCCTTGATAAGCCCTTGAGTTTTCAGTTTTTGCTTTACCTTAAGCAAATGATAACTTTTAATTTCGGCTACTCCTTTTTAACGGGACGTACCGTATGGGAAGAATTGGCAACCCGTCTTCCCAACACGATTACTCTATTGGGGAGTGCCCTCTTACTTTCAGCCTTTCTGGGAACTTGGCTTGGCATACAGGCGGCTTTAAAACGTGGTAAATGGATCGAAAAGATCGTTCTTTGGAGTGGAGCTGTCTCTTTTTCTTTCCCTTCGTTTTTTGTTCAGTTGCTGCTTCTTCTCATTTTTGCGTATGCCATTCCCCTTTTCCCTTTGCGGGGAAGTGTTTCTGTTCCTCCTCCCATTGGATTCTGGGCTCAGTTAACAGATTATATATGGCACTTAATCTTGCCTGTGGGATCGCTTGTTCTTCTGGGATTCGGGGGATGGGCTCTCTATGTTCGCAATCTTATGGTTAAAGTGCTAAGCGAAGACTTCATTCTTATGGGAGAAGCTCGGGGACTTCCTGAAAAACATATTGTCTGGAATCACGCTTTTCGTACACTGCTTCCTCCTCTTCTAACGATTTTTCTTCTTTCGTTACCTGGCATTATCTCTGGAGCCGTCATTACAGAAACAGTCTTTTCCCTCCATGGGGTAGGCCGTTTTCTGCTGGAAGCCATTACAGGGCAAGACTACCCATCGGCAGGTGCTTCCTTTTATCTTCTGGCCCTTCTCACTATCTTTTGCAACCTTGCCGCTGACCTTCTCTACGGTATAGTCGATCCCCGTGTTCGTTTCGAAAGGAGAGGGCGCTAATGATGAGCCTCTTTCGACGATGGAGTTTTTTACTTCTTCTCTTTATAGCAGTTTTGAGCATTTTGGCCCCTTTTTCATTGTCGGTTTCTCCCAACCAAGAGGTTGCACCACCTTTTTCAACACCATTATGGCTCAAGAGGAATCTTCCTCCCACAATGAAAATAACTCTTTCAGAAAATATCCTGAAAAAAAATATTGCCTGGCCCTACAATCCTCCGACACAAATTCATCTTTCAGGTGAGATAACGCTCTCTGTTCCATCTGCCCTTGTTCTCGAAACTCCGACACAAAAATTTGTTTTGCACCACTTAACTGTTGGGAAAAATACTTTTGACATAGACGGACGAGACCTTTCCTTTAAACAAAGGCTTAATTTTTCTCCTTTCGCCCAGATTCCGAGCGAACTTTTTTCAGAAAAAGGTGAATATATCTTTCGCGTCGAACCTGATTTTTCAGCTCCACCGGAAATGAGAGGAACGATAACATTTGATATTAAGGGAGGACGGTGGGGCCTTTTAGGAACCGATCAACGGGGAAGAGATATTTTTTCGCTCTTCATTGCCGGAATCCGTGTTTCTCTCATTGTGGGAATATCAGCAACACTTTTGGCCTCCCTGCTCGGCCTTTTCTTCGGTTTGATCAGTGGCTATGCCGGCGGCTGGACAGATACCATCATTATGAGGGGTGTCGATATTCTTCTTTCTATACCCATTCTTCCCATTCTTATGGTACTTGCCGCCTATTGGGGAAAGGGATTATGGCAACTCGTTCTTATCTTATCGCTCTTCTCGTGGATGGGAACAGCACGCACTGTCAGAGCCATGACTTTATCTCTCCGCGACAGTAGTTATATAGAAGGTCTTCGTGGTCTCGGCGCGCCGACCTTTTACATTCTCTGGCGACACCTGCTTCCAGAGACTCTTCCACTACTTCTGGCCAACATAGCACTCGGTGTTCCAGGTGCTATTTTAGCCGAGGCGGGAATATCTTTCCTCGGCCTTTCAGACCCCAGAATCATTTCGTGGGGAAGGATGCTTCACGAAGCCCATTCTTTCGGAGCTTTTACCCGTGGAGCATGGTGGATGCTTCTGCCCCCTGGTCTTGGCATAACCCTACTCTGTCTGATTTTTCTTGATCTCGGGAAATTTCTTGAAGAGCAGATTGACCCCCAATTGAAGGGAGCACTTAAACAATGATACAAATCATCGATCTTTCCATTACATATATAACGCCATCAAAAAGCGTATTTGCCGTAAACAACGCCTCACTTTCTATTCCCAAGGGGGAAATCATCGGTCTTGTCGGAGAATCCGGCAGTGGGAAAAGTTCTTTACTTATGGCTATTCCAAGGCTTCTTCCTTCTAATACTGAAGTCTCTGGAGCTATTCTTCTTGACGATCTCGACATTCTCTCTCTTAAAAAAGACACTCTCAATACCATACGTTGGAAAGAGATTGCTCTTATTCCTCAGGGAGCCATGAACTCTTTTACGCCAGTATTAACTATCGGGAAACATATTGAAGAGGTTTTGACGTTTCACATGGAACTTCCACCCCATGCAATAAAGCAACGATGTGAAAGGGTTATGAAAGAAGCTGGGCTTGATGCATCATATCTTAATCGTTATCCCCATGAGCTTTCGGGGGGACAGAAACAACGGGCAGCTATAGCCACAGCCTTAGCATGTAATCCAACGTTTCTTCTTGCCGACGAACCAACTACCGCTTTAGATGTCATTACCCAAAGAGAGATAGTAGAAACACTAGCTACATTAACAAAAGAGAAGGATATGGGGCTTCTTTTCGTCACCCACGACCTTCCTCTTGCTGCCCAAATCTGCGATAAAATCGCCGTTATGCATGAGGGAGAAATAGTGGAAAAGGGTTCTCCTGAAGAAATTGTGAAAAATCCGCACCATGAGCACACCAAACAACTTGTAAAAGCATTACTTCATTTGGAAGGTGAAGAGATATGACAAACACAATTTTAACGGCAAATAAGGTCAGCCTCTTCTACCCCTCAAGAGACCCTAAAATGGAGGGCATTTGGGCCCTCAAAGATATTTCTCTTATTTTGAAGCAAGGTGAAAGCCTCGCTTTAATAGGAGAATCTGGGAGCGGGAAGACATCTTTGCTTAGGGTTATTCTTGGACTCATTCAATCGACGTCAGGGTATGTAGAGCTTTTTGGCGAAAATATCAATACATGCACACACCACTCTTTAATAGAGCTACGTAGGAAATGTGGGTATGTTCCTCAAGATCCTTATGGGAGCCTTCCTCCAACTCTTTCTGTTATAGATGCCGTTGCTGAACCCTGGCTTATAGTTTATGGACGAAAGAGTCGCTTGGATGCGTATAGTAAAGCACGTCACCTTTTACATACGTTAGGTATAACTGAAGAGAGGCTGCTCTTTTCTCAAGTGCGCTTCGGCTTATCTGGAGGTCAACGGCAACGAGTGGCAATAGCCAGAGCCTTGATTCTTGAACCTCGACTTTTGCTCTGTGATGAGCCAACAAGCATGCAGGACGCTTCAACACGAAGTGAAATTATCGAAGTGCTTAACAAGAGGGTAAAAGAGGGAATGTCGATGATATTTGTTACCCATGACCTCTATCTGGCCAGAGCGGCAGCCAGCCACGGCATGGTCTTGCTCAAAGGAGAGTGTTGTGAAGAAAACAGCACAAAAACTCTTCTTACCGCCCCCCAACACAACTACACGAAGGCCCTCGTAGCTGCTCTTCCTACGCTTTCTTCCGCCATACAAAGAGACTCAAGAACAAACCTCCTGCACAACCTATACACCCCATAAAAGCCAACATATTGCCCAATCCGAAGATCGATCCGCCGTAGCTCATAAGAAAGGGGGTAAAGATAAAACCGAACTCGATAAGCAGTGTTCCTGCAGCAACTCCTTTAGGCCTAAGCCTCTCAGGAAAAATATCGGGCATAAGAGCCAATATCATTGGAAACCCAATTCCCATTCCTAAACCATATATTGCTCCCAATAGGAAGAAAGAGTGGTTAGAGGAGGCAAAACGTGTCACGATAACAATAGCCCCCATTAAGGCTATGGTAAAACCGCTGCCAATTTTTCTATCAAGCTTATCCATAAGGCGAATGGCGAAAAGACGTAAAAGAAGGGCAACTCCGGCATTGGCAGCCATAAAGGAAGAAGCAATCAAGCCGCGAGAACGGATAAAAGCTGGCATATACTGTAACGTGGAAGAATTGAGGAAAGACCACGATAAAAGGGTGAGCACAAGAGGCCAGAAACCCGGAACATAAAACATTTCCTTCCAGCTTCCCCAATTTTCTTCTTGTTCAGAGCTACTTTGTGTCAAGTATGTATCCTCTGTCTCTTTACTTTCTTTTTTGAGATCTTTCAATCTCGGAAGCTGTTTTGACACTGCAAATGTTGCTATAGCAATAATTGGAGCAAGAGTCAGGAAGGCAAAGGTTCCTACTTTAGAAAGGAAAAACTCACTCAAAGGAAGCACTGAGAGTTGCGGCAAAACATAGGCAATGGCTATCCACGCATAGAGACTCCCTCGGCGTTCCGAAGGAATACTCAAAGCCTGATACGTGGTTACGGCGACCATAACTATTCCATAAAAAAGCCCCACACTCCCCCGAATAACCATAAGAGAGCTAAAAGAGTTAAAGAAAAGAAAGGGGAGAGAACAAACAAAAAGCAATAGAGAGGCAAAAAGAAGGCTTTTGCGAACACCAATCCTCTCGCTCATCAGGCTTCCAACAGGACGGATCAGAGTTGAAGCCACGCTGAAGATACTCATAAGCCATCCTGTCAAAGCGAGAGAAATACCTTGTTGCTGCAAGGCCACGGGGTACATAAAAAACATAGAAACATAGGCCTGCCCAAGATAGGTTACGAGCCAGCAGAGCCAAAACGTTCTACGATCAAGGGTTGTTGTCACTTCATGTTCATCTCCTGCGACTTCTTTTTCAATGCTGCATCCAAATGCTTACATCGTCTGCGATGCACAAAAGCAGGACACGTACACGCCCTATGAAGAATATCTACGGCATAATCTTCTGTACCATGAGCGATGAAAAGAGTGTCAGTAATCTGCTCAAGGAGGGAAAGGTCAAATTCAACACTTCGATTTCGCCCTGTTTCTACCTTATCAACCACTTCTACAAATTCTATTGTTTCCATCTTCTTCGCACCGTAGTGGTCGTCTATCGCCTCGTTTGAGAGTCTGTCAGCGTCACTATTTTCATTTCTCGGAACCCATTCATAAGAAAGATTTTTTCCACGCGACAACTCTTGGGCCCTCTGCCAGAGTTCTTTAAGATGAAGGCTATTAATCTTCCATTCCTTATTCATTTGGCAAACAACAAGACGACTATCCCCTCGGATAGTAACACGCTGAAATCCCCTATTATCAATTTCCCGAAGCAACATAAGAAGAGCTTCATATTCGGCTTCATTGTTGGTTTTGGAGCCAAGATAGAGCTTTTGTTGCCAGATAATATGATTATTTTCGTCGTATAAAAGGGCCCCTGCCCCTGCATCGCCAGGATTGCCCCGTGATGCACCATCAAAATGACCTTTAAGCATCGTCAATATCACCATTTTTCTGTCCAATAGACTTGAGAAAACGCAATGTTGCATCTTCCCAGCGAGGCATGTATATACCTAATGTATCGAGAGGGAAAGGATCAAGAGCGCTCATAGAGGGCCTTTGCGCAATGGGTCTGAACTCATCGCTCTGGACCTGATATATATTCTTTGTCACACCAAGCTCTTTCAGCGCAAAAGAAGCCCAATCATATTTGCTGCATCGCCCACTACACGAAAGATGGTAGACTCCCCATGCACGAAGAGATAAGAGATCCATCACTCTTTCAGCAAGGTCTGGAGCATATGTCGGGCTTGATATCTGATCTGATACAACTTTCAATTCGTTTTGTTCCCGACTCAATCGCAAAACCTGTTTCAAAAAGTTCGACTCTTCTTTTCCCTCAGGACCAAAAAGCCAGCTTATTCGTACAATAAGAAATCGATGGATGTGATTTTTAACAAAATCTTCACCCAGAAGCTTTGTTCGGCCATAGACGTTAATTGGATCGGGAGTGTCAGCAATGGTCCATGAACGTACGCTTTTTCCATTAAAAACATAATCTGAACTGAATGTCACAAGGGGAATGTTCTGTTCTTCTGCTGCTATAGCTAAATTTTTAGGGCCAATAGCATTAACAAGATACGCATCTCGCCAGTTCTGTTCTGCCCCATCTATATCGTTCCAGGCTGCGCAATTTATGATTACATTGGGCTGATCTTCATGTATTCGTCGCCGAACTCTGGAAATATCCGTTATATCTAGTTCCTGACGGGAATAGATGGTGAAAGGCAGGTCTTCTTCCTTAAAAAGACGCTGAAAGGCAAAAGCTAACTGGCCGCCACCTCCCGTTATAAAAAACTTCATGCCTCTCCCCTCCCTAGTGGTAGTATTCAAAACATTCTATCACAATGAGAAGGGGATTTTAGAAGAGCTATCTTTCCTTGGCGGCAAAAAAGCGCTCGTAAAGCATGATAACCAGAGTGGTTACCACGGCAAGAACAACGGCTATGGCGTCAGCCCGCCCAATATCTACAGAAACTTCTGAAACGTGAGTATAAATAACAAGAGGAAGTATTTTAACTCCTGTTCCCGTAAGAGCAAAAGCTGTACCAAAAGCTCCCATACTTACCGCGAAAAGAAGAGACGAACCTGCAAATATTGCTGGCCCCAACATGGGCAGAAGAACTTTAAACAGGATAGTGGCACGTGAAGCACCTAAATTCACCGCAGCTTCAATAAGGCTCCAGTTTGCGTTACTCCATGCAGCTGTCATGGTAAGAATCATTCGAGGGATCAAAAAGTAGAGATACGCAACAACAAGACCTCGCCATGTGAAGAGAAAGGCTGAAAATTCTAAAGCATTAATTCCAAAAAGACGACTGAATATCATGGTAATGAAGCCGCTCGTTCCTAAAAGGATAATAAACATGAAACCAATAACGAGGCCACTGAAGGTAAGAGGAACAGCTGTAAGAGCCATAAGAAAACGATGAAGTCTCCCTTTGCTCTTATAAACAACGTATGAAAGAGGTAGTCCGATAACAGTACCTAACACAGCAGTAGAAAGAGAAAGCATAAGGCTTGTTCCCAGAGATTCTCTATAAAGTTTTTTCGTAAAAATCAAAAGATAATTGGCAAGAGAGAAACCTCCATCCACAGTCACACTTTCTCCAAAAACCAAGACAAGCGGATATATAAGAAACACCCCCAACAAAAGAATAAGGGGCATCAGAAATAAAAAAGCTGTGCTTCGTCGTTCCACCTACGTTCAACTCCTTCAAAAAGAGGGAAGCGGCAAAAAAGAGAGCCGCCTCCCTTATTTATTGCTATTTCTAGTTTTCGCCTAAAACCTTGCTTCCCCATTTCTGGGCAGCTTCTTTCTGAACTTTCTGAGCGGCAACCCAGTCTACATTCTTCGCCTTCTCGTACTCAGAAGCAGGAAGGAACTTATCTACAACTTCTGCAGGAAGCTCTACGTCGTCACGAATAGGACGTACATATCCTTTGGCAAAGGTCTGCTGGCCTTCGTCAGAAAGAATGTAGTTCAGCCACAATTTAGCACTGTTTGGATTGGGAGCACCTTTGGCCATGCTTATGGCATAAGGAGATGTAATTGTTCCTTCTTCTGGAATCACTATTTCTACGTCATCACCAAGACCGGCAATATATTTTGCACGATATCCGTTCCAGTCGTAGGTAATCCATACTGGAATTTCTCCCTTAATGAACTTATCAAAGGGCGTAGTCTTCTCGATCATACGTACATTATTGCTCTTTTGAAGTTCGGCAAGATAGTCGATACCAGGGTCAAGATTCTCTATAGATCCACCATGAGAATAGGCTGTAGCAATTACGATTGCATATCCGATTCCAGCTGTTCGAGGATCAAGATATACGATGGATTTTTTAAATTTGGGATCAAGAAGAGCCTTCCATGAAGTAGGGGCCTCTTTTACCAATCTCTTGTTGACTACGAAAACTACAGTCCCTTTGTGAATAGAGAACCAGTTTCCTTCGGGATCTCTAAGGATTTCAGGAATTTTATCGAAGTTCACTGGTTTGTAAGCCTGAGTTACGCCTCGTTCCTTTGCAAGGGCACCGAAAGGCATAAAGTAATACGCTGTGTCAGCCTGAGGGTTATTAAGCTCTTTCTCAAGGCGAACAACAGTAGCTCCACTGCCCAGGTCGTTATAAACAAGTTTGATACCATAACGGGCTGCAAAACCATCGAAAAGGCCCTTCCAGTTAGCCCATGTAGGCCCTGTATCGTAACTGCTCAAACCTTTTTCCTGTTTTGCCATTTCCCAAAGTTCCTTTTCTCCAGCATACATTTCCTGGTCAAAAGCAAATGCTGCCCCACCAACAAATGTAGCTAAAGCCATTACTAAAAGAGCTAGAATAGCTATTTTTTTCATTGTTTCTACCTCCCTTGATATTTTTTATTTTTATTCTAGAACGTGCCCATCTTCCGGAGTAAAAGTCAAATGAATGGTTGAGCCCATTTCAACAGAAGTCGTTTGCATGTTAAGAGCATCAACCAATAGGCGTTCTTCGCCTATTGCCACGGCAATACGAGAAAGAGGGCCAAGAAAGACTCTTCCTTCAACAACTCCAGTAAGCACGTTATTATTTTCTATAGTTTCTGCAATCTTCAACCGCTCTGGACGAATCATAATTTTATACTCTCCTGAAGGACGGTTGTTCAGACAGGCCAAACGCACTTCCGTGTCTCTCCAGCGTCCACATCCACTTCCATCGCTTGTTATGCTTAAGATATTATTTACCCCAACAAAATCAGCCACAAAGAGAGATTGAGGAGCTGCATAGATATCCCAAGCCGTACCTACCTGCTCAATTTTCCCTTTGTTCATAACGGCGACTCTGTCTGAAATAGAAAGGGCTTCCTCCTGATCGTGCGTTACGTAAATTGTCGTGATTGCGCTCTCTCTCTGTATTTTTTTAATCTCAAAACGAAGGGCATTTCTTACCTTTGCATCAAGTGCGGAAAGAGGCTCGTCTAAAAGGAGAACATCCGGACGTATGGCCAAAGCTCTTGCCAAAGCTACACGCTGTTGTTGACCGCCCGAAAGTTGGCGAGGAAAAGACCTCTGCTTGTCAGCCAACCCCACCATCTCTAAGAGCTCCAATACTCTTTTTTCTATTTCAGATGCAGCTACTTTACGAACTCGAAGTCCAAAGGCAACATTCTCAAAAACATCCAGGTTGGGGAAAAGGGCATAATTCTGAAATACGAGGCCAACCTGACGATTTCGGGGCCCTGTATTCGTCTTATCTTCTCCGCCGATAAAGATGTGCCCTTCTTCAGGGGCAAGAAAACCGGCAATAAGTCTAAGTGTTGTTGTTTTTCCACAGCCTGAAGGGCCGAGAAGAGAAAGAAATTCTGCTTTTTCAACACTCAATGATATATCGTTTACAGCCGTAAACCGACCGAATCGTTTTACGACGTGTTGAAGGTCTACATTACTCACTCGTTTTCGTTCCTTTCTTCTTTAAGTTTTTCTAAAGCCATAGCTACGGCTTCTTCAGGCGTTTGAGCATGAAGTAATGGTGCAGGCTGCCCATTTTCGTCACAAATCTGCCATGTTCCGAGAGCAATTACAGTGCGCCCCATTTTGAGGGCAAAACCTATCTCTGACAGAGTTCCATAGGCCCCTCCAATAGAGATAACCACTTCTCCAGAGGAAACCACAACAGTGTTGCGAGCTTCACCAAGACATGTAGACAGAGGAAATGTTACCCATTTATTGGCTTCAGAACGGTCTCCCGGCAAAATCCCGATGGAAAGTCCGCCTTTTTCGGCCACTCCTTTACACACGGCCTCCATAACTCCACCGCGTCCTCCACAAACCACTACACAGTTATGCTCCGCAAGAAGCCGGCCTACTTGATACGCATTGTTCCAAATAGCCTGATCTGCGGTAGATGTACCGATTACACTAACTATTCTCATATTTTCAACTCCCAAGAAGGGTCTGTTTGTGTCCTGATTTACCAAAGAGTGCTCCCAATCCCATAACTCCGAAGAGGGAGAAGAGTGAAAGTCCGGCTAAAACTGTCGTTGCTGCACAAGCAAAACCAGTACTTACATAAAATGCCTGATATAAAACTACGGGGTATGTTTGACTTTGAGATCCTGTAAGCATTACTGAAAGCTGAAATTCTCCAAGGGACATAGCAAAAGTCATAAGAGCTCCGGAAACAAGGCCCGGTAATAAATTAGGAACCAGAACCCTTCGCATCATTATCATGGTATCGGCACCAAGAGATGCCCCTGCTTCTTCTAAGGTTTTCCAATTGATAAGATCCATATTTGCCATGAGCGGACGAAGCATAAAGGGAAGGGTATAGACCATATGAGCTACTACCAAGATTTGCCACGTTCCGATAAGGGAAAACCCTGGCCAGTTGAAAGCCTGAATCATACCCAATCCCATGACTACAGGAGGAATGGCAATGGGCAGAAGAATTGTAAAGTTGAAAAGAGAACGTAACCATCGCTTATCTATAATGTGCACTGCATAAACAGCGGGAAGGCAAACAAAGGCATTTCCAATCACTGTTAAAAAGGCAACAACAAGGCTTCTCTTCAAGGCATCAATATACATTGGTTGAGAGAAAAGTTCTTTATACCATGACCACGTAAAACCTTCGGGAAGCAGCGTTCCAAACCATTTGGCTCCAAAAGAACCAACGAGTATGAGAAAAATGGGAGCCAGAACATATGTAAAATAAACAACACCTAATGAAAAAGACAACGAACGACGAACAAACGAATGCAAAGTGTTTCCTCCATTTTCTTACAACATTTTATTTCTGTATCTCTACAAAGTTTCTAGCGGAATCCGGACCAAAGAATACACTGTAAGGTCAAAATCTTCAAGTTACAGGTCTGTAAAAAAATAAGGTCGGGAATAAATCCCGACCTTAAAAAGAAAAGAGTGTCGTTTTTATAGCCCTGCGTAGAGGGGATATTTTCCACAGAGCTCAAGGACTTCTGAGCGAATTCTTTCCAACACCTTTTCGTTTTCTACGTTTGTTACAACATCATCTATCCATTTTGCAATCTGTTTCATTTCTGCTACACCGAATCCTCGCGTTGTAACAGCTGGCGTTCCAATTCTGACGCCACTTGTAATGAAGGGGCTTTGAGTATCGAAGGGAACAGTATTCTTATTGGCAGTGATACCCGCCTTATCAAGAGCAGCCTCTACCGCCTTACCTGTTACTCCACGACTTGTAAGATTGATGAGGATCAGATGATTATCTGTTCCTCCTGAAACAAGATGGAAATTATGCTGTTTCAATTCTTCTGCTAAAACTGCGGCATTCTCTATAACTTTCTTCTGATACTCTTTAAATGAAGGACGAAGAGCTTCTTCAAAAGCCACTGCCTTCGCCGCAATGATATGCATAAGAGGACCACCCTGCATTCCGGGGAAGATACTCTTATCAAGATCCTTGGCGTATTGCTCTCTGCACATGATCATTCCACCGCGGGGACCACGCAGAGTTTTGTGCGTTGTAGTCGTTACAAAATCACAGAAAGGAACTGGGTCTTTATGAAGGCCAGCAGCGACCAGGCCTGCTATATGAGCAATATCAAACATGAGAAGAGCGCCAACTTTGTCGGCTATCTCTCGAAACTTTTCCGCATCTATTTCGCGAGGATAAGCACTAGCGCCACAAACGATAAGCTTCGGATGATGTTCAAGGGCAAGGCGTTCTACCTCTGCAAAATCTATTGTTTCTGTCTCTTTATTTACTCCATAGGGAATGATGTTATAAAGCTTTCCAGAGAAATTAACAGGTGAACCGTGGGTCAAGTGCCCACCATGAGCCAAATTCATGGCCAATATGGTATCTCCAGGCTGCAAACATGTGAAGTAAACTGCCATATTTGCCTGGGAACCAGAGTGAGGCTGAACGTTAACATGGTCGCAGCCAAAAAGTTTTTTGGCACGATCCCGAGCAAGATTTTCTGCTTCATCGACAATGTGGCATCCACCATAATAGCGATGTGCAGGGTATCCTTCCGCGTACTTGTTTGTCAACACAGATCCCATTGCGCACATAACTGCAGGGGACACAAAATTTTCCGAAGCTATTAACTCTATACCATGCTCCTGACGTTCTCTTTCCCTAGTTATAACATCGGCTATCGCTTGATCTGTCTTTGTAAGTTCTTCCCATGCTTTTTCAAACATACAAAACCTCTCCTTTCACTCTACGCCTATCTTGATGATGAAATGATCTTCATTTCCTCCCCAACAAGCTGAAATTTCTCAAGGGCAAAATCAAGATCTTCTCGTGTATGTGCAGCCGAGACCATCACTCGAATACGAGCTGTTCCCATAGGTACCGTGGGGAACGTAATGGCACTGGCAAATATTCCCTCTTCAAAAAGTCGGGCACTAAACTTCTTTGCATCAAGAGCTTCTCCAATAATAACCGGGGTAATCGGAGTTTCGCTATGTCCGATATCGAATCCCATATTCTTCAAGCCCTCTTTAAGATAGCGACCATTCTCCCACAGACGTTTCACTCGATCTTCGCTCTTTGAGAGCTCTTCAAGAGCTGCCATATTTGCTGCAAGATCGGGAACTGTCATAGCGCTGCTGAAAAGATTGGGGCGAGCTTTTTGACGCATATAGTCAATAACATCCGCATTACCCGCTACAAATCCTCCAACAACACCAAAAGCCTTTGAGAGCGTTCCGACTTCTACATCTACTCGACCGTGAAGATTAAAATGATCAACTATCCCTCGTCCGCCTCGACCAAGAACTCCTTCTCCATGGGCATCATCAACCATAATCATGGCACCATGTTTTTCTGCTACTTCAACAAGTTCTGGCAGAGGAGCAATGTCTCCGTCCATAGAGAAGACACCATCTGTAATAACAAGCTTATGGCAATCATGTTTATCATATTTCGTCAGCTGAACATCAAGGTCTTTGGGATCCGCATGTTTAAAGCGTACAATTTCTGCCCTGCTTAAACGGCATCCATCAATAATAGACGCGTGATTCAACTCGTCGCTAAAAATAAGATCGTTTTTATTAACAAGTGTTGGAATAGCTGCGAGATTGGCGCAAAAGCCAGATTGAAGCAACATTGTCGCTTCGGTTCCTTTAAATTCCGCCAACTTCTTTTCAAGTTCAAGATGAAGAGCTAATGTTCCGGCTATTGTCCGAACTGCTCCCGGACCAACTCCCCATGTATCAACATATTTCTTTACAGCTTCTTTAAGAGCCGAATCGTTACAAAAGCCCAAATAGTTATTAGAGCAGCAAGAAAGATATTTCTTCCCGTTCATTTCGACCCAGGCTCCTTGGGGACTGGAAATTACAGGAATATTCGTATATAAACCTTCCCGCTTCAATCTTTCGAGTTCTTCCGTAATAAAAGCTTTTTGTACCGTCATACATCCTTCCCCCTTCTTACGAGTCACATGTAACTCGGTCTTTACTCTTCTTTCTTATTTTGCTTTTTTAAGAAGTTTCTCCTCTAAGTGAACCAACATATCTTTCGTCATCTTATCAAGATCATATAGAGGGTTAAATCCCCACTCTTCATGGGCCGCACTCACATCAAGAGAGTTAGGCCACGATTCGGCTATAGATTGACGAACAGGGTCCACATTATATCCAAACGTAAAATTGGGCATAAACTTTCTGATAGAGGCAGCTATTTCTTCAGGGTCAAAACTCATAGCAGAAATATTAAAAGCATTACGGTGCTTCAGTCGTGATGAATCCGCTTCCATAAGCTGTATTACTGCATCAATGGCATCTGGCATATACATCATGTCCATATAGGTGCCTGCCGCAATAAAAGAATCATAATGTTTATCTGTTACAGCTTTATAGTAAATTTCTACCGCATAATCCGTTGTTCCTCCACCTGGTTCCGTTTCATAAGAAATAAGGCCGGGGAAACGCACTCCTCGTGTATCGAGATTATATTTTTTATGATAGTAATCACAAAGAAGTTCTCCCGCCACTTTTGTAATGCCATACATAGTTGTTGGCCGCTGGATTGTATCTTGTGGCGTGTGATCAAGAGGGGTATTAGGCCCAAAGGCCGCAATGGAACTTGGGAAAAATACAGAACACCCTTTTTCTCTTGCAATTTCCAAAGTATTAAAAAGTCCACCTGCATTTATTTGCCAGGCAAGCTGAGGTTTCATTTCTCCAACAGCCGAAAGAAGACCTGCCAAGTGCATAACGGTATCTATATTATATTTTTCCACAAGATTGGCAAGAGCATCGCTCTCTCGAACGTCAAGAATTTCGAAGGGGCCATCGCCGAGTTTTTCCACACCTGCTGTCTTAATGTCTGAACCTACAACATGAGCAGCTCCATACTGTGAACGTAACTTTTTAACTAACTCTGTTCCAATTTGTCCCAAACACCCTGTAACTAAAATGTTTTTCACTACTCATTCCTCCTTCACAATTCATTATGATGAATTGCTAAAACAAAAAGAAGGGACCTCCGAAGAGGTCCCTGAATATACCTTATTCTGTATATGCTCCTGACGTTGACGTCGACGTTGACGTCGTCATAGTTGATGACGATGACGACGTTGATGTTGATTCTTTACCTGCAATCTTATTTACAATCAAAGCGATGGCTCCATCACCTGTGATATTACATGCCGTGCCAAAACTATCCTGTGCCAGATAGAGTGCGATCATAAGCGAAAGCATAGTGGGATTGAAGTGAAGCATTGATTCAAGCACCCCCAGAGCTGCCATAACAGCACCGCCCGGTACTCCAGGAGCGGCAACCATTGTTACGCCAAGCATGATGATAAAGGGGAACATTGTCGCAAAGGAAAAGGGCATTCCATGAAGCATCATGACGGCCAATGCGCAACTCGTTAACGTTATTGTACTTCCTGAAAGGTGAATTGTAGCACACAAAGGAATAACAAACTGCGCAACACGTGGAGACACATTATTCTGTAACGTCTGTCTTAACGTCACGGGAATTGTAGCTGCGGAAGATTGTGTTCCGATAGCTGTCAAATAGGCAGGAATCATGTTTTTAATAGCTTTGAACGGGTTGGTCTTTGCTACTGTACCAGCCACAAAATACTGTAAAAGAATAATAGCAACGTGAAGAGCGATAATAACCACATACACTTTGAGGAAAACTGCCATTAACATCTGAACTTCACCAGCCTGGGTCATATTGGCAAAGATACCGCAAATATGTACAGGAAGAAGAGGAATAATAATGGCACTGATAAGCTTCTCTATAATATTCTGGAACTCGTGCATTACTTCATTAAGACGTTTCCCATCAATAACGGCCATACCAATACCCAACGTGAAGGCAATGAGCAAGGCACTCATAACCCCCATGAGTGGCGGCATTTCAACTTTGAAATAGGGAGCAAGAAGCGCTTCTCCAGGGTTTGATGCCGATGCCAGCATACTGCCCTCCTTTATGATATTGGGGAAAATGATTGAATCAACTCCATAAGCTAAAGAACCTGCTATAAGAGTTGAAACATAGGCAAGCACCACGGTAACTAACAAAATTTTACCGGCACTCTTCCCCAAGTCGCCAATACCAGGAGCCACAAATCCAACAATGATAAGAGGAATAACAAAGCCCAAAAAGTTACCAAAAATCCCATTAAACGTAGCTAAAACCCTTATCACCACTTCAGGCATAAAAGAACCGATTATAATACCTAAAATAATAGCGATGATAAGACGTGGAAGAAGACCTAGCTTTTTTTTCTTTTCCTGCATGCGACTGCACCCTCCTTTGTATTGTACTGCATTTACCAATAATAGGTACAGCCTTACCCTCTAACCATCGGAAAAGAACTGAAAAAAACAAGCTTCGTTTTCACAAAAGCTGATTTTTCTCAGCAAAACAGGAAACAGACAATAGTACCTAAGAACTACAACTAGTGCTGACTCGGAGAAACGAGCCCCTTTCGAATAGCATATTTTACCAGATCAGCTATAGTTTCAAGCCCTAATTTTCGCATAAGGTTCTGTCTGTGGGTTCCTACCGTTTTAATGCTTACATGAAGCAAATCGGCTATTTCTCTGTTCGTTTTGCCTTCTGCAAGATACATCAACACTTCCCGCTCTCTCGTTGTCAATTTTTCTTCATTCGGAGAGGAACCTTGCTGAACAAAATGAATGTACATTTTTGCAACGATGTCTGATACACTCGGGCCAAGATACACCCGGTCATTATAAACTGTTTTAACAGCTTCAACCAACTCGGAGGAAGCACAATCCTTCAATAAAAATCCTTTTGCGCCAGCTTTAAACATCTCAGAAATAAAGTTTCTATCAGCATACATAGACAAAGCAACAACCTTTGTTCCTGAAGCCCTTTTTTGAATTTCTTCGGTTGCCTCAATACCGTCCATTACAGGCATTTTAATATCCATAACAACAATGTCGGGGCGTAAAGATTCCGCAAGAGCAACTGTCTCTGAACCATCCTTGGCTTCAGCTATAACTTCTATTTCAGGATGTCTGCTTAAGAGAAGCCGCAAGCCTTCACGTACAATCTGATGATCATCTGCAAGTAAAACCCGTATTGCCATGGCAAGATACCTCCCTATACATTAAAGGAATCAGCCGGCACAAAAAGGGTGATTCGTACCCCTTTGTTTTCCTTTGACTTAATAATCATATAGCCTCCCAGAGAACAGAGTCGTTCTCTCAAGCTAAAAAGCCCAAATGACTGCTTATTGGTTATTCCTTCATCTATATTATGCGTATCAAAACCTCTTCCTTCGTCACAGACTGTCATCCGAATCATCTTTCCAGAATACGACGTTTTAACATACGCCTTATCAGCACCAGAGTGTTTAGCAACATTAAGCAACAATTCATGAAGGGCCCTGAATAAAAATGCCTTTAAATCATCGCTCATTTCTTCTGGTAACCCCTGGTTTTCATATAAGATACTTAGACTGTAGTTTTCCTGCATCTTTTCGGCAAGCCACTCTACTGATGCAGCAAATCCCAAACGATATAAGATAGGGGAGCCTAACTCGAAAGTGAGTGTTCGAGTGCTCTTGATAGATTCCTCAAGAGAAGACAGTATTGCCGTCACTTCGTCTTTTTGAGAATCATCGTTTATTCCCTCTTGAAGCAATGCCAGTCGAATCTTTGTTAAGGCTAAATTCTGACCTATGGAATCGTGAACTACTTCCGCTATTCTACGTCTCTCTTTTTCTTCGGCCATAGAAAGAGCAGAGGCGAGGCTTCGCAATTGATTTCGATATGTTTCTTCATGATTTCGAGCTTCCTCAAGTTTTTTATTTATAAAACGTAATTGTTCATTTGTTCGTTCCGTTACAATACGTAGCCGCTGCTCCGTCTCTTTTTCCTGCCTGTTCATAAGATATTTTCGAATAAACCAGAGTAAAGCGAGAAGGAGAAAGCCATATCCAGTATAAGCGAGAGGCGTCTTCCAAAGAGGAGGGATTACCTCAATGTCGAGTTCCGTTCCATCCTGATTCCACACTCCATTATTATTTGAACCTACAACTCGAAAAGTATATTCCCCCGGAGGGAGGTTAGTATAATAAGCAAAGTGCCTGTTTCCAGCATTGACCCAATCTCTATCTAGCCCTTCAAGTTTGTAGCGATATTGGTTAGACTCAGGGTGTGTATAGTCAAGAGCCGAAAAGTCTATTGAAAGAAATTTATCGCTATAATTTAATATAACCCGTCGTCTTCCTCCCGCAGCCCAAAAAGGCTGAACTGGCTTGTTCATTACAAGAACCTCATTAATAACAATAGGCGGCACATGAGAATTTTCCCAGACATCTGTTGAAAAAAAGCTGTTACATCCGTTGATACCACCAAAATACATTCGGCCAAAAGAATCCTTAAAGGTCGCTGAGGCATTAAACTCTTTTGCTTGAAGGCCATCCCCAAGATTGTAGTTTCTTACCGTATTCATTCTGATGTCATAACAAGAAAGTCCATTGTTCGTACTTATCCATAAGTTGCGGTAGTTATCTTCCAAAATGCCTCGAATCGAATCTCCCCTAAATCCATCTTCTTTTGTTAAGAGCAGAAATTTTTTGCTGGTTTCGTCGAATTGGCATAACCCCACATCTGTGCCCAGCCAAAAAACGCCCTCTCTATCTTCATAAATAGAGAAGATCCGATTGGCAGGAAGACTCTTGGAATTAAGAGGATCATTTACATAGTGTTCTACTCTGCCTTCAACGGGGTTAATTCTAAAGAAGCCGTTATTTGATGTTCCTATCCATAAATTATGGCGGCTGTCTTCAAAAAGACACGATATGATATCCTCTCTTAAATACGAAGCTTCGTCTGCTGACCAGGGAATGGCTTCAAAAAGGCCTGCTTTTCTAACGAAACGATAGAGACCTTCTGATGTTCCTACCCAAAAGGTACCTTTAAAATCTTCTAAAAGTGTCGTGATCTTATTCGATCCCCCAAATGAAGACGGGAAAAGAGTATTTTCATAAGTCGTAAAATTGCTATCTACCTTGTTATAACGACAGAGTCCTCTGTCAGTTCCTATCCATATGTCGCCTGCTTTGTCTTGAAAAATAGAAAAGACCCTATTGCTCGCAAGACTATGCTCATCATCTATATCTGATAGAAAATGTTGTGTTTCACCTTCCTTGGAAATAAGCTTCACTCCATTTCCAAATGTTCCTATCCAGAGATTATCGTACCCTTCTTTATAGATGGCATAGACATTATCTCCTGCAACTTCACGAAGAAGAAAAGATTTACCGTTATATCTCTGAAAGGGACGTTTCAAATGAAATTTTTCAATGCCTTTGGAGTGGGTTCCCAACCAGACGATGCCAGTGAGGTCTCCCAGAAAGATTGTATCTTTTCTGTCTCCGTGTATAGAGAGTATTTTATTGTCCCGCAAAGCCCTGGGATTATTTTGCTCATGACGATAGACAAGGGCCTCTTCCGTTGCACGGTCAAAACGCAGTAAACCTCCGCCATCAGTAGCTATCCACACATCTTCAAAGATATCTTCGTAAAGGCCTGAAATGGCATGAATAGAAACATCTTCTCCCTTCTCTTTTAGGGGAACTTCTTCAAATTTTTCCTCTTGGGGGTAGAATCGATAGAGTTTTCCAGAAGCGGTACCAATCCATAAGAAGCCTTTTCTACCCTCAGTTATGGCAGTAACAGGTAGGGCTTCTTTTGAATGAGCATAATATGGGATAAACGTATCTCGTTTCGTGTGGAAGTTCAGTGCCTTATTGGTACCAACCCACAATTGATGCTTTGAATCAACATAGAGGTTTAACACTCCCTCTCCGCTAAATCCTGAAGAATCATCATCAAGGTATATATTCCACGTCTCTCTTTCAGGGTCAAAACACCCCAGACCATTCTGAAACGTACCAACCCAGATATACCCCTTTTTATCTCCTATTACATGAGAAATGAGATCGTCAGGTGGAGAAGAAGCATCTTTCGAGTATCTATATGATTGAAAAATTTCTCGAGAGGGATCAAATCTATTAAGACCCCCTCCAAATGTTCCTATCCAGAAAATACCATTTTTATCTTCATAAAGAGACGTGACCATATTGTTCGAGAGACTATTTGAAGAAAAAGGTTCATGACGGTAAACCCTGAAACTATACCCGTCATAGCGATTTAAGCCACCATTTGTTCCAAACCAGAGATACCCTTTATGGTCTTTTAGAATAGTATTTACTGTCGTTTGCGAGAGTCCCTCCTCAAGGGAGAGATGTTCGAAAATAATCTCATCCCGTCCTTGAGCAGAGGAAGGCAAAAAAAGCAACAGAAAGAAAAGGCTTATGAGAAAAACCTTATTTCTTATCTTGAGCCACGTCACATATGTGCCCCCTTGAATAAAGGTAGAATGGATATTGCCTATTCTATCATGATCACTTATAGCTATTATCTTTAACAGACTCCGAACCGGAGTCTTCTTTTCTTTATCAAGAACGTCGTATCTCTACTTGTCCTTCTCTGGGGAGAATGGGCAGACTATAATTTTCTAAAAAGGACTCAATTTTATCAGGAGCTATAAACGCACTGCCGCCTCTCCATTCAACATATACCCAATGATCAGGAGTTCCCCGTAAAATCTGATTCCCTTTATACCAACCTTGTTTTTCCATCTCCTCTGTAAACTTTTGAGAACTTTCAATCACATTATGCGCTTCTGTGGGCCAATAGCCGTCATCTCCCCACATATAATTCCGGCTTTCAAAAAACCATGCAGATTTTTTATATTCCACGTAGGTAAAAGTATCAGGAACAAGATTATCTTCTATGTAGAGGAAACTATGTCTGGCTTCTGAGCGAGTTCCCTTAGCCGAATAGGTCAACTTCTGACGAAGACCTTGAGGGAAAGAACTCTCATCTTCCTCAATAAAAAATGTCAATGGAGTATTAGGAGTTTGAAGCGATTCAGGAATCTCTATTTTTTCTGTTTGTTCTGACGATTGTGCCCAAGAAGCAAATGGCAAGAAAAAGAATACACAGCAAACACAACAAACAGACAACAGATGAAGGAGCCTTTTTACCATCAATATCACCTCTTTATAAATATTTTCTGACGAAAGAACGGTAAGACGTGTAGAATATCAGGATAAAGAAATTTTTCACGCCGTATGATAATTTAGACATTCATTATTGCAAATTTAACAAGAACTATTATGTATTATAAATGAGGAGGATTTTTATGCGCAAAGAGGAAATTTACGCTAAAGCACTATCTGCCCATCAGGAATCCAAAGGGAAAGTTGCCATTACGAGCAAGCTTCCCGTAGAGAGCATGGCCGATCTGGCCATTGCCTATACTCCAGGAGTTGCCGAACCTTGCCGTGAAATAGAAAGGAATCCTGAAGCCGTCTATGACGTTACGTCAAAAGGGAATATGGTTGCCGTCGTTACCGATGGTTCTGCCGTTCTCGGACTCGGCGATATCGGACCTGAAGCAGCATTGCCCGTTATGGAGGGAAAAGCTGTTCTTTTCAAACGTTTTGCCGGAGTCGATGCCTTTCCTATCTGCATCAAATCACAGGACCCTGACGAAATTGTTCGGACTACAGCTCTTATTACACCAGCATTCGGTGGCATCAACCTTGAAGATATCTCTGCTCCTCGGTGTTTCGAGATTGAGCGACGCTTAAAAGAGATCTGCGATATCCCCGTTTTTCACGATGATCAGCATGGAACAGCCGTTATCGTTCTCGCCGGTCTCCTCAATGCCTTTAGATTGGTGAAGAAAAAGATAGAAGATGTGAAAATTGTTATGAGTGGTGCCGGAGCGGCGGGAATGGCTATTTGTCGTTTCCTTCTTTCTGCCGGGGCTGTGAATGTTATTTTGTGTGACCGTAGCGGCGCCATTTATGATGGCCGTCCGGAGCATATGAACTGGGCCAAGGAAGAGATCGCCAAAGAGACCAACCCCAACAAAGAGAAAGGTTCTCTTGCAGATGTTTTGAAAGGAGCCGACGTATTTCTCGGCATATCCGCGCCTGGAGTTCTCACCACTGACATGGTAAAGACAATGGGCAAAGATGCCATTATCTTTGCTATGGCCAATCCTACGCCTGAAATTTATCCTGATGAAGCTCAGGCTGGCGGTGCTGCTGTTATTGCTACAGGGAGAAGCGATTTCCCGAACCAGATCAACAACTGTCTTGGTTTCCCTGGCATTTTCAGAGGCACTCTTGATGTTCGCGCAAGCACAATCAACGAAGAGATGAAACTTGCTGCCAGTAAGGCTATCGCTGAGCTCATTTCTGATGATGAACTCACAGCTGAAAGAATTATTCCCGAAGCTCTCGATCCTCGCGTTGCTCCGGCTGTTGCCAAAGCTGTCGCAGAGGCAGCCAGAAAAACAGGTGTAGCTCGTATTTAATACTCATAAAGAGACATATAAAGAGGGAAAGGCATTTTGCTTTTCCCTCTTTATATTATTCTTCTTGTTGTTCTCTCAATTTTCGCTTTAAGACTTTACCTACACTTGAAAGTGGAAGTTCTCGAACAAAACGTATCTTTCGAGGAATTTTATAATAGGCCAATTGTTCCTTACAAAATGAAGTAAGTTCTGCAGAAGAAAGACCGCTATTTTCCTCTCTAATAACAAAAGCAACCGGGATTTCACCACTTACAGAGTGCCTTTCTCCAATAACAGCGGCTTCTTTCACATCAGGATGACGCTTGATAACACGCTCAATTTCCTGAGGAAAGACATTGAAACCACTAACGATAAGCATATCGCTCACCCTGTCGAGAATAGTAATGAAACCATCTTCATCAAGGTTAACCATGTCTCCTGTGTTAAACCAGCCATCGGAAAAACGTTGTTCAGTCAGAGTTGGGGCTTTTAAGTATCCCGAAGTTACTGATGGTCCTTTAACCCAAAGAACACCTTCCGAACCTTTGGGAAGAGAATGCCCTTCTTCATCTCGTACATCGAGAGAGTAACCAGGCAGAGCCGGCCCTACCGTTCCTTCTTTTCTCATAGAGTCGTTAGGGTTGCACGAAACCACTGGAGAACACTCGGTGAGCCCATAACCTTGATAAATAATAACGCCAAAGGTATCGCGAACACGTTGTTCCAATTCTGGTTCCAGAGCTCCACCGCCTGTCAGTATATATTGGAGAGATGATGGTAAAATTTCTCCTCTGCTGACTGCCCCCAAAAGAAAAGGCAACATGGATGGAACTGCAATAAGAACGTTTGTTTCAGATTCACGAAGAGCATTGAAAAAGTTACGCACAGGCATAAATGAAGAGACAATAACTTCTTTAAGTCCCCATAATATAGGGAGCAAACCACAAATGGTATATCCCAATGAGTGGAAATTAGGTAATACGTTTAATAAAACCTTTCCCTGCTCAAAACCTTCTATTGTTGTCTGGACTTTCGATGTATTGTCATAAAGATTAGCATGGGTAAGAGGAACAGCTTTCGGATCGCCAGTCGTACCTGATGTGGCAAAAATTACGGCAATGTCAGAGTCACCCTTTTCAATATGTTTGCCTTCAAGAGAAGGAATCACCCCATCAAGGGAAGCAACTGTCCAAGGGTACGAAGAGAGGGCAAGGGCCTCGGCAATCACACCTGTATCACTTGCTGTTACAGCCCCCCAGGGTCGTATATGATCAAGCATAGCGAGAACTGAATCTTTTCCCGTGCGACTGTTTAATGGAACGATCGTTCCGCCAAGCACCCATACGGCTAGAGAAAGATAAAGGACGAGGGGTGAGTTAGGAAGAAAAACAACAAGGCGATCTCCTGCTGTAAATCCTTTTTCTTCCAGGTTTTTTTTGCATAACTGTACTGCATTCAAAATAGCATCTCCTGTTATCCAGGAGCCATTCCACCAAAGAATTCCACTTTCTCTATCCTTTTCTAAATGGGCTAAAGCAATTTCTTCTAAGCGTTTTGTCATACGAGCCCCTTCTTTCCCTATCAAATGGTAATAGAATACCACGGATGGAAAATGTGGTGAACCAGAGCAATATAAAATGATACAATCATGGATGTTTGAAAGAGAGCAGGTGAGAGAGTTGAGTTATACCATCTTAAAAAGATATTTTCCCGAGAGTGTGCTAAAAAAGCTGAAACAGTCTCAACGATGCGTTGTTTCCTTTTCTGGCGGAGTTGACAGCACTGTAATTGTAGCTGCAATGGCCTCTATTCTTTCTCCTAAAGAAGTTCATGCCGTCATGTTCCGATCCTTTTTACATTTTCCCGAAGAGATGGAACGAGGACGATTATACTGTTTGGGTCTTGGCACAACCCTTCATCAAATTCCTGGTCCTGAAATTGATGTACTTGAGGTTATGAATAATAGCAGAGCTCGTTGTGGCTTTTGCAAAGAAGCCCGTGCAAGAGAACTTCTTGATTTCGCCAAAAAGCTTGATGCTGACCTTGTTTTAGAGGGCTCAAACGCTGACGATCTTAAGGATTCTACTCGTCTGGGAACAAAAGTGCTTCAAAAAATGCCTGAAATTTACTCACCTCTTGCAAAGGCTGACCTTTCTAAAAATGAAGTTCGGATGCTCGCGAAAGAATTGGGAATAACATGGTGGAACGAAGCAGCTACAGCGTGTCTTGCCACTCGATTTCCTGAGGGGCACCGTCTTTCCGCTGTGGAATGTTCGAAGGTCGCAAGATCTGAATGGGCCCTACGTCAGGCAGGCTTACCCCAAGTTCGTGTTCGGGTGTTCGGAGAAATGGCGTGTGTACAAGTACCCGTTCCTCTCTTGAAAGAAGCTCTTGCCAAAAGAGAAGAGATTCTGGGGATAATAACTCAAGAAGGATACAACCACGTTATGCTCGATCTTCAGGGGTATGAATGGGGCAGAAAGTGGATCAAAGAAAAAGAAATCGCAGGAAGGACGGACTCTGAATGAAAATTCTTTATCTGGATTGCTTTTCCGGTATCTCCGGAGATATGTTTCTTGGGGCTCTTCTTGATTTAGGACTCGACAGAAACGAGTTTCTCAGAAAAATGGAGACAATTCAAATGTTTCCGGGGCATCACCATCACCATGATCATGACCACCATCATCATCACGATGTTGTCGGCTACGAAATTCATATAGAAGACGCTGTGAAAAAAGGATTTTCAGGTGTTAATGTTACTGTTACCACAGCAGAAGAGCATCCACACAGAGGTTTATCTGATGTCTGCGCCATTATAGATAATAGTGGACTTTCTGACGATGTAAAAGAGAAGAGCAAGCTCGCCTTCAAAGTACTTGCTGAAGCAGAAGGGAAAGTTCATGGGCTTCCTCCTGAAGAAATACATTTTCACGAAGTAGGAGCTGTTGACTCTATCATTGATATTGTCGGAGCTTTTGTTCTTATGGAAATGCTTTCACCAGATATTGTTATCTCGTCTCCCCTTAACGTTGGGAGCGGAACAGTGCAGTGTGCTCACGGCATTCTTCCCGTACCAGCGCCTGCCACTGAAAACCTACTCTGTGGAATACCTATTTATTCCGCAGGAACCCCCATGGAACGAGTTACTCCCACTGGCGCACTTCTGGTAAAAACATTTGTTAGTCGTTTTGGGACGTTACCCGAAGGAACGATGCTCAAAAATGGACGTGGACTGGGTGATAGAGACAGCGATATTCCAAACTTTTTACGAGTATCCCTTCTAAAGGGAATGGAGGGAAAAGACTGTGCTTCAAAAGGGGGGAAAGAGCCCTTTCTTCGAGACACAGGCATTGTTCTGGAAACAAATATTGATGATATGAATCCTCAATACTACGAACCTGTAATGGAACGTCTCTTTGCTGCAGGGGCTATGGATGTCTGGCTTGATCCCATTATTATGAAAAAAGGACGTCCGGCCATTAGGCTTTGCTGTCTTATTCCTTCTTCTCTTGAAGAAAAAGCTGCGGAAATCATCTTGAAGGGAACGACAACGTTAGGCCTTCGTCGTTACACCGTAGATCGGATAAAGCTTCACCACCACATTACTCCTATAGAGACAGCCTTTGGTCTTGTCCGCATAAAAGAAGCTTGGTGGGGAGACGAAAGACTTCGCCTGAATCCAGAATACGATGACCTTAAACGAATTTCAAAAGAAACGGGTATTCCTCTACACAGTTTGCGAGAAGAGATACTAAAGCAAATTGGAGAAATACACTAAAAGAGACGCGTTAAAAAGAAAAGCCCTTCCCTAGAGAAAATCAGCATGGAGAAGGGCTTTCACTTTTCTTTGTTCTGTCATTATTACACTTCTTTTTTTATCGAGACATTCCTCTGGCCAAAATTTCGTACTCTTCTGCTACTTCGCCATTCCTCACCCCATAAATAACCGAATATAGATTACATGTAGGGCAGGCATGGTTAGGTATTATTTCCACTTTATCCCCGATTTCAAAAGACATATCGTGAGGGGGCGTAAAGAGAGCGTGTTCGTCTGACAAACTCTGCAATGTAACAGATGGACGATTCTTCAACACGCCAAACCCGTGGCTTGATGTCATTCCTCCATGATGAGTGTAGTATGTAAGAGCTTTTGTTCCAGCATCAAGTACAACTCTATCAGGAGCAGGACGACTTATTACCGTAGCAAGAACAGAGAGCGCGCAATGGTCATAGGTTCCAAGAATTCCTGCCTGATCAGCGTCTAAGAATATATACGTACCCGGCCTGATTTCGGTAACTCCCGCCAAAATCTCTGAAACGAGAAGAGAGGGCGTAGATCCTATACTGACAACTTCTACGGGAATACCCACACTCCTAATGTACTCTGCCGTTTCAAGCATTTGACTTTGACTTTGTTGAGAAATTGCCCTGATCGCAGATAATGACTCGGCATTATAACTTTGACCGTCATGGGTAAAAATTCCCATCAATGTAACGGAATCCCTATAACGAATAAGCTTTGCCAATTCAAGGGCTGTCTCTTTTGAAAAAACACCGGTACGATGATATCCAGTATCTATGTCTATCATGACATTGAGGGGATGAGGTTCCCCGTCAAAGGTTTCTGCAAGCATCTTAATATGTTCAGCGCTATCGACACCAACAGCAAGATTTGTTTTACGAGCCAAAGCGAGAAGACGATCCATCTTTATATCTCCAACAATTTCGTTAGCAATAAAAATGTCAGTTATCCCCGCAGCAGCCATAACTTCAGCCTCTCCAAGTTTGGCCACTGTAATTCCCTTCGCTCCAGCAATCAGTTGCTTTTTGGCAATATCTGGCGTTCTGTGTGTCTTTATATGAGGACGGAGAGAGACACCGGCATTTTGCGCTTTTTGTTGCATCCAGTGAAGGTTTCTCTCCATAACATCAAGATCTACAAGAAGCGATGGCGTATCAATATCCATAACCTGACAACCTCTGAACGGTTCATGAAGACACCTCATCATATTTTCCACCTCATCTTTCTTCAAAAAGCGTTTCTCTAATCCCCTCTACTTTTTGAAGGTCTCAAGAAAATGACAGGCAAAAGACGATAATAACGCAACTCCATTAACTAAAACTTCGTCATTCGTTCGGAACTTCGGATTATGATGCTGCGCCTCTGTCCCTTTTTCCGAGTCCCCCATTCCAAGGAAGAACATGACTCCGGGAACCTCTTCCTGGTAGAAACTGAAATCTTCTGATCCCATAACTATGGGAAGTTCTTCAAGAGCCTCTTCCCCCATTATTTTTCCTGTGACACCTTTAAGGATGTTTACCATTGCTTCATCATTCACAGTTACAGGGTAGACAGGGATAAAATCTACTTTAACCTCGCAACGAAGAGCAGAAGCAATTCCTTCTGCAATTCGGCGTATCCGGTCGCCCATACTTGCTCTGATCTCAGGATTTGTTGTACGAACGTTCCCCTGAATATAAGCTGTTTCAGGAATAATGTTGGGAGCACTTCCCGATTCGACTTTTCCTACGCTTAACACTACAGTTTCCAGAGGATCTATTTCTCGACTCACCACTGTCTGAGCTGTTGTAATAATGGTAGCAGCAGCGATAGTCGGATCAATAGCTTCATGAGGCCGTGAGCCGTGTCCTCCCCGTCCTTTAACTTCTATTTCCCAAATATCGGCAGAGGCCATCATTGCTCCACTACGAAAACCAACCTTTCCCGCTTCAAGAGTGCTCCAAACGTGAAGACCGCAAATACCATCGACACCGTCAAGAACCCCTTCCTCTCGAAGCTGCTTTGCTCCAGAGCGCACTCCAGATTCTTCTGCTGGCTGGAAAATAAGTCGAACTCGACCTGGCAACTCGTTCTTTAAAGAGGCAAGTACATTGGCAACCCCTAAAAGGATAGCGGCATGAGCATCGTGTCCGCATGCATGCATAACTCCATCACACGTAGATTTCCATGGATCGTCAACAGCTTCCTTAAGAGGCAATGCGTCTATATCTGCTCGAAGAGCAATCATGGGGCCATCTTCTTTTCCTGTAAGATCTGCGGTTACACCTGACCCTGTACCACCAAAACCACGGCGGATATTCTCATAGCCCAATTCACGCAAAACAGATTCAATCTTTTTTGAAGTCTCTTCTTCTTTCCATGACAGCTCTGGGTGAGCATGAAAATCATGACGAAACTCTATAACTTTCTGCTCTATCTCAGAGGCTAAAGCACATACTTTTTCTTTATTCACCGTTATAGCTCCTTTCAAATTAAAGAAGTTTCACCAAGAATCCCGCAAGGAATACTGAAGCGATGGTCACTGTCGTAAAACCAGAGACAAGCATTTTAGGAAGAATACCTGTCAAAATATATTCTCTCTCCTCTGGTGTTTCTCCTACGGCGTTAGCTACTTCCTGTGAAACAATAAAAGTTCCGGGGAAGCCAAAAAGGCAGCAAACACCAACGGCAAGACACATTTCCCATGTATACCCCAAAAGTTTGGATGCTGCAAACGAAACAATAATAATTCCGACAAGGGCAATAACAAAGGCAATGGCTATAGGCGTAATTAATGAAGCAACCATTTGAGGAGTTGCTTTGCTTAGGCTCATAAAAATGGGAACTAAAAGGGCAAAAAGAGCGAGTCCGGTAGCATTCGCCTTATCGAGAATCTTATGCTCAAGAAAACCGATTTCGTAAAAAATAATGCCGAAAATAAGAGCCATAACAAATTGATTGATCACACCGCCGAGAGCCTTGGCACATATGACAGCAAGCCAGCCTGCAAGCATTGCTTTCATGATGAGAATAAAAGGTGTCTGTAAGTTTTTCGGAGTAGCAGGGAATAACCTCCATGTCGGCTCTTCGGGGTTACTTTTTGCCTTGCCTTCCTTATCACCAGCAAAGGCTTCTCCATTTATGAAACGCTGGCGTAAACGTCGACCTTCTCTGGAAAGACAGACAGAAGCGATGGGAAGTCCTACAAAATTCTGAAGGACAAGAAGCAACGTTATAAAAACGAGAACGGTTTCAAGACCTTTCGCTTTAGCAGCTTCGCTCATAATAAGGGTAGCGACAACACCTCCAGAAATTGGTCCTGCTGCAGTTACTGCAAATTGTTTTCCTATTATAGGCGATCCAATGACAAAAAGAGCAATAGCTGCAGCTACAATAGCAGCAAGAGCAATGATAACAGTTTTCCATTCATCCTTAAGATCACGAAGTTTCATTAATGTTCCCATATGGATCATCAACGTAGGAATAAGGGCCAAGGCAAACTTAACAATAACGGCATCTTCAAAGAGAGTTTTAGGAATGCCAAACCAAAATCCCACCATAAAAATAATGCCTGACACAAAAAGCATTGAACATATGGCCTTTGTTTTTTGAGCGACAAAATCGCCTATAGCGTAGACCAACGCTATGACCAGAAGTGCTGTTACTGAATTCATAGAGACTCCTCCTTAAAAGTATAAGTTATTAAAGAAAAAAAAAGCCAGGGCCCCCGCCTTTGGGGGTCCTGGCCTAGAAGCGCAAACAGTACCTGCGCCAGTGGCTAGAAAGCCCCCTCGCTTCGGTACCAAAATCCAAAAAAGAAAGAAATTGCCTTCCTATTTATAAAATCAAAATGTATCATCAAAATATCGAACCTCTTTTGAAAAGTTTCTCTTTTCTTACCACGATTCTTTCATGCCGTCAAGAATTCCTTTTCATGATATTCTCTATAACATAGTTTTTATACCGAATTGAGGAGGATTTATTCTTATGAAATGTCTTGCAACATTCTACGTAACAAGTATGGCTCTTATGTTTGAAAAACTATGCCGAAAGGAAGGAATGGACGTAAAAATCGTTCCCGTTCCTCGTAAAATTTCAGCAAGTTGCGGCCTGGCATGCAGCTATCCTTGCGATAAAGAGGAAACTGTACGTGCCCTTTGTGATAAGAAAAAAATCGAAGTTGCCGGTTTTCATACTATGGAAGAAGAATAACCCCCTAGACAAAACCTCCATCCTGTATAACAATGAGGAGATAATACACGGTGGGGTATAAAAGGGAGGGAATCGCGTGTCTAAAAAAATAGTTATCGTAGGTGGCGTCGCGTGCGGTGCAAAGACAGCCGCTCGTCTTATGAGAATCGATCCTGATGCAGACGTTACAATGATCGAAAAAGGTGATTTTCTAAGTTATGCAGGATGTGGATTACCGTATTACGTTGGAGACGTCGTAAAAGACTATAAGGAATTAACGTCTACGCCTATCGGCGTTGTACGCGACGCAGGATTTTTCCGAAAGGTTAAGCACGTTGATGTTCTCGTTCGCCATATGGCTACACGCATTGATCGCGAAAATAAAAAAGTAGCTGTTACTGACCTGAATTCCGGGGAAGAAAAAAAGCTCTCTTATGACACTCTAGTGCTGGCCACAGGAGCAAGCCCCATAAGACCCCCCATTCAAGGTGCTGATCTGGAACAAGTTTTTACCCTTTGGAACATGCCAGACGCCCTGGCCATGAAAGCAGCAATTGACAGCGGATCTATTAAAAGTGCTGTCGTCATCGGTGGTGGGCTTATTGGGATGGAAGTTGTAGAAGCACTTCATAACAGAGGAATTCACGTATCTGTTATCGACGTTCTGAAAACCCCCCTACCAGCGATGCTGAATGAAGATTTCGGTCACCTTATGATGAAAGTTCTCGCACAAAAGAACATTGATTTTTATGGTGGAGAACGAGTAACTGAAATTATGGGGGAAGGTGGCGTTGTTACGGGAGTTAAAACCGATCAGCGCATCATTGATGCAGATATGGTTTTAATGGCCATTGGCGTTCGTCCTAACACTCTTATGGCTAAAGAAGCAGGCCTTGATATAGGAGACCGCGGAGGTATTCTTGTTGATGAACATATGAGAACAAGCGATCCCTATATTTATGCTGGAGGGGATTGCGTTGAGGTACGAAATACATTAACAGGAGCAACAACATGGCAACCTATGGGGTCTGCTGCCAATCGTCATGGTCGGGTAATCGCAGACAATATAGCTGGCATGAATTCAACTTTTAATGGCGTTATCGGTACAGCCGTTATGAAACTCTTTGAATATACAGCAGGAAAAACCGGTTTAAATGAAGCTCAAGCCCGAAAATCCGGATATGATCCAGTAGCAGTTACGGTAGTTGATGCTGATATACCCCACTTCATGCCAGGTGCGAGCATGCTTACTTTCAGACTTGTAGCAGATCGAAAAACACGAAAAGTAATCGGAGGCCAATTTTTTGGTCCGGGAAAAATTGATAAACGTCTTGACGTTTTGGCAGCTGCCGTAACTGGAGAACTTACGGTAGACCAATTAGCAGATACAGATCTTGCTTACGCGCCGCCCTATTCCACGGCTCTCGATCCTCTTACCCATGGCGCAAATGTACTTCGCAACAAACTTGACGGACTTCTCAAAAGTTATAGCCCCTCTCAGTTGCAAGAACGAATGAAAGGATCTTCGACGCCACTTCTTCTCGACGTACGAACAGCACCTGAATTAGAAAGTCAGGGACGCATCCCTTATGAATTCGTTCATATTCCGTTGGGAGCTTTGTGGGATAAAGCTCCAGAGTTGCCAAAAGATCGTGAAATTATTGCTTTCTGTAAAATTTCCGTACGCGGATGGGATGCCTACTCCATTCTCAAACGCCTTGGATTTAAAAACATTGCGATTCTGGAAGGTGGCATTATGGGCTGGCCCTATTCCTTAAACTAGAAGTCGGTAGAAATGCTTAATCATCATTGCATATTCTCACGATACCTAAACTCCCCCAGGGTTTTAAAATATGATTACCAACTGAAAAGGAGGAGTTTTTAACTATGAAGAAGACTATTTTTCTTATTACAATTGTGGCTCTCGTAGCGTTAGCTGGAGCAGCTTGGGCTCATGGAGGGAACTGGAGCAACAGAAGTTTTGGATTTGGTCCCAGCGCTGGTTGCAATATGGGATATTACAATTCGGAGGGACCAGGATACGGCCCTGGGTACGGTCCTAGAGCACATTTCAGGAACTCCGACGGATATCGCTATAATAGAAACGTAAATGTTCCACAAGAGATACAGAATAAGTGGAATGAAATGAGAAGAGCTAGATTGGAAATGCAGCTGGAACTTTCACAGCCTCAGATCAATAGAGAAAAAGCCAGATCTCTTCATGAGAAAATTCTAGGCTTTCGACAGGAAGTTTCTCGCTGGATGTTCAACCAGAGACTTGATGCTACAACTCCACAATCGAATTAAATTTGAAAGAGGGCCTTTAAGGGCCCTCTTTTCTTGCCTGATTACAGTGTATTTTACAATAGCTGACGTGCCGCAATTTGAATAGGATCCCACGGTAGAGAAAAAGGCGGCGCATAGCCTAAGTCCAGATCAATTAGCTGACGAACAGTCATTTGAGCACTAATAGCCGTAGCCACAACGTCTATTCTTTTAGCTGCTCCATGAGCGCCAACAATCTGAGCTCCGAGAACACGCCCACCAGGAACTTCTGCAATCATTTTCACATGAATATCTCCCGCACCGGGATAATATCCTGCTTGAACTTTGCTCTTTATTGTCACCGTTTCGTAATGGAAATCGAGATCTTCAAGTTCCTTTTCAGATAAACCCGTTCTGGCCACTTCGAGATCACAGTGCTTACTTACCGCAGTTCCTACAACTCCTGGGAAATGCTCTTTTCCGCCAGCCATATTTATACCGGCAATTCTGCCCGTCTTATTGGCAACAGATCCTAGGGCCACCCAAAAAGGCTTATTTGTAACGAGATGCCACGTCTGCGCACAATCGCCAGCAGCCCAGATATCCTCGATCTCCGTTTCCATCATTTGGTTTACCAAAATAGAATCCTTCACGCCTAGGGGTAATCCGGCCTCTTTAGCCAATTTAGAGTGCGGACGAACGCCGAGTCCAAGAATAACAATATCAGCAGGAATATTTCGCTGGTCAGTTATAGCAGCCTTAATACGATTATTATTATATTCAATAGCCTTAAGGGTTTCTCCAAGGTAGAGAGATGTTCCTACGTGCTGAATAGCATCGGCAATATGGTCTGCCATATCTATATCGAAAGTATTCATAACCTGAAAAGAACGGTCTACGAGACTAACATTCATACCTCGTCGGCAGAAAGCCTCCGCCATTTCAAGACCAATGTAGCCGCCTCCTACAATTACAGCTTTTTGAGGATTGTTTTCTTCAATAAAACGCTGAAGTCTGAGACCATCCTGCAAGACACTTAACGAAAAAACGCCCTCTCCGTCAATTCCTTCTATGGGGGGACGAATTGGCTCAGCCCCAGTAGCAAAAAGCAGAGAATCAAAAGACTCTGTAAAAAGTTTACCTGTCTGTATATTTAAGACTTCCAGTGTCCGGGCTTTAATATCGACACTAAGAACTTCATGGAAAACAAAGGCTTCAATATTTTTTTTCGCCATGAATTCTTCTGGCGTACGAACAATGAGTTTTGTGTCATTTTCAACAAGCCCGCCTATAAGATATGGCATACCGCATGCTGAATAGGATGTGTGAGGGGAGCGTTCGTATACAACAATTTGAGATTTAGGCTGTAACTTTCGTATTTGTCCTGCTGCTGTCATTCCCGCCGCATCGCCACCGATAATAACGTACTTCTCCCGTTTCACCAGGGCACCTCCTTTTAATCAATAAGATGAAGCTTTTTGTAGACGGGTTCAGCATATTCCCAAAGAACGGGATATTTTTTCCATAACCATCCTCCCATACCAACACATATAAAGCCGCCACATGCCAAAGTAAGAGGAGCATCTATTTTTGAGGCCAACCAACCGGCGAAAAGACTTCCGAAAGGAGCGATTCCCGTTAATGCTACGATGAAGAGACTCATAACGCGCCCCCTCTTATCATCGTCTACAAGTGTTTGAATCAGCGTGTTTCCGGCAACCATAGAAGAGATCATGGTAAACCCTATGCCTGCCATAAGAAGCAAAGAAAAAGGGAACCACCGCGAGAAGGCAAAAAGAGCAACGCATATGCCGAATCCAGACATGGCGAGAGCCATTATTTTTCCTAAACCTACAGGGGTTTTACGAAGAGCAAGCATAAAGGAACCACCCAATGCTCCCATTCCACTTGCAGCTGTAAGAAATCCCAGTGTCTGAGGACCACCTGACAAAATATCCTTAGCAAAAACCGGAAGCAAAACAAGGTAGGGAAGTCCAAAAAAGCTTACGACAACAAGGGCCATCAGCGCAGCACGAATAGGGAAAAAACCCCGAACATAGGCAATCCCTTCGAAAAAATTTTCAAGGAGAGGCCTTTTCTCCGTAAAGGTACGACCTCCACGTTTCAATCTCATCGCAAAAAGAGCCCAAAGTGTCGCACCGTAACTGAAACCATTCATCAAGAAACAAATTCCTTCCCCTACTAACGCTATAACAACACCAGCCAGAGAAGGTCCAAGCAGACGGGCCACATTGAATAAAGACGAATTTAATGCGATGGCATTTCCTAAATCTTGCCTGTCTTCCACCATATGAATAATAAAAGCCTGTCGCGCAGGAATTTCAAAGGCATTTACCACTCCCAACAACACACTGAGAACAATAATATGCCAATAGGTAACTACTCCGGAAAGAGTAAGAATTGCGAGAAGAAAGGCGTGTACCATGCTTAAAATCTGACAAATGATAATGACTCGGCGTAAATCCCAGCCTTCAAGATATACGCCTGCAAAGGAAGCCAGAAAAAAAACAGGAAGCTGTCCAACAAAATCAACGGCACCAAGAAGAAAAACAGAGCTGGTCAATCGATAGACTAACCAGCTCATAGCTACTCTCTGCATCCAGAGGCCAGATAAAGATACGACCTCTCCTCCGAAAAAAAGCCTGTAATTCCTGTGGCGAAGAGCCCTGCTTAATTGTTGTAACCTCTCACAATACAGATCAAACCCTTTCCAACAAGGCCTTTTTTCGTTCATAACGTCTACTCCTTACGTTAACGAGCTAATTCCACCATGGCGTGAGCCATTATTTTTACGTTTTTCACCAAATCTTCAATAGACCAACATTCGTTTTCTTCATGAATCGTATATGTTTGTCCGGGGAAAATTGGCCCAAATGCAACTACGTTTGGCATAGCTTTAGCATACGTTCCACCGCCAATAGCCAATAATTCTGCTTTCAACCCTGTCTGATCCTCATAGACCTTTTTGAGAGTCTGAATCAATTCCGATTCCGGATCAACATAAAGGGGTGCTGCATGTCGAACATCTGCAACCTCTATACCTGCATTTTCCAGTGTTTCCGTAAGAAAGGGCAACACTTCTTCCCGCTTTTTCGTTACGGGATAGCGTAGGTTCAAAGTAAATGAAATGCCTGAATCGTCGCCATGCATGGTTCCAAGACAGACAGTCAATGGCCCAGAAATGCTGTCTTCCATAGCAACTCCCAGCGAAGTCCCATCAGTTTCAAAACCAACAACCTTTTGAAGAGCCTTCACAAAAGATGCTTGTTCTCCACCTAAGTTTACTTTTGACAAAATATCGATAAGACAAAGTAAAGCGTTTACACCAAGTTCAGGAGTGCTCCCATGAGCTGGAAGTCCTTGAATTGCAATATCAAGGGTTCCGCTAGAGCTATCCTCTACAATTTTAAATCCGCTCTTTTCGGGTCCATTCCATGAATCAACAATAGAGGCAAGACGTTTTCTATCCTCAGCCGACGCCTTAAGAAGAACACGAGCAGTAGCAGCCACTACGTTAGGAGCCACTCCTCCCTCTATAGATACTACGCTGACAGCCCCTTCCCCTTTAAAAGGAGCCTTGCATGTTATTGTCAAAACACCCTTCTCGGCATAGATAATCGGATATTCAGCATCTGGAGTAAAACCTGCAGCCGGAAGTTCCTCTGTCTGAACATATCGCTCCATACACTGACTTCCCGACTCTTCATTCGTTCCGAAAATAACTCGAATACGTCGTTTTAAAGGAATACCAAGCTCTTTAATAGCTTTAAGTGCGAAAAGAGCTCCAATAGTCGGCCCCTTATCATCGAGAACGCCACGTCCCCATATTTTTTCATCATGAATATCGCCGCCATATGGAGCGTAGGTCCATCCACTTCCTTCTGGAACAACATCAAGGTGTCCTAAAACAGCAACTATCTCCTCGCCGTCACCCCACTCAGCGTACCCTGCCATATTATCTACGTTCTTCGTTCGGAAACCCATACTTCCCGCTAAATTTAACGCATGGTCGAGAGCACGTTTCACTTCCTGTCCAAAAGGAGCATCTTTCTCTGGTGTTCCTGCAACACTTGGAATGCGAACAGATTCTTGTATAGCTGAAATAAGATCGTCTTTCAGCCCGTCGATGGCTTGGTTGAGCATGTATGTCCCTCCTAGATCGTTTATATATATATTATGCACCCCACGTTACTCGATATTTCTTAAGAAAAGTAGCAGGGTTATACGACATTTTAGCCTTTCTGATGCCTTCGCTTCCCATATCCTGCTCACGGTTGACCCACTCAAAAGAATGGGCGCTCTGATCAAGAAAAATCTGGTTAATCGCCTGATAGACGCCTTTATAATCAGTCATTCCCTTTTCGAAATGAATAACAATTGTTTCGTTATCAATACTCTCGGCCACTGTATAGGCAACCATTTGATCCTTCACAGAGAGAACACCACCTGAAATAGACGGCATTTCTCCCCAATGCTCTAGTACACGGCGAATAGCGCAACTTTCTGCTTTTAACCCTGGAGAATCATCACAATTACGCCACTCACACCATTCTTTTTGTAATTCTATGATATGCCCTATGTTTGCTAGGGTTATTGGGGAATAAGAATAGTCATAGCTACGAATAAATTGTTGCAAAAGATTTTTTTTCTTATGGAAACGATTACCTGAAAGTTCAATAAGATCAGATACTCGATAAATATACTCCCACTCTTCTCGTTCTTCTTCTAATTGTATATCGTCACCCAGACTTTGCTGTAAAATATTTGCCAAATTTTCAGGAACTCTATCAAATACAACACCGTTGGGAAAGAGTTTTGAAAGAACATTTCGCCAGTCTATACTATGCCATGATCCTACAGGAGCCCACTGAATAGATTCTGAAGAAGTAGTTCGAAGCCAGCAAAGATCAGCTTCAAAAGCCCATTCATACTTTCTGTCATTATGCCAGGCCCAAAGATTAATAAAGCTATAATCAGAGGCCTTCTGAGGAGTGAGATTGTATAAATGGAGATAATCATCTCGTCTCTCTAACGTTATAGGTTCAAAAGCAATGGTCACTCGTCTCCCCCCTTCATATATAGGTATTATACCTTTAAGATGTACAAAAAAAGGCCGGTGCTCTTTCACCGGCCCTTCTGAGGCTTACCAAACCTCAACTATATTCCTCAACTGTTACAATCTTGATCGGGATCAGTAAATTCTGCATCGACAACATCTTCCGTTTGTTTGTTCTGATCCTGAGATTCTTGCTTTCCACTTACTGAAGATACAACCTGTAAAACCTGCTGTAATTCTGAAATATTAACTCTCATACTTTCTGCATTTGCTTCAGAATTTTTAAGCAGTTCCTTTGATTCTTCCAGCACGTTACGTGCTCTTGCTTTCTGCGTTTCTTCTAAAACACTCTCTTTGTCCGCCAACTCTTTTTCCAACCTGTAAGCGAGAGTTTCAAGTTCGTTTCTTGCGTCAGCTTTTTCTCGTTTTTTCCTGTCTTCGGCAGAGTGTTCCTGTGCCTCATGTATCATTCGCTCAACTTCACTTTTATCGAGATTGGTAGACCCTGCAATGGTGATCTGTTGAACCTTACCTGTATCTTTATCTTTGGCAGACACCTTGAGAATTCCGTTAGCATCAACATCAAAGGTAACTTCTATCTGAGGAATGCCCCGAGGAGCTTTTCTGATCCCTTCAAGTTTAAAGTTGCCAAGGATTCTATTATCTGCCGCCATTTCCCGCTCTCCCTGAAGAACGACAATATCTACTGCGGGCTGGCTATCTTCCGCTGTCGTAAATATCTCTGTTTTTCTATAGGGAATCGTCGTATTTTTATCTATAATTTTTGTCATTACTCCGCCCATGGTTTCAACGCCAAGAGAAAGAGGAATAACATCAAGCAAAAGGACATCCTTCATTTCGCCCTTTAAAATACCACCCTGTATAGCAGCACCTACAGCTACCACTTCATCGGGATTAACTGACATATTCGGATTTTTTCCACCCGTAAACTTCCTTATAAGAGCCTGTACCGCCGGTATTCGCGTAGAACCACCGACAAGAACAACTTCGTCTATATCTGAAGGAGAAAGTTTTGCCGCTGCTAATGCATCTTGCATCGGCTTAATACAACGTTTTACAAGAAGCTCTGTAAGCTGATCGAATTTGGCCCGTGTAAAGTTCATACTGAGATGTTTAGGGCCCGTGGCGTCAGCTGTTATAAAGGGTAAGCTGATTTCCGTAGATGTTCTACCCGAAAGTTCGCACTTCGCTTTTTCAGCCGCTTCATAAAGCCGTTGCAAGGCCTGCCTGTCGTTTCTTAAATCTATGCCATTTTCTTTCTTAAATTCGTCAGCGATGTAATCAACTACCACCTTATCGAAATCATCACCGCCAAGATGGGTATCTCCAGAGGTAGAGAGGACTTCAACAACCCCTTCCCCTATATCAAGAATAGAGACATCGAAAGTTCCTCCGCCAAGGTCAAAAACTAGAATCTTTTGCTCTTTTTGCTTATCCAGTCCATAGGCTAGGGCAGCCGCCGTAGGTTCGTTAATGATACGAAGTACGTTTAACCCGGCTATTGTTGCGGCATCCTTCGTTGCCTGGCGCTGGGCATCGTTAAAATATGCAGGAATAGTAATAACAACATCTGTGATATTTTCTCCCAGATAGCTACTTGCGTCATTAACCAACTTTTTAAGAATCTGTGCACTTATCTCTTCAGGAGCATATTCCTTACCAAACACTTCAAAACGTACGGCCCTATTCGGACCTTCCTTAACTTTATATGGAACGATTTTCATCTCTGAAGTTACTTCATCAAAAGTTCGTCCAATAAAACGTTTTACAGAAAAAAGAGTGCCATCAGGATTTAAGGTTGCCTGCCTCTTGGCCATTGCTCCTACTAATCGCTCATCGTCTCTCGTATAAGCAACCACCGATGGCGTTGTTCGACTTCCCTCAGCATTTGCAATGACAATAGGAGATCCTCCCTCTACTACAGAAATGACAGAATTGGTCGTTCCAAGATCAATACCGACTGCTTTCTTCATCTAATCATCCCTCCCGGTATTACTGACCTTTGTTGACCAATAAATATTACACTTCTTCCCCCTTTATTGTCAATATTGGTCAAAGCAAATTTTAAAAATAAAACATAAACAAAATATTTTTGTGCTTAATTCTTTCATGTATAATTATCTCATGATTCTGAGAAAAGAGGTGAACGTATGGAGCATGCGCTTAACGAGAGATTCTTTCTAGTGAAAAAAGAAAAGGGAATTCGCAAGAATGTATTATGTACTATGCGATTGCTTGCAGAAAAAGACACACCTTCGGCCCTTGACCTCCATAGAAAAATTACTCTGGAAATTGGCGACGAAAATATTTTTTGTGCAGAGCATACTATTGAAGAAAGTATTCTTGGCAAAGGTTTTGTTATTGGTATTTTCGATAGTGATTATCTTGTTGCGATACGAGCCATCTCTTACGGGGGAAAATATATGGAGGAAGCTCAAAAAGATTTACAACTTCATCCCTCTGAACGAGATCATATTGCCGTAATGGATTTTTGTATAACGGAAAAAGCTTTTCGCGGGAATTACATTCAACATTTTACATTCCTGAAAGCCGAAGAAATCCTCTACCCTGAACGATATCACCTTCATAGTACTATATCTCCTTTGAATATTTTCAGCCTCAGGAATGTACTCCGTTCCGGGTTTTTGATTGTTGATTTAAAAGAAAAATACGGAGGCTATCTTCGTTTTATTCTGCATAAGGACATTCGGACATTACCTCATATATACACTCACGAGCATATTGAAGTTCCTCTCGAAGATTACGATAGCCACCTCGCACTGCTTTCCATGGGATATTATGGGTATGCTATTAAGGGAGGGTATACCGGGTTTTCAATTGTCTACGGAACAAAAGTAGCCATTCGCCAGACAACAGACAACGAAGAAAACGAGGATATAGTTCAACTCATGCAAAAGCGGAAATCTTCTTCTCATAAAATTCTTCCTCAAGATTACTAATGTTTTACATCTAAATAAAAAGGGGAAAGAGCGTAAATCCTTTCCCCCAAATTGCATATAAATACAGATCAGAATAAGCCATCAAACCCAATAGGGTTCTTCCCACAATGTAAGTTTTTGACCTTTCCTGAGCGTTAATGCACGATCATAAATCTCTTTTGCAACAATAATATCTTCTATGCCCATTCCTATTGCGTTATAGAAAATAATCTCGTTATCATTTTCCCTGGCCGCTTTTTTACCATTGATTATTTCCCCTATATTCCCATGGAATCGCTCTTTAGAAAGTTCCCCGGCCAAAACCATTTTGGCAATAGTCTGTATTCCCCTATGAATAACTCCATCCCAATCATCAGTAACAATCTTTTGGGCCTTTCTCACCACATCAAATTCGTATTCATAGTTACCTACATTTGAAATAAAAACCCCATCTTCTACCCACTCAGCTTTGACAATAGGAGAAACTGCCGTTGTGGCACTAACAATAACATCTGCTCCCTTTAAAGCTTCAGGAGCAGATACGCAGGCTTCTATGTGAGCATCTGGAACTTCTTCTCTCGCTTTCTCGATAAAAGCTTTTACACGGTCCATCGATATATCATAGACATGAATTTCATTAATTCCGGGAAGAGCTGTCTTAACAGCCATCATTTGGGTATGATTCTGCGTTCCTGCACCGATCAGACAGAGGACTTTTGAATCTTTTCTGGCAAGATATTTTGCAGCGACACCAGTAGCAGCCCCTGTACGCATGGCACTAATCACTGTACCGTCCATTACAGAAAGAGGGAAACCTGTTTCAGCATTATTGAGAATGGTAAGGGCTGAGGCTCTTGGCATATTATAGTGACGCGGATTCATAGGCTTACTGGCTATCCATTTTATGCCTGCGACATCTACATCTCCTCCAACATAGCCCGGCATGGCATTAATACGCCCCGTCTGTGCTTCGGAATCGGCATCTCCCCAACGCAGGGCAACTTTATCTGGCAAAATCGTCTCTCCCTTATCACGGAGGGAAAAAAGTTTTTCTATCTTATTCATCACCATTGCCATGTTAGTTACTCCACAATCTATTACATCCTGTTGCGTCAAATATAAAAATTCTACGCGTCGTTGAGTCATGCTATTTCCCTCCCTTTCTCCACATCTTTAGGAAATGGAGTACCGTCAGTAACAAATTTTTTTAAGTCTTCAACAGATACGCCTTCAAGTTTAAGACGTGCAAGAGTTCTGCCTCTCTCTCGGTAATCCGTTTTATGAACTAAATTTGCAAGATCAATCATAAGATTCATTGTGGGAGTGGGAACTCCAACAATACGTCCAAACTCTGCTAATGGAACAAGGCTCATTGGAACATCTTCTGAAATATATCGTGCGAAAGGATTTTTTGGCGCTTCTATGCCACGATATCCTTCCTGTTTCTGAACTGCTTCATATATCGACGTTCCATCCATATGAGGAATTTCATAGACATCTTCAAGCCATTCAATACATGTCATTGTCTCAATACCGAGTGCCGAAGCAACAGCAACACGTTCTGCATCTATCCGTTCTAAAACATTGCTGACACAAGGAGTAATTCCATCCATGTAATACTCAAAGAGATCTTTTCCCTCTATTCTTGCAATATTGAGCAATGCCGGTGTAGGGTGGAAAATTGCTCCAATATTTAAGAAGCTTGTCTCCAGCACATTTTCAGCGGCAATAAATTGCGGATAATATGGCAGCATTTCCGCCAAAATTTCTTTTGTTTTATACGCAGGTAAAGCAGCAAGTTCCATTTCTTTTTTCACTTTATAGATAGTAACTTCTGCCGCTCCTGTCTTTCGACACGCGTAAATTAGAGATTGAGTCTCGGCAACAATAAAGTCAGCCTCGGGATTTACATCTTTTGCAGTCAAATAAAACTCTAGAGCACCAGCTGTTCGTCCAGGGTTCAGAATAACTTTTTGACCCTTTGTCAAATATGGTGCCATCTTCGTAGCAAGTTCTCTATGTGCAAAAGCGGGAGTCACAACCAAAATGACATCGCATCCATCCATAACTTCCGGAATACTTGTTGTGATTACATCAAACTTTGCAAAACCCGTGAGAGAAACGCCTTTCAAAGTCACCCCACCTGCAGCCTGTATATCTTCAATAGCTGCTGGAAATTTATCAAAAACATGTACGCTACATCCACGCAGGGACAAATATGCCCCCATACTTAAACCACCATTGCCAGCTCCAAGTACTGCGACTTTATTCAAGAGAATTCACCTCGTCCCTAGCTTCATATCGCTTTTTTCTAGCAATAATTTGAGATAAAAGAATTACAGAAAGAATCACCAGACCAATGACGTCGCCAAGCCAACCTGGATCAATAAGACATATTGCCGCTACTCCAGCAACAGCTCTTAACAAGAGGGGAAGTCGTCCCATTAAATACCCCTCCAATGAAGCGGAAAGGGCTACGACCCCTAAAGTGGCGGTAATAATAGCTGTTGTGGCCGAACCAAGAGAGGTGTTCAGCAATAAAATTCGAGGAGAAAGTGCAAAAACAAAGGGCAAAATAAAAGCGGAGGAAGAAAGCTTAAGCCCTTGAAGTGCTGTCTTTACAGAATCGGCCTTGGCTATAGCTGCGGCAAGATATGAGCTTAGAGCAACAGGAGGCGTTACTGACGCCATACATCCGAAATAGAAAATGAAAAGGTGGGCGGCTACAACTGGAACGCTGAGTTTTACAAGGGCCGGAGCAACCATAGAGCCTAAAATAATGTAAAGAGCTGTGGTAGGCATGCCCATTCCCATGATAATGGAAGCAATCATGGTAAGTAACAAGGCCAAGTGAAGCTGACCTCCTGATAGAGCGATAATAAAATCAGCAAATTTAAGGCCCAAACCTGTCAATGTAACGGTTCCGACAATAAGACCTGCAACTGCGCATGCTGCAATAACACTTAAAGCACCTCGTGCCCCTAAGTCCAAAGCCCTTAAAAAAGATTTAAGAGACATTCGTGTTGCCTTTCTGAAAGAGCTTGTAATGATTACAATGAGCACCGCTGTAACAGAAGCCTTAATCGGAGAATATCCCGCAAGCAACATATACACTATGCTGAAGGGAGCTAAAAGCAAGAATGCTCCATCTTTAAACACCTTTGAAAAGACCGGCAGTTCACTCTTTTTCATTCCAAAGAGACCGAGCTTCGCAGCCTCCATATCGACCATGATAAAAACGGCAACGTAATACAAAATAGCCGGTATTGCAGCATGAACAATGAGTTTCCCATAAGGGACACCTGTCATTTCTGCCATGATAAAAGCAGCGGCTCCCATTATAGGAGGCATAATTTGTCCTCCAGTGGAAGCAGAAGCCTCTACACCACCAGCAAATTCCGGTTTATACCCTACGCTTTTCATCAATGGAATGGTAAATGTTCCGGTGCCTGCTACATTTGCAAAAGAACTGCCCGAAATCGTTCCCATTAACCCACTTGCAAGAACCGCAGCTTTTGCAGGACCTCCTCTGAAACGCCCTGTCAGAGAAAAAGCCAAGTCGATAAAGGCCTGTGCACCACCAGTTTCTGTGAGGAATGCCCCGAGAAGAATAAATAGAAACACAAAAGTCGCAGTTACATAAATAGCTACGCCGTATATACCTTCACTTGTCAGGAACATATGTTCAACAATACGTTCGACTCCGTACTGTCTGTGCCCAAGGGTTCCAGGTATCAAGTGACCGAAAAAAGCGTAGAGAAGAAAACATATCGCGACAATAACAAGGGGCCATCCCATAGTTCGACGAGTTGCCTCCAATACAAGAAAAATCATAACTGCCCCTATTACAATATCTCTTGCGATAGGATCTCCCATTCGGAAAACAATATTCATATAGTCCAATGTGAGGTAAGCCCCCACAGCCAAACTAAAAACTATTGCAACTATATCCCAGATAGGGAGTCTGTTTTTTTGTTTACTTGTTGCAGGAAAAATGAAAAACGTCAATGCCAAGGCAAATGCTAAGTGTATAGCCCGGTGTTGAAATTGAGGAAGCATATGTATCCCTGACGAGTACATGTGATATAACGACATACATATTGCCAAGATAGAACATATTTTTGCGGCTATCCCCGTCAAATTCCTCTTTTTTTCAAACTTTTCATTGAGTTCTTTAAGTTTTTCCTCAGGAGTAAGATTCTCCTGTTCTTTTTTCTTGAAAAACATCGGACTCACCTCGCGTCAAGTACTCGAAATACGACATTTTCTCGGCTGATATATCCATGCGTTCCATATCATTAAAGTAATTTTTTAAATTGATATCTCTGTGCCCTCCATCCAAGAGCAGGCGTGGGGCTGCTACGTAACTAACTCTGAAAGGAAGCAGGCTCAACGGGATATTAAGGCCACGGATAACCATAAATCCATTTTCAAAGCGTACTTCCTGCTTACATGTAGAAGGAACACCCCACCCTAAATCCTGCAATCGTGTTTCAACTACATGAAGCATGCCATCATCGTTAACTTTGTAATATTCATATACAGGCGTCAGGTGAACAGAGTGCCTGATATACGTAGCGAAGGAGTACCCCACAGATACTTTTTGCCGATACAACACGCGACCTGTCTTGTAATTTTTTATATTGAGAACAAGAACGGGATAAAAGAAAAGAAAATAACAAATTAAAATTACACTCGAAAAAATGAGACTTCCCCAAAGTCTTTTTCTCATTTTTTTCATCCCCAATGATGAAGAGGGGCACAAGGGCATACCCCTCTTCAGAAGTCGTTATCGAAACCTTATTCGATAACCCAACCGCTTACATCTACACCTTTTTCTTTGTAGTATCTTGCGGCACCTGCATGAAGAGGAATAGACATAGCGCTCAGAGCCGTCTCAAATCTGATCATTTTTCCCTGAGCATGAGAATCGGCAAGAACGTCAAGATGTTCGAAAAGAGCCTTTGTTATTTGATAGACGGATTCTTCGCTCAAATCTTTACGAGCAATAAGCAAAGCCGGGCTTGCTACCGCAGAAACATCTTCGTTAACACCACGATAGGTTCCACCAGGAATGGTAACCATTGTCAAATAAGAGCGATCTTTCAAAAAATCTTTCATGATATTGGAATCAAGAGAAAGAAGGTTAACGTCAAGGGTAGTAGAAGCATCGACAACTGCAGATGTAGGAATACCCGACCCTATAATGGCACAGTCAATAAGACGATCTTTCAAAGCTGTAACAGCTTCACCAAAATTCAGGAATTGAGGGGAAATTTTATCATAGCCTAGGCCGTGAGCTTCAAGAACCATCTTGGCAGTTCTTTCGGTTCCGCTTCCAGGAGCACCTACGGCCACCTTTTTACCAGCCAAATCCTTAATGCTCTTTAAATTGGAATCTTTTAAAACGACAAATTGGAAAATTTCAGGATAGAGACATGTAATGCCACGAATATTTTCCACAGGTTCTTTTTCAAAGGGAGGCTGTCCGCTAAAGGCACCGTAACTCGTGTTAGAAGCACCCATCATCATTTCGACGTTGCCCTCACGAATCATTTTCAGATTCGCAACAGAAGCGCCCGTTGATTCTGCCGTAACTTCAATATCCGGTACATATTTGGTTATGATAGAAGCAATAGCTGAACCTATAGGGTAATACGTTCCGGCCGTTCCCCCGGTAGCAAGCGAATAACGCTCTACGGCCATGGCTGAAAATGACATTCCCAAAACCAAAACCATCGTGAGAAAAACAACAAAACCTTTTCCGTACTTACGCATCCTTTTTCCCCCTTAAAATAATGATATATTTATTAAATACAAAGTTGATCTTTGCCACAAAAGGGATTTGAGATATAAATAACAAACAGATTTATCAATCTTTTGATATATAAAAGTATCAACATGATATAAAATGATATTTCTAGATTCATATTACGGACACTATAATTTTATTGGCACCGAAAGTCAACATAATCGGCAGGTTATTTGTTCAAGTATACATTATCCATCAATGAAGGGAGGCATATTATGCATAATCGGAAAAACAAAAATTTAATCGATAGAAATGAGAATGGGAAAGATATTTTTGAGCATATACGGGCCATTCGTCAAAACTTGCCCTCTCAGCAGAAAAATGTCTGCGATTATATTCTTGCCCACTATCAACAAACAGCATTCATGAAAGCTGAGGAAGTAGCAGCAGCTACACAAACGAGTACAGCTACTGTTATTCGAACAGCAGGAAGCCTTGGATTCAAAAGTTACACAGCACTCAAAGAAGAACTGCAGCACGTGCTTGTTTCATCTACAACACCCCCTCCTCTTGATCGTTTGAGAGAGAATATTACAGGAGATTCAAGTTTGAACGTTCTGGAACAAGTAATAAAAGATAATATACAAAGCTTGCAATCTCTTTATAGCCAACATTTAGCAGAAAGCTTTCCTCAAGCGATTCGTACGATAAAAAAAGCTTCGAGAATCTATATTCTCGGACTCCGTTCAACTCGAGGATTAGCTGTTTATCTTCATGCACTGCTACACCAACTCTTTAAAAATATCTATCTTGGGGATGCATCAGGATCGGATAATCTCTTTGATGAACTTTATGATATGGATGAAAACGATGTGCTTATCGCTCTGATGGCGGGAAGTCCGCACTATACGAAGAGGACTATTAATGCTGTGAAGTATGCTCATGAGCATTCAATTCCTGTTGTACTCATTACTAACAACCTTTCAAATGTTGCGGCTCCTCTTGCTTCAGTGGTGCTTCTTGCTCCACAAAATACGAACCATTATTCAACAGTAACACTTTTAACAATTATTGATGCCCTAGTTTTTCAACTTGGACGTGTTAAAGCCGAAGACGCAAGGCCCAAACTTGAAGAGCTCGGTGAGCTCTTGTTAAAAAATGATATTTCAGTTTAAAAAAGCTACGATGGGATTTATCATAAACATGTCCCATCGTAGCTTCAGAGAAAAAGTTTCAGTCAAGACTGTCTATAAGGTAGCTAAAGACTTTTCTTCCTCTTCTAATTTAAAACGAGCAACGGCATCTTCCATTGCACGGCTGAGAGTAACCATCTCTTCTGCCGACTGAGCAATAGACTCTGTTACTTTGGCCTGATCCTCAGTTGCCTGAGTAATCTGCTTCATTTGATCAGATATTTCCTGTCCCGTACGTGCAACGCTATCCATTCCAGCTGTCATCTCCTCTGCACTTGCGGATTGTTCTTCCATCGTAGCTGCAATGCTCTGGACATGATCCGAAACCTGGGCAACCTGAACAACAACATGATCAATAATATCTTTAGTCTCTTTTGCCTCTTGCACCAATTGAACCATGTATTTTTCTGCACCTTCCTGGTCAGTCAGCGCTTTTCGACTTCTTTCGCTAATTTCAATAATAACGTGATTTACTTCTTCCGCAGATTTCGCCGATTCCTCGGCAAGTTTACGAACTTCCTCTGCTACAACAGCAAAACCTCTGCCCGCATCGCCAGCTCTTGCAGCCTCAATGGCAGCATTTAATGCGAGTAAATTCGTCTGATCTGCAATAGCGGTAATAGTACTGACAAAACTTGATATTTTCTCGACAGTATCGGCAAGAAGACGAATAGCCTGACCGACATTACCCCCAGCAGTCGATGTTTCGTCGATCAGAGTGCTCATTTTTCGTACCGCATCTCCGCCTCGTTCAGCTGCATTAGCAATATTTACTGCGCTTTCTCCAGCTTCAGATGCAGCTTTTGCTCCTGTCTGGGCAGCGGCAGCAACTTCTTGAATGCCTGCATTAGCCTGCTGTGTGGCAGCAGCAGAATCTTGTGTTTTCATTTCTGACTGTTTAACCAATTCAGAAACCTGCTCTACAGCAGCAGCAGACTCCTCTGAGGCAGCGCTCATATCTTCAGCCTTGTTCAAAACTGTTTTCGAGCTTCTCACAATTGCAGAAACTATGCCAGATATGCCTACGACCATAGCGTTGAGCGCGTCTACTATTGCCCTTATTTCTACTATTTTCGAGTCTGTCTCTAGTCGAACAGAAAGATCGCTATTCTCTGTAATATATAGAGCCTTTTTGGCCACATCCTGCAGAGGCTTTGTCATTTTTCTGATAACCCATGACGTTATGATAATCGCCACGAATAAAACAACAACCGCAATAAGAAGGGTAGCCTTCTTTAAAGCAGCTACTGGAGCAAGGGCTTCTGATGCCGAAGCCTGAGTACCTAAAACCATTCCATTGGGAAGGGTTGCGTAAGAAACAGCAATAATATCTCCACGCAACTTTGATTTGAAACGCCCCTGGGGCTCTCGTTTTATTTGATCCCAATATTGGGCGTAGTAACCATTCTCTATCTCATCCAGCCCTTTGCCCATAAAGGCCTCGACAGGATGGTAAAGGAAATTTCCTTCTTCATTCAAAAGCCACACATATCCCGTATCATAAATTTTTTCTTCCCGTAGCTTGTCAGGAATAAATTGCGCGTCAAAATCCATCCCCACTACGGCAAAGACTTTGCCATCTTTCAATACTGGCATAGAAAGAGTCATAACATACATGCCATTTGCCTCTTGTGGGTCTCCCCATACTGGTTTTTTACTATCCAAAGCTCCCCAAAACCACTCTGTCTCAGGGTTATTGCGATTAAGCAAATTTGTAATACTTTCACTATCCTCAATAGATTTAAAAGAAGATTTTGCATCTTTACGAGATAGTGTTAAATCACATATCATTTGCGTCTTTAAAACTTCGGGGTTTAAGGTAATAAAGACTTGTCTCACATGAGGAAAATCCTCTGCTAAAAGTTGAAGAATTAAAGAAATATCCGATGTAAATGCAGACCATTGCGATGGAATTGAAGCCATATCGCTTTTATCGAAGTACGCAGCAACATTATTCTGGATATCTCGAACAGCTTGTGTAAATTCCATAAAAACACCATTGAGATTTTCTGCATTTTCCTTTGCTACTGCTGATTCGTAATAAATCGACATGTTCGTTAAACCGCGACTACTGATTCTTACAGAACCAACTGCGATTATCCCCACACTTATTATTAAAAAGCCTACGACAAGAGCAACGATGCGTGTTCCCAACCTGTTGAATCCCACTTCTTTCCCCTCCAAAAATACAATATACATTGTCCACCATAAAGACGAACTTAAAGGCATATTTAATCAAAGAAAGTGTGGGAAAACAATTTTAGTTCTTTTTGTTTTATTTTAGTTCTTTTTGTCATCAATGCAGTAAAGAATATAAACGGAGGGGGCGCCCTTTCGGCGTGTATTGATTGAAACTCATTACTTCACCAATTTGGCATAAATACGATAAATATTTCCAAACAGTTGACCGGGCTAATTTCGTTTTTTTAGCGATATCTGACGCAGATAAGGGAACGTTGGTTTGCCGTAAAACGTCTCGTATACGAGAAAGAGTCTCATTATGAAGTCCTTTGGGTAGACCTTGAGATGTAAAGTGAGATGACATTCGAATTCGTTTTAAAAGATCAATATTTTTTTGATTCCATTTTGGGGAAGTATTGACAAGAAAAGAATGGTAACAACGATATCTGTATAAACTTTCTCGGTACCGTTCATATGTAAAAGGTTTGGCAATATAATCGAAAGCTCCCATACGAAATGCACTAACAATGGAGTCTCCCCCAAGTTCATGGGAAACAACTATAACATCAACCTTAGGCCTGAGATCCTGAAAAAGAACAGCTAACTGCTCAAAGCTCTCTTCAGAACTAAAAGGATCTATAATAGCGAGGTTCACAGAATATCGGTTTAATATCTGCTCAAAACGAGAGATCGTATCCCCATGACCAACTATTTCTATTCCTTCGACAGAACCCACAACGTTGTATGTTATAGAAAGAGCCTTCGGATCTGGATCATAAAGAGCAATCCATACTGGAGTCATTTTTACATCATACTACATCCTCTAAATGAGAAAAACTACCGTTATTCATTGTAAAAACACTGACATTATTTTCTAAATTTTCCTTAGCTTGATAAAAAATGTTTACTAAATCTCTTCGACATGAGAAAAGGAGCACTTGTTGGTGTAATGCAATTTCCATAAGTGCTTTTAGAGCACCTATCTGTCTTTTCTCATCAAAACGAACAAGAACGTCATCAAGAACAAGAGGAAGAGGTTCCATCCTTTTCCCATAAAGAGTCGCCAAAGCAAGCCGAATAGAGAGATAGACTTGATCGGCAAGACCACTGCTCCAAATATCTTCTTTTTTGCGAAGCAATCCGTTTTTTTCTTCTAGTTCCACTGAAAAGCCTCCCTGCTCCGAAGCTGTAGAAAGAAGCGTATATCTATCATCCGTCATAAGTTGCAAGTATTTTCCTGCCTTTTTAAAAACTTCCGGTTGTCTTTCTTTTTCATGTTTTTGCCGGGTTTGTTCCAGAACATAGCGACATATAACAACGGATAGCCATTCTTTCAAAGTACGTCGAAGTTCTTCTGTTAACGCTTCTCTTTCTAAGAATAGCCCACCAAGTTCTTTATTTTTTTCGAGTTCTTCGAGCCTATTTTTCAAATGACCTTGTTTTTGGTTTAGTTCTTCTAATTTATCTGCAAGGAATCCTTTTTTCTCCTCTTTCTCCTGTTTATAGAGATGGGCTTCTGCCGGAGATCTTTTTTCAAGTTGACTTAGAACCTGCTCTAGATATTCTTTTCCACCAGATATAGCAAGAAGAGACATTTTATTATTTTCAATTGCCTCTTTTAATTTCTTGGCTTCTTGCCATTTTTCAGCCATATTTGTAAATTCATTCTCATTTCTGACACCTGTTTCTTCGAAAAGCTTTAACTTACTTTCTTGAATTTGACTCAAAAAAAGAACGTTTCTCTTGTGAGACTCTATTAACTGCTCTTTTTCTATTTTTATAGCCGTTAGTTTCTCTTTTTGTAGCTCAGTCTCATCAAGCAAAGAAGTAAGAGTGTCGATACAAGAGACAAGAGAGCTATTTTCAAAAACGGAAGACAACGGCAAAACTTCTAATATAGTTTGAAGTTGTCTTCTTTTTTTCTCAATATATTCCTGTGAGGAAGAGTAATCTTTTTTCATCTCCTTAATTTTTTCAAGATTCTGGCGAAGCTGTTTTATATGACTTTCAAATTCACTCCAATGCTCAATTTTCAACTGTTTAGGAGAACCTGTTTCTTCAAGAAAAGAAGTCCATTCTTGTCTGAGATTGTGTAAAAGGTCTGCTGTTTCATCAAGTTCTCTCTGACAATGATTCATTTTCTTTTCGCAAGATGCTACCTCCTCTGCAAAAGCATCTCGCAGCTGTAGGGATTGCAAATATGCTTGTACATTCTCAAAACAACTATCGATATATTCTTCTACTTCTTCAAAGCATACAGATTCTTGTGGAGAAGAAAGGAAGTTTATCTCTTGCAGCCTTCTAAGAAACTCCTTTTCTTGCTCCTTATCTCTTTTTTGTAAAGAAGAAGAAAAATCTTCTTTAATTATGATTTCCCGTTTTGCGCGAATGTACGGTATCAAAAGAGTAAAAGCTGCAACAAAAAGCGTACTCCCAACTATAAAAGATGGGGACCACGTACCAAAAAAGCCTAAGACTAACATTACAAATCCCAAAAGAATCATCAAAAAACTCAAATTTTTATATTTCATTTTTGACAATAAAATATCTATATTCTTTGCTTCTGCTTCCATTTGAGCTTGAAGTTGATCTCGCTCTTTTACAATTTGTCGCAAAATTGACCTGCTCTTTTTTATTTCTTCAACAGACATGGGGGGCAATTGTTCCTTCCTTTTTTCTACCTGGTTTTCATGCGATAAATAAAGACTCTTTTTCCCCTCTAATTCTTTTTGTGCCTGTTCTAGTGCCTCGTTTCTCGTTAAGTATTGAAGCTCAAGTTTGTCGTTTTTTTCTTTTATGTCGCTTCCTTTTTTCGATATACTAAAGGAAACATCTAAAGACTCCAGATCGTTTACTGTCCAATCTTTACACAGTTCTTTTATTTTTTTTACAAGATGTAGCTCATCATCTTCAATTTCATCCCCTTTTCTTTTAATACACTCCTCTTCTCGAACTATTCTGTTTCTGTCTTGTGAAATAGAACGAATACTCTCTTTGCACTGAAGAACTTTTTCAATGGAAGGGAGGTCAAACTCTTTCAATCTCTCTTCAAGTTTGCATGTTTTCGTCTCAAGTTCTTCCAATTCTTCTTTTCTTTTTATTTCTTCATTCTGCATCTCAAGAAAACGTTGGCAACCATCATCAGGAAAAGAAATAGCAAACTGTATCTTCTTCAATTTTTTTTGGGCTTCAAGCATCTCTACCCACGGGGTGCGTGCTTTCTCTGCCCATTCAACAAGAGATACATCATGATAAAGAGATGAGAGTTCTTTGCGTATTTTTTCTATGCCAAGACTATTTGCTTCTATCTCTTTCTTTTTTTGAAGATACTCATCTTTATACTGTTGAAGACTTTCTATACGCTTATTCGCTCCCCTTATTTTCTCTAAAAGAATATTTACTTCCGTCGAAGACCGCCCACGACCTTGCTCTTTATAAAGTTTTTTCTCTCTTTCTAAAAGTGAAGAAATGAATGCGGGGAGAGAGGCCGTTCCCAAACCAGCTCCGGCAGAAAAGAAACGACTCTGTATTGCTTGTTCGTTAAGTGGCTTGATTTTTTGCATATCTTCAAGCCCAATAGCAAAAATACGCTCATACGCTTCTTGATCTATATATCCTAAAATGTCTTCTATTGTCCTTTTTCTGTTTTTTTCTGAAAAACTAATTTTTTTCCCGTTCATGCTCAAACACAAAGACTCTCCATTGAAAGCTTCTATAGTTAACTGCCCTCGTTGATTTCCTCCATCTAGAGGAAGATATAAATTACGATTTGAACGCCCGTCAGGACACCCGAAAAGACAATAGCGAAAGAAATTCATAAGGGTTGTTTTGCCACTTTCATTCTCTCCAAGAATGAGGGATAACCCTGGAGGGAAACGACCCGTTACATTTTTTAACTGACCAAAACCTTCAATATTGAATTCTACAAATCGCATAAGAGGTTATCCTCCCCTTGAAGCAACCCATCTAATCCTTGTACCATTGCTTTTTCAACAATTTCTCTTATTTCTTCTGCGCTAAGTTCTTCTAAAAAAGAATCAAGTTCTCTGCCTCTCCACCGTGTGGTTCCAAGTGCTTCATCTATAACGGAGAAAAAGTTTTCTCTGCCGCAACATTCTGACTTGAAAGTATCCATTTCACGAATAAAATCACCAATAAATGATTCTGTCTTCCGCATATTTTCTATTGGATAGAGTGGATGCACTCTATTCTGAATGCGTTCAAACCAAACAAAATCAGAAAGCGTTTCTTCTGTTTTATTAAGTTCTTCAGCCATTTCTTCCAAATACCCTTCGCGTGATAAACGGCGGGAAAGAGATGTATTCCCTGTAAGAGTAACTCGAAGCATAATGCCTCTTTTCTCAGCTATTGTCCGATGTTTTTCTCGAAGTGCATGGAGGGCTTCAAAAATATCTTGATCTGATTCTAAATGAGAGGTATCTATTTCTTCTTCTTCCCAACGAATCTGATCCGTGGGACAAAAAATAGATTGAATTGCCCTTCCTGCACTGACTTTTACAAGATAGCATCCATGAGCCCCTGTCTCACGAATACTTCTTCCCTGAATCGTTCCTGGATAAACAACAACAGGATCTTGCCGAGATATTACAAGAGGTCTATGGATATGCCCTAAAGCCCAATAATCTATTGAAGATTGTCGGAGGTCATCGAGAACACAAGGAGCATAATTCGCGTAATCTTGTATTCCGCCTGCATTGCAGTGAAGAAGAGCTATATTAAAACCTTCTGCACCCTGAATAGATTCCGCCATTTTACGAGCAATATTCTTATTCTCTTCACTCTCTGGATAGCTATATCCAATAATATTGCCAATGTTCAAACCATCTTTTGTCTGCAATGGAAAAACTTCTACCTCATTCTTAAAACGAAAGACCTTATCAGGAAGGGCTAGTTTTGCCTGGTCTCCATTGAGAGGATCATGGTTTCCATGAACTATATAGGCAGAAATTCCGGCATAACTTAAGCGAACAAGTTGCTCTCTGAGAGCAATCTGAGCACTAAGACTTCGATCTGCGCTATCATAAAGGTCCCCTGCAAGAAGTACAAAATCTACTTTTTCCTGAAGTGCTAAATCTATAATCCTTTCAAAAGAACGAAATACAGCTTTACTCAATTTTTGAGCAATAACTGGCGAATATGAGCGAATTCCTCGAAAAGGACTATCTAGATGTAAATCAGCACAATGAAGAAAAGTAAAATCTTGTTGGAGTCCCATTTTATTGCCTCCTATCTTCTGCTAGACTCTTCTACATGACAACTCTAATGGTTGAAAATGGACTTGTATATGTTATTTTCATTCTCGTATATCTTGGCATGATCATCGGTCGCTTTCCCAAGTTAGCTCTCGACCGAGCAGGTATAGTTTTACTCGGAACTATTTTTCTGCTTATTGCTGGTCCTTTTTCCAAAGAATCACTTTTATGTAATATAGATATCTCTACTATTATGCTTTTATTCGGATTTATGATTATCTCTGCTCAACTTCGTCTCGGAGGTTTTTACACTCTTATAACCCGGAAAATAGCCGCTTTCAATGGCTCTCCTCAAAAATTTCTGGCTATTCTCATTATTGTATCAGGGTCGCTTTCTGCTCTTCTGTCAAACGATATTGTATGCCTTGCAATTACGCCTGTTTTAGGAGAAATTTGTATAAGGAAAGAATTGAACCCTCTTCCATTTTTTCTTGCGCTAGCCTGCTCTGCAAATATAGGATCTGCTTTAACTCTTATCGGCAATCCTCAAAATATGCTTATAGGACAAGGACTTAATCTTCCTTTTGCTCATTATATGTTTTTTGTCCTTCTACCTGTGGGACTTTCTCTTCTTACTCTTTGGGGGCTTGTATGCCTACTATATAGAAAAAAGTGGGATAAACACCTTTCTTTGCCTCAAAATGTTGAACTTCCTTTTCATGCTTGGCAAACTGTAAAAGGAATTACGATACTTAGCGGGGTTATGCTCCTGTTCCTCTTTTCCCCTCTCCCCCGAGACTACATTGCTTTAGGAGCTGCCGCCATTCTTCTTACAAGCAGAACAATGGCTTCTCACAAAGCGCTTAATCTAGTTGATTGGCAGCTAATCATTCTTTTCATTGGACTGTTCATTATCAATGGAGCCTTCGCCAAAGTCGGAGGACTTGACGCTATAGAAAGAGGTCTCCACTATGTTGGAATTTCTTTACACCATCCGAGCTGGCTATTCTGGTGTACAGCTACTCTCTCGAATATGGTTTCAAATGTTCCTGCAACAATGCTCCTTCTTCCCCTCGCAAAGACTCATATGGCTGGACCAATCTTAGCCCTCAGCAGTACATTTGCAGGAAATCTACTCGTCGTTGGAAGTATTGCTAATATTATTGTTATAAATGGAGCCAGAGAGATGGGACTTTCCATATCATGGAAAGACCACGCACGACTCGGCATTCCCGTTACACTGGCAACTCTTTTTATCGCCTGGGGATGGATTCTTGTAGGAGGAAAAGTATGGTAACAATTTGTTTCGGAACAGTTGCACCCTCTTTAGAAAATGTCGGAGGGGAAATAATTACAAGATGCCTCCGAAAAACAGGGTATACAGTTATAGATCTTGGAGAAAATGTTACTGCTCAAAAAATTGACAAAGTTATCTCTAAAACTAATCCAGATCTTATAGCGTTATCGTGTTCTGATACAAGCTGTTTCGAAAACATGGAAAAGATTATTGTCATAGCAGATAAAAATAACATCCCTGTTCTCATCGGAGGAGCCGCCGCTTCTCTTCACCATATCGCACTTTTACGCACGGCTTTACATACTCCGTTTGTCTATTATAGCCGCAATGCTAGCGATGTTCTTTCAGTGATTGAAAAAGCATTAAAACATGAGAAACCCGATTCGCCCAAATCCGGTACGGGAAGAGTTTTTGAGCTTTCTGGCAAAGAAAAAAATATATCTGACGCTTTGGGATTTTCAATTTTGGAAGGAAATATAGAAGATATCGTTATTCGAGAAGGAACCCGCCAATGGTGTGGAAATTGTCCGGGCAACCTTAATCATACGTGTCCCTTAAGCAGTGGATATACCATTCAAAAGTCACTTGAGGAAAGTAAAACTTTCATCCGACACTTTCGAAAAGTCTTTCTTATTTGTCTGCCTGTCCTCTCAAAAGAAGAACGAGAAATACAACGAGAAAGGCGAAAAGAAATATGGCTTGGTATGAAAAATTTTGAGCTGCTATTCTCCAAACGTTATTCTGATATCCTCCTCTTTAAGCTCCCTATACAATGTCCACTTTGCGAACCTCAAGACTGCCTTATCCCAGAAAAAGAGTGTCGCCAACCAGACTATCAATTTCCCATGCATGAAGAATACAATATTGATATGATGGAAACAGCTCGTACAATTGCAGGAGACCGTTCTACTCTAGAAATGTACGCCCTTCTTCTCGCTGATTCTTTTCCAGACCAAAAAATAAACGAAGAATGAAGCCCCACACGCAAAAAGAGAAAATCCTCTGAAGGCCCATGAAATGCCAACTAATGCTGACGCATATCCAATATATATGGGTAAAAGCGTCCAACTAATATCCATCGAGAAATAAACCATCGAAGAAGCTCGCCCCCTAAATCGTTCTGGGATCATATCTCCAATTAGAGCCAGATGAGTAGGGTATCCATACCCTACTGCCGCCCCATACAAAAGACCAAATAGAGCAATTACAATATTACTATTTGCAAAAGATGCCCCGAAAAGGGCAAGTCCCATTCCTCCGAAGGAAGGTGCCGCAATCATCATTCGTGAAAAATGGCGATAGACTCCCGTACAGAAAAGGCGAACGATAATAGCCCCTACAGAAATAGCCATCATAAAAATAGAAGGATTAAGCCCTCTGCCTAAGGCAAGACTCGAAACATAGGCAATAGATGCATCTGTTAACCCTAAAAAAAGGCATGAAATTAAAAGGAATTTTACAGGTGTCTCTTTAAAAAGCATAAGATACGATGTTTTATTCTGTTGGCTGAAAGAAAGTTCATCTTGCACCGGTGGTAAAAAAAAGGCCATGCATATAGCAGCAAGAGCTGCTACGGGAGCCATAAGCAAATAGGGCAAATTCCACCCCCTACAAATGAAAAATTCAGAAAGGGGTATAACAGTAAAAGAAGTTAAAACTCCACCTATACTTGTAATAGAAAAAGCTGTTCCTCGAATTTGCTCTGGGATAACAAGAGATTGATATGTTGTCGTCGCTACAACAAATACACTGAACCCTGCCCCCATAAAAAGCCGAATAAAATAAAGGACTGCAGGAGTATGCCTCGTTAAAGCAAGAGAAAGGGAGGAAAAGAAACAAATACTTCCAGCAGTAACCATTGTTTTTCGAATGCCAATACGTTCTATGAACCATCCCGCAGAAGGACGCGTTACAGTAGCAGCAAGATAAAAGGCACTGATAATCCAACCAACACACTGAGGCTGAAAACCTATATTACGCAAAAAAGGCGGCAGCATAAAAAAGATATGAGAATAAGAAAAAACAGAGAAATAAGTAAGAAGAATAAGAATTATTCTGCCTCGCCATGTGGAAAGTGCTGGTTCTCCTGTTGTCATCGCCTTTCACCTCCTTTTTAGACACCATACGACCCGCCTCTCTCTTTGTAAAGTCTTTTTTGTGAAGAAATATGTTTATGGGCTATAATTAAAAAGATACGTAAGGAGGTATAAGACGTGAATGGGACCAAACGGAGAGAACAAATTTTCGAACTCTTAAAAGAACGAAATGATGCCATAAAAGGAAGTGAGCTTGCTGAAATTTTAGGAGTAAGCCGACAAGTCATCGTTCAGGATATAGCCCTCTTGCGAGCCGAAGGACACTCTATAGTAGCAACGCCTCAAGGATATATGATTATGACTCTGAAACGTCCATCTTTTATGAAATCTGTGATGTGTGCCCATACGGGAATCGAAGAGATGAGAGACGAATTATATATTATGGTCGATAATGGAGCTACAGTTGTTGATGTTACAGTTGAACATCCTGTATATGGAGAAATTGCAGGAAACCTCATGCTTAAAAATCGCATTGATGTTCAAAATTTTATTTCTAAAGTTATCCATACGAAGGCAGAACCCCTCTCTATCCTCACTGGAGGAGTCCACTTCCACACACTGGAAGTTTCTGATGAAGACTCTTTCCAACGTATTATTGCCAGTTTAAAAGGAAAAGGGTACTTGATGGATTAGAATAAACAGCTTATACTCCTTTACATGTGTCAAGACACCTGTAAAGGAGCTGTTGAAATGTCGATCCATAAAAATATTCGCACTTACGCTAGTTCAGTTTTGAACGGCATGGCTTTAGGATTATTCGCTTCTCTCATTATTGGACTTATTCTTAAACAACTGGGAGTTATTTTTTCCATTCAACTCTTACAAAATTTTGGACAGATTGCCCAATTATTGATGGCCCCTGCCATAGGAGCAGGAGTTGCCATAAGCGTAAAAGCTCCATCTTTGGGTATTTTCGCATCAACTATTGCGGCAACAATCGGGGCAGGGAGCATACATCTATCTGCTCAAGGAGCACTCCTTTCTATTGGAGAACCTATGGGAGCTCTTGTAGGAAGTTTAGTCGGAGCTGAAACAGCTAAGTTTTTCTCCGGCAAAACTAAGGTGGATATTGTTGCCATTCCAGCAGTAACAATTCTTGCAGGAGGTTTTGTTGGTCATATTGCCGGCCCCTGGATCGCGCAGGGAATGAACTTTCTTGGAGCACTAATCAATACAGCAACTCAGCTTCATCCTTTTCCAATGGGAATTTTAGTCTCTGTTTTTATGGGCATTATCCTTACGCTTCCCATAAGCAGCGCCGCCCTGGCCATTGCTCTTGGGCTTAACGGACTTGCTGCTGGAGCTGCAACAGTGGGATGTTGTTGCCAAATGATAGGTTTTGCCGTTCAAAGCTATAAAGATAATGGAGTCGGAGGACTTATTTCTCAAGGTATAGGAACCTCTATGTTACAAATACCCAACATTATTCGTAACCCCTGGATTTGGGTTCCTCCAATTCTATCTTCTGCAATCTTGGGCCCTCTTTCCACTACTCTTTTCTCTATGGAGAATAATAAAATCGGCGCAGGAATGGGAACAAGCGGATTGGTGGGACAATTCGGCACATTAGCTGTTATGGGGAAAGCCGGCTGGACAGGAATAATCTTTCTCCATTTTTTACTCCCAGCATGTATAAGTCTCTTTTTCTGCTATGCGCTCGAAAAAAGCAACAAAATTAAACCTGGAGATATGAAGTTGTTATAAAAACTTGCCAAAAGATAAAAGCTGTTGTTTCTTAGAAGAAACAACAGCTTTTAATAAATACATATTCTTTTATTTTCCGCCCTGAAAAGCATGTAACATTAAAATAACATTGAATATATAATGATTTCTATCCTTAAAAATTAAAAACGAATAAAACAAGTCTCCAGCCTCTTTTCACATCCTCCCATTTTCAGTAAAATTTTAGGAATTATTGTGTCTTTTAAAGATATTTTGACTTTTCCCTACCAGGAGTGTGATCTTTTGCCTAACACGAGCAATAACAGTATGCGTTGGGAAGTAGGCAAAAAATTTTTGCGCCGTTTTGTTTGGGTTATTCCCCTTTTATTAGTCATACTATGGCTAATAGGCCATCTCTATTCTTTAGAGATCTCCCAACAACAAGGTCTTTTAGAGAGCCTTGAACAGCAATTTAGTCTTTCAAGGCTTGAAGTTGTTCGTCAACGGATGAATACCGTCTATAGAGATCTTCTCTTTTTAGGACGGATATGCAATCATCAATACAATGATGGTGTTATGACATCTGCCGAGCAGGAAGAACTAAAAAAAATTTTCTTTTCTTTTATGAAAAATAATCCCCTCTACGATCAAATTCGCGTACTAAATGCGTCTGGACAGGAACTTGTTCGTCTCAACGCAGGCCCTGAGAATCCGATAGTCGTTCCTCAGTCGGAACTTCAGAATAAGGCCAATAGGTACTACTTCAAAGATACGATAAAACTCGAAAGCAATGAAGTTTATATGTCTCCCCTAGATTTAAATATAGAAAAAGGGGTATTAGAAATGCCTTATAAACCTATGCTTAGAATTGCTACCCCCATCTTTACTCAAGATCATCAAAAGGCAGGAATTTTTGTTTTAAACTATCTTGCTAACGATTTATTTTCCCTTCTCGAATCTTCATCTACTGTGGCGGATGTAATGCTCCTTAATAGTGATGGTTATTGGTTAAAAAACACAAACCATAACCTTGAATGGGGGTTCCAAATTCCAGAAAGAAAAGAAAATAACTTTTTTAAAATATACCCTGAAGAAGCAGCGATTATCTACGCCCAGGAACAAGGTCAAATTGAGTCGCCACGGGGTCTTTTTACATTTGTAACGATAGACCCTCTTCAGACTAAATTGTCAGCGCAAGGATCAACTTTTTATAGATGGAAACTGGTTTCGATGATTCCTTCTCTTATTCTTGAAGGGCGAAGGGCCTCTATTCGAAATCGTTTCAAGATTATGGCCGGGATAATTGTAGTTCTCTTCTCTCTCGGCGCAACTCTTTTTATTATGGAATATGAACGTCGCAAAAAAATTCTTGCTGACTTAAAAGATAAAACCCGTGAATTAGAGAAGGTCAATCTCACACTCAATGCAATGGTTAAAAAGACCGAATATGATGCCATGATAGACCCCCTTACTGAGTTATGGAATCGGCGGTATATGATTAAGCGTCTTGATGAAGAAGATACACGCATAGAACATACCCAAGGAAGTGCATGTATCGCCATTATAGACTTGGGAAATTTTAAAAAAATTAATGATACGTATGGTCACGCACGTGGTGACAAAGCGCTTGTAGAAATAGCATCTATTCTAAGAAAAGGGTTGCGGCAAACAGATTATGTTGCTCGTTCGGGAGGAGATGAATTTTTAATTTATTTTGCTGACCTTCCTCTTAAAAAAGCTGAAAAAATAATGGAGCGAGTCTATAAAAGAATTACGCAACGACATATTGCGGGGGCCGATTTCGCTATTTACCCCGATTATGGAGTTGCTCATTGTCCGTCTAATGCACCGACTCTCACAGAAACAGTTAAAGTTGCAGACAAAAGAATGTATGAATTTAAGGCTCATCGTAAGAAGAGCATGGCCGACACAGAAAGATAGTTGCGCATGCAACGAATATAATCTATACTATTTCTCTCAATTAACATGGGGGGAATGTGTATGGATCGGCGGGATTTACTTGCAAACGAACAAATAGGACGATTATTGTGGAGACTTTCTCTGCCTGCCATTATCGGAATGCTCGTACAAGCATCATATAATATTGTAGATGCTATTTTTATCGGTCGGGGCGTCGGCCCACTCGGTCTTGCTGGAACAGCTATTGTTTTTCCTCTTCAGCTTCTATCCACATCTTTGGCTATCACAATAGGAGTAGGCGGCTCCTCTCTTATTTCAAGAAGTCTAGGGGCCGGAAAACATTCTTATGCAAACAAGGCCCTTGGTAATATGGTATTTCTTTCCTTCATTTTTAGTTTTTCTCTTTTTTCCATAGGCTTTTTTACGCGTCAATATATTCTTCGCCTTTTCGGCGCAACGCCAGCAATTTTTCCTTACGCGGAAGAATACCTTGAAGTCATACTGTTCGGATTACCCTTTGTCGGATTTGGAATGGCAGCCAATCACGCGGCGCGATCGGAAGGAAATGCCCGAGTAGCCATGATAAGCATGCTTATATCGGCTATTCTTAATATTATTCTCGATCCTATTTTTATCTTCAAATTAAAATTAGGAATTCGGGGAGCCGCTATTGCTACAGTGCTTTCTCAAATAGCAATGGCAATATGGATGGTCCATTACTTCTTCTTTTCGAAAAAGAGCCTGCTTTCCCTTTCTTTATCATCAATTACTCCACAATGGGAGACTATAAAAGAAATTCTTTCTGTAGGAGTATCTGAATTTGTACGAATGGCTTCTGGAAGCATTATTATTGTTTTTCTCAACAATAGTCTCATTTATTATGGAAGTGACATCTCTGTTGCTGTGTATGGTATTTTGCATAGAGCACTCTCCTTTTTCTTTATGCCTATTATTGGTGTAGCACAAGGCCTGCAACCTATTCTCGGCTTTAACTACGGTGCAGGAGACTATAAAAGAGCACGAGATGTTACCCACCTTGCCATAGGTGCTGCTTCTATCATAGCTTTTATTGCTTCTGTCATTTGCTGGTTTATGCCTGAAAAGGTCGTGGGACTTTTACAACAGATTCTCTTCTTTTAGAAGAGGCAAGTTGGGCTCTTAGAATTGTTACCATGACCTATTTTTTAGCTGGTTTTCAGATTACAGGCTCTTCAATGTTTCAAGCTTTGGGAAAAGCTCGGGCATCTCTCATTTTATCTTTGAGCCGACAAGTTATTTTCCTTATCCCCTTTCTCGTCGTTCTTCCGCGTTTTTTCAATCTTCAAGGGATTTGGTATTCTTTTCCCATAGCTGACACTTTGGCTTTTCTTGTAACATTTTTCCTGGTTTCTAAACAGCTAAAAGTGCTCAAAGTAGAAAGGGGTATTTCTAAATAATGGATTCCAAACAGCCTCATATTGGGCGATGGATATCATGTCTATACAGGCAAATGCAATGCTTACTTGACCGAGCTTTTGAGCCTTTTGGGCTTGGATATGGCAATTATGCTTTTTATTGGTTCTTCGGCGTCAAGATGGTCAGACACAAGAATATTTAAGTAGTGAACTTGGCTTTGACAAGGGGACAACAGCGAGGTCTCTTAAAAAGTTAGAACAGCTTGGTTATATTCAACGAAAACGAAGTAAAATAGATGGAAGAGCAAATCAAGTTTTTCTTACTCATAAAGGGCAAAATGTGCTACCATTCGTTGAGCAAATTCTAGCAGATCTCATGACAGAAATTTTAGGAGATATGACTGCGAAAGAAAGACAAATTGCTTGCTCATTAATCTATAGAATGGCGTCAAATGCCCTTTCACTCAAGCATTCAGAAGGAGGCAAGACGTCATGTTTGTTTAATAAGGAGTGATGGATATATGTGTTTAATGAAAATGAAAACCTATACAGTTCTATGTTTAGTTATTCTTACTCTCTCTTTTATATCTACACCAATTTTTGCCTCATCTCAGGAAGGTTTCGGCCTTGCTTTCGTAAGCCATAAAGCTCAGGATTTAGCCTCAAAACCTTTTGAAGAGCCTAAAGACTCCGTGCCAGAAGAACTCATGAAGTTAAGCTACGATCAATGGAGAGATATTAGATTTCGTTCTGAAAAAGCGCTTTGGCAAGAAGATAACCTCCCTTTCTCTGTACAATTTTTTCATCTTGGCATGTTCTATAACAGAGCTGTTCAGATACATATTGTTGATGGGAAAAAGGTTACCCCTCTTTCCTTCTCCCCTGAAATGTTCGATTATGGCAAGAATCAGCTTGATTTAAAAAAACTTCCACCAGATCTGGGGTTTGCCGGATTTCGTATTCATTTTCCTATTAACACGAAAAAATATGCTGACGAAGTCGCCGTATTTCTTGGCGCCAGCTACTTCAGGGCCGTAGCTCAAAATCAGCAGTATGGACTCTCGGCCAGGGGGCTTGCTCTAGACACAGGATCCTCAACAGGGGAAGAATTCCCTTGGTTTAAAGAATTCTGGCTTGTAAAACCATTAAAACAATCTTCTTCAATGGTCATGTATGCCCTCCTTGATAGCCCCAGTTGTACTGGTGCTTATAAATTTACAATTATTCCTGGGAAAGAAACTCAGATAGATGTCATCTGTAATATTTATAGACGCAAAGAAATTCAAAAAATTGGTATTGCTCCTTTTACCAGCATGTTCTTGTATGGGGAAACAGAGAATGGCCGCCCCGGTGATTTTAGACCTGAAGTACACGATTCAGACGGACTTTTGATAGAAACAGAGGACGAGCAGTTAATATGGCGTCCTCTTATCAATCCAGCTCGTCTTTTGATAACCAAACAAACTGAAACACCAATCAAAGGTTTTGGATTAATGCAAAGAGATCTTAATTTTGATCATTACCTCGACCTGGAAGCACGATATGAAAAACGGCCAAGTCTTTGGATTACCCCGCAAAACAATTGGGGCAAAGGTCATGTCGAATTGATAGAAATACCTTCAGACAGTGAAATCAACGATAATATTGTTGCCTACTGGGTTCCCGAAATCGAAGAGGGGACATCTCTTCACCCTCTTACCTTTACATATACCATGGAATGGTTAACTCCTGATGTAGATAAAGAAAGAATAGCCAGAGCTTCCCATACACGGCTTGTAAAGGAAAAAGAAGAGGGAGCCTATCGTTTTATTATTGATTTTGAAGGGAAAGAGCTCAATGAAATACCCGCAGATACTGGTCTGGCAAGTGACCTTAACGTTGAGGGTGACGCCACTCTTGTGGAGCGCCAATTGCTTAAAAATATAGTAACAAGTGGTTGGCGGTTAAGTTTTAAGATATCGGTTCCCGTGGAAAAAATAAAAAGTGTCGTTCCTGACCGGAAACCTGTCGTAAAACTTTCTGCTTTTCTCAAAAAAGGGGAAAACATTCCCACCCCTTTAACTGAAATATGGACCTATGACTTCCGCCCCTAGAGGTGAACCATAATGATAGAAAAATCAGAAGGTTGGCAAATTGCCAGAGATAGAGTGCTTCTTTACGTTCGAGCTATGGATCTTCCCCCTTTTCAAGGGCTGGAACTTGCGCTGCAAGCATTAAAAGAATCAAATGCTTCAAGTATTGATGAATCTATGAATGCCCTTGAACGTTGTATTTTAAGCAAGGAATTGCAAGCAGAAATTCTTGACGAAGAGGGAAAACACATTGCTTCGATTCCGCCAATGAACAGAGGAACAATGGTCTCGAAAAATTTTGATCGCATTCCGTGGCTTACTGCAACAAAGAAATTTATGCGACGATGGATGCGAGATCTCTTCGGTCCATCTCGAACACGATAAAGAGAGGCTTGTTAATTATGAGCACTGATACTCTCGAAATTAAATGGACTCGAGCCGCCAGTTGGAGAAGAATTCTGCTTTTAGCTCTTATTCTTCTTCCTACATTTACGGCAAGTCATTATATGGCCGGAGTGCTTCCTTATAAAGGAGCAACCCTTCTGGAAATAGCCCTTGTTGTCGTTTTTGGAATTCTTTTCGCATGGATATCCATTGGTTTCTGGACAGCTATGCTGGGCCTTTTTGTCTTGATTCGCCATAAAGACCAATTTTCATTTTCTCAGGCTTTAAAGAAGCAGCCTCTTTCCATAGAAGACACTGAGGCAAAAACGGCTATTCTCATACCTATTTATAATGAAGACGTACCTCGCGTTATGGCCGGAGTACAGACAACACTTCAGGCATTGCGCAAAACCGGATTGAGCCACATGTTTCATATTTTTATTCTCAGTGATACGACAAACCCCGACATTTGGGTTCATGAAGAAATGGCATGGTATAAGCTTTGCCAAGATGAAGATGCTTTTGGAACGATATTTTATCGTCATCGTAAAAGTAATGTGAAGAGAAAGAGTGGAAATGTCGCCGATTTCTGCAGACGATGGGGTAAAGATTATCGATATATGATCGTATTTGATGCTGACAGTGTTATGTCTGGAAAAACTTTGGTACAAATGGTTCAGGCTATGGAACTTCGTCCGGATATAGGGATTCTCCAAACACCTCCCGCCGCTGTAAATCGGCAATCTCTTATTGCTCGAGTACAGCAATTCGCTAATAGAGTATACGGCCCTATTTTTGCAGCGGGCCTTCATTTTTGGCTTTTAGGCGATGCTCAATATTGGGGACACAACGCCATCATACGAGTTGCTCCCTTTATGGAACATTGTCAACTCCCTCGTTTACCAGGAAAGGGCCCATTGGGAGGAGATATTCTGAGCCATGACTTCGTAGAAGCTGCCCTCATGAGAAGGGCTGGTTATGGAGTTTGGCTTGCCTACGATATGGAAGGCAGTTATGAGGAAACTCCACCCACTCTTCTTGATGAACTGAAGCGAGACAGACGGTGGTGCCAAGGAAATCTGCAACATTTACGGCTTATTTTCACACGAGGATTTTTCCCTGTTCATAGAGCTCTTTTCGTGAATGGTGTAATGTCGTATGGTTCAGCCTTGCTTTGGCTTGTTTTTCTGATTCTAAGTTCTGCTGAAGCCATTACCGAGGTTCTTATTGAGCCTCAGTATTTCCCTTCTGCGGAGATGACTCTCTTCCCGCAGTGGCCTGTTTGGTACCCAATGTGGGCCATCACTCTTCTAGGATCAACGGCCATCGTTCTCTTTCTTCCCAAAATACTTAGTATCGCGTATATTATTTTCTATACAAAAAAGGCACATCTTTACGGAGGAAGCGTTCGTCTCACGCTAAGCATGATCATTGAAACACTAACATCGACGTTGTTGGCACCGATACGTATGGCTTTTCATAGCCACTTTGTCGTAATGACACTTTTGGGAAAAGCGACAGGTTGGGGCACACAAACCAGAGATGATAGAGGAACCACGTGGAATGATGCTTTTCAGTACCATATCAGCCAGACTCTCATTGCTTTGCTCTGGGGAAGCATCCTTTACGTCTTTAATAGGTCTTTCTTCTGGTGGATGCTACCAATTTTAGGCCCCATGGCTCTATCTATACCTATTTCAGCCTTTTCAAGTCGTGTTTCTTTTGGACAAAAGTTAAAGAAACTTTTTTTGCTCATAACTCCAGAGGAAACAGAAGCTCCTAGCGAACTTGCAACAGTGGATGAAAATATGACAAAACCAGCTTCCTATTCTCCCTTGCCCCTTTCACAAAATGAAGGTTTTGTTCGGGCTGTCGTTGATCCCAAAGTTCTTGCTCTACACACATCGCTCATTCTTAGACATCGCGTCGCCGCCCCATCTATACGGCAAAGACGGGAAGACATTCAGAAAAAAGCCCTTGAGAAAGGACCAGAGGGACTTTCAGCCAAAGAAAAGATGGAATTACTACGAGACCCAGACCAATTACGAGAACTTCACCGCAAAATTTGGCGGATCCCTAATTGGGAAAAAGCAGCCAAATGGGGTATAGAATAAGGAGAGAGTGTTATATGGAAAAGAAGAGTTCACTCTTATTTATCTTTCAAAAGGAGACCATTCTTGTCAGAAAGAATTCCCCTGTTACGATACCTAAATATTCAGAGAGGGATAGTATCCCCATCTCTTTTATTCGCCAGGGAGAAGTCGGCTCACCTAAAGGGAACGGTCATTTCTGGGCAGAAGCAGCGGCAGAAGAGCAAGCTCCCTCGGGAATGGAATTTGTTCCTTTGCGTGGGCTTTACGAAGTTCTGGGAGATGCCCTTTTTCCCATTGCCGGACAAGCTTTTCAATTAATGTATTGGCGTCGCACGACACGTTACTGTAGCAGTTGTGGGCAACCTCTACAAGAGCACGCTGTAGATAGAGCTATGGAGTGTTCCACATGTAATTTAGTTATCTACCCTACAATTTCACCGGTTATTGCCGTAGCCATAGAAAAAGATGGGCAGCTTTTGCTTGCTCGAAGCCCCCATTTCCCTCCCAAAAGATACAGTATTCTAGCTGGATTTGTTGAACCAGGCGAAAATCTGGAAGAGGCTGTGGCTCGGGAAGTAATGGAAGAGGTAGGAATAGAGATTAAAAATATTCATTATTTTGGAAGTCAACCATGGGCATTTCCCCACTCTCTTATGGTCGGTTTCACTGCTCAATGGAAATCAGGGAATATACATATAGACGAAAAAGAAATAGAAGCTGCTGAATGGTACACTCCTGAAAACCTGCCATCAATACCGACACAAGCAAGTATTTCTGGACGTCTTATATTAAACTATTTACATAAATATGGATATTAGTGAAACTCTCGAAGAGTGAAGGAGTCTTTACGTTTGCCAATATCATCTATTGTGGAACGGATAAACAAGTGTGCATTATCGGCAAGATCTAAAACCATATGATCATCATATCGATCTCCATATTCGTCTGTCTTCAAAAGGACTCGCGGGCGAAGAATACTTTTTTCACCTGCTGCAATAACAATACCAACACGATTATCTGATAATTGAACAATTGTTCCCGGAGGGTACATCCCCACAGCGTTCAAAAAAGCGGTAACTACTGTTCTATCAAATTGATACTCCGTATTTTCTATAATGATAGAAATAGCTCGGTGCAAAGGAACGGATTCTTTATAAATACGAACTGTAGTAAGAGCATCATAAACATCAGCTACAGAAGCAATTCGAGCTTCAATCGGTATCTCTCCTAATTTCAGACCATAGGGGTAGCCTGTTCCATCAATTCTCTCGTGATGAGACTCTATCACTGTAAGAATTCGTTCATCATCAATACCTAATTGTTTTGCAATACTCGCACCATATACAGGGTGTTTTTACTTCTTCGAATTCATTTTCAGATAAACGAGATGGTTTGTTCAAAATGGAAAGAGGAAGTCGGGCTTTCCCCAAATCGTGAAGTAGCCCTCCTGTTGTTACAGCTTCTACAAGACCAAGATTTTCTGGAAAAAGACGATATGCGAGAAAACCACTTAATAACGCTACATTAAAGGAATGAACAAACGTATATTGATCCTGCTCTCTTACACTACCCAATGAAAGTAAGATTCGAGGGTTCTTTGTAATGCATTGCGCAAGCAACCTTCCAACTCGTAAAAGAGGAACAAGGCAGACTTGAGAGACCTCTCCTGATGCGATGGCACTGAAAATACGACGAACTTCATGAATAGTTTGAAGGGCAATTCGCGAATCGACAGGATTTGAAGGAAGATCCAAGGCTTCCAGAACATCAAAAACTTCTCCAAGGACAAAATCAACATCCTCTTTAACAGTTACGTAACAAATTCCGCGCTCCTGAAGTGTATTGGCAAAAGACAAGCGTGAATCCCCCAGTTTAGAGAGATTCATCCCTTTAGGAACTAATAAGGCTCCTCCTGGAGACAATACGTCTTCTATAATCACGCCAGAACAACAAGGGATATCCCATACTGGAATCCGCCGTGCCAAGTTCATTGAACGCCCTCCACTTTACAGTGTGCGCTACGCCCCCGTTTTCTAAAAATACCTTAGATTACATTTTGGTTATTTTTTCATATACCTATTTTATTTTACACATTTTTCATATTTACGCCACTATTTTATCAGGGTGCAGTATTCAAATATTTTTATGATAAAATTAAATACTGGTATGAAGTATATGGAGGTGACTTTTTATGGAAAAAACAGGAATCGTAACTATGAAGGGAAATCCGTTAACCCTTATTGGCCCTGCTCTTTCGATAGGTGACAAAGCTCCTGAATTCAACGTTCTTGACCAGAATCTAACTTCGAAAACTCTACGCGATTTTTCAGGATGCATTAAAGTTATTTCTGTAACCCCGTCACTTGATACCCCCGTCTGCGACTTGCAAATCCATTGGTTCAACGAAGATGCTGCCAATCAACCTGATGACGTAGCCATCTTAAATATTTCAATGGATCTTCCTTTTGCCTTAAAACGTTTTTGCGCTACCAAAGGCATTGAAAGCGCTATTGCTCTTTCTGACCATAGAGATGCCTCTTTCGGCACAAATTGGGGTGTTTTGATTAAAGAACTTCGTTTACTTACTCGTGCCGTCTTTATTGCAGATAAAGACGATATTATTAGGTATATAGAAATCGTTCCAGAAGCTACTAACGAACCAGATTATGAAAAAGCTCTTCAAGCTCTCGAAACAATAGTTCGCTGATGCTACGCAAAAAGGCAGGAAACCGGGATTTATAAATACCCCGTTTTCTGCCTTTTTTCTTTAATAACTTATTAGTCTTTTACTTCTTCGATTGTATCTACCTGAATATACATCTCGCCACTTCCAGCAGAAGAGCGAAGTTTCCCTTCGACGCGAACAGGCGTCCCTTCCTCATGAGCCAATACCCAAGCCTGCTCAGTGGAACCAAACGCCCGCATCAGAAGAAAATCGTGGCGAACGTTGCCATCTTCCCATGGCGTATCCTGTTTTACCGCAAAAGCAACATACTTTCCCATACGGCTGACTTGCTCTTTTTCGCCTTCAATAAAATGTAATACTCCAGTTATTTTTACGTTATTTTCCATCATTTTGCCTCTTCCAACTCCTTTACCTTGCTTCGTATGGAGAACATATATACCACGAACAGGACATTTTCGCCAAGTGCAACAAGGCCACGAAAAAAGGGAGGCACAAAACCTCCCTTAAATTTCTTCTATCGCCCGAACAAGAACATACATCTCTCCGCTGCCAAGTGACGAACGAACATCTCCTTCTACTCGTACAGTCGTGCCCTCCTTACGGCTCAGAACCCATTTTCTCAGTTCCGGTTGATACGCCCGCATAAGTAGAAAATCGCGCCGGGTACTCCCATCGTCCCAAGGGGTTTCTTGCTTTAGTGCAAAGGTCACATACTCACCCAACCTATTTTGAAGAATCTTTTTACCCTGGACGTGATGCAGAGTCCCGGCCACCGTAACGATGTTCTCCGTCAGCATATGCACATCACTCCTTGCGGCTGGATTTTGAGGAATATATATTCCTCTTTTTTATTTTTTCTTTTTCATATTATTTATTATTCTACCCTTACTTTACACTGGAAAAAGTTTTGTCTCAAGCCTACAAAAGAAATGATTCTGTATGATAGCACCCTTTTATAAGCGAAAACCCCCGAGAGGCTAAGCATTCCTTCGGAGGTTCCCTTTTTATTCTTCGATTTCCACAATTGTTATTTCGAACGTAAGCGCTTTTCCTGCCAGGGGATGATTGGCATCAAGCATCATGCCTTTCTCACTCACATCCACAACTAAAGCATTGAAAACATGCCCATCTGGTGTTTGGACTTGTAACACTTCTCCAGTCTTGGGTTCAAGATCACCTGGAATATGCTCTGCAGGGACCTCGGCCATCAAATTAGGCTCATATTCCCCATATGCTTCTGCTGCAGGGATTGTAACTGTCTTAGAATCTCCGATAGACATATCTAAAACCGCTTTATCAAACCCTTCAATAACCTGGCCTGCGCCTACTGTAAATTTTAACGGATCACGGCCTTCTGAAGTGTCGAATACTGTACCATCATCTAAAGTGCCCTTGTAATGCACTGATACCGTGTTACCTTCTTTTATCTGAACCATGAGGGCCTCCTCTCATCTCCTTTTATAAGGAGTGTTGTCTTATTCTACATGGTGACGTAGCGTCCGTCAAAAGGCATTTTTATCAAGAATGGTATAGTTATAAAAAAGATCGGAGGGGTTCGCATGGATTTCAAAAATGTAGAAAAAATAGTAGACAATACTCTGCTTAAACAAACGGCAACGTGGGCCGATATTAAAAATTTTGTTTTAAAAAGCTTACCTTATCATTTCAGATCTCTCGTTATTCCTCCTTTTGCTATTGAAAAAGTTATTCACTCTTCTCTTTCTAAAAATATCCCCTGTTTTTCTCCGCCGTTGTTGGGTTCCCTCTTGGATATACTTCGATTGCCATAAAATGTTATGAAATTGACATGTACAAAAATCTGGATAACGCTCTTTCGGACCTTGATGTTGTTATTAATATTAATAATGTGAAGTCGGGAAACTGGAACGAAGTAGATCAAGAGATGAGTGAACTTTGCAAATCTGCCAAAGGAAAGATTCTTAAACTGATTATAGAAACACCTCTTCTCTCCTATGAAGAAATAGAACAAGTGTGCCGTATCGCTCTGAATCACAAAGGAATCCATTTCATAAAAACAAGCACAGGTTTTTGTGGAAAGGATACTACTTTACAAGAGGTGGAAGTTATCGCAAAAACAATCAATGGAGAAAAAGGAATAAAAGTATCTGGCGGTGTTAGAAATCTAGCTCAAATTCAGGCTTTCATTGACGTAGGAGCAACCATTTTCGGTTCAAGCTCGGGCATAAGTATAATCGAAGAGGCCAGGAAAAGATAATCCCTGGCCTCTTATTTTCAATATTCTTTTCCTTCAATTCGAGAGAAATGGGAAATCGTCCTGTCATAGATTCTTTGAATCTCTTCTCTCATTGTCTCAGTGGCTGGGAGAATCGGCAATCTTGGTTTTCCGCCCCAATATCCTGCCATTTCCATAGCGGCTTTCATGCCTCCAATACCAAAACGTCCCGTAACAGCAGCATTAAGCTCAAGCAATCCCAATTGAAGTTCCCTGGCTTTATCGAGTTCCTTATTGTTCCAGGCGTTATAAAGGGATACACAATATTCAGGAACCACATTAGCAACTGCGAGAGTTCCACCAACTCCACCAAGTAGAAGGGTAGGAAGGAGAAAACTTCCTGATCCTGCAAAAACCGAAAATTTATTTTCTTTTGTCCCAGCAATAACTTCAGCTATTTGAACAATATTTCCAGAGCTATCTTTAATTCCCACTATATTGGGATGCTTAGAAAGAGCTACTGCTAGAGATGGGGGGATATTGACTCCGGCATTTCCAGGCATGTTATAAAGCATAATCGGGATAGGAGAGGCATCAGCTATAGCAATAAAGAAATTTTCAAGTGTCTGAGAATTCATATCTTTTTTAAAAAAGTGAGGCGTTATTACAAGGGCAGCATTTGCCCCTACATCTGCACATCGCCTGGTAAGTTCTATAGTATCTCGAACAGACTCACATCCTGTTCCCGCAATAACTCTCATTGAGGAAGGAAGGGCTTTTCTCGCCGTTTCAACCAAGGAGACTTTCTCTCCCATATCAAGCATAACAAATTCGCCATTACTTCCGAGAATAACCAGACCGGCCAGACCTGTTTTACTAAATTTCACAGTATTCTCTTTATATTTCTGAAGATCAATGTTACCTAAGTCGTTAAAAGTCGTCGCTACTGGAGCAAAAATACCTCGTGGTTCAAACATAAGAGATACCCCCACTCTAAAAATTAATGTTCTTCCACCAATCCTTTTTGCAAGACAGCCAATCCTTTCCCTGGTTCAATATCCATTCCGCAACGCATAGCCGTTCGCTCTACTGCGGCAATAGCAGAAACTAGAATATGTTTATCAACATTGCCCATATGCCCCATTCTAAAACCCTTTCCTGCAAAATCTCCAAGACAACCAGCTGTCTGCGCTCCTTCTTCAGCCAATATTTTTCTAAATGTGGCGTCATCAACAACGCTTCCTTCTGGGTAAAGGTAAACTGAAAGGGTCGGCGCACGGAATGCTTTCTCTGCGGCTACGTTAAAACCTAACGTCTCAAGAGCTCCATCAAAGAGATCGGCCTGGCGAAGATGGCGTGCATAGCGTTCAGCAATTCCTTCTTCCTTTATGATTCGTACAGATTCTTTAAGTGCCCATACGAGATTAACAGCGGGAGTTCCCCAATATTTAGAGGGATCATGCATTACCGGAAGCCATTTTTCAAAGTCTGCGTATGACTCGGGGATTGTCTCAAGAGAACGTCTTTTTCCACTGCTTTGGTACTTGCCCAAAGGATTGCAAGGCCAGGGGCAACTCCAAAAGCTTTTTGTGAACATGTAAGAAGAACGTCAATTCCCATTGGATCAACATATTCTTCTGCCCCTGCAGATGCAGCAACACCATCGACAACATAAAGAGCTCCGTGGGCTTTAACAACTTTTCCAATAGCTTCGATGGGAGCCATAACGCCAGTAGACGTTTCCACGTGAGTCACTGTAACCACATCGTATTTTTTTTCGGCAAGCTTTTTTTCCACATCTTCAGCTGTAACAGATGTACCCCATGGGGCAGAAAGAAGTTCGACATCAAGCCCCTTTCTCTGGCACATATCAATAAAACGATCTCCGAAAAAACCATTGGAACAAATGAGAACACTATCGCCTCGTTTGGTAATATTAGCTATGGCCATCTCCATAGCTAATGTTCCTGAACCTGCAATAACGAAAACTTCGCCACTACACTTCCAGAGTTCTTTCAAATCAGCCAAAACTTCTTTGTAATCCTGAACAAAGGATGAGTCACCAAAAGCTACTGTCTCTCTGCCCATTTGATCTTGGATGGAACGGGTTACGGGAGTGGGACCTGGAATCATTACTAACTTAGGGGTTTTAAGCATTTCATGTTCCTCCTTCGCCTTGAAGCTTATTTATTTTTAAATCTTTTTTGCTCATATTGAAGCAATGCGCTACTTATGGCTTGCGCTGTTTTATGAACCTTATCACCATAGTCAGTTATCATTGCAGAATCAAAACGATATACGGGCGCAGAGAGACTTAACCCTCCCAATGGTTTTAAGCTACCATTTACAATAACAGATCCAACACATCGAAGGCCTTTCTCATTTCGTTCGTTATCCACTGCATATCCTCTTAGTCGAATTTCTTCTAACTCTTCATGAAGTTCCTGTGTTGCATCCACACCTAAAATACGACAAACATCCTCCCACTGAAGAGAGGACAGAATAGCCTTACCTGCAGAAAGGTTAATAAGAGAACCTTTTACTCCTACACGAGAATGCATTCTTACCTGATAAGGACTTTCAAGCTTATCGATATAAAAAAGTTCTTCGCGGTCAAATATAAAGAGATGAATAGTCTCTTTGGTTTCATGATTCAGATTTTCAAAGAAAGGGACGTGCTATCTCAGAAAATACAACTTGAGAGCGATATGCATCAGCTAAAAAAAGAGTAGCGGGCCCTATCTCATATCGCCCTTCACGCTCTGTTACGACTCTATGTGTTATGAGACTGTCGAGAATGCGATATACTGTTGCCTTCGGCAAATCCACGCTCTTAGCGATCTCTGTTACTCAAGCGGTTCCTTGGCGTGTCCCATAAAGAAAAGAATAGAAAAAACACGATCTATAACGCGTATCTGACTTTTGTTTGGGTTCTCCTTATTTTCGACCATTCGTTTCACTCCATGAATTTAAAATCTATTATATGAAATTATTTCTATGGTAACATTATACGAATTTTCTGTAAACATAAAAAAAGGGACAGCCGGCTACGACAGTCCCTCAAAATCATGTTAAAACCTGATTCTTTATCTGTTTTTAGCGGTACTCTTTCGCTTTTTCAACTCCTTGAAGAACACGAAGGGCCCCTTCCGCAAGAGCCTTCATTTCGTCCTCGCCAGGATAGACTATTACTGGAGCAATAAATGATACTCGTTGACGGATTTTCTCAACGAACATTTCACTATAGGCCAAACCTCCTGTTAGGACTATAGCGTCTACACATCCCTTTAGAACAGCTGAACAGGCACCTATTTCTTTAGAAATCTGGTATGTCTGGGCTTCAAAAATAAGGGATGCCTTCTCGTCATGATCTTCAACGATTCTACGTTGAACTTCCCGTAAATCGTTTGTTCCAAGATGGGCAACAAGACCTCCTCCACCAACCATACGCTTCAAAAGGCTGTTAAGATCATACTCTCCACTAAAGGCTAAATGGACTAATCCACCTGCGGGAAGGGAACCTGATCTTTCAGGTGAAAATGGACCTTCGCCATCAAGGGCATTATTTACATCAACGACTCGGCCGTGATCATGGGCACCGACCGATACGCCTCCTCCCATGTGGGCAACGATAAAATTACAGTCATCAACTTTTTTACCAATCTCTGCTGCAGCACGTCGCGCAACAGCTTTCTGATTAAGAGCATGAAATAAAGACCGCCGTTCAATCTCGGGCAAACCGGAAAGACGAGCTTCGGGAATCATTTCATCAACAACCACAGGATCGACGATAAATGCTTTGTTGCATCCGCCTTCCTGCGCTAAGTGAATCGCTAGAGGAGCACCTAAATTACACGCATGAGAACCATATCGGCACGAACGTAAATCATCTAACATAGGCTCGTTTACAACATACGTTCCGCCTGGAATAGGTTTTAGCAAGCCGCCACGTCCTACTGCAGCGTCAAGAGAGGATAAATCCGTATTGTGAGAATCTAGTGCCTTTCTTATTTCATTGCGACGGAATTCTTCTTGATCTGAAATTGAGGAAATCGCTTAATGTCATCTACGCTATATCGTTGAGTGTCGCTCCAAAGCTCTGTTCCGTCTTCATAAAGAGCTACTTTTGTGCTCGTGGAACCAGGGTTAATTGCTAGCACTCTCATTTTTTTCCCCCTCAGTTTTTAAGAAGGGCTACATTATGTAGCCCTTCCATATATTAAAATTATTATTTTTCTTCAAAGGATGAAAGGAGAACTGCTGCTGCAATGGAAAGGAGTTTAGCTCTGGGTGAATCTGCTCTGCTTGTAAGAATAACTGGAGCAGCTGCTCCAAGAATAGAATCCTGCTGTCTCATTCTTTGAGAAGTAAACAAGAGCCTTGACCATCATATTGCCAGCCTCAATATCTGGAACAAAGCAATACATCAGCCTTACCAGCCACAGGAGAAACGAGACCCTTTGTTTTAGCAGACTCTTCACTTACAGCATTATCAAGGGCAAAGGGACCATCAACAACACAATTCTTTATCTGACCTCTGCGATTCATCTGAGTTAAAGCAGATGCATCTATAGTGCAAGGCATATCGGGATTAACTACTTCGACAGCTGCTAAAACAGCAACTTTAGGTTCCTCAACGCCAAAAGCCCTTGCAAAATTGACAGTGTTCTGAAGTATATTTGCTTTAGCGGGAAGGTCAGGATACATATTAAAGGCCGCATCTGCTACAAAGAAAACTCTGTCATATCCTTCTACTGAATGGAAATAGCAGTGTGAAATCGTGTTTTTGCCTTTTCTAAGACCAACTTCCTTATTAAGCATTCCCCGAAGAAAATGATTGGTATGAAGCTGTCCTTTCATATAGATGTGTGCCTGACCAGAAGATACTTTTTCAACAGCCGTCATAGCCATTGCAGATTCTCCTCTGGGCTCATCCACAACCTCATAGTTAGCAAGATCAACACCTGCTTCTTTAGCTGCTACTTCAATCTTCTCTTTGCGTCCAACGAGAATTGCTTCAGCAATGCCAGCAACACGAGCCTCTTCAATAGCAGAAAGCAGACCCGCATCTTCTGCCATTGCAACAGAAAGTTTTTTCGGCCCTTTTTCTGCACCTATCTTTTTCGCATATTCAAGTAACTGAGACAAAGAACGAATTTGTTCCATGAGTATAAAGAACCTCCTTATATAGATTAAAAATATATTTATTCCTTACTTGCAACGACAGCACCCAAAGCTATGGAGAGCAGTTTTGTTTCCATTGAATCAAAACGACTCGTCAAAACTATGGGTTTTTTCGCTCCAAGGATAACACCTGCCCCGCGTCCACCTGTCATATAGAGCAATACTTTTCCGATCATATTTCCTGCTTCAATTGAGGGAACAAGCAACATATCAGCTTTTCCTGCAACAGGAGAATCTATATTCTTTTATTCGAGCGGCCTCATCGCTTACCTGCGTTATCAAGAGCAAAGGGGCCATCAACAGTACAACCTTTGATTTGTCCACGTCGGTTCATTTGTGTCAAAGCCGCAGCATCTAGGGTGGCGGGCATATCGGGGTTTACAACCTCAACGGCTCCCAACGCAGCAATGAGAGGATTGCTCACACCAATCTTATGGTAACATTTTACAGCATTTTCAATAATACCAACCTTAGCATTTAGGTCAGGATACATATTCATTCCACCATCAGATATTCCTAAAATTCTGCGATCGAGAAGTGGTATTTCGAAGAGGAAAAGATGAGAAAGTAAAGAGCCTGCACGTAGCCCCCACTCTTTGTTCAAAACGGCATGAAGCAAAACAGCTGTCTTTACAAAACCCTTCATTAACAAATCAGCATCTTTCGATGAAACCATTTGCACCGCTTTTTCTGTAGCTGCGTAGTCATTCTTTTCATCTACAAAAGAAAGTCCCTCAAGGTCAAAACCATGCGCTTCCGCTTTTTTCTTAATTTGTTCAGAATCTCCAACAAGAATCCCATTAATTAATCCTCTCTTATGGGCTTCGCAAACTGCTCCAAGAACATCGTCCCCATAAGGGCAAGCTACAGCTAGATTCATGCGTCTTCCTGTTTGGCATAATTCAAGCAGAAAGTCGAGATTATGCATCATGTCTACCACCGCCTCCTGCAACCCTTTGTTCATAATTTTGAGCTTGCTCCTCGCCTCTTAACACACGAAGAGCCCCCTCAGCCAGCGCCTTCATTTCGTCTTCCCCTGGGTAAACAAGTACTGGCGCAATCCATTGTATTCTCGTCTGTAACAACGCGACAAAATCACTATCATAAGCGACTCCACCAGTAATAAGAATAGCGTCTACGTCTCCAGACATAGCAATTGCCTGAGCCGCAATTTCTTTAGAGAAATGATATGCCATTGCTTCGTAAACAAGCTTGGCTTCTTCATCTCCAGATTCAATTCGCTTTTTTACCTCTCGAACATCGCTGGTTCCAAGATATGCCTTCATTCCCCCATTACCAACTAACCTTCGAAGTAAGTCTTTTTCGCTGTATTTACCACTAAAACAAAGCCTGGCTAAATCTCCGGCAGGCAAGCCTCCAGCCCTTTCTGGTGAAAAGGGACCGAAATCATTTCCGCTGTTAAGATCGACCATTCGCCCCTGACAATGAGCACAAACAGTTGACCCACCTCCTATATGCGCAACTACAACATTTAACTTATTCCATTCTCGCCCAAGATCTTTAGCAGCACGACGAACTGTCGCCTTGATATTAAGGGCATGGGCTAGCGAAACTTTAGGAAGCTCAGGGAAACCCGTGATACGAGCGATATCGTTCATTTTCGTCAACAGCGACAGGGTCGACAATAAAGGCAGGAATATGACGAGGTCGGGCAATGGCATCAGCGATGATGCCGCCAAGATTCGATGCGTGTTCCCAAGGTTTACCTACTTTAGACGTTTCAATAATGTATCATCAACGGCAAAAGTCCCACCAGGAATAGGATCAACAAGACCTCCTCGCCCAACAACTGCACTAAGTTTATCAAAGAAGAACCATGAGAAAAAGCCGCTCTTTCAATTGTGGCAAGGCGAAATTCAAATTGATCCGCTATGGCTTCAAAGTGTGCCAACTCGTCAGGATCATGCCGAACCGTTTCTCTCCACTGTTCCTCATCATCATGAAACCAGGCAACCTTCGTGCTTGTGGATCCAGGATTGATGGCTAACACTTGGAATGCCATAAAACGACCTCCCTTGATTATAATTTTGCCTACTCTCACTATTGCTCTACTTTATATATTATTGAATATCTTTTTATATTTTATCCCAAAAAACTCATTTGTTTCTTCAAAATTGAAAGACATGCATCTACAACTCTACTATCAAACCATATATTCCGTTTTTTCTGTATTTCTTCCAAAGCTTCCTCAATGCCCAGTGCCGGTCGATAGGGACGAAAAGAAGACATGGCTTCTACAACATCTGCTACACAGATTATTCTGGCTTCAATAGAAATCTCATCGCCTTTCAACCTACGGGGATACCCAGTTCCATCTATATGTTCATGATGTTTGCCTCACTATATCAGCAATGGGCCATGGAAAATCAATAGCAGAAAGGATATTTGTCCCCAAATTTACGTGATTTTGAATAATGGTAAATTCTGCCTCGTTAAGACGTCCAGGTTTGCTCAAAATTGAGGAGGGGATAGGGATTTTACCTATATCATGAACAAGGGCTGCGTAATAAACAGCTGTTATTTGCTCTTCTGTAAGATTCATTTTTTCGGCAATCCTTCTTGCAAGCAAGGCAACTTTTTGCTGATGATCTGCTGTGTAGGGATCCTTTTATTTCAAGTAATCGGCTCATTAAGTGGAATGTCTCTTCAAATGTTTTCGATAGTAGCTGTATATTTTTTTTAAGCACCTTTTCTGTTTCATTGCGTAAAAAAGCAGAACTCAACAAATGAGAATAAATTCCTAAAAGCCCCTCAATAATATGTTCATTTTCATTATTCCGCACAAAAACGCTACAGATACAACCAGCAGTGATCCCTTCTTTTAAAAGAGGAAAAAGAACCATCGTTTCATTCTTACGAGGCAATAGAATTGCATTCTTCTCTGAGGTGTTCCAAGTAAAGGGACTATCATCCAAAGAAAGGAAAGGCTGAGACTTCAATGTTCGCCGCAAAGGTTCCGTCTCATCAAAAGAGAGTGTAAAAAAGCTATCTTTTTCTTTCTCTCTCTCGTGCCTGACATATGCTCTTCCGTCTTCATATTCGCTTCCGCTAAAGAGAAATATAGCCATATATCGGGCATTTAAAAAAGTCTCAATTCATGAAGAGATGTATAAATAACATTTTCGACCTCTTGTCCTTTAACAAGTTGAGCTGAAAAGGAGGAAATGATTTCTTCGGACTTTAAGTGCTTACGGATAATATTTTCATTTCTTTACGAGAGGAAATATCAGTGTAGATACCGTAACTACCACGATATACCCCGTTTATCATTAAGGGAAAACCTGAAATTGATACTGGGATAACATTTCCATCTTTACATACTCTTGATGTTTCATTTTCCGATATAACGCCCCCCAATGTCGTTATGCGTGTAAGATTTTGGGCGTGTTGTTGTAATGTCCCTCCTTTTTGTCAAAAGGAAGTCAATTTCTTTACCTTTAACTTCATCTCGACGCATAGCTGCAAAGCCATTCGAAGGAAGCGCACGATTAGCCCGCAGAATCTCACCTTTAAAGCATTTGTAAGGATTCAGTTCCGTGGGGGTATGAGTTTTTCAAAAAGTTTTTCTTAAATGCTCTGTCTCTTTTCGTAATTCTGATATTTCTTTTTTAAGCAACTTATCATTAAAATGAAGAGCTGGAACCAGCATTGCAAGAATAATTATTATGGCAATATTTATACCTATGATTCATACTATACCGATAAAAAAGTTTCACCAGTTCACCAAGCAGAAGTGTCTTTCTTGGCAAAACTACGAATAGAAATCACATTGTTGCCGAAGTTCCGAATAATTAGCCATAAAGACAGGGATATCCTCCCCTATTGGAATAGATGCCGGTGCCTTACCTTTAAGTATTTCTATGGCAAGCTCCGCTGCTTGCTTGCTTCCGTGATGTTCTGCTCCGCAAGACACTCCCACCAATGGCTCCATTTCCAACCATCATTTCCCACACGGAAAAGATCGGGAAAGAAGTCTCTTTTTGTATAAAGCAATCGTTTCATCGGTGGGGAAAAAATGTCCTTTCACCATCTTGAAAGTATATTAATAGGAAAATAATTGTTTGAGGCGGAAGTTTTTGAAGCTCCGTGGCTAAACTTTCGTGGAGAGGCAATCCAATTAAATCAATTTGGCATTAATTTTATCTTTAAAAATCTCATTTCTTCTCGTAGCTGATTTATAACCCACATTCCTGTTGATGATAAATCCGCAAATAACAGCAACATTTTCTGTAGAAGGGAACATTTTTAAGGCAAGATTCATCGTCCCTTGATATCCAATTTTTCTATAACTCCAGTGCTGTAAGACTATCTATTTCCACTGGCAGAGAATCTCTGCTGTTCACCCCGCAAAAATACAACAGGGACATGAGGGAAAATTCGCCTGCCCAGCATGACGCATAAAAAGTGTAGGCATCATCATCGCTACAAATCACAACATCTGGAGTTCTCTTTTGGTACTTTAAACGAAGAGTGTTTTCCAGAAAGAATGTATACCGCTTAGGACTAGATCTTTTGGCATCAAGATACTCAATGAAAACTCTAGTGTTTATGTCACTTTGAAGAAAAGTATTTAATACTCCTCTGCTTATTCCATCGCTCCACGGGAAACCTTTATGATAAGAATGAAGAAGAAGAATCCAAGCGTTCTTGAGCATAGGCTCCTGTAGGAAGGTAAAATAATACCCCTAAGATAAGCGAAATAAAAAGGACTCTGCCTTATCTTTATCCTAAAATATGCAGCTCTATTGCTTGTTTTTTTGCCGCCTTCGAAGAAAAAAAAGCAGGCCGCCCCCTTCCCCTTTTGCTTGCACATATATATTAATAATACCATTTCTCATGGCTTTCAAAAAGAGATGCAACATACAATCTTCCACGTTATAATGGCAAACGGCGTCAGAGATCGAAAGAGGTGACAATTGTATGAATCTTTGTTATTACTCGACGGGAAATTTTTACCCCTCAATGAAGCTCAACTTCCTGTAACTGATTTAATTATCCAGCGAGGCGTTGGAGTATTCGAGACAATATGCACTCACTCAAGAAAGCCACTCATGTTGACTCCTCATCTTTAAACGTCTTGAAGGATCGGCTGTTTCTTCGTCTATAGTCATGCCCCCTACCCTAGAGAACATTGCTCGCATTATTCGTGAAGGAATTCAAAAAATGGGATGCGAAACAATGATTCGTCCCTATATTACTGGTGGAGACTCCTCTCGGTGAAAACCATCTTTCATCAATGAACCAAGATTTTTTGTAGTTTTTGAAGCTGTACAAAAGCCTAATCCAGATATCTATATAAAAAGGAGTCATGCTCCACCCCATAAATGCAGAGCGGTACCTTCCAAGCACAAAGAGCATAAATTATATGCTTTCTTTCACTGGGCAAAAAGAATGTCAAAGGAGCTTATGAAATTTTGTATTGTCCAGAAGGAGAAATCGTAGAAGGAGCCCACAGCACCTTCTTTCTCGTAAAAAATAAGTATCTTATTACGGCGCTAACAAGTCGGGCTCTCTCTGGTACAACACGGCAAATTATACTTCTGAACTTGCTACAGAGAGAGTATTCCAGTTGAAGAACGA